>NC_015636.1:0-1200000 GCF_000179575.2 Methanothermococcus okinawensis IH1 | reverse complement strand
ACCATTCTTACTACTTATATTAGTATCACAGCAATTTGTAATACTGCTCTTGTTGGCATTTAATTGGATATACTGTTCAATTGGAATCTTTGACCTTAAATATTTCACAATCTCTTTTTTGGATAACTCCTCAACTTCTCTTCCATGCGGAGCTCTTGCAATATAATCTATGTCACATGTTTGAAGAGCTTCCTTTAATATGAGCTCCCCTCCCCTATCACCATCGGTAAATATTGTCGTGGTTTTTTTCCTTGAAAGTTCCATTATAGATTTTGGAATTGATGTTCCTTCAACAGCTATGGCGTTTTTTATACCGCATCTTAATAGATTTATAACATCAGCCCTGCCCTCTACTACAATTATGGCATCTGAATTGTCTATATTAGGTCCAGCTGGAAGTTTATCTTCCCCATATTCAATTATTTCCTCAGTTCTTATGTATTCTTTTATCTCTTCGGTAATTTCGTAGGTATCAACCATGCTATCTACGAGAGTTTTTAGGAGCTCCTTTGCCCTATTTGTAATATATTGTCTCTTTTTAATACGGATATCCTCGACATTCAGCACCTTAACAGTGGCTAAACAAGGTCCCACCCTATCGATTGTTTCCAATGTGGCTGCCAATATGGCTGTTTCCACCTTATCCAAACTCGATGGAAGAACAATTTTAGCATAGGATTTACCATTTGTATTATCCAACTCCACATCTATTCTTCCAATTCTACCGCTCTTTTGAAGGTCCCTTAAATCAAGGTCACTACTCAGAAGACCTTCTGTCTGTCCAAATATTGCTCCAATGATATCGTGTTTTTCAACATATCCATTTGCCATGAGCTCGGCATAAATAATATATTTTGTTGTTCCTAATTCCATCATAATAATCCCTCCAATACATATATATCTCCCCGTCTCTCAGATATGAATAAACAGTCTCTCAATAATATAAAATTCATAAGATATAATAATTGATATTATTAGTAAGTTATTAATACTAAATATTCATAAATTCAACAATAATTAAAATGATATAAAATCATATAAGATATAATTGTTATTTTATATATAAATATAATACGGTTTATGCTTTTTTTAATGTGAAATGGAGTATGGAATAAAAATTCTTATTTTACTATAATATCAGCATAGTGCATTATTGTAGTTAGGATTCATAATGAATTAGAGCTCTAAATTTAGAATTATTCTAAAAACTATTTTAGAAATTTATATATATTATATGAATATACTCTGTAATTGTTATATATTACTAAATTTAATTAATATCAACTATAAAAAATTACTATTATTAAAAAGTTAAAAATTATAAAAAGTTAAAGATTAATTAACAAGATTTAAATTAATAATTAATTAAAGGTTTGATATAATGATTGGTGTATGTGATGCAAAAGATATGTTGAATAAATATTTATTTAATAAATTATTTAACAAAAAATCCTATGTGGAGATATACGATTCATACGGCAAGGTTTTAGCAGAAGACATTTTTTCAACAGTAGATATTCCATTTTTTAATAAATCTGATAAGGATGGTTATGCTGTTGTAAATCTAAATTCAAAGAAATATACTATAATAGATGAAGTCTTTGCAGGAGACATGCGAGATTTAAAAATCAAAAATAATGAATGCGTTTATGTTGCCACGGGTGCAAAGATTCCCAAAGGAGCTAATTATGTAATACCTGTTGAATATGCTAAAAAATATCGAAATGAGCTTCGTTTAATGGGAAACATTGAAGAATCCAATATAATAAATATAGGGGAAGATATAAAAAAGAATAACAAGGTTCTAATAAAAGGAACTATAATAAATGAGAGAAACATAGGAATTCTTGCATCATTGGGCATTAAAAAAGTAAAGGTTTATAAAACTCCTAATGTCGGCATCATATCCACAGGAAATGAATTACAATATATAAATGAAGTTAATTCCAAAACAATTTTTTCCATTGTAAAAAAATCAAACTGCCAACCGATATTTATTGGATGTGCAAAAGATGACATTAGCGACTTAAAACGTAAGATAAATAAAGCGTTGGAGTCTTGCGATATTATTATAACCTCTGGTGGAGTATCTGCTGGAAAAAAGGACTATCTTTCAAGGGTAGTATCAGATATGGGGAATATAATATTTCACAAGGTCAGAATGAAACCTGGAATGCCTATGCTTTTTGGAGAAATTAATGAAAAACCGATTTTCTGCATGCCCGGAAATGTGGTATCCTGTTTAACTTGTAGCTATGTGTTCTTACTTCCATTTTTAAAAAGGATGGCACATATTCCATTTTCAAAGAAAGTTTTCGGAGCTCAGCTATCGGAAGATATACATTCTGAATATGGTATGACTTATTACCGCCCAGTTAAATTAAAAAATGGTATGGCATATCCTACATTTAAAGGTTCTAATTTGATTACTTCAATTGCCTATGCTGATGGATTAATCGAGATAAAAGAAGATGAAATTTTGAAGAAAAAAGGTGATATTGTTAATGTATGGGTTTTTGATTAAATAAAAATAAAATTAAATAAAAAATTATAAAGATAGTCTTTTAACTATGTATTTAGTTTTATAAACATTTAACTTAAATTGATTAATTCCTTTTTTTATATTTATTTCCATCTTGTTTTAATCTCAGAATTCACTTCGTGAATTCATACGACTTACTCGCTGAGCTCGTAAGACTAAGAAAGAAAAATTAAATTTATTAATAACATTGATTAAAATATTATTAACATTTATATATTCCAAAATTTTAAAAATTGATATTTAACTTTTATTTTAAAAATAGTAAATATTTAAGGTATATTTTATTATAATAAACATAAATAAAACAAATAAATAAAAGATAATAAATTTCCACTGATATTAATAGTAATACTTTTTTATATTTTTCTAGTACCATTTGCATAGGGGTATATAAAAGCTAGAAAAATATATAAAAATTATAAAATTAAAATAAAAATTATAAAAAATAAAAAAATATATATTTAAACCTCTATTCTCACATCACTTGCTGTCCTTTCTGGATTATTATTTACTTTCTCTTTTATTTTTTCAAATAACTGTTTTAATGTATCATAATTACTTTCCGTGAATGAAAATGGTGATTTTGTAAATGGTTTATAGTTAATAGGCACATTATCAAATCTATAAAATGTCCCACCGCATTCCATAGCATCAATTACACCGGGCAATACCACATCGGCTAATGCTGTTGTTGGGCATGGTGCTATATCGATACATACCACAGGAATATCTTTCATATACTCCACACACTCTTTTGGTAGGTGAGCTCCTAAATCAGCACCTACTACAAATAAAGCATCCACTTCTTTGTTTAGTAATAAATCAACTGTTGTAGTTTCCCCTGGATTATATCTTGGATATCCTCTAAGAAAATCTATTCCAAATGGATATCCATACATCCAAGAAGCAATCTGGTTAAATCCTGATACATTGCAATGTCCCCTAATTGCCCCTATGGTGAATTTTGTATATTTATTGAGCTCGGCTATTAATTTCATAATCATTTCAATATTTCTATGTTTTCCCTTTGATGAAGCCAATCCCAATCCACCATACAGAGCTCCAAACTGACAGGTGCTCATTTTATGTGCCAATTCTTTTAATGCCTCAATAGATATTCCAGTAATTTCCTCTATGGATGGATGTGGTTCTTTTCCTCTTAATATTGTTAGTAATGCTGCAAATGCCTCATAATCGGAGTTAGGTTTTATAGGAATATACCAATCAGATGCCTTTGCCGTGGCTGTTCTTCTTGGGTCTATTGTAATTACAAATCTATCATTTTTACCTCTTTCTCTAAAAAATCCTCTTGTATATACTGCATATCTTGACATGTGTCTTGGCATTGAGTCCATTGGATTAGTTCCCCAATACACTACTAAGTCTGCTCTATTTTTTATCTCTCCAGCGGTAGCTCCTGGATGTCCTGATTCTTGAATACCCATTACCGTAGGTCCGTGTCATATGGTAGAATTGGAATCAGCAACGCCCCTTAGATATTCTGCCATCTGCAATCCAACTCTCATAGCCTCTGTTGATGTTTCACTTCCCATAAAAAATAGGGGTCTTTTTGCATTTGCAAGTATTTCAGATGCCTTATCCAAAGCTTTATTCCAGCTTACATTTTCAAATTTTCCATCTTTTTTTATCATAGGATTTCTGATTCTGTGGGGGCTATATATCTCTTTAAATTTTGCTGCACCCATCTTACAGGCATTTTTAACTACTATCTCTTCTTTTTCGGAGTCGATTTCCACTTCAATATCATCACAGGAGCCTCCACAGACTGGACATACAATATTTTTATATACTTTTTTCATTATTTCACCTGTGGATTTTTTAATATTTTTTAATAATATTTTTTAATACTTTTTAATATGATTTTATTATATCCTCTGCACTCAATATAGTATCATCATCAGAAGCAGGCTCTACAACTACCCTGCCTCCTTTATAATTTGGAGAACCTGTGCCTTCAGTATAGGCCTCTACGATAACATTTGCCCAAATACTCCTTGGAACAAAAATATTGCCTCTTTGGAGATTATTATTGGGAAATGCTCTTAAAACTACATAATATCCATTTCTTGATACTCTGACCTTTTGCGGTTGCCCCAATATGTCGTAATCATTTGGATGTAAATAACAAACTGCACATTCATTAACATATTCTTCTGTGAATTTATTACCTCCTTTAATAATAGCTCCTTGCACGATGGTGCTTCCTGAGTTAAATATTGCTTCAATTTTATTTTTTCTCATTTCATTAATATCATTGTTAATATTACTATTATTGCTAATATTATCATTAATACAGTTATTAGATTTTGATTTAGATTCTATAAGATGCTTATTATGTTCTTTTAAAACATACAATACCCCTTTTGGTTTTTTTCTGGAATTGTCTCCTATAAATTTAAGGAATGTTCCATCCATCCCGAGCTCCGTTCCATCTATCTCATCGGTTAATTCAAAACCTGGATGAAATTTATCAATAGTTCCACAAATTATAACCTCTCCTTTAACCATTTCAGCACCGACATTTCTTTCAGCATTTCCACCAACAAAGATTTTTCCACCTCTTAGGTTAATACCGCAGAATTGACCCACATTTCCTTTTATAATTATTTCTCCTTTAAGAGCTCCGCCTCCAATGTTATTTCCCGCATCTCCTTCAATAATTATAGTGCCTCCTCTCATCCCCCTCCAATCCCCTCTGTATGCACATCCGATATAATCTTCTGCATTCCCTTTTATGTGGATTTTACCTCCTTTCATTTCACTTCCTACAAACCTATCGGCATTGCCATTTACTGTAATCTCTCCACCTCTCATCTCATAGCCTAACTGCATACCTACATTGCCGTTTATTGTTATTTTTCCAGAGCTCATATTTGAACCGATGTATTTTACCCTACTCACATCACCGTTAATTACAATAGCGGGTTCTTTTGAAGGAGCTCCTATTATGTCAAAAAATTCTGATAACGGAGCTCTCGTATTTCCCTGCCAAACGAGTAACGATTTTATTTCATCGAGGGTTTTATTTGCAAAGACATCGGGAGAAATTACATCAGCCTCAATGGGCATACCAATGTTATTCCTTGGAACAAGCGTAATTGTATCCATTCTATCACCAAATAGTTAATTTTTATTATTTATTTTTAATTTAATATTATTATCATTCTTACTTACAACTGGGGCATATCTTTTCTCCATTGTATGAAATAAATGGTTCTTGACAAATATTGCATAATTCTATTCTTTTTTTGGGTTTATATGGCACTTCAACAGCTAAAAATTCATAGGAATATACTGATTCCCCAGCATTAACAATATCCAATATTACATTATCATGAGGAATCTTTTTTGTATTCATATACCAGGCATGAAGTGCTGGATAATTAACAGTTTTTTTATCGTCAAGAATAATCCTAACGCCTTTAATGGTTTCTCCTTCTTTTCCCATTTTATTTACTATAACCGCCATTTTTCCTGTATCTTTTATTTTTAATCTTTTGTTTCCTATTGTGCATCTTCCAAGAACTTGGAATGCATCAGGTAGGCAGTTGTAAGTTTCACATGTTGCATATATCCGTTCTCCATTACCAATATTTAGAATGCTTTTAGCCATATTAAACATATAAACCCCTATTAATGCCCCAGGACTTAAACAACCATGAAAATCAACGACCTTTTTTATTTGCTCTTTTATTTCATTATTCTTCAATTTTTTTAGAAACGGATAATTATTTATGTCCATGGTTATCAGCTGGTGATATTTCGATATATCTTTTTATTTTTTTATTTTTAGTTTTTATTTTAGCCATACTGCCAATATTGCTATTTTAACATCTGTTATTAATTATATTTAATTACATAATACATTATTTATTAATAGAATATAATTTAACTGTAAATGAGGTAATATATATAAATTTCTATTTGTAGCAATATGAAACTTAATTATATTAAAAATTAGATTAAATATTTAAATACATAGTTAAATCTCAAAATATGCTAGACCATAATCTATATATATAACTTTGAAGGATATAGGCACTAGCCACTCTTTTTAATACCATGATGATATGAGTGGGCATAATCCGGATAAAAAACGATTTTTAAAAATGAAGGAGGTCATACTATGGCTATATATGTAAAATTTGAAGTTCCACAAGAAATAGAAGAAAAAACAGTAAATGTAATTTCAAAATCAGAAAAAGTTAAAAAAGGAGCAAATGAAGTAACAAAAGCAGTAGAAAGAGGAACTGCTAAATTAGTAGTTTTGGCAAAAGATGTCCAACCAGAAGAAATCGTTGCTCATATACCTGTAATTTGCGAAGAAAAAGGTATTCCTTACTCATATGTAGCTACAAAAGAAGATTTGGGAAAAGCCATTGGCTTAGAAGTTCCAACATCAGCCGTAGCTGTTATAGCTGAGGGAGATTCAAACGCATTAAAAGAATTGGTAGAAAAATTAAACGCATTAAAAGCATAAATAAATATAAAATTATACGGATAGGTGATTAAATGTCTGATGACATGGTCTATAAGGAGGCAACAGCCGCAGAAGTTCTCCAAGTAAGCGGAAGAACCGGCGTAACAGGAGAAATATTCCAAGTAAGATGTAAAATCCTCGGTGGAAAAGATACTGGAAGGATTTTAACAAGAAATGTTAAAGGTCCTGTTAAAGTTGGGGATATTATAATGCTTAGAGAAACAGAAAGAGAAGCAAAACCATTAGGTAGAAGAAGATAAGGTGAATAACATGGAATGGAAAACATGTAATTTTTGTGGCGGAAAAATTGAGCCAGGAACTGGAAAAAAATATGTAAAAAAAGACGGTTCCGTTATATTTTTCTGCTCATCAAAATGTGAAAAAAATTTCAAACTCAAAAGAGTTGCAAGAAAGTTAAAATGGACTCCTATATATCATAAAAATAAACAACAAAAATAATTTTATTTCTTTTTTTTAAATTTTGGATTAGGGTTATTATTAAAAAATATATTTATATATTATATCATTAAATTATATCGTTATATGTGAGTATATTAGTATATGTAATTATATTAATATTAATAGTTAAAAAATTATATAAAAAATTACGAAAATTATTAAATTATTAAAAAAATTTATATTAACTGATAGTGTGATTTAACGATATCAACCTTAACATCAAAAAATAAAAATAGTTAAAAGCAATATACTCAAATAAAAAAGTTTAGTGATAACAGGTTAGAAACACTTAATAATGTACTCACTAATTCTATAAATAGTTTAGGATTTAACTGTTCAGATGAGTTATCCAGGTTTGCACAGGTTAGAGTGCTAACCCCAATAAAGACCATTAAAGCATTTTCAGAGAGTATTTCAAAAATCCACAGAACTACCATCATCAAAAACATTCAAAAACTATCAAAAAATGAGATTTGCGTATATAACCAATTAGCAAGCCTTCCCGATATCTTGAATGATAAAAGGTTTAAATTCACTGCAATAATTGATTCAACATTCATAAGGAGATGGAGTGAAAAGGTTTATGGATGTGGTATTAGATATAATTACATCGAAGAACATAAAAAACTCTATCAAGAACAAATAAATTGCTGTATTTATCATAATAAAAAGGGATATACTCAATTTATACTACAACAAAACCTTTAAACAAAAATCTACAAATATATTTATAGATATTCTTGGGTTCTTATCCAACACCGATATCAGGACGGTAATAGGAGACGCTTTTATAACTACAAAGGATGTTATGAAGGAGTCTAAGAAATTGGGTCTATGTTACATTGGGAAAATTAAGAAAAACATCATAGTTGAGTATTTTGGTAAGAAAGTCCAAATAGAAAAACTATTTAAGAAGGATTTGGAAGAAAATAAGTTTAAATTAAGGACAATTAACGAAACAGAAGTTAAACTATATCATAAAGTGGTTAATATCCCTAATGTAGGTAGGGTTAAAATCGTTGCAGTGCTAATGAAACTTAACAAAAACCCAAGGGGTTTTTGTAAGTCAGCGAATCTTTCAGATTCGCTTCGAAACCAGGAGGAACCCAAGTATTTGGTATGTATAGACCATAAAAAGAAGGCAGAAAATATAATAGGGGAATATATCAAGAGACCTATGATAGAAGAAAAGCATCAAAGGGATAAATCAGTTTTAAAAATTGAAGGGAACTATTTAACATCTAAAAATAGTAATATAGGGTTTATTAGATTTTTAGCAATAGTTTCAAATTGCATAGAATATTTAAGCCATAAATATGGTTTATCATTTTATGAAGTGGTTAAATCGTGTAGTAAAGAACTAATAAAGAGAGGAATACCGTAATCACACTGTCAGTTTGTAAATATTTGATATCTGATGAATTCTTTAAAATAATCGAAGAAGAAAATGAGACATATAGTAACGATTATAAATTTAAAACATTGTTTGAAATGGTAGAAACACTACTTTAATTTTTAACTATATACATTCAATTTATAAATAATCATGTCTGAGCTCATACTATAAGTTTTTATTATCACTTCGGAGCTCCGATATAAACCGTATATAAAAATATGTATATATTAAAAGTTAAGATTAATTGATTTTATTTTTGTAAATTATAATATTAATTTTTATTTTATTTTATAAAATAGCAATTAAAGTGATAACATGATATTTATTACAGGAACCGACACAGGAGTTGGCAAAACTTATGTTTCATCCATTTTAGGAAATATTTTAAAAGAAAAAGGTATCAATGTTGGATACCTTAAACCAATAGAATCAGGGGGGAGAGAGGACACAATAACCTTAAAAAATACACTGAATTTAAAGGACGATTTAGACTTAATAAATCCAATAAACTTAAAAAATCCACTATGCCCAAATATTGCCTTTGAAGTTGAAAATTACAATATTTCTTTGGAAGAAATAAAAAACAGAATAAAAAATTCCTTCAATATTTTAAAAAACAAATACAACTTTTTAATTGTAGAAGGGGCTGGGGGAGTTTGTGTTCCAATAAAAGACAACTTTTTGATGTCCGATTTAATAAAATTCTTAGAGCTCCCTACGATTATAGTTTCAAGACCTAACTTAGGAACCATAAATCATACACTTTTAACAATCGAGCATCTGAGAAACAAAAATATATCTGTTAAAGGAGTAATTATAAATTGTATAACTGATTTAGGTGATATTCCTTACTATGAAAAAACCTTTAAAACAATAGAAAAATGTGGAGATATAGATATTATAGGTATCGTTAAAAATAAGGATAAATACGATATAAATGTTAAAAAAATTTTATGATTAATTATTTAATTAAGGGCATTTAATATATTTTCGGAGGATAAATCATCAATTTTATAATATTTAAATCCATATTTTTTAGCAATATTTTCTCCAATACCTATTTTTATAAATGATTTTGGTTCAGTATCTATTAGTATTACATTTATTTCATCTTCTGCAAATTTTTCACAGATATCATATACTTCTTTTATATAATCTTTTTCCATGGCTACATTTGGCTTAAAATCACTTATAAATACAACTATTGGAATGATATTTGGATTTTTTCTCATGTTGTTTTTAATCACTTCATAAGATTTTAAAAATGCCTTTGAAAGAGGAGTTTTACCGCCTGTTGGGGTTTCACTTAAACATTTCTCTGCGAGCTCGACAGATGATGTGAATGGTAATAGGAGCTCCGCACTATCTTTTCTAAATGTAATCATAGATACCTTATTTCTCTTTTGATATGCATCCATTAATAAGGATACCACAGCCCCTTTTGCAGCTTCCATTCTTTTCATAGCCCCCATAGAACCGCTTGCATCCACACTAAAAAGTATATTTGTTGAAATTTTTCTTTCCCTTATTTTTTCCCTTAAATCTTCCTTTTTAAGATACAATGCCACATTTTTATTATCGGATTTTTCTTTTCTATCCTTTTGATACAATGCACTTGCCCTTAGTGTGGCATCAAATGCTATATCGGTCGTTTTTCCATTTGGAATCCTGTATTTTATGTATCTACCTTTTTTACTTATACTTTTAACATGCCTTCCGCTTGAATACCTACTTATATTATCTTTTAGTTGTATTTTTATTATATTTGGGTTTATACCTCCTTTGGCATTAAACATCTGTTCCTGAGCGTTGCTGTCTTTATTATTTTTATTATTACTATCATTATCTTTATCGTTATTATTGTTACTATTATTATCGTTATTGCTATTATTATTGGTATTTTGGTTATTATCGTTTTCATTGGGATTGTCCTTTTTATCTTCTTTATCTTTATTATCGTCATGCACATCTGTTTTTTCGTCCTGTTCTTTTCGTTCTTTATCGTTTTCATTTAGTTTTTTTTTAGATTATCCTCTTGTCCATTTTTATTCTCTTCCTCATTCTCATTTTGATTATTATTATTTTTTTTGTCATTTTCATCGTTTTTATTATTTTCATTATTTTTTTCAAAATCGTTTATCATTTCCTCTATTTTTTCATTGTTTAATTGTGGTGGTTCAAATGGTTTTCTTCTCATCCTATGGGGCAGTGCCAATTCGCATGCTTCCTTGATATCATCGGTATTGACATAATCCCTTCCATTAAAGGAAGCTATGGTTTTTGCAGTTCTTGCCACAGTTATATCTGCTCTATTTGTGGGGATGTTTAATTCTATACAAATCTTTGAGATTAATTCCAATAAATCATCGCTAATTTTTACACTATCCAATATTTTTCTCGCATTTTCTATTTTTTCCCTTAGTTTAATCTGTTCTTCTTCATACTCTTTAAATATTTCGTCTGGATTTGTATTAAACTTCTCAACTCTCTTTATAACTTCCACTCTCTGTTTAACATCATTCAATCCTTCCACATCAACCATTAAACCAAATCTATCCAATATCTGTGGTCGGAGCTCACCTTCTTCTGGATTCATCGTTCCAACCAATATAAAATTAGATGGATGTTTAACTTTTATACCTTCCCTTTCAATAGTATTCCATCCCATGGCTGCTGCATCTAAAAGAATATCTACAATATGGTCATCCAATAAATTTACCTCATCGATATACAGTATATTTCGGTTTGCTTCTGCCAATATACCGGGTTCAAGTGCTTTTACGCCTTCTTTTATGGCTCTTTCTATATCGAGTGTTCCTATTACTCTATCCTCTGTGCTTCCTATTGGTAAATCCACAACCTTCATCTTTCTTTTAATGGTTTTTAATGTTCCTTTTGTTTTGTTTTCTTTACATATATCGCACATATCACCATTTGGATTGCAGTTAAAGGGACAATTTTCCACAACCTCAATTTCAGGCAGGAGCTCCGCCAACGCCCTTACTGTTGTGGATTTCGCTGTTCCCTTTTCACCTCTAATCAATACACCGCCTATTTTTGGATTAATTGCATTTAATATTAGTGCTTTTTTCATTTTTTCCTGTCCTACTATTGCTGTAAATGGAAATACGACCATAAGATTACCTCTTTTAATGTTAAATTTATTATTAATTATTAAAATTATTAAATCTATTAAAATAAATTTAATTTTATTATAAATATTTTTAATTATATATATTATTAGGTTATTTTTATAATTTTCAATTCATCATTATTAATCATTACAATAATAGTAACTTATATATAAGATTAACTATAATTTTTTAATATTGCTATAATAATTATATTAATATATTATGGTGTTAATATGATAATAGACAAAAAAAGTATTACCAAATATATAACACAGGATATAACAATAACTGTGGTAATGTGGGCATCATACTGTTCAATAATGAATGAAGCATACAAATCCTTAAAAAAGGAACTTAAATATAACCATAATATTGACCTTAATTTAAATATTTACTCCACACGAGATATATCCGATAAATTAGAGGAATTTTTAAAAGATGCAAAAAAATCCGATATTGTTTTCATGTATAGGACTTCGTCCGATGAATTTTATGATAGTATAAAGGATAATAATAATATAAACTCAGATTTTAAAAATTTAGTAATTACTGGGCAAGACCCTACATATTGGAACTCCAAATTATCCTCAAAGGCTTATTTATACACGACCTATGGTGGCATTGATAACTTCAAAAATTTAATATTATATCTATTGGCAAATAGCGATTTTGGTAGTAGTAATAATATTAATGAAAATAGTAATAATAGTAATAATAATAGTAATAGTAATAATAACAGTAATTTTGTGGAAATAAATTACAATGAACCAATAAAACTTCCATTTCAGGGCATATATTCAAAAAATAAATTATCCAATAAAGGAATACTTTATGAAAAATTAGAGGATTTCTTAAAAAATAGTGAGTTTGATAAGAAAAATACCATTGGTGTTTTATTTTCTAGACATTACCTTGTAAATGAAGATATGGAGGTTATAGATAAACTAATAAATAAATTAGGTGTATATTTTAATGTTATTCCAGTATTTACCTATGGTGCAAAGGATGAAGATTTAGGTGCCTTAGGAAGTGGAGAGAGTGTTTTAACATATTTCTTTAAGAATGGCACACCTATAATCGATGCATTAATTAATTTATTATCATTTCCATTGGGCACCGTTAAAGATAACCATAACCATTCATTGAAGAAAATTACGAGCTCCGAAATATTAAAAAAATTAAATGTTCCAATATTTCATCCTATAACGAGTTATTATAAATCTTACAATGAATGGAAAGAGGATATTCAAGGATTATCATCTGAAATTGGATGGAATGTTGCATTACCTGAATTTGAAGGAGTTATTGAACCAATAATCATTGGAACTACGGAAAAAAATGAGAGTTTAGAGAAAAAAAAGTCTATTGAAGATAGAATTGATAAAGTGATTAGCAGAATAAAAAGATGGATTGATTTGAAAAATAAAGCTAAAAATGATAGAAAAGTAATATTTATTTTACATAATAATGCATGTGCTTCTGTTGAGGCTACGGTTGGAAGTGCCGCACATTTGGATACATTTCAAAGTGTAGTAAATATCATGAAAAGAATGAAAAAAGAAGGATATTATATTGAAAATATTCCAGAAGATGGAAATAACCTTGCAAAGATGATTCTAAATAAAAAGGCGATATCGGCATTTAGATGGACTACTGTAAATGAAATAATATCCAAAGGCGGAGCTCTGTATTTAATGGATGAAAAAGAATATATGGATTATTTTAATACCCTTCCTGAAAGTGTTAAAAATAAGGTATTGGATACATGGGGAGATTTAAATGGAAAAGACGATGGAGTTCCACCAGGAATGATATTTAAAAAAGATGGGAAGAATTACATTGTAATAACTGGATTGAAATTTGGTAATGTCTATATCTGTGTTCAACCAAAAAGAGGCTGTGCTGGTGCAAGGTGTGATGGAAAGGTCTGTAAGATACTTCATGACCCTGAATGTCCTCCAACTCATCAATTTTTAGCATCATATCATTACTTTAACAAAATTGGCGATGTAATTGTCCATGTAGGAACGCATGGAAGTTTGGAGTTTTTACCTGGAAAAAATGTGGGATTATCGAGTAAATGTTATCCCGATATATGTATAGGTGATATCCCCCATCTATATATCTATAATTCCGATAATCCGCCTGAGGGGACTATTGCAAAGAGAAGAAGTTATGCTACATTAATTGACCACATGCAAACAGTCATGGTTGATGCATTTTATGATGAACTTGAAACGCTAAATAACTATGTAGAAGAATATTTAAAAGAGATGGATATATCAAGAAGACATCAATTAGAGCATTTAATTGTTGAAGAGGTTAAAAAAACCAATTTATTAAAAATTAAGAAAATAATTGAAAATATTGAAAAGGATAGAGATAAATCCATCCATGATAATTTTAATAAAATATTTCCAGAAATACGGAATACATTGGAAATGATAAAAACATCTAAATGTAACGATGGTATGCATATATTTGGTGAGCTCCCGCAGGGAGATAAAAGAATTGAATTTATAAATGCAATATTGGAATTTGATTATAAAGATAAAAATTTAAAGGATTATTCACTTCGAGAGAGTATAAAAAAAGTATTGAATGGTGAAGATATAAATGATGGACATTTAAAAGAAAGGATAATTGATTTAAATAAAAGATTAAATGATTCAAAAGAAATAGAAAGTTTGTTAAATGGATTTGATGCAAAATACATTGAACCTGGACTATCTGGATTAATCACAAGAGGAAGAGACGATATTTTACCAACTGGACGGAATTTTTATTCATTAGACCCATACAAAGTTCCAACCAAGGCAAGTTATAGAGTTGGGGTATTACTTGCTGAGAAACTTATTAATAAATATTTAGAGGAAGAAAAACGATATCCAGAAAATGTGGCTATGTATTGGATGTGTTCAGATATTATGTGGGCTGATGGAGAGGGAATGGCACAAATACTACATTTATTAGGGACAAAACCAAAATGGAAACATGGAAAGGTTGTTGGTGTAGAAATAATCCCATTGGAAGAATTAAAAAGACCAAGAATTGATATAACATTGAGGGTAAGCGGGATTTTAAGGGATAATTTCCCAAATTGCATGGAAATTGTTGATGAGGCAGTTTCAAAGGTTGCAAAGCTTGATGAACCTGATGAGATGAATTTTGTTAAAAAGCATGTAATGGAAGGATTAAATAATGGGTTATCATTTAGGGAGGCAACATACAGAATATTCTGTTCAAAACCAGGAACTTATGGAAATGGTGTTAAATATGCCATATATTCAAGTGCATGGGAAAATGAAGAGGATTTAAAAGATGCATTTATGTTTTGGAATTCCTATGCCTATGGAAAAGGTGTTTATGGAGATAAGGCAAAAAAATCATTTGAAAATATATTAAAAAGTGTGGATTTAACATTTAATAAAACTGTAAGTGATGAATACGATTTATTTGGGTGCTGTTGTTATTTTGGGACTCATGGCGGATTGACAAATGCTGCAAGGGTTATTTCAAAAAAGGATGTTAAAGCATACTATGGGGATACAAGAAATCCAAATAATGTGGAAATGAGGACTTTAAATGAAGAGATTGAAAGGGTCTCACTTTCAAAACTATTAAATCCAAAGTGGATTGAAGGCATGAAAAGACACGGCTATAAGGGGGCAGGAGATATATCAAAAAGGGTTGGAAGGGTATTTGGTTGGAGTGCTACAACAAAAGAAGTTGATAACTGGATTTTTGATGAAATATATAATACATATGTGAAAAACGAAGAAAACAGAGAATTTTTTAGAAAAAATAACCCCTACGCCCTTGAAGAAATTGGAAGAAGATTGTTAGAGGCATATCAAAGGGGATTTTGGAAAACTGATGAAAATAATATAGAGGATTTAAAAAGAATATATATGGAGATTGAAGGGGATATCGAAGATACCTATGGAGATATTGATATTGGGGAATTTCAAGGAGGTAGCATTGATATCGATATGATTTGGAAAGAAAAATTAAAGAAAAATTATGTAAGACTTTAATTTATTTATTTTTTTAAAATCCCTGCTATTTTTAAATGCATATAATTATTTTATACTTTTTAAAAAGAATATGTTATGTATTAAGTAATAAAAATAATAAAAAATAATTTACAGTTCTTTTTTGTCAATTAATTCTTTTAATATCTTTGGAAATAATGCTCCTTCAATGAGTTTTAACACATCTGTTCTTGTAATAATGCCTATTACCTTACTATCTTTATCTACAACTATCAATCTACCAACACCTTGTTTTTCCATTAGAATAAGGGCATCATACACTTTTTTATCGGGCGTTATCGTTAAAGGATTTTTAGCCATAATCTTTTCTACGGATTCATTTTCTAAACTGTTTGAAAGGGCATAGGCAAGGTCGTGAAGTGTTAATATGCCCACCAAGTTGCCGTTGGATATTATCGGAGCTCCGTTTATATTGTTATCATAAAATATTTTAGCAGCATCTTTTATGTTTGTATCTGGACTTAGCCATATTAAATCTTCTTTAATTGCTATGCTTTTAACAGTTATATTTGGAATACTTGTAACACCTATAACATCTATTAGCAATATATGGTCTATGTCATCCCTTCCAGATACCTTACCAAAGATTATTATTTTATTGTGGTATGTGGGCCCTATTTTTACAATATCCCCTTCATTGAATATTTTTGTATCTCCTTTTATATATATCATCGAAGAACAGGATTTTTCATGTGCAACGGTATCAAAAACTATTTTTTCAACATAGACTCCTTCAACCCTTTCATCCCCTTTATAAATAGGCACACTTATTTCTTCTTCACCTGATATTAATCCTACGGCCCTATATGCACTACTTGTTGGAACATATCCCCCTTTTGGTCCAGGCACCCCATCTACTAAATTTAATGCTCTTAAAGCCTGCATCTGATTTCTAATAGTCCCCGGGTTTCTATTTAATCTAATTGCTATTTCTGTTCCTTTAACTGGCCTATTCTTTTCTCTGTATATGGCTATCAATTCTTGAAGTATCTCTTTTTGGACAATAGTTAAATCCATAAAAACACCCATTACAAATGATTATAATTATTATTATAAATTATGATATATAAAATATAAAAATGTTTTTATTTATTTTTTAATTATAAAAAAGAAAGAATAAAAATAAAAAAGAAAAATAAGAAAAAAAATAAAAACATAAAAAAGAAAAGCAAGAATATTATTAAAAATCCAACGAAATCAATTCAACATTTAAATAATCCTCAATATATTTTTTAAATAATTTTAAGCCATAAACTTCTGTTCCATAATGTCCTCCATCTATCACACATAAACCGAGCTCCTCCGCAAGTATCTTTGAGTGGTGGGTTAAATCCCCAGATATATAAACATCTGCAAATTTTGATACATAATTAATCGATTTTTGAGATAATCCATAACCTGAGAGAATAGCAACCTTTAAATCTTTTTTATTGTTGTTTTTACTGTTATTATTTTTATTATTTACAATTTCTGCATTTACAACAGTGGGATTTTTTGTAATATATTCTTTTGTAATATTTAAAATATCCTCAAATGTTCCATTAAATATACCTAACCTACCTAACCCATTATCGTATAGATATTTAACATCTTTTAAGTGATATAAGTCTGCAAGTGCATCATTTAACCCATTTTTACATATATCCAAATTTGTATGGGCAGAGTATAGTATGATTTCATTTTCCATCAATATCTTTAATTTCTCATACATAACCCCAGTAAATGTCCTAATGGGGTCTTTCAAAATAGGATGGTGAGTAAATAAAAAATCGACTCCTTTATTTTTTGCCTTTTTTACAACACTTAATGAAGGGTCTAATGCTATACCGATTTTTTCAATATCTCTGTTTAGATTACCTCCAACTTGAAGTCCTATATTATCCCCTTCAATTGCGAGCTCAGGTGGTGCAAATGTTTCTATAAATTTTATAATATCTTTGCTTTTAACATCCTTAATATGCATACTATCCTCTCTTAGCTGTAATTATCTGTAATTCCTCATAAGGGAATTTCATTGATGCGGTTTTTTTAGCCTCAAATCCATGTTTTTTTAATAATGTTAATGTTTTTTCTTCCCCTGTTAATGATGACTGAACTATTTGAATTATACCATTTTCTTCTAAATAATGGCTAACTTTATGGATAAACCTATCAAGAACTTGTCTTCCATCAATGCCCCCATCAAATGCATAATTTAAATATTTTTCAAGTTTCTCCTCCTCTGAGGTTGGAAGATAAGGGGCATTAAATAGTATTACATCGAATTTTTTGATATTAAGTTTATCCATTATCTCGTCCATATTTTTAAATAAATCACTTTTAAAAAAGAAAATATTTCTGTTTAATTCCAATTTATTCAATAATGCATTTTCCTTTGCTATTTCTATTGAATAAGGATTTACATCCACACCAATTACTATTTTAGCACCTTTTTTTATGGCATTTATTGCCTGTATCCCTGTCCCTGTTCCAACATCCAAGACTGTTTTATTTTTCACATTCACTAAATTATCCAATAGGAGCTCGCTATCCTCAGCAGGTTCATAAACTTTTGAATGGGTTTTTATTAAAATATCTTTTATCTTTAATATTTTCATAATATGCCTGTAATTTTTTAGTTATAATTATTATTAATATTTATAATTAGATATTTGCAATTATTAATATTTATTGATATTCTTAAAATTTCCATATGTCATCCCCAATGTAATGAATAGTTTTAATAGCCCTGCCTTTATTTGATTCTTTCATTTCTTTTCCATCCATTAAAGCTTCTCCAACACATAAAGGTCTGCCATGTGTTTCATCCACCACAAAAACCACATCTCCCTTTTTAATATTTTCATCGGCATCGACTATTCCAGGAGCCATTACATCGGCACCTTTTGCTAGAAATCTCACAGCCCCCATATCAACTACAACCTTACCTTTATTCAACTCATGAGTTAATAAGGTTTTTAATGTTGGATAAATTTTATCATTTAATTTAAATGCTATTGGTTCATTGTTTAGTAATATCATCTCGTAATTGTCTGTTATGGCGAGCTCACCATTGGCATTTTTTGGAATTACTTCAATTCCAAATATATTATTTAATTCTTCTCTTATTCTTTTTAATTCCTTCTTTTTTAAACAATATCTCCTTTTTATTTCCAACTTACCACCAATGCTATATATAATATATTATTATCTTTATATCATTATATACTTATGTATTTATATATATTTAAGATATTTTTTAACAACTATATATTTATACCCTATAAAAATATAAAAATATAAAAAAAGTATAATATTTTTTATTTAATTATTTATTCCTAATTTATTTTAATTCTTCAAATACTTTATTTTTAAGTGTTTTAAGGTCATCTAAACATTTACCCTGTGCTAAGTTATCTTTTCCTCCACCTTTTGCTATTTTTCTCAATAACTCACCCATGCTAATATCTACACCTTCGCCTTTTTTACATAAAATATAACCGTTATTATTTAGAAGAACAACAATAGAACCTTCTTTTATCAGATTATCTGCAATTGACATCAATTCCTTTGGATTTCCTTCAACCTGCTCAACTAATATATCATAATTTCCAACTTTTTCAAATTTATTTGCGAGCTCATATTTTTTATATTCTCCAATTTTCTTTTGAAGTTCTTCAATTATTTTTTTCTGCTCTTTCCATTCTTCAAAGAACCTTTTAACAGTTTTTGGAAGATTTTCAATAGGAACGCCCAATATTTCCGAAGAGTTGATTAATATATCCTCCATTGCACTTACTTCCATAACTGAATTTATTCCGCTTGTGTATTCAAGCCTTTCAACTCCATCTTGGATTCTTTCGGTTTTTAATATCTTTATATAGCCAACTTCTCCCGTATTTTCGCAGTGTGTTCCACCGCAGGCCTCAACATCTATGCCTTCTATATTTATTATTCTTAAAACATTTCCTGGAACTACCCCACCTTGATATATTCTAAATCCATATTTTTGCTCTGCTTCATTTCTGCTCATAAATGTGCTTTTTACGGGAATATTATTTAAAACAATTTCATTTGCAATTCTTTCTATTTCTTTTATCTCATCCCTACTTATTCTTTTATAGTGTGTAATATCCAACCTTGCCTTATTAGGTTCAACATTAGAACCAGTCTGCCAAATATGTTTTCCCAAAACCCTCTGAGCTGCGGCATTTATTATGTGTGTTGCAGTGTGGTTTCTCATTAGATTAATTCTATGATTCCAATCTATTACGCCTTTTACGACATCTCCTTCATTTAAACCATTTACATCGGATAATTTATGATATACAATATCATCTTTTTTCTGAACCTCAATAACTTTTTTGCCGTTGATAGTCCCAATATCGTATTTCTGACCACCGCCTTCTGGATAAAATATTGTTTTATCGAGAATAATATAATTATCAATTATTTTTAAGATTTTTCCTTCAAATTCTTTCTGTTTTGGATTTTTGTAGAATAATAATTCGGTTTTTTCGATATCTTCATTCAGCTCTGGAAGTGCTTTTTTCTGAGAATTTAATTCATCGGATTCTTCTGTTTTTTTCTGCTCATGCCTTTCTGCAACTATTGTATAAAAATTGTCTGGGATATTTAATTTTATGTTTCCGCTTTTTTTGTTTTGAGTATTACTTTTACTGTTTATTTCACTTACAATATCCTTTACTACCTCTGGTGGAAGACCTTTACTATCATACAATTCTATTAAATCATCAAGGGTTATCTCATTTTTGGATTTAACAAGCCTTTCTACAATACCTCTTCCTTTGTTTATTGTTTGAAGATATTTTCTCTCCTCCTCATCGACTACATCCATCATATAATCTCTCATTTCAAGCAATTCTGGATAGAGCTCCTTTAACTCTTCGAGCTGTAAATTTATTATCTCCTTCAATGGCATTGTAATACCAACATTTTTCATATACCTTAATGTTTTTCTTACAAGCAACCTTGCTAAATATCCATCTTTTACATTTGATGGAACGATACCATCTCCAAACATAAATGCAAGGCATCTTGTATGGTCTGCTATGGCATATATATTTTCAAGGGGCGTGAGTAATTTATCAAGTTCATCCACATTCATTTTAAGTTTTTCAGCAACCTTTTGTCGTAAAATTCTCAAATCTCCAACATTTTCTATATCCATAAGTCCCGCAAGTGTGGCACTCTCTGCAAGTATTCTTTCGTCGATATTTTCAATATAATCTATACCTGCATTTTCCTTCAATTTTTTAACGATATTTCCAAATATAGCGTCATATACCGTAGGAGTCCCCTGAGATGCCCATACAAACCTTTCAATACCATATCCTGTATCAACGACTTTTAAGGGCATTTCTTTATATTCATTTCCAATTTTCTCATACTGCATAAATACCAGAGTGGCGAGCTCTACACCATGAGTGATTACCTCATAACATGGTCCAGCATTTCCTCCACCTTCCCACCAACTCTCTATAAAGGTTATGGATTTCTCATCAATACCGAGTTTTTTCATGAAATTAAAGCATAATTCTACGGTTCTGTCTGTCCAATATTTAAAATCATTTACTTTATTGAATGCGTGGTGACCTCCCATTGTAAAGCATGTTAAATGCCTTCCTGTCCTTCCAACATTGTCTATGTCGTTTAATCTAATACATGGCTGAGCTATTACAAGTGGATTTGCAACAGGTTCTACGATTCCTTTTGTTACCCACGGCTGAAATACGGCAATAGATGCAATTGTTAAAAGAATATCATTTCTCCATCTTCTCGCAGTTACGGGATGCCTTTTTATTGGAGTATGTCCATTTTCTTCAAAGAATTTTAAAAACTCCTTCACCATTTCATTATATGTATATTTTTTATTGGTAATCGGGGCTCCGATGAATGAATATTTATCACAGGGACTATCCCCACAGGTTTCTCTCTCTGGGTCTAATGTCCAAAAATACTGTCCGCATTCTTTACATTTTTTCCTCATGAATCCTTTTTCTTCAAATAACTGCACTTTATAATCATGGTTTATTTCCATAAAATCACGCCTTTTTTTAGTTTTTCTTTATTATTTTTTAATATGATATTACTATAAAAATTAACATGATAATGATAATAATGGTTTTTTAAAAAATAATTTTTAAGGATATATAATAGATAAATAAATATTTAAAAATCTTTCGTTTATTTAACCCATTAAAAAAGTAATAATATTTACCAATAATAAGTGCAATAGAGATATACTATTTAGTTTTATATCCAAATTTTTTATTATATTTTTTATGGTCTAAAATATCCAAAATAACCACGATAATATTTATCCCATAATTGGTAATAGTATAAAGCATTCTCCAAAACTGCGGCAATTCTACTCTAAATAAATTAGAAATTCCGTAATTATTAATATATTCTTTTGGAATTAGTCTTTTACTTATTGCATCTCCATAATGAACATTACTTTTGAGAATTTTAACTTTATCGTTTATAGCATTAAATAAAGAATTATTTTGTTTATAATTCAAATTATTTTTTAAATAATTATAAACATCAAATGCATCAGGGGATAAAATTACCCTAATTTTTTTCATAATTCAAACCCTTCATTAATTATCTTTTGTAGTTTCTCATTATTGTTGTATATCCAAGAAATGCCTTTTTTTGATATTATGATTTTATTGGAATTCTCCAAATAATCAAGAATTTCTTTTAATATAGAAATATTTATGTTTGTTTTTTTAGATAGTTCGTCAATTGCAATTATTGAATATTCCTTTAAAGTATTCTCGACTAATAAAATATCATTTAATGTTGGGCAGGTTCTTATTTTCGAAGGATTTATTGCCATGAGCTCACCTATTTTTATTATATTTTAAATGATACATCGGTAAGTTTTAAACATTATTATAAAAATTTATATTTATATCTTAAATATCTTAAAGTTTCTTTTCTATTTTTTCTAATATAGTTAGCATTTTCAATTGGATTTCCTTTATTTCGTCCTGACCTTTTTTAACTTCTTCTAAAACTCCAAATATCATTTTAATATATTTAACCCCTTCATCAAGCTTCTTATTTAATCGGAGTGAGCGAAGCGAACGGAGAGCTACGAAAACATTGGTTTTCGTTCAACTCAATTAAATCATCCGCCGAAATTCTATTTATTCCCCTAGGAAATTCAATAAAGCGTTTAATTCTTTTTCTTCAATTTTTTCTATATTTATTAACTCATCTTTTTTTCCCAGTAGTTTAATATTGTTTTTAAATGCTTCTTTTATTTTTTCATCATCAAAATTTGCCAAAATTCTAACTGTTCCATCCCTATAATTATAAACTACTCCATTAACACCTATGCATGCCCTAATTTTCAATTATGTCCTTAAATCCCACATGCTGAGTTTTACCATATATTTTTAATTCGTAGGTTGTAGCCATGAAATCACCAATTATATATCATGTGCTTTTTATGTCCTTAATTATATATAAATTATTCGATATAATTATTTATAACACCTAAAAATCAATCTTTTGAAGTAATATAAAAATAAAATAAAAAAGTAAAAAATTATAATTAAAAATAAAAATATTATTTATTTAAAAAGGACATCTGAAATTTTTTCCAGCATATTTTGGATAACCGAGCTCCTCTTCAATTCTCATAAGTTGGTTATATTTTGAAGTTCTTTCTCCTCTTGCAGGAGCTCCTGTTTTTATCTGTCCTGTATTCAATGCAACTGCTAAATCTGCTATTGTCGTATCTTCTGTTTCTCCACTTCTGTGGGATACTACAACGCCATATCCGTTTCTAAATGCAAGATTTGCCGCATCTATTGATTCGGACAATGTTCCTATTTGATTTACCTTTAACAATAAGGCATTTCCTGCACCAACTTCAATGCCTTTTTTCAATCTTTCCGTATTTGTAACAAATATATCGTCTCCAACCATTTGAATACCTTTTAATTCCTTTGTAATTGTTGCAAATCCCTTGAAATCCTCTTCATGAAGTGGGTCTTCAAGTGATACTATCGGATATTCATTTACTATTTCTTTATATAATGATATGAGCTCATCTGTGGTCATAGCTTTTCCTTTTACAATATACTTCCCTTTTTCTTTATCGTAGAATTCACTCGCTGCACTGTCCAATGCAAATACAATTTTATCCTCGTATCCTGCTGTTTTTACAGCCTCATTTAATAAATCCAATGCTTCTCTAATGTCATTTACTGGTGGTGCAAATCCTCCTTCATCTCCAACATTTGTAGCATCTTTTCCGTATTTATTTAGAATTACATTTTTTAAGGTATGGTAGGTTTCTGAACACATTCTTATGGCTTCTGCTACTGAATCAGCACCAATCGGCATAATCATGAACTCTTGAAAGTCGAGCTCATTACCTGCATGTTCCCCTCCATTTAAAACATTCATCATTGGAACAGGCATTACATATGAGTTGCATCCTCCAATATATTTGTATAAAGGTAATGATGCATTATCTGCTGCTGCCTTTGCAACTGCCAATGAAACAGCCAATATAGCATTTGCCCCTAATTTTCCTTTATTTTCTGTGTTGTCTAATTCTCTCATTATTATATCGATTTCTCTCTGCATTCTTGAATCATAGCCTATTAATTCGGGTTTTATAATGCTATTAACATTATCTACTGCCAATAATACCCCTTTTCCTCCGAACCTTGGCTCTTTATCCCTGAGTTCTACGGCTTCGTGAGTCCCTGTTGAAGCTCCGCTTGGAACTATGGCTCTACCATATCCACCACCAACTGTTAAGACCTCAACCTCTACTGTTGGATTTCCCCTTGAATCGATTACTTCCCTTGCTTTAATGTCGTATATATCAAATGAATCGTCCATGTTTTTTAACAAATTCTCACCTCTATGCTAATGGTATTTTTATGTTATGTGGTTTATAAAATATATAATAAATGCAATAACAATTATAGCAATAATATGGCAATATTGATAACATAAATTTATTTAATAATAATATATAATAATTATAACTTTAATATTTTAATGATAAATGCAAATAAATGTTAAAGTATAAATGAGCTAAACCTAAAACATTACATAAATACAAAGTCAAAAAACTAAATATAAAGATTAAAAATAACTATTAAAGAATATAAATTAATAGATATGAAATATACCCACCATTGGAAAATCGCATGTTCATTGAAACCTGATGGCTACTCCATACGACCGCCTTATAGGTGGGAATTCTAAACGCAGTATCATCAAAATCAACTGCAATTATAATATTGTCTTTAAACTATATTAATTTTTTTATTCATTTATTTTATATCTATTTTATAGTTATTTGGTTTTAATAAAATTAAGTTAATTTATTGAGGTTTAAAATGTATAGTAAAAATAACTCCATTAATCATAATATATGCAACAATATGGACGATGATATAAATTACAATAATAGTAATAATATAGATAATAATACTAATAATAACAATAATAAAATAATACTTGGTCTGGATGAAGCTGGTAGAGGTCCTGTTTTAGGTCCTATGGTAATTGCACTTGTTAAAGCCACTGAAAAAGACCTGCCAAAATTTGATGAATTGGGTTTAAAAGATAGCAAAAAGTTGAGTAGGCATAAGAGAGAGGAGCTCTATAAAATTATTATGAATAATTATGAAGTTAAGAGCATCATACTTGAAGCAAAAGATATAGATAAAATGATGGAGAAAACCAATTTAAATAAAATTGAAATAATGGTATTCTCAAAACTGATAAATAGCGTTTTAAAGGAAGAATATAAAGATTATAAAAATAAAAACCACAAATTAAATAATAAATTAAATAATAATGAAGTAAATGATAAAATAAATAGTAATAAAGTAAATAATAATAAAATAAATAATAAAAAAATAGATATATACATTGATGCATGTAGTAGTAATGAAAAGGCATTTTCAAACCAGATAAAATCTAAATTAGTAGTATATAATGATAATATTAAGATTATAGCTGAACATAAAGCTGATGATAAATATAAAATTGTATCTGCGGCTTCTATCGTAGCAAAGGTAATTAGGGATAAAATTATTGACAATTACAAAGAAATATATGGAGAGATAGGTAGTGGCTATCCAAGTGATAAAACCACCATAAATTATTTAAAAAATTATGTTAAAGAACACGGAACTCTTCCAGAAATAGCTCGAAAAAGTTGGAAAACTTCTAAAAACATACTGAAAGAATTTGAAGATGAGATGAATAAAACCAATAGAAATAATAGCCAACAAATGAAGTTAATTTAAATTCATTCTTATTCTTATCTTATTATTTATCTTATTCTTATTATTATAATCCTATACTATTCTATGTTTATTATTATTTTGGTTAAAAAAACTTATAATAATTATGCATAATACACATTTTATAAAGATATAATGTATATATAACTAATATAATGGTGAAACTTTGAAAAAGACTAAAAAACTCATAATAGATGAAAGAGGAAAGAAATATCTTATAAAAAATGAAGTGAATAAATTTGGAAATGATTTAGGAGTAATTGATTTAGAAAATATGGATGAAGGAACTGCAATAACTTCACATAACAACCACACCTTTTATCTCGTTGAACCAACAGTTTATGATATTGTAAAAAAGATGAAAAGAAGCGTAACAACTCTTTTACCAAAAGATATAGGTATGATATTAACATACTGTGGGATTGAAGATGGCGAAACTGTTGTGGAGGCAGGCACAGGTTCCGGAGCTCTGACAATATATCTTGCAAATGCTGTGGGAAAAAATGGAAAAGTAATTACCTATGAAAAAAGACCTGAATTTGCAAAGATAGCTAGAAAAAATTTAGAAATTGTTGGAGCTGTGAAAAAAAATCAAAAAATCATTGGTTTAGAAGAATATGAAGAAAGCAATGAAAATAACGAGGATAATAAAAATAATGAAAATAATAAATTAAAGGAAAATGAAAATAATAATAACAATGGATTATACAATGTAATTCAAAAAATCGGAGATATTACCGAAGGTATTGAAGAGAAAGATGTAGATGTGATAGTTTTAGATATGCCTGACCCTTGGAATGTTGTTGAACATGCTAAAAACTCGCTGAATAAAGCAAAGGGGAGAATTGCCATATATGTTCCATATATAGAACAGGCTAAAAAAAGTGTAATGGCTTTAAAGGAGCATAATTTTTTAGATATTCAAACTGTTGAGTGCATTGTTAGAAATATTGAAATTACTGAAAAAGGAGCTCGACCATCTACAAGGATGATAGGTCATACTGGATATATAGTCTTTGCAAGAGTGAGACCAACAATATGTAATGAATAAAAAGTATATCATACTATTTTTAATTTTTCCATACACTAAGAGACTCATCCATTAAGATAAACATGACCACAAACTATATATAATATATAACTATAATTCTAATGAAGTCGTAATGACTTTGAACTGGGAATCATCGGAAAATAAATATAAAATGAATAATGGGCGTGATATAATGGCAAGATTGCATTCAGGAAAAAGAGGTTCCTCCGGTTCAAAGAAACCTTTAAGGACAGAAGCTCCTAAATGGGTTAATTTGACAGCTGAGGAAATTGAAAACAAAATCGTAGAAATGGCTAAGGAAGGAAAACAATCCGCACTTATTGGGACAATTTTAAGAGACTCCTATGGAGTTCCTGATGTAAAATTAATCACAGGAAAAAGCATAAGTCAGATAATGAAAGAAAACAATGTTTATCCTGAAATTCCAGAAGATTTATTCAATTTAATGAAAAGAGCAATTAATTTAAGAAACCACCTTGAACAAAATCCAAGGGATATTCATTCAAGAAGAGGATTACAATTAATTGAATCAAAAATCAGAAGATTGGTAAAATACTATAAAAATACAAAAGTATTACCTGCAAAATGGAGATACTCACCAGAAACCGCAAGGTTATTGGTAGAATAATTTTAATTAATTATTATTTATTTTTTCCTTCTTATTTTTATCTAAATTTTATTATTTTTTTATTATTTTTTACTTCCAAAATTCATTGTAAAACAATTCAAAGTCTTGGTTATACTTTTTTCCAATTTTTAATGCAATCTCTGCCTTTTGTAGTTCTTTACCTAAATATGATGCATGGTCTATTTTTTTAATAAGATTATACCTTATGGCAGTTTCATATATTTCCTTGGGAGTTTTTCCTTTGATAATATATTTTGGGTTTTTTCTTCTGTCGAAGTAGATAACAACAATTAGCTTATTTTTTCTATCCAACTCAATTTTAAAACTACCTTCATCTAAAATCTGCCTTTCATTTTCCTTTGCCATTATTACAGGAACATCTTTATAATTTTCATGGGTGGTGAGCTCATCAAATTTTTTATCCTTGTAATTGATTAAATCAAATCCAACATCTTTTGGAAGTGAATTTCTTTTTTTGGCTAAAAACATCATTTTTGTAGCTATCTTTAACTCCTTTATAGAAAATTTACATTTTGATGAAGCCTCAGGAGTAAATAAAATATTAGCACCAATTTCAGAACCTATTGCAGTAAGCAGTGCATGAGCTCCGTTGCTATCTACATCAAATAATTCGGTAACATTACCTATCCCAAAAAACATTGGAATATTATTTTTCTCCTTAAACATCTTGCATGCAATCACACTTTCTGTAAAATTGCATCCGCTGTTATTTATTGGCTCTAATATTGGGTCTCCAACGACTTTTATATCATTTTCAATTAACTTATTTACATTTCCCTCTAAACTTTTTATTTTGCCTTCTATTGTTTCTGGAACATAATTTATCCTGTAATTCGTTGGAAGAACAACTGCTACTGTATCTCCCTCTTTTAAATATGGTATAAGTTCCTCAGCATTTCCCCCATCTACACTTAATACCATATCCACTCCAAGATTTATGGCTTCAATAAGTTCTTCTGTATTGAGGGTATCTACACTTATGGGTTTATCGGTAATATCTCGTGCAATACCTACTATTCTTTTTAAATCTTTGGAATGGTCTTCATTGGATACCATTCCTAAATCAATCATATCTGCACCGCTGTTTAAGTAATATGTTATCTTTTCTTCAAGTTCCTTATCGCTTAACCATGGGGTATGAACAATTTCACCAAGAACTCTCATGGGATAATCGTCCCCTACTTTCAGAGCTCCTATTTTTATATTAACATTTCCCTTTGAATTCAGCGGTTTTTCTTCTGCTTTTTTTATTTCCTCCTCAGATTTCTGTTTTACAAATTTTATAATTTGGTCATCGGCATAATCTCTTGTGGATAAGGTTATATCTTTTAGGTTATCTATTAAAAGTGGAATATCCGAGGCTTCCCTTGTTGATTTATAACATTTTATTCCGGTTTCTTCTTCTACCTTTTTTAAATCATGTCTAATTAATCCAGTAACCAATACAAAATCGTAAATTTCTGACAATCTTATATTTTTTTCTTTTTCTAATAATTTAATTTCATTAATAATCATATTTGGAGTTAAAAACGCTGCTATGGATATATTTGTTTTATGAACATCTATAAAATTATATTTTTTTACAGCGTTTTTTACCTTCTGATACGCTTGTTTTCCAGTAATTATCAATATTTTCATAATATCACAATAATAATCCATTTTTTACGAAACCGAATAATTTATATATGAGAAAATTTTATTCTATGTGAAAAAATATAGTAAATTTAAAAGATAACATTAAATTAATTATAATATTTAATAATTATATAGTATTACAACGATTATTCGTATCTTCATCAAATTACAGGTATTATATTAAATTATTGATTATTATATAACTTATATAAAATTTACAATATAACATACAACATATACAACATATACGATATATATGGAGGTGCTTATTTTATGGATAATAAATCTTGCTGTTCAGATATGGGAAGTCCTATTCACTCTCCATTCAAAGTTCCAAATACAGTTTCACTTGTTGCTGGAGTTGGTGATGCAAATAATCCATTAAATGCCTTTGATATGGCACTTTTGGATGCAGGAATAGGTAATTTAAATCTAATTAGAATAAGTAGTATCATGCCACCAAAAGCTGAGGTTATACCATTGCCAAAGATTCCAATGGGTTCATTAGTTCCAACAGCCTACGGATACCAAACAAGCGATGTTAAGGGAGAAACAGTATCTGCTGCTATCAGTGTTGCCATTCCAAAAGATAAAGAATTATGTGGGCTTATAATGGAATATGAAGGCATTTGTGGTAAAAAGGAGGCAGAAGATACCGTTAGAAATATGGCTAAGGAAGGATTTGAAATGAGAGGCTGGGAAATAGATAAAATCATCTCAATAGCTTCCGAACATGTGGTAGAAAACATAGGATGTGCATTTGCCGCAGCAGCACTGTGGTATAAATAATATATCTGTTATGTGATATAAGATAAATAAAGTAAATGATATAACTAAATGCAAATAGTGTAAAAATAATTTAATGTAAATAATTACAATTACATAATATCTAATAAAAATAAATAAAATAAAAAATACAGTAATATAATTATTTGCATCAATTTAAGTTATAATTATTAATTTAACAAACTGCAATATTAGGAGGTGAAAATAATTGAAACACTTAGGAAAACACCTGATTTTAGAATTATGGGGATGTGATAATAAAGCTTTGGATGACCAAGTAGGTATTGAAAACATGCTTGTAGATGCTGTTGACGCCTGCGGAGCTACTTTGATATGCGTAAAAACTCATAAATTTTCACCACAAGGAGTTACAGGAGTTGCCGTTCTTGCTGAAAGTCATATATCAATACACAGCTGGCCTGAGCTCGGGTATGCTGCAATGGATATATTTACCTGTGGGGAACATGTGAATCCAGAAGATGCTATTCCAACAATAAGGTCTTTTTTAAAACCTGATAATTTTGAAGTTATTAATATTCAAAGAGGAAATATAGTAGATTAAGTTTATTAATATATAAGAAATATAATATTGTAAAATATTATTAAATATTAAATACAATATTATAAAATAATAATAAATATGTGATATTACATTTATAATTATTACTATTATTATATTCCTCCTACTAAACTTCTATTTTTATTAAAATTTTTATATATGTTAAAATTTTAAGAGGGATGTATTATGAAATGCGAATTATGGTTTTCAGAGTATCAAACAAAAGCACTTAAATTATCAACAAAAGTAAAGGATGTATTATATACTGGAAATTCAAAATATCAAGAGATTCAAATATTGGATACTGAGGAATATGGTAGAGCTCTGATATTAGACAACACCTATCAAACAACAGAGAGAGACGAATTTATATACCATGAGTTAATATCCCATCCTGCATTATTTACTCATCCAAATCCAAAAAAGGTGTTAGTAATTGGAGGAGGAGACGGTGGAACAGTTAGGGAAGTTGTTAAACACGAGACTGTTGAAAAAATTGATTTTGTAGAGCTCGATGAGAAAGTTGTTGAAGTATGTAAAAAATACATGCCAACTCTAAGCTGTGAAATCGACAATGAAAAGGTAAATACAATATTTACAGATGGAATAAGGTATGTTGCTGAAACTAATGAAAAATACGATGTAATTATTGTAGATTGCCCCGACCCTGTTGGACCTGCAAAAGGATTATTTGAAAGGGAATTTTACAAAAATGTATATAAATGTTTAAATGACGATGGAATAATGGTTCAGCAGACAGAAAGCCCACTATTTAATAAAGATTTAATAAAAAACATTCACTTCTATTTAAAAGAGGCTAAATTTAATATAATAAGACCATTGGTAGTAACTATACCTACATATCCAAGTGGATTTTGGAGTTTCACCGTAGCTTCAAAAAAATATGACCCATTAAAAGTAGATTCTGAAAAAATTAAAGAAAAACTTAATAATATAAAAACAAAATACTACGATGAAGAGGTTCATAAGGGAGTATTTTTAGCAGTTCCTAAATTCTTAAAGGAATAATTTTATTTTTTATATTTATTTTCTTCATTATTATTTATACATTTATTTCTTTTAAAACTTCATCTAAATCAGTTTTTATTGGTTCTGAAAACCTTATTATGGCTTCTTTTTCATTGTTATATCTTGGAATTATGTGAAAATGGACATGTGGAATTTCTTGTCCTGCTATTGGTTTATTATTGTTTAATATATTATAACCATCAGGATTAAGTGATTTCAAGATATTAACAACTTTTTTAATAGTTTTTATTAGATTTATAGCAGTTTCTTCTGGGAGCTCGTCAAATGTTTCATAGTGTTTTTTTGGTATTACAAGTGTGTGCCCCTTGCTTCTTGGATTCACATCTAAAAATGCCATGGTATCTTCATCTCCATATATTATTTTTGCAGGAATTTCTTTATTTGCTATCTTGCAAAATATGCACATAATATCACCCATCATTTAACAATAATTTAATTTATAAATAACTATATATATATAAATAACCTATATTATAATCAAATTAATATATTTTCAGTAAAATACCGATTATTTAAATTTATGTTTAAATCATTTAGTAATAACTTTAAATTTATTTTAGATGAAATTAATATTAATTAAGTTTAATAATCAGTAGCATAAATAATAAAATAAAAAATTAAAATAAAATAAAAAATTAAAAAATTTAAAAATAAACATAAAAAATATAAAAATAGAAGGTGAAATCGTGCATAGTAATAACACCCAACAACAACCTACAAGAGTTAGAACACCAAGAAAAGACCAAAATGAAATTTTAGGAGTAATAGAACAAATGTTAGGGGCAAGTAGAGTTAGAGTAAGATGTATGGATGGAAAAACAAGAATGGGTAGAATACCAGGAAAATTAAAAAGAAAAATATGGGTAAGAGAAGGAGATGTTGTAATAGTAGTCCCTTGGGAAGTTCAATCCGATGAAAAATGTGACATAATATGGAGATACACAAAAGGACAGGTTGGTTGGTTAGCTAAAAAAGGATATTTAAAAGAACTATATTAATAATATTAATATAATTAGATAGGATGAAAGGATGGATAACCAAGATAACACCAATACCAATTATAGCAACCATAATAATTATGGCAATGACTACAATAACAATGATAAAAGTGATAATAATAAAAACAATAACAATAAAGACGATAAAGAGCTAAAACACGAAAAACTTTTAGATAAAGAATATCAGAAAAAAATTGTGGAAAGAAAAAAAAGGTTTTTAGAGGAGTTAAAAACAGAAGATAGCGTATTTGATAGTAGAACTCTTTTAACACTTCATAGTTTATTAAATGGAAAACATATCGATGAATTGCTTGGGGTAATTAATTCTGGAAAGGAATCAGTGGTTTTTTCAGCAGTCAAAGAAAATAAATATTTTGCTGTAAAGGTATATAGAGTTTCCACCTGCGATTTTAAAACCATGTGGAAATATATTCAAGGAGACCCAAGATTCCATTTAAGGAAGAGCTCTACAAGACAAATCATACATGCATGGGTTGAGAAGGAATATAGAAATTTAAAGAGGGCAAACTATTATGTTAATAGCCCTAAGGCATTACTAAGAAGAGAAAATGTGCTTCTTATGGAGCTCATACATGACAATAACGGAGCTCCTTCACCAAGATTAAAAGATGTAAATGTTGATTATGCCAAATTTTATGAAATAATAAAAGAGGACTTAAAAACACTTTATAATGATGCTCAGCTTGTTCATGGTGATTTATCAGAATATAATATATTGGTTAAGGATGATAAGCCTGTATATATTGACTTTTCACAGGGCGTTATTGTTCAGCATCCTCTATCAAAATCCCTATTAATTAGAGATATAAAAAACATAACTAACTTCTTTAAAAGAAAAGGGATTGAGTGTGATTACAAAGAATTATATCGATATATCACAGGGGAGGAGCTCCGACCAATAGATGAAGAGCTCGCAAATAACTATTAAATATAACACGATGTAATGGTATAAGAGTTTATAAAATCATATATATTGATAAATATGAAAAAACTATTTTCTATATTTTTGATAGTAATATTGATTACATTATCTGCAATATTGCCTATATGGACAGTAAATCCCAATTTCAAAAAAACCACTTCATCATACGACCCATTAGCTAATATATCTTCGAATACTCATCAAAAACCAATAATACTTATACACGATGTTAGTCCAGTGTATTTTAATGAATTAAAAGATATTGAAAAAATAATAGATAAAAATCATTATCAAAATAGAACCTACCTTTTTGTAATTGTAAATCATGCTAATGAATATAACTTAAAAAATTATCCAAAATTTACTAAATATTTACACCATTTGGATAATGAAGGATACCATATAGAATATCACGCCTATAATCATATAGGAGCAGAATACAAATGCAATAAAACTGTTGCAAGTGAAAAACTAAATGATTCCTTTAAAATATTAAAAGATTGTGGATTTAATACTAAAAAAATAAAATATTTTATTCCCCCAAGATACAAACTATCAACTGATGCAGAAAATGTATTTTTGAATAAAAATATAACCATTATAATGGAATATTATATTTTAAAAAAGGAAAATAATGGTATTAAAAGGGTTATTATTACAAATAAAGAATACACTTGGTATATGCCAAATATTGTTGTTAAACCTATGATTTTACTGGCAATGTTGGATTATAATCTATCAAAACATCAATTTTGCTTATCCATCCATCCAAAAGCTGTAAATTATGGAAATGGATTAATATTTTTAGATAAATTTTTAAATGCTACCAATAAATAACATAATAGCCTAAATTAAATTAAAAATAAAATAAATAAATGATGATATTTTTATATATTATAAACTATGTTATATCGTAAATTATTATATATTTTTAATATTTCAATTATTATCATTCAATATAATAAAATATTATAAATTATAAATATTTCAATAACATACATAGAATATATAGAGCAAAATATAAAAATGTGAGATTATGGATATGGAAGGAAATATCGAAGTTTTAAAAATCCCAAAGGATAGAATAGGGGTTTTAGTTGGAAAAAAAGGAGAGACCAAAAATAAAATCGAGAAGGAATTAGGCGTGGAAGTAGTAATAGATGAGGATGGCGAGATTACAATATTTTCCACCGAAGAGCAGAAAGACCCACTGGCAACATGGAAGGCAAAGGATATAATAAGAGCCATAGGAAGAGGATTCAATCCAGAAAAAGCTTTAAAACTGATTTCAGATGATTATATTCTTGAAATAATTGACATTACAGATTATGCAAATTCAGATAATGCCATTAGAAGACTAAAGGGAAGAGTAATAGGCAGTGGGGGAAAATCAAGAAGATATATTGAGGATTTAACAGATACCGATGTGTCTGTTTATGGAAAAACCATAGCCATACTTGGAGAATATGAACCTGTCCAAATAGCGAAAGAAGCGGTATCTATGATTTTGAGAGGTTCATCCCATGCCAAGATGTATAAATATCTTGAAAGGCATAGGCAGGATATTAAAAGAAGAGAGTTAGAGCTCTGGAAATAAAAGTAAAATATAAAAAATAATAAAAAAAGGAATAAAAATAATAATCTAATTTAGATATTTTTTCTTTTCGGAGCTCCTTTATTCTCTTTATCATAAGTCCTTTTTCTTCTTGAATATCCTCAGTTATATTAATTGTTCCTTTTTCTCCCTTCTCCTCATCAATTGCTTTAAAATCAATTAGTCTTAATATTGGAGATTTTAAATTTCTATCGAATGGTTTTCCTAAAAATTTTTTTCCAACAACATAAACCTCTGCACTTACATCCCTTGAAGCTTTTGGTTTTGTAGTTTGAACCTTTTTAAAGTAATTTTTTAATAGTGCAACATAATCGTTAAATAAACTACCTTGGAATACTTTAACAACAAAATTACCGTCCTTTTTTAACAATTTTGTAGCTGTTATAAGTGCTATTGTAGTCAATTCCAATGACCTTGTATGGTCTCTTTCCCAAACACCACTTATATTGGGTGATGCATCGCAAATTACGGCATCCGCTTTTGAAGGTAGGAGTTTCATAAGTTTTTCAATAGTTTCTTTTTTAGTCATGTCCCCCTTAATTGCTATTACATTTTCATATTTTAAAGGTTTTACGCCCTGTAAATCTACGCCTGCCACAAATCCACCTTCTCCTACAATATCCCTTGCTGCCTGTAACCATCCACCAGGAGCACATCCTAAATCAACTACCACATCATTTTCTTTTATGATATTGAATTTTTCATTTAATTGAAGGAGTTTATATGATGCTCTGGAACGGTATTTATTTTTCTTTGCTAATTTATAATAAAAATCCCTTTTTCTCTGTAAAACCCATCGTTTGTCTTTTTTTCCCATAATTATCACAAAATACTTTATCAGTTATTATTTTATCTATGTTATATTATTAGTTATTCTATCAGTTATTTTTTATTTTTTTAGCTATATTTTTAATTATTAATTAGTTATAATCATTTTATAGTTATAACCTACAAGGATGAATAAAACCGCTTCTAATCATTAAATCTGATAGTGTAATTGCCACCATAGACTCCAAAACAGGAATAGCCCTTGGAACAATTATAGGGTCATGCCTTCCACCTATTATTAGTTCCTGATTTTTTCCTGTTTTCACATTAACAGTATGTTGGATTTTTGAAATAGAAGGTGTCGGTTTAATTGCTACCCTTATTACTATCGGAGCTCCGCAACTTATACCCCCCAATATGCCACCACAGTTATTGGTTTTTAACTGTATGTTATTTTCGCTGTTGTAGTAATATTCATCATTCATCTCGCTTCCATAGAGCTCTGCACTTTCAAAACCCCTTCCTATCTCCACACCTTTAACGGCATTTACACCCATCAGAGCTCCTGCGAGCTCACTATTAAGTTTTCCAAATATCGGATTTCCCACGCCTGCTGGAACATTTAGTGCCACCAGTTCCACAATACCCCCAACACTATCTTTGTTTTCCATAGCATTAAGCACATAATCCTTCATTTCATCAACATTTGAAGAAGGGCATCTCAACGGATTATTTTCGATTTTTTCAATTATGTCGTTTATATCTGAATGGAATATTTCCTGTTTTGAATAATAATTAAAATCTCCCTCAATTTTTCCAATTTTTACAGTATATCCTATTATTTTAATATTATGACTATAATCTAAAAGTTTTTTTGCAATTGCACCACCTATAACATGTCCTATTGTGGTTCTTCCACTACTTCTTCCACCTCCGCGGTAGTCGTAATTCCCATACTTTACGCCGTAGGTATAATCGGCATGTCCAGGTCTTGGGGTATCCTTTATCTTATTATAATCCTTTGATTTTTGATTTTTGTTATAAACCAATGCTGAAATCGGAGCTCCTGTTGTTTTTCCTTCAAAAGTTCCAGAAAGCAATTCAACTTCATCAGGTTCCTTTCTTGGTGTGGAAAAAATACTATAACCCGGTCTCCTTCTGTCGAGCTCCTTTTGAATATCTTCCTCTGTAAGTGGTAAATTTGAAGGACAACCATCAACTACGGCACCTAATGCCTTCCCATGACTTTCGCCCCATACTGTTACCCTAAACATCTTTCCGAATGTATTCACAATATCACCGATTAAATAACTTATAAAATAAAATAGTTTTTCCTTTCATTTATCATTTTTTTTTACTTTATTTTTCTTTTTATCTTATTTATTAATTAATTCTTATTTTATTGTTATTTCTTATTTATTTATTCTATTATTATTTTTATTTTTTATTTATTAACTAATCTTAATTTTATTATTTCTTATTATTATATTTTTTATTTTTTTATTTTTTTTATTATTATTTCCTTAATTTCTTTTGCATGAATCATTTATAACGCCAACCTTAATAACATTGGTTTTTTTCTCACCCATAGGATGACCAAGTGTAGTTATGTATATGCCTTTGTCAATAAAGCTTTCTGCGATTTTATTCGATATTTCCAATATATTATCCATGTTATTCACTTCATCAACATGATAAGGAACTACGCCCCAGACCAATTTTAATTTTTTAAATGTTTTCATATTTGGAGTTAAGGCAATTATAGGAACCTTCGGTTTAAATTTTGATATTAAGGTAGCACTTTTTCCAGACCATGTTGGTGTTATTATTATCTTTGGATTTAGTTTTAAATATAATGTATGTGTGGCATGGGCTATGCCCGTTGAAATGGAGGAACCATCTAAATGAGTTTCTACGGCAAATTTTTCCATATTATTTTCTGAAATCCTTGCTACTTTATCCATAACATTTATAGCCTCTATCGGATATTTTCCAACTGCTGTCTCATTGGATAACATTAAGCAATCTGTTCCATCAAATATGGCATTTGCAATATCCGTTATTTCCGCTCTTGTAGGATAGGGATTGGATACCATAGAATCAAGCATTTGAGTGGCTGTTATTGTTAATTTTCCTTTCTTATTTGTTATATTTATTATATTTTTTTGTTCTATTGGTATGTATTCGATAGGAATTTCAACACCTAAATCCCCCCTTGCAACCATAATACCATCGGAATATTTTGCTATTTCCTCTATATTTTTTAAACCTTCTTTTGTTTCAATTTTGGCTATTATCGAAGTAGCATTATTTTTATCGTATCTATTTAGTATATCTCTTAAATTGATAATATCATTCTTATTTCTAACAAAAGACAATGCAATATATTCAAAATCATGTTCTACGGCAAATTTTATATTATTTATGTCTTCATCAGAAATTATAGGCATTTTTAAATGAGTGTCTGGTAGATTTACCCCCATCCCTTCCTTTATAATGCCTCCAACTAATACCTCTGTATATATTAAATCATTCTCTACTTTTTTAACCTTTAATTTTATTCTTCCATCGTTTATAAGTATGAAATGTTCCTCTTCTGTCTCATCCTTTGGATGGTAGGTTAGTATTATATCCCGTCCAATTACGAGCTCATCCCCAGTTTTAAATACTGATTTAAAAGTCTTTTTTATCCTTATTTTATTCCCCTTTAAATCCATCAACTTTGCAATGTTGTTTTTTTCTAAAATATTTAAGTATTTTTTAATATATTCTACATTTGTATGAGACATATTGAATCTAATACCATCTATCAATTTGACTGCATCTTTTAACTTATTTTCAACTGATGGACCCATGGTTATTAATATTTTTGTTTTACGCTCCAAATTTTTCATTTTTCATCCCCCTCATAATTATTTAAAATTTAAATTTATAATAAAATCAAATTCATAAAATTTTATATTAAAATTATTATATTTTACATTAGTTATGTTAGTTTTATAATTTATAATATATACATCTATTTAATTTTTAATCCAAAAGTAATATACTTTAATTCATATTCCATTGATTATTAAATAATTATTTTAAAAATTAAATCTTCTCCTTTTTTTAATCTTTCCACGATTTCACGATTTAAATCCTTTGCACTTTTATCCGAGTTTATCATTAATGTTCTTGGACATATAAAATTACTTTTTCTTATCACAATATCAGTTGGGTGATTTAAAATTAAATCCTTATGTCCTTTTCCCATTATAGTCTCTTTTAAATTTCCAATAATGAGCTCTACAATAATCTTATCAGAACTTCTAATTTTTTCCCTAATTTCTTCTGAAAAATCAGCCATGGACTTATCGGCTTTTATCCCAATAATACAATCCCCTTTTGGTGTTAAATAATCATCTTTTGTAATTTCCAATGTTGTTTTATGGGTGGATTTAATATTTGGATGTCCCTTTCCATGAATTGTAATTGTAAGTTCCACAATTTCACCATAATTTTATAAGTATGTAAAGGTATAATATCATAAAATAATAAAAAATAAATTAATAAAAAATAAATTATTAACTTATTTAATTATATTAATTTAATTATATTATTATTTATTATTCTTAGGTATTTTAATTATTAATTATAGTTATTTTATTATTTTTATTTAACTATATTTTAATTTTTTAAATTTATTTTTATTAAAGATTTAGGTATATTAAAAATAATTTATTGCGGTGATACCATGAAAGAAAATATGGTGAAGATTAAAGAAAATGTATGGGAGCTCCCAAAAGATTACAAAAAATGCATGAATGTTCCAGGTAGAGTTTATTTAAATGACGAGCTCTTTGAAAATATGGAAAACGATGTGCTTGAACAGGTAGCTAATGTAGCCTGTTTGCCAGGCATCCAAAAATATTCCTTAGCAATGCCGGACTGTCATTACGGCTATGGCTTTTGTATAGGTGGAGTGGCAGCATTTGACGAAAAAACAGGAGTAATAAGCCCCGGAGGTGTGGGCTTCGATATTAATTGCGGGATTCGACTTGTAAAAACCAATCTTACAAAAGAAGATGTTCAACCTAAAATAAAGGAGCTCGTAAATAAACTTTTTAAAAATGTTCCATCAGGTCTTGGGAGTAAGGGAAAGATAAGAATTACAAAAAATGAAATAGATGAAGTTCTTGAAGAAGGGGTAAATTGGGCAATAGATAATAACTACGGATGGAAAGTGGATAAAAAATATATTGAAGAAAATGGATGTGTAAAAGAGGCAGATGCTTCATTAGTTTCAGATAATGCTAAAAAGAGGGGACTTCCACAGTTAGGTTCATTGGGTAGTGGAAACCACTTTTTAGAAATTCAGTATGTGGATAAAATATTCGACGAAGAAGCTGCAAAAGTGTATGGTGTTGAAAAAAATCAGGTATTAGTTATGATTCATACGGGTTCCAGAGGACTTGGGCATCAAATATGTTCAGATTACCTTAGATATATGGAAAAAGCTTCTAAAAAATACAATATACACTTACCGGATAGACAGTTGGCATGTGCTCCAATAACTTCTGAGGAGGGTATTAGATACTTCAAAGCTATGAACTGCGGTGCAAACTATGCATGGACAAATAGGCAACTTATAACGCACTGGGTAAGGGAAAGCTTTGAAGAGGTGTTTAAAACACCAGCGGAAGACCTTGAAATGAATATCCTATACGATGTAGCACATAATATAGCTAAGAAAGAAAAACATAAAATAAACGGTAAGTTAAAAAATGTGATTGTGCATAGGAAGGGTGCCACAAGGTCATTTGGACCAGGTTGTGATGGCATACCTGAGGATTATAATAAAATAGGACAGCCTGTAATTATTCCAGGAGATATGGGAACAGCATCCTATTTAATGCATGGAACAGATATTGCTATGGAGGAAACATTTGGTTCAACTGCCCATGGTGCTGGAAGAACTCTCAGTAGAGCAGGAGCTCTAAAATTATATGACTCAAATAGTGTTAAAGCTGAGCTCGAAAGAAAGGGCATATATGTTATGGCTGATTCAAAAGGTGTAATAGCTGAGGAATGTCCAGAGGCATATAAAAACATTGAATTAGTTGCAGATGTTGCCCATAACTCAGGAATATCTTTAAAAGTAAGTAGGATGAAACCTATGGGTGTAGTTAAGGGATAATTACTTATTATTATTTATTTTATTATTTAATTATTTATTGGTTAAATATCACTTTATTATAAAATACTCTTTCTAATAAACTTTAAAATAAATAGGAATATATTTTAATTATGCCATTTAATTATTTTAGTGGATTATAAGGTTATTTTATATTATTATTTTTTATTATATTTTTTTCATTATTACATAACTTAAATTTAACTAATTTATAATTTTAATTTACCTATGATAGTATAATATGGAGGTTTGTTATGAAACTTAAATTAAGCGTTCCACAGTGGCATTATAGCATGCTTCTTGATAGGGAGAGAGTGGCAATTTTTAAGGAAGCTATTAAAAAAACCGTTAAACCTAATGATGTAGTTTATGATTTAGGAACTGGTAGTGGGATATTGGCAATGATTGCATCTCAAATTACAAAAAATGTTTATGCCGTAGAGCTCGACCCTATCACATACGCATACGCAAAGGAGAATATAAAAATCAATAAATGTGAAAATATAAATTTAATAGAGGCTGATGCTTCGGAGTATAATTTTAAAGAGCCTGCTGATGTGATTATTGCTGAAATGCTCGATACTGCATTAATAACAGAACCGCAAGTTCCAGTTTTAAACGCTATTATTAAAAAAGGACTACTTAAAGAAGGAGGAAAACTAATTCCTGAGCGAGCTCATAATACAGCACAGGTAGTTATAGCTAAAATGGGGCATATTTACTATGATGAGGAGGTAATTTCAAAACCAGTCTCGGAGGAAATATGTTATAGCACGGTTGATTTTTACAATATAAACAAAGAAGAAGTATCATATAATTTGAAATTTAGATTAAAAGACAATAATATTAACAATAACAATACCAACCTAAAAAACATTATCTTAGGCATTCGTTTAAATACCTATACAGAATTAAACGAAAAAATAATTGCTGGAAGCACCCCTATGCTAAATCCACCTTTAATAATTCCAATAAAAAATCCAATAATTGATAATGGAATATTAAATGTTAAATTATCCTACAAAATGGGCGGAGATTTAGAAAGTATTAAAGTAAAATGCTTGTAGGTGGTAATATTAAAATTGCTATACTTTGTCATAAAAAAACACCTGAAAACATGATGATTTACGAAAAATTAAAGGATAACCATGATGTATCCTTTTTAGATTCATTAAATGTTGTTTTTGGACTAAAAAATAATAAAAATAATAATTACGATTATGATTTAATCATATCACGAGTGGAGAGGGATTATCTGTTAGAAGGTATTTATGCATTGAAATATATTGAAAGCATTGCTAATGAAAATAATATAAAAATAATCAACTCATCGGAATGTATAGAAGTTTGTCAAAATAAATACTTAACATATATAAAATTAAAGGAGCTCATGCCAGAATCATTTTTAACCTATACGGGCGATTTCGAAAATATAAAAAATACATTAAAAAATAATAATTTTGAGTTTCCAGTAGTTGTAAAGCCAATATACGGCGGTTATGGTAATGGTGTTTTAAGGATAGGTAGCATGGATGAATTAAAAAATATTTTTGAGATATTAAAATTCAATAAAAGAGAGATATTCATCCAAAAATATATTCCATATAAACATGACATAAGAGCTCTTGTTGTTGGCGATAAAATTATAGGGGCTATGGAAAGGATTCCAAAGAACGATTGGAGGGCTAATTATTCCCTTGGTGCAGAAATTAAAAGGTTTGATTTAGATGCAGAAGTTAAAAATATGGTTTTAAAATCTGTAAAAAAAGTAAGTGCGGGTATTGTAGGCGTTGATATATTGATTGACGAAAACAACAAACCATATATTTTGGAGATGAATATTACGCCACAATTTAGGGGCATCATGCATTTTGTGGATGTTCCAGAGGAGATTTTAAAATATATCGAAAAGATATAAGTAGATGAAAAATAAAATAATAATAAAAAATTAAAATATAAATTAAAAAAAGTGAAAAATTATAAAATTCTTTCAATAGGCACTACAAGTATGTCCTTAGCACCGAGCTCCTCCAATTTAGCTACAATATGGAACACATCTTTTTCATCAATTACAGCATGTATTGCTACAACACCATTATTTGATAAAACCTCTGAAATTGTAGGTCCGCTCATGCCTGGTATAATACTTCTTATCTCTTCTATTTTGTTTTTGGGGGCATTCATCATAATTAATCTTTTTGTTTGAGCATAAAGAACGCTTTTTATTCCTGAAACTATTTGATTTATTTTTACCTTTTTCTCTGGGTCATTTATACTATTCTTATTTGCTATTAATCTCGTAGTGGATGAAACTATTGTTTCTATTGGTTTTAATCTATTCAATTTCAATGTTGTTCCTGTGGATGTTAAATCGCTTATAAGGTCTGCAACACCAATAAATGGTGCAATTTCTGTTGCCCCACTGAGCTCTATAATCTCCAAATTAAGATTTTTGCTTTTTAAATATTTCTCTGTAAGGTGTGGAAATTCCGTTGCTATTTTCATTCCATCCTTTATATCGTTGATAGAATTTATATTTGAATTTTCAGGTGATGCAATTACTAAATTTGCCTTTCCAAATTCAAAATCGAGTAAGAATTCAATTTTATTTTCAACGCCCCTTTCAAGTATTAAATCGTATCCTGTAATACCAACATCTGCTACACCATCTGCAACAAACTCAGGAATATCGCGAGCTCTGGCAAACATTACATTTATATTTTCATCAACAGTTTTAGCAAATAAACTCCTCCCTTGAACAGTCATTTTTAATCCTGATTTATCTAAAATTTCATTGATAGGTTCTGAAATCCTTCCTTTATTTGGTAATGCAAGTAAAATCAAAAATATCACCCAATACTATATATAATAAAATGTAGATATATGGAAACAGCATATAATAATAACATATTAATAAATGTAAGAATAAAATATTATTTTGTATATTATAATTTTATCAGTTATTTTTATTATTTATTTTTATTTTTATCTTTTATTCTTTACTTTAATATGATAAATATATAATATAATAACTATTTAAAAGATAAAAATATAATGTATAATTATATAAATTATAAAAATATAAGGGGATATTATGGAGAAATTAACACTTGAAGAAGGAACTTTTGCAGTTAAATTTGCACGAACAGTTATTGAAAATTATTTAACAGGTAAAGATACGACACTCTGTGATTTTCCTGAAAAATTTAATGAACCAAGAGGGGTTTTTGTATCCTTACATACCTATCCTGAACATAATTTAAGAGGATGTATTGGAATACCTGAACCTGTAATGCCCTTAATTGAAGCATTAAAAGAGGCCTCAATAAGTGCAGCAGTTAGTGACCCAAGATTTCCCCCTGTAAGCCTAAGCGAACTGGATGAAATTGTTATTGAAGTTAGCATATTGACTGTTCCAAAATTAATAGAAGTGGATGACCCCACCGAATATTTAGAAAAAATAGAAATTGGTAGGGATGGACTGATTATAGAATATGGGGCATATAGGGGATTATTATTGCCACAAGTGCCAGTTGAATTTAATTGGGATGTTGCCCAATATTTAGCAAATTTGTGTTTAAAAGCAGGTATGCCACCAGATACTTGGTTAAAGCGTAATGTAAATATATATTCATTCCAAGCACAGATATTTGAAGAAATAAAGCCAAATTCCCAAGTTGTAGAAAAAACTATGTATTCTGGTTGTCAGTAATGCTATATGCCCAATAATATTCATTTAATTATTATTTAATTGCCATATTATATGAGATATTATATATTAATGAATGATATTACACAGTTTATACTGTGGTTATATGAAAATATATTATCATCTATTTTTACATTTTTATTTATAATTTTATAATTTTTTATATTATTATATTTATATTATATATTATTATCCTATTTTTTTAATGCTTAGGAAATTTTAAGATTTTTAAAAAATTATTTCCTTGCATGGCAAATATTTATATTATACATATTATAAACAATAGATATAATTGAAATATTGTAAATAAGCGTAAAATTTAGTTAATAACGATTAATGGGATTTTTATGATAACAAATATATTTAAGGACAAGGAAAGTATTCAGAGATATAGGTCTATTTTAAAGAAGATTACAGAAAGGATTAAAAATCATAATGGGTTGATTAGAGTAATTACACATCACGATACAGATGGACTAACCTCCGGAGCTCTGATTATAAAAATGCTTTATAGATTAAATAAGGAGTTTCATCTTTCTATCGTAGAATATTTATCAAAGGAATTTGTGGATAAACTTGGTGAAGAATATAATAATAGATATAATAATAACGATAATAACAACAATAACAATGAAGACAATATATTGTATATATTTTGTGATATGGGGAGCTCCCGTATAAATGATATATTAAATCAAGGATTGAATGCTATTATATTAGACCATCATCCGCCTGTAATAAATGATTTGGAAGTTAAGGAAATTTATCAATTAAACGCCCATATTCTTGGCATAAATGGGGCTAAGGAAATTTCTGCAAGTGGAGTATGTTATTTGGTTGCAAGAGAATTCGGTTTTTATGATTTGAGTGCTTTGGCAATTACTGGGGCTATCGGTGATATGCAACATAAACCATTCTCTGGAATGAACAAATATATAATAAACGAAGCTCGGGAACATAGGTATTTAACAGGTATTTTAAAGGATATAATCTATAATTGCTATGATTTACCCGTTTGGAAGTCCATGTTATACAACACTCAACCGTATATTAGGGAGCTCAACAATAAAGAAAAAATCATTAATTTTTTGAAAAAACTAAATATAGACCCAGAAAAAAGAAACCTTAATGAAGAGGATAGGCAAAAATTGAAAATTGCACTTATGCCGTATGTAGAAAAGGAAGAGGACATTATTGTAGATAGATATGTTATAAAACATAAAGTGGATGATGCATTTTATCTATCGGAGCTCCTAAATGCATGCGGTAGAAAAGGATTGGGTTCAGTTGGTATCGGAGCTGCGGTTGAGGATGACGAATGTATAAACATTGCAAAGGACATTTACATCGAATATAAGGAGGAAATCATACAGGAGATAAGAAATACTCAAATAAACTCACTAAATAATATAGAATACTTCTTTGGAAAAAAAGGCATGGTAGGTATTATAGCATCATTATTTGTGAAGGATAAGCCAGTTTTAGGTATTTATGAAGAGGGGGAATATTATAAAATATCATCGAGAGGCAACAAAAACCTTGTAAATGAAGGATTAAACCTTTCAGAAGCAATGAAAATCGCATATAAATTTGGAGGAAATGGAGGAGGACATAATGTAGCATCTGGTGCCAGAGTTCCAAAAATTCATTTAGATGAATTTTTAAAAGAAGTTGATGAAATCGTTGGAAAACAGCTTAAAAAGTAAAATAAAAGAATAATTAAAAAATAAATAAAATATAAAGATAAAAAATTAAAATAAAAGAGATAAATAAAAAAGATAAAATAATAAAAATAACAACCATAATAAGATGGTAATAAGATAATAAAAGTTTAAAATAATAATAAAAATAATAAAAATGGTGGTATCTTGCGGGTTTTTGAAATTAAAAGAAAAACGGGTGAAACCGATATAAATTTAAAGATAAATATAGATGGCACTGGAAAATATGACATAAATACAGGAATATCTTTTTTTGACCATGTGTTATCATCCTTTGCAAAACACGGCTCTTTTGATTTGTATTTAAATGCTAATGGGGATTTAGAAGTGGACGACCATCATACTGTTGAGGATATCGGCATTTGTATGGGAATGGCACTTAACAAAATTGAAAAGAAAAATATAAAAAGATTTGGATGGGCTATTGTTCCAATGGACGAAGCAAGAGCCATGGTTTCAATTGATTTGGGTGGAAGGTCTTATGTTGTTGGAGACTATATGCCACATAGAGATAAGGTGGGTGAGCTCTCAACTGAAAATATAATCCATTTTTTTGAATCTATCGCAAACAATGGAAACTTGAATATACATTTTGAAGTTATTGGAAAAAACGAACATCATAAAATAGAAGCACTATTTAAGGCTTTTGGTATAGCACTTGATAATGCCACTCGTATTGATGAGAGAAAAGGTATTATAAGCACCAAAGGAGTTATTTAAGAATATAAACTAAAATAATTAAATATTAATAATATAATATGGCACATATCAACAAATCACTTAGTAATTATTAATATATAATATAGGCGATATCATGGACATATTATGCATAGATATTGGGAAGGGCACTCAGGATATAATCTATTTCAATACTAAAAAAAACAGAAAAAACATAGAAAATGCCATAAAATTAATACTCCCATCACCAACAAGCATGATTGCAAATAATATAAGAAACATGAACGAAGATTTAAGAATAGATGGAAAAATAATGGGGGGAGGTCCAGTAAATAAGGCAATCGAAAATCATATTCAAAAAGGTTTTAAGGTTGAAATCTCCAAAAGAGCGGCAAAAACTATTAGAGACGATTTAGATGAAGTTGTAAAAAAAGGAATAATTATAAAGGACGAAATAAAAAATCCAAATATCATATTTAGAGATTTAGATTTTAACATGCTAAAAAATATTTTTAATGCATTTGGTAAAGAATTTAAACCTGATTTTGTGTGTGTTGCCTGTCAAGACCACGGTTTTGTTAAGGGGCAAAGTGATAGAATTACAAGATTTAAATATTTTAAGGAACAATTGCAAAAAACTACAAATCCCTATGAATATTTATTTTTAGATAATGATAGTTGCAATTTATCTTTATTTTCAAGATTTAAAAGCATACTAAAAACATTAAATGAAAATAACTACAAAGGATTTGTAATGGACAGTAAGATAGCATCTATATGTGGAATACTAAATTATGCCACTGAAAATAATATAAATGAATTTGTGGGTCTTGATATTGGAAACGGACATACTTTGGGGGTTTCCATTAAAGATGGTGAGGTAAAAGGAATATTTGAACACCACACGAAATTATTAACACCTGAAAAATTAAAAAATATTGTTGATAAACTTTCAAATGGAACCTTAATCAACGAAGAAATATTCAACGATAACGGGCATGGTGCAGCAGTTGTCGATAAAATAAATCCTGAGGATATATTAATTGCAGGACCAAATAGAAGTTTATTTAAGAAGTATGGAAAATATGCCTATCCCGGTGGAGATGTGATGATTACGGGATGTGTAGGTCTTTTAAAGGCTTTTGAGTATAATTTTGGTGAAAAATAAAATATCCATTGATTAAAATAAGAATAAATTTAGATGCATAAGGTTGAGAGAATGCAGAGAGAAAATGTAGATGATTTAGAAAAAAAGCTAATACCTAAGGGAGAAGTTTCAGTAATTGGATGTGGAAGGTTGGGAATTAGAGTTGTAATGGATTTGCTCGAAGTTCATAGAGGCGGAGCTCAGAAGATATATGTATTCGATAATGCAAAAATTGATAAAAATGATATAATCCACCGAAAGTATGGCGGAGAAGTTGGAGAATATAAGGTTAAATTTGCAGAGAGGTTTTTTAGCGATAGAGTTGTTGGAGTTGCTGAGAATATAACCCTAAATAATCTTAACCTTATTAAAGGAGATGTTGCCATTGTATGTATTGCCGGTGGGGATACAGCGCCTATAAGAAAAGGAATACTAAAATATTGTGAAAAAAATAGTATAAAAACCATAGGGACTAATGGAGTTTTTGGAATTGACGAGAAAGTTAAAGTTTCCGATGCAAAATATGCTAATGGACCAGTCCAATATATGAACATCAAAGAAGAGGGGCATATTGTTGTTGGAACTGGAAGATTTATAAGGGATGGTGAGCCAATAACACCCTATACCCTTGATGAAATATCAAAAAAGATGGTAATCGAATGTTTAAAGGTTTTGAATAAAAAATAAAAACTAATAAAAAAGATAATGATAAATAATATAACATATTTTTTATTTTAATATTATTTTAGTATAATCCTCTATTACTATTTTAAATATATAATCATAAATAGGCGATATTATGGATATTACAAATATTGTGGAGAGAATAAACACATTAAAAAAAGAGAAAAATGCTATTATATTGGCACATAATTACCAGCCAGAAGAAATACAAAGGATAGCCGATTTTATGGGCGATTCATTGGAATTATGTATAAAAGCTAAGGAAACTGATGCAGATATTATTGTGTTCTGCGGTGTAGATTTTATGGCAGAAACTGCAAAGATACTTAATAAAGATAAAAAGGTTTTGATGCCTGAAATAATAAATACAGAATGCCCTATGGCACATCAACTCCCACCTGAGATAATAGAAAATGCTAAAAAGCAACATCCTAACGCAAAAGTTGTTATATATGTAAATACTCTTGCTTCAGCAAAAGCTCTTGCAGATGCAACATGCACATCGGCAAATGCGGATAAAATTGTAAATTCATTTGAAGAAAATGAAATATTATTTGGACCAGACCAAAATCTTGGGTATTATGTGAAAAAAAGAACAGATAAAAAAATTATAGGCATACCCGAGGATGGACACTGTTATGTTCATAAAAAATTTACAGTTGATGATGTAGTAAATATTAAAAAACAATACCCCAACGCTGAGGTATTGGTGCATCCCGAATGTAATCCAGAAGTTCAGGATATTGCAGATTATATTTATAGCACAAGTGGTATGGTTAAACATGTCCTGAGCTCCGATAATGATGAGTTTGTTATTGGGACAGAATGCGACATGATAACAAGGTTAAAAATTGAACTTGAAAAGCTTGGAAAAACAAAAAAATTAATACCACTTAGAAAGGATGCTATATGCGAACCTATGAAACAGATAACTCTTGAAAAAGTTGAAAAATGTTTAGTTGAAGAAAAATATGAAATTACATTGGATGATGAAATAATAGAAAAGGCGAAAAAAGCTATTGAATATATGTTAAATGTTAAATAGAAATTTCCAAATGTAAAATTAATTACAAGATTATAAAATTATAAAAAATAATATAATAAATAATAACATATATATACTAAATTAATATAATATAATATGCCTTCAATAAACCGACCTACATGGAGCTCATGGATGACCTTGCAATGATAGCGGGTTCGAAATTGAAGGTATAATTTTTAATGGATTTTTGGGCGAGTCGTGTGATAGGGAATTCTCCCTTAGGATGAGCACGATACAGCAAAAATCCTATATCGCTCTCGGCGTGGGTTAGCCCTCAGACATGGCTTTTGCCAAGGATGAAGATAGGGTGTTATCGTCGAGAGATACTTTTAAAATAAAAAATAATAAAAAATTTAGTTTTATAATCTTTATGTAATTTATAATAGATTAATATTATGATTATGCCATACTATATCTAATGCTATATCTATATAGTTATATATTTAGTTAATTTATATTATTATTGAAAAGTTAATACTCCATTATTTTTGCATTGCTCAATTTTTTAAATCCATTTCTTTTAACAAGGTATAAATCTTCAATTCTTACTCCAAAATCATCAAGATAAATACCTGGTTCTATTGTAATCACCATACCTTCTTTTAAAATAATATCTTCTTTAACCTTTGAAGAAACTGCTGGTTCTTCGTGGATTTCTACACCAACGCCGTGTCCCAATGAATGAATAAAATATTTTTCATATTTTCCCATAGATTTTCTTGCTATTGAGTCGAGCTCCTTTACTGAAACTCCCTCTTTAAGATATGCTTCTGCCTCAGTTTTTGCACTATTAACAAGGTTGTATATATCTTTATACCTTTTATCTTGGTTTAAAATGACAGTTCTTGTAATATCAGAATGATAACCTTCATAAACAGCTCCGATATCCATTAAAAGTATATTTTTAATAGTATTACTGGAAGGCATACTGTGGGGTAATGCCGTTTTTTTATCTGAAACAGCTATGGTATCAAATGATGGTTTTATACTGCCTTCCTTTTTCATGATGTATTCGATTTCTGCGGCGAGCTCACATTCAGTGATGGGTTTATCAGTATTTAGTATAAGTTCTGTTGCATGTTCAATTGCCTTATCGCTTATTTTAGCTGCCTTTTGGATTAATCCTATTTCTTTACTGTTTTTTATTCTTCTCATTTCTCTTATTTTATCAGATATTATTTTGTAATTATCAAGATATTTTAAGAATTTTAACGGAAGAGAATCCTCAACACCATCACATCCCTTAAATACCTCTTCAATTTTTTCAAATAACTCAATATCAAGGTATTTATTTTTATATGTCAGAGCTCCCCTATATTCCAATTTTGGAACTTTCAAAACAGCCCTATCATGTTTTACATCAAAGACTAAAATCGAAAATGTTGGAGGATATCTTTCTAAAAAATAATTTATATTTTCTTTTTTTAAAATTACCGCCTTTTTTATGTTGTTTTCATTCAAATAATTTAAAAAACTTTTTATTTTCATTTTATCACTCTTTAATGTTAATTAAAAATAATAATATAAAATAATACATGGTGATGTAATGTTATTATGTCATTTAAGATAAAAATATTTTATTTACATGTAATATTTGCCCCAATAGACTTCATAACATCTACAAAGTTAGGAAACGATATTTTAACAGCATCTTCTCCTCTTATTATTGTTTCACCTTCTGCCATCATTCCAGCAATTGTAAAAGCCATTACAAGCCTATGGTCATGATATGTTTCAAGTTCTGCACCTTTTAATTTTCCAACCCCTTCAATTACAAGACCATCAGGTTTTTCTGTTATTTTTGCCCCCATCTTTGACAATTCTTTTGCACAGGCACTTAATCTATCGCATTCCTTCAATCTAACATGCTCTCCATTATATATTGTAGTTTTACCTTCTGCAAAACATCCCAAAACTGCAATAGTGGGAACCAAATCAGGTATATTTTTCACATCTACCTTTACTCCTTTTAAATTATGAGGTCCATTTATTATAACTTTATCGTCCTTAACTTTAATATGAGCTCCCATATTTTTAACGATATTTATTATTTCTTTATCCCCCTGTTTTGAATCCTTAAATAAATTATTTATGGTTAGCTCTGAATTTAAAAGAACTCCTGCGGCTATAAGATAGGATGCCGATGAATAATCCCCTTCCACAGTATAATTGCAGGATTTATATTTTTGGCTACCTTCAATAAAAAATCCTTTTTCAGCCTTATCTTTTTCGTTATCCAAAGGTTTAACAGTTATTCCAAACTTGCTAAGAACATCCAATGTTATATCCAAATAAGGAGCCGATTTTAAGGGAGTGGTTAAAATTATCTTTGAATCTTCTTTGGCAAATGGTAAAGTCATCATCAATGAGGTAATAAATTGGGAGCTCATATCCCCTCTTATCCTAACAGTATTATTTTTTATCTCACCACTTTTAACAATAATTGGAGCAGTTCCATCCATTTTTGATGAAAAAGCTTCAATACCAAGCTGTTTCAAGGCATCGAGTAGCGGTTGCATAGGTCTTTTTCTTATGGATTCATCCCCAGTTAGTATGGCATATCCCTTTTTTATCTGTGATGAAATCCCCGTTAATATTCTTAAAGTTGTTCCACTGTTTCCTATATCGATTATATTTTCAGGTGTTTTTGGGCTGTTATTGTTTCCTTCCACAATCCATTTATTTTTATCATCTGTATCTATATGAGCTCCGAGCATTCTTGCACCATGAACCGATGAAAGACAGTCAGCACTATTTAACGGATTTTTTATCTCTGAAATTCCATCGGATAAAGATGCACATATTACAGCCCTATGTGTGTATGATTTTGAAGGAGGGGCATAAATATTTCCTTTTATTTCATTAGTTTTTTTCACTATAATCATAATAATCACCAAAAACTCATATTTTATTATTATCACTATATATTTTACTGTAATTTTATATTATTATTTTTAAACTATCATCAAAATATAAAAGTAATATCACCAAATACCATAAGCATAATATTATTTATAAAATGCCATAACAATTATAATAGTTAATTATTTTTATTGGTAAATAATTATTAGGAGTATATTATTTATAAAGGTAAAAACATAACCGTAAATTATATATATTTAAAATCGGAAATTTATTTCCGATAATCTATAAATGAGGTGTAATAGATGACCACTGTTGAACAGGCATTGGAATATATACAGGCAAATGATGTTAAATTTTTGAGATTCCAATTTGTAGATTTATTGGGAGTTCCAAAAAATGTAGCATACCCAGTAAAATCAGGAGAAAAAGGAATTGATGAATTAAGAGATGTTTTAACAGATGGATTATATTTTGATGGTTCATCAATTGAGGGATTTGTTTCCATAGATTGCTCAGATATGATATTAAAACCCGACTTATCAACATTATCTGTTCTTCCATGGAGACCTTCTGAAAAATCAGTAGCAAGAGTTATCTGTGATGTGTATAGAACAGATGGAAAACCATTCGAAGGAGACCCAAGAGGATGCTTAAAAAGAATTATGGGAAAACTTAAAGAAGAAATGAATGGAGAATACTTCGTAGGTCCAGAACCAGAATTTTTCATAGTAAAACCAGACCCACACAATCCACACAAAATGGTTCCAGCTGATAGCGGGGCATACTTTGATTTAGAACCATTGGATGAGGCACCAGATATCAGAAGAAACATTGTATTTGCCTTGGAAAACTTAGGATTCCATGTTGAAGCTTCTCATCACGAAGTTGCACCAGGTCAGCATGAGGTAGATTTCAAATTTGATGATGCCCTTAAAACAGCTGACAGTGTGATTACATTTAAAACAACAATTAAAATGATTGCTAAACAATATGGAGTTATGGCAACCTTCATGCCAAAACCATTCTTTGGTATGAATGGTAGTGGTATGCACTGTCACCAAAGTATATGGTTAAATGGGGAAGCTTCCTTCTATGATGAAAATGCACCATATCAGTTAAGTGCAACCTGTATGAACTATGTTGCAGGTATATTAGAACACGCTAAGGCAATTGTAGCAGTTACAAACCCAACAGTAAATTCGTACAAAAGACTTGTTCCAGGATACGAAGCTCCTGTAAATATTGCATGGGCAAATTCAAACAGAAGTGCCATCATCAGAGTTCCAGCTGCAAGAGGCAAAGGAACAAGAATTGAATTTAGAGCTCCTGACCCATCATGTAACCCATACTTAGCATTCACAGTAATGCTTGCTGCGGGATTAGATGGTATTAAAAGGAAATTAGAAGCACCAGAACCAGTTGAAAGAAATATCTTTGCAATGAGTGAAGCTGAGAAGAAAGAGCTCGGTATTGATTCAGTCCCAGCTAACTTAAAAGATGCACTTGACGAATTAGAAAACGACACAGTATTAAAAGAAGCTCTCGGAAAACATATATTGGAAAACTTCTTAGAATTAAAAACAGCTGAATGGGATAGGTTCAGAATCTCAGTAACAGACTGGGAAACAAAAGAATACTTAAAAATCTAAAATAATTAAAATAAATAATTAATATCTTTTTTATTTTTATTCATAATTTTTAAATTTTTACTTTTTATGGTATATTGAGGTATATTTAAAGGCATTTTTAACAGATTTTAACAGATATATTTATTTTATATCTTATAAATTTATATATTACCTAAATTTTATTATCTCAATTAAATAACCTACTATTAATGCAAAACCCGGTGCAGAAACCCATCCCAATATAACATTTCGCAATGTCTTCCATTTAACCGTCTTAATTCCTTTTGTTAATCCCACTCCAACAACACCGCCGATTATAGCCTGAGTTGTAGATACAGGCATCCCAAACTGAGTAAATACAAAAACCCCTATTCCTGCGGATAACTGAGCTACAAATGCTGCTAAGGGATTTAATTTAACAATATTAATACCAACAGTTTCAGAAACTCCCTTCCCAAAAAGCAGAGCTCCGGTTATAAGTGCAATTCCCCCCATAAAAAAAACATATGTGCTATTGGATATTGCACCAAGAGCTGTGGGAAGGTCATTTGAACCTAAATTATAAGCTATAAGTCCCCCACTTATTATTAATCCATATTTTATTAATTCTACTCTTTTTAACACTGGTATATCTGAATGTTCAAATAATTTATAAAGTGTAAATGAAATTAATGCAGTTAATATTGGTGAAATTACCCAACTCCCAATAATTTTTATAAACAATCCCATGTCAGCTGAGCTCATATTCAATCCAACCAAAGCACATACAATTACCTGGTGAGTGGATATTGGTATTTTTTTGTAGGTAATTATTGTAATAATTAATCCCGCAATAACAAGTGGAAGAACGGTATTTCCCGATACAATAGAACCCACAGTATGACCTACTTTATGGGCATTTAAACATCCTAATAATACAAATATTCCAAATACCAATACCAATTTTTTATAATCCATTAAATTTGCTCCAACTGATGTGCCAAGAGCATTTGCCGTGTCATTTGCCCCAATTACAAATGCAATGTATATCCCGCTTAATAGAGCTATTAATTCAAATATATTAATCACCGATAATTTAAATATATTATTTGAAATTCATCAGATACATTCTCGATATAGTCGCTTATTTCAGTTATTTTATCTACGAAATCGCTCATAAGTTTCCCTTCCCAAAAGGAATCTATTTTCATATTCACCATATATCTATAAATTTCGTGATGAATATCATCGATTGCCTCTTCTCCTGTTTTTATGTTTTTTATATGCTTTTTAAAGTCCCCTCCATTCTCAAATACATCTATTAAACTATACATAGAGTTTAACATATCCAATGATATATTTAATATCAATTTGCACTTTTCTTTAATGGTTTTATTTAGCTCAAAAATTATCAAATCATATATCAGAGCTCCATGTTTGATGCTGTCGAGAACCTCATCAAGAATCTCTATGGAATATGTTAATTCTTTTTTCATACTTGGCAAAAATGCTTCGTAAAGATTTATTATTACTTTTTTTCTTATATCATCCCCTTCTTTTTCAAGTTTTGTAATTTCCTGCAATTTGCTATTATCCTTATCATCGATATATTCATTCAACAGTTTAATACTACTTATGGACAATGAAACATGAGCTCTTAGTAGGTCTATAACTTCCTTTTCAGGTTTTCTTTTAAATAAAAAAATGGTCAAATTACCGCCCCCTATTTTATGATTCATATATGTTAAGATTATTACATCATTATGTATATTATATATTATATGTTGATTGTAGTGGTGCATTTATGAGAATATGAATAAAAATATCACCAACCGATAAATACAGATGAGCTTTAATCTTTTAGTAAGTTAAATAATTCTTTTTTCTGTTTCTAAATATTAAGTATGCAATGTAGTTTTTATATTATATTGTTATATTTTATTATTCAAATTTAAATTAAATTATATATTGAATTAAATAAAGTAAAAAATGATAAAAACTATTAGGTTTAGTCCTATTAAATAGATTAAACAATAACATCGATATTTTTTATTGGACTATACTTATTAAGTTTATAAGAATATTTTAGTTAATTCATCCATAATAAACTGTATTATGTTCCTAAGGAATTATTATTTTATTATGAGATATTATTACCTCTGCAATTATTATTGTTATAATTTATATATCTACATTATTAATTTTTTTATGTGCCAATAAAATATTTGCAAATATATTTAAAAATAAAATAAAAATTCATTAAATTGGTGTATAATTATGGTACAACATCCTAAAATATTATTTGATAAATTTTACACTGCATCATTAGAAGGTTTAAAACTTATAGCATATGCCATGATTATGTTGGTAATTAATGGAGTGGTAAATCCTAATGCTAACATTAAATTAATAGAAGGGTTGTTATTATTATTTAGTATATTATTTTTCTTTGGATTTATGGTATCCTCATTTATATTATATGATTTATATTTACAAATTAAAGATTAATTGCAAGTAGATTCTTTCTTTTTTAGGACTCCAAAGTAAAATATGGCAATCATAATAATTAATCCAAAACCCATTAATGCCAGCAAGATTGCACCATATGTAATTATATCAATGTTCATAACATCACCATTATTATAATCTTAATAATCACATTCAATTTATTAAATAAGTATACTTAACTCATAGTATAAGTTTTTATTATCACTTCGGAGCTCCGATTATAATTATATATAGATTATAATTATATATATCTTGTATTTATATATTATTAATAAATATAAATATACAGCAGTTTTTATAGCAATTATAAAATTTATTTGGTGATTATATATGGTTAATGTAGAATCCGTAATGAAAAAACCTATTGTTGTTAATCAAAATAACGATGTTAGGGAAGTGATTAAATTATTTAGGAAATATAAAATAAGCGGAGCTCCTGTGATAGATGATGACAGAAATCTTGTAGGAATTATATCAGAAAGCGATATAATAAAAACACTTACAACCCATGATGATAGATTTGATATTATATTACCATCCCCCTTTGACTTGATTGAATTACCATTAAAAACCACACTAAAAATAGAGGAATTTAGGGAAGATATAGAAAAGGCATTAAAAACAAAGGTAAAGGATGTTATGACAAAAGATGTAATTACTGTTTCACCGGATACCCCAATAAATGAGGCAGCGGAAATAATGATTAAACATAAAATTAAAAGATTACCTGTAATTAAAAACGGAGAACTTGTAGGCATAGTTACAAGAGGAGATTTAATAGAAGCTTTGGTTTAATGGTGAATATTATGAAATCAAAGATAATATCTCCTTCAAGAATACACATGGGGCTTATAGATTTAAATGGCAGTATTGGTAGAGTAGATGGGGGTATTGGTATAACATTGAACAACCCAAATTTTATAATTGAAGGAAAGGAGAGCTCCGATATCGAGATAGAATTTGACAAAAATATAACAGATAAAAATATAACAAATAATGAGATAGAAAAAAGAATATACGACATATCAAAGAAAGTTTTAGAGTATATCGGAGAAAAAGGTATTTATTTAAAAATAAAAAGTGTAATACCACAGCACAGCGGTTTAGGAAGCGGAACTCAGATGGCTCTTTCAACGGGAAAATTAATATCGTTGATATATCAAAAGGAATTAGATAGTAAAACCCTTTCTACTATAACAGGTAGAGGAGGAACATCTGGTATTGGCGTTAATGCCTTTGAAAAAGGAGGTTTTATAGTAGATGGAGGCCACTCATTTGGAAAAGGGAAGGATAAAGAGGATTTTAGACCATCATCTGCATCAAAAAATGTAAGAGCTCCGCCAGTTTTATTTAGGCATGACTTTAATTGGGATGTTGTTTTGACAATTCCAAAGGGAGAATCTATTTACGGTAATAAAGAGGTAGATATTTTTAAAAAATACTGCCCCATACCATTAAATGAAACTCAAAAAATATGCCATTTAATACTCATGAAAATGATGCCTGCCATAATTGAAAATGACATATCCTCCTTTGGAGAGGTTGTTAATAAATTGCAGTATATAGGTTTTAAAAAAGTTGAATTGGGACTTCAAAAAGATATTGTTAAGGAATTATTGGAAACTCTTCAAAAGGTATCGTACAGTGGTTTATCAAGTTTTGGACCTACAATTTATTCTATATGTGATGGAAAAGATAGTGTAAAAAATGTGGTTGAAACTTCAAAAGAATTTTTTGATAAATATAGAATTGATGGCGATATAATAATTACAAAAGGAAATAATAGAGGATTTGATGTTAAATAATAATAAATGAAATAATAAATAATAAAAAGAATAAAAATAATAAAAATAAAATAATAAAAAAAGTAATAAATAATTATTAAATAAAAAATAAATAAAATAATAATTAATTAAATTAAATACATGGTTTTTCTCATATCTTTTTCTATTTTATCCATTTCTTCCCCATATTTAGTGGCTATTTTTTCCATTATATCAATAATATTTTGATTATCATGTATATCAATTCCTAAATCACCTAATGAAGAAGTATTGATATAATCCGGAGCTCCGATATTTGAAACATTTATACCTAAATGGATTTTTGCCGAAGATATTCCACGGCAGGCTATACTTACAGATAATTTTCCATTATTATAATATAAATCATCTCCATTCCTTTTTAATTTTTTGTTGGTTATTTCTTCAATTATTTCCTTTGCTATTGATACCAATATCCTCTGCCTTAAATATATCATCTTTAAATCAGGGTTATCAAAATGCTCCACTATAAAATTTATGGCATTTGATGATTTTATTAATACATCTCCATATTTAGATTCTTCTTTGATATCTTTTAAATCTTTCATATTTTTTACACTTACATTCAGAGCTCCGTTAAACGCAATTATACTATCCTTTTGAATATTAAATTTTTTAAATGCCCAAAGTGGTTCTATTTCACTACCTGTATAGTTCAATTTTTCATCATCCAATATTACTACTGAGATGCTGTCAAGATTTAGTATTTTCATAATTTCACCTTTATATTTTAAATAAAAAATATATATGGTATAATTTATAATATAACTTAATATAACTTATAAAATCCCTATACATCATATATATCTATTTACAGTATATATTGTAATATATAAACGGAGGAAATTAAATGTGGAAAAATGCACCGTCTCATATATGCAGAGGAGGAGATTTAAGAGGGCTTGCCTTTTGCTGTCCCCCCATAAAAAACTGCCCGATACATAAGGCATTAAATATATTAAAAATGACGCCCCAGGAATTCATAAAAATAAAAGAAAATTTCGGAAAAAAAACAAGATTAGGCGAAGGAAAAAATACCTGCTTTGGTAGTTTAGTGTGGTGCTGTAAAATAACAAAGCCCTGCCCTTTCAGAGATAGCGAACTTTTAAGAATTGGAATGGGTGAAGATGAATATATGGAATTAAAAAAAGAGCTCGCCGAGGAGATTTTAAAAAATTCAAAATTTTTTGAGGAAGCTGTGGAATTTTTCGAAAAAAAAGGTTTTAAAAAGAAGACGCTGAAAAGGCATTGCTTGAAACAGGTGATTTAAAAAAAGCCTTTGATATGTTAAAGAAAAAACTATAATTATTAATAATATATAAAATAATATATAAAGTAAAATAAAAAATTAAATAATTATCCATAATATATTTTTAAAGCTTCATCAACGCTTTTATTTTCAATAGTAATAGCATATATTGCATTACACATCCTTACAGCTTCTTCGTAGGATTTTTGGTGTATATTCCTGCCTGTGGCATTTCCTGCTGCACCACTTATATGTATTTGGTCATAGAGTCTCTGCAAAAATAGTTTTGGGTCTGTGGAGCTCCCACCTGCACATACAACCTTTGTTCTACCTGCGGCTAAAACCGCCTCTTTAAATGCTTCGGCTGGATTTTCACATTCAGGATAATTTACTTTAACAAAATCTGCCCCTAAACATGCTCCAACGCCCGTAGCTCCTGCTATTAAATGTGGGTCTTTTTCGTTTTTAACTGCCTTTCCTCTTGGATATATCCACAATATTGCAATTAATCCATTTTTGTGTGCCTCATATACTACCCTTGATGCCTCTGAGAGCATTTCATGTTCAAACTCGCTTCCCAAATATATTGTATAACCTACTCCAAGTATATTTAAGCCAGAATTATTCTTAAACTCTACAACATCAGCTACATCTATCAACGATTTACTTATTGGGTCTCTTTGAGAGGTTTTAACAAGATTTGTTTTTGAATTTATTTTAACTATATAATTTATATCCCTATAATCTACGCCGTATCTTGCTATTAATCCTAACTGTGTAGCAAAGGCCCCTATTTTTGAATTTGAAGCTACTTTAAAGAAATGTTCAGGTGTGGCATCATCCTTTGATATCCCTTCACCATAAAAATCATCATTTAAATGTTCTATTTTTTGGTCTCCTGCAAAAAGCATTAGCCTACCGGTATTTTTTGTTAATTCAAGGTAATTTTTTATATATTCCTCCTTTTTATTTGCTGGAATATCTGCTGGAACCAGCACATCTTTTTTCAATATTTTAACATCTTTCATAAAACCCCTCCTTTTTATTAATTTTTATTATAATTATATATTGTGTTATTATCTCTATTATATTTTATATTATCTAATTACAGTTTATACTTTTATAATGTTTATATTATTTATTTAATATATATTTAACTTTTATTTTCTTTTAAATTATGTTCCATCACTTAGTATATGTTAATTTTAATTATTTATTTTTATATTTTTTATATTTTTGATTTTTTTATTATATTTTTATTATATTTTATATTTCAGTATTTTCACCTAATGAGCATAAATTATTTTTTTAATTTATTAATTTATTTATTAATTCAAATTTTAGAAATAAAAAGCTTTATATATAATAATCTCACAAGGAATAATTGTGAAACAGGAAATATACTTCCTTATTAATACAATAAAATAGGAATTATATTTCCTAAAATAAAATTAGATAAAATAATTCAAAGAGGTGTATTATATGAGTTTTGACGAAATAGCTCCAGATGCAAAAAAAATAGCAATTTATGGAAAAGGAGGTATAGGGAAATCGACAACAACGCAAAATACTGCCGCAGCTATGGCATATTACTTCAATAAAAAAGTGATGATTCATGGATGTGACCCAAAAGCAGATTCAACTAGAATGATTCTTCATGGAAAACCCCAAAAAACCATCATGGATGTTCTTAGAGAAGAGGGAGAAGAAGGAGTAACTCTTGAAAAGGTAAGAAAAGCAGGATTTAAAGATATATTATGTGTAGAAAGTGGTGGTCCAGAACCTGGTGTAGGATGTGCAGGAAGAGGGGTTATTACTGCTGTGGATATGATGAGGGAGCTCGAAGGATATCCAGATGATTTAGATAATCTATTCTTTGATGTCCTTGGGGATGTTGTGTGTGGTGGATTTGCCATGCCACTTAGAGATGGTCTTGCACAGGAGGTATACATCGTTACATCGGGAGAGATGATGGCATTGTATGCTGCAAACAACATTGCAAAAGGTATATTAAAATATGCTGAACAGTCAGGCGTAAGATTGGGTGGGATTATCTGTAATTCAAGAAATGTGGATGGAGAAAAAGAATTGATAGATGAATTTGTTGATAAATTGGGAACAAAATTAGTACATTTCGTTCCAAGAGACAATATTGTCCAAAAGGCTGAATTCAATAAAATGACCGTTGTAGAATTTGACCCAGAATGCAATCAAGCTAATGAATATAAAACACTTGCCAAAAACATTAATGAAAATGACGAACTTGTAATACCTACGCCATTAACAATGGATGAATTGGAAGGATTAGTATTAAAATATGGATTACTTGATTAAGATAATAAAAAATATTATTAACTTATTTGATTTTTAGCCAATAACGCCTAATCCATAATTAATCGATATTAATAAATAATAAACTTAAAAGGTGAAATAATGAAGTTATTAAAGGCCATTGTTAGACCTGAAAAAGTAGATGATGTAGTAGATGCTCTTGAAGAAGCCGGATATCCTGCTTTCACAAAATTAAATACCGTAGGAAGAGGAAAACAGGGAGGATTACAGGTTGGAGAAATATACTATGATGAATTACCCAAAACTCTTCTATTACTTGCCATAGATGATGACGAGGTAGATGAAGTCGTAGGGGTTATTAAAGCCTCCGCATTTACAGGAAATTTTGGAGACGGAAAAATATTCATTCAGCCATTAGAAGAAGCCTATACCATTAGAACTGGGGAAAAAGGAATTTAAAATTATTTAAATTATGATTATAAATTGGGTGAAATTGTGAAAGAAATAATGGCAATAGTAAGACCAAATCTCGTGAAGAAAACCACCGATGCCCTTTCCAGTGTTGGATTTCCCGCCATGACTATGACAGAATGCTTTGGTAGGGGAAAACAGAAAGGATATTTTGCAGCTAATATGCCCGATGTTGTGGATATGGAGAAGGTAATAAAGGAAGGAAAGGAAATGGGATTGTATTTAAAATATATTCCTAAAAGGTTGATTTCCATAGTTGTTGAAGATGCCGATGTCCCCCTTGTTGTGGGAGTTATTATGAAAATAAACAGAACTGGAAAACATGGGGATGGAAAAATATTTGTTCTTCCAACAGAAGAAACTATAAGGATTAGAACAGGAGAAACCGGAGATATAGCAATAGGAAATTAAAATAAATTAAAATAAAGTGATAAAATATTAATTTAATGGATTATAAAAAATAGCTATTAAATAGGTGAAATAATGCCTTATATACTACTGGATTGTGATAAACCAATCCCTGAAAGAATGAAACATACCTATGTGTATGACCCAGAAGAAAAGATAATCCCAGCATGTAATATAAATACAGTTCCAGGAGATATGACGGAAAGAGGCTGTGCATATGCAGGAGCTCGTGGTGTGGTTGGGGGTCCTATTAAGGACGTAATCCATATGATACATGGGCCTGTTGGCTGTGCATTTTACGCATGGGGAACACGAAGAAATCTATCTGATAATGAATTACATAGAAGATATTGTTGGACTACGGATATGCAAGAATCAGATATTGTTTATGGTGGGGAAAAAACCCTTGAAAAAACATGTATTGAAGCCTTTGATGAATTTCCACAGGCAAATGGTATGATAGTATATACCAACTGTCCTACGGCACTTATTGGAGATAACATAGATGCAGTAGCCGATAAAGTTGAAGAATACGTAAAAAAGCCAATATTTCCAATGAACTGTCCTGGATTTGCTGGAGTATCTCAATCAAAAGGTCACCATGTATTCAATACCATGTTTTACAGATGGTTAAAAAAGAAGAGAGAAGAATATCCTGAAAAATGTTTAAAAGAAGAAGAAAAAACCCCTTATGATGTTGCATTAATTGGGGATTACAACATGGATTGGGATGTTGCAGTAATTAACGATTTATTCAAAAGAATTGGAGTAAATAATGTTGTTACATTTACAGGAAATGCCTCAATAAATGATTTATTTAAACTGCCAGATGTAAAATTAAATGTTGTTCATTGCCAGAGGTCTGCTGAATATATAGCGCACATGATTAAAGATGGATTTGAAATACCATTTGTAAGGGTTTCATTCTTTGGAATTAAACAAACCACCGAAGCTCTATACAATATAGCTGAAAAATTGGGAATACCTAAGGAAAGAGTAGATAAGGTAATAGAAAAAGAATTATCTGCAATAAAAGAAGAGTTGGATTTCTACAAGTCAAAACTTGAAGGTAAAAAATGTATGGTCTATGTAGGAGGTCCAAGAACTTGGCACTGGGTTAGAGCCATGAAAGAGCTCGGAATTGATTATGTGGTGGGATGTTGTACATTCTCACATGATGATGACTATGAAAAACTAAATTCAAACCTCAAAAAAGCTGGTATAAAAGATGCCCTCATAATAGATGCTCCAAATGAGCCAGAATTGGAAGAAGCGGCAAAAATGTATAAACCTGACTTTATGCTCGTAGGGTTAAAAGAAAGGTATCTATTCAGAAAATTCGGAATTCCAACAATAAATTCACACAGTTATGAAGAAGGACCTTATGCAGGATTTAGAGGATTTGTGAATTTTGCAAGAGATATTTACAAGGCTGTTTGTCATCCTGTTTGGAATGTAATTCAGGAAAAAGAGGATAAATTTGAAGAATACAAGGTGAAACAATGAATGATGCTGCTGATGCTGGTGGTAATATAACATATGTTAAAAAGAAGAGAAAAGGAACCATAAACCCCAACAAGATATGCCAACCTATTGGAGCAATGTGGGCAACAGTTGGAGTTTGTGGAGCCATTCCATTTATTCAAGGTGGTCAAGGTTGCACGACTTATGCAAGATATCAGTTTGCAAGGCATTTTAGAGAACCTGTGCCTATTGCATCTGCATCATTCCACGAACATGCTGCTGTTTATGGAGGTATGAAAAACTTAGTTGATGGGGTAACAAATCTTGTATCAAGATATAACCCAGATGTAATATCTGTAATTACAACATGTTCATCAGAAACCATTGGAGATGACATAGAGTCATTTATCAGAGCAGCAAAGAAAAATATTGCAAAAAAACTTGGAGAAGAAAAGGCAAAATTGCCTATAATTCCTATCCATTGCCCATCGTATGTAGGAAGCCATGCCACTGGATATGATAATGCCTCAAAGGCATTTTTAATGTATTTTGCTAAAAAAAATCCAGAAGTAGAACCTAAAAAAATAAATATAATTCCAGGATTCGGAACAAATCCCGGGGATATACTGGAAATAAAAAGGATGCTTAAAATTATGGGTTTAAAAGAAGGGGAAGATTTCTCCATATTATTTGATATTAGTGAGAATCTATATAAGCCTTTAAGATACCCCCTTGAAGAAATACCTTATAAGCCTACTGCTGGAACCAAAATTGAAGAATTTGTAGATGCTGGAAATGCCAAGGCAACATTTGCATTCTGTCAGTCCGCAGGTGGAGCCGGAGCTCTACTATTAAAAAGGAAATTTAAAATACCTGACTTCTACGGTGTGCCCATTGGAATCAAAAATACCGACGATTTCATTATAAATGTTGCAAAAATTACGGGCAAGGGCATACCTGATGAACTATTAGATGAAAGAGGTAAATTATTGGATGCTATTGCCGATACTATTCATTATACAATGGATAAAAAGGTAGGTATATTTGGAGACCCTGACCAGGTAATTGCCATTACAAGATTCTGCTGTGAAATCGGCATGAAACCTGTTGTAGTTAATACCCAAACACCTTCAAAAATTTATAAAAAAGAAATGGAAAAAATTGCAAAAGAATATGGCATAAATATAGAAGTGCAGTTCTCAGACCTTTGGGACTTTGAAAAATCTGTAAAAGAAAAAGATGTAGATTTACTTATTGGACATCCAAGGGGTGGGGCTCTAATAGCAAGGGATATGGGAATTGGACTTGTTAGGACAGGTTTTCCAATTTATGACAGAGTAGGATATGCAAGATGGCCAATAATGGGATATATGGGAAGTTTGAGATTCTTTGACGATATAGTAAATACAATATTGGACACGAAAATCCCATGGGATGAAAAACAGCAATAATAGCACAGGGAATTAAGGATAAAGGTGGTAAAGATGTCTGAGGTGAAGATTGTGAGAACAGGATATTATGATAAATATGGGAAAAAATCAGAAGAGGACGAATTTACATATATCACCTTCAATATAGGTAAAGAAGGTAAGCCAAACAGTGGAGACTTGTTTGTTCAAATTACCAATATTAAAGGTGTTCCTATACTGGTTGCAAAATATGTTGCCGATGAATTCGGTGGTAGTTTTGAAAGACCTGATGATATAATTACATTGGATGAGCTCAAAAAATATGGATTATCCGAAGATATTATCTCTGAATTAAAAGAAATATGTATCTCAAAAGGTATTAATTGGGTTTAATATCTTATTTAATTAAGTTAATTACCTATTATTATTTATTATTATCACTTATTACTTACTACATTTTATTTATTTTTTTAAAAGAGGAATATTACAAAAATAAAATTAATAAAATAAAAAAATCAAAAAATAGCTTGAAAATCAAAATTTAAAAATTATTTAAAATTATAATTTTAAAATATAAAACTACACTTGGGTGAATAATATGGATACAAAGGTATTGAATCAGATAGGTGGAAGAAAAGATAGAATAAACCATTGTATTGTTAAGTGCAATGACCGTACCGTCATACCAGCATGTGAAGAACCTACACAACCCGGGGATTTTTCAGAGAGGTCATGCACATTTCATGGTTCAAGGATTATCATAAACAGTCATATCAAAAATGTAATCCATATTATTCACTCTCATGTAGGTTGTGCATATTATTCGTGGGATTATAGGCCATCCACATATTCATATTGCTTTACAACAGATATGAAAGAAGAGGATATAATATTCGGTGGTGAAAAAAAATTATATGATGCAATAATAAAAACTGCCACTGAATTCAAACCTGATGCCATTTTTGTCTATGAAACCTGCCTTCCTGCATTAATTGGGGATAATGTAGATGATGCAGTAAAAAAGGCTAATGAAGAGCTGAAAAAATTGAAACTAAACATACCAATACTTGCCTTTGAATGTGCAGGATTTAAAGGAAAAACCCAAAATAGGGGACATATGATAGCAAATAAAAAACTCTTTGAATTGGTGGCTACAAAGGAATTAAAAAATCCTTCACCCTATGATGTAAATATTATAGGAGATTTCAGTGTAAAAAGCTCCAATGCAATAGAAGATATGCTAAGTAAAATGGGAATAAGAGTATTATGCTCATTTACTGGAAATGCCACAATTGATAAAATAAGAGTGATGGATAATGCGAAATTGAATATTGTTCATTGTATGAAGAGCTCTATACAATTTGCTAAAATGATGGAAAATGTATATGAAGTTCCGTATATTGTCTCCAATTTCTTTGGTGTGAAAAACTGCTGTAATGAGTTAGAAACCATTGGGAAAATACTTGGTATCGATGAAGAAAAAATAAATGAAACAAAAAATTACTATCTAAAAAAGAACGAGGAAAAATTGAAGTTCTATAAAAAGGAGTTAAGAGGTAAAAAGGTATTTTTATGCCACGGAGCTCAGAGAGTTCTTAACTATATAGGTCCAATAATGGATGAACTTGGTATGGAAGTTGTAGGCGTTGCCACATACTTTGCAAATAAAACCAACTATGAAGAAATTATAAAAAAACTTCCAAATGGTGCCATAATATTAGACAATCCAAATACCTATGAACTGGAAAATGCACTTATGGAATGCAGACCAGATGTGTTTATATCAGATAGTAAAACCAAGGAGTTGGTTCATAAAATGGGTATCCCCTACATAAATGGTAGAGCTCCGAGCACGGTTTATGTAGGATTTGACGGATTTGTAAATTTCGCAGAAGATGTATATGGGACTATAAATTCTAAAATATGGAAGTTAATAAGATAAAAATTAAAAAATAGCCATTAAAGAAAATAAAATTAAAAAATAAGTTAATAAATTAATAAAAATAATTATATTAAAAATAAAAACGGAAAAAGGGGGTGAGAATATCCTAAAAACCAACGAAAATATAATAATGGATAAATATAACCATAAAATAATTACAGAGGGTAATAAAAAATCACTTACAATAAATCCCCCATACATGAATCAATTGATAGGAGCGGTATTTGCATCTATTGGGATATATAAATGTGTTCCACTTGTGCATGGTTCATTGGGATGTGCAAACTATGTAAAGCATATCCTTGTGGAACATTTTAAAGAACCTCTTGATATAGCCACTACGGGATTTTATGAGTCAAATGCCATACATGGTGGTATATCCAACTTAAATACTGCCATTGAAAATATTGAAATTAGTAAAAATCCTGAATTGATAGTGGTATTAACAACGGGACTCATAGAAACCATTGGAGAAGATGTTAAATCAGAAATCAGAAAGAATTATCCAAATAAAAACATTGTTGCAGTAAATACACCATCATATATTGGGACACATATTGATGGATACAACAATGCAGTAAAAAGTATTATTGAAGGTATTTTAGAAAAAAACAAAGATATAATATATAAAACTTCTAAAACTGCTAAAAATGAAATAATTAATGTAATTCCCGGTATTGTAAATCCGGGAGATGTGCATGAGCTCGAACATATATTCAAAACTTTAAATATTAAATACAATTTATTGACAGATATAAAGGCATTGGATAGGCCATTAATACTGCCAAAGGAAGAATATCCAAAGTGCAATACAACAGTAGATAATATTAAAAACGCTATAAATTCAAAAGCCACCATATCCTTTGGAATAGAAGGCGTAGATGGAGGAAAATATTTAAAAAAGTTTGGTGTAGCTTCATATAATCTAAAATATCCAATAGGCGTAAAAAATACAGATGATTTTATAAAAATTTTATCAGAAATATTTAGCACAGAAATACCTGATGAATTATGGGAAGATAGGGGATATGCATTGGATGCCATGGTAGATACAAATCATATCATTAGAAATAAAAAGGTTGCCATATATGGAGACCCTGATAAAGTTATAGGTCTTGTGGATTTTGCTCATGAAATGGGAATGGATGTTGTAGCTGTGCTTCCAAATACTAAAACTAAATATTTCGCAAAAGAGATAAAAAGAAGCAATACTGCAAATAATAAAAACACAGCAATAATTGATGGTGATTTATATGAGCTCCAAAATTTCTTAAAATCTCATACTGTTGATTTATTGATAGGGGATTATAGGGGAAAATATGTGGTTGATATCTTAGATATTCCATTATTAAGAGTAGGATTCCCTGTAATAGATAGATATGGCCATACTAAAAAGCCTATGATAGGATACAATGGTGCTATGAATATAGCAAATGATATTGCAAATATATTATCATAAAATATAAATATATATTATAGATATATAAAAAAGGTGATATTATGTGTTATGGTGAGGTTGGAATTATTAAAGGATTTGTTTATAAATGTGATGTTAAGATTCCATTGGTAGAGCTCGGTGAAAATATTTTAGAGATGGCATTACCTTTAACAGATGATGTAAAGATAGGGGATAAAATTATGGTGTATAACTCCTATAAATTTGATTATGAATTCAAACCTATTGAGATAAATATTAGTGATAGCATGAAATCACTAAAAACTAAAATTAAAACCAAATTAAATATTTTATATTTAAAAAAGACATTAATTCATTTATTCAAACTCTCTAAATATTACCATTATTATTAATCTAAATTTTTATTTTTTTAATTTATTTTTTATATTTTAAGTTATTATTATTATTTTTTATATTTTTTTTAATATTTTTTATTTTATATATCTTTTTCATTAATCTTTAATTTCCTTGCAATATACATTCAATTTAATATAACCGTCAATCAAATAATCAAAATCGATTTCCTTATCCCATCCAGCATTTTTAAAGATGCCCATAAAACAAATACCAACAATCTTTTTAGGTGAAAGTTTTTGTATGAGCTCCTTAATCATACATATATCTGTGCCATATTTTGGCATTGCTAAACCACCAAATAATACCACTGCATCTATATCCCTTAAATCTCCAAAATCTTCCATTTGCATACCAATATCTTTAATAATAAGTTTTTTAGTGTTATTTAAATCTCCACCTGGGATAAAATAACATTCTTTATTTCTTACTGCATATCCAAACAATTCTGCAAAGGGCTGACAAACCCCAATAGAACCAACAAATGCCACACTTTTTATGTTGTTATTTTCTACTAAACTCCTAAATTCCCTTAACATAGGACTAAGTCCATTTTCCTCTTTTAATAATGTTAATACCATAATATCACCGATTTTTTTATTTTTTTATTTCTTCTAAATATTTTATCTTTTTATTGATTTTTATTTTAGTAAATATTTTATATTTAAGAGCGATATAATAATTATAATTAAATTACTAAATCTAATTATATATTTAATAATATTTATTTATTGATATTTTTATTAATTTATTCATTACAACATAGGGAACTTTTAAATATTTTAATTAAATAATAATATATAAAACATAGAGGGATATTATGGCTAAGATATATGTAGATTGCAAAGATAAGGCTGGAAAAGAGATATATGATAAAATTATCCAGACATCTCTTGAAGATACAATACTTGGAAAATCGTTAATTGAAGTAAAAATGATTTGTAGGGAAGATGAACCATTTTTTGTTATCGGAGCTCTTCCAAAATCTACATCAAAACCTATAAAAATGAGGGATATTGTCTCCATAGAAGAAACAAAAAAAGAGAATGGAAAAACCATAACAAAACTAAAAATAGAGGATGAAACTTACGCCCCACAGTTGCTAAAAAAAATAAATATTATAGACCAACCTTCACGATTCGAAATAATTACCGACTCTCCAATAGACATGGATGAAGTAATACACGATGCAAAAGATGATTTTATATTAAAGCTCCTTGATTTTATGAATAGAGTATTTCCCGAAGGCATGAGGATTAGAAAAACCTTTTATGGAAAAAGTATAGTTATGATAGCATCCGAAAAACCATTTACAGAAGAATGGATTAAAAAAGCCTTGGAATTAAAAGAAGAGTTAGAAAAAAATAATTAAAATAAAAAATAAAATAAAAATAATTAAATTCTATGCATGTATTTGAATATATCTTCGTGCTGAATTATTACCTTAACACCAATTTCATTTCCAATTTTTTCCAATTTTTGTTCTAAGACCTCAAAACTCTCCTTTGATTCTGAAATATCTACAAGCATAATCATCGTAAATAATCCATCCATAATAGATTGCCTTATGTCCAAAATATTTACATTGCTTTCTGCTAATGCATTTGCTATTTTTGCTACAATTCCTGTTCTATCCTTTCCAGTAACTGTTATAACTGCTCTTTCCATATTAATACCACCAAATAATTAATTAATATTATTAAATTTTATTTTTTAATCAATGTGAAAAATGTTTTAAATCATATATATTTAACTCTTTCCCTTCACCACCAAGATGCTTTTCCTCAGATAATAATCCTACTGCATCTGCCCTACATTGCCTACATGCTCTAAACTGAGGCAAATACTCCTCGCATTCATCCCTAACTCTGCTAATTTCTTCACATGTAGGCCTTCTTAGATTTTCCATTTTATACATTGGTATAAGCGGTATAATATTTTGAAGATAGGCTGTATCTTTAAATGTTTTTGCAATTTCAACAATATGCTCCATATTTATCTCAGGTATAAGCACGGTATTTATTTTTATAACTAAACCTAAATCATACGCCTTTTTAACACCTTCAATCTGATTTTTAATTAATATTTTTGCTCCTTCTTCACCTTTATGAACTTTTCCTTCATAATAAACCCAATCTACAATATCTTTAAGTATTTCAGGCTTAACTGCATTAACAGTTACAGTTAAGGTTTTTACATTTAAATCTGCAAGTTTTTTTGCATATTTTGGAAGTAAAAGACCATTTGTTGATAAACATTTTATTAAATCAGGGAATTTCTCATTAACTATTTCCAATGTCTCAAATGTTTCTTTATTGAATAAACTATCCCCGGGACCTGCTATACCTACAACTTTTAAATTTGGCATCTTTTTTATTAAATCTCTTAAATATTCCTCAACCTCTTCTGGTTTCATTATATGATGAGCCACCCCAGGTCTATTTTCACAGCATGACTCCTCCCCAATACTTCTTCTGCAAAATCTACATGCTATATTACATTTTGGTGCTACTGGTAAATGCACTCGTCCTATTTTATCGTGTAATTTCTCATTATAACAGGGATGAACCTTTGTAACATGTGCAAATTTGGACATTTTTATTTCTTTATTCATCATGGTATCACGAAAATTTTATTTATTTTATTCATTTTTTATTTTTTATATATTTATTTATTTTATTATATCGATAATATTAATAATATATAATAATGCAATATTATACTATAACCCATAATAATATAAAAAAGTTCTTAATAATTAAAAGCAGATATATAATACTATAAAATAGTTATTAAATTGACTTAATTAACTTAAAAACTTTATCATTTTCCCTTACAATATTATTTAATTTTACCCCAATATTATCTCCTTTTTTTCCAATATTTACGACTTTGTGGTTTATTTGCATAGATTCTATTTTTTCCTCCACACATCCCGTTTTATTGCCTATAATCAATATATCATCTCCTACATTTAAATCGTTTATAAGTTTTATCTCTGCAACTCCAACTTTTTTATAGAAATTAACAACAGTTCCAATTTCAACCTTTTTATATGGTGAAGCATTGCCCTCTATATCATACTGGAAATCGTGATTATTGGTTAAATCCCTAAAATAAAACCCTGTATCATATTCTCGGTTATAGACCTTTTGGAGCTCCTTCTTAAAGTATGGAATTTTTTCATTATATGTTCCATCAATTACAGCATCAATAGCTTCTCGATAGGTTTTAACGGTTCTCATTACATAATCTGCATTTTTTGCCCTACCTTCTATTTTAAAACTATCCAATACCTCCATGAGCTCAGGTATATACTCAATCATGCATAAGTCCTTTGGAGATAAAAGGTATTTTCCTTCACAAATTATCTCATTGGTGCCATCAGCATGTTCATTTATTAATTTCCACTTTCTTCTGCATGGTTGAAGGCAGTCCCCACAATTTGCGTTTCTGTTGAATAGGTAGGAGCTTAAAAAACATCTTCCACTTATGGCTACACACAGAGCTCCATGTATAAATCCTTCGAGCTCTAAATTATGGTAGCATTTATTACTTTTTTCATTACTTTTATTTTTTAAATCATTTTTTAAATTGTTTCTAATATCTTTTATTTGGTTTAAAGTCAATTCTCTCGATAAAATTATCCTTTTTGCAAATTTTGAATAAAATTTAGCAGTTAATGAATTTGTAATATTTGTTTGAACACTTGCATGTATTCTAAGACCATAATCTTTTGCAACAGTCATAGCTCCCAAATCACTTACTATTACTGCATCAACTTCTGAGCTATTGGCAAAATCGAAAATATCATTCAATTTTTTTAAATCATCTTCATAAATAATGCTATTTGTGCATAGATATAATTTTTTGTTATTGTCATGTGCAAATTTTATTCCTTCCTTTAATTCATCTCTATTAAAATTTTTAGCTGTAAATCTCATATTTAGTTCTTTTAAACCGCAATAAACTGCATCTGCACCATAATTAATAGCAGTTTTTAAACATATTAAATCTCGTGCAGGTGCAAGCAATTCAACCATATTCTCACCAATTACTTATTACTTATTTTAATATTTTATCTTATAAAATAATTAGAAATAATTATGTAAATACTCCTATTTTTAAAATACATTTAATATAATTAATATTATATCATAACCTATTTATACTATAAAAATTAAATTATGACCTAATAATAAGGACATAATATGTGTTTAGATGCATCTAAATATATTACTATAATTACATACATTTATATATTTATAACGAGGTGTTAATATGTGTAAGGATACTAATATCAATAACCATGAAAATAATAATAACAGCAATAATAACGACGATGATAACAGTAATAAATCAGAACATCTTGATACGGATAAGATTGATACAGAAAGTGAAGAAATAAAATTAAATAATAATAAAAGTAATAATGATGAAATAAAAGAAATGGTGGAAAATGTTAAAATTAAGGAAAAGGATAAATCAATAGTAATAAAAAAAACCATTGAAAATATAGATAAATCGTTAATAGATAATTTATCAAACCTTTTATCAAGTGAGGTAAAGGCTAAGATATATATCTACCTTAGAAAATATGGAAAAAGCACGGTGGATGAAATAGCCCATGGAACTGGGATATACCCTTCCACAGTTAGGGAAGTAATTTTGGATATGTATAAAAACGGTATAGTATGCAGGGAAAAATTGGATAAGGAAGGGTTGGGTAAAAAACCTTATATATATTCAGCAGTATCTCCATCGGAGCTCGTAAAAAAATTATCAAAAGGACTTCAAAATAAATTAAACGAAGTAATAATGATTGATAAAAAAATTAAAAAGAAAGAAATTAAAATACCATTTTTACCTGTTAAGATAGTTATTAATAATGATATTGATGAAGCGAAATAATTAAATATCAAAACTATATGAGAATAAAACATCAGATATTGTTATTTTATATTATCAATATATATAAATTTATTTATACAATCATGTGGAGGGATTATTTTGAAAACCATATCTTTATGTCCTGTATGTTTAAAGAGAATTGAAGCAGATGTATTTGAGGAAGATGGCAAAGTAATAATAGAAAAAGAATGTCCTGAACATGGAAAATTTAGAGATGTTTATTGGAATGACAGCGAAATGTATAAACGATACAATAAATATGAATATATTGGGAATGGGATAAGAAAAGCAAATACTGAGGTTAAAGATGGCTGTCCTTTTGACTGCGGTTTATGTCCAAATCACAAATCCACAACGGTATTGGCAAATTTGGATGTAACAAATAGATGCAATTTAAACTGCCCCATATGTTTTGCAAATGCAAATAGAACTAAAAAGGTATATGAACCATCGGTTGAAGAGATAAAACAGATGATGATTAATTTAAGGAATGAGGATGTGCCATGTCCTGCAATACAGTTTGCCGGTGGAGAACCAACCGTTAGAGAAGATTTGCCAGAACTAATAAAAATGGCTAAGGAGCTCGGGTTTAATCATGTTCAAGTTGCCACCAACGGTATAAAATTAAAAGATATTGAATATATTAAGAAATTAAAGGAAGCTGGATTATCCACAATTTATTTGCAATTCGATGGCTTAACAGAAAGACCTTACTTAATTGCAAGGAATAAAAATCTCCTGCCTTTAAAATTAAAGGTTATAGAAAATTGTAGAAAGGCCAATTTTAACAGTGTTGTTTTGGTTCCAACACTTGTAAAAGGGGTTAATGATGACCAGATGGGGGGTATAATAAGATTTGCCGCTAAAAATAAAGATGTTGTTAGAAATGTAAATGTTCAACCTGTTTCTTTTACTGGAAGAATCGATGAAAACAAAAGATTGGAGCAGAGAATAACCATTCCAGATTTTGTTAAACTTGTTGAAGAACAGACCGATGGAGAAATATTAAAAGATGATTTTTATCCTGTGCCATTTGTGGTGCCAATATCCTTATTTGTCGAGCTCTGGGAAAATAGAGAAGTAATAAAATTGAGTGCTCACCAACACTGCGGAGCTGCAACCTATGTATTTGTAGAAAATGATAAACTTATACCTATAACAAGATTCTTTGATGTTGAAGGTTTTATAGAAGTTCTTAAAGAAATATATGAGAATTATAATGATAAAAATAAACTATCTAGGATAGAAAAAGGAAAAATACTTTTAAAGATTACAAAAGCACTGCCTAGTTTAGTAGATTCTTCAAAAATGCCATCAAATATAAAACTTATGGAAACTTTAATAAAAATATTGAAGGGAGATTATAATGCCCTCTCAAAATTCCATTTTAATACGATTTTAATTGGATGTATGCATTTTATGGACCCATATAATTTTGATGCTAAAAGGATTCAGAGATGCGTCATACATTATGCATTGCCAGACAATAAAATAATACCATTCTGCACATACAATACATTATATAGAAAACAGTTTGAAGACAAATACTCAATACCTATTGAGGAGTGGAGGAAAAGAAAAAATAATGAATAATAAGTAATTAATAATAATAAGATAATGGTAGGTAAAATACCAAATTATATTTATATTTCTAAGTTTTTATTAATATTTATTTACATGTATTTATGGACATAAATGCAACTTTGAATTATAATATATTCTGAATTTTTAGCGGAGCTCTGCTGATTGGAGGTATATAAATAATACTCTGATGGGACATTGTTATTTACTATATTGTTGATGCCTTTTTTGACATGATTTAAACTTATTTTATTTATCATACCAAGGAATTTTTTGCATTTTATTTTTATGGTATAATCAACCATTATTTTATTATATTCCACCCGTTTTCCGTAATTTTTATATCATAATAATATACACCATCCTGTGAAGATAGAAAAAAATCCAATTTACTATATACATCGCTTTTTAAATTATCTTCCAATTCACTATGGTTTTCAAATGCTGATTTTGTTAATGCCGATATTTCATCCTCTGAGGGTGGTCTAATACCCAGTTTATTTAGGAGCTCCTCCCTCGATAAATCAGTAGTATTATCCCCTACATTAATTTTGTCAGTAGCGGATGTGGTATTTTCCATAATATTTCATCCCCTCATTTTTATGGATTTTTATTTATTATTATCACTATATTTCTATTAATAGATAGGGAAAGTAAGATATATTTATTCAAAATGCTTAAAATCAAATTCTTCTTCTTTTATTCTTTCCCCCGTTATCATATATACCACCCTATCTCCAATTGAAGCCACTAAATTACTACTTCGCTCTAAATACTTCCCAACAAATATAATTTCCGTGGCTTTTGTAGTGTTCTTTGGATTTTCTACTATATAACTAATCATTTCCCTGTAAAGCTGGTTATACAATGTATCTATTTTTTTATCTCTATTATAAACATCCCTTGCAAGACTTTCATTTTTAGTTTTAAATGATATCAAAGCGTCCTTTAACATTTTTTCTAAATATTCAAGCATTACATTTAATACCTCATTCTTAATAGGTCCATCGAGTTTTGATTTTAAAGTGATTTTGGCTATTTTTGAAGCATTATCTCCTATTTTTTCCAATTTTGAAATAATTTTAATAACTGTTAATATGGTTCTTAAATCCGATGCAACAGGTTGTTGAAGTGCTATAATAGATACGCATTTTTCTTCGATTTCCATTTCTTTTCTATCTATTATATCGTCGTTTTCTCGGACTTTTTTTGCTAACTCTTTATCGCATGACAAAAATGATTCCACAGCATCCTTTAAAGCATCCATACACAATGTTCCCATATCCATTACATCATTTTCTACTTCTTCTATTTTAGTATATAGTAATTCTCTTGTCATAATACCACCTATTGATATTAACATATTATATTGGTTTTACTTATAATTAAACTAATTAACCAAATCTACCACTTATATAATCCTCAGTTTCTTTTTTGGATGGTTCAAGGAATATTTTTTCTGTTTTGTTGAATTCTATAAGTTTTCCCATCAAGAAAAATCCAGTATAATCCGAAACCCTACTTGCCTGTTGCATGTTGTGTGTAACAACTACTATTGTATAATCCTTAGCTAACTCTGCCATCAAATCTTCAATTTTTAATGTAGATATTGGGTCAAGTGCCGAAGTTGGCTCATCCATCAATATCACATCAGGTTTCACAGCTATTGTTCTTGCAATACACAGTCTCTGCTGCTGACCTCCTGATAACGAAAGGGCATTTTTATTTAGTTCATCTTTAACTTCATCCCATAATGCAGCCTTTTTTAATGACCATTCTACAATTTTATCAAGCGTTTTTTTATCTTTGATACCGTGTATCCTTGGACCAAATGCAATATTGTCATAAATACTCATGGCAAAAGGATTAGGTTTTTGAAAAACCATACCTACTCTTTTTCTTAAATCATAAACATCTACATCATTGTCGTATATATTTTTTCCATCCAACAAAACATCCCCGTTTATTTTAACGGTAGTTATTAAATCGTTCAATCTATTCAAACATCTTAAAAATGTAGATTTACCACAACCACTTGGACCAATCAGTGCTGTGATTTTGTTTTCATGAACTGGAAGATTTATATTAAACAATGCCTGCTTATCTCCATACCATAGGTTTAAATTTTTTGTTTCCATTTTTATATTCGTATTGTCCATGCTATCCCTTTTAAAGTTTTATTTCGTCTTTTAAAGCATATCTTATAGGTACAAATAATGCCAAGAATAAAATAAGCATAACCAGTGCTGCTCCCCAAGCCATTTGATGGTCTTCTATGGAAGGGCTTTGAACCAATGTATATATCAGCAGCGGAATTGCTCCAACAGGTTCCAGAGGATTTGAGGGATAAGATTCATACAATCCACCCGCTGTAAATAGTAGCGGAGCAGTTTCCCCTGAAACCTTAGCCATGCCTATCAATATTCCAGTTAATATCCCTTTTTTAGCCATTTTTGTAATTACTTTAAATATCACCTGAGCTCTGGTGCAACCTAATGCATATCCTCCCTCCTTATATATTCGTGGTATTTCTGCCATAGCTTCTTCGGTATATACTGAAACATAAGGGGTAAGTATAAGTGCCAATGCCAGAGCTCCTGCAATTGCAGAGAAAGAACCCATAGGAACAACCAATATTCCCATGACAAACACACCTACAAGTATCGTTGGAAACTCCAACATGATTTGTAAGAGCATTTTTGTGGTTCTTCCTATAAAACTGTCGGGATATTCATAGCTGTATGCCCCAGCCAAGAAAGCCAATGGCAACCCTATGAGAGTGGCCAATAATGTCAGCATTAAAGTTCCCACTATTGCTGGACCAATTCCCCCTTCACTCAATGTTCCAAATATAAATGTTGAACCGTTTTTTAAGATAATTGGTAATCCTTTTATAATTATTGAGATGATGATGTGAAAAAGTGGGAGTATGGCAATTAATGTTAGAGCTCCCACAGTTATTAAAAATATCTTATCTTTAACCATTCTAATTTTTTTATGGTGGCTACTGGAATTATTGCTATTATTACCATTGGTGTTAGTGGGTGACATTTTCTCTCCACCTCTTCAAATAATAAAGACCTATAATATTGATTATCAAACCTACGACAAATAGAACCAGTCCAGCAGAGAAAAGAACTGATGTCATGTATTTGTATAGTATGGCATTTCCAAACTGATTTGCTATAAGGGAAGATATGGTATATCCTGGGGCAAATAGCTTATAGGTTAGGTTAAAGGAGTTTCCAATAACAAGGGATACTGCAACCGTTTCACCAAGAGCTCTACCAAATGCCAATATAAATCCAGACATTATTGCAGGTTTTACATATTTAATTAAAACCTTTGTAGTTTCATACCTTGTAGCTCCTAATGCCACCAATCCTTCCCTATACACCGATGGAATCATCGCATAAGCCTCCCTTATAATTGCCGAAGCAAATGGAATAACCATAATTCCAAGCAATATCCCCGCTGACAGATAGGAATATCCGGATAACGGTGGATAATTAAACAACGGTATAAATGAAAAATGATTGTATAAGAATTTCATTAAATTATCCCTTAAAAGAGGCACCAATATAAATGCACCCCAAATACCATATATTATTGTAGGTAATCCTGCCATTATATCGGATATAATAATTAAAGGATATTTTAATTGTTTAGGTGCGTAATCATTTACAAATATTGCATAACATATTGACAGTGGAAGGGCTATTATAATTGCAATTGTGGCAGTGTAAATGCTTCCCCAAATTGGTGCCGCTAATCCATAAACTTCATTTATTGGATTTTCTGTGGCTTTCCAGATATTTTGTAAAAACAGATTTATGCCGTATTTTTCAATAGCTGGTAAAGCATTGTAAAAATAAACAGCAAGCATCAACACGAATAAAACAAAAACTATAGCTATTGCAGGTGAAGTTATCAATTTAAAATCATCTATTTTTTTTAAGAGCTCACCAATACCCATGATTTTCAACCTTGATATATTTTGTAATTATAATATATATTAAAAGAAATAAATAATTATCATAAAATAATTACCATGCTTATTATATATATTTTATTTAATATATTTTTAATGAAATTTTTGAAATTTTAAAAACTATAATTCTTTAAAAAAATAAATAAGAAGAAAAATAATAGTAATAATAATTGTTATTTTTTATCCTTAATATTTTTATTCTTTTATACTATTTACAGCATTTAATCCTATATTTGCTACACTTTTAGGTAATCCTACATATCCTGGAGCCCAATGCTCAGGTTTTTGTCCTTCGGTTAATACCCATGTTAAGAAGTCTTTTATAGCTTTTGCCTTTTCTGGACTGTAATGCTTACCATTTTTATTTTCCCAAACCAATATATGAGTGAATGCTACTATTGGATAGGAATCATCTCCTGGTGCATTTAACATCTGTTTTAAATCTTCCTTGTATCCTTCTGTTGGATTTGGTATTTTGGATTTGACACCTGTAACAGCTGCTGGAATTGATTTGCTATCTGGAACTACGAATTTTCCGTTTTTGTTTTTCAATGCTGCAACAGGCAATTTTTCTTCAATTGCATATGATAGTTCGGTATAGGCTATGGAATAAGGTGTATTTTTTAATATGGCTACAACGCCTGGATTACCTTTTCCTGCTGTTCCTCTTCCTTGTTTGTCAGCAGGCCAGTCAACTAATTTTCCAACTAAACTATCAGGCCAGTTTGTGCTTGCAACACTTAAATATGTAGTAAATATCTCAGTGGTTCCACTTGCATCACTTCTGTGGATAACGGTAATTTCTTTATGGGGTAAATTAACACCGGGATTTAATGCCTTTATTTTTGAATTATCCCAGTATTTTATTTTTCCTGAGAAGATATCTGATAATGTATTAGGGTCTAATTTCAATGGTTTATCTCCAAGTTCTGGAATATTGTAAGATACAACAACAGCTCCCACAATTTCAGGGAATTGTAATGGTTGGTCTCCTGTTGCCGTAAATCTATCCCACATACTCTTTTTAACAGGAGGGTCTGACCTTCCTATATCTGTTAAGCCTTTTAAGAATACTTCCTGTCCATGACCGCTTCCGCCACCTTCATATTCAATTTTAACATTTGGATGGGTTTTTTGATAATCTTCTATCCATTTTTGTATCTGATATTTAGGGAATGTAGCACCTGTGGTTCTTAGACTTATGGTTTTTGTAGCAGAGCTCGCAGAGGATTGTTGTTCGGAGGATTGAGAATTGCCTCCTCCAACACATCCGGCTAAACTTACTATTGGGACTATTAAACATATACCCAATACCAATGCCAGTATTTTTTTCACATCATCACCTTATATATGCCAATTATCACTAATAATTCTTGATATATTTTAAATATATTTACGATAATTCCTATACCTTATTATATATATAAAGTTTTCTATTTAGAATTAAAGTTCATATTTTATGAATAAATGCATTAAAGATTTAAAACCATTAAAATAAAATAATAAAAAATAATAAAAAATAAGATAAATAAAAAATTGATATACCTATGTAATTTAAATATTATTTATATCCTTTAATTTTACCCACTTTTCAAAATATTCCTGAGAATTACAGTCTTTTTGTTCAGTTCTTATATAGGTTCCATCGGGTTGCATAATTCTGGCTTTTGTGGTATCTCTTAGTTGGATGTTTAATATTTCTTTAATATACTCTTTTATGGTGTTAGATTCCACGGGAAACATTGTTTCTACCCTTTTATTGAAGTTTCTTGGCATCCAATCGGCACTACTTAAATACAAAATTTCATCACCATTATTTTTAAAGTAAAACACCCTAGCATGTTCAAGGTATTTTCCAACAATACTTCTTACCCTGATATTATCGCTAATTCCTTTAATCCCGGGTTTCAAACAGCATATTCCTCTAACTATCAAGTCTATTTCAACACCTTTTTGAGAAGCACGATAAAGCTCTTTAATTACATCCATATCCACAAGAGAATTCATTTTAGCTATTATCCTACCGTTCGAACCATGGTTAGCCTCATTTCTTATACATTCAATAACCCTTTCCTTTAATTTATGAGGGGATATATATTTTATTTAGTTTGGGATGTTGGAAATAACCAGTAATGGCATTAAATATTTTTTCAACATCCTTACCCAATATTTCATCGGAGCTCATGATACCTAAATCTGAATATACCTTTGCAGTGGTATGATTATAGTTGCCAGTTCCTAAATGAACATATCTTTTTATACCGCCATCTTCTTTTTTTACAACCATAATCATCTTTGCATGTATTTTTAATTTAGGTATTCCATAAACCACATGCACGCCCTCTTCTTCAAGACATTTTGCCCAAGATATATTACTCTCCTCATCAAATCTTGCTTTTAATTCAATTATAGCAGTAACTTCTTTTCCATTTCTAACGGCTTTCTTCAATGCATCTATTATTGGGGAATGCCTCCCAGTTCTATATAGCACTATCTTTATTGCCAATACATCAGGATTTTCAGCAGCATCGTTTAAAAAATCTATAATAGGTTCAAACGAATCATAAGGTAAAAATAATACTAAATCTTTGGATTTTAAGGTAGAAAATATGTCAATATCAAAAATTGATGATAAATAAGGTATATATGGTTTATATTTTAAATTTATATCATCTATACATTCATAAAGTTGCCATAAATCGGTTAAATTTAGCGGAATTTTCATTTTATATATATCCATATCCTCTAAATCATATTCATCCTTTAAAAATTCTTGGAGATATTTATTTCCCCCTTTACCAGAATTTTCATATATTTCCAACCTAACAGCCTTTCCAAATCTTCTTTCTTTTAGACCTTTTTCAATCTCTTCAAGTAAATCATCTGCTTCATCCTCTTGGATTCGAATATCTGCATCCCTTGTAAGTCTAAATGTTATCATCCTTTTTATATCCTGATGTGGAAATAACTTATTTATATGTTCCATTATCAACTCTTCAAGGAGTATAAAGTGCCTTTCACTGTTTTTGCCATTTTTATTGTTATTGTATATCTCTATGAATCTTGGTATATTTTTAGGTATAGGCACAAGTCCAAGTTTTATACCTTCCTCACTGTTTATCTCGATTAATATGTTAAACCCTAAATTTACAACATGCGGAAATGGATGGGTAGCATCTATCCCAAGAGGCGTTAATACTGGCAATATGTATTTTTTAAAGTATTCCTTTGCCTGATGTTTTAAATCATGGTCTATTTCACTAAATTTATGTATGTAAATACCATGATTTCTTAATTGGTCTATAAGGATATTGTATTGTAATTCAGAATATTTAAGCAGTTTTTTTGTTTTTTTATGAATTTCCACCAGCTGTTCATAAGGTGTTAATCCGTCGGGGGATTTTTCCAAAATATTTGCAGATACTCTCTGTTTAAGCCCTGCAACTCTTATCATAAAAAATTCATCTAAATTTGAATTGAATATTGCCAAAAATTTTAATCGTTCCAATAATGGATTTGATTCATCACTCGATTCTTCTAAAACTCTCTTATTAAACTCTAACCAACTTAACTCCCTATTTATATAATAATTAGGATTATTTAAGTTTAGTTGCGATTCAAAATTATTATGTTCGTTATTATAGTAATTATCTTTGTCATATTTATTATTAATATTGTTGTTATTATTTTCATTATAATTATTATTATCGTTATTTTTTGATAGATATTCTATTTTAGCTATTACCTCATGTTTATTGTTTTTGCCATTGGCATTATTATTACTGTTATTGTTATTTTTATTATTTTTTAATTCTTCTTTTTTTACCATGTATTTTCCGATAGTTTTTGATGAATTGCCTTTATTCTCAGTATTTTTCCCCATAGTTTTATCATTATTGTATTTTTCAGAACCTAATCTATTTATGGTGTCATTTGAATTTTTAATATTCTGATTATTTAATCTATTCTTAACATTTTTTACGAGCTCCGATATATCAATCATACTATCATGATTGGAATTATGATTATCCATATAATCCCTCATCTTTTTTTATTCTATTCTTATTCATTATATTGTTCTATTTTACGATTATTATTGTTTTATATTTATTTTATAGTTATTTCATTATATTTGCTTCTTTTTCTTTTTCTTTTTTTATTTTTCCTATATTTTACGGTTTTTCACCATTTAAAAGTAATTTTAAAATTATGCCCTCCCTAATACCATATTTAGATATATACAAAGTCTTACAACCATAAATATTCATCAATTCAGACATTGCAAGTGCTGCTGAAACTACGGTTTCTGACCTCCTTTCAGATATCATATATTTTTCAGAAATTTCATTAGGTGTCATATTTTTTATTTTATTCAAAGTTTTATCAAGAACCGTTTTTTCTATTTTCTTTTTATGTGTAATTTTTGAGAGAGCTCTTATACTGCCTCCTACACCTACCATTGTTTCGAAATTTTGGCTGGGTTTTTTTATAAATTTTCTAATCTTATTTCTTGCCCCTTCTTCATTTATCAATATTCCATCCGGAAAGAAGTCTTTAAAATATAATGTTCCAAGGGGATAACTATTGCAGTGTTCAATATCGTTGTTTTTTACAGAACATACCTCCAAACTTCCCCCACCCATATCACATATTATTCCGCTTTCTAAATTAATATTCAATAACGCCCCATACGCCGAATAATACGCTTCTTCCTGTTCTGACAATATCCTTATGTCGAAGTAGTCTTTCATTTCATTTAAAAATTCATCCTTATTATCCGCCACTCTTATTACATAGGTTGCAAAAGCTATAAGTTTATCAGGTTTATATTCATCCACTTCCTTTTTAAAATGTTCCAGTACTTCTTTTGTTTTAGAAATACCTTTCTTTGATATAATTAATTTCTCACCATGGGGAGAATTACTTTTAATCAAATAATTAAATAATCTCAAATATATTGATTGAGTATATTTTGGTATTAATTTACCGTTTTTATATTTATATATTACAAGTTTTACAGTATTAGAACCTATATCAATTACGCTGATAATTTTTTCCAAAATAACACCCACTTATTTTTTATAAAATACTAAATACTATATTTATTTATTTAAATAACCTTATAATCGTATGGATTAAAATATATATAAACATTACGATTATTGAACATATATTCATAAATTGTGAACTAAATTAAAAATAAAAATAAGATAAATAATTAAGATAAAATAAAAGAAAGTAAAAAAATCTATATCTTATTATTTATTATTACTATAATAATTTAATATAAGAATAAGGGATATATTTAAAAACCATAAATTCAATATATAATATTGTTATTTTAATAAAGTGGAGGTAAATTATGAAATTGATAGCATGGTTGGACGAACTTTCTAATAAAGATGTAAATCTCGCAGGTGGAAAAGGAGCTTCACTCGGTGAAATGTGGAATGCAGGACTTCCTGTACCCCCTGCATTTGTAGTAACTGCTGAGGCATACAGATATTTTATAAAGGAAACGAAATTAGATGAAAAAATAAGAGAAACTTTAAAGGGTATTGATGTAAATAACACGGATGATTTAAAAGAAAGGTCAAAAAAGGCAAGAGATTTAATTACAACGGCAAAAATGCCTAAGGATTTGGAATTGAGCATCATTGAAAGCTACAATAGACTCTGTGAAATTGATGGAGGGGGAGAAATATTTGTGGCAGTTAGGAGCTCAGCCACAGCAGAAGATTTACCAAATGCAAGTTTTGCAGGACAGCAAGATACATATTTAAATATTAAAGGAGCTGATAATGTAGTAAATGCTGTTCAAAGATGTTTTGCATCACTATTCACACCACGGGCAGTATTTTATAGAGAACAGGAAGGATTTGACCATTTCCAAGTAGCATTAGCCGCAGTTGTTCAAAAAATGGTAAATGCAGATAAAGCAGGGGTTATGTTCACAGTAAATCCAATGAACCAAAATTATAATGAAATGGTAATAGAAGGAGCATGGGGGCTTGGAGAAGGTGTTGTAAGCGGTATAGTAAGCCCAGACACATATATAATCGATAAAACCAACTTATCAATTAAAAACATATACATAGCCAAAAAGAAAACAATGTTTGTTAAAGATGAAAATGGAGATACCAAAGAGATACCTGTTCCAGAAGATATGCAGGAAAAAAGGGTATTATCCGATGAAGATATTAAAAATTTAGCTGAAAAAGGAATTCTTATTGAAAAACATTATAAGAGACCTATGGATATTGAATGGGCTTTGGAAAATGGAAAAGTATATATGCTTCAGGCAAGACCTATTACAACATTAAATAAGGAGAAAAAGAAAGAAGCAGAAAAAACAGAAGAAGAAATCGAAGCAAAAATACTTTTAAAAGGTATTGGAGCATCACCTGGTGTAGCCTCAGGAAAAGTAAAAATACTTCACGATATCGAGGAGATAGATAAAATTAAAGATGGGGATATATTAGTTACAGGTATGACTACCCCAGATATGGTCCCTGCAATGAAAAAGGCAAGTGCTATCATCACCGATGACGGTGGATTGACTTGTCACGCTGCCATTATTTCAAGAGAGCTCGGAACACCCTGTGTTGTAGGGACCCAGAGGGCAACGGAAATTCTAAAAGATGGTATGATAGTAACCGTTGATGGTGAAAAAGGAATTGTATATGAAGGAGAAATTAAGAAAAAAGAAGAAACTGCACCTGCTCAGGTTGTAGTTGCAGGAGCTCCGATAATAACTGCAACAGAGATAAAGGTAAATGTATCCATGCCTGAGGTTGCAGAAAGAGCTGCGGCTACTGGTGCAGATGGAGTAGGTCTTTTAAGAGCAGAGCACATGATTCTTGGAACAGGGGTTCATCCAATTAAGGTGTTGGAGGAAAAAGGTGAAGATGCACTTGTAAATATATTTGCAGAAGGTATTAGAAAAGTAGCAGATGCATTTTATCCAAGACCTGTAACATATAGAACATTGGATGCCCCAACAGATGAGTTTAGAGGTTTGAAGGGTGGAGAAGATGAGCCAGAAGAACACAATCCTATGATGGGATGGAGAGGTATTAGAAGAGGTTTAGACCAGTCAGAAATTTTAAGATGTGAATTACTTGCCATTAAAAAATTAAGGGAAGATGGATATAAAAATATAAACATAATGATACCACTTGTAACAAGTCCTGATGAAGTTAAAGAGGTTAAGAAATTAGCCCATAAAATTGGGTTGGAACTTGGAAAAGATATTGAATTCGGAATAATGGTTGAAACGCCAGCAGCTGCATTAATCATTGAGGATTTTATAAAAGAAGGCATTAACTTTGTTTCCCTTGGAACAAATGATTTAACCCAATATACAATTGCAATAGACAGAAATAATGAATTTGTTGCAAAGTATTATAGGGAAAACCATCCAGCAGTTTTAAAACTTGTAGAATCGGTAATAAAAACCTGTAAAAAATATGGCGTTAAAACTTCAATCTGCGGTCAGGCTGGAAGCAGGCCTGCCATTGTTGAAAAACTCGTGGAATGGGGTATCACAAGCATTTCTGCAAATATCGATGCAATAGACACCATAAGAAAAACAGTTGCAAGAACAGAGCAGAGGGTAATTCTTGATGCCATTAGGAATAAAAAGAATAATAATTATAAAATGGCATTAATTATTTTTTATTTTTTTAAAACATTTTTAAAGATTAAAAGAGGATGCTAATGGATATTAACTGCAATAATGGTAGTAATAACAGTAGTAATATTAACAATATCATCTCGAATAAAAAGTTATATAATTATTTAAGCAGAACAGAAGAAGCAATAAATATTATAAAAAAGGGTTTTCCACCAAAGAGAAGTTTATTGTATGATGTTGCAGAAGATTTTTTATGTATGATTGAATGTTATTTTAACGATGCAAAAACATTTATAGAAAAAGGAGATTATGTTAATGCGTTCGCATCATTAAATTATGCTTATGGTTGGATAGATGCCGGAGCTCGGTTAGGTATTTTTAATGTGGGCGATGATGACATAAGATTTACATTGGCAAAATAAAGGAAAATGCGAGAAATATATAATAATTGGTGAGATTAAATGACAAATTATCATGTAACATTACAGGCGCCCTATATAGTAAAAAATGTTGAAGATGTCGAAGATGCCATAGGAGTGGCAGTATCAAATATAGGCAAAATATTAAACAAAAAAAATATGGAATATGTTGATATAGATGTTGGATTAACCATCTGTCCAAAATGTGGAGAACCAATAGACTGTGTTTTGGTTGTTGCAAGGACGGCTATTGTAGGTATATTATTATCTATGAAGATTTTTAATGCGGAAAGTCCAGAACATGCTGTGAGAATTGCAAAATCTTCAATAGGAAGAGCTTTAAAAGATATTCCTCTTGAAATAGTGGATGTTGTTGAAATTTAAATGGAGTTTATATTTATTTTATTAATTATTTCTTATTTATTTTATTTTATCATAATTTTAATTTATTATTTATCATAACTTATTATTTTTAATTATATTGGTATGATTTATTATTTATTTTTTATATCACTTTCACCCGGTGGTAGAGCTCTGAGTATATCCTCATCATCCACACCGTATTCCTTAAACTCTATTTTAAGTTCTTTTATTAATTCACCTTTTTTCTTTTTAGCAGGTTTTAATAGAACATATTTTTTAAAGTTTTTAATTGTTTCTGGTGGTGCTGTGGTTAATCTTTCCTCATTGTCATATTCAACAATACCTATTCCAAGTTCAAGAGGCACACTTCTTATAAAATTCCTTTTGCCTCTTATTACAAATGCTCCCTTTTTAAGATACTCTCCACTTTCAGCGGTTTTAGAAATTTGCTCGGGTTTTACCCAATAAACATCGGCACTACCCAATCCAAGCCTCCAAGCCTTTGAATGAGATGCTGCAAATTTTGCAGTTTCATTTAATAAAAATTCTCTCTCATCTTCATTAAGTTCATCTATGTTTTTACCATTCATTTTTATTACTGTAAAAGGAGCTCCTTCCATAAGGGTGTGGAATACTATATCGTCCTTTTCAGTATATCTTTTTATAAGCATTTCGTTTGTTGTAGCATCCTTACCTGCAATTATTAAATAATTATTTATTACTGTCCATTTGAATTTTTCATACCATTTTCTTTTCTTTCTCTCTTTTTTCTCCATAGTTTTTTCTTCTCTCTCTTTAAGGGACTCCATTTCAATTTCTTCTTTTTTCTTTAACTTTTCAAGTTTTTCTTTTGATAGGTTTATGGCTGTTTTAACACCTTCTATCTTGTTTTTAAACTTTTTGGATTTACTATAATAGTTATCGGCATTTTCAAAGGCATTTTTCCTTATATCAAGTGAAACATCCTTTTCAATAAGTCCATTTCCATAATCTGCGGATAATTTTAATGTAATTTCTCCATTTTTTTCGTTAATATATACTATTTTGCTCAATATTGGATTATCTTTATTCTCCTTAACTATCTTTTTTATGGAGCTCCAATCCATCTTTTCTCGTGCTGATTTTAAGGTCGTTATTATTTCATCTACAAGGGCATAATTTGCATAAATTAAATCTCCTTTTATCTGGTTCTCTTTTGCCTGTTTTTCATATTTTTTCAAGGATTCAATTTGATTGTTTAATATTCTTTCCTGTTTTTTTACCATCTTCTGCAATTTTGTTTCTTCCTTTTTAATCTCCTTTTTTAATATAAACCGTGAAAAATAATCATCCAATGCCGTTAAAAATTCTTCATAATATTTTTTATCATAATCTTTATCTTTATATTTCATTAATTCTATCGGCGTAACATCGTAGTATTCTCCATTTTTTAACACGATTTGAGGTCTCTTTTCATTGAATAGTTTATTAAAAAATATTTTTGTTCCATCAAATAACTTTTTTATCTCTTCATTAGAGGGATTTTTTATTTTTTTATCAACTTCTGCTAACTCACAAATTTCTTCGGCATATATTCCTGCTAAACCAAATATTCTTGAAATAACCCTTACACATTCTGTATCTTTGTTTTCATCCTTTTTAAACTCGTCTTTAAATATATCATAAGCCACGCCATATTCTATATTGAAAGGTGTCAAATCCTTCTGTGGAGGAAATTTATATATTTCCTTTGGAATAATTCTTCTTGTGCTCCATTTTTCAATTTTTAATGGAAGAATAATTTTATCCTCATTATCAAGTAATATAATGTTTCCATCACCAAAGAGCTCTACAACTAATTTATAACTTATTTCACCCCATTGAAATGTAAATTTAACAATCCTATCAAAGTTATGCTGTTCTATACTTGTTATTTTTATATTTTTCAGATGTTTTCTAAGCAACATCGCAAATGATGGAGGGTTCTTTGGTTTTTCTCTGCTGTATTCTGTCAATGTAATATATTTATATTTGCCTGTGCCTATGGCGAGCTCCCTTGTTCCAATCTCTGGGATATGGAGTTTCAATATGAGCTCCTTACCATCCTGAGAATCCACTAAAAATGCCTTATCAAGTTTTCCATTTATTATTTTTTGGAGCTCCTTTACAGCGACATGGATATCCACATTTGTTAATTCTGTTTTCATAATCTCACCATAAATAAATAATAATGATTAATGGACAATGATAATAATAGAATAAGTTAAATTAAAATTATAAATATAATTTCATTCCTCATATATATTAATAGTAATATAGTAAGTGCAATCTATATAAAATTATGATTATAAAATAACATAAAAATTATAATAAAAATATAAAATTATAGTGAAGTATAATGATATAATAATGATATAATGGAGTATAAAATTACATCTAATTAATTTAAAATTAAAAATTAAAATTAAAAAGATTATGATATAACTATAATAATTAAAGTGATAAAATGATTGAAAAAAACATAATTGAAGCACTGTATAAAAAAATAAATGAATTAACAGGAGAATCAGAAGAAAAAATGGAAACAATAAGATTGGAAGAGCCTCCTTCTCTAAATTTAGGTGATTATTCAACGAACATAGCATTTAGATTGGCAAAATTATTGAAAAAATCGCCCATGGTTATAGCAGAAGAAATAGCAAATTCTTTAAAATCTGAAAATATTGAGGGAATAAAGGATATAAAGGCTGTAAATGGATATATAAATTTTTTCCTAAATTACAATAGCTATTCAAAAAAAGGTGTAAAAAAGATACTGAATGAAAAAGATAATTTTGGAAAAGGGGAAGAAAAAAACAAAAAGATAATATTGGAACATACCTCCGCAAACCCAAACGGACCTTTACACATAGGACATAGCAGAAATGCCATTGTTGGAGATAGTTTAAAAAGAGTGCTTGAATTTGCAGGATATAATGTTGAAACTCAATACTATGTAAATGATATGGGAAGGCAGGAGGCAATAGTGGTATTTGGATTGAGTAAATTTAAATTGGATAAAAATAAAAAACCAGACCATGCCATAGGTGAGGTCTATGTGGAAACCAATAAACTTTTGAATGAAAACCCCGAGCTCGAAAAAAATATATTGGATTTAATGAAAAAATATGAGGAAGCTTCTGAAAAAAATGAAGAAAACGAAATAACCAAAAAATTCGAATATGCTGTGAATTATGCATTAAGCGGATTTAAAGAAACTTTAAAAAATCTCAATATTAAACATGACAAATTTGTATGGGAGAGCTCCTATGTTAAAAACGGTATGGTAAAAGAGGTTATAAAAAGACTAATGGAAACTGGAAAAGTGGAAAAAGATGAAGTGTATAGACTAAACCTTTCAGATTTTGGAATAGAGAAAAAATTAGTTCTTGCAAGATTAAACGGAACAAGTTTATACTCCACAAGGGATATTGCATATCATATCGATAAGATGAAAAACTGCGATATAGGTATCAATATACTTGGTGCAGACCATAAACTCACGGCTGAAATGGTAAATGCAAGTTTAAAATTATTAGGTTATAACACGCCAGAAATCGTATTTTATGAGTTTATATCACTTCCAGAGGGCTCAATGAGCACTAGGAGGGGAAGGTTTATAAGTATAGATGAGCTCTTTGAGGAGGCGAAAAGAAGGGCAATTGATGAGGTTAAAAAAAGAGGCGTGGCAACAGATAAGGATGAAATAAACGAAATTGCCCATAAAATAGCTACGGGTGCTGTAAGATACAATATCGTTAGAATCTCACCAGAAAAACCCATGGTATTTAGATGGGATGAAGCACTTGATTTTGAAAAGGTTGGATGTCCAGTAATACAGTATGCCCATGCCAGATGTTGTAGAATTCTTGAAAATAAAGAAAATAACTACAATGAAAAAAATATTAATTTCAATGAGCTATTTAACTATGAATTAATCGATAATGAAAAGATATTAATAAAAACATTACTAAAATTCCCGAATATAGTTGAAAAATCTGCAAATGCGAGAAAACCGCAAATAGTAGCAATTTACATGCTTGATGTTGCACAGGCATTTAATAGATTCTATGGAAATTGCCCGATATTAAAAGAAGAAAACCAAAATATCGTTTATTCGAGGTTAAAACTTGTAGAATGCACAAAAATAGTTATAGAAAATGGATTAAATATTTTAGGCATTGAATGTCCTGGTAAGATGTAATTATCTATTTTAAATTATTCTTTAAAATATTATTTTTTTTATATATTTTAATTATCTACATTTTAATTATTTTTTATTATTCTTATTTATTATTATTTTTTAGCTCTTCAATTCCCTTACATATACAAAATTCACATAATGAATATTCATTTTTTTGCCTATTTTTCACAGGACAGTAATATATTCCGTTTTTTTCAATGATACGCTTTCCACCGGGAAATCTCATTCCAATAGGATGAAGCGGTTTTTTAGCAATAAAAATTAAATAAGGAGTAACAATATGTGATAATTTGATAAATGAGTCTTCTCCCTTAGTGTTTGTTTTAAATTGATTTATTCGATTATACAGTTTATTTAATATATCTTCATCAATTTCAAAATCCTCCAATTCCTCTTCATTCTTTTTTCGCAATTCTTTCAATGTATTTATAAAATATATAATTTGGTCTTTAAGGTATGATTCCTTATATTCCTTTGGCAAATACTCCATATCCTTTTCCAAAAATAACCTTACATTCATTAAATCATGAATGCTGAATTTAGATGCATCTTCTTTTAGTTTTTTAAGTAATTCTTTGGATTTCATATTTTTACCACTTTTATCACTTAAACATGTGTTCAATTGTAAAACTAATCAATGCTACTATTAATCCACCCAATACCATTTTAAGCCCAGATATTGCTAAATTCTCCTTAGATATTTTACCTATAAATACCCCAAGTCCAAATAATATTGCCAATGTTATAATAATTGCAGTAATTACTGCTAAATCCTTTCTTAAAAATAAGAACGGTATCACTGGAATAACTGAACCAAAGGTTGTAGACACCCCATCGCCTATTCCGCTAACTGCTGTTTTATTAAGTGCTTTTTTGTAAAATAATGTGGTTTTTAAAGAGCCTTCTTCCTTTAAAAGAGCCTTCTCTTGTGATGACCTCATTCCCTCTAAAATTGCTCTTTCTGCTGTTAATGCTCCGAGTATATTGGAAATACCATTAGCCACACCCCCCCCTATGCCTGCGGCAATTATTATAGAAACATCTCCACCACTAGCTCCTATTACAACACCAAGGGATGATAAAGAACCATCAATAAGTCCTCTTATTATATATCTCATATCAAAGTTTTCTATTAACCTCGATATATCTTTTAATTTCACTCCATATCCCCTTTATTTTTTCTTTTTTTAATTTTAATTTTAATTTCTTTTATTTCATTAATTATTTTATTATTTTATTATCATTTTTTTCATTTATTTCAATAATATCCATTACCATATTGTAATTAACAAAATAATCGTCAAGTATATTTTTTAATGAACCTATTGTGTTTGTTTTTACGAGTAATTCCAAATTTTTTAAGTTTTTGTTGTATGTTGTTTTTATAATTAACCCATTTTTTATATCATCAACCTCTAAGCTTTTAACGATATTTTCATTTGAAGGTATTTTCATTTCAAGTGTTATCATAATATCACTTCATTATTTTATCATTATCGTTATTATTGCCATTTTATTTTATTATATTGCTATCGCTATTATAATCGTTATTAATCTTTATCATTATCATAATATTTTAAATCAAGCCCTCTCCTTCGGAGCTCCGAATATATCTCATCAGGAACATCAGGACATTTTAGCACTTCCATGGCTTTTTTTCTATCCATTAACCCATATCTCACCATTGCACAAACCCTATTGAATTCAAAACTAAAACCATGTTTTTTATGGAATTCTCTCAAAGCTGGTGCAAGCACTAAACAGTTTGTGGTATATCCCCCTAATTCTGGGTCTTTCCATGGGAGCTCCTTTAATATATTATACCTATCATCGTCGGTTAATTTATAGCCTGTGAGTAATCTTATCATGGTAATGCTATCCTTTAAATTCTTAAATGGAGAGGTTCCAAATGGGAGCTCATGCCCAGTAATTATTTTGTCAATATTTAGCATTTTTGCCATCTTCCAAATCTCTCTCATTATGAGCTCAGAGCATCTTCTACACGGAGATTCCCCCCTTAAAATACTATCTTTGAATAGTTCTGTATAGTCCCTATTTAATACTATCCAATCTACATTTAAATATCGAGTGATATTATAACAATTTTTAAGAGCTCCTTTTGACATATATTTGTTATCAACTGTAATGCATAAAGGATTTACCTTAAAATCTTTCAAAAGTAAATACAATGCCACAACACTATCTTTTCCACCAGAAAATGCCAATATACAGTTATATTTTTTATTAAGGTTTTTATCATTAGTTTTATCATAACTATTAGTTTTATTTTTGCCCGTTTTATCTTTTAAGATATATTCAATTTCTTTTTTCATTTTTTTAAAGTCCCGTGGATACTTTATAGAATAATAACATTCAATACATATATTTTTTCCATTATATTCTATTATTTTTGATGTTTCACTAGTATTTAAGCACATTTCGCATTTTAATATGTTTTTAGCATTGTCCATACTATCCATTTTTATATTTTTAAATTTTATATCATTAATTTAATTTTTTATATAATAACTTAATTTAGCATATTAACGAATACTGATAATACTAATTGATAATGATTAAGATAATTAATAGTAACTAAATATTAATAATAATAAATTAATATAAATGAAAATTTATTTATTTATAAAAAGCATTATCTATAAATAATATTTAAAATATTAATAATTAATAATTCAAGATTAAGAAATAAATATTAAGAGATAATAATATGAAGTATAATTTATGTTTATATGGTGATTATAAGGAGCATATATTACATCTAATCTATTTATACCTATTCTATTTATTATTTTAATATTTTATTTTTAATTTCATTGGTGGTATCATGACAGTAAAAATAGCTGAATTAACATGCGGTCCAGAATATAGTGGAGTTCAAAGCGAAATTGAAAAAGCAGCAAAGGATGTAGGCGGGGAAATTGTATTTCCAGAGGTAGATTTAGATTACATTAATAAAGTTGATGAGCATATGGGATTTGAAGTAGCATCCCCTAATTTAAAACTCATGTTTGCAAGAGCCATGTCCGTTATTGAGGGAAATACCGATGCAGAGGCAGTTTTTATAGCAACATGTTTTAGGTGTGCTGAGGGAGCTCTGGTTAGAAACGAGGTAAGAAAGTTAATACAAAAAAATACAGATTTGCCTGTTGTTATGTATTCATTTACAGAGAGAACAAAGGCATCAGAATTATCAACAAGAATGGAAGCCCTTGCTACAATTGTAGAGCGAAAATCACTATTGGGTAGAAAGAAACAGGAAGGTATAAGTTTAGGTCTTGATAGTGGCTCTACAACAACAAAAGCCATAATTATGCAGGACAACAAAATCATTGGAAAGGGATGGGTATATACAAAGGATGTTATAGAATCGGCACAAAAGGCTGTTGATGATGCATTAAAAGAATCTGGTTTAAAGATGGATGATATAGAAACTATTGGAACCACAGGATATGGAAGACATACCCTTGGGGAGCATTTTAAGGCAGACCTTGTTCAGGAAGAATTAACAGTTAATTCAAAAGGTGCAGCATTTTTGGCTAATAAACAGGAAGGAGAAGCTACCGTAATTGATATTGGAGGTATGGATAACAAAGCCATATCTTTAAACAATGCCATACCTGATAACTTTACAATGGGAGGTATCTGTGCTGGTGCAAGTGGAAGGTTCTTTGAAATTACAGCACGAAGATTGGATGTTTCTATACAGGAGCTCGGGGATTTAGCAGCAGAAGGGGATTGGAGAAAGGTTATGATGAACAGCTATTGTATTGTATTTGGTATCCAGGATTTGGTTACAGCTCTTGCAGGCGGTGCAGACCCCAAGGATGTAGCAGCAGCAGCAGCTCATTCTGTTGCAGAACAGATTTATGAACAACAATTGCAGGAAGTGGATGTAAGAGACCCTGTAATACTTGTTGGGGGAAGCAGTCTTTTAAAAGGTATGGTGCTTGCATTGGGTGAGATACTCGGTAAAAAAATTGTTGTTCCGCCATATTCACAATATATTGGTGCAGTAGGTGCAGCATTGCTTTCATCAGGATACAAATACTTTAAAAAATAAAAAGATAAAAATAAAATTAAAAAAATAATAAAATAAATAATAATATATAATAATATTTATATTTTTAAATATTTCTTCAAAAAATAAAAAGAAGAATTAATAGGAGCTCTTAGTATAAAGATTTCCAAAGTAATAGGCATAAACTAATTGAAGATAAAATCCTAAAATTGCTCCGATTATCCAACCTATTATTGGAATAGCAGATATAAATCCTGCCACCACATATAACACTATCATTACAACATAGCAAACAATATACTCGCTAACAACAGATTTTATTCTACCAATTATTTCACCCAACTCAAACGCAGCCCCAAAGCTACCCTTAGCCACATAATTTGCAAGAGCCATTGGGAGTATAAATCCAATTATAATCATTAATATCCCAGAAACTGATATTCCACTTACAAACAATCCTGTACTCTTATGTCCATAGCTAAATGTCGTAATTATCATAATTATTATTGGTATAATTAAGTATATTATTGATATTATTATTCCCATAAAACCTTTTATGAACTTAGAACCAAATTCATCCCATTCAGGAAGATTAGTTTGATTTTTATTAATGATGATGGATTCCATGGTTTCCAAGGCATAGCCAAAACTTATAAAATTTACAATTGGGATTATGTTTAATATACCCCCTATAATGATTTTTTTAATCCATTCAGTATCCTCCATAGGATATTTTAATCCATCTGATAACTCCATTTTTTTCACCCCTTATATAAATAAATATTTTTATATATCTATATAGTATATAAAATTTTTTGTAATTAATGATAATATAAGTTTAAGTTTAACAGGAGCTAATGAATATATAGAAATGATAAAAATTAATATGAAAAAATTTTATTTTTATAACTTTTAATATTCTATCCATATTATTTTTATATTGTTAAGTATATATTATTAAGAATTTAAATCAATAAGGTGAAACATTGAGAAATACTATTCTAAAATATGTTCTTCAAAATTCTATTAAATTCAAAGGAAAAGCAAATCCAAAGGCAGTAATAGGTAAAATATTGGCAGAAAATCCAGATTTAAGAGTAAAAGCAAAAGAAGTTTCCAAAATAGTGGCGGAAATAGCAAAAGAAGTTGAATCAATGACTTTGGAAGAACAAAAGGCAAAATTGGAAGAAATAGCACCAGAATTTTTAGAGGCAAAAACTACTACAAGAAAAAGAAAGGAGCTCGCATTAAAAAATGTGAAAGATATTGTTGTAATGAGGTTTGCACCAAATCCTTCTGGACCCCTACATCTTGGACATGCCAGAGCTGCGGTTTTAAATGATTACTTTTCAAAAAAATACAATGGAAAACTAATTTTAAGACTTGAAGATACAGACCCAAAAAGAGTTCTTCCAGAAGCCTATGACATGATAAAAGAGGATTTAAAATGGCTCGGAGTAAAAGTAGATGAGGTTGTTATCCAATCCGATAGAATGAAAATTTATTACGAATATGGGAGAAAATTAATTGAAATGGGACATGCCTATGTTTGCACATGCGACCCTGAGGAATTTAGGAAACTCCGAGAAAATGGTCAAGCATGTCAATGTAGGGATTTAGGTGTGGAAAGGAACCTTGAACTTTGGGATAAGATGTTAAATGGCGAGCTCGAAAATACAGTAGTTAGATTAAAAACTGATATAGCCCATAAAAACCCATCAATAAGAGATTTTCCAATATTTAGGATTGAAAAAACACTTCATCCAAGAACTGGGGATAAATACTGCGTATATCCATTAATGAATTTCTCTGTTCCAGTAGATGACCATTTACTCAGTATGACTCATGTATTGAGAGGAAAGGACCACATAGTTAATACAGAAAAGCAAAAGTATGTATTTGATTACTTTGGATGGAAAATGCCAGAATACATACACTACGGTATTTTAAAGATAGAAGGACCCGTTTTAAGCACCTCAAAAATGCATGCAGGTATTTTGGAGGGAAAATACAATGGATGGGATGACCCAAGATTGGGAACCCTTAGAGCTCTAAAAAGGAGGGGCATAAAACCAGAGGCAATATATAAATTAATGACTGAAATAGGCATAAAGCAGGCTGATGTTAAGTTCTCATGGGAAAATCTCTATGCAGCCAATAAAGATATAATAGATAAAGACGCAAAAAGGTTTTTCTTTGTGGAAAATCCAAAAAAGGTTGTAGTAGAAGGTGCAGAATATAGAGTTTTAAATTTAAGAGCTCACCCAGATAGAGAAGACTTAGGAACAAGGGAGCTCATATTTGATGGGAATATATATGTCTCCGATGATTTAGAAATAGGTAAAATGTATAGATTAATGGAATTATTTAATATAACCGTAGAAAAAATTGAAGATAACACGATATATGCAAAATATCACAGTGATGATTTTAAAATAGCAAGACAGAATAAGGCTAAAATCATACATTGGATTCCAGTAAGTAATGCAGTAAAAACAAAGGTAATTGATACCAATGCAAAAGAACATAATGGATTTGCAGAAAAGGACTTTAATACAGTAAATATTGATGAAATCGTCCAATTTGAGAGATTTGGATTTGTAAGAGTGGATGAAAAGAAGGGTAATGAAATAATATGTTATTTTGCACATAAATAATTAAAATAGTTAAACTTAGATATTTTTCATTTTTTTTAGGCATATCTTAATTATATTAAGTTATATTATTGGAGGTTATTTATTTTAATTTTTTATTTTATTAACTTTTTTATTTTATTTTTATTTACAATAATCTTTTTATTTTAGGATTTACAATAATAATATACGGTGAAAAAATGCTGCTATTAAAAAACTGTAAAATGATAAAAAATAATACTATCATTGAAGGGGATATTTTAATAGAAGATGATAAAATTAAAAAAATAGGTAAAAATATTAATATTAGTTATAATAGCGGGCAAAAAATCGATTTAAAAGGAAAAATTGTTATTGGTGGGGTTATTGATGCCCATGTTCATTTTAGATACGGACAGCCTAAAAAGGAAGATTTTATAAGTGGAAGTGAAGCATCTATTAACGGTGGTGTGGCTTATGCCATAGACATGCCAAATAGCAACCCGCCGACTACAACAAAGGAGCTCTTCTATAAAAAATATCATGAAGGAAAAAAACAAAGTAAAATAAATATCGAGTTTAATTTTGGAATCACCGAAAATAACTACATGGAAACTATAAAAGATGCAAAATCCTATAAGATTTTCATGGTAAAGTCCGTTGGAGACTTATTTATAAAAAACTATTCAAAATTGAAGGATATTTTAAACCAAGATAAACTATTTACGATACATGCTGAACATAAGGACATAATTGCTGAAAATCTGAAAAAATATGAGCTCACCAGTTGGACTGACCACTGCAAGATAAGGGATAAAAAAAGCGAAATTGAAGCTATAAAAGAAGTCCTAAAAAATTTAGAGGCAATCGATAAATTGAATAATAAAACGCCACATATCCATTTCTGTCATATATCTACGAAGGAGGGGCTAAATTTAATATCCAATGCAAAAAATACATTTAAAAATGTTAAAATTACCGTAGAGGTTGCACCACATCATATATTTTTAAATATGGATATGGCTGAGGAATTAAAAGGAATGGGGAAATTTAACCCACCACTTAGAACAAAAGAAGATAATAAGGCACTTATAAATGGAATAATAAATAAAAAAATAGATATAATAGCAACAGACCATGCACCACATACCTATGAGGAGAAAATCAAATCTGTGGAAAATTGCCCTTCTGGAATTCCTGGAATTGAAACCCTTGTTCCATTAACCTTAAATTCAGTAAATAAGAAAATAATTAATATATTTGATGCCATAAGGTTGATTTCAGAAAATCCATCAAAAATATTTAATATTGACAATGAGATAAGGGAAGGAAATAAGGCAAATCTAACGATTATTGATTTGAACAAAGAATATACAATAAAAGGTGAGAACTTTAAATCTAAGGCTAAATTTACTCCATTTGAGGGGTGGCATGTAAAAGGAGCTCCAATATATACCATTATAAATGGAAAAATATATGATGCATGCGGAAATATTTAAAGAAAAATTATTAAAAAAATATATATACTATAATGTCATATTTTATTTTAATTAATTTTTATAGTATTTATAGTATTTATTGTTAAATAAGGTGCAAATATGGAATTATCCAATAGGACAAGACTATCAACTATATATAAAATGGATACTTTTTTTAACAACTACTCCAATGTAGCTTGGAGATGGTGGTAATTTTTTAAATAGTTTTAAGTGCAAATATTAAATGTTTTTAATTATTAACTATACTGTTATTCGTAGTATTATCCAATAATTATTAACTTATATATTTTAATTTAATGATTATAGATATAAATCTAAATAATTTAATAAATAGAATAATTATAAATCCAAAAAAATAAACATAAATTTAGTTATGGGTGGTATTGTGAGAATGACCAATTCAATTATTAAAACAAAAAATAAAAATCTAAATCCTATTATAGCAGAAATAAAAGTCCATTCTCCTAAATATGGAGATATGCTCAAAGGAAGAGATGAATTAAACATTCTTAAAATATACGAAAATGCAGGAGCTGCGGGAATATCATATATTACCGATAAAAAATACTTTAATGGAAACTTTGATATGTTTAAAAAAATATGTACATCATCGGAGCTCCCTGTTTTAAGGAAGGATTTTATCACATCAAAGGATGAGATTGAAAAAACAGCAGAAGCCGAAGGTGGAGCAATATTAATAATAGCACGACTGTTAAAAGATAAAACAGCAGAATTCGTAGATTACGCCCTTGAACATGGATTGGATACTCTTGTAGAAGTCCATAATAAAGAAGAAATTGATATAGCAAAGGATACAAACACCACCATGATTGGTGTAAATAATAGGGACATCTCAAAGTTAGAGCTCGATGATGGAACTGTATCTCTTACAGAACAGTTATCAGATTTAATTCCAAAGAATGTAATATTTGTCAGTGAAAGCGGTATTGGTTCAATAGATGATTTAAGATTGGCTCTAAGGTATGCCGATGCGGCACTCATAGGAACAAGTTTTATGAAAGCAAAAAATATGGAGGAATTTGTTAAATCATTTGTGGAGGCGAAATTATGAGCGATTTATTAAATAAAATAGTAGATAAACATGATTTAACCTATGAAGAAGCATACAGGTTATTCAATAACCTTTTAAATGAAAGTGAAATAAGAATAGGAGCTTATCTTGCAGCACTTCAAACTAAGGGCTTTACTTCCGAAGAAATTGCTGGTTTTGCAAGAGCCATGAGGGATAACGCCGTTAAGGTAGATTTGGGAAGTGTTTGTGATACCTGTGGAACAGGAGGGGACGGTTCTTCTACGATAAATGTTTCCACTGCTGTATCTATCTTATTATCATGCTTTAAGAAGGTTGCAAAACACGGTAATGTCTCCATTACTTCAAAAAGTGGTTCTGCAAATGTTTTAGAAGCATTGAATATTAAAATCGATTCTACCCCTGATGAAGCTAAAAGGATGATTGATGAAACAAACTTTGTATTTTTATTTGCTCCAAAATACCATCCTGCATTGAAAAAAATAATGCCTGTTAGAAAAGAATTGAGAATAAAAACGATATTTAATATATTGGGTCCCCTTGCAAACCCTGCAAACCCTGATTACCAGATTATAGGTGTAAATTCTCATGATTTGGTTGAAAAAGTTGGGAATGCATTAAAACTTCTTGGTGTTAAAAAAGCACTTGTAGTTTATGGAAATGGTTTAGATGAGTTAAATCCAAATAATTATTCCACAATTTTAGAAATAAACGACAATAAAAAGGAAGATGGAAATAAAATATATAAAATACACCCAAGCGATATTGGACTAATCCCTTCAAAGCCTATTCCATGCAATAGTCCAGATGAAAGTGCCAAGAGAATAATAAGCGTCTTCGAAGGAAAAAAAGGAAATTCAGAGATTACTAATGGAGATAGAAACTTTATACTATTAAACGCTGCTGGAGCTCTTTATGCATCAGATGTAGCATCAGATTATAAAGAAGGTCTCGAAATAGCAGAAAATGCCATCGATGAAGGAATCGTGCTTAATAAACTTAGAGAAATTCAAAATTACAGATAATAGATGATAATAAATATTATATTAGATGTAAATTAGATAATAAAATTATAAAAATTTAAAATAAAATAAAAAATAAAAAAATAAAATTAAGTAGGTTAAACTAAATAAAATTAAAAGTAGGCACTAAAAATAAGTTAAATGTAAAAAATGGGATAATATGAAATTATTTAGGCAAAAGTTTGATTATATCGACCCATTGAAATTATATGGTGTTATGAGGGAGGAAGGAAAATATCCTTTTATTTTAGAATCAAGGGATAAACATCCTTCAAAAGCGAGATATACATATATATCTTCAAATCCAGAGTTTGTTGTAAATATTAAAAATAATACAAAAATAGATAATAGCACAGTTTCAAAGGAAAGTAATCCATTTAAGGCATTGAAAGATATATTCGCATCTGAAATAAAAAATAAAAAAGAAATAATGAATATAGATTCAAATGAGAGATTTACAGGAGGTTTTTTGGGATATTTTGCCTACGATACGATTCACAATTATATCGGCGGAGATATAGAAGAGCCTTCTGTATTTGGATATTACAACAGTGTTTATGTTTATGACCATATACTGAATAGATATTATTACCTTTCGTTGAATAATTCCATTGAAGAAATGAAAAACGCCGAAAAGATTATTGAAAAGGCAAAGAAATATGAAATAGTGGATGAAAAAGGTGGAACAAATATTATCGGATGCGATGCAGATAAAAAGGATTTCATGGATATGGTAAAGAGAACAAAAGAATATATTTATAGTGGAGATGCCTTCCAAGTTGTAGTATCAAGGGAATATCAATTAAAAAGCGATTATTCCGCATTTAAAATATATCGAAATTTAAGGGAGCTCAACCCAAGTCCATATATGTTTTTACTTGAATTTGGAAAGGATGTTGTAGGTGCCTCCCCTGAAACAATGGCATCAGTTGAGAACAATATTTTAAAAATAAACCCAATTGCTGGCACTACAAAAGTTGGAAAAACCGAGGAAGAAACAAAAGAACTTGCAGAAAAACTTCTTAATGATGAGAAGGAACGGGCTGAACATATGATGCTTGTTGATTTAGCAAGAAACGATGTAAGAAAAGTATCTAAATCTGGAACTGTTAAGTTGAGCAGATTCTTTGAGATAGTTAGATACAGCCATGTTCAGCACATAGAAAGTGAGGTAACAGGGGAACTAAAAGACAGTGCTACAATGTTTGATGCCTTAGAGGCAGCTTTTCCTGCTGGAACATTAACCGGAGCTCCGAAATATAGGGCAATGGAAATAATAGATAAACTTGAAAAATCACGGAGAAAAGTATATGGCGGAGCTGTGGGGTATTTCTCACTTAGCAATCATGCAGATACTGCAATAGCTATAAGAATGGCAGAAATAGATAATAAGATTAGATTAAGGGCAGGGGCTGGAATTGTTGCAGATTCTGTTCCAGAAAATGAATATATTGAAACCGAGAGAAAAATGGCAGCTGTTATGCGTGCATTGGATGTAGAGCATGATATTGATGAGTAAATTTATAAGATATGATGATTTCCAAAATCCAACTTCGCTTCGCTTCGGTTGGAACCTAAAAAGGTGAGAATATGATTTTAATAATAGATAATAAGGATTCGTTTGTATGGAATTTGGCAGAATATGCCTCTATTTACGATAAGATAAAGGTTGTTCCAAACACCATAACTCTTGAAGAGATTAAAAAAATAAATCCAAATGGGATTATTATATCACCTGGACCCGGAGCTCCGAATAATAAAAGGGATGTTGAAAACTGCCCAGAAATTATAAAAAATGTAGATGTTCCAATATTGGGCGTTTGTTTAGGTCATCAAATTATAGCTCATGTATTTGGGGGAAAGGTAGGCAGAATACCTCCTGTTCATGGTAAATCAAGTTTAATCAGGCATGATGGAAAAACCATATTTAAAGGCATTAAAAACCCATTGAAAGTTGGAAGATACCATTCCCTCGCAGTTCTTGAAGTTCCTAAGGATTTCGAAGTATCCGCTGTTACAATTGATACGAATGAAGAAATTATTATGGGCATAAGGCATAAAACAAAACCTATTGAAGGCGTTCAATTCCATCCTGAAAGTGTATTAACTGAATGGGAAAATGAAGATTTACAATCCAAAGGATTTTGTAGCTCTTCACTCCTTCGGAGCTCCGAAGGATTAAAAATTATAAAGAATTTTGTAGATATAGCGTTGAATTATAAATAGGGATTTATATGTTTATCAAAATATGCGGTATCAAATCAAAAGAGGAGTTAAAAGTAGTTGAGAAATATGCCAATGCCACGGGGGTAATTGTTAAAAGCGAATCTAAAAGAAATATTTCTCTTGAAAAAGCGAAAGAATTAATGGAAATTGCAAATATCCCTGTTTATGCTGTTTCCACTGTAAATAATTACAATGAGTGGAAGGATATAATAGAAAAAACTGGAACAAAATATATACAAATTCATTCAAAGATGGATGCAAATGAAATTGCTAAATTAAAAAATAGTTATAATATCAATATAACAAAAGCGTTTAAAGTTCCCTCGTTAAGTTCAAATCCTGAAAAAGATGCTGAAAATCTAATAAATGAAATAAAAAAATATATTAATATCGTGGATAATATACTTCTCGATACTGGAAAAGGTTGCGGAATTACACACGATTTAAGGGTAAGCAAAATAATAGCAAAAAAATTTAATATAATACTTGCAGGAGGTCTTAATCCCGATAATATTAAGGAAATCGTTAAATATGTGCAACCTTATGGTGTAGATTTATCCAGTGGTGTTGAAAAGGATAATAGAAAAGATGAATCATTGATAAAATCATTTATTAAAAACTTAAATGAAGCATAATGTGCAAAAATAAATAATGGAAATAAAAAATAACACATCATAATTTATAATGAAATAAGAAAAATAACATATGATTAATAATAAAATAAAAAATAATAAGATTTAATATAGATTTAGTATTTAATAAAAAATTGGTGATAGAATGGAATTTAAATTTGGAGAATATGGCGGTCAATATGTTCCTGAGGTGCTTATACCCTCATTAAAGGAGCTCGAAAAAGCATATAAAGAATACAAAGATGACCCTGAATTTAAGGCTGAGCTCGACTATTACCTAAAAACCTACGCAGGTAGGGAAACCCCCTTATATTTTGCTGAAAACCTTACAAGAAAGATGGGCGGAGCAAAAATATATTTAAAGAGAGAAGATTTACTTTTAGGCGGAGCTCATAAAATAAACAACAGTTTAGGTCAGGCTCTTCTTGCTAAAAAAATGGGTAAAACACGATTAATTGCTGAGACTGGTGCAGGGGAACATGGTTTATCAACTGCAATGGTAGGAGCTCTATTTAACATGAAGACAAAAATTTACATGGGGGCAATAGATGTAGAAAGGCAGAAGTTAAATGTTTATAAGATGAAACTACATGGTGCAGAAGTAGAACCTGTTGAATCTGGTTCAAAAACCTTAAAAGATGCCATAAATGAGGCACTTAGGGACTGGGTAGAAACATTTGAAAATACGCACTATCTAATAGGCTCTGCTGTTGGTCCATATCCATATCCTTCAATGGTTAGGGATTTCCAGTCTGTAATAGGTAGAGAGGCTAAAAAGCAAATATTAGAAGCAGAGGGAAGACTTCCTGATTGTATTGTTGCCTGCGTAGGTGGAGGTAGTAATTCAATAGGTATATTCAACGAGTTTAGAAATGATAAAGAAGTTCAACTTGTAGGTGTTGAGGCTGCTGGTGAAGGTCTTGATACAGAAAGACATGCTGCTTCACTGTTAAGGGGCAAAAAAGGAATATTGCATGGTATGTTCTCATACTTCTTACAGAATAACGATGGACAGATAAGGGAAACATACAGTGTATCCGCTGGATTGGATTATCCTGGTGTAGGTCCTGAACATGCCTACTTAAAAGATATAGGAAGAGTGCATTATGCAGGAATTACAGATGAAGAGGCATTAAATGCGTTCTTAGAGTTATCCAGAACAGAAGGGATTATACCAGCTCTTGAATCATCCCATGCAGTAGCTCAGGGTATGAAAATGGCAAAAGAAATGGATAAAGATGAAATTGTAATAGTAAATCTCTCAGGAAGAGGAGATAAAGATTTAGGAACTGTTATGAAATATATTAAATTCTAAGTAGATTTTAAAAATCTTGAAGTAAGCATCTTGGAATAAAATCTTAAAGTTTTAAAATTAAAATTATATAGCATATAAGGTATATAAGAGGTGTTCTTAATGGAAAAAAAACTCGTATCGTTTATTGTTGCAGGAGACCCTTCTCCAAATGCTACATTAAAATTTATGAATGCACTTTCCAAATACTCGGATATTATAGAATTGGGAATTCCATTCAGTGACCCTATGGCAGATGGAAAAACAATCCAAAAGGCAGATGTAAGGGCGTTAAATAATGGCATGAAGGTTTCTAAGGTATTTGATATAATAAAAGAATTCAGAAAAACTTCCAATACTCCTGTTGTCGTAATGACTTACTACAATCCAGTATATACTATGGGTGTAGAGAATTTTATTAAAACACTTAAAGAAGCTGGTGGAAATGGACTTATCGTTGTAGATTTGCCTGTTGAGGATGCTGAGGAATATTTGAATATCTGCAAAAAATACGATATTGGAACAGTATTTCTCGCTGCCCCAAACACATCAAAGGACAGGTTGAAGAAGATTGATGAGGCGAGCTCTATGTTTGTATATCTCGTGTCGGTATATGGAACAACAGGAGCTCGGGAGGATGTTTCAAATCTTGCATTGGATTTCCTTAATAGAACGAAAAACTTATGTAAAAAACCAGTCTATGTTGGATTTGGAATATCAAAAAAGGAACATGCAAAAGAATTCATAAAAAGCGGTGCAGATGGTGTTGTAGTTGGAAGTGCCTATGTGAAAATAATTGAAGAATATGGGGATTCCGACGAAACCGTCAAAAAACTTGAAGAAAAAGCTAAGGAATTAAAAGAAGGAGTAATTGAAGGTTCTAAATAAATTATTTTATTTTTTATTTTATAGTTTTTATTATACTTTTTTAGTTTTATTTTTATTATTTTTAATTATTTTTAGTTATTTTAGTTATTTCTATTATTTTTTTACAATTAATCCATTTCCACATAAATATCTTTGTTCTGTTTCATGGCATTTAGGAGCTCCTTTCCAATATTTGTTTTTTTAGTTATTTTGACAATTCCGCTTGAACCCACTGTTGCATTACATAAGAAATCCCCATCCACATATATCTTAACATTTGCTCCTGCAAATTCTTCTCCAACTTCAACCAAGATATGAGATTTGGACTCCACTAATTTTGTAGTTTCATAATCATTTACAAATTCATATCTTGCGTATTCCTCAGATTCTCCAAAATCCGATGTATTTATGTTATTGATATTATCAGTATTAATATTTCTATTATTTTCATTTGTATTATGGTTTTTTCTTTCAACATTTATTCTAAGACCAAGTATATTTTCCAGTTTTGATATTTCCTTTCCACCTTTTCCAATAATTGCAGGAATATATTTTTCTGGAACTGATAAATTTAAGGTATGCTCATCTACAATATTTAATTGCATATCTTTTCTTGCCTTTTTTGGGATATGTTTCATTAAAATTTCCCTTATTTTTTCTTCCGCATATCTGTAAATTGGAGGTTTAGATGCCACTCCTTCTTCATTTATGGGCATGACCACTACCTGCTCACCATAGGTATATATCTCATATTCTGGTTTTTTTGTCTCAAAATCCCGAACTTCAATTACCGGTCTTGCCAAATCTGCCTCTTTCATACCGTGTGGAACTTTAACCGTGAAATCCACTTCATAGACCTTTTTTATTTGACCGTTTTCTATATATATTACAGTATCTACTATCTGAGGTATCATACCGAGCTCTACCCTACTGATAAGACGCTGGATAGCATCGATTGGTTTTGAGGCATGAACAACCCCAACCATTCCAACACCCGCCATTCTCATATCGGCAAATATTTCAAAGTCCTTTGTTTTTCTTACCTCGTCATATATTGTGTAATCAGGTCTAACAAGCAATAATATATCGCAGGTATTTTCCATGTTACCTTCAAGTGGTGCATACTGCGTAATGGTCTTCCCAACTTGAAGGTCCCTTGGACTCTCCATTGTCTTTACTATTTTGTTGTTATTATTGTAAAATTCTGCCAATGCCGATACAAATGTCGATTTTCCGCTTCCAGGACTTCCAGAAACGAAAATTCCCTCTGCCTTTTCCTTTAATCTCTCCAAAAGTTTATCGGATAATTTATAATCATCAAGAGAAACCTTTGCAATTGGTCTAACTGCGGTAATTTCAAGTCCTTCTGAAAATGGGGGTCTTGCTATTGATATTCTTATGTTTCCAAGCTGAATTACTGTGGCTCCCCTCTTTTGAATCTCGATAAATCCATTATTTTGTTCAGTATATTTTAATATATTATCTATTAAATATTCCATCTTCTCTCTTGTTAATACCTCATCTCCAATTGAAACAAGTTTAACCTCACCAGGTTTTCCTTTTTTTGCATAAGGAACACAGTTTTCTTTTAAATGAACAGAAGATGTTGTTTCATCGAAATAATCCTTTAAAGATAATTCAACTTTTTCTTCTTTATCTTTAACCTCTAAATAATAAGATTCTATACCCTGAGCTCTTGCAAGATTATACTGTATCCTATCACTTGTAAGTAATAGCGAATTTGTTTCTTTTGCTACTTTTCTAATCATGGCATCTATTTCGCCAGATTTTGCAAGTGAAACAATATCTACTGACGGTCTTTCTCCATAATATTCTATTTCAATGTTATGTTCCTTTGCAATATCCACCAATTTTGTTAATTCTTCTATTCCTAAATATCCTATTTCTCTGCCCTTATTTGCCTGAGCTTCCAACTCTGATACAACGGCTTCTGGAATAATTATTTTGCTGTTCTCCATACTGCCCTTTTTTATGAGCTCAGATATTCTCCCATCAATAACCACACAGGTATCAACTGTAATTTTTTTATTCTGTAAATTTAAATTCTCACTATCAATCGTCATCATAATTTCCCTCATGATAAATTAGTATATATTAATATTTATTAATATTTATATATTACTATAATATATTGTTATATTATATATTTATATATTGTATAATGTAAATTAATTAACCTAATGTAAATTAATACATGTGATAATTCCAACTAATATATAACCAAGTAATATATATAAGAAAGTTTTTCTTTTTTATGTTCATAAATATGTGGAACAAGCATAAGAAATGTTCCCAAAAATATCCCTCCCGAAAATGCCAATAATATATGTGTAGATATATTTTTTAATATTATTAATCCAAGTAAAGTTCCAATAACAGTCCCCAATGATACAAATATACCGGGATAAAGGGGATTTTTATAAACTCCTTTTAATGGTGAAATTAAAACAAATCCTGCTGGAAATTTATGAAGCAGTATGGCAAGATATAATGGAAGTCCTACACCGCTTATATAAGAAATAGCAATTATCAAGCCATCTATAAAAGTATGAATAAAAAAGGATATTGGATAAATAAATTTAATTTTAAAATCTTCTAAACTACCACACTCTGCACAATATTTTTTTGACAATGGACAGTAAGCTAAATATCTCTCGATTAAATAAACTGTAATCATCCCTAAAATTACATACAATGCAAATAATACAAACATGTTTGAATATGCCTTTGGAATTAGTATCAGAGTTGCAACCCCAAATATAAATCCAAATGAAACTGCTTCAAATTCATATTTAAATTTCAAAGAAACAGAATAATTGGCTAAAATTTCCCCCATAAGCATGATGATAAAACTTAAAATTGCAATATATATTGGAATTTCGTCCATCATAATAACACCACCAAAAATTAATTTATAATAATTTTAATCCAATAATAATTAATTAATTTTTATTATATTATCTTAATGCATCCCATATATTTTCTATTTAGTTACTACATATATTATGCCATCTCATACATTCAAACTATTTAATTTATTAATGCTACAATATACCTTAATTATTTATTTTTATAGGATATTTAGGTGATACCATGCTATTTAAATACCAAATAAAAACAAATTCAAGGGAGGAGATGATTGATATTACAAATTACATAGTAGATTCCATAAAAAACTCAAAACTAAATGATGGAATTGCCATAATATATATTCCACATACCACCGCTGGCATAACAATTAACGAAAATGCTGACTCGTCTGTTAAAAAAGACATTCTAAAATTTTTAAATGATAAGATACCGAAAAATTATAATTTTACGCATTTGGAAGGCAACTCCGATGCTCATATTAAGAGCTCCCTTTTTGGAAGTTCATTAACTGTAATAATATCACATGGAAAACCACTACTTGGCACTTGGCAGGGTATTTATTTCTGTGAATTCGATGGACCAAGAAAAAGAACATTTTATGTCAAAATTATGGGGTAATTATATGACGATAAAAAAGATAAAAATCATAAATTGGGATGAGCTCACTTCAAGATATGGTGAAGATTATGTATGTGTTGAAAATCATTATAAATTGTATATTAACAATAAATTTATAGGAAATATTACGGCATCACCAAATAATTTAAAGGAACTTGGGGTTGGTCATGTTATTTCAGAGGGCTATTTAAAACCAGAATCCATTAAGGATATTCATATTGATAATAATAAAATAACTGTAATAACTGATGAATTAGGTATAAAATTAATAAATAATGCAAAATCAGGAAATAATATAAAAATACCGTTAAAAACCATTTTTAAAATCATGAAATATATGTCAAATATCAGGGGGATTTGGAATATAACAGGAGGGACTCATTGGGCATGTTTGTTTGATTTAAATGGGAATGAAATAATTACTATTGAAGATATTGGAAGACATAATGCAGTTGATAAAGTAATAGGTTATGGAATATTAAATAATATAAATTTGGATGACAAAATATTGGTTTCAAGCGGAAGACAGCCTTATGGTATGGTAAAAAAAGTAATTAACGCTAAAATACCTGCAATAATATCAAAATCCCCATCAACGGATAAAGGTATAGAGCTCGCAAAGGATAACGATATTATATTAATAGGTTTTGCCAGAAAAAACAGATTTGTAGTATATAACGGTTTTGAAAGAATTATCGATAAAGATAAGATAAATAAAAATGAATAAAAAAAGATATATAAAAAATAAAAAGAATAATATTGTAAAAAAATAAAAATATTGATGGATATTATGGAAAATAATGTAATATTTACTCAATGGACACAGATTAAAAGAAATCTAAAAGATTTAAATCAGTTAAAAAAAGATATAATAAAGAATTTTGAAGAAAATAACTTAAAAGATAAAAAAATAGTTTCTATGCTTAGTGGTGGAAAGGACAGCTCAACAGCACTCCATATTGCAAAGGATTTAGGTTTAGATGTTTGTTTGTGCGTCCATTTTGTTCATAAATGGAGTTGGAATTTGGCTAAGGAACAGGCTAAAAAAATAGCCGATAAATTGGATATTCCTATAATATTTTATGACATAACAGGAGACTTAAAGAAACGAACAAAAGGTGCAAAAGGGGGAAGCATCTGTCGAATCTGCAAAGACATAATGAAGGATAAAATTATAGAAATAGCCAAAGATGAAGGTGCAGAAATCATACTAACAGGAGATACTGCACTTGAAAAGATTTCAGGACCCATATTTCAGCATTTGAGGGAAACATACGGCACTGAAAAATTTGATAAGATGGAGCTCACCCCAGTTCCAAAAAGATATAATAAGATGTTTTTTAGGCCCCTCATAAGGTGCGGTTATGACGATGTTATTAAGCTCAAAAATTATTATGGACTAAATATAGAAAGAATCCACGAAGTAGGGGATAAATTTGGATATTGGAGAGAAGGTTGCCCATTGCAATACTGCGATTATGATACAACAATAACTGAGGAACTTTTAGATAACCTATATCATTACAATAAAAAAATCACAGAATTGGCAAGAAAATACAGGTTTAGAGCATCCATAAAACTTCCTTCAAAAGAATTAATGATTGTTCCAAATAAAAAAGAATATGTAAATATGGTAAAGAAATATTTATATGATTTATATAAAATATAAGGGAATATTATGGATAAAAAATACCAAAATGACGATATGAAATATATTTTTGCAATAATATCCACGCTTATGTTTTTTGTGGTTATCATTACTATTATTATCTTAATAATCACATATAATAATTTATATTGCATATGGGTTTTATTTATACCATTGATGATTCTATTTTGGTTAATATCATTAGGCTGGGCAAATAATGGAGATTTGGATAAAGGTGAAATGAGGAGAGCTCTTGCAGGTGCTATTTTCAGTGTTTTTATAATCATTATATTACTTGTTTTAACGGGAAATAATTTAATAAATGATAATAAAGATATTATTAATTTCTTCTTTGGAGTGGTGTCAACAATCATAGGATTCTATTTTGGATACAGAAGTGGAAGGGAAAAGAAAAATAGTGTATAAGAAGGATAGATAATAAATCTAACTTTCTGTTAGTATTTCTCCAAGGCGACCAGTATCTGCAATATAACAACTTTTTCCTCAAATTTATTATTATTTTACCCAAAAACCTATTACTCGTTTTATGAATTCTGCCTTTTCCAATTTTCCCAGGGGGTTTAAGTTTAGGAGCTCCAAGGTATCAGCCACTTTTATTTTAATTTTATATATTCATTAAAAGCCTCTCTTGAAGTGCCTACGACAACTCTTTTATAATCACCATAAGGTGAGCTCACCCCTTCCAATTTTCCTCTAACAACTACCTTTTCACCATTAAAAGCCTGTCCTGCATATGTGTGAGTAAATGAGGCAATTTCTTTAATATCGTTGGGATTAACTTCCAATTTATTTTCCGCTATATTGGAAAGAATTTTAACATTATCTATCTTGTAAATTGCAGGATTGTCAAAGATATAATCGTCATTAATTATATCGCATTCAATGTTAATAAATCCTAAATTTTTATAATAGAATTCTCCATATTTTGAAGTTATTTCTTCCCAATCTCTCGTGGCTAATAAATCAAACATTGTGTTGTTTATTACGCCCCTATTATATTTCCTCTTCTCATGCCATACAAATTCATCGTAGGAAAGGGTACCATCTTTTATTCTTTTATGGTATGCCTTTTTCCAAAACTCATCGGATAATGGATGTATATTTAATTTTTCATCTTTATCTTTATTTTTTTCTTCCTCAAATATCGTTTTTAAAATATTTCTCGCTTTTTTGTGGTTTTTCATTCCATATATTACAAAGTCAATATCGGAGCTCTCATTGTTTAATTTTACCACAGTTGAACCTGAAACCCCCATATGGTTATAACTTAATCCATAATCATGAAGTTTATCTGCTAAATATTTACATTTTTCCTCAAATTTGCTATTATTATTCTTATTACTATTTTTATTATCATTATTTTTATTTTCGTTTAATATTTCCTTTAATCTATCATTTGGTCTTAAAACATTGATTATATACTCATTTGGAACTGCGTGTAATGTAATGTCCTTTGTTTCATCGTAATATAAATATTCTGGAAAATAATTTTCTAAAATTCCATAAGTTTTTGCAGTATCTGTTATTTTTATATATTTTTTTCCATTTTTCTCCCTTATGTCATCTTTATTTAGATTATATCTATCTATTACATCCTCTCCTACTGATGCTAAGTTTAAATATCTCAAAAAAGCAAAAACTCTATCTTCCGGATGTTCGTAGGCATTTACTGCAAAAAACCCAACTTCTGTTTCTACAAAATCTCTTAATCTTACCTTTATCATGATTTCACTTCATGTTTTTAATATATAATTATGATATTGCATAATACTGAGCATATATATTATTATAATTAATAAGTATATGAAGGATATAAATAGAATATATTTGGTATAATTAAAAATATAATTTATAAGATGATTAAAAATTTAAAAAATAAAATAAGAATAAAATAAGATTATCCTTTTTTAAATCCCAATGCAAATCCAGCAACAAATCCTGTTCCCAAAGATGCGGAATGAATCAATCCCGCAGCCTGACTACCATAAGAAATAATGGAAGATTCAACATTACCCATTAATCCCGTAAATGCTTCTTTATTTATAGATATTACACCAAGTTTTGCCAAATATAGAAGACTTAAAAAATAAAGCCCCACCAATGCAACAACTATTTTTATGGCCTTTTTTATGCCCCATCCTATAATTGCTCCACCTATAAATCCTGTTCCCAAATCTGGTAAAAATTGAGATATATCCATTTGAATCACCAAAATATTTGACTTATTGAATGATTACTTTTTTTATTTTATTGTTTGTCGTAATATTTTTTATTTATTTTCTGAAATACTTATATCATCAAGATTTTCTATTTTATCTGTAATTACACATACTGACCCATATTCCAATTCTTTATAGCATGCATATTGCCTTCCTATGTTTTTGTAAGAATACTCCACAACATCCCATCCATTATAGGAACTCTCTTTTACTTTTTTCAAATTTTGATTTTTTAACTGTTCATCAATTATATTTTTTATAGTTTCTTTATTTACAGGTAATTTATATATTGAAATTATTTCGTTTCCTTTACTGTATGTATTTTGGTCTTTTTTATTCCAACCATTGACTTTAACATCAATTGGAACATAATATAAATCAAAATTGCCCATATTCATAAGTTCATATATGTTGGCATCCAATTTTAATTTTCCTATTAATACATTATCTTTGGTTTCAGCATTTGAACTTATAACCTTTATACCATCAATACTTTTTAATCCACTTATCAACTGCTTTATAGATTCATTGTTATACATTATTATATTTATGTCGGTGTATTTATCATGAGCTCTTGCACATATTGCACTTTCGTTGGAGTATATTATCACATCACTTGGAGTGAGGTAATTTACCCATTTATCATTTGGTTTTCCTACATATTTAGAATTTATAAATATATACCCATTTTCAGGATTGAGGTTATTGCCTGACATAAACAATTTTCCAAAGAACCATAATGGAGTTTTTATAGCTACCTCATTTGGATTATTTAGGTTGGAATATACCCCGTCTATAAAGTAAAATAAAAATGAAGGTATATTTTTTCCAGTATTATGTGCTATAATCTTTGGCACTATGGAATTATCGGCGTATATAAACTCAGGATATGGACTGTTATCCACAATCTTAACAACATCTGCGGCATTTACCGAACATAACATAAAGGATAAAACCCCTATTGCCAATATTGTTTTTAATTTACTTAGATGTGTTAAATTTAAAAAGCCATTTTTGATTTTCTTCATATGTCCCATATAACCACCCATACATATCATTCCACTACGCATACACACAGATATGAAAAATTCATATGCGCAATATTATTTAATTCCTCATATATTATTCTTTCGTTTTTATATGTGAGGTTTTCACAAACTGTTATTTTTTTATTGGGGTTTATGCCGTTGTTTAACAAATATTCAATATCCTCTTTCAAATTATTAGGTAAGAATATTACTTTTTTATTATTTTTTATTAAATTTAGAAGAATTTTTCTGTTTTCCTCCTTTCCATGAAGCGTTAATACATGGTAATCCTCCCATGAAATTTTTAATCTTGAAGCTACGACTTGGATAGAGGATATACCTGGAATTACTTTTATATCTTCTTTTTTTGCAATATCATATTTTAAAACTGTTTTCAACAATCCACTAAAACATGGGTCTCCTGTGGATAATAGAGTAATAGTTTTATTTTTATTGTTTATAACCAAATCTTTTAATTCTTCAACTAAATTTTTTGTTAATATATATTTTTTATCCTCTTTTATATCAAATAACTCCAATGCTCTACGGCTACCTGCTACAATATCGGAGCTCTCCACAGTTTCAATTGCATTTAATGTAAGATATTTTTTATTTCCTGGACCTATTCCCACGATATATATCATAATTAAACCTTAATTTATTTTTTATATTTTTTATTTTTTTTACTATTTACTTTTTTATATTATTATTTTCTTTTTATTTGTTTTTTATATTCTTTTATATTAGTTTATATATTTATATTTTTATATATTTAAGGTTATTTAAGTTATTTTAATTTTTTGGATATATTTTAGATATATTATAATAACAGGACATTATAATTCGATATAATATAGATATATATAGCACACATGTTAAATCCGATAATTTATTAAATTATTAAAAAACTTTATATATTAATATTATTAAATGAAATATTGCAATACTATGATGTGATATTATGAGAGTTATTGGAGTAATTGGTCCAAAAAAATCTGGGAAAACTACCCTTATATGCGATATTTTAAAAAGATTAAAAGAAATGAACATCAATGTCGCTACTATAAAGCATAGCACCCATGATGTAAAAGTGGATAGGGAAGGAACAGATTCCTACAAATTCAAACAATGTTCAAATGTATCTGTTATAGCAGATAACAATAAAACTGCGTTTTTTTATGACAAAATGGACTTATGTGATATACTGCCTAAATTAAATAATAACGACTTTGTTATAGTGGAAGGATTTAAAGAGCAGTTAAAGGAATTAAATATTCCAAAGATACTGATGGTTAAGGAAGATGAAGGTTCGGAGCTCTGGGATTCTCAAACTGTTATGGTAATCAAAGATTACAATTATAACATTGATGAAGTTATGGAAAAAGTGCTTGAAAAAAGTATAGTTCCAACCTACAATCTAAACTGTGGTCATTGCGGATATAACTGTAAAATATTTGTAGAAAAAGTTGTAAGTGGAGAATTGAAATGGAACCAGTGTGTAGCATCCTCAGGGGTAGAAATGGTTGTTAATGGAAAAACTATACCAATGAATCCATTTGTTTCAGACATAATTAAAAATACACTAAAAGGTATAGTGGGCTCGTTAAAAGGTGCAGATAACCCAAAAACTATATCTATAAATATTAAGGATATCTAAAGCCTTCATATATTATTTTTTTATATATTTTTAAAATTCGTTATATACTATTTATCCATAATAATTTATCCACAATAATTCATTACATATGTTATATAAACTAATATAAACCAATAATTAAATATAATTGATAAACATAATTAAATATAAATATTGAAAAATATATAAATACTATAAAGATATTAATAAAGCTGTTAAATAATACAGAATAAAATTTTATATGTAAAAAATTAAAAAAATTTATAAAATCATAAAAGTTTTGGTGATAAAATGGTTGTAGATGAAAGCAAATATGAAAACATGGCAGAAATTTTCAAAGCATTTGCTGACCCAACGAGATTAATGATATTGAGGTTGTTAAGTGAAAACGATAGTATGTGTGTATGCAATATAATAGATAAATTAAAAAAGCCTCAACCAACTATATCCCACCATTTGAATATTTTAAAAAAATCTGGTATAATAAGAGCTAGAAAAGAGGGAACATGGAATCATTATTATATTGTAAATCCAAAAGTTAAAGATATAATATCTTCAATGGATGAGATGATTAATGAATAATATTATTTTTCTTTTTTATTTAAATTTAAACATTTTTGACCTTCTTCTTAATTGATATTGATTATCACAGAGATTTTATATTTTCAACATAATCATAATGAAATTTAAAAATAATTTAAAAATGACCTAAAAGTAATCTAAAATATAATTTAAAAGTAATAATATGCAATAATTAAAATAATTTAAAATTTTGAAATTTAAAATTTATAAAATTAAAACTTATTTTAATCTGGTGAAATTATGGGGATTCAGGAAGAAATTAAGAGATTAGAAGATGAAATAAAAAATACGCAGTATAATAAGGCCACTCAAAAACATATAGGTATATTAAAAGCTAAAATTGCAAAATTAAGGGACTTACAAAACAAACCAAAAAGCACGGGAACAGGATATTCTTATGCAGTTAAAAAAACAGGGGACGCCACAGTAGCTTTTGTAGGGTTTCCATCAGTAGGTAAATCCACATTATTAAATAAACTTACAAATGCCAATTCAGAAGTTGGAGCTTATGCTTTTACAACATTAACGATAATACCTGGAATCTTAGAATATAGAGGGGCAAAGATACAGGTATTGGATGCTCCGGGAATTATTAGCGGTGCAGCATTTGGAAAAGGTAGAGGTAGTGAGGTATTGGCAGCCATTAGAAATGTGGATTTGGTGATGCTTGTTGTAGATGTGTTTTCACCTGAACACATCCCAGTTATCGAGAGGGAGCTCTACAATGTGGGTATAAGATTAGACCAAAGACCACCAGATGTTAAGATTGTAAAAAAGGATAGAGGGGGAATACACATAAATACCACCCTTCCTTTAACAAAAATAGATGAAGAAACCATTATCGCAATTCTACACGAGCATAGAATACATAACGCAGATATTGTAATAAGGGAAGATATTACAACAGACCAATTTATCGATGTGATTAGTGCAAATAGGGTATATATACCATCCCTTGTAGTTGTGAATAAAATAGACTTAGCTGAGAAAGAACATATTCAAAAGATTGAGGAGGTTTTAAAAGACAGAGCTCATATACTTGTATCAGGTTATAAAAATATAAATATTGAAGAATTGAAAGAGAAAATTTTCAACAGTCTTGGATTTATGAAAGTTTATTTAAAACCGCAGGGGAAAAAACCAGACCTTGACGAACCATTAATCATTTTAAGAAATTCTACCGTTGAAGATGTATGTAATAAGCTTCACAGGGATTTTGTAAAGAATTTTAGATACGCTTTGGTATGGGGAAAATCTGCAAAACATCCTGGTCAAAGGGTAGGACTTAATCATGTATTGGAGGATGAGGATATTCTTACTATTGTAATCAAAAGAACATGATATAGTAATTAATTAATAATAAAATAACTTTAAAAATTAAATAATAAAAAAATAAAAATAATTAACAATTAAAAGAAATATATAAAAAATAAAGAAATAAAAAAATATAAAAATATTCATAATTAATAAAAAACTAATAAAAAATAGAAGGGATTACAATGGATAAAAATATCAATAATAATGCGGATGAAGATAGTCTAAATGAAGAAAGTGAAATGGTTAAAAAACTAATGAAAGCTGGAGAAATTCATGCCGAGGTAATAGAAGAAGCAGAAAAACTTATAAAACCGGGTGCTAAACTTTACGATGTGGCAGAATATGTTGAAAACAGAACCCGTGAGCTCGGAGGAGAAGTTGCATTTCCTTGCAATATTTCTATAAATGATATTGCAGCTCACTACACACCCGTTTATAAGGATGAAAAGACATTCTCTGAAAATGATGTTGTAAAATTGGATATAGGAGTTCATGTTGATGGATATATAGCAGATGGAGCAAGAACCATTGATTTATCCTGTTCATACAACGATTTAAAAAAAGCATCGGAAGATGCACTATATACCGTAATTAAAGAAATTGTGCCACCGATGAATATTGGAGATATGGGGGCAATTATACAGGAAGTAATCGAAAGTTATGGATATAAACCAGTGTCAAATTTATCTGGACATGTTATGGAACAATATGTCCTTCATTCAGGCATAAGCATTCCTAATGTAAAAGAAAAATCAAAGGATTATATCGATGTAGGGGATATTGTAGCGATAGAACCTTTTGCCACAGATGGATATGGAGAGGTTATGGATGGAAATGAGAAATATATATTTAAATATATAAAATCAAGACCTGTTAGATTGCCATCTGCAAGGAAGATATTAAAGATTATCGAGAAAAAATACCCCTACCTCCCATTTGCAGGGCGATGGCTTGCAACTGAGGATTCAAAATATAAAATTGCCCTGAGAACTTTAATGAGCTCAGGTTGTCTCTATGGCTATTCAACATTAATTGAGAAAAACCACGGCATGGTAAGTCAAACCGAACATACCGTTTTAATTACTGAAAATGGAGCAAAAATCACAACCAAAAGATAAAAAATAAATAAAATAAAATGTTATTATAAGTGTAATAAAATGGTGATTTTGTGATTGTAATATTAAACAATGGCGGTCAATATGTCCATAGAATACATAGAAGTTTAAGATATTTAGATGTAGATTCAAAAATAATTCCAAATGACACACCATTAAGTGAAATTGAAGAGAATGAGAAAATAAAAGGCATAATATTAAGTGGAGGTCCAGACATTGAAAAAGCTTCTAACTGTATAGATATTGCTTTAAATTCAAAACTACCTATATTGGGTATATGTTTAGGTCATCAGTTAATAGCTCGGGCTTATGGTGGGGAAGTTGGAAGGGCAGAATCAGAAGAATACGCTCACACAAAAATATATGTTAAAAATGAGAACGATTTATTTAAAAACATACCAAAGGAATTCACAGCATGGGCTTCTCATAAAGATGAGGTTAAAAAAGTCCCAGAATGTTTCGAAATTCTTGCATATTCCGATATATGTGATATAGAATCTATAAAACATAAGGAAAAACCAATATATGGTGTGCAGTTTCATCCTGAGGTATCCCATACAGAATATGGCTCTGAAATATTGAAAAATTTTTGTAGAGTTTGCGGATTAAATAAAGAAGAATAATATGTATATAATAACTATATACTAACATTATTCTAAAAATTTCTTTCCTAACTCAATATATCTTTTAGTTCCTACCTTTTTAATGGTCTTAAAATAATGTTCCATCTCATCTTTTATATTTTTTCTTTTCTCATCATTTACAATATTTAATCGTGAATATAGTATTGCCATTTCCACAATAAGACCTTCTGCTCTGTTATATGGCTTAATAGGTAGAATATTTATATCCTTATCCAATACAACAGAGCTCCTAACAATCATAATCTTAGAGCTCCCATACTCATTTTTTGATTCTATGATTTTTCTATTGGTTATTTTTGCCAGATATATTTTATAGGATTCCTTTAAATACGGTATTGAACAGTTGTTATACTCTAAATATCCGTAATTTCCGTTATCGTCAAGGACTGATTTGGCTATTAAATAGGGGGAGCATATATTTATTATAAAATAATCCTCATCTTTTAAATTGTTATAGGTGTGAGAACCTTCGTATAGGTGCATTACAATTTCCTTATTTCCTTTTATAAATATTCCAATAGGAGCTCGGTTGTTACTATTATCTTTATTATTTTTGGATGTAATTACCACTTCACATTTCATAAAATCACTTATTTATTATTAAAATTTAAATCCTCCTATTCTATTCTTATAATATATAATATATAAATAAAAACATTAAAAAATATTTTTTAGGTTAATCTATTAATTTTAATATTATATATTTAATGTAATATAATTATTATATGTGCCTTATATCCGCTTAATGATTAATTATTTTTAATACTTAATAAATTAAAAAGATGATGTATGATGAAGAAAAAAATAGTAGTGACGGCTGGAACTTTTGATTTATTGCATCCTGGACATTATCATACTCTAAGTTATGCGAAAAGTTTAGGGGATGAATTAATTGTTATCATAGCACGGGATGAAACTGTAAAAAAAATAAAAGGTAGAAAACCAGTAATTCCAGAAGAACAAAGGAGAATGATGGTTGAAGCAATTAAACCAGTTGATAAAGCAATACTCGGAAGTTTAACCGATAAATTGGAACCAATATTAAAAATAAAACCTGATTATATTGTATTAGGTCCTGACCAGACCACATTTAAAATTCAGGAGTTAAAGGATGAGTTGAAAAAACATAATTTAAAAACAGAAGTTATAAAGGTCAAAAATTATACAAAATGTCCGTTCCATAGTTCCTACGATATTATTAAAGAAATAGTTAAAAGATGGTGTAATAAAGAATTACAATAATTTAATATATTAATATTTAAGTAATATGATTTATTATTTTAATTTATTTTTATTTTATTATATTTTATATTTTTATCTTACCTTAGCTACTCTTCTGGCAATGGCAATTTCTCCAATTTTTATTAATCCTGCAAAGAATTTCTCCAAACCTCCACAAGCCCATAATGCCTGACCAAATGTTGTGTTTTCTATCCTTTTTTCGTATTCCTTGGCGGATATATCTTCACCGGTTGTATGTTTTGTTACAACCGCCGCTGCCTCCATGAGCTCATCCCATGTTATACCTTTTAACTCCCTTTCAAAAATTTTGAATAAATTATAAACAGGAATGTCGTATAACTTAGCAAGTGTTTTTGTTATATCGCAGTTTCTAACCATTCCCACAACTTTTCCTTCATTATTTAAAACTGGTATGCTCGTTACCTTATGCTCTACAATTTTTATAACGGCATCTCTTGCAGGGTCATTTTCATGCAATATAATTATTTCATTAAGGGGATGCATTATTTCCTTTATCTTTTTAGATTTATCATCAATTAAAGCCAAATCTATCGACATAACCCATCCAACTAATTTATCCTCTTCATCAAGAACTGCGGTGCTATATCTCTTTTTTTTATACATGAGCTCTATGGTTTTTTTAGCAGTGTAATCTGGATATATTTTTAAAAATTTAGTGTCCATTAAATCCTTCACTCTCATAATAACCTACCCTATTTTTAGATTTATTCTACTAATTATTTTTTATTTTTTTATTGCTTATTATTCTTCTTATTTTTATTTTGTATTATTCTTTATTTTTATTATTTAATTTTTTAATTTCAATGGCATGCACAGGACAGACTTTTTCACATCTTCCACAGAATATACATGACGACTTATTTATTTCCACCCCTTCTTTAATCTCTTTTATTGCATTAACAGGACATTCATCAACACAGGAGAGACATTTTATACAGGTATCGTTATCTACTGTTATATCCTTATTAAATGGAATTTCTCCGAGTTCATTTTGGACTTTTATTACTTTTTTTGGACAAACATTTTCGCAGGCTTTACATCCTACGCATAAGTCCAAATTCACATCGAAACTTTTTCTTCTAACAACATGGATTGCATTAGTTGGGCAGTATCTTTGACAAACTCCGCATTTTATGCAATTTTCCAAATCTATATCGTATTTTACTAGTCTAACAGTCCTATGCTGAATTTCGGTTTCTTTTAGTTTATATATTACCCCCTCATTTTCCAAATATACTTTTCCCTCTAAAACCTCAATTGCATTAACAGGACAGGTTTTAGCACATATTTCACATTTTACACATTTTTCAGGTATTATTTCAGCAGGTTTTCTTATACTGGGCTTTGTTATTGCATCAACAGGACATTCCTCATAACACAATCCACATCTTATGCATCTTTTTGGAAATACATATATATACCTTTCAGAGATATTCGGTGTTTCTTTAACTATTTTACGGATTTCTTCCTTATCAAAACCTAAATCATCCGAAATATTTGATATTACCTTTTTAACAGGTTTTTTTATGGTTATCATTAAAACCACCATTTAAATTTTAAATTACTTAGGAGCTCCTTCAAAATCTATGGCATCCACTGGGCAAAGGCTTCCACAATGTCCGCATAATCGGCATTTTTCCATATCAAATTTAAGACCTTCTTTTGATTTAGATATGGCATAAAATGGGCAGTTTTTCATACATACGAGACATGAAACACATTTTAGATTATCGTATATTAGTTTTTCATTTTTAGCCCAATTTTCAATAATAATTTTACCTTTGAATATTTTAGCTACAATATGGGTAATTTCTATGGCATTTACTGGACAGACATTTACACAGGTTGAGCAATAGATGCACTTTTTACGCTTTATTTTTGGCGGAAGGGGGGTATCTGACTCAATAATCCCAATTGGACATGCATTAACACATTTATTACAGGATAAGCATTTTTTACAGTCAATATCAATCCGCTTTCTAACGATTTTGTCATCTATGCTTAATTCAACATCTAAACCCCTAAAATGTCTGGATACTACTTCCTTGGCAGGTATAACTTTCGATGACATATCAATCATTTTTTTACTTTTTTACATTTTTCTCATATGTATCTATCTTCCACATTATTTTCTATGTTTTACCAATTCCTCATTAGCCTTAGCTTTTGCAAATTCCAAAATATCGTTCTTTGACATTAGATAGTTCTTAGAGAATTCTTCTAAATCTGACCTAATTATAGACTCAAATTCATCTCTTATTTTTCTAAGTTTGTATCTTCCGAAAACTTCTTCGGTTTTTGTTAAACCTATTGCATCAACAGGACATTCCCTATAACATAAACCGCATCTTACACAGTATTCTGGATTTATATATGGTAATCGTGTTTCACTTGATATTGATATGGCGTTATCAACATTGCAGACCTTATAACAAATTCTACATCCAATACATTTATTTTCGTCTATAATATAACATTTATCCCTTATTTTTGGAATTCTTGGAATTTCTCCAATTCTCATGGCATTAGTTGGACATACTTCAATACATTCTCCGCATTTTATACATTCCACTACATTGTAGTTTTTTAAATCAATATATCCGGGGCACACATCCACACAGTTTCCACAGGATATACATAGACTTTTTACGATTCTTGGAATCTCTGAGATTTTATTATTTTTATTATTGTCATTACTGTTATTATTTGTATTATTGCCTACACTATCTCCATTACTGCTGTTTTCTTCTTTAATAGCTAAATTAGCATCTAAATTTTTATTATTATCTTTTACACATTCTTTATTCTCATGTGTTAGCAATCTTTCAAATTTTAAATATTGACTTTTATCGATTTTTTCTTTTAATATCTTTTCGTCATAGGTTTTTATAGCATCAATTACAGGGCAGGCATCAATACATCGATTACAACCGATACATATATTTTTGTCAATAACATGAGATACCCCATTATAATCAATTGCATCAACAGGACATACCAACTTACAGGAACTACAATTTACACAGAGCTCCTCATCAATTATCAAATTGGTATATTTTGGAACATTCCAAGGAAGACCTTCTGTTTCTTTCATTAAAACTCCAATCTCTAAAACTTTTGTAGGACATGATTCTACACAATTTCCACAGGATATACAACTCCCTACATCTATTTCGGGGATTTTTTTATTGTATTTTGGATTATTAACCAGTTCAATGGCAAATGAAGGACATGAACCTTTACAGGCTCCACAGCTTATACATTTTTCAGGATAAACCACAGTAGGTGGAACTTTTCGGTATCGTTTAGGTGCTATAACAATCTCTTCTTCTGTTTTAGCGTCTAAAAACTTTTTAATCCATTTTTTTCTTACAAATTCATAGAGATACCATATCGATGATGACATAAATACCCACCCAATTTTTATTATTTAGATATTTTAGATATTTTTCTTAATTACACAGTATATTTGGTTTTTAATTTATTTTTTAATTTATTATTTAGTTTTATTTAATGTTTAAACATTATTTAAACGAATAAGGAGAAATTTTTCCCGTTTTTTATCTTTTAATACAATTGTTCGTTCAGTGCAAGATACACATGGGTCAATTGAAGTATAGGTGGTAACTGCATCTGAAACCGTTGGACAGGTTTTTAGCATGTATTTATAGGCTTCAAGATTCATAACTGTTGGAGTTCTAATCATTATTCTTTTAATCAATCCTCCATCTGTAATGGCTATCTTATAATAAACTTCACCTCTATGAGCTTCATTTTTCCACTCACCATAACCTCCTTTTACATCGGCTTTTATTCTTACGCCACCTGAACTCTCCTCATATAATTCCAAAGCTTTCCTTATAAGACCTATACTTGCCATAACCTCCTCATGTCTAACCATCATCCTAGCGGAATTATCTCCCCCATCTTCCCAGACAGGTTTGAATTTTAGTTCTTTATAGGTGGAGTGCCTTAATCTCCAATCACTTTCAGGTAATGCCGATGCCCTAGCTACTGGCCCTACTGCTCTTGTTTTCATTATTTCCTTATACCCAAGAACTCCAATACCTTTACCCCTTAGATTTATTAAAGGACCAGTTTTAAATACTTCCAATATGTTTTTTACATCTTCTTCAAGTTCATCTACTTTTTTATAAATTTTATCTATTATCTCTTTATTAATATCCAACCTAACCCCACCAATTACATTAAACCCCGTATTTACCCTATTTCCTGATATCATTTCTAATAAATCCATCACATGTTCCCTTGCATTTAAACACCACATTGCAAGTGTTTCATGTTCAATAGACATATCATATACTGCGGCTGCTATTAAATGGCTATGTATTCTCTCCAACTCTGTTGTAATTACCCTTAAATATCTTGCCTTATCTGGAACTTCTATATTTGAGATATACTCAATACATTCTGCAAAGGTCTGAGTATGTATGTATGAACATATACCGCATACCCTCTCTGAAAGGTATATGCCTTTTAAATAATGCTTTCCTTCCATTATTTTTTCAATACCTCTATGGACATAACCCATTTCTATCTCTGAGCCTACAACTCTTTCACCTTCAACCACAAGTTTTATTCGTACAGGTTCTTTTAACACAGGATTTATGGGTCCTATGGGCACTACATTCATTATATCACTATTTTCAATTTTTTATTTTATTTTAGATATTATTAATCATATTAAGTAGTAAATCATCATGTAATTCATTAATTATTTGATACTCATAGCATATGCATATTAATTATACATATTATGCTGATTTAACTGCTTTTTCTTTTTCCTGTTTTTTAAGAAGTTTTTCTTTTGCTGCAATGGCATCTGGTGCTACTTTTAATACTGCTTCAATTATCTCAGCAGGTCTTGGAGGACATCCAGGAACTTTTGCATTAACCGGGATAATCTTATCCACTGGACCGCAAACATGACCTTCTTTAAATATGCCACAGCTTAAAGCACATGCTCCAACAGCTATAACAATTTTTGGTTCTGGTGTTTTTTCATATATCTCTTTAAGTCGATTTTTCCAAGGAAGTGTAACAGGTCCTGTAACAACCAATATATCGGCTTCTCTTGGATTGTTATGCACATGTATTCCATACTGTTCAATATCATACCTTGGAGCAAGGGTAGCTACGAGCTCGATATCACATCCATTACACCCTCCTGTATTTACGATACAAACATTTATGGACCTCTTTCTGAAAAATTCTTTTATCATAATGTTCCTCCAATCATTATCCATATATAATTATTAAATACTTGTTAAATATTTATATAATTATTAATTAACGCCTATTTTAACTCCTATTTTAACTATTCTTCTTTTAACAGGCCTATAACCAATTTTCTACCAATCTCCAATGCTTCCTTATAGGGTTTATGGTGCATCAGTGTATCTTCAACCACTTTTTTTCTTATTAAATCGGCGTCTTCCCTTGAAATTAAATCAAAAAAATCAGAAATCCAGCAAAGTCCTAAGTCTATATCTACTTTTCTTCCTAAACATGCCATTCTTGCCTGTTCAGCGAAGGCATGGGTTTCATACAGTGCAGTTCCATCATACTTTTTTATAAATATTTCAATAACCTCTTCCATTGGAAGTTTTAAGGCATTTGAAATTGGGACAATAACTTCCTCCATTATGTATCTGTTGTCCTTTATGATATTGTATTTTTGCTCCAAAGTTCCTTCACATTGGATTTCATCTATTTTTTTTAAATTATCTGAGTTACATACCTCTGTATTAATATTTCCATTGATATGTCCCTTATTATACTCATTATTACTATTATCCGTCATATTATCACCCCCACAAACACATCTTAATTAAATATCCTGCAAATGCTATAATAAGTCCAATATATAACTCTGCATTTCCATATCCTGGTCTCATTCCAAATGGAATTCCAATTAAAAGGCATGAGATTGGATAATTTATATGGTATGGTAAATCGATTAGGAAGATTATTCCTCCAATTATTGAACAAATTAATGCAAATTTATCCCTAATTTTCTCCACATAAGGCATTTGATATTTTTTATAACTGTACGATAACCCAAAAAATCCTCCAATTACAAGGCAAATGACACTGTAAAGTATATTGTAGGGCACTTCATTCATAGAATCACCTTATTTTATAATAACAAGTTGGTATTTGCAGAATACATTGAATAACCTAAATAAAGTAATCCTACAAATACCAAAAACATAAATATTAACTCTAAATTTTCCATAATATGTGCAGTAGCAGCACTTTTTGGTTTAAGGGCTAATGCTATTATTACAAGAAATATTGCAATAAAAAGCCCAATTACTGATATAATATTAATTTGAAATATATTTATTGAAATCAAGACGCCCACTATGGTAAGGCACGATATAGCCAATAGATAAATGTAATTTCTCATAATATCACCTAATGAATAACCCTATACAGTAAATCTATCATAGTTAGGGATGCAATCAGTATTTGAAGCATAACTGAGTGGTTTGGTGTTAATAGTGGTGTTATAGCACATATCATAGATACGATAAAGGTTAAAATCACCATTCCAACCAATGTTAATAATGGACTTGATACCAATGCTGGACCTATAAATAATGCTATAAATAGCCAAAGTAGAACAAACCATGCTATTGCCTCTGCAATCATTATAATGGATTCAAGAGTCCCAAAGTGTTCTGTTGAATATCCGCTGACAATACATTTGTCCTTAACTATACCAAATGGGCTATGTGGTGCCTTAGAAACAATTAATATAAAGAATGCAAATGCTGCAAATGGTAATTTAAATAATATTGGACCATTTATAGCCTGATAGTTTATTATATCGCTTATCATCAATGAATGGGTCAATATATAGATTATTCCAATTACTGCAAATAATGGAACTTCGGCAGCTGCTGAGAATACACTTCTAACCCCTCCAAGTTTTCCATAAGGAGAACCACTACTAAGCCCGCATCCGTGTTCAACAATTTTTTGAAGAACATATAAACCAATTAATATCAATAAAGAGTATTCAAATACCACTCCAACAAATAATGCAGACATCCAGACCATGATATCCATCAATGCCACAAATAAATAAAGCGGATTTCCAGCAGTTATAGGAAATGTAATTTCCTTAATGTAGAACTTAAATGTGTCTATTATATACTGAATTATTGGAGGTCCAGGTCTTCCCTGCACTCTTGCAGTTATTTTTCTGTGAAATCCAAGCAACAATCCTCCAATTAAGAAAGCATATAATGTATATGAGAGAGCTCCGGTTATGTGTCCAAATGATGATATTATCTCCATAATTACCACCCTCTAAATGGTAGTTGTCCTTCATCTTTTCTTCGAGTATTTGGATTTAGTAATATCCCAAATCCATAAATTATAAATGGTGTAAATAGTGCAGTTCCCATATAAATTAAAAATATATTTGAACATAATATGAGATATACATATCCAATTAATCCTATAATCAATGAAATTACTCCACTCTTTTTTTCTGGCGTCATATAATCACGCTCTTTTATTTTAGAATATAATAATGGTTAAACAATAAATTAATAATTTGATATATCTTAATTGATAATAAATTTATATTAATTAAAGATTATAAGCCTTTAATGGATAGATAGCAATATTTCAGCGGTTCTTATAATTATAAGCAGTGATGAAAGATGTATCATTAATATATATGGAGCTCCCGGAGCTCTGAACATCTCAGCCTTTGCAGCATAAAATGGAGCTATACCTGTTTCACCAACCATTCCCATGGCATAAATTACTTTTTGATAGAATATATCATGGGCTGTCTTGGATAGTTCAAATATTGATAAAGTCCCAGTTTTTGCCAATATTAATCCCGCAGCTCCAAATAATGGAAGGGATGAAATCATTGCAATTATTCCATATTGGTATGCTGCATTTAGCACCCATTCCTTCTTAACTGCTGAAACTATACCTATGTTGGCAATACCTATTACCGCAAGAAATAAGGCATAGTCAAATATATCCCCCGTTAGCATGGCAAATGCTGTGCTTATCCCACAAATAATAGCCATTAATCGTCTTATCTTTAATTCTTTTAAAGATACTGTATTAAACTTATCGCCAAAGTCATTTATCTGAGCTTCCAACTGCTTTTCGGGTTTTGTAAGATACACCACCAATGTAAAGAACAATGCAACAAGAAATGCTATTACTGAAAAATCCGTTAAATAGAATACAATATCCCCGAAAGGCACATACCCATAGAAATTCCCTGTGATTGGGTCTATTAACATAACATCACCATATTTTATCCTATTTGCCCATATTTTATTTATTTTCAGTTATTTTAGTTATTTTATTAACTTTATTTCAGAATGTCACCAATCAATCCAAGTTTAGAACCAACTTTCAATGCCAATGCACATCCTGCTATCAATAGAAAATATAGGTATTTTTGAGGAAATAGGAAGAATCCTATAAATCCAAATAATATCCAGAATGCCCACATAATACCTGAAAATCCAGAAATTGATTCCCATGTATGTTTTATATTATTCAACGATATTCCATTCCCTGTGGCTCCAAGTGATAAGAGGTAAAACAGCAAACCGCTTGCCATTACTGCACCCCCAGTAAATCCAGTTAATAATGCACCGTATATTACCAATATAAATGCCATAAATCTTGGAGCACTAGATAACACCTCCATTTTACCAAATTTAATATCTTTACAATGGGGTATCTCCTTTACAATAAATTCTTCAAGAAGTTTTGATTTTTTATGTTTGTTATAATTATTAGCCCTCATTTCATTTCTAAGAACAAGCACCTCTGAAACTGCCAAGAGCTCTGCCATACTAACAACCAACCCTGGAAGTACAAGTGCCTCTGCAAGGTCTGTTCCAACAGCAGCTATCACCACAAGCATGGCACATTCCACAAGGTCTGTTAATAAAAGCATGTGTATATCGGATTTTTGACGAGATATTGCATACAATGACAATATCCCAATTATAAATCCTGAAACAACAGTTTTATTGAATAAATAACTTACAATATCCATTATTTCACCTCATCTCTATTGAGGTATATCCAGCTAAATATTATAAATGAAATTAACAATGTGGTAGATTCAAGCACCGTGTCAAATCCTCGCGTATAGTATAATATCTCATCCAATATGCCCCCAGGGGTAGAAACTATGGTTGTTCCAAAGTAGGGAGTTTTTTCACTAATCCATATTGATATTGGAGTTAAATATGCCGTTATTTTTCCTCTTATTGGTTCAAATTGTGGGTATTGAGTTTTAATATCTGCGGCTTTTTTAAGGGGAGCTCCTCCTCTATCATAGGGAGCAAGTGGAGTTTTGAATATTTGACCCTGTGGAACATCTTTTGGATAGAGTTGGTTTCCATTAAATGTTGTAGGGGCAAAAAACTCAACAAATAATACCAAACATAGGAATCCTGCAAATAACCTTGGAACTACCTCAGGTTTTGACATGTAATTCCATATTTTACTGAGTTTTCTCATATTACTCCTCCATTTCCTCATTTTTGATAATTGCCCTAACTAACACAAGCATAAGTATGGCATTTACTGCGAGATAAGTCATAAGTGCAAGCGTTTCATTGTATGCCAAGAAGATTAATGATACCCCCATTGAAGGCACTTCCATGTTTAATAGCCTTTTAAATGGGTCATCAACCATTGGACCAAATATTGCACCAATTGTTCCTACTATTAGTAGAAAATAACCAATGTATGTTGTCAATATGATTAGATTCATAATATTCACCATTGCCTCATATTTATCTTGCAAGTATTGGAACTTCTGAACTGTATTTTTTCTTGGTTTTTTGGGTATGGTAGTATTTTAAAGCACCCAATAATAATATGATTGTTCCTATGGGTTCCAATATTGACGAAATCATGGCTACATCCAGATAATAAAACGAAACGATTAATCCCGTTAATCCAGCTTCCAAGAATGCAAACATGATAATCTTATTTATATAATCGGTGTGCAAAATTACACCAATTCCACCAAGGATACAGCATAATATGGATACTAATGGTAAAATATCCATTTAATCACCTGTTTTATCTTTATTTCTTTTTATTTTCTTTATTTTATTTTGATACCTTTTCAATTTTCTTCATTTCACCAATTGTGTGGGCTATGGCATTACTTGATACCGTGGAGAATATAAAATACACTATTGCTGCAATAGCACCCATTGGGCTTTTTACATATAGCACAATTAATGCCGCTATGCAGAAGTTTAGGCAACATATGTATGGTAGTTTCAGAGCCCTACTTCTTGTTAGGAATACCCTCAATCCTACAATAACGGCGACAATACCTATTGACAATGTTACAATATCCATTTATATCCTCCCCATCTTTTTTGCTATACTTCCCAATATTTTGGAGGCATAGGTATGGTAGAATCCTTGAATAGTAAATATTGCAATTACCATTCCAGCTATGAAATATTGGGGTTCTATAAAGCCACTACATAGGTATATCAAGATTGTTGCAGTTATGGTTCCAATGGTTCCAGCATAACCTGGGTCATTACATAACCTATTACCTATAAATACCAAAAGTGCAGCTATAAGGCCGCCTTCAAAACCCATTACATAGTAAAATATAGAGGCCATCAATGTTCCAGCTGAGGCATCAGGCGAACATACTATATTTCCCATGAAATACCCTCCATTAATATTTCCTCCAATTTTGTCTATCTTTTTTCCAATTACATCAGCACCAGATACACCGGGTTTTTTTGGCAATCCAAAGTATGTATCCACTATTACAAAATTTATCCAACATATTACAGATGCAATAATCAACTTCACAACCTCAATGAGTAGCATAATCAACACCTGGGAATATCCTATTTGCATATTTTGAAAATAAAGCAGAAATTATGCCAATTACAATACCTGCAATCAGGTATGAAATAATATCCATATTTATATTGAATAAGAAGTTGGTAATTGCCGTTAATCCCAAAGCAACAAATATATTTGGGAATAGAACATTACCTTCAAAAGAATCCATATCTGGTTTTAAAGGTAATCTTATCAGAGCTCCGATGATTAGTGAAGAAATCACTGAGCTACTATACAAATAAATTAATAATGAATTCATAATATCACCAATATTAGAGCCATTTATAAATTCAAAATATTATTAACCTTATTAATTTATTATAATTTTTTGATTTTATTATTAATTTATTACTATTAATTTATTATTTTTATTGGATTTATTTTTTATTTTACTTATTACCAACAGTGTATTACAATACCATCTTTTTTAATGGAGTAAATTGGTGGCATCTCTTCTTTTGGAAATATCTGGATAATTGTTTTTTTCCAAGGACTTTGGAAATTTTAGTTTCCAATCGTCTAATATCGGAACAATCCAAGAATATGCAAACATCCCTATTATCTGAATATATACCTTTAACCTTTATTCTTCCCCTAAAAAATTCCACATTTTCAATAGTGATTACTTTAAGATTTTTTTTAATATACTCGGTAAATGAATCCCTATCAACAATGAAAACTGGGTATCCTTCAATGTATCTTTTATGTGTGCTATTTTTAGATAGGAGCTCCTTAACAAGTTTAACAATTGTAGATTCAAGTTTTGTCAATGATAGGATATCCAATAGATATAGAATTGGATTCTCTTTATCCCATATATCACTGCATTTTAACAACCCCAAAGTTATTGCCGCAGCATGAGATTTCGTAGCTTCTCTTTTTCCTTTTTCAAGCATGCTCAAATGGGACTGACTAACACCACTTTCCTCAGCAAGTTTTGACTGAGTTATTTTTAATTTATTACGGAATATTTTGATATATTTAGGGTTCAGTAAAATGGCATGTTCTATAATATCAAGCTTTTTGTACATAATGTCCCTTCACATAAGAAATTTAGAGATATATTCAAGAATATTCAAGGTTATTTCACATAGGAATTATACTTCCGATATATATCATATTCAATAATTATCTATTTCATAAGAATAATATTATTCTTGACGGATGATATATATATAATTTTTCCCTACAATCAAATCAAAAATTATATATATTATAAAAAATTTCCAAAACTTCTAAATTTCTAAGCCCGTATAAAAAATAAAATACGCTAATTAGAATTATTTGGAATTAATGAGAATATCTAAATAATATATTATAATAATATATTATAATTAACAGTTTATAATTAATAAATAAGTTATAAAATAATTTAAGTAAAATATGGTAAAATAATATGGTAAAATATATAGTAGAATATAGATAATAATTTTTACAAAAATAACATATTATAATGAATATTGGTGAAAACATGGAAACTAAATCTGTAAATGTCATAGACTGTCCCATATGTGGTGCTAAAAATTCATTGAAAATTATAACAAATGAATTGGATATTCCATATTTTGGCAAGGTTATTGAAACTACTATGATATGTGATAAATGTAAATATAGAAAAAGTGATATACTGCCTGTGGAGGTTAAAGAACCAAAAAGGTTTATTTTAAAAATATGTGGGGAAGAAGACCTAAATAAAAGGGTTATAAAAAGCTCCACAGGTTATATAAAAATACCAGAATTGGGTTTTGAGGTTAAACCAGGCCCTGCTTCACAGGGCTATATTTCAAATGTTGAAGGGGTATTAAATCGTCTTGAAGATTCCCTAAAAACCCTGATTAAGTGGACAGAAACTAATGAGGAAAAGAAAAAAGCAGAAGAAATAATGGAAAAAATTGAAGATATCAAAAATGGTAAAGAAACTGCAACACTCATAATTGAAGACCCACTTGGGCATAGTGCTATAATTGGAGATGGTGTCAAAGAGGAAACCCTAACAGAAGAGGAAGTCAATTTATTGAACAGTATTAATGTTATATTTATGGATAAAAATGAATTAAGTAATAAAAATAATAAAATTATATAAAATATAATGAAAAATAAGAAGTATAACATAATAGAATTTAAAAAATTATATCCAAAGTTTTAATAATAATCTTCCAAAATCTGTTATTTTTATAAGTGCATGTTCCTTTTCAACAAATCCATATTGAAGAAGGGGTTCTATCCTATCATAAGCCGTTCTTCTATGAATATTTAAAGCCCTTGCGAGCTCTTCTATTTTAACTTCCCCACCCATTTCGTTTATTTTTAATATAGTTTCCTTTGTAGCAGGATACTTTGTAACCATGTGAATTCCATCCTTTGCACTAATAGAAGCTAAATCAGGGACTATGGAACACATTGATACTGTATAATTCATATAATCTCTTAAAGTTATCTCACCATAGGTTGAAAATCCAAAAAGATTTAAGGGACAAGATTTCAAACTATCTTTTACAGATTCTTCTGATATTTCAGGCAAATATGTAGATGAACAGCAGAATGTTAATGGAGATTCATATTTTGGAGTGGTATTAATTAGTAAATTTGTAGAGCTCCTAAACAATTCTTTAATTTTTTCGTTGGTTATATTGACCATTTTTAATTCATTTCTTTCAATAACATTAGAACCGCATATTAAAACTCCATTTTTTATAGATATGGGTCCCTTTAAAATTATTTCACCATTTGCATTTAAAAGACCGAATGCATGGGATAAATAAAATTGCCTATCTTTTTGGAGCTCCTCATAAGAACCGTTAAATTTTGAAATGTTTTTATAATAATCGAGTGCATTTATACTGTTTAACTTGTATATATATCGTTTATTTGTTTCTGTTATCACAGTTTTAGTTTCTTCAATGTCATTATATATATATGGTTTATATGGCTTGGATTGTTTATTGGACTCTGAATAATTTCCATAAGCCATTTTAGGTAAAATATCTCCACCAAATGCCACACAAACTACACTATCAAAATAAACATCATTGCAATATTGGTAAGTTTTTTTAAATTCAAAATTGTCGGTGGTAGTTCCACCAAATATCGGAATTGTAATGCCCAATACCTCTGTTATTCCTTTTAAAACCTCTTCTTCAAATTTACAATAATCTATAAATACCATAACGAATTTTGGAACCATGCTAAGGTTTTTCATCGCATCGCTGATGGCTTTTTTCCCAGACTCTTTGGGATTTATAGAGACCCCCAAACCTACTCCAACTCCAACATTAATATATTTTGAAGATAGGATGCCTACCCCTACTCCATTTTTTAATAGTTCATTATTTACAATTTGAAATCTGGAACTTCCTCCTACAATCGGTGTTTTAGTATTGGTTATAAGTTTTACTCCGTTTAATATTTCTTCGGGATCATAATCAGGAGAAGAAAATAAAAAAATAACATTTGGGCGTTCTGAATATTTTAACTGTTTCAATGCATTCGATGTAGCATGAGCTCCTGCTTTTAATGGGTTGTCATCATCGGAAAATCCCTGTCCAAACTCTATGAATCTCACATTAACACCGCCGTATCGTATTTAGATAAATAAATTTAATCTTTTAAATATATTGTATAATTAATACAGACCTATAATAAATAATTATAAAGTAAAATTTTAGAAAATTAAGTAAAATTAAGTGTAAGTTATAGAATTAACAATATTATGTAATTAAACAATATTATGATACTGATTAATCTCATAGTTATACTTATACCTAATAATATGATTATATTTTATTATATCTATTATAATAATATTTATGAATATTTATAATAAATTTTAACCATAGCCTACTATGTATAATTGGATATTCTCAAAAAATTTCGTTAATACTTTTATTAAAAAATAAAAAATAAAAAATAATGATAAAAAATTAAATTAAAATAAAGTAAAAAAGAAAAATAAAAAATAAAAAATAAAATTGTGATAATATGGCTAAAATTCTTGTAGTTGAAGACAATGAGGATATATTAAATCTTGTAAAAATAATATTGGAAGTAAATAATCACGATGTTTTAACAGCATCCGATGGTCATGAAGCCATAAAATTGATGGAAAATAAACCCGATTTAGTATTACTCGACATAATGATGCCTGGAATGAGTGGTTGGGATGTTTTAGATATTATAAGGTCAAGAGACAAGTGGAAAAACACGCCAGTAATAGCATTAACCGCACTTGCTCAGAAAAAAGACATAGAAACGGGAGTAAAAAAACATGTAGATGGTTATATCGTAAAACCCTTTGAAAAAAAGGAACTACTAAATATTATAAATAAAGTTTTAGGAGAACACCCTAATAAATGATATAAACATGAAAAATATTTATTAATTATTAAAAATATTTATTAAAAAATATTATTAATCTCATTAAAAACATATAAATATGTGTAGTATTAAATATACAAATATATGATATTAGGTGTAAATATGGGCAAATTACCCAGTATAAAAAAATTTGGAACTAAATTGACGATTTATTCAATAGTTGTTGCATTAATACCTATATTAATTTTAGGTATTGTATCCATAAATACCATAACAAAAACCATGGATGAACAGGCTCAGGAAAAAATAAACTCTGATTTATCCACTGCTGAGGGCTTTATGGAAGACCAAAACGACAAATTATCTACTGTATGCAAATATGCCTCTAATTCAAAAGATACCATAAACGCTCTTAAAAATGATAATATTTCAAAATTAAAGGAAATAGCTCTGCTAACAAAAAAATCGGGAAATGCAGATTTCACAACAATATTTAACAGTAAAGGACAGGTTGTGGTAAGGTCAAACAGTAATATATCAAATGATACCGAGCTCCTACCACTTGTAAAAAAAGCACTTAACGGAAAAAGTATATCTTCTATTGAACTACTAAATGAAGATATCATAAAAAAAGAAAATCTTGAAAATAAAACAAGAATAGAAATTATTGAATCGAAAAATTATAAAAGTTCAGGAAACTTAATTACAAATAATTCAGTTAAAAACAAATCTGTGGAAAAAGCCCTTGCATTGGTATCCATTAACCCAATAAAAGATGAAAATGGACATATTATTGGAGCTTTAATAGTATCAAAGGTTCTAAATAAAGACAATTATCTTGTCGATAAAATAAAGAGGGATACAAAAGATACTGCAACAATATTTTTGGATGGTCTTAGAATATCCACAAATGTTAAAGAGGATAACAAACGGGCAATAGGAACTTTTGTTTCAGAGGAAGTATATAACAAAGTTATAAAAAAAGGAGAAACCTATTATGGAAAGGCTTTTGTTGTTAATAACTGGTATATAACTGCATATACGCCTATAAAAAATAGCGATGGTAAAATTATTGGAATGTTATATGTGGGAATGCCTGAAAAACCATTTATAGCTCTTCAAAATAGTATTAAAAACTCGATATTTGGAGTCGGAATATTGGGGTTATTAATAGCTTTAATGGTATCTTTTGTAATAAATGATAAGATTACAAAACCACTAAAAGAGTTAAAAAAAGGAGCAAGGACAATAGGTAAGGGAAATTATAATTTTAGAGTTAATGTAAATACAAACGATGAATTTGGAGAATTGGCTAAGGCATTTAATAAAATGGCTGATGAGATAAGAAAATCTAACGAGAAGTTGAAAAAACAGGCAGAAGAATTAGAAAAATCATATAATGAACTTAAAGAATTGGATAAACTAAAATCAGACATCGTAGCAATAGTATCCCACGAGTTAAGAACACCATTAACATCAATAAAAGGATATGTAGAGCTCGTGTTAGATGGAACGATGGGGGCAATAACTGAAAGTCAGAAAAAATGTCTTGAAATTGCAAATAAAAATATTGATAGATTAAAGAGATTGATAGATAACATGCTTGATTTATCAAAAATAGAGCATGGAGAGTTAGAAATGCATATGGAAGAAATAAATTTAAAGGAGCTCGTAGAAAATGTTGTTGATACCTTAAAACCACTTGCGGATGAAAAAAATATTAATATAATCTATAAAATAAATGATATAATTATGAAAGGGGATAAAGACAGAATAACTCAGGTTTTAACCAACCTAATTGAAAATGCCATAAAATTTTCGCCAGTAAATGGAAAAGTAGAAATTCAGGCATTAAAAGAGGGTAATTCTGTCCATATAAAAATTATAGATAATGGCCCGGGTATTCCTAAGAAAGATTTGGATAGAATATTTGACAGATTTTATCAGGTGGATTCCCCTGAAAAACGAATAAAAGGAGGTTCTGGATTGGGTTTGGCAGTATGCAAAAGCATTATAGAAACCCATGGAGGAACTATATGGGTAGAGAGTAAATTAGGTAGTGGAAGCGTATTCCATATAATTATTCCAATAAATTAAATATATTTTTGAAAATTAAAAATAATATACCTAATTAATGATATGTGGTTATATAATTAACAAGTTTTAAATATAATAATATAATTAAAAATTTAATCTCAAATATTTTAATTTTATATTCTTGACTTTATATAATAATTTTATAAAATTTATTTCATGTGATTTATGTTTATTTATGTTATATTGGTGATAATATGCATTTATTGACTTTGGGAGATTTAGAAAGAAACGATGTTGAAAATATTATTAAAGATGCTATTTATTTTAAGCAGAACAGGAAAACCATGGATATATTGAAGGACAAAAATATAGCATTGATATTTGAAAGCCCCTCAACAAGAACAAGAATAAGCTTTGATATTGCAGTAAATGAGTTAGGGGGACATTCTTTAATGCTAAATACAGGGGAAACCCACTTGGGAAAAAAAGAGAGCATAAAAGATACTGCAAGGGTAATGAGTAGGTATGTTGATGGAATTGTTGCAAGAGTTAAAAACCATAAAACACTTGAAGAACTGGCAAAATACGGTAATGTTCCAGTAATTAATGCATTAAGTAATTTAGCACATCCTTGTCAGATATTGGCAGATATATTAACAATAAAAGAGCATAAAAACAAATTAAAAGGTCTTAAATTATCATACTTTGGTGATGGAAATAATGTATGTAATTCATTATTGATTGGGGGAGCTCTACTTGGAATGGATGTATATGCTGCTACACCAAAAGGTTATGAGCCAAATGCAATGTTTGTAAAAAAGGCACTGGAAATAGTGGATAAATATGGAGAAGGTAGCATAACACTAACAAATGACCCAAAAGAAGGAGCAGAAGATGCAGATGTGCTATATACAGATGTTTGGATAAGTATGAGTGATAAAAATAAAGATTTGGATGAAGTAAATAAGATATTCCCCCCTTACCAAATAAACGAAAAACTGTTAAGTTATGCAAAAAATAATGCCATTGTAATGCACTGTCTTCCTGCAAATAGAGGGATGGAAATAACCGATGATGTAATCGATGGAAAACAATCCGTTGTTTATGATGAAGCTGAAAACCGATTACATGCTCAAAAGGCTGTGTTTAAATATATATTTGAAAAGGAATAAAAATGGTTTAATTTAGGTTCTAATACGAACGATAGTGAGTATTGGACTTTCGATAGCAACCTTTCGAGCGATAGCGAGAAATCAGAAAAAATCCTACGGATTTTTTTACTGCCTACGGCATCGTATAACTTGACAAAACCTTTTCAAGGTTTTGTAAGTCAGCGAATCCAAAGGATTCGCTTCGAATTCACGAAGTGAATTTTGAGATTTTTAAAGGTTGCATTTGAATATATATTTGAAAAGGAATAAATAATCATATATTAAAAAATATTTTATTATTTTTATTTTATTTTTTATTATTATATTATTATTTTGCTTTTACTACAAATGAATTGATTTTCTCCATATTTTTTGATAATATCCTATCTATTTCTGGGATAATGTATTCATCCAAACAACTTACAGTTATTGCAGGTGCATTTACCTCACCTATAAACTTTTTAGCATCTTTTTCATGGAATAATATGCCCTCATAATACTTTAAATTAGGTAATGCATAAAGCACACCATCGAGCTCCTTTATTTCAGCACAGGAATCAAGCACAGTGTCGATAGTTAAGGTCATAGTTCCAGAAGTTTTTGAAACCTTTGATGACCTAAAAGTATTCAACAAACCTCTTTTTTTGCCAGTGTTTAATCTATCCATAGAATTATCTATTTCAAAAATATCCTTATCGTATGTGCATTTTGGATTTTCTACGATAAGAACCTCGGGATTAAATTTTGATAAAATTTCAGGACTTATACCACCAATTCCAGTTATATCAACAATTAAATCAGGATTTAGTTTCCCATTTCTCAATGCTAAATTGAATTTGTTTGAATCCATAAAGGTTATTTTTTCACTAACTATCATGTCTTTTAAATGCGGATAAACATCTACAAGAATTACCTCATCAGAATCTTTTAACAGTGCATGTGCCATATAATTTCCGCATAAATAAGCTCCAAAAACAATTGTTTGATTGAATTCCTGCCCTTCTAAGAAATATTTTATAGCGTTTGTCTTCTTTTCTACTATATCGTAAATAATATCTTTAACTTTTATTTTTGATTTTATGGTTTTTACGGTTTCTGTTATACCATATTTCATAATATCACCAATTACTATCTATTACTATCTAATCCCTATCCTTTTTAGTGCATCTATTAATTCACTTTTTACAGTATCTTCAATATTTCTTTTATGGATAACCGATGGTGGAGATAATGAACCAGTTAATATTCTTCCTTTATTATCCATGATTAATAGCATTGAACCAGAACCCGGGACTCCTAACCTACCTCTTGCAATAACAATATCTGCGTTTGAAATATCTACGGCAATTAATCCCTTATTTAATACAGGCATTCTTGTTAAATCTGAAACTTCTGTGTGTAGGTCTATTTTTGATACAGATATATTGTTGTTTTTTTCTTTATCCAATATCTCTAAGAGAATATCCTTTACTACTTTAAATTTTTTTGGATTGTTTGTTGCAATAACAATATTTTTAGCATTTAGTATTGTTTGTCTGATTAATTCAACCTCTTCTTTTTTGTCCCCCATTCTATTTCCATGACATGATTCTTCATAGGCGCGCTTTATCGAATCTTCAATTTTCATAATTTCACTTTATGTGTATTTACTATTTACTACTTCTTTTATTAATTATTCTAATTTATTTTTATTAAATATTTTTAATTATTTTATTAATTTATTACTATTTTATTTACTATTTTATTATTTTATCAGTTTTTTATTATTTTATTAATTTATTAGATATTTGCCCTATATTTAACTTTTTTAAGCCAGTTTAGTTCATTTCTATGGAGCTCCCTTATATCATTTAATCCCAATCTAAGCATAGCTAACCTACTCAATCCAATGCCCCACGCTAAAACGGGTTTTTCTATTCCAATAGGTTTAAGCACCTCAGGTCTAAACATTCCAGCACCTAAAAGTTCAAGCCATCCTTTTCCTTCTAAATAAACCTCTGCTTCCAATGAAGGTTCTGTGAATGGGAAGTATGAAGGTCTTACTCTAACCTTATCAAATCCTAACCTTTTTAAAAACTCTATCAAAATGCCCATTAGATTATCAAAATTAACATCTTCGTCCATAATTATTCCTTCACATTGGTAGAATTCAGGTAGATGCTTATAGTCAATAGCCTCGTTTCTAAATACTCTATCTATGCAAAATACTTTATGAGCTCCATTTTTTTCCTCATCAGATAGTGAAGCCAAATATTTTATGGATGAAACGGTTGTATGGGTTCTTAAAACCGTTCTTTTTGATATATTTTCATCAAATTTATAATTCCATCCCTTAGAAATCTTTTCACCGTTAAATATTCCTTTTTCATGCATCTCCTTAACTTTTTTTAGGAGCTCAGATGGGACATCTCCCTTATTTGGATATCTTAAAAAGAATGTATCTTGCATATCTCTTGCTGGATGGTCTTGTGGTTCAAATAATACATCAAAATTCCAAAATTCTGTTTCAACAATAGGATTTTTTACTTCCTTAAAGCCCATTCCAATTAAAATATCCTTAACTTCATGTATCACCCTTGTCATAGGGTGTAATTTAGCGGGATATATATCTTCTGTTGGAATATTGACATCATAAGGTCTTATATGATATTCTTTCCATTTTCCACTGATAATATGTTCTCTTGTTAATTGTGAGATTTCCTCCTTTATTTCAATTGGATTTTTTATAAATTCTTTTCCTTTTTCTGTCAATTTAATTATTCTATCGATATCTTCTTCAATCTCAATAAATCCTCTTTTTTTTAGATTATCAATGGCTTTTTTATTATCTACATTATTATATTCTTTTAAATTATTGTTTGTTTTTATCTTTTTTAGGAGCTCCTCCTCTTCATCCACATAGTCTAAATCATCTATAACAATATTTCCTTTATCAATCCTTGCAATCTTTTTTTTCTTTAAATTACCTAATGCGGGGCTTATTTCGGATTTATCCAAAATTTTATTTAAATCCTTAATGGGTATTGAATTTATACCTTTTTCTTTTAAATAATTTGCAATTTTTCGTTCTGGAAAACCTTCATTTAGGGCTTTTTCTCCTCTTTCTGTTAATTTAATATATTCTTTCTTATTTTCAATAATTTCTACCAATCCTTTTCCAGACAGCCATAATGCAGTTCTCATAACCTTTGTTTCTGAGCCCATCAATTCATTTTCTGCCAATTCTTTAACATTAAATTCCTCTTTTCCACTATCTTGAAATATTTTTAAGAGTTTTTTTTCATCTATATGTAATTCCATTATTCCACGCTCCAATGTATTCAAAATTATAAGAATTATAATTATAATTTATAATTATGAATATCTTTATATTTTATAATGGTATTGCTAACTTCAAGCTATTTTAACCATATATTCTTCATAACCACATAATATAATATCAATAATAATTAATACTTAATCATTAATACCAATACTTCACATTTATATTCTAATAGATATAATTATAATGCCATAAAATAATAATCATGATTATTCATTATATTCATTATAATTCATTAATTAGTTTATTAATTTTATTAATTTAATTAATTAGTCTATTTTATTTAATTTATTTAAAATATTTTATAATTCGATGAGTGTATAACAATAAAATAATTTAATATTAAATGGTGAGCTCATGGCAATAAAACCTAAAACCAAGTATGAAAAGGATGCTAAAATTGATATTAATAAAATTAATACTAATATAAAAAGTATAGATTGCAATAAGATATCTTCTAAAAATAATAATATTGTTAAACCTATCGATAAAAATATTATTGATAGTATCTATTTGAAGGGATTTACCATAGCACAGTATGGATTATATTTAAAAAAGGCAAAACCCTATAAAACCTTTAAAATACCTGTTGATGCAGGATTTTCATGTCCAAATAAGGATGGCACTCTCGATACAAAGGGCTGTATATTCTGCCCAAAGATGGGAAGGCCTATAAGCGTTAAATATTGTAATGTGAAATATACATTAAAGGAACAGATAGAAAAACAGATAGAAAAACAGAAAAACAAAGGCATTGAGAAATTTTATATATATTTTTATCCTGGAACTAATACCCATGGCACTCCTGAAAGATTAAAGGAGCTCTGGGATTTTGCATTGTCTTATCCCGATGTAATTGGGTTATCCATAGGAACTCGACCTGATTGTCTTGAAGATGAAAAATTAGATATTTTGGAGGATTATGTAAATGAAGGTTATGAGATATGGATTGATTTGGGAATCCAATCCATGCATCAGAGAACCTTGGATTTTCTGAACAGAAGACATAATGTATCCGATACTATTAAGGCAATAAATAATTGCAAAAAGAGAAATATTTTTGTATGTGGTCATGTGATTTTAGGACTTCCAAATGAAACATGGGACGATATGATAAAAACTGCACAAATATTATCCGACTTGGAAATTGATGCACTGAAAATATACCCCTTAGTTGTAATTCAAAATACTGAATTGGAGGAGCTCTATTGGAGAGGAGAGTATAAAACCCTTGATGAAAAACAATATGTAAAACTTGTATGTGATTTTTTAGAACATTTATCCCCTTATGTGCTTATTCAAAGGTTATCAAAAGATAAAACCCCCGATGAAATAAAAGTATCTCCTGAATGGAACTTACACAGATTAAAGATATTAAATGAAGTTTCCAACGAATTAAAAAGAAGAAATACAAAACAGGGCGTATATTATAAATATAAATATTAAATATATAAAAAATATAATAATTTAAAAATATTTATAATAAAAAAGGAATACTAAAAATTAAAAATAAATAAAAAATATATTATAAAAATAAAAAATATTTAATTATTAGCTTTATTTAATTTTTGGGGATGGGCATGGATAGAAAACAGGGTTTAAATGTATTTAAACATATTTTTAAATGGACAATAATATCGGCAATTATTGGGGTAGTTGGTAGTCTAAGTTCTATTATCATTACAAAAATTATTATTTTATTATCCCATTTATCTCATAATAACATATATCTTATTCCAATTGTCCTTGCATTTGCAGGGTATCTTGTAGATAGATATCCTTATTTAAAAGGTCCTGGCGTAGATAGAACATTAAATGCATACAATAACAAAATATTATTAAATCCATTTATTGGATTTTTAAAGGTAATTATATCAGGTATTGTAATAGGTGTTGGAGGAAGTGGGGGGAAGGTTGGTCCGTCCATTCAGGCTAGTGCCTCTTTTGCAGATTATATATTTAAGAAATTTAAATTAAAAAACAGAAAGGCACTTTTTATAAGTGGTATTGCAGGTGGAATAAGCGGTGATTTATGTGCTCCACTTGGTTCTGCAATATTTGCAGCAGAGATTGTAAAGAGAGAGGGATTTGAATATATATCGTGCTTTCCAGCAATAATGTCAAGTATTTTTGGATATTTATCATTTTTTTGGATATTTAAACAGGAGAGATTATTTACTCCCCCTATTTACCATATCACCATATTGAATCTTCCAAATATATTCTTATGTGCCATTTTCTGCGGTGCTATGTCCTATATATACATTCATACTTTTGATATTGTAAGAACCTTTTTTAATAAATTGCCCTATCCTCAATATTTAAAATCATTTATAGGTGGCTGTATTGTTGCATCCATTGGATATTTTATTCCACAGTCATTGGGCTTAGGTGCTGAGTTGGTGCATCAATTTTTAACATTGAAATATGGTATAGTAGCCCTTTTTTTGATTTTATTTGGAAAAATATTTACAACCTCATTTACCGTTGGCTCTGGAACGCCTGGTGGGTTGGTAATACCATCTATTGTTATTGGATCCTCAGCAGGAGCTCTGTATGGAACACTAATCGGAGCTCATACCCTCGTGCCTTTTGTTGTTGTTGGCATAGCAACAAGTTTATCTGCTATGGCAAATGTGCCATTGGCTTCTGCAATATTATGCACAGAGATATTTGGTTTTGATTGTGCAATACCATCAGCAATCGGAGCTCTTATGGGCTTTCAACTTGTAAGATGGAAAACCATTTATGAGAATATTAAATTTTAAATATATTATTAATTTTTATATCATTAATTTTATTTATTTTTAGTTTTAATTAATATATTCTGTTTTATCAATATGTCTAAAAATGTTCTATAAATCATATATATCTTTTTTAAATATTTCAATTATCAAAAAACACTTTAAAAAAAAGATGGAAAAAATAAAAAAAGATAAATAAAGAGGTATGAACATGTGCGAAGTTAAATCAGATAATATAATAAACAAAAAAGAACATAGGGAAGATTTACTGTTAATGGATAAAGAGGGATTAATTATAGTCCCTATTCGTTCATCTGTTGAAGAATATGTAGGAAATATAGCATTAACAATATACTGTGCTTCAAACAATATGATGGATAGATTAAATAAATGCAATGAAGATATCGACAATAACATAACTAAAATAACTATTGAATGAAAAAATGGACAGGTTGTTATTGAAGATATGGGAAATTATTTAAAACTTTCAAAGTTATAATACACGGTAATATTTATTTTTATATTTATATTTTTTATAATATACTACTTTTTTATATTTTATTTGCAACAATTTCAAGAGCATTCATAAAAGCATCCTTCTCGGGTATTACAACTGCAACGGGGACTCTTACTACCTTTTCAATGCTTGAACTTACAATAGGGGCACAAATTATAGCCTTAACTCCTTCCCTTTCTGCCTGTATCGACGCAGTAATACATTCCTCCAAGGAATTTGCAGGATATTCTTTTAATAGATAATCTTTACCATTCACAGAATATATTTTGGTTTTTATTTTATTTAATGAAGGTCTAGCAGCAATAACAGCTATTTTGTCAATTTCATCCTTACCTTTCTCAAATTCCTTTATAGTATCTATAATTTTTTTGAGGGTTGATACCCTAAAATCCCTACCTTGCACTATTTTATAAAGTGTGCTATATGGAATACCTGATATTTCGGAAAATTCCTTTAACGGTATATTAAGTTCCAGTAGAATTTTTTTAAATTCATCTATAAATCTATTTGAATCCAAGCTTAATAAAAGCCTCTCATGCACTTTCATGGTTTCACAAAATAAGTTTTATGGTAATAAATCTTAAAATAAATATTATTATCGTTTAAGTTTATAATTAAGTTAATAATAGGTAATAATGGCTATAAGTGATAAATTATAAAACATACATTCAGTAATATAAAGGGGTAATGATAATATAATAAATTAAAAGGATAAAAAATTAGGGGATAGGCATAATATACATGTAAAAATTAGGTGGGAAATTATACAATATAGTCAATGCCTAATGATTTACTTTTTTGAGAAGATTTAGGAATTATTCTTCTTCTCGGCATATCACCACTTCCAAATATACTTGAAGATTTTACACCAGTTATTATAGCCATAACTCTAATGCAACCTTCCATAGCTGGGTCAATTCTTGCACCCCAAATTACATTTGCACTGGGTTCCATATTTTCAGTGATGCCTTCACCTATTCTGTTAGCTTCTCCAAGTGTTAAATCGGGACCTCCTGTAATATGTATCAGAGCTCCTGTGGCACCTTTATAATCAACATCCAAAAGAGGACAGCTTAATGTATCCTTGACAACTTTTTCTACCCTATCTCCTTTTGTCTCATAATCTACCTCACCAACGCCAATCATTGCCACTCCACCGTCGGTCATAATTGACCTTACATCAGCATAATCTATATTTATTAAGCTTTTCTTTGATATAGTTTCAGTGATGCCTTTAACTGCCTGAGCTATTATCTCATCTGCAACTTTAAATGCTTCATTTATGGGTAAATTTGGCACAAAATCAACAAGTCTGTTGTTGTCAATTACAATAACTGTATCACATCTTTCTGTTAAATTCGCAAGACCTTCATCAGCCTTTTTTAATCTTGCCCTTTCTATCTTAAAAGGATAAGTTACCATTCCAATAACTACTGCACCATTTTCTTTTGCTATTTCAGCTACAATCGGTGCAGAACCAGTACCTGTTCCACCACCCATTCCAGCAGTGACAAATACTAAATCTGCATTTTTTAAAACATCTTCCAAAACATTTTTTGCGAGCTCAGCTGATTTTTTTCCAATCTCAGGATATCCTCCTGCTCCAAGTCCTCTTGTTAATGTGGAACCAATTAAAATTTTCTTATCAGCGTTTATATGCTCTAAATGCTGTTTATCGGTGTTTAAAGCGATAGTTTCTGCACCTTCAATACCTATCTCCATAAGTCTATGAACTGTGTTATTTCCTGCACCTCCGCAACCTACTACAATAATACTGGCATTTCCAAAATCATCTTTTGACATTTGTTTATTGTATAATTCGTTGTTATTTTTTGACAATGCTTCATTGACCAATCTCATACTATCCTCCTTCTTACTGTATAAAAAATATAACTATAATATGATTATAATATAAATTAATATACATTTAATTTTATACTATCACATATTTATATTTTCCTTTTTAATTATATTAAAGATATTAAATAAGAATGAAAATTTAAATAATAAAATGAAAAATGTAAAAATCGTAAAGTATATATACATTAAATATAAATAATAGTTTGGCTAGGCTGGGGGGTTAGGCGTCCCCTGTAACCCGAAATCGCCTTATGCGGGAGCCGAAAACTTGGGGGCGGTATGGGCATCCTCCTGCTCATTCCCAAGTTCTGCGTTGACATTTCGTCCTGTGGGGTAAGGCGGTGGAGGAACCTACTCTGTAAGGAGTGGGCAAACCTCCTTAATCCACCGAACCCCGTCAGGCCCGGAAGGGAGCAGCGGTAGGTGGGACGCTAACGCTCACAGGGTAGCGGAATCGAGTAGAACTTGGGGCAGATGAGCAGGGGGAGCTCATACCCACCCCAAGGAAGCCACTTTTTATTGGTATATAAATAAATTCATATGAGATATATGGATTATTATCAAATTTATTTAACTATTTTTGGATATCTGGTTAATTTTATTTTTATTTATAAAAAATTTTATTGAAATTATTATTTTACGATTAAATTAGTTATATTATATTAGCAATACAATACATAGATATTAATGGATAATATTATATAGCCTATTATTTAGCATATCTCTAACTTAACATGCCCATATTTAAAGAATAGGAGGGAATAATTTGATTATAGGAGTTATTTCAGATACACATATAGGGGATAGGGCAGACAAATTACCAAAAGAGATAGAGGATAAATTTTCAAATGTAGATTTAATTATTCATTGTGGAGATATTACTTCAAAATCTGTTTTGAATGAATTAAATGACATAGCAAATACAATAGCAGTTAAAGGAAATATGGATTATTTAGAACTTCCAAGGGAAGAGATTTTAAATATTAATAACTTTAAAATAGGCATAATTCATGGAGATATAATCCATCCAAGAGGGGATTTATTAAAGATGAAATATTACAGTTTAGAAAAAGGCTTGGATGTTCTTATATCTGGACACACCCATGTTCCCCTTATAAAAGAAATAGAAATATCTGAATTAAACAAAAAAATCCTTTTATTAAATCCTGGAAGTCCAACAGTTCCAAGGTTTCCACTTAAAACCATCATGAAAATTGAAATCGAAAATAACACAATAAATCCAAAATTAATTCCAATAATAAATAAGGAGTAATAATAAGGTCATATAGGTTAAGTAAATAAAAAATATGAAATATCCATTTAATATATAGAATAAACTAAAAAATAATAAAATATTATTATAAATAATTAAAAATTAAAATAATAAAATATAAAATAATAAAAATAAAATAAATAATAAATTAAAAAAATAAAAATAAAATAATTTTAAATTTCAATGTTTTATATATTTATATATTTTTATATTATACTGGTGTTATTAATTAATAATATTTATAATATTTAAATTATATTTATAATTATAATAAAATAATAATTTGGTGAAATAATGATAATTGGAACCCCTCTTTTTTCAAATGCAACTAAGATATTGTTGTTAGGTAGTGGTGAGCTCGGTAAAGAATTAATTTTGGAGGCTCAAAGATTAGGTATAGAATGTGTTGCAGTGGATAGTTATCAAAATGCCCCTGCAATGCAAGTTGCACATAGGAGTTATATCGTTGATATGAAGGACGGAGACGCCCTAAGGGAAATCATTGAAAAAGAAGTCCCTGATTATATTATCCCAGAGATAGAAGCAATAAATACTGAAACTCTCATAGAAATGGAAGAATTTGGAAATATTGTAGTTCCAAATGCTAGTGCTACAAAAATTACAATGGATAGGGAAGCCATTAGAAGATTGGCAGCTGAAAAGCTTAATTTAAAAACTGCCAAATATGAATTTGCAGAATCATTGGATGAATTAAAGGATGCAGTAAGTAAAATTGGTATGCCCTGCGTTGTTAAGCCTATAATGTCATCCTCTGGAAAAGGTCAGAGTATTGTTAAATCAGAAAAAGATATTGAAAAAGCTTGGAATCATGCTACGAGCTCCGCAAGAGGTATCGGAACAAAGGTCATAGTTGAGGAATTTATAGAATTTGACTATGAAATTACCCTTTTAACTGCAAAAACCGAAGAGGGAATTAAATTCTGTCCCCCTATTGGACATATTCAAATAGATGGTGATTATCATGAGAGCTGGCAACCCCATCCCATGAGTGAGGAAACTTTAATAAGAGCTCAGGACATGGCATACAAAATAACAAGCATGCTTGGAGGTCGCGGTATATTTGGCGTGGAACTATTTGTTAAAGGAGATGAAGTAATATTCAGCGAAGTTTCACCAAGACCCCATGATACAGGGATGGTTACTATGATTACCCAAAATATGAGTGAGTTTGAGATACATCTTAGAAGTATATTGGGACTTCCTGTTGATATAAAATTAATAACTCCCGGAGCAAGTCATGTAATAAAATCAGATATTTATAAATGGGCTCCACAATACGATATTTCGGACGCTATGATGGTGCCAAATACAAAGATAAGAATATTTGGAAAACCATTGGCAAAGATTGGGAGAAGGATGGGAGTTGCATTGGCGTCTGCTGATGATATTGAAACTGCAAGAGAAAACGCTAAAAAATGTGCCCATGCCGTTGAAATAAAATAATATAATAATAAAACTAAATATGGGAAACATCTCTCAAAACATTTAAATAATAATATATTCTTAAAATATATTTTTTTTCCATATAAAATAAGCTACAACTAAAAACCATAAAACCATAATTATTACTGCTTCTTTTTTATGAAATTTATAATTTAAAGGATATAATGCATTACATCCAGCAGGGGTTAGACTATCTCCGACTATGTGGGATAAATATCCCAATCCTATGGGTATAATGTAATGATACATCCCCTGAAAAGTTATAAGAGGATTTACTTCCGAAATGATTAAATACACACCTATCCAAACAAAAACACATATTGCTATTACTTTACCGAGAAGCTTATCATTTGTAACCATTATTAAGGCAATTATTCCTGCAATTATAGGAGATATTATAGATAGTTTATAAGCTAAAAATCCTAATATTGGAGAAATTACTACTAAACTTAAAAATGTGTGGGTAATACCCCTATGTTCTGCAAAATAAGGAATTAAATAAATCAACAATATAGAAACTGCTCCGACAAAAAGACCCAAATCAAAATACTGAGGTTTAAATATATAAACCAGAAAATCTATAAGAATAAGAACTCCTGAAAAATATATACCTCTCTTCACAATCTCAGACTTTACATTATGGTCTAAGTCTGGATACAGAGCTCCGGCAACAACCAAAAAAATCTGTTCAGGAGATGACAAAAAAGGCAGTCCCATTATTATTCCCAATATTGTATGTCCTTTCCAGTTCATAATAACACTTTATTTTTTATTATATTTTTTATATTTTTATTTACATTTTTTTTACAATTATTATTTTATCTTTATATTTTTATTATTTTAATATGCTATTATTTTATTTATAAATTAAATTGTTTATTCCTATTAATTATTTTATTTATTTTATCTATAAAATATCTAATATAACATAACTTAAAATATTAAATATTATCATATATGCAATTAAGGTGATAAATTGGATAAATTGATGATTACGAGAATGCAAAAATTCACTGTTGAAGATTTAATGAGGTGCATATTAGGGCTCCAAGAAATAGAAATTAGGGTGTATTTAGAACTTATGGAGTTAAATGAGGCTTCCGTATATGATATAGCAGATAAAATTGGTAAAGACAGAACAACCGTCCAAAAAGCACTTAGAAGTTTAGTAAATTGTGGATTGGTTAAAAGAGAAAAAGTTACAGAAACCGTGGGTTATAAGTATATGTATAGAACTGTTGAATTTGAAAAGGTAAAGGAGCTCATGGAAAAACTTTTGGATGAATGGTATATTGGTGTGAAGGAGTGGTTAAGTAAGAACTAATTTTTTGGTGAAAGGATGGATATGCTTGATATAGTTATAAAAGTGGCTGAAAATATTGAAAAAGGGGTAAAACCATTAATTGGATGGGAGAAATCCGATGAGATTGTAAAGATTGGGGCAGATGGGACTCCAACTAAAAAAATAGACTTAATAGCAGAAAACATAGCTATAAAATCTATTGAAAAATATTGCAGTGCACTGCTTGTAAGTGAAGAAATAGGTTTTAAAAAGATAGGAAAGGGCATTCCAGAATATGTCATTGTCTTAGACCCCATCGATGGAACATTCAATGCCTTAAACGATATACCGATATATTCAGTTTCAATAGCCATGGGGCATTTGAAAAAATCAGCTTGCAATAATATCAAAAATGATTATGATGAAAATGATAAGAATGATGATTTTTATGAAAATCTGTTAAGTGGTATGACTATTAATGATTTAGAAGTAGGAGTAGTAAATAATATAGCAACGGGGGATATTTATTGTGCAAAAGTTAATGAAGGAGCATATATCATAGAAAGTCCCAATAGAGAAAAAAGGAAAATAAATGTTTCAAATATAAAAAATCTGAAAGATGCCTCTGTTGGAGTTTTTGCCTATGGTTTAACAACAAATACGCTTGATTTTATAAAGGATAGAATGGTAAAAAGGATAAGAATTTTTGGTTCCGCAGCATTGGAAATGTGCTATGTAGCAAGGGGGGCTTTAGACGCATTCATAAATGTAAATAAAACTACGAGATTATGCGATATTGCAGGAGGTTATGTGATTCTTAGGGAATCTGGGGGTATAATCACAGATAAAGATGGAAAAATAATCGATATGGGATTAAATGTATATGAAAAAACATCGCTTATATGCTCAAATAATGCCCTTCATAAAAAATTTGTTGGAATATTTGGAAATAAATGGATGCTTAAACCAACAAAATTTGGCATTATTTCAAGGATTGACAGAAGAGATGCCCTTAATTTAGTCCTAGATGTTATAAAATATTTGGATTCAAAACATATTAAGTATGCACTGGAACCTTCACTATGCGAGATTATCAATAATTTCAACAATAACTGCGATAACAAAGATATTAACAGCAATAACAATAACCAGAACAACATGAGCAAGGATATAGGTAATAATAATATAGATAATGATAATATGGATAATAAAAATAATATTACTAGTAATAATAACAAACCCATTGAATACGAACCTATGACTGATTTAAATGATATATCCCATATAATATCTATTGGTGGAGATGGAACAGTTTTAAGGGCTTCACGAGTTATAAATGGTAATGAGATACCAATAATTCCAATAAATATGGGTACAGTAGGTTTTTTAACGGAATTTAATAAAAATAAAGTATTTGAAGCAATAGATAAGATTGTAAATGGAAACTATGAAATTGAAAAGAGAACAAAATGTGCAGGATTGATTAAACATGCAGATTACTCTTTAAGTAGCGGTTGTGAAGATAAAGATAATAAAAATAATTTTAATAACTCACATAATTATAATAATTTCCAAAAAATACTTCCTGATGCCTTAAATGAAGTGGTTATAATAACAAAAAGTCCTGCAAAGATGCTTCACTTTGAGGTGTATGTAAATGGAAACTTTGTAGAGGATGTTAGGGCAGATGGTCTTATTGTATCCACACCAACAGGTTCAACGGCATATTCATTGAGTGCAGGCGGTCCAATTTTAGAGCCTTCGGTTGATGCATTTGTAATTGTTCCAATATGCCCATTTAAATTGTTTTCTCGCCCAATAGTTATTGATGGAAACTCAGAAATTAAAATAAAAGTATTAAAAAAATCCACACTTGTTGTAGTGGATGGAAATATTGAGGATGAGGCTAAAAAAGGAGATGAAATAATTTTAAGAAAATCCAATTCCTACTCCTATTTTGTTAAAGGATGCAATTTCTACAACAAATTGAGAAAACTTAGTATTATTGGAAAAAGGGATGAATGTTAATTTTTTAATTCATCTACCTTTACAAGAGGTATTAATTCAACACCCATATCCTTTAAATATTCCTCAGCACCTTCCATTCTATCTACTATTACAAATACCTTTTTAACAATTCCTCCATTTTTTCTTATTTCATTTACCGCCTTTGCAACACTTCCGCCTGTGGTTGTGACATCCTCCACAACAACAACTTTATCGTTTTTATTCAATGTTCCTTCGATTTTATTTTTAGTACCATAATCTTTTGCCTTTTTTCTTATAATAATCAAATCTTTTTCTGTTTCGATAGATACTGCTGTGGCTATTGGAACCGAACCCAATTCAACACCAGCAATTTTTATATTTTCATTCAATTCATCTTTTAAATAAGATTTTATCAATTGTGCAGCAGTTTTTAAAACCTTTGGATTTGTGGTGGCTTTTTTAATATCCACATAATAATTACTTGTTTTTCCAGAAGCCAGAACAAATTCACCAAATTTTACGCACTGGACTTCTTTTAAAAGAGAAATCAACCTTTCCTTTAATTGAGAAGTTTTGGAGTCAGATTTTGTAGTAATATCGGAGCTCCTATTTAAATGGCTTTTACTATTCAATATATCACCATATATATTAAATCTTTTAAAGTTAATTATATTAATTATAAATAATAATTATGTATTATCATGATATAATATTAATCATAAGTATAAGTTAATGTTATAAATATTTTGGTGATTGTATGAGAATGAAAATGGGATTATTAATATTGATAGGTTTTTTTATAATAATAATGTCGAGCTCTGCCATAGACCTGAGTAATAGTCCGTTGATTGTTGTAAATAAGGATAGTCCAGATGCACCTTATGCCAAAATGATTATGGACGAATTTTATCCTTACAAAAAAATTCAGATAGTTAATAACACAATAAAGGTAAGCGAAAATATACATTACAATATTCCTGCAAATAACAGTTTTAAAATAGATAACAATAGGGGAGAGTTATATATAAAATTTGAAAAAGATTCCAGTGGCGATATTAAATACAAAAATATTGAATATCGTGAAAATTTTGGTAATGATAATATAATGTTTTTAGGCAAAACCTACAAGATATTAAATCGTACAGATGATAAGATTGTCCTTTACAACGATGTTAAAAATATATCCACAAATAAATCATTTGAATATAAAAATTATAAGATTGTTTTAAAGGCAATATCTTTTGACGGTAATGCATTAATATTGGATATATCTAAAAATGGAAAACCAGTATGTAATGATTTAAGAATAACTAAGGGAGATTTAGTAAATATTAAAAATTCAAATATAGCGATATGTTATAAAAATATGAGCAAACAGGGGAAGACCAATATCTTTTTATTCAAGATATATAACACGATTGAATTAATTAATAATAAAGATTTTGAGTTGAATAACAATTTTAAAGTCAAAATTGACAATAATGAAATCATCTTAAAATATAAAAATCCAGAAAATCTTAAAGACTTTAATATATTTAATTACAGTATAAAATTGACGAATAATAATAAAAATGGATTAACCTATTTTGATGTAGATTATAAACATAATTATGAAATAAAAAAAGAGGATATTGATGGAACAGAATGCCTTGGAAACAATATATGTGTAGTTAAAAATGGGGATAACCTTCACCTGTATAAAAATGGAAAAGAATATAACAATATAACACATTATTATGCTTCAAATGTTGTTTTAGGCAATAATATATTAAATACGGACAGTAATTTTATATTAATAGGCGGTCCTGTATCTAACAATATAACAAAGAAGATAGAAAATAATTTAAAAATTCCTATAACAAATAGTAATCCTGGAAAAAATAGGGGGGTTATTCAAGTTATAAAAAATCCATATAATCCAAATTACAAAATAATGGTTATAGCAGGTTCTGATAGAAATGGAACTAAGGCTTGTATATTGGCATTATTAAATGGTATATATAATAGTAGCAATGAAAAAGCAATGACTTTTGAATTGGATAATGGCAATGTTAAAATTGTAAAATAAAAAAAGATAGAAATAAATGTAAAAGTATATATATTATAATTCAATAGGAGCTCCTATCTCAGGAATGATTACTTCGACTCCAATATCTTCTACCTTTTTTACTAAATTCAAAATAGTTTGTTCATCCTGTTCAATTGCAGGAAATGTATTGTAATGCATTGGAATAAATATTTTTGGTTTTAAATATTCAACTGCATTTATAGCTTCTTCTGGACCCATGGTATATCTTCCACCCACTGGAAGCAATGCTATATCTGGACTGTATAACTCAGCTATGAGTTTCATATCGCCGAATAACCCTGTATCCCCTGCATGATATACCCTATCATTTACAATATAGCCCGATGCCACACCCCCAGAGGTATTCAAATCAATATCTGAGGAATGTTCTGCGTTAACCATTGTTAATTTTGAATTATTTATAAATATAGTTCCCCCAATATTCATACCTTCTGCATTTACGCCTTTGTTAGATAAATATATGGATATTTCATGGTTTGAGACTACTGGGACATCATATTTTTTTGCCAAATATTCTGCATTTCCCAAATGGTCAGAATGTCCATGGGTTACTGCTATAACTTCCACATCTTTCATAATTTTATCATAGGAAATGTTGCACATTGGATTTGGAACATAAGGGTCTATTAAAACATTATCTACTTTAAAGCAGGAGTGACCATACCATACTATCATAATATCACCAGAATTATATTCTGTCAATTATCTTTATTATTTTTAGGGTATATATTATTTAATTAACATTTAATAATATTTATTTTAATTAACTTAATTAATAATTCCCCTTAATATTATAAAAAATTTAGGATATTTTTAAAATAAAAATATATAACGCCCCTGCCGGGATTTGAACCCGGGTCGGCGAATCCGCAGTTCGCAAGCATGTCCTGACTAACCCACAGGGGCATATTCTATTATATTATTATCTTATATTTTATTATTTTATATTTATTACCTTATTTTTCTCTTAAAAAATTAAAAATAATATTATTTACACAATTTTGATAATTCTTTTACGAGCTCACTTTTTATAGTGCCATTATTTCTATCCCCTTTTGTGCATGCTGCTCCTCTAACTCCCACAATATCGCAATTTATGTCTTTTAATATAGGTATCTCTTCTTTTTTTATGGAGCCTGCTAATGCACATTTTAAACCATAAGAGTGGGTTTCCTCAACAAATTCAGCGAGTATTTTTTCATTTAAATGGTCAAATAATGTTTTACCATCTTTAACAGCAGTATCCAACATAGCAACATCGCATCCAGCATCCCTTGCAATTTTAGGGACTATAAGTGGCTCAACTGCTCCAACCCTATGAGCATCGGCATATCCAGCAGCTACAACGATTTTATTTTCATCTACTCCTTTAACAGCCTTAACAACTTTTTCCATCAAATCCACAGCTTCATTATAGGATTTTGTTCCGTATAATCCTACTTTTATATAGTCTGCACCACTCATGGCAGCTCCAAGTGCAGCAAGTGCAACGGTTCCTGGTTTATAAGGAACATCCCCAATAGCCGCACTAACAAATAGGTTTTTTGGTGTAATTTCTCTTATTTCTTTTATTATCCATGGGAAGTTCGCACCCAATGAACCTTCTGGTGGGTTTTTAACATCTACAATATCAGCTCCACCTTTTATTGTTTCAATAGCTTCATTTACATCTTTTGGACTAACGAGTAATATCATGAGCTCACCTTTTAATTATAATTTATATGATATCATCATATTTTTATATATTATTATTTTATTAATTATTTTATTATTTTTTACCCTACAAGATTTAATAATAATTGATAAATCATAATTCCAAAAGGATTTAGTGTATATATATTTAACGATTTAATATAATCAGAATATTGATAACTATTAATAGTTATTTATATATAGAAATCTAAAAACATTTTAACATTGGTTAATTTATATTTCATCCTATCGATTATAATATACTTATTATTATAGTAAAAGATTAATAAAATAATATTATTATTTTATTACTTATTTTTTATGTTTTTAATCATTATGTATCATTAATAAATAATTTATTATAATAAATATTATTATCGTTATCACATAATACTTAAATGGAAGTTATGAAAGTTATGTATGTTAAAAAATATATATCATATATAATTACAATATGAAGGATAAAACACGATAAGTATTAGGTTTTAGATATATTTTAATAGATGTTACCATATTATTGTTTAACTATATTTAAGGAAACATGATAAGAAAAGGTGTTTTAGATGGAATTAGCCATTATAATTGGATATATCTCCTTATTGCTAATATCCGGGTCAATAATTGCAAAAATAGGGGAAAAATTAAACATTCCTGATATTCCATTGCTTTTAATATATGGTTTGATTGTGGGTCCTTTTTTAGGGATTATTTCCACAGGTTATGCCCAAGACATTTTTGGATATGTTGCCACTATGGGGTTGATAATTATTTTGTTGGGAGGAGCCTTTGAAATGAGGTGGATTGTATTAAAAAAAGTTTTAAAAACCGTTTTAAAATTGGATACTATTGCGTTGATTGGTACATTGGGTGTTTCAGGACTTATATTCAATATGATATTTAAAATTCCGTATTTTAATCCAATAGGGTATTTATATGGTGCTATAACATGTGCTACTGACCCTGCAACATTAATGCCTATATTTTCTAAATCAGACATTAATCCAGAGGTAGCAATAACTCTCGAAGCTGAAAGTGTATTTAATGACCCACTTGGTATCGTAGCTACAACTATAATTTTGGCAATGATGGGGTTGGCCAAGGCTGTTAATCCAATACTCAATTTTTTAAGTCTTGCAGTTGGGGGGATAATACTCGGTTTTATTGGTGGAAAAATATTTGAAAAGACCATTTTAAAGTGGGATTTTAAAGAATATGTGGCACCGCTTATTATTGGTATGGCTATGGCATTGTGGTATTTTGGAGATGTGATATTTCCATATATTGCAGGCTATGAGATAAGCGGATTTATGGCGGTAGCAATAATGGGTCTTTATCTTGGTAATACTCTCACTAAATATCCTGAACAATCTAAAAATGTAGAGAATATAGTTGGATTCTGTGGGGATTTATCCACATTAATAAGAATATTGATTTTTGTATTTTTAGGGGCAAGTATTAGTCTTTCTATTCTTACAAACTACTGGTTTGTTGGACTTGTATGTGCATTAGGTTCTATATTTATTGCCAGACCATTGGGTGTGCTTATTGCAACATCATTACCGCCCAGTAATCCATTAAAAGAGAGATTATATTTTGCATTGGAAGGTCCAAGAGGAGTAGTTCCTGCTGCATTATCCGCAACAGTATCTGCTGAAATTATGAAAAATCCTCATATAATTCCACAAGAAATCCTAAAATACATGCCAGCACAAGAGATTGCAGGTTCTATACTTGTGGCAACATTTATGACAATATTATTAAGCGTTGTTACGGAGGCTTCATGGGCAGAGACCTTAGCTAAAAAACTTTTCAAAGAATAAGGTTCAAAGAATAACGCTAATATATCTAATGCATATCTATTTATTTTTTCAATACCCTTTAATTTTGATATAATCAATAATGATAATAATAATACGCATAATTTCATAATATATCGTTTAATAAATTATTTAGTAAAATTATAGTAAAATTATTTTTAATAATATTGGTGATTAAATGAAACAATTGGAGAATATTGGAACTAAACAGAAAAATATTAACAAAATTTGTGTTATTGGGTTAGGCTATATTGGATTACCAACAGCTTCAATGCTTGCAAATCATGGCTATTATGTTGTAGGGGTAGATATTGATGAAAAAAGGGTAGAATTAATAAAAAACGGAGAATTAATAATTGATGAACCGGGCTTAATGACACTTGTAAAGGGTGCTATAAACTCTGGAAATTTAAATGTTAAAACAGAGCCTGAAGAGGCTGATGCCTTTATAATTTGTGTTCCAACTCCTGTAATCCATGATAAAAATAATAAAGATAATAATAAAAATAATAATAAAGATAATAATAATGAAACCCCAAAGTGCGATTTGACCTATGTTCTAAGTGCTGTTAATGGTATAAAACCCTACTTAAAAGACGGAAATCTTGTGGTAATAGAGAGCACAATCCCTCCCAAAACAACAGAAATGATTTATAAATTAATTGATAAAAATATACATATGGCATACTGTCCAGAGAGAGTGCTACCTGGAAAGATATTAAAGGAGCTCGTGGAAAATGACAGAATAGTTGGGGGTATAGATGAAGAGTCATCGGAGTTAGCAAAAGAGGTATATAAATCTTTTGTGGATGGAGATATATATTTAACAAATTCAACCACAGCAGAAATGGTAAAATTAATGGAAAATACATTTAGAGATGTAAATATAGCACTTGCAAATGAATTTGCAAAGGTATGTACTGAAATGAAAGTTAATGTTTGGGATGCCATAAATCTTGCCAACAAGCATCCAAGGGTAAATATACTAAATCCTGGACCTGGAGTTGGAGGGCACTGTATAAGTATAGACCCATGGTTTATAGTGGAAAAATCTAAAAATGCCGAGCTCATAAAGAAGGCTAGGGAATTAAATGACAATATGCCAAAATATGTTTGCAATTTAATAGTAAAGGAATTTAAAAAATTAAATATCAATAATCCAAAAGTAAGTATTTTTGGAGTTACCTATAAGGGAAATGTGGATGATACAAGAGAAAGTCCTGCAAAAAAAATAATAGAATGTCTTTTGTCAAATGATTTTAATGTTTCAATATATGACCCCCATGCAAAGGTATTTGAATATCCATTGAATAAATTAGAGGATTGTATTAAGGGTTCAGACTGTATTATAGTCTTAACAGACCATGACGAATTTAAAAATTTTGAAAAAGAGGACATATACGAAATATCCAAATTAATGAAACACAAAATTGTAATAGATACCAAAAATATTTTAAATCATAATCTTTGGAAAGAGTCTAAATTTGAGGTTAAGTTATTAGGCGATGGAACCACATGGAACGTTAAATAATTTGGTGCTAATATGAAAATTGGGGTAATACTTGGAACTCGTCCAGAAATAATAAAATTATCTTCCATCATAAGGGAATTGGAAAGATTGAAGAATTATAAAGAATTAAATAGTATTTACAAAGACATTGGCAGTATAAATTATTTTATCATCCATACAAATCAGCATTATTCTGAAAATATGGATAAAATCTTTTTTAAAGAGTTGAATCTCCCCATTCCAAATTATAATTTAAATGTAGGTTCTGGAAGTCATGGGAAACAAACGGCAAAGATGCTTGAAGGTATTGAAGAGGTATTGATAAAAGAAAAGCCTGATGTGGTAATTGTTCAGGGGGACACAAATACCGTTCTTGCAGGAGCTCTTGCAGCATCAAAATTAAAAATAAAAGTAGCCCATGTTGAAGCAGGTTTAAGAAGTTTTGATAAAAACATGCCTGAAGAAATAAATAGAGTTCTTACTGACCATTTATCCGATTATCTATTTGCTCCAACGGATATTGCAAAAGAGAACTTATTGAATGAGGGTATTAAGGAAAAGATTTTTGTTGTGGGTAATACCATAGTAGATGCCACCCTCCAAAATATTGGAATTGCTGAGAGAAGGGAAGATATAAAAAAATTCGTAAAACTATTATCCAATGGAGATGAATATTTTTTATTAACACTTCACAGGGCAGAAAATACCGACAATAGGGAAAGATTAAAAAGTATAGTCGAGGCAATAGTTGAAATATCAACAAAATACGATAAAAATAAAATTATATTTCCCATTCATCCAAGGACTAAAAAGAGGTTAAAAGAATATAATTTATTTGATAAATTAAAAAATGAAAACATAAAAATAATCAAACCAGTAGGATATTTAGAATTTTTAATGCTTGAAAAAAATGCAAAATTAATTTTAACAGATAGTGGGGGCGTTCAGGAAGAGGCTTGTATTTTAAAAGTTCCATGTATTACATTGAGGGACAATACAGAACGACCTGAAACAATAAATGTTGGATGCAATATTTTAGTTGGTGCTAATAAGGAAAAAATTATAAATGGGATTGAATCAATGTTAAAAAACGCTGGAAACTGGGAGAATCCATTTGGTGATGGAAAAACTGGCAAAACTATTGTTAAAATACTTGTAAATCAAATATAAAATTATTTTTTGTTATTTTTATTTATTATTTTATTCACAATATAAATGCTCAATACCAATAATATAATTGTATATACAAATATAAGAATGTATTATATAAAATATTATGTATGGTTGTGTCAATATAATACATATATCCAAAAACTTTATATATTTTAACACATATGTGTTATATTGAATATAATAACTATAATTAAAAAATATAAAAAATTAAAAAGGTGATAATAATGTTTGGATTTGGAAGAGGATTTGGATGCAGAGGATTCTTTGGTAGAAGATTTTTTGGTAGAGGATGTTATGCAGAAGATAGCTATGTTGCAAGAGCTCCTTTATCAAACGATAAATATGAATATGTTGGAACATGCAGATGCGGACTTGGACCACATGCATATTACAGGGATAGAGAAACTGGTAGAGTAGTTCCTGCTGCGGCAATGGTATATGGCTATAATGAACCTGCAACAGTTCCTGAAACTGATTTATCAGATAGATTGAAATACTTAGAAGAAGAGAAAAAATATTTAGAAGAAGAAATAGCCAACTTAAAAAAATCTCTAAAAAAAGAATAAATAATTATATTAATTATTAAAAGGCGATATTATGACAGATATGAAAAGATTTAAATGTGCAAAATGTGGCAAAATTATTGAAGTTCCTTATGGTGTTCCAAAACCTGAGGTATGCCCATATTGCGGAGCTCCATGCACCTATATCCACAGAATAGATGAGGGGGGAAGAGGTTGTGGTCCTGGAAGAGGTAGAAGATGTGGAGCAGGAATGATGAGGAGAATGTAAGAGTTAAATAACCGTAATTCTTTTATTTTTATATTTTTTTAATTTATATAATTTTTTTATTATTTTTTATTATTTTTTATTATTTTTTATTTTAGGGTATTTTAAAGCTAATGAAATATATTTATATAATGAACAATAATATTAAACAAAAATTATTTTTGGTGATGTGATGGCAGAATGTGATGGAAAATGCGAATCCTGCTCTTCAAGTAGCTCATGTTCGGATGCTAAAAAAGCTATGGAGATGCAGAACGCAAAAATAAGAGAAAATATGGGAAAAATAAAGCATAAAATAGCTATATTAAGTGGTAAAGGTGGTGTAGGTAAATCAACCGTCACAGTAAATTTAGCAGCAACATTGAATGCCATGGGCAAAAAGGTTGGTGTATTGGATGGTGATATCCACGGTCCAAATATCCCAAAAATGCTTGGTGTAGAAAATGTGCAGCCTATGGGTGATGAAAATGGGATATATCCTATTACTACAAAAGATGGAATAAAAACCATGTCTATTGGTTATTTTTTACCAAATAAAGATACCCCTGTAATTTGGAGAGGTCCAAGGATAAGCGGTGCAGTTAGACAGTTTTTAAGTGATGTTATTTGGGGAGACCTTGACTACTTATTAATAGATACCCCACCAGGAACAGGGGATATTCAAATCACAATTATGCAGGCAATTCCAGATATAGATGGGGTAGTTATTGTTACAACACCTGAGGATGTGGCTGTTCTTGATGCAAGAAAATCCGTAGCAATGGCAAAAACCACAAACATTCCAATTATAGGCATAATTGAAAATATGGGCGGTTTTGTATGTCCGCACTGTAATAAGGTTGTTGATATATTTGGAAAAGGTGGCGGTGAAAAAGCTGCTAAGGAACTTGGTGTTGAGTTCTTAGGTAGAATACCACTTGATGTAAAGGCTAGAGAGGCTTCTGACAAAGGAATTCCTATGGTATCTCTTGACTGCACAGCAACGAAAGAATTTAAAAAGGTTGTTGAGAAAATCGTTGAAAAAATCGAAAATAAATAATTATTTCTATCATTTATTTTTATTTTAATTTTATTTTTTAAATAAATATATCTTTTTTAGTTTTATTTTTATAGGTGTAATTTAGTTTTATTTTTTTATTAATTTTATTAATTTACATACAGGTGTAATTATGCTTCCAAACAAAACTGCACTGAAATTAATTAGAAAATATATAACCATATTTAAGGAACAGAGAGATATTGAAGAATTTAAAGAAGAATTAATAAATAATCTTATAAATAATAGAATGCTTGTTAAAACTGACGATGGAACCTATACTTTGGTATCAGAAGAAAAAGATGAGCTCATGCACTCACGAATCGGAGCTCTGACTGAAAGTGTAGAGAAATTTGTAATACCTTCAAATTTAAAAGACATGGATAATCCAAAAATACTTGATTTATGTAGTGGAATGGGGTATAACACAATAGCGGCACTCCATTTTAATAAAAATTGCAATATTGACATGGTAGAATACAGCGAAGAAACGCTTTTTCTATCATTATGTTTAAATATACCTTATAAAGAGCATGAATTAATAAAAGAATTAATAAAAGATTATTTTTTAAAAAATAATAATTATAACAATAATAAAAATAATTTAAACAGGACAAATAATGTGGGTGCATGCAGTAAAAACGATAAAATAACACTATATTTGGGAGATGCTAGAAAAATCGTTAAAAATCTAAATAAAACATATAATATCGTATTTCATGATGCATTTTCACCGCAGAGAGACGCCGTTTTATACACTGTGGATTTTTTGAAGGAAATTTATAAAAAAATGGACAATAACTCTGTTTTAATTTCCTACTCTTCTTCTATTCCATTTAGAAGTGCTTTGGTGGAAGTTGGCTTTGTGTTATCAGAAGGAGCTCCTATTGGAAGAAAAAGAGGTATAACACTTGCATATAAAAATCCTTCATTAGATAGGGATTTAAAAAGAATTTCTGAGGTTGATGAGAGATTAATAGCTTTATCAACTGTTGGTGTTCCTTATAGAGATGATAACTTAAATTTAGACCATGATGCAATAGTAATAAATAGGGAAAATGAGAGGAAAAAATTAAAAGAAGAATTATCTAAAATAAATAAATACTATTCTACAAAAAAGGTAAAACTTGGCAAAATAGACGAAAAATTTCTAAATATTCAAAAACTTGATTTAAATTCCTCAGAAATAATAAAGAAGATGAAAGAAGAATTAAAAAACTAAAAAGTATTATATTAAAAAATTAAAAATTAAATTAAATTATTTAAAACATAATCTATTAATTTCTCAGTTATATTTACATCTGAAACCCTTGAAAGTCCTTCCCATGAAGGAGCTCCATTAACTTCAATTACCTTCAAACCATCACTACTTTCCATTAAATCCACTCCACCATATACCAATCCAGTTGCATTTTTTGCTTTAACTGCGAGCTCTATTATTTCATCGGTGAGCTCACATTTTTCTGCCTTTCCATTTTGGTGAATATTTGTTATCCAATTGTCAGAAACTCTATACATTGCAGATACTACTTCATCTCCAATAACAAAAGCCCTAATATCCCTATAAATATTATTTGGATTATTTATAAATTCTTGGATATAAAATACACCATATTTCTTTTTAAATTCGTTTAATATATTTATCTTAGAAATTAGATTTTTATTATTTAATCTAACAATGCCCTTCCCTTGATTTCCAAATAATGGTTTTAAAACACAATCATTTAACTTTTCTGACCATATTAATGCCTTATCAATATCCTCTGTAATAACTGTTTTTGGGTGAGATATATTATTTATATTTAGCAGTATGGAAGTTCTATATTTATTACCTGCATTTTCAAGTCCTTCTGTTGGATTTATTAATGGAATATAATATTCTATATATTTGAGAACATCGAATCTATAATAATTGGATACATTACCGAGGTTTCTAACAAATGCACATTTTAAATCCATGATATTTTCTTTGTTATGCTTAAATTTAATATCCATTCCTGTAAAAGAAGCAATTTTGGATGGTTTAATATATATGGGGGTTATATCCTTTTTTATCATCGCCCTTTCTAATTCGCAGGTAATCCAATCTTTTTCTTCTGATATTATTCCCATTTTCATATTTTCACATTAAAATATTTTTATAAAATTTAAATAAAATATTTAAAATAAAGTATATATAAAACATATTGTTGATATAGGATAATAGCTATAATGATAACATAATAATATCTTTAATCCTATATCAATAACACTTAAAAAATAAATAAAAATAGAAACATATATATAGTAAATTATAGATTATACTAATAGTAGTTATTGAACGAAGAAATTATATTAATAAAATTATATTAATATTATATTAAACACGGGATAACATAAGTAGTAACGCGTAAATAATGTTGTCGTTATTACATCTATGTTTATTTAACTAAAAGTATATATAGGAGTAATTGATATATTGGTTTAAATTTTTTGCAGAGGTAGTCTAGCTCGGAAAGGCGTGGGACTGGAAATCCCATGGGGCTTTGCCCCTCGGGGGTTCAAATCCCCCCCTCTGCGTGTTTTATTTTTTTAATTAATATTATTGCTAATGGCAAATAAGAATATATGCTAATATGGCTAATGACCTTAGCAGTGCTATAAAACACGATTATCTCTCGGAGGTGCAGACATTGACTCAAACAGAATTCAAACACAGAATTAGAATATCAAAGACAGATATTACTGGTGAATTTCCATTGGAATATGCCTTACAAGATATAAAAGGAATTGGTAAGGCAATGGCCAAGGCAATATTGAGAATCACCAAATTAGATGGAAAACAACAGGCAGGTTATTTATCAGATGAAGATGTTCAAAAAATAGAGGAAGTTTTAAACGACCCTGCAAAACATGGGATTCCATCATGGATGTTCAACAGAAAAAAAGATACCTATACAGGTGAAGATAAACATCTTATTGAAACAGATTTAATGCTCACAGTTCAAGAAGATATAACAACTATGAAAAAGATTAGATGTTATAGAGGAATAAGGCATGAATTAGGATTGCCATGCAGAGGACAGAGAACAAGAGGTTCATTTAGAAGAGGTTCCATAGTAGGAGTTAAAAGAAGAAAATAAAATCATAATATAAATAATATAATAATATTGCCATAAAAAACTAAAAATATTAATTTCAAAACTTTATTTTCATTTAAATATTATCAACTAAAAAAGGTGAAATAATGGGTGACCCAAGAAAATTGAGCAAAAAATACGATACCCCAAATCATCCATGGATTGGAGAAAGAATTAAAAGAGAAAGAGAATTGGCAATAAAATATGGATTATTGAATAAGAAAGAATTTTGGAAAATGGAAACACGATTAAGGACATTCAGAAGACAGGCTAGAAAATTGATAAGTGATACAACAGAACAGGGTGCAAAAGAGGCTGTTCAGTTATTTGGTATTTTAAAAAGATACGGTATATTGATTAAAGAAGATGCCTCATTGGATGATGTTTTATCCTTGAATGTAGAAAGTATCCTTAATAGAAGATTGCAAACACTTGTATTTAGAAAAGGACTTGCAAAAACACCAAAACAAGCTAGACAATTTATAGTTCATGGCCATATTGCAGTAAATGGAAGAAGAGTAACTTCACCAAGTTATTTGGTTCCTTCTGATGAGGAAGATTTAATAACATACATGCCAACATCACCTCTAGCTTCTGAAAGTCATCCTGAAAGAACAAATGTAGTAAGTGAAGATAACTAATTTATTTAAAAATTTATTAAAATTTATTTAGGCATATAATCCATATATAGTCATGACTGATATAAAGTAAAATAAGGTGATTTAATGAGTGAGAAGTGGGGCGTAATCCATATTTATGCGTCATACAACAACACAATTATACATGTTACAGATATTACAGGAGCAGAAACAATTGCAAAAATTTCTGGTGGTATGATTGTAAAAAACCAGAAAGATGAATCTTCACCATATGCTGCTATGCAAGGTGCATTTAAAATAGCAGATATGATAAGAGAAAAAGGAATAGAAAAAGTTCATGTAAAGGTAAGAGCTCAGGGTGGAAATAAATCAAAGAATCCAGGTCCAGGAGCTCAGGCAGCCATTAGAGCATTGGCAAGAGCAGGGATAAGAATTGGAAGAATAGAAGATGCAACACCAATTCCACACGATGGAACAACTCCTAAAAAAAGAAATAGATAATTTAGCACATTTCCTGTGGTTTGAGGATGATAAATAATATATACCTCACATAGGATAATGAAACTTGGTGGTATCTTTGATAAATAACATTCAAAAAGAAAAGACAAGGATTGGGGAAAGACTTAAATTTAACTTAAAAGCCCCATTATCTTTTTCCAGTGCATTGAGGAGGATAATGATTTCAGAAACTCCAACTTATGCCATTGAAAATGTATATTTTTATGAAAACACGTCCTCAATGTATGATGAATTAATTGCACATAGGTTAGGGTTGATACCTATAAAAGGAAAACCAGTTAGCAATGATGAGGTAATAATTTTTGCACTTATAAAAGAAGGTCCTTGTGTGGTTTATTCTGGTGATTTAGAGTCAGAAACTGGGGAAGTGGTATTTAAACATATACCAATCGTTAAATTAAAAGAAGGGCAAAAATTGGAATTGGAATGTGAAGCTTTAGTAGGGACAGGAAAAACCCATGCAAAATGGCAACCATGTAATGCAGTTTATAAACTACTAAATAATGATGAAGTAGAGTTTTTAGTGGAATCTTATGGAAATATGGATTCTGAGGACCTCTTAATATCATCGGTAGAAATATTAAAAAATAAGGCTGAAAAATTTCTATATGAATTAGAAAGTCTTGAAGTAAATGATACAGAACAGGCGTAAATATAACATATAATAAATATAAAATATATATAATAATGGTGAAATCATGAGAAAATTGATGGCTACCAATCCAAAAATCGTTGAATTGGTTCAAAATCTTAAAGTAGAATCCTACAAAAACGATGCGAAAATTTGGAAAGACATAGCTAAAAGATTGTCAAAACCTGCTAGAAGAAGAGCAGAAGTTAATATAAGTAGGATAAATAGATATACAAAAGAGGATTATGTTGTAATCGTTCCAGGTAAAGTTCTTGGAGCTGGAAAGTTAGGACATAAAGTAACTGTTGCAGCATTTTCATTTTCAGAAAGTGCTAAGAAAGCAATTGAAGAAGCTGGCGGAAAATGTTTAACCATTGAGGAGTTAGCTAAGGAAAATCCAAAAGGTTCATTAGTAAAAATCATGGCTTAAATATTAAATTATTAGATATATTAAACACGAAAAACCAATTAGGTGAAATTATGGTTGTTATAGATGCAGAAAATGCAGTTGTTGGAAGATTGGCATCTTATGCGGCAAAATTAGCTTTATCAGGGGAAGAAGTAGTTATCATAAACGCTGAAAAGGCAATAATGACAGGAAATAAAGACTATATATTTGAGAAATACGCTCAAAAAAGAAATAGAAAAAGTATTACAAATCCTAAAAGAATGGGTCCAAAATTTCCTAGAAGACCTGATGATATTGTAAGAAGAATTATAAGAGGAATGGTTCCATACAAAAAACCAAAAGGAAAAGACGCCTTTAAAAGAATTAAAGTTATGGTAGGAGCTCCGAAAGATGTAAATATTGATATAGTATTAAATGAAATGCCAAATACAAATAAATATGTAACAGTAGGGGAGCTCAGTAAATACTTAGGAGCTAAATTTTAATTGAGGTGATTAGGTGAAAGTTATTCATACAGTAGGTAAAAGAAAAACTGCTATTGCAAGAGCTACTGCAAAGGAAGGTAAAGGCAGAATTAGAATAAACAAAAAACCAGTAGAAATAATCGAACCAAAATATGTCAATGCAAAGTTGATGGAACCGGTAATATTAGCTGGGGATGCCATTGACAATATAGATATCGATATTACAGTTAAAGGTGGAGGTATTGCAGGTCAGATGGATGCAGCAAGAACCGCCTTAGGTAAAGCAATTGTGGAATATACTGGAAGCATGGAAATAAAAGAAAGATATTTAGAATATGACAGGACTATTCTTGTTAGCGATGCAAGAAGAACAGAGCCACACAAACCAAGTAAATCCACAAAAGGACCAAGAGCTAAAAGACAGAAATCATACAGATAAAATTATAACTTTTATATATTATCTATTTTTAAGAATTCTTATTTATTTATTATTGATTTAATAATTATGGATATATATGGTTATTTTAGTATTGGTGATATATTATGGTAATGTTCCCAATTAGATGTTTTTCATGTGGTAATGTAATATCAGAGGTGTATGAAGAATACATTTCACGATTAAAAAATGGTGAAAAACCAGATGAAATATTGGATGATTTAGGAATTAAAAAATACTGTTGTAGGAGAATGTTTATATCCCATAGAGTAGATAAAGACGGAAGGGAATTGTTCGATGATATTATGGAATACTAAATATATATTATTTATTTATTATTAGGGACTGTGGGGTAGCCTGGTCCATCCTGTGCGTCTGGGGGGCGTGCAACCCGAGTTCAAATCTCGGCAGTCCCACCATTTATAATAATATTATAGTTTATTTTACTACTGTCCATAATATACTATTTATATGTTTAAAATAACATAATTATTTATAAATATGGCAATATAAAATAAAAGCGTGATTCTATGAAATGCACAAAATTTGAAAAGGCAAGAATAATTGGTGCAAGGTCTTTGCAGATTTCTGATGGAGCTTTTTTGACAATAGATACAGAAAAATATTCCTCTTTGGATATAGCTATGGAAGAATTTGAAAAAGGAAAAATTCCACTGAAAGTTAAGTCCAATAAACAATAAAAAGTTTTACTATTTTATATAATACATATATATCTACTTTCTAAAATATGTAGGGGATTTTTGTGGAAGATGAGACCACTATTGAAAGAATTACTGCAAAAAAAGTTTTTAAAAATTCAAAAATAAGCGTGAAAATAACAACCCTAACAAGGACTGGAATAGGCTATGATATTATAGATGTGGAAAATCCTGATTATGTTATTTCAGATATAGAGAATATAATAGCGCCTGAGCTCTTAGGATATCCTGCATCAGACCAAGATTTTATAGATTCCATTATCTGCGATACCTCAATAGATAGTCCCAACATTACAATGGGAGTTTCTATAAGCATATCACGAGCTGCTGCCAATAGTCTTGGTATGCCTTTGTTTAGGTATATTGGGGGACCATTATCCACAGAATTACCAGTTGTAGGCTGTTCTCTTTTAACAGATAAAAATAACAACGAATTAATTGCTATACCTATGGCTGAATCCATTGATGAGATGATAACCTGCTATGAGAAAATACTATCGGAGCTCTCTTTAAAATATGATATAGTAAATATCCATGGTAAATATGTATGCAATAATATTTTCGATGAGCTAAATAATTTTAGGGATGTATTAAATTATGTATCGGAGGAAGAAGATATTAAAATACTTATTGGAGCTTCGATACTTAATTATACTAATATCAAAAATCAGAACATTTATGAAAAAATTTCTAATTTGGATTATATGGAAAGTCCCGAGCTCGTGGAATTTGACGGCACACTTGCCATCGATGGTATAGATGAAGCAGCAGATTTTTCTAAGATAGAGCCATATACAATGGGAACACTAACTGAAATGTATCATTATATAAATTATATACTTGACAAAGGACTTACACCAATAATTGTAAGCAATAATACTTCATTCTCTCATATAGCAGTAGGATTGAGAGTTCCATTTTTAAGAAGCAATATAAACTCAAATGTTTTGAATGAATTATGGGACATTGAAAGGATATTGAATAATCCGAATATAAACAGATTTTAAAAAATAAATTATAAAACCATAAAATAAAAAAATATAAATACCAATATATTATATGGGAATATATTTCCTATTTATTAAAAAATAAGAGGTGTATTAATGAGTGTAACAATTGATTATAATAAATGTAATGGTCCAGAATGTGCAGAATGCGTAAATGCATGCCCAATGGAAGTATTTGAAATTCAGGGCGACAAAGTAGTGGTAGTTAGAGAAGAAGACTGCACATTTTGTTTAGTATGTGAGGATGTATGTCCAACAGGTGCAGTAAAGGTTAAAGAAGATTAAATTTATTTTTAATTTTAATTTAATTTTAACTTATTCCGCAAGAAGTCCCCTTCCGTAAGGGAGGGGATGAATCCTCAAAATCCCTTCGGGATTTATACGGTTTCCTCGCTATTGCTCGGAAATGCGGGCAAAACATTTATATAGTAGTATTATCATATATAACCATGTAATTATAGAAGTATCTACACTATTATCATTTGAGAAGGCTGAGAGTGCTACTCAGATGATAAATTATTTTATAACCATTCTTTGTTTGAGTTCTCTAAAACGGTATTAAGTCAGGGCTGGGAGAGTCCGTTGTGCCTGCGGAGGGGAAACCTCTACTCAGAGTTATATCTTATATAAGGGTAATCTCTGGGCAAGTATCCCCTATGAGTCAGGAAGCCCCTCCCGTAAGGGAGTGGTACTTCACGTTTATATTAATTATTTTTTTATTAAGTTATTTTTTATTTTTTTAGTTATTCCACATTCTATATTATTATTTTTAAATTATAATATTATACATCCTTTAATTATTTTTCTTCTGCTTTAATTTTATCCATTTCATCAAGGGCTTCGAACAGTTCTTCCCAAGTATCTAAGCTTATTTTTGCATCCTCTTCACTCATAACCTCTAATGCATATCCTGTATGTATCAACACATAATCCCCTATATGGACATTTTCAAGAAGTGCCAATTTTGCCTTTTGTTTAACACCTTTATATTCTGCAATGGCGTATTTTTCTCCATCTTCTTCGTATATTTCTACAACTTTGCAAGGTATTGCCAAACACATAAATTATCACCAAATAAATGTAATAATACAGTAATATAATGATTTTATATATATGGTATTTAATTATTTATCTAAATATTTTTATATTGATATGAAGTTAATTTATTAGAGTTAGTTATATTTTTTAATTATATTTCATAGTATAAATATTATAATTTACCAATAATTCTATAAGTGTATATGACCTAAAATATATTTAAAAATATCGGATATATTTGTAGAACCCCATAATACGAATGGTAATACAATTAAACCATGTTTTATTACCCTACTCAAAAATACCGCTAAAATGTATTTTTTAAAGGGCATTTCAAAAGCACCGCAGACCCAGCACATAATTTCAAATGGTAGTGGTGTGAAACTTATGACTATAAATCCTAAAATCCCATATTTTTTAAAAAAATTCTCTCCTTTCCTATATTCTTCTTCTTTAAATAATTTTAATGCTAATTTTTCCCCATATTTAGAGGATAAATAATAAGTAACCACAGAACCTGCAACAGTGCCACATGCACCTGCAAGTAAAACATATATCCAATTAAGCCCAAGGGCTATTCCTGCTATCATGAATATTTCAGTTGGTAATGGTTGGAATATTGGTTCTGAAAATCCTATTAAAAATATACCTAATATTCCATATTCATTAACAAGTTTAAACCCTATGGCTTTGAATATTTCAAAATCTACCATGTTTTTCCTTTTTATATAATTTCATACTTTTAAGATTTATTATTTATTCCATATTTTATTATTTTGTATAAAATATTATAGGATATATTTATAAAATATGTATTAATTCATATAAATGAATATTATTATCTCCTAAATATGCTGTAAAATGGGTCAGTTGATGGATGAATTTCCACAAAATCTTTATAAATATCAATACCTTTTAGATACTGTGCAAAATATGGCATTATTTCCATAGAGGGAGACATGGAGATAGCACCAACTACCCTATTATTTTCATAGTATATTTTATTTATTCCAATATGGTTTGAAACTCTGAAAAAATCCCCTTTTCCAACACTATTTGGAATTATTTTATAATTATTTGTCTGTTTCCCGACATAGGATATATTTAAATCCATTCGTATTGTATGAGGTATAAGCTCATATTTTGGTTTTATAAGGGGTTTGTTATTTAATTCATTATATATATTCTCAGCCACAACCCTTCCTTCCATTCTTGCTATTGGAGTAATCCCACCTTTTCCAGCAACACAATCACCACAGGCATAAATATTTTTTTCTATTTCATTGGTTTTTTCATTAAAATTTTTGTTTTTATTATTATTCTTATTATTACTTTTATTCCCATCATTATCTATCTTATTCTTATCATTTTTACCATTATTATTGTTTTTATTAGTTATTATCCTCATATAGTCATCTGTTTCAAATTTAGGTTTTCCACCAATTGCAAGTATCTTTGTATAGTCTTCATCATTTAATAATTTAGTTAATTCGCTGTTGTTATTTGTAATCCTAAAATCAATAAATTTATAGATGTATTCCCTAATATCTTTATCTTCTATCATCTTTAAAAATTTAGAACGGACATATACAACAACCTCACTTCCAAAGTTTGAAAATAGGGAGGCATATTCCGCAGCCACTGTTCCTCCACCAATTATCAATATCTTATCAGGGAGCTCCTCCAAATTTACAATATCGTAATAACCCAAACATTTTATTCCATTATACTCTGAGGTATAGGTTTTTCCAGTGGCATAAACTACATAATCATAGTTATTTTCATATCTATCCTTAAATTCTTTGTAATATATATTTATATTTGGGAGCTCCGTTACACTGTTTTCAAGTTTTAATCTTATTTTGTTTTGAATATCTGAAATCTTTCTTTGGAGTTCCTTAAATGAAATAATATCTTCTAAAACTATTTTTTTATTTTTATCATAATTATTATTTTTTATTAAATTCAAATTATTAATTATATCAGCCATTTCCCGCAATCCATTTATATATGTGCAGCCGTAATTTAAACAGGTGCCCCCTACCTTGTTTTTTTCATAAATATCTACATCAAAGCCTTTTTTTGCCAATTCAATAGCACAGGATTTTCCAGCAGGACCGCAACCTACAACAGCTATTTTTACATTTTCCATATTTTTCATATATCCCACCAAATAGGTATATTCATTAATAATCGTATTCACTAATTATATCCATCTCCATTATATTTATTATATTTAAGTAATAATGTATTAACCTAAAATATGAATATATTAATTTAAAATATGTATTAACCTAATAATATATTAATTTAGTAGTTTGATATATAAATTGCCTATAAAATGATATAAAAAATTAAAAAGTGATTATATGCACCCTACAAAGAAATTAAAAGGTTCAAAATCGAAATTACTCTATGGAAAAAAGATAGTAGTTGCAGTATCTTCATCCATAGCTGCAATAGAAACCCCAAGATTGATGAGGGAGCTCATACGACATGGAGCGGAAGTGTATTGTATAGCCACGGAAGAAACTAAAAAGATTATTGGAGAATGTTCATTGGAATTTGGTTGTGGAAATAAGGTATTCTACAATATCACAGGAAGTATAGAGCATGTGATGTTATACGATATATGTGATGCCATGGTAATTTACCCTGCCACTGCAAATACAATAAGCAAAATATCATTAAATATTGCAGATAATATTGTAAATACCACATCTACAATGTTTTTTGAAAAAAAACCTATATTTATAGTTCCAGCAATGCACCAAAATATGCTTGACACTATAAGTAATCATTTAACCAATTTAAAAAATAAAAAAAATGTATATATTGTATCCCCAAAGATGGAGGAAGAAAAGGCAAAGGTTCCCTCTATTGAGGAGGTTGTATTGGAAGTAATTAAAAAATTAAATGGAAATGAAAAGAAAAATAAAGATGGTAATAATAATTATAAAAATACTTATAAAAATACCAATAAAAAAGTTTTAATATTGTCAGGAGGAACTACTGAATTCATAGATAAGGTTAGGGTTATAAGCAATCTATCCTCTGGAAAAACAGGCTATCTACTTGCAGAGGCATTTTGTAGAGATGGCTTTGATGTGGAAGTAATATATGGTTCAGGGATAGAACCACCATATTATATAAAATCTCATAAAGTTCTTACTGCAAAAGAAATGCTAAATAATGCCTTAAAATATGGAAAGGACGCCGATATTATTATATCTTGTGCTGCAATATCTGATTTTATACCTGAAAAGCAGATTGAAGGAAAGATTAAATCAGATAAGGACATTGTGATAAAATTAAAAAGAAATCCAAAGGTATTATCGGAGCTTCGAAAGGCATTTCCAAATAAAATTATAGTAGGATTTAAGGCAGAATATGGACTTAATAAGGATGAATTACTAAATATATCTACAAAAAAACTAAAAGAATATAATTTGGACTATATTGTGGCTAATGATTTATCTAAACATTATTTTGGAGATGACTCCAACGAAGTAATATTAATTGGTAAAAACACACTAAAAGAATTTAAAGGAAAAAAATCAGAGATTGTGGAAAAAATTAAGGATGAATTGGTTAATAACTTATAATTTTATATATTTTTTTATTTATTGTTATAACGATAGCCAAAATATCAATAAAAAATAAAAAAATAATTAAAGAATAAAATTAAATTAAAATTAAATTAAAATTAAAAAATATACAGAAATATACTTAATTAATTAAAACATTATAAAAAGTCTAAGTCATAAATAATGATATACGGTGAAACTGTGAAAAACATTGGTGTAGGATTATACGGTGATTTTAAAGATGCAGGAAAGAACTTAGGAAAAAAGGGAACTTCAACAGATATTACAATGTATAACTACAAACAGGGTGATGATGCAGTATTTTTTGTAGAACCTACAAAATACCCTGAGAAAATTACACCATTGCTATATACCATAAATATGACGGATTATGCACTTGTGTTTATCGATGAGATAAAACCTGAGCTCGCAGAAACTTTACTTTTATTGGACATGATGGGTGTAGATAAGGGTTCTTTTGTTGTTGGTGAATATGTGGATATAGAGCAATTGAAGGCTATAATATCCAATACATCCATGAAAAATTTTGAAATTAGAGATAAGGATTATATCAAAATAAGGGAAGATATGATAACACTTCCACAGGAAATTGCAGGAAAACCAGATTTGAGCTTTACAAAAATACCAATAGATAATTTTTTCACAGTGAGAAGTGTGGGGACTGTTATATTGGGTAGAGTTAAAAAAGGGATTGTAAAGATTCACGATAATTTGAGGGTTTATCCAATGGAGCATAATGTAATGGTAAAAAGCATACAGGTAAATGATAAAAATTACGACGAAGCACCAACATTTTCAAGGGTGGGGCTTGCATTGAAGGGTATAAAATCCGAAGAGCTTGAAAGAGGTATGATATTATCAAATGGCGATTTAGGGGTATCCGATGAACTTACACTTAATATGAAGTGGAATCCTTATGTTAAAAAGGAGCTCGGTGTAGGTGAAGGTTATCAGGTAGCAATTGGATTACAGGTTGTAAGCTGTAAGGTAATAGAAAAAGAAAAGGATAAAATTACATTAAAATTAATTAAACCAGTAGTTTATGAACTAGGGGAAGAAAAAGCTGTTCTTATAGATGGAAGTGCAAAAATTAGAATAATAGGAGTGTCTGAATTGATTTAATTTTTTATTTAACAATTACATATCACATTTAATTATATTAATATTTTTATCATAATTATTATTTTTTATTTAAATTAATACTTATATTAATTACTTAGATTATTTTAGAAGGTGATATGATGTTTCTTACAAAGGAAGAGGAAAAAATATACAACGGAGAATATGGTGAGGTCCTTGAAACCTGTATGAATCTCCTGGTATCTCTTGGGGATATATACGGTGCAGAAAAATTAATTCCCATATCATCTGCTCAGGTTTCTGGCGTATCCTATAAAACAATAGGAGAAAAAGGTTTAGAGTTCCTAAAAGACATATCTAGTAGTAATGTTAAGGTATCTGTTCCCACAACATTGAATCCTGCTGGGATGGACTTAACCAATTATGAAAAATTGGGTTTTCCAAAAAAATTTGCTAAAAAACAGCTTGAAATAATTAAATGTTTTAAGAGAATGGACATAGAATTAGGATGCACATGCACACCTTATTTATCAGGAAATGTTCCATTATTTGGTTCTCATATTTCATGGGCTGAATCCTCAGCTGTGGCTTATGCAAATTCAGTAATCGGAGCTCGCACAAATCGTGAGGGGGGACCTTCTGCACTAGCATCCGCCATAATTGGAAAAACTCCATATTATGGGTATCATCTTGATGAAAATAGATTGCCCACACATATAGTTGAGGTAGAGGCAAACATAACAAAATCATCCGATTACGGAGCTCTTGGTTCTATCGTTGGAAGAATTGTAAAAAATGGGGTTCCATACTTTAAATTTAAAAAGTTAGATATTAATAATGTGAGCTCATACAAATCATATAAATTAAAAGCTCTTGGAGCTGCCCTTGCCGCAAGTGGTGGTGTTGCTCTGTATCATATTGAGAATATCACACCAGAAGCCAATATTGTATTAAAAAGGATTGAGAAAATTGAAGGAAATAATTGTAATATTGAAAAGATAACCATAACTGAGGATGACATTAAAAATGAATATGAATCATTAAATTCTGCTGAATGTCCAGATTTAATATGTATAGGATGCCCACATTGTAGTTTGGAGGAAATAAAGGAAGTTGTAGATTTTATATTAAAAAATAACCTAAATAAAAATAATAAATTTAAATGCGATTTATGGATATGCACATCGATTTACATAAAATCCATATCCGATAGAATGGGATATACGGAGATTATAGAAAATGCCGGTGGAAAAATTGTATGTGATACCTGCATGGTCGTGGCACCAATTGAGGATATGGATTATAAAAACATTGCCACAAACTCTGGAAAAGCTGCAAAATATCTACCTAATTTCTGCAATAGTAATGTGATTTATGGCGATATAATAGAGATATTAAAAAAAGGATTGTAATTTTATAATTTTATAATTATATATTAATTTATATAAAATCATCATTATTTCTTCCTAATATTTAAAACTTCATATAGAATATTCTTAATCTCTTCATCTTTGAGTTTTAATTTAGTTTCAGATTTTAATGATTCAGGAGATTTACCAAGAATTTCCTTTAAAGTTTTCTGTCTTGCCCAACTATCCAAATATCTAAATCCAAAGTAAAAACCAAAAACAGACATTATAACCCAATGTAAATTGTTAATAATCTGAGTATTTATGTTATTATTTAGTAATGTTGTATTAACTCCACTTAATATTAAAGACATCGTTAAAAAGTAAAAAGTTGTTATGGATATAGCCAATGACCTTCTAACCTCCCCTTTTGTTAATACAAAACCTCTTTCAGATTTATTAAGATACCCCTGAACTACAAGAGACATCAACATGATAACTACTGAAATAATCCCGCAGTATATATAGGTATTGTTGAAATGGGCAGCTTGTGATATGCAACATATTTGTAATATACAATGTATAACCACACATAAACATATTGTCATTGTTGTTATCAATATAATACAAATAATACAGTCATATTTTGGAGAATTTTGCTGACCCATTTTATAACCCCCTTATATTTTTTTAACATGTATTTAATATTCATATTTTGTTAAAAATAATTAAGGTTTCTCAGGTTTATCATCAATAGGAGATACCAAAACCTTTTTTAACGAATACCCCTTTGGACATTTTACCTTTTCGTCGAACACTTTCAATATCTTGTATTTGTTGCAAATACCCTCTGGATGACACAACATATAATTTTTACATAAGATATTATTGCACTGTATGTCTCTATGGGATATGGTAAGCCCTTCTAATGCTTTTTTTGATTCTATTAATATAATAATATCTTTTACAGGCTCCACCTCCACGACCTTAACCCCTCCCTCATGAACCTTACATGGATGGTTGGCAGACCTCACACTTACAATTCTATATCTTCTTCCTTTCACCAACCCATCATGACAGATTTTTTTAAATCTGCACGATTCACATTCTTTTAACAAACCACAATAAATAAATTCATTTCCTGTTTTTGCTATATTGCTACCAATCAATGTAATCCTCTTTTTCATAATATCACCTAAATATCAAGGTGAGCTATAAAACTTAGAGTTTTATTCAATCACCTGAATGAAATGAAGGTGAGCTATAAAATCCCATAGGATTTTATTCAATCACCTGAATGAAATAATAAGTTTTTTAATCATTATTTAATAATAAAAAATAAATAATAAAATATTTAAAAGTGTAATATTATATAACTACATTATAAAACTATATTTAAAAGTATAGAATTTTTATTTAATTTTTATTATTATTATTTTATTTAATTTATATGGTGTAAAAATGTGCGGAATAATTGGATATATTGGAAACAGAAAAGCGTCTGAAATCCTATTAAAAGGATTAAAAAGATTGGAATATAGGGGTTATGATAGTTGCGGAATTGGAATAATCGATAACAATAACTTAATTATAAAAAAGGATGTGGGAAGGGTAGAAGAAGTTGCTAAAAAAGAGGATTTTTTGGGATTAAATGGAAATGTTGCCATAGGTCATAATAGATGGGCTACGCATGGACATGTATCAAAAGAAAATGCCCACCCTCATACCGATTGCAAGGCTGAGCTCTGTATTGTTCATAATGGAATTATAAGCAACTATAAAAAATTAAAAAAAGAACTTATAAGCAAAGGTCATAAATTTAAATCCCAAACGGATAGTGAGGTAATAGTCCATTTAATCGAAGAAGAATTGAAAAAGTATAAAAATCCATCAGAAGAAGATTATATAAATGCAGTCAAAGAAGTTTCAAAAAAATTGGAGGGTTCCTATGCAATATTAATATTAAATAAAAACTTTCCACATTTACTTGTTGGATTGAAAAATGAAAGTCCTCTTATTCTTGGAGTAAAAGAGGATGAATGCTTTTTAGGAAGTGATATTTCGGCATTTTTAGAATGGACAAAAGAAATAATACCTTTGGAAGATGGAGATATAGTAGTTTTAAGAAAATATAATCCAAACAATAATTGTAATAGTAGTAAGATTAATAATAAAAGTATTAATAATAAAAATAATAATAAAAGTGATAAAATAGGGGCAGTATCAGTATCATATAGTATATACAATAAAAACAACAATATTACAAATGAAAGAAAAAAAATTACCATAAATTGGGATATAGAAAGTGCAGAAAAAGCAGGATATGACCATTTTATGTTAAAAGAGATTATGGAGGAGCCTGATGTTGTTAAAAATTCTTCAATAATATGCAACGATGAAATAAAGGAACTGGCAAAAGCACTTCATGAATACAATAGGATATATATCGTTGCTATGGGAACTTCACTTCATGCTTCAATGATAGCAGAATACTGGTTTTCAAAATTAAATAAATTAGTAATAGCCTGTGATTCATCTGAATTTTTAATAAAAGGTATAGTTGATAAAAACACCTTGGTAATAGGCATAACCCAAAGTGGTGAAACATACGACACAGTAAAAGCTATAAAATACGCCAAAGAAAAAGGAGCTAAAACTGCCACAATAGTAAATGTATTAGGTTCCACAGCAACAAGAGAGGCTGATATTACCATTATGATGGGCTCGGGTATTGAAATATCCGTCTGTGCAACAAAAACCTACCTATCCCAATTGATGATACTGTATAGATTATTTATTGAGTATGGGGAAATAATTGGAAAAGATATGAGTCTGTATAGAAATGAACTTAAAAATATCCCAGAATATATAAAAGAAGTTATATCTGAAAAGGAAAGAATAAATATAAAAAATATAGCCAAAAAACTAACAGCCAAAAACTACATCTTTATATCCAAAGGAATAAATTTACCAAATGCATTGGAGGGAGCTCTGAAATTTAAAGAAATTACCTACTTACATGCCGAAGGTATGAGCAGTGGATTTTTAAAACACGGCACAATATCGTTAATCGATGAAAATATGGATACCATCGCCTTAGTTCCACCTTCAAATTCAAATTTATTCAATTCTGTGGTGTCAAATATTGAGGAGATAAAGGCAAGAAATGGAAAGGTAGTCGGTATATCACCAGTGGATATCGATATGGTTGATTATTTAATAAAAATACCTAATGTATTGGAAGAAGTAAGTCCTTTTGTTTATGCTCCTGCCTGTCAATTATTGGCATATTATAAAGCAGTAGAGCTCGGAAGAGATGTGGATAAACCAAGAGGTCTCGCAAAAAGTGTCACGGTTGAATAGTTATAAAAATTATTTTAAAGCTCCATATAAACCCTTTTTAAAATCAATGCATCATATTCCATTCTTGGACTTTCACATATTACCGTTCCTGAAGTATTAAAATCCTTTAATATCTTTAATACATCTTTATAGTTAAAATTGGAGTTATCCAAAGGAAGATGGTTTTTTTCTCCACCTTTTCCAAACTCTATACCAGATAAATGGACATGCATATCATTTATGGCTTTTTTTCCAAGGGTATTTTCCATGTTTTCCATGATTTTATAAAAGGAATCATAGTCATTTATTTTTCCCAAACTTCTCGCATATATATGGGCAAAATCTATGCAGGGCAATATGTTTAGTTCTTCGGATAATCTTATTAATTCATCTACATTTCCAAATTGACTTATTTTTCCCGTAGTTTCTGGTCTTAACATTGCATTTATTTTATTTTCAGTCAAATAACTTAATATTGTGTTTATATTTTTAACCATGGTTCTATATACTTTGTTCTTATCCTGTTTAAGATAATACCCTGGATGAAAAACTACATTTTTATTTTTTTTGGATTTTTTTCCGAATATGCTTATTATCTTTGCCGAATTTATTATTCTATCCATGCTACTTTTAACCTTTTCCGGCTCTTTTGCATTTAGATTTATATAATAAGGGGCATGAACACTTAATATGATATCGTTTGAATAATCTTTTAATTCTTCCGCCTTTTCTTCTTTTATATTAACCCCCCTTACAAATTCTATTTCCATGGCATTTAAACCTATTTTTTTTAAAAAATCAAAAGCCCCAATGGTGGTTCTTGGTTTTACATTTATGGGTATCCCCGCTGTTCCAAAGTTTAGCATATTATCACATTTATATTATAATAGATAATAGGAATTAAAAATATCTACGGAAATTTTATGAACTATTTTATAAACTATTTACTAAATATATATGATTACATAAATAATAATTCTAAATTATAATTTTAAAATAACTATTAACAGATATAACTTTTAAAATTAAATTAATTTATAAATTTAAAATTTAAAAAATATAGATTGGGGTATGTATGAAACATTTAAAATATTATTTAGATTTAATGCGAGCAAAAAACTGTTTAACGGCATCGTTTGGAACTATTATTGGTGGATTAATAGCCTCAGGTTTTAACTTAAATTTAGTGAATAATAATATATATTATATACTTATTGCATCATTTATCGTATTTCTGATATGTGGATTTGGGAACGCCCTTAACGACATATACGATATTGAAATAGATAAAATAAACAAACCTTTTAGACCACTTCCATCAAATAAAATATCCTTAAAAAATGCTAAGATATTTTCATGGTTATTGGTATCTTTTGGTATAATAATCTCCATATTCAATAGGATATGTTTTGTAATAGCTATTATTAATGCCATTGCACTATATCTATATGCTAAAAAATATAAAAAAAATAAAATAATTGGAAATTTAATAGTGGCTTATCTTACTGGTTCGGTATTTATATTTGGTGGTGCATCCGTTAATAATGTTGGTATTACTTTGATTTTATTTTTATGTGCAATGTTTGCGACATGGAGTAGGGAGATAATAAAGGATTTTGAAGATACAGAGGGGGATTTAAAAGAAGGGGTAATGTCTCTTCCAATAAGATATGGAGATAAATCATTATATATTGCAGGGATTTTTTTAATAGTTGCAGTTATTTTAAGTCCATTACCTTATATTATGGGCATGTTTGGAGATATTTATTTAATCGGAATAACTATTTGTGATATATTGTTTATATACTCAATACTTAAATTGATAGGAGCCCCTTCAAAAAGTGGTGCTAAAAAATCATCGAAAAATATAAAGTATATTATGAATTTAGTGCTTTTATGCTTTGTAATAGGTTCAATTTTAAAATAATATATTATATGATGTTTTATTTTATTATTTATTTTTATATTTTTTATAAACTGTCTAAAAAATGTTCTATAAATTATATATATTTTCTTAAATTATAATTAAATAAAAGAAAAATATATAGCGATAAGAATATATAAAAAGATTAAAATATTAAAATTTAATATATTTATTTTAAAAAATTATTTATCCATCAATATTACTTTTTAATTAAATTTAGGGTGTGTTTTATGAAATTTCAAATATCTGCTTTGATAGTGGTATGTTTATTGTTAATATCAACTTTTGCAACAGGGGATAATTTATCAAGCTTATACAATATATCGGATGATAATTATTCCAATTTTACCAATTTATGCAATAATGCCTCAATATCTTTTAACAATAATAATAGTTTAGAAAATAAAAATATTACAGAATTAAACAATCATAATAAAAATTTCACTTCAAATTTAGTCAATTTATCTAAAAATATTACCAATATTTACAATAATATTAACAACAGTAATTTTACTAAAAATTATACTATAAAATTAACTTCAAAAAATTTAAATAATAATGTCACAATTAATAGGAGCTCTAAAATTAATAACTCTGAAACTAATAAAACTAATAAAATCAACAAAAATAATGCCCTAAAAAGCACACATTATTTAAATATAAAAATTGATGGATATAAAGTTGTAGTAAAAACTAATGGTGAGCTCTGTGGAGTTGCGAATAACATCCCCTTAAAATTTATTAGAATAAACAATAGTGATGAGTATATATTATCCCCCGTGATTTTAAATAATGCTATTAAAATTTATTCAAGATTTGGAAATGAAACACTAAATAAAACCATATTTTTAAATTACACCCAAAATAAAACAGTAAAAAATAAAACAATAATAGTAAAAGATATTTATTTCCCATCAGAAAAAATAATTATAAAAACCAACTTTAAACCAAATAACGCATACATAATAGCTCCAAATAATGAAATTATTGATTTAAAAATCCATAAAAAAGGAAAAAATTACATTTTATCGACAAAAATAAATAAAAATATTATATTGGGAAATTACACAGTGATAATTGATGGAATTAAAAAATCGTTTGTTGTAGATTACTACAAAATTAACGCTAATTTTAACAATAGTTGTATTTTTGGTAATATATCCTATTATTATATTATGCCAAAGACTGTTAAATATAATATTATGCCGATAAATTTAAGTGGAAATGTCTCTATTAAAAATGGTAGTTTCTGCATACCTATAAATCTTACAAATAATAATTATAGTGTAATTTTAACCTGTGGAAATGCCAAAACTATCGTTTTAATAAATAATAAGAAAGAGAAAAATAAATCAATAATATTAAAAAATATTTATTTCTTATTAGAGAATATAACCACAAAAACCAACTTTAAACCAAATAAAGCATTTATTATAACTCCAAACAATAAAACCATAACTCTAAATTTCTCAGGGGATAAAGATAATTATATTGCAGAATTTGAAGCTAAAAATGTAGGAGTTTATAAAGTAGTTGTAGATAACTTAACAAAGGATATTTATGTTGATGATTATAAAATAAATGTATCCTTAAACAGCTCTATAATTATTGGTAATATTAGTTGGCATCTAATTCAGCCAAAGTATGTTAATTATACCTTATTGCCTAAAAATATTAGAGGAAGAGCTGAAATAAAAAATAACAGCTTTAAAATAAATCTTACAAATGATATAAAAGTTGTAAAAATAAGATGTGGTAATGCCTTTGTTAATTTGTCAGTAGTAAATAACAAAACCAAAGAGAATAATAAAAAATCAAACTTTGAAACCATAAATATTTCTAATGGAAATAGAAATTATTCAATAAACTTCACTATTAATAGAGGAAAATTTGAGCAGTTAAAATTTAAAGATAAGAAATTATATCTAAATATTACCAACATAACCAATGGGAGCTCTGTAAATATAACGGTTAAACTTCCTTTTAAAATCCCTGAAGGTATGTATATCTATTATTGGAAAAATGTAAGTGGAACATTAAAAGCTGTTAATTATAGCATAAGTAAAGATAGAACAAAGATAACATTTACATTGAAAGATGGAGTTTTAGATGAAGATGGAAAAAAGAATGGAAGAATTATAGACCCGATGATGTTTTATATTCCAAGATATAATGTAAAAACAGCATTTAAAAATAATAAAACTGGAATTTTGCATGTTTATGATTATTCAACTGAAAATGAATTATACAATATAACTGTAAAAATCAGTAAAGGAAGATTAAATTATTTGGCTTTTGTTGATAAAAATAATATTCCTATTAAACCACATGCCAATTTGCCATTTAACTTAATTAAATTTAGAATATCAAACATTTCAAAGGGAGAAAGTGTTAATATTAATATAACCTATTCTAAGGATATATTGAAAATTCGAGATAATAGCAAGATTTATTATTATAAATTTAATCCTAATAACTTAAAACAGTATTCAATAAATGCAACATTAATTAACAACAATACAATTTCATTTACTTTAACTGATGGTAAATTAGGGGATGATGACAATAAAAGCAATGGAATTATTGCAGATGATGGAGGTGTAGGGTGGGTAGGATATTATAGTGAATGGGATGCTGTAATAGGTAGTTTATTTAACCAGCAAATACATACCTATTGGCTCTATGTTCCAAAAAGTGTTGAAAATTTTAGTTTTGGGGTTTTTGATGGAGATGGTTTTATTGTAAATATCTATTCTCCAAATGGAACATTATATACAACATTAAATGAATCTGCAAATGGTAATTGGAATTATACACAAATATATACAAACGGAAATTATGGTCTTTGGAAAATTGTTATTAATAATACCAAGTCTAATTATCCGGGAGGGAATTATTATAATCTAAATATTAGTGGGGATGATAGATTAAATCTGAAAGTAAATATGACCTATACAATAAAAAACGGAGAAACATATTATGGAACACCTAATGCAACATTGTTAAATCATTCTTCTGATATAGTTTCTTCAACTCATGAATTTTATGTTTATGCTACATCAGATTTTAATATATCTATATTTGACCCTGATAATTACAATTATTCAGGGTATGGAGATAGACTAAATGTTAGTATCTATTATCCAAATGGAACATTATATTACTCATTTTATCCCTATGATAATAATTATACAATAATAAGGTGGGGGTGGTGGTCTTGGTTGATAGAACAAGATAATCCAGTATGGGTTACTAAGCATATATCAATTAATGGATATAAAGGATGGTGGATGATAAAATTAACTCAGGAGAAGAACTATGGCGATAATGAAACTGGAGAAAACCAAATAATTCTTGCAACAAATATATCAGATGGATTATGGTTTAAAAGGCCAAAATCATTAGCAGCGGATTCAGGAACTGCAACAATATGTAGAGATTCTCAAACTAACATGGTGCATAGATACTATACTATAATACCTTATGGAACTTCAAATTATACTATTGGCATTTGTGATGGGGATGGTTTAGGTGTTAATATATCTTATCCAAATGGAACATTATATGGTAGTTATACTGCACCAAATAACGCACAAAATGGGGAGCCTCCAAATTACTTCCAAATTGATACAAATAATAAATATGGGTGGTGGATTATAAACATCTCTGAAGACAGTTGGCCATCTAAAAATGGCAATTATTATTCATTATCAGCTATAAATTCCCCAGTTTTAAAATTGAACCATACATATACGAATCATAGCGGATACTATGGAACTCCAGATGCAATGATTGTTGGTGATAATACATCTACCTTGGGAAGTAAAACATGGTATATATCAACACCAAAGGGTCTTTCTTCATTTAATCTATCTATTTATGATGGAGATGGAGCAATAAATGTTTCAATATATTTCCCAAATGGAACTAAATATAAAGAATTTACAGCAATTGGAGATGAAACTTGGGATAACTATACCATTAATATAAGTAATCCAAATCAAACTTATGGTATCTGGGAGATTGTTGTTCGGGAAATAAGCGACTATGACGATTACTTAACTGGGGGAAATATGTATAAAATAGCTACAACAACAAAAACAGGCATTCTTTCTGGTAATCCTCGGTATAATCTATCAATAGTTGATACCAGTACCAAATCTTCGGTTAATACATCTGAAACATTTAATATTACCGTATATGTTAAAGATACAGGAACTATGGACATGTCAAATATATCTGTAAATATAACACTTCCAAATGGTTGGAGTGGGGAAACTAACAAAGTTATTCCACATATATTACCAAATCAAACAGTTGTATTAAACTTTACATTAACTGCTCCTTCAAGTCCTGGAAATTATATAATAACTGTAAATACAACAAATGATTATGTCCATTGGGATTTTGATGATTCTAAAAATATTAATATTACAGTTGTAAATAATTTATTAATTAAAAAAATAAATATCTCAGCTGGACTTTCTGCAATTTGGGAAAATAACAGTTTAAATATAACAATAACGGTTAAATCATATAACAATGCAAGAGATGTCTATGTTTATTGGGTAAAACCAAATAATTCAAATGTAACAAATATTTCTGGAGATTTCAATGCTTATGGTAATAATACCAACAATGTCTATTGGTTTAAGTTCACCAGATTAAATGCTGGAGAATCGAAAAATATAAATATAATTCTCAATATATCAAATAACTGTGAGCTCTCTAATATATACAATATAGGTATAGACCCTAAATAACTATTTTTATAATAATTATTAAAAATAAAAATGTCTAAAAAATGTTCTATAAATTATATATATTATAATCACATTATATTTCTTTGTAATGAAAAAAAACTTATAAAACTTATTTATTTTTTTAATATATTTTTTAATCATAGTTAATTATCTGTTTGAAATATATACAATATATAAAAAATCTTACCTACATATTTACCTACATATTTACTTACATATTTATTGAGGTGAGCTCTAATGAAAAAATATATTGCATTAATAAGTCTATTGTGCATCATAGGGGCAATATCTGCGGTATCTGCCTATGGCACAAATGGACCACTAAAAGTAACCTATGAAGAGAAATACAATATAACTGGAAATGCCACAGCAAATGGGATAACTTCAAATATTCATAATATTACAGCATACATCATCATAAACAACACTGCAACTGATGTAAATGATACATTAAATGATGTATGGGTTGCAGTAAATATGCAAAACAATAACATAACAGGTTTAGAATATTATAACAAATCTGGAATAGTTCTTGGAAATAATGTAGCAGATTCTCCTGACCCAAAAACTAATCTTTCAGGAGGTAATAAATATATACATATATGCACTCTTGGAAATAACAGCTGGATTATATACAAATTTAGCTACAATGTATCCAATGTGCCTAATGTAGGAGCTCCTATTATTGTAAATGAATCTTACTCAACAACAAAAGTTTCTGCCAATGAAATAGTAAATTGGACCGTGCACATGACATTACAAAGAAATACAACATCAGATGTGAGTGTAAAGATAACAAAATATTTGAGTAATGACTATAATAACTATGGAAATAGCACTTGGACATTATTAAACATATCAAAAAATGAAAGCAGTACTGGTTCAACAGTAGTTTGGAATGGACCATATACATCAAATAACAATGATGCTTTAAATTGGACGGATATATTATTATCTGATAATTCTATACAGCAGTTAAACTTTACAGTAACTGCAAATAGTTCATATAGTAATAGAAATGCATCAGAAATACCTTATGGATTTGCAGTAATTTACTTTAATTATAGCAATACACATTACAATGCAACTGATGTAATTCCTGGAATATTTGCATCGGGTTATGGACAAATCAGTGCAGATAAGCAAGGTCCTGAACAAGACGCAAATGGAAACTATGTCGTATGGTATGAAAATGCAACATTTAAAAATAAAGCAAAATCATATTCATTCAATCTAACAAATGTCAATATTTGGGCTGTAAATGGAAGTAATCCAACAACATTGGACCCATTCAATACCACTTATTTAATAAATGGTTCAAATCATACTTATGGTAGTCCATTGCCCACATCACTTGCACCAGGAGCTCATTGGAATACATCCAAATATAACTTCACATTTAGTAATGTCCCAGTAGTTTGGGCAAACTGCACATTTAAAGTAGCAGATAATAATATTACAATATTAAATAGATCAGTAAATGAATACAGCACAAAGTATGGTAGTACATATATAATTACCGAATATATGCAAATTGTTGGAGGTTATTTAATCAAGGTAACAAAACACATCATACCAAATAAAGATGGAACTTACGATATATACATTGTAGTAGAAAACATTGGAAGTGCAAAATCACCTTATATATATGCCTATGATTTAATACCTCAAAACTTTTCAATTATTGGCAATATATCCGTAAATGAATCATACATGTTAAACAACACTGGAAATCATTCAGTATCTAACCCAAAATATAACATGAGCATATATTGGGCATTGAATCCTCTTAATGGAGGAGCAGATGGTGATGGAAGTTATAACGATTCAACTGGGATGCAAAATAATGAAACAGTTGTAATACACTACAAACTTAACGGAACTGGTACATTCTATCCATCAGATGCATTCATTGTAGGTATCGACCCTACGCATTCATTACTTCCTACAACCTCTCCAAAGATAACACTTGTTAGTGGTGCAATAGCAGAGAACTACGAACCGTTATTGATGTTATTGAGTGGTTTAGTTGGTATAGGTTGTATAATAAGAAGAAGGAAAAATAACTAAATAAATAATAAATTTTTTATTTCTTTTTTTTTAATTATTTTAATTTTATTTTGTAGTAATAATTTAAAATTTAGCTGTATTAGAAATTTATAGAATATTATTTAAATATGTTTTATAATATTATTATTAATGTTAGTTTTATTTCACCATAATATTTGGAATTTTACAATAATAATGATATATATGTAAAATTTTATAAATAAAATTAAAATAAATTAAGGGCTGAGGGAGAGTATGAAAAAAATAGGTTTAGTATTTTCACTATTATTGCTATCTACACTGTCTTACAGTTATGCCGATGTTGAAAAAATTACCAATTATACTATGGATGTAAATGTTAATAACGGAGCTCAGGCCAATATTAAAAATACTTTTGTAATAAAAAACCTCGTATCCTACCCATTAGTCCCAGGTATTGGGGAGTTGAGATTGCAGGAGCAGGGACCTAAAAAAATTTTAATTGTACCAATTCCTTTTACAAAAGAGGTTAAATCTATTGATGTAAGCCATTTAAAAGGATACTACAAAATTGGAAACGGAAAATTAACACCTATGAAGTTATATGTGAAAAATAACAATGGGGCTAATTTTACAACTATATGCTATGAAATATGGGAACCAATTGATAAACATTCCAATGTAACGGTATATTTAACTTATGATGCCGATATCGTTGATAATGGAATTTTATTTAAAACTGTATCCTTGCCAATAGGTTGTGATATGGATATAGATAATTTAAATATAAAGTTCGATTCACCCTATCACCTAACATACTTAAAACCAGAGGGAAATAACTTTAAAGTTCCAAAAAATACATTGTTTATTGTAAATGCGGAGTTTTCAGTATTGCCATTACCAAAATTGCCAACTTATGGTTATGTGATATTTTGGTTAATAATCCTTGTAGTATTGATTATAATATTTATCTACTTGGAGATTAGAAGAATGGGGAAAAACGACGATAATAAGGAATATGAAAAAAATAATAAAAGCGACACCAAGTAATATAATAATAAAATAATAATAAATAACTAAAACAATAACTATTTTTTTAAAGAAATTAAAATTCTATTTTTATTTTTTTATTGTCCAATAAATGTTCTATAAATTATATATATTATACCATCTAATTTTATTATAATAATATGTAGTGCTGAGTATTGCCTATTTGGTGTTATCTATGAAATATTACAATTCTATAATAGTTTTACTAATAATAATTTTAATGTTTATTTCCTTACCAAAAGGTTTTCCTAAAATATATAGCTACGAGGATATAATTTTTTATCCAAATGAAACTCAATCGATAAATATTTCCAAACTTTATATCGATTACAGTAATCCAAATGCATTTAGTATATACTTATATTACAACAATGCAACAAATTATATTCCATATCCAAAAAATATAACGGTTGATGTCCCGCCTAAGAAAATAAATATATCAATAAATATATCGGCAAGTAGAAACAACAATATATGGACTATATATTACAAAATATATAACAATTATAATTTTAATATATCTATCAATGTATCATTTCCAGAAGGTTATGATATTAAAAATGTTAGTATTAAAATTCCTCCGAGCTCATATAAATTAATTAAATTAAAACGATATTTAAATTCGGATAAACTACATTTCAATGATAGCAATATCAGTTTCAAAGTGCCTTCAAGGATTAAAGTAAGATATTCAAAATCCATCCCATTTTCAATAACAAAATCATCTCGTCCTTTAAATAACGGAACAACGAAATGGATTGCTACTTATAATATAAATAACACCCAAAGTATAACATTAAATACCAATATTACCTACTGGGCTGTTGTAAATAACTCAAAAATTAATCTTGGAAATGAGAGCTCTATATTAAAACCAAATCAAAGTATCATTAGGACATTTAATGTAGATATACCTAATGGTGGAGTTCCTGTATTTTATATAAATTTTAAAGCATGGCATGATACTTATGAAAATATTACTATAAAGCCTGCATTTAATATTAATAATAAATATATCATTGGAATAGCCAAAGTTAAAGGTTTGGATTTTTACATACCCTATAATACATATCCTCCAAGTCCTCCCCAAACTACTTACATACCAAGTCCTCCCAAACATCACATAACTACTACTCCCTCAAATAATCCACATAACACTATAAATCCTCCAAATAATAAAAATACGCCATCCCACCAGCATACAAAAACCAAAGAAAATAATAATAAAGATAAAGAAACTTCTGAAAATACAGAACACGAGGAAGTTAAACCAAAAGAATTAAAACTATTTGCTGTGGTAATAAAACATCCTAATTCACCAAAAAAAATAAAATCCGCAGTTGTGCTTAATGGTGTTATATCGCCAATTATATTGGCATTATTGCCGTTGCTATACCTAAATCGAAGGAAAACTTTAATCATTAGTGGCGAATTGCCCGATGAATTGGCAGAGCTAATATACTTAGAATTCAAAAATATATATGTTCCTGAGGGTTGTAATTATAAAAATCTATACAATCCTATAATATATAAATTTAGTGACGAAGAACGAATGGATATTAGGGATTTGCATGAATTAAAGGATATACCACTAAATGATGCAAAGGCAATTATATCAGCATTAAATACTACTCGAACTGTTGTATATTTGTCAAGTAAAAAATCCTATGAAATTGCAATTAATATAGGCTTGGAGGTGCATTATAATGATGGAAAACATGGCAATTGGTGAAAAAATGGAAGATGATAAAAAACATAAAATTGAATTGAATAATGAGAATTCCCCTGAATTGATAAGTATCGAAGATAAAGAAGAGGATATTGTCGTAAAATTAGAAAAAAGATATAAGAAAAGAAGAAAAAATACATTATTGGGTTCTTTATCAATAGGTATTTCAATAATATTTTTAGAGATTTCTTTAATGATATTTATGGGTGGTATTAATACCAATATGTCATTTGGAATTATAAGCTTAGTAATGGCTTCAATTTTAATATCTGTCGGTATTTTTCTAAATAATCACTGATTTTATTATATCCCTAGGGGATTATTATGAAAAAATTTTATGGCATAATAGTTACTATACTAATTGCAATGTATTTACTTAGTGGCACCTATGCATTTAATAATTGCACACATCATACTATTGACGGCGTAGATATTAATATTTACAATAATACAGTTTATTTGGATTATGTAAATAACAGCCCTGTATTCTATGTAGGAGAAAAAAAGGAATATATTATAACACCACCCTATATAAATGCAGATATAGAAATTCCTTTGATTAAAAAACTTAAATTTAAAATTACAAATAATTCCAAACTAGTAAATTTAATTATATCTCATAAAGATATTAATACATCAACCAATGCCATAATATTTGCCCCATTGCCAAGCTCTAAAAAAATCAATACATCAACTACAATATATTGGGTAAAAGACCCTTTAAAACTCAACAAAACCCAAGTTATTGGTTATTACACCTATCCTAAAAAGGGAGAAATTATTGCAACATATTCAAATGGAGAACCTGCTGCGATAAAGATAGGGAATAAAATATATGCGGGATTTAAACCAGACAAATTAAGTTTGGCTAATTTTATATATATTTTCATGATTAAAAAGGTTTTTACTCCCCCTATAACAATGATTTTGCTTATATTAGCCTCATTATTATCCATTGTAAGCATTTTTGAAGCTTTAAAAAAGAAATTAGCAAACTTTCTATTACATATGGCATCCACATCGGTATTTGTAATATTGAGGATAAACACAAATAGCAGAGATAAGGTTCTTTTAAATACAAAGAGAAAAGAAATTTATGATTATATAATAGATAACCCCGGGTGTCATTTAAGAAAATTATCGGAAGAGCTAAATACGCCATTATCAACATTATCGTGGCATTTAAGAATATTGGAGAAGGCAGAATTAATAAAAAGTAAAAAGATAGGCAATAAAATAATATACCACCCGGTGGGAATGGATAAAAATGATTTACTTTTGTTATATCTAAATGATACTCAAAATGAGATATACCAATACCTGTTAAATAATGATGCCCATTTAAGAAAAATAGCCAAAGATTTGGATATGAATGTTGAAACTGTTAGATACAATCTAAGAAAAATGGAGGAATTGGATATTATCGGTGCTAAGGAAGATGGAAATAAAATTGTATATCATATCAATTCCCATTTAGAATAATAATAGTATTTATAATAAAATTAAAAAATATAAATAACAAAATTAAAATATAAGCAATAATTAAAAAATAATATAGTTTTAAATAATTTAAAAAATAAAATAAATTTAATCAATTTCACATTTAACATTTAAAAATACGGGACCTCGTATATCTATGACCTTATTGTTTCCCATTACCTGCTTTAAAGCCAACTCATCTATTTTTAAATTTACATCGCTTAAACTTCTTACAATCGGAGCTCTGATTTTTAACTCTTTGGTATTTGAGATAAGAGCCTCTTCTATTTTTGATGTTATTTTAAAGCATAGTGCGTCAATATATCTTATACCTGTTGAAATACCATTTTCCTTTGCATTTTTAAGAAGTTCCAAATATTCCTCTTTAACGCCTTCAAAAGATGCTGGAACTCCAAGAATATTTCCATCATATACATAGATTTCGTTTAATATTGAAGGTCCAAGTAATTTTTTATTATCTTCCCTTTCAAATACTGTTATTTTTATGGTTTTTTCTGCATTGTAAAATCTTATTTTCTTTTCTACTTTGATTTCACATGGGGATTTTTTGTCCCTGTTTTTTATACAAATATCTATTAAATTATATGTTAAATTATACAATTCGTCGGTTATAGGAACTTTATCAACATTAATCATGGATGCAATATCCCTATCGCTTAATATATATTCATAGAACTGTGGATAAACCATTTTTCTTACATCGTCATAATTGTAAGTTATCATGGCGAGCCTTTCAACACCAAGCCCCAAATTCATAACTGGCACATTTATACCATATTTACTTAATGCAATAGGAGAATATACCCCAAATGTTGCAACCTCCAACCATTCCTTTAATTTTGGATGATAGGCATAAACCTCAGTTTGAGTTTCTGGCGTATAATATTTACTTTTTTTCTCATCTGGTCTAAATTGAAATTTTGTAAATCCAAACTGCGATAAAAGTCCCTCTGCAACAACCTTCCCATCATCGATGGAAACATCCTCACCTGCTATTACACACGATGCGGAGTGATATGTCATAAGATGGCTTTTATCCTCTTTCTGCTCCCTTCTAAAACATCTATCTATTGAGAATAATTTAAATGGTAATGGTTTTTTATGTATGAGCTCCGATACTGTAATAAACCATCCAGATGTCATGTGGCTTCTTAGAGTAAGGGTTGATGGTTCTGGGATGAGCTCCTTGAATTCAGGAAATACCTCTTCCAATATTTTTAATCCCATTTCATTGGATGTATTTAATGCATTTCCTATTTCAAATACTAAATCGTCACCATCAAGGGTTCCTTTTTTATATTGGTGAAGTATTCTTCTTAAATTTTCCTTTTTCTCTTCATTGTCTATTTTTATTCCAAGTTTTTCTATTTTTTTTAGTTTCTCATCACTCAATCCAACATCAGGTCTTGGAAGTCCCGCTAAATAAAAACACCTATCAAGCACAGCCATAGCCTCAGGTCCAAATTGCTTATATATTTCCTTTTTATCCACTATTACAGGGTTTATATATTCTTCAAATCCCATTCTCAAATATGCCTGTCTTAATCTTTCTATCGTATCAATTACAGGATGAGATTTCCCAAATTCAGGTTTTATTCTGGGGTGCTTTCTATCGATATGTTTGTTTGGTATGAGCTCCTTTGTTTCCCGCCATGCCTTTTCAAAATCTTTATTAGCCATCTTTAAAATATCGTCTGTATTGAACATGTTATCCTCATTTATTTTTTATTACTCCATTATTCTATCACTTTATTTATTATTACTTTATTATTTTTTTAATTTAATTTTTTAATATTTATTATCTATGTTTATCTTTATTTATCATTTAATACTTCCTTTTTTATATTTTTTATATCTTTTTTATATTATTTTTTATTATAAACTTTATTACTCAATTTTAAGTAGTAATTGCTTAGTTCTTTCCTAAATTTATCCATGTCTAAATATTTTGCCTCATGCTCTTCTAAATATATGCCTCTATCACCAGATGCCGTTAATAAATCTAAACTACTTGTAATAATTATAAAAGCGCTTGTTAATTTCTCCCTTTCGTTCATTATAATTTCAGAAAGTGGTTTAACTCCTTCAAACCAATTGGATAATAACCCGCTTACAAGCAAATTTACAGCAGAATTATCTTCATCGATTAATATTAAATCTACACCTGTGGATAATGCTTTCTGAATTTGGTATGCCATAGTCATAGAGCCTGATGCTGTTCCATGAACATCCTTTGGGGTGCCAGCTATTCCCTTTGGCAGTTTTTCAAAAAACAGGCTAATGTCATTTCCATACATTTGCATACTTCCAGTGGTTGCCTTTGATAAGTTTTTTGTAGTGATGATATATTCCCGCCCATCTCCTATTAAATGGTCATCTTGTCCGCTGTCAATAGCCTCAATTAATGTCGTTTTTCCCTGAGCGTTTCTTCCAGTAATAATAAATATTTCCTTTTCTTTAATACCAAGCCCTGTAATAATATTACCATCGTAGAGCTCTACCTCTATTGGATTCAATTCCTCAGGAGTTTTAAATGGAACATTTATGCCGTTTTTTGGTCCTGCAATTCTATAATGTCTTCTCACCTTTGTATAACTTCTCGCAGGTTTTGAATTATCACCTATAAATGATACAATACCTAAATCCTTTAATTTATCCCTTAAATCCTTTTGATTTATTGTATTTATATTTTCTTTTTCAAGAAGTTTATAGGGTATTTTTTGGATAAAATCATTTAATTCATAAGATAGTTCATCAATTCTTTTCGACATTATTTTCGGAGCTTTGTCTTTAAATATCATCCTTAAAAGTAAATGAATTTCAGCAGTATTGTTATTACTATTACTAATATTATTATTACCATTATCAATAAAATTATAGCTATCCGCCCTCCATAAATCGCAACCTATATTTAAATCACTATTTATTACTGTTATAGGTTCATACAATGCAGCATATCGTTTTCCAAGATTTCCTGACAACTCTAAAAATTTTTTCTTTTTCATTTCCTCTTTAATGCATTCAATAATCCTTGCCGTGCTTCCCTCCAATCCTCTTTTGTTTAAATCTATTAAATCGTCCCTTTTAAAGATAAACGGCAATACCACCTTTATATTTTTATCAGCCTGCTGGGATGTATAAAAAACCTTATTTTTATTGACTTTTGTTAAAATTTTACGATTTAGATATGGAGATTTCACATTTTTTATAATCTCATCAATCAATGAAGTTCCCATAATTTCACTTTTAAAACTTAATGTTAAAATAAACTATATGTAAATAATAACTTAAAGATAAAAAATAAAGAGATAATAAATAAAAAATATATAAATAAATTAAATGGAGTAAATAATCTAAAAAATTTTTATAATATTATAATTTTTTTATAATATTTTATATTATTTTATATATTATTTTATCACTTCATTCTAATAGCATCTAAATTCATAGGAGCTCTTGTTTCTTTCTTAAATAATTTATAGGCTGTGCTTGCCAAATCCACACATTTTGAAGCTTCACCATGAACGGTTAATATTCTCTCGGGCATAGGTTTAAGTTTTCTCAAATATTTTATAAGCTGTTTTCTGTCGCTATGTCCCGAGAATCCTTCCAATGTATGAACGCTTAAATTTACCTTTACAGCCTTAGATTTTCCATTTCTATTCATTATAGGGATTTCCTTCCATCCCCTTTGAATCTTTCTTCCAAGGGTGCCCTCTGCCTGATAACCTACAAATACTATGGCATTTTTTTCGTCTTCTGCAAGGGATTTAAAGTATTCTACACTTGGACCTCCGCTAAGCATACCTGAGGTGGTTAATATTATACAGGGTTCATTGCTATCGATAATATTTCTCCTGTTGTTTGTGTTTTTTACCTTTCTAAATACCTCAGACAAAAATGGATTATCTCCCTCATGGAAAATCCTATTTCTTATGTTCTTTGAGAGGTATTCTGGATATGCCGTATGAATTGCAGTAGCCTCCCAAATCATACCATCCAAATAAACTGGGGCATTAAATATACCTTGATTGTATCCTTCCTCCAAAACAAGCATGAGCTCCTGAGCTCTACCTATACCAAACACTGGAATTATTACCTTACCTTTTCTTTTTATGGTTTCTGCAACAACATTTAAAAACTCTTTTTCTGTTTCTGCCCTATCTGGAAGCACATCATCATATCCGCCGTATGTGGATTCTATTATAATGGTTTCTAATCGTGGAAATTGGCATACAGCCGGTTCTAACAACCTCGATGCTTCAAATTTTATATCCCCAGTATATGCCACATTATATAATCCATCTCCAATATGACAGTGAGCTATTGCAGAACCTAATATATGCCCAGCATTGTGCATTGTTAATTTTATAGCTGGTGCAATATCAGTAGTTACCCCGTAATCTATTGGTATTGTATGTTTCACACATTTTTTAATATCTTTTGAAGAATATGGCATCACTTTACCTTCTTTTTCTGCAATATCCAAATAGTCCTTTTGTAAAAGAGTCATTAAATCCCTTGTAGGTTTTGAACAATAAACAGGACCATCATATCCGTATCTAAAAAGTCCTGGAACAAACCCGCAATGGTCTAAATGGGCATGGGTGATTACCACTGCATCGATTTCCTCTATTGAAAATTCAGGGGCATCAAAATGTGGAAATGCCTTATCCCCATCAATAGCAACATTAATTCCGCAATCTATTAAAATTCTACTTTCTGGTGTTTGAAGATAATTGCAGGTCCTTCCAACTTCCCGAGCTCCGCCTAAAAAAGACATCCTTATCCAGCAATCTTCTCTTAGTTTAACATCCCTATGTATTCTTCTACCTATTCTTCTCAGGATTTCTTTTACATCAGTTCTTTCCCTATACATTGTAGCTCTTATGGCTTTAATCGTTTCAGAAGATATTGGGGGGGTTCTTACTGGTTTGGGTGCCCATTTTATAGCTTTTTTTATCTCTTCCAGTGTGCTTCCATCTTTTCCAATTACCAGTCCAGGTTTCTTTGACTCTATAATAACCTCACCCGTATTTGCATCAAATATACAGTTGGTTATTTCAGCATCTTCTGGAACGATTTTTAAAATTTTATCCTTGGCAATCTCAGGTTCCATTAAAACAGATGGGTCAGGCCTTATAGCTATCCTCTTTCTGAATATTCTTGCAAGCTCCTTAACAAAAGAATTGGAAAATATCTCAGGATTTTTCGCGTATATCACTACCTCAGGACCTTCAAATTGCACATCAGTAATTAGTGCATTCCCCGGCGAATTTTTTATTACATACTGTTTTATCTCGTTTAATATATCCTCTGCTGACAAAATAGACCCTCCTATTAAAATTATATAAATTCTTAATAAATTATTGAAATTGTTGAAAAATTGAATATCATTTAAAATAACTGCATATATTATTTCTTTTATAATAACATATTTTTAAAAATCATAACTTTTTATAAAATAATAAAAAAATAATATATTATTTTAGATGTTAAAACCAAAAGGTTTTATTAATTTCAAATAAGAAAAATGATTAATTTAATGCTTTTATTTATTTTAATTACTTTTAATTAATACTTTTATTATTATTTTTTATTTAATTTTTTATTTTAATTTCTTTTAATTTACTATATCTGTTATTTTTTATTTTACTTTCTCCTATTTTTTCTTATTTTTTCTACCATTTTTTCTATTTCTTCGTCTGAATAGATTTTTACTCCGTTTTCATCAATTACTGCGAGAGAAATACCATTTCCAGAATATGCATCTCTCTCCATGGCAGATATAAGTGCTTTAACTGCAAGCTCTTTTCCTTTATTTATTGTCATATCCTTTTTATACTCTGCCTCTAAAACACCAAGGGCTGTTGGTGAGCCAGAACCTGTGGATGTAAATGAAGTTTCTTCATTTAATCCTCCAACAGGGTCAAGTGAAAATAACTTTGGACCGTGTAGGTTGTCATATCCGCCAATTATTAGCTGAGTTAAAAAAGGAAAATGTCTATTCCCATGTAATATATTGCTCAATAATGTTGCACAGGAATGTGGAGGCATATTGTTTCCTGTTCTCATCTTATATATTTTTGTTTCTGCTGATATCATTCTAACAAGAGATTGAGCATCTCCAACACTTCCTGCTATGGTCATTGCTATGTAGTCATCTATCTTATATAACTTTTTCGCTTCTTTGTCTGCTATAAGGTTACCCATTGTAGCTCTTTTATCGGTGGCCAATACTACTCCGTCTTTACATACCATGCCTATGGTGGTAGTCCCTTTCATGTATTCTTTGTAGTGGTCATTGTTTATCATATGAGCTCCTCCTCTATCCTATAATATATATTGTTTATTAAATATGTTAATATTATATTAATTATTAATTATATATTATGATTTTAAAAAAGTAATTATTTACTTTTATTTATTTTTATCATTTATATACTTTTAAGATTTTTTAATATTTTTATACTTAATCAAATTTATCTCCAACTGTATATATCCTGTTATTCTCCAAATCTAATTTATAGTGAAAACATGAGTAATAGCCTTCATGACATGCCCATCCAGTCTGTTCCACAACAAATAATAAGGCATCTCCATCACAATCTCTGTAAATTTCTTTAACTTTTTGCACATTTCCACTTTCTTCCCCTTTTTTCCAAAGTTTTTTTCTACTGGTTGAGTAATAATGCATATACCCTGTTTCAAAAGTTTTTTTTAGAGATTCTTTACTCATAAATGCCGTCATTAAAACATTTTTATCTTTATCTGTGGCTATGGCAATTAATAACTTATTTCCATCGATATTTCTAAATTTTAAGTTTAAATTTTTAATTATAGCATCTACATCCATAATTTACCTCTATCTAAATTTTTCCCTATAATTATCCTGCATTTATTATTAATTTTAATATTATTATTTTTTATTTTTATTACTTTAACGATTTTTTTACCCGTATAATTTTTTGCATTTATTTATAATGCAAAAAATTATATATATTAGCAATTGATAATATAAATGTAGTAATAAATATGTAAATATATAAACTATTTTAGGAGGGGCAATATGAAAACTTCATTGGGTTTGGATGAAAATATTGAAGGTTTGTTATGTTATGTTCTTGGCTGGATAACTGGCATTATATTTTTATTGATAGAAAAAGACAGTAAATTTGTTAAGTTCCATGCAATGCAATCCTTAATAACATTTTTAAGTTTAAGTATATTGGCATATATATTGGGTTATATATCCGGAGCTCTTGCATGGTTGGTAAATATATTAAGTTTTATATTGTGGATATTGGGTATGTATAAAGCATATAAAGGAGAAATGTATAAATTCCCAATATTTGGAGATATAGCTGAAAAACAGCTAAAATAACCATAATAGTAAATATAAACGCTATTTTTATATTTTAATTTTTTTAACTTTTTTTATTTTTATATTATATTTTTAATATTATTTTTAAAGATTTATTGATTTCTTTTTGATAATATATTTACAATGTTTTTAATAGTATTTTTTTCAATATCTTCATTATATGCCAATTTAACGAAATCATGGATTATTCTTTTTGCAAAAACTTCTGAAAATTTTTCTAAAACTTTTTCTGGTTCTTTACCATTATCCACCATTTTTAGGGCTTTTTTAAGCTCTTTTTTTCTGATACATTCAATATAATTATCATAATTCTTTATAACATCTTCAACATCAAGTTTTTTAAGTTGCTTTGAAAGAGCTCTGAACTCATCTTCAATAATAGCTTCGACAATAGGTATCTCATTTTTTCTCTTTTTTAGATTTTCATCCGATACTAATTTTAAATCGTCGATGGTATATAGCACAACATTTGGGAGCTCCCTCACATTATCATCTACATCACGAGGATTTGCAATATCCACAATTATCTTTTTTCCCACAATATTTTCAAGATGGGATTTATTTAATATATAATGCGGAGAGGATGTAGCACAAATGATTATATCACTAAAATTCAAAGCCTCGTTAAGTTTGTCAAAATGAACTGCCATGCCCTTTAACTCATTTGCAAGCCTTTCTGCCCTTTCATAAGTTCTATTTGCAACTACTATTGCCTTTACATTCTTTTCAATCAGTGCCTTTGCCACAAGCGTTCCTATTTCTCCCGCCCCTATAACCAATATATTTTTGTTTTCCAGACCCACAGTTTTTTCAACGAGCTCAACAGCAGCACTTCCTATGGATATCCCTCCTTTGTTTATCTTTGTTTTTCTCCTAACCATCTGACCTACATGCACAGCCTTTAAAAATATGGTATCTAAATATTTTGTGGTTTTTCCAAGTTTTTTTGCATTATAATGACTCTTTTTTATTTGACCGATAATTTGGTCTTCACCAACAATCATTGACTCAAGTCCTGATGCTGTTCTTAAAAGATGAATTATAGCATCATGACCTTCTAAAACCTTGAAATCTTTAAAATCATTCTTTAATCCATTCAATTCTCCCCCACAATATGATTTGTCAAAATAAGCTTCTATTCTATTACAGGTTTGGAGCAAGATACAGTTATCATATTTTTTGTAAAATTCTTCTTCATTAAACCTTAATCTTTCGAGCTCAGGTATAGAATATTTTTTATAATCGGCCATGAACAACAACATAATTACACCAATTTTATTTGTATTTATCAACCAATTCTAAAAATTCTCTTTTAAAATCTTTATTTTTAAATATCTTTTCAAGAATCCTTTTTCTATCCTTCTGCGAAGAAATATTATTTTTTAAAAAATCTCTTATACTATTTTGGGCATCTATGTCATACTCATGATTTTTTAGGTAGTTTTCAACAAGTTTTCTTATATTTTTAGCTATTAAAGGGCTTTTTCCTTGCGTATATACTGTAAAATATATATCATCCACATTGCAGTAGGCAGGTATTATTAAATTTATATTCTTTTCAAAAGTAGAGGAACTGATAAATTTATTTAATTTTTTTGAAATATGAACTATTCTTTTATTATTTTTTTCATCGATTGCAGAAATAATAAAATCGTATTTTTGAATAATATTTTTTAAATCGTCATTGGATAGATTGTTTATATCGCATGTTATAAATTCAACATTTCTATAATTATTTTCATATTTATTGATTTCCTCTTGGTCAATATCTTTTGAATAGATGGTTATTTTATAAGGATTGGCATTTAATAGTTTATTAAATCTCCTTTTCCCAACATCTCCAAATCCAAAAATACATACTTTAAATTTCTCTAAATTAACAAATATCGGTATCATCATATTAATCATTAACTTTTAATTTTAATTTTTAATTTTAATTTTTTAGTTATTTTAGTTTATTATAATTCTTATTTTTATTTTTAGTTTATTTCTTTATTTATTATATTTTTTTATTATTTATTATTTATTAGATATTTATTATTACTCAATTACTAAATTATTATATATTTCATTTACTCTTTTTGCAGATTCTTTCCATGAAAATCCTTTTGAAAATCTTTTCCCATTTTTTCCCATTTCTCTTCTTAAATCTTTATCATTAATTAGAATATTTATTTTTTCCCTTAATACATTTGGATTTTTTGGTTCAATTAAAAAACCGTTAAAATTGTCTTTAACTAGTTCAGGAATTCCCCCAACATTTGTGCCAATAACAGCTTTTCCCGATGCCATGGCTTCAAGCAATACCATTCCAAGACCTTCTGAAATGGATGGAAGCACTAAAAAACTGCATTTTTTAATATATTCTGCTACTTCTTTCTGATTCTTTTTCCCAAGAAGTTCGATGTTTGATATATTTTCCCTATCAATTTTAGTTTTAATGATATTAAATAAAATACCATCCCCAATGAGTTTAAAATTGAAGTCGATATCTTTAACAGCATCAATTAAAATATCGATACCTTTCTGCGGAACAAATGAACCAACAAAAAGTCCATAATTTTCATCCCTATTGATATCATAAAATAAATCAAAATCCACGCCATTATATATCACTTCTGTTTTATTTTGATAGGCTTTTGGAAGTTGATATTTTAAAAATTCACTTACACAGATAATTTTATCGCAGTTTTTTACGACATAATTAAAAAATAGTTTTCCTAGGGGATTTTTTGATAATCTCAATATATCGCTTCCATGAAGTGTCAATATATGTGGAATATTGTATTTATTTTTTAAAATAGCTCCTAAAAACCCCTGAGGAAATGCATAATGACTGTGGATTATATCGATATCCTTATTATGTAGGAGCTCCTTTCCAATGTTATATCCGTTATAAACATAACTTATCCCCCTAATTTTTGGGATGTAGGGAACATTATGTATGCAAATATTGGAACTATTGAAGTTATAGCTGTTATTATCTCTATTATTGCTATTATTACTATTGATTTTTGATTTATAGTTTAGAATATGGAATTCATAATCACTATTATTTAGTTTATTTAGTTTATTCAATTCTTTTATTATGTTTTCCACATGAAATGTAATTCCTCCTATATATGGGTGAAATATTGTAGGCATTAGTATCTTCATAATATCCCTTAAAAATAAAGCTAACAATAAAGTTATAAAGTTATAAAGTTATAATAGATTAATAAAATTAAAAATAATAAAACTAAATTAAATAAAATATAATATAAAAATATTTATTCTATTGTTGATGTTCTTTCCACTGCACAAATAAATAGTATTTTTGAGGTTCTTTTAATTCTTCCTCTATCCTTTTTGATATGGCGTCTAATAAATTTCTATGAACCCTTTTTTCAACATCTTCAAAACTTTCAAAAGGTTTGGCTTCCCTTTCCTCGATTATTTTCCACATAGTAGTTTTACCGATACCTGGAAGAAGTTGAAGAGAGTGCATTTTATTCGTTATTGGTCCGCATTCATTTATAAATTGGATAAATTTTTTTTCATTCCTTTTAACTGCCTCTTTTATAACATAAAATAACTCTGTTTTTGCAGTGGGTGTTAGTTCTTCATATTTTAACATTCTTGAAATATATTCAACCTTATCCCTCTTACCTTTTCCAATATACACCCTTTCCCCTATTTCAACAGTTTTATCATCTTTTAACACCAATTCCATTAGAACAAACTGTTTTTCACCAAAACCCTGTGCAATAGGCTTTCTTTGATGAAGAGGTCTTTTATCATCGGGATAACCATATTCAAGGAAATCCAAGACATAGGCATAATTCTCAAATTTTCTTTTTTTAGATTTATATTTTTTCATACTATACACCCTGTAAATTAAAATTATAAATTATAAATTAAATGTTATTAAAATTAAAATTATATATATTTTTATTTAATATGGATTTAAAATTTTAACAGCAATCTTAATAATGGAACTAAAAAGAGAAATTATATAATTATTATGTTTTTATTAAATTATATATTATTATTTTATTATTTATTTATATTGGCTTACAACATCCAATATTTCTTCCGAATTCTTTGGAATATCGGATTTATAGAATATTAACTTTAAATCTTCCTCATCATCTGGAAGTATATCAGCTATTTTAATTGCTGTTTTTTCATCTAATCCAAGATTGATTAATTCTTTAACGAGATTTTCTGCATCTTCTGCACTCAACTGTGCAAATTTTTCTAAGTAATCCAATGCACACCCGTGTTCATAAGATAACTCGCTAACATTTGCCTTATTCGTCATTATCTCTTTGGCATGAGATATTGTAACATACCTTTCAGAGATTAATTCTTTTCCAATCATAATAATACCCATCTTAAAAAAGATTTTTATAAATTAAAAATTAATAATTATAAATATCATAAAAATTATATTTAAAATAATTATGCTTTACATTCTCTAAGGTGCTGTGGTCTAACAATTATGTCTTTATATTTATTTCCATCCTTTACCTTAACAATAAATGCATTTCCTCTTTGACCAACAACAGTTCCTGTTTTTCCGTGGAATTTTGGATGAGGCATGCCTTTTTGAACTGATGGGTCAATTATAACATGAACTATTTCTCCTTCTTTATATTCTTTCAGAGCTCTTGTGATTGGAAACAATCCTTTTTCTCTTGGGTGTTTTTTAAGTTTGTATCTTGTTTTACTTCTAAATCCTTCACTTTTTTGTGCCATAATCATTCCTCCTATATTTTATGTTTAATGTGTTTCAGTATAAACCATTTACGATATATAAATATAATGTTATTAACATATATCGTTTTATATATAAATATATTTTATATAATAACTATATACTATCTTATAAATAATTTCACTATAATATTTATTTTAACTATAAAAAGTTATTGTTTTAAAAGTTATTATTTTATTCTATATTTATTCATAAATTTAATTATATTCATAATAAAAACTTAATTTTCTTCATTTTCTATATCATGAACATTTAACACATCGAGCATTTTGCAGATGCATTTTTTATTTAATAACTCTGAAACCGATGGAGATGTTCTTCCTTCGTCTCCACTTATGAGCTCCTTTATATATAATCCACCATCACAGTATAATGTGAGCTCGAAGGTTTTGGCATCTATCCTTTTAGCATCTGCTTTATATACTTTACGAACCCTTACCAAGTCTGCTCTTCTGTGAGATACCCTTATAGGGGTTCTTTGATTTATGGTTAAATTTTCAAGTTTATTCACGAGCTCTGAAATTTCATCATCACTTATTTCTTCTTCGCATTCTACAACAGCGAGATAGGTTTTTTTATGGGGCTCATTTTTGAAGAAAACAACATCTTTTCTAACGCCGTAATCTAAATCAAGAATTTCAACCTTTCCACTTTTATTTACTTCTTCTTTGAGTTTTTCTAAATCTGCCTTTCTTATTTTTGGTTCTTTTATTTGAAGAACAAAAGGTCTTCCATTTCCAAGCATCCTAACATCAATATCTTCCCTACCAGCACCGTGAAACGCTTCATCTGCTCCTTTAAATACCTTCATAAAAGGTTCTGCTATTATCTCCTCCACAGAGGTTGGATACTGTTTTCCAGTGTAATTACATTTTTCGCATCCTTTTCCCTTACAATTCCTACAAGGCCAATGTGTTTGTGGAATTCCCCTTTCAAGCTTTTTATATCGTCCTTTTATAAATATTGGATTTACTTGCAATTTTATTTTTTTATTGTATGGATTTATCATAACAACGATATCGGGACTGATTTTATCAACGATTTTTCCAGTTTTTTCAACCAATATCTTACCCATAATTCTGTTGAATTCCTGTCTTATACTTTCCATATAAGGTGTTTCAAGTTCTTTTTCAAGTTGTTTTATGCTCTTTGGGAGCATAGTTCCCACTAAAAATTTTTCATATTCATAATCATTTAATAAACTCATTACCTTTTCTGAAATGATTTCTAAATTTTCCTTATCAAAAATATTTTTACACCAAGGGCATGGTTCTACATTTTCTTCCTTTTTTTCATCTATTTCTTCGCTTATTTCTTCTTCTAATATATCCATTAATTTTATTTCAGTTAATCCACTTTTATAGAGATATTTTAACTGTTCTTTTATTTCGGATATCTCTGATTTTAGTCCTTTTATCCCATTATTTTCTAATTCTTTTAATTCTTCGTTATTTTCTTCTTTTTTATTATTTAATTTATTGTTATAATTTTCCATTAGTATTCGTAGTTTTGATTCCAATTCAATAGCTTTTGCAATTTTTAGCGATTTCCCTCGTTCATAGTTTGATGTATGGAGTAATTTTGCATAGAGTCTTCCAAAACATCGATGACATAACGGATATTTTTTTAATATGTTTGTAGTATTCATTAAATGACCTCCTTTATTGCTACTGTATAATAGTAGTTATCCTTAAAAATATATAATAAAAGATAAAAATAAAAAAATAATAAAATAGAAATAATTTTGATTTTTTTATTTTTAAATTTTTATAAAATAGAATAGAAATATATTTAACACTAAATTATATATATAAAGATATATAATACATCAACATATTAAACATGGATGATTATAAAAAGATTTCATTTATAATATTTAATTTATCTTATTATACTTAAACATGTGAAAATTTATCTTATTATACTTAAACATGTGAAAATTTATCTTATTATACTTAAACATGTGAAAATTTTCATTTTTTAACTATAATTATTATTTTATTATTTTTTTCATGTTTTATATCGAAGTGATAAAATGCATAAAGAGCAACTTATGGAGCTCCACCAATTCTTTGTTCATGTATATAGGGAGCTCGTCCCAAGTGAATATTCCTGTGAATATATAAAGATTTATGAAGAATTGGATGTTAGACCTCACCATATCCATAAATTAAAGACTGAACAGAGAGCTGCTATTTTTTTATTATCTGCATGTATTGCCAATTATCTCTCTCATGAGGATGATGCAATTTCAAAAAATTTATCTATGAAATTATTGGAAAATGCATTTAAATACATAAATCCAAAATCTGAAAACATGAAAAGATATATCGAGCATTTAAAGGTATTGGAAAATAAAGAATCAGATGATATGGAAAGTGCCATCTAAATTTTATCTTTTTATAGTATATTATTGATAGCTTTTTATTCTTTTATTCTTTTACTTTCTTATTTATTATTTTTATTTTTTATATCAATATCGAGGGATTCACTATGGATAAGGAAAATTTTGAATTGGAGGATGTTAAAGAAGTATTGGATGGATTATTAAATGATATATCTCCTAGTAAAGAAGAAGAAACGAAAATAAAGGAATTCTCTAAAAAAATAATAAATGAATTATATGATGAATTAAACAATGAAAAATTAAGGCATTTAATTGTGGATATAGTTCAAGTAGGCTCTACTGCTCGAAATACCAATTTAAAAAATGATTACGACATAGATATTTTCATAAGATTCAAAAAAGGTGTAGATAAAGAAGTATTAAAAGAGACTGTTTTAAAAATAGGTAAAAAGGTAATAGAAAAATTAAACGGTAAATATTGGATAGAGTATGCAGAACATCCATATATATCAGCAAAGATTGGAAGGTATGACATAGATATAGTGCCCTGTTATAAACTGAATTGGGGGGAAAATATAGTGTCTGCTGTGGATAGAACGCCCCTACATAACGAGTTTTTAAAGAAAATGCTGAAATCAAACACATTAAATAATGAGGTTAGACTTTTAAAAAAATTCTTAAAAGGTATTGGTATTTACGGCTCTGATTTAAAAACTAAGGGATTTTCTGGATATCTATGTGAGCTCCTAATAATACATTACGGTGGATTTATAAACACATTAATCGGAGCTCAGAAATGGAAACTTGGAAAGAAAATAATATTAAATGAAATATACAATATTTATAAATTAAATAAAGATTACAAATTTGCCGATTTCAAAGACCCGCTTGTAGTTTATGACCCTGTGGATTTAAATAGAAATGTAGCCGCAGCCCTGAGTAAAGAGAATTTTTGCAAATTTATATTTTATTCATATCAGTTTTTAAAAAATCCTTCAAAAGACTTTTTTTATGATTATCATAAAAATTTAAATGAAAAACTTGGCAATAGAAAAAAAGGAATGCTATTTACATTGGGTATTAGAAGAAACAAAGATATTGTTGATGATGTAATATATCCTCAAATGGAAAAACTACAAAAAAGTATCAATAAAATTTTAATTGAAAATGATTTTGAATTTTTAAGATGTGGAAATTATGCAGATGATGATATGTGTTATCTTTCGTGGGAATTTTTAGTATGGGAACTGCCAAATATTAAGCTTAAAATAGGTCCTCCCGTATTCAATAAAAAAGGCGTAGATAATTTTATAAAAAAGAATGACAAATATTTTGTTAAGGATTGCAATGTATGTGCCTATGTTGAGAGAAACTATAAAAATGTAGATGAGCTCTTCGAGGCTATTGCAGAAGGTAAATTAAAAAAGAAAATTTCGTATCCTAAATATGTTTCTCCTGAAAATGCCGTAATATTCAAAGGCATATATAAGGAGTATGAATAAAATAATTTTTTAATATTTTTATACTAACTAAATTATAATTATATTATGCCTTATAATTATCTTATTTATATCTTATTTTATAGATTATTATTTATTTTATTTAATATATATTTTATTTAATGTGGTGATATTATGAAATTCGGAGTATCTTCTCTTGTATTTTTACCTGAAACCTTGCAATCATCCATAGAAAAGGTTGCTGAAAATAAATTTGATTGTTGGGAAATCGTATGTGAGGGAAGTCATCAATTAACCCCAAAAAATATAAAATATCTTATGGAGTTAAAAAACAGGTATGAGGTAGAAATTGTTGTTCATGCTCCATTCTCAGATTTAAATCCTGCCTCAATGAACGCCAAAGTGAGACAATTAACTACTGACTGTATAATAGAAGCAATTGAGGGGGCATTTGAACTTGACGCAAATGTTGTGACAGTGCATCCTGGATATATTCCACCTTTGTGGTCAAGCTATGTGGAGGAGCTCCTGGATAACAATTTTTCAACATTAAATGATATAGTTGAAGTAGCGGAAGATTATGAAGTTATGATTGGTTTGGAAAATATGCCAAATTATATGGGGGTTTTAGGCATAACTCCTGAGAGTTTGAAAGAGATTATAAAGGATATAGACTCTAAATATTTAGGCATCACCTTTGATATTGGTCATGCAAATACTGCCTGCGGAAATCCAAGTAAATATGTTAAAGAATTGAATAAAATAGGACAGGGTATTGTTCATGTCCATTGCCATGATAATAGTGGAAATGACGATGAACATTTGGCTGTTGGAGAGGGGAATATTGATTTTTTCAGCGTATTTGGGGAATTAAAGAATATAGACTATGAAGGCGTTATATCATTTGAATCTAAAAATATAAGAGATGCAGTTAAAAGTAGAGAGATTGTTAAGGAATTAATATTTAATATAGAATTGGATAAAAAAGGCATATTGAATATAAAAATATAAAATAATTAATAACTCAATAACATATAATTATACTTTATAAATTATATCATAAACTATATATCTTAATCTATAAAATAATAATAATCTATAAGATTATAATTAATATGGGTATAACCCATTTGGTGATAAAATGAAAATAGCAATTTTAGGAGGAACAGGAGACCAAGGTTTTGGTTTGGCACTTAGATTTGCTAAGAATCATGATGTTATAATAGGTTCAAGAAAGAAGGAAAAGGCAGAAGAGGCTTCAAATAAAGCAAAGGAGATATTATCTTCAAAGGGATTAACCTACAAAAATATAATAGGTTTGGATAATAAAGAAGCTTCAAAAGAGGGGGATATTGTTATATTATCATTGCCATATCAACACATATTATCAACATTAAAAGACTTAAAAGAAGAACTAAAAGGTAAAATAGTTGTATCCATTGGAGTTCCACTGGCAACTGCAATAGGAGACAAGGCAACAAGGGTAGTTTTACCACCACAGGGCTCGGTGGCTGAAATGGTTCAAGATTATTTAAAGGATTCAAAGGTAGTAAGTGCATTTCAAAATGTATGTTGTAAGGAGCTCGAAGACGTAGGTAATCCAGTGGACTGCGATATACTTGTATGTGGAGATGATGTTGAATCAAAAAATATCATAAAGTCTCTTGCGGAGGAAATAGATGGAGTTAGAGCCATAGACTGCGGGAAATTGGAATTATCAAAATACATAGAACAAATTACACCGTTATTAATTGGATTAAATATAAAATATAAATTAAAAGGTTCAGGAATAAGAATAACAGGATTAAAAGAATAAATTAATAATTAAAAAATTAAATATTATTTTTTAAATCTTCGGCAAACTTTTTTGCATTTTCAATATCCTTTTTATTTGGATGTCCTTTATTTATACCCCCTATTAATTTAAATATCGTCCAGTTATGAAATCCTTTGCAGTTAAATTCCCCCAATATGTCATATCCCTTGGATTTTAATCTATCCACAAGGGGCTTATGAAATTTATTCAACCAAAAGCCACTTGTTGAAAAAATAAATACGGGTTTATGCCCACATGGAAGGCTATCCGCGAGTTTTAAGAGTTCTTTATTATGTTTTCCGAAGTATATTCCAGAGCCAAATCCAATCAAATCGTATTTTCCAATATCTTCCAAATTTACATTTTCAGGGGCAATAACCTCAGCATTTAATATTTCTGCCATGGCATTAGCTATTTTTTTGGTGTTTCCATGGTGTATGGATTTGCAAATAATCAATGTTTTCATAATATTCCCCTTTTATCTGTTATTTTATTCTTTAAACATTAACTGCCTCATTATTTTGCCCATCGGACCTCCCATTTTAAGCATTTTTCCTCGTTTTAAATTTTGGAATGCATTTTTGGTTGTGGCGTAATATTTTAGGAGCTCCTTTATCTCTTCCTGTTTAACTCCTGCACCTCTTGATATTCTTTTCATTCTTGAAGTTTTAATTATTTCAGGATTTTCTTTCTCTTCCTTAGTCATAGAATCCATTATAATCTTATATTTTTTTAATTTCTGTTCTGTAAGATTTGCAGCATCTTTTGGAATAGCCCCTCCAAATCCTGGAATCATACTCATTATTTGTTTCATAGGTCCCATTTTAGATATAGCCTCCAACTGAGAGTATAATTCATTAAGTGTGAATTTTCCTTTTAATATAGCGTCTATACTTTCCTCCGTATCTTCATCTATTAAATCCTCAGTTTTTTCAAGAAGAGCTTCTAAATCCCCCATTCCTAAAAGTCTTGAAATAAATTTATTTGGGTCAAATGGCTCCAAATCATCTACATTCTCACCGGTACCTATAAATTTTATAGGTGCATTTATCTCAGCCACAGCACTTAGAGCTCCTCCACCCTTTGCAGAACCATCCAATTTTGTAACAAGTATGCTCCCTATTTCGCCTACGGCATCTTTAAATGCCTTAGCCTGATTTTTTGCCTGCTGTCCAAGTGTTCCATCAATTACAAGTATAATTTCGTCAGGATTTACAACATCTTTTATTTGTTTCATTTCCTCCAAAAGTCCAGTTTCTTCCTTATGCCTTCCTGCGGTATCTATTATTAAAACATCCATCTTTTTAAGGTTTTTAATACCTTCTTTTGCAATTTCCATTGGAGTTTTTGTTTTAGTTTCATCACCATATAATGGAACATGTATCTTCTCTGCAAGCTGTTTTAACTGCTGGTATGCCGCAGGTCTGTATATGTCCGCTGCTATTAATCCAGGTTTTAAACCTCTTTTTTGAATATATCTTGCCAGTTTTGCAGCACTTGTAGTTTTACCACTACCTTGAATACCCACGAGTAATATGATATTTTGTTTTTTTGGATTTAACTCCAATTTTTGCCCTTCTTCACCAAGTAATTTTACGAGCTCCTCATAGACAATTTTAATAATATGTTCTTTTTTCGAAAGCCCCTTTGGTATATCCTCATTTATTGCCCGCTTTTCTATTTCTTTGCTCATTTTAAATACGAGTTTTACATTTACATCAGCCTGGATTAGTGCCTTTTGAATGTCTTTAATTACCTCTTTTATGAGTTTTTTATCCACAAATGTAGCATTTTTTATTTTATTTAATGCACTACTAATATTTTGTCCCAATTTATCAAGCATAATTCCACCTAATACCATAAAGTTCTAATATCATAAGTTAACATTTTAATATTTTAATATTTTTAATTATCCTTTCCATCTTTTAAATAAATTGTTTTTTATTCCTAAATTATCCAATATTCTTCCAACTACAAAATCAATAATATCATCTATTGTTTTTGGTTCATTGTAAAATCCTGGAATTGGAGGCATTATTAAAACCCCCAATTTTGAGAGTTTTAGCATGTTTTCAAGATGTATGGCATTAAAAGGCATTTCTCTTGGCATTATTATTAATTTTCTCTGCTCTTTTAAGGCTATATCGCAAACCCTACATATCAAATTGCTAGTGTATCCATTTGCTATTGATGATAAGGTTTTCATGGAACATGGAACTACAACAGCAGCATCAAATATATTTGAACCTGATGCAACAGGTGAAAAGAAATTGTTATTTTCATAGTATTCATCCGATAATTTTATAAAATCATCGACTGTAATATTTAGCTCATGCTGTATTATTTTCTTTGCCGAATTGGAAATTATTAAACAGGTTTTTACATTTTCATTATCCTTTAAAACTTCAAGAAGTCTTTTAGCATAGTGAGCTCCGCTTGCACCACTTACACATATTATTATTTTTTTCATATCAATTCTCCATTATTATTATTGTATTATATTTAGAGAATTATTATTTATATAATATTTTAATTAAAAATAATAAAAATCTTAAAATTCAATTCATCCTTTAAAAAAATGCTACAAAATAACCTTGTTTTGCTTCGGTCGAGACTTGAAAATAATATATATAAATTAATGGATTTATAATTAAAAAAATAGTGCGGGGGAATGGATTTAAACGCATCCTTTAAAAATCTCAAAATTCACTTCGTGAATTATACGATGCCTTAGGCAGTAAAAAAATCCGTAGGGTTTTTTTCTGATTTCTCGCTATCGCTCGAAAAGGATGCTACCGAAAGTCTAAAACGAACGAAGTGAGTTTTGGAGCCTGATAATTATCAAAATAAAATTAGTGCGGGGGAAGGGATTTGAACCCTCGAACCCCTACGGGACTAGGCCCTCAACCTAGCGCCTTTGGCCAGACTTGGCAACCCCCGCTATATACTATTAATTTATAGTTTAAAAACGCATAGTGTAGTTTTACATAATGCTATATAAATCTTTCGGCGAAAAGTATATATATGAGATACTATTATTTAGTGATGCATTTAATAATATTACAGAATTAACAGTGCCGAGGTGGCTTAGGCTGGTTATAGCGCTCGGCTCATACGGATATTCCCAAGGAGCAAATACTCTCCTTGGGTCCTGGGAAACCGAGAGGTCGGGGGTTCGAGTCCCCCCCTCGGCATTTTTTATAGGTCTATTAATTTATATATGTATATATTAAAATTAATTTTTTTAAAATAAAAAATATAGAAAAAATGTTATATAAAATATAAAAAATAAATCAAAATAGGATTAAATAGGTTTTCCAAAGAAATTTATCTTTTCAATTAGTTCTTCAAAAGCATTTTTTTCGAATTCTAAAACCTCTTCTTTTGTCAATATTCCACTTACTTCTCCATCCACCGATAGTTTATCAATGCCCCTTAAAATCATCCTATCTTTTCCATCCCTATTCAATATTTCTTCTGCAATTCTGTCATGAACAAAGGCCATTGGGGGTATAAATACCGTATCTTTTAGTTCATTTAAATCAACAGTTTTTAAATCTTTTGCAGTAATTAAATCTGAAATATCTTTATTAACCTTAACTACATTAATTGGAGTATCTTTAAATATATTTTTTAAAAATGGATAAGATATATTTCCTGTAATTATGGTAGCTTCCGATTTTATTTTATTTCTTAATTTTTTCAGTAATCTCTCTTCATAAGATAGAGCAAATGGTGCATTTGTCAAAGGGTCATAAAGCGGTGTGCCTGTAATTCTTATTTTATCTCCAAATTCCTCAAAAGTTTTCTTTACAATTTCTTTAAATTCTTCAATATTGTGAGTTTCAATTCCTTCTACTATTGGGGCATTTTCAAGAATAAGTCCTTGCTCGGTTTTATTTGCAAACCTCATTAATATTACTGCATGAGCTCCCCACTCTATCAAATCATTAATGGTTTTTCTAAGCTCTTCACCGTCATTTATTCCAGGAACTAATATAATGGCACAATGGACATCGCAGTTTTCACAGAAGTATTTTAAACATTTTAATGATTCTTCTGCGTTTTTATCATATAACCACTCTTTTCTAAGTTTCGGATTTGTAGAAAATACTGAAAATGTAACTTCATCGACCCCATAATCAACAAGATTTTTGGCAGTTTCAATAGAATTAAAACCTTTTCCAGAGGTATATCCAAGATGAATCTTTAAGCCCATATTACCTATATATTTACAGAGCTCCTCTAAATTGGGATAAAAACTAACATCCCCACCACTTGTAATATTTACCTTATCGTATTTTTGGAAAAATAATGCATTTTGAATTTGCTGGATAGCAAGAGGTAATGGTATAAAATCTCCATTAATTTCCCTTACAGAATAGGTGCAGTAATCACAACCTATATTAAATGTGCAGTTTTTACACCCGAATGGTGTTGGATTGGAATTATCCACTTTTTTAAAGTAGCAAAATTTGCAAAATCCTCCGCAATTTTTACCAGGCTCTCCTTTTAAATCAACCAAAAGTTGAGATTGAGATTTTAAGATATCATTGTCATGTTTTGAATCATCAAAACCCATGCTAAATATATCAAGATTGGAATTAACATCTAAATCATTATTAATATTGAAATTCATAAATATCCTCTAATGTTTTATTTTGGTTATTTTAGTATCCTTAGTATCTCATAGTTTTATGAATAAAAATAAAATAATATAATATAAAAAATAATATAATTATAAATATAATAAAATAAATATAAAATTTTGCTAAAACTCTCAAAAAACCATATATTGTAAAGAATAATTAAAAATAAATAAAATTAAATTAAAATAATAAATTTAAATATATGAATAAATTTTTTATAATATTCCTTTAAAAAATATCTCCTATATATAGTTTTCGATTTGAATTCAATGGAAAAAGGAATATATAAATAAAAATATAGGATGTAGTGCATATATCAAATAATAGGAGTGGTTCCTATGGTAAAGTATGAAGATAAGATAAATTTGTATGATGCGAAAGGTAATCTTGCAGCAGAAAATGTACCGTTGGAGGCTATAAGCCCATTGTACAACCCAGTTGTAAAGAAGATAGTATCCGATGTTAAGAGAACAGTAGCAGTTAATTTAGCAGGTATAGAAAACAGTTTAAAAACCGGAGCTCTCGGAGGCAAAGGTTGCAAAATTCCAGGAAGAACCTTGGATTTGCCAATAGTAGAAAATGCTGACGCTATTATGGAAGAAGTTGAAAAAACATTAAGAATTTCACCAGATGATGATACAAATATTAGAACAATTAACGGTGGAAAACAGGCAGTTGTTCAGTTGCCATCCAGAAGATTAGAGGTAGCAGCAGAATATTCAGTATCTATGTTAAACACAGCAATGGCTTTGAAAGAAGCTATTATTAAAACATTTGACATAGATATGTTTGAAGGTTCAACAGTGCATGCCGCAATTATCGGAAGATACCCACAAGTTATGGATTATATGGGAGGAAACATTGCTTCATTATTAGGAGCTCCTTCAAACATGGAAGGTTTAGGCTACGCATTGAGAAACATTATGGTAAACCACTATGTAGCCACAACAAAGAAAAACATCATGAACGCTATTGCATTTGCATCAATCATGGAACAAACAGCAATGTTTGAAATGGGAGATGCAATAGGTGAATTTGAAAGAATGCACTTGTTAGGTCTTGGATACCAAGGTTTAAATGCAGATAACATAGTAATTGACCTTGTAAAAGCAAACGGTAAAGGTACAGTTGGTACAGTTGTTGCTTCATTAGTTGAAAGAGCTCTTGAAGATAATGTAATTGTAGAAGATAAAACACTAGATTCAGGATTTACAATGTATAAACCAGTAGATGTTGCTAAGTGGAATGCTTATGCAGCAGCAGGTTTAGCAGCAGCAGCTATTGTAAATTGTGGTGCAGCAAGAGCTGCTCAAAATGTTGCTTCAACAATCTTATACTACAACGATATAATAGAATATGAAACTGGTTTGCCAGGTGTTGATTTCGGTAGAGCAGAAGGTACTGCGGTAGGATTCAGTTTCTTCTCACACTCCATCTATGGTGGTGGTGGTCCAGGTATATTCACAGGAAACCACATCGTTACAAGACACTCCAAAGGATTTGCTATTCCACCAGTATGTGCCGCATTATGTGTAGATGCAGGAACTCAGATGTTTTCACCTGAAAAAACATCAGCATTAGTTGGTGCAGTATACAGTGCTATTGATGAATTTAGAGAACCTTTGAAGCATGTAATTGAAGGTGCTATTGAAATAAAAGATAAATTATAATAAATTATAAGTTAATAACTTTTATGCTTAATGATACTCAATATATTGATTATAATAATTAATAATAATTTATCAATCATGCCAATTAACTAAACTAAATAGGTAATAAAATGATAGAAATAGAAGTCTTCCCCCATAGGTATTTAAAAGCTAAAACTACCGAAAAATTCCTTAATAAAGCTTATTCATTAGATACTGTGGAAAGAATTATAATCCACGGCGAACCTTTGCCAAAAACCGTATATTACGGTCCTGCAAAAGGAACTCCCGTAAATCATCCTGAGAGAAAGGAAATTAATGTTCATGGAGTTCCTGTTGAGCTCACAGTAATGGCAGGAAGATTTTGGATAACATTAAAGGATGACAGTGAAGTAGATAAAATTGAAGAAATCTGTAAATCACTGTTTCCGTATGGATACAATATATCGGTCGGCAAATTTACTAGGGATAAAGCAACCGTAACAGATTATATAAAATACGGTGAGAAGCTGGTAAATATGATGGACAAAAATATGATAGGTTTGACCGACCCAAGGAGTAAATATGAATCCGCAGTGAAAATTATTCCAAAAGATGAAGAAGACAATAAAACAGAAAAGGATGAAAAAGAAAAGTAAAAAGAAATTTAAAGTGATTATATGCCAGTAGGTAGAAGAGAACAAATTGTGGATTGCAGGTCCGTAATGGGATTGGGCGAAGGTGGTGGATTAGCTCAAAGAGGAACCTTCGCAGAAGGTTTGAAAAATGATGTTGTAGTTGTAGCTATGTCTCCTGGAAGGAGGCATATTACAAAACCAGTTTGTGAAATTACCTATGGAATAAGGGAAGCAGGAATCCAAACAAGTGTTCTTGTATTGGATGCAGGTACTGGTATTCCTCATGATGCCCCTCATGGGAGCCTCGGTTCAACATTTGGGTTAAAACCAAAAGAAGCCGAGCAGGTAAATAGGCATAAACTTTGCGTTATTCACTTTGGGAATGTTAAGAGCCATATCGTATATAAGGCAAGATTATTTTTAAGGTATGTGCATATACCTACGATAGTAGTCTGCCAAACGCCTGTGGATATGGAAGATTTTGCCAAAGTGGGTGTTAAAACCAAAGAGGTTATGCCTATTGAACCTAAAACAGGAGGCATGATTGTAGATATTATTACAGGGGTTGTTAGGGGTGAATCAGCTCCACAATCAAAAATTGATGAAGTAATTGAAAAAATTAAGAAGCATTTAATTTAAGAGGTGATTTTATGGCATACAAGCCTCAATATTACCCTGGTGCAACAAAAATTGCACAGAACAGAAGAAATCACATGAACCCAGAAATTGAATTGGAAAAATTAAGAGAAATTCCAGATGATGAAGTTGTAAAAGTCATGGGACACAGGCAACCTGGTGAAGATTATAAAACAGTTCACCCTCCATTGGAAGAAATGGACTTGCCAGAAGATTATGTAAGAGACTTAGTTGAACCTATTACAGGAGCTAAGGAAGGACATAGAATCAGGTATATACAGTTTGCAGATTCCATGTATAATGCACCTGCTCAACCTTATGACAGAGCAAGAACTTACATGTGGAGATTCAGAGGAGTAGATACTGGAACACTTTCAGGAAGACAGGTTATTGAAATGAGAGAAAGTAACCTTGAAGAAGTTTCAAAGAATTTCTGTATTGATACAGCATTCTTTGACCCTGCAACCTGTGGTATGAGAGGAGCTACTGTGCATGGGCACTCATTAAGATTGGATGAGAATGGATTAATGTTTGATGCTCTTCAAAGATATGTATATGATGAAAAGACAGGTCATGTTTTGTATGTAAAAGACCAGGTTGGAAGACCATTGGATGAGCCTGTTGATGTTGGAGAACCATTACCTGCTGAAAAGTTAGCAGAAATTACAACAATATATAGAAAAGATGGAACTCCGATGAGAGATGACGAAGAAGTTATTGCAGTAGTTAAAAGAATCCATAGAGCAAGGACATTAGGAGGATATATGCCTTCTGAGAAAATATTTGAAGGATTGTAATTAAAATAACTAAATAATTAAATATAACTTTCTTAATTAATTTATTTAATTAACTTATTAATTATTATTACCTCTATAAACTTTTGAGGTGAATATTTATGGAAGCTGAAAAGAAATTGTTCTTAAAAGCATTGAAAGAAAAATTTGAAGAAGATCCAAAAGAAAAATATACAAAATTCTACACCTTTGGTGGATGGAGACAGTCTAAAAGAAAAACTGAGTTTGTTGAACATGCGAAAGAATTATCTGAGAAAAGAGGAGGTATTCCTGGATATAACCCAGATATTGGAGTTCCATTAGGACAGAGAAAATTAATGCCTTACAAAATCTCAAATACTGATGCCATTGTAGAAGGAGATGACTTACACTTCATGAACAATGCTGCTATCCAGCAAATGTGGGATGATATCAGAAGAACAGTTATTGTTGGTATGGATACAGGACACGCTGTTCTTGAAAAAAGGCTTGGTGTAGAGGTTACACCAGAAACAATAAATGAATATATGGAAACAATAAACCACGCATTACCTGGTGGTGCTGTTGTTCAGGAACACATGGTTGAGGTAGACCCTGCATTAGCATGGGATTCCTACGCTAAGATATTCACTGGGGATGATGAATTAGCAGATGAGCTCGACAAAAGAGTATTAATTGACATTAACAAATTGTTCCCAGAAGAACAAGCAGAACAGTTAAAAGCTGCTATTGGTAAAAGAACCTATCAGGTATCAAGAGTTCCTACATTAGTAGGTAGGGTATGTGATGGAGGTACCATAGCAAGATGGTCTGCTATGCAGATTGGAATGTCATTCATTACAGCATACAAACTCTGTGCAGGAGAAGCTGCAATTGCTGATTTCTCATATGCTGCAAAACACGCTGATGTTATTGGAATGGGTACTGCACTTCCAGCAAGAAGGTCAAGAGGAGCAAACGAGCCAGGAGGTATTCCATTTGGGGTATTGGCAGATGTAGTGCAAACAACAAGAGTAAGTGATGACCCAGTAGAACAGTCATTAGAAGTAGTTGCAATGGGCTGTATGTTATACGACCAGATATGGCTCGGTTCATACATGTCAGGAGGAGTAGGATTCACACAATATGCAAGTGCAACATACACTGATGACATCTTGGATGATTTCTCATACTATGGATATGACTATGTAGAGAAAAAATACGGAATAAATGGTACAAAACCAACAATGGATGTTGTAGAGGATATTGCAACAGAAGTTACACTCTATGGATTAGAACAGTATGATGAGTTCCCAGCATTATTGGAAGACCACTTTGGAGGTTCTCAAAGAGCTGGTGTTGTAGCAGCTGCATCTGGTATCTCAGTATGTATGGCAACAGGAAACTCAAATGCTGGGGTTAATGGATGGTATTTAAGCCAGATATTACACAAAGAATACCACAGCAGATTAGGATTCTATGGATACGACTTGCAAGACCAGTGTGGTGCTTCAAACTCACTTTCAATTAGAAACGATGAATCATCACCATTAGAATTGAGAGGTCCAAACTATCCAAACTATGCAATGAATGTAGGTCACCAGGGAGAATACGCAGGTATTACCCAGGCAGCTCACTCAGCAAGAAGAGATGCGTTTGCAACGAACCCATTAATTAAAATTGCATTTGCAGACCCTTCATTGGTATTTGACTTTGCTCACCCAAGAAAAGAATGTGCAAGAGGAGCTCTAAGAGAATTCGAACCAGCAGGAGAAAGAGACCCAATCATTCCTGCACATTAAATTATTTTATATTTTATAATTTTATTTATATTTTATACATTATATACCTATTATTACCCATATTTAACAAAAAACCTATTTTAATTAAAATTATTTATTTTATTTATTTTAATAACTTATTATTAATTGGCCATACTTAATCTATCAACATTATAATGTTTATAAATATAAATGTTAAATATGCCTTAATTGGTAAATATAGTGATAATTTAGAGATATGATTATAAGAATACAATTAAAGAATTTTTTATTTAAAATAAAGGATATTTATATATTATTTGCCAAATTAAATAGAAAATAATATATATTATTAATGTTGTTATATAATATGTGGATTATCGTATTAATGAGGTGAAACAATGGACCCAACAATAATTACACTTGGAGCATTGGCACTTGCAGGAGCTGCTGCTACTGTTTCTGGATGTGCCGAAGATTTGGAATCTGATGTAGGTTCTCAATCAAACCCTAATTCTCAGGTTCAGTTAGGGCCACAGATGGGTAATATTCACAGATACTTTAATAAAGCTATATCTGGGGAACCTGTAGCTTATGGATTATATGTTGCTGTTGCAGGTTCAGTAGCATGGGCTATTATGCATATTGGATTAAACCCCATTCTTGCATTGATTATAGGGGCAGGAGTAGCTGCATTTGTTCATGGAGCATATGCTGTTAGTGCATATTTGGGAAGAATTGTAGGTCAATCAAAGAATTTTGGTCAACCTGTATATATGGATGTTATTTTAAGTCATGTTGGACCTATTGTTGGTCATGGTTTTATAGCTGTATTTTGTATGCTTTTTGTCGCATATTTGGCAACCACTATTTTAGGAAATCCATTCCCATTACCATTGGTAGCATTTATATTTGGTATTACAGTAGGTGCTATCGGTTCATCAACAGGGGATGTACATTATGGTGCTGAAAGGGAATATCAAAAATACCCATTTGGTGGAGGTATTCCTGTTGCCAATCAAGGTGATATTGACATTAAAGCAGAATATGGTTTAAGAAATGGTATAGATTCATCCTATTTCTGTTCAAAATTAGGAGGTCCATTAACAGGTCTTTGTTTTGGAGGAATAGTATTTTTGGATGGATGGAGAGGATTAATGGGAGATATATTAGGTGGTGATTTGGTAACAAAATCATCAATTGCCATTGTAATCGGAATAATATTCGTAGCAATAGCTGCATATATAAATAGAGTAATTGAAGTATATGCAAGAAAAAAATATGGTCCATATACGGATAGGTAAAAATATTATAACAATAATTTAAATTATAAATTTGGTGATAATTATGGATGCTGTAAGCTTGATAATACCCATTGCAGAGATTACAGTTGCAGGTGCTATAATTAATGCAAGTGTGCATTTTGTTCCAGTAGGAGGAGCTCCTGCGGCAATGGCTACATCAACTGGGGTAGGAACAGGAACTACTCAGTTGGCAGCAGGTGCTGGATTTACTGGTTTAATGGCTGCTGCGGTAATGGCCGCTCAAAGTGGTATTTCACTTTCAAATCCTGTGCATTTAACCTTGATATTGTTATCAGGAGCAGTAGGCTCTATGATAATGCTTGGATTAACAATGTTAATTGGTCAATTGATTTATGTCTATGGTGTAGGTGTTGTTCCAGCTGCTGATAAATGTGATAAAGACCCAATTACCGGAGATTATCAAAAATCATATATAACTCCTGGAACTACTGGGCATGGAATACCAACTGTATGTTTTATTAGTGGTTTAATTGGAGCAGCATTAGGTGGTATCGGTGGAGGATTGGCTTATGTTGCATTTAAATTGTTAGGGTTTAGTTCAGAGGTTGCAGGTATTATTGCTGTTGGATTTTTCTTCATGAATGCAGTTCTTGCATCATACAACATAGGAGGAACAATAGAAGGATTCCACGACCCAAAATTCAAAAAAATACCAAATGGAATTATAGCTTCAACAGTAGGTTCAGTAATAGCTGGTATTGTTATAGCAGGAATGTCTCTTGGAATTTAATAAATAGGAAGTTTAACTTTCTTAGTTAAAATTAGTTGAATTAAAAATGGGTATATTTGAAATATATATGAAATAATGTTATGAAATAAATATGAGGTGTAATCATGAGTCATGGTGGTGGAGGTCACGCCGCTGAACTTTATCCTGAAAATCAGGTTTTAATAGCAGGTGTTGTTCTCTCAATTATTGGTATGTATATTTCACAATATGTGCCTCAAATATCTATGTTAATTGGAGGATTATTGGCAGTAGCAGCTACCGTAGCAGGAGCAAATGTTACAAGGAAGGTAGCAGCATACGGATTAGGGACTGGTGTCCCATCCATAGGTATGGTTAGTTTAGGTATGGGTACTATCTCCGCAATTGCAGGGGTATTATTACCAAAAGCATTTGGAATCCCTAATGTTACTATACCAATAGTAGCAGCAGTTGTGGCTGTTATATTAGGTTTAATCGTTGGTAAATTAACAGTAAAACCAATAGGTATGAAGATTCCAATTATGGTTCAATCCATGACAAAACTTTCACTTATGGGAACACTCTCAATACTTGGTTTCTGTTCAGCATATGCTGGTGGATTTTCCCCAGACATAATTATACCAGGAGCAATAAAAAACGGAATTATAGCCTTGGCATTTATAGCACCAGGTATGGCTATATTACATCCATTTAACGCTTGTTTAGGTCCAAACGAAAGTCATAAAAGAACATTTATTAATGCAATAGCCTGTGGATTATTAACCTGGTTTATATTTTCAATGGCAAAATTAGATGCAATATCTATTGTGGTATCATTAATATTGTTTGCAATAGCATACTACAAATTCGTAAAACAATCACTTAACGATGCATGTTGTGTATTATACACCCCAGAATTACCTAAAAAAGAGGAATAATCCCGTAGTAGTATATCATTAATAGAATATAATAATTGGTGAAATTATCGGATGAAATAAAAAATTTCATTAAATTTCACCTAAAAAAACATAAATCGGTGAAATTATGGCAATATTGTATATCGATAAAGAAATTCCTCTGGTTTATAACATTGAAAATGGGAAGATTACAAAAGGATTGGGAGATGTAATATTTGTAGATACTGACCCTATTAACCAGCAAATAGATAGATTGGAAGAATATGTATCATCCTATGAACAATCATTAGACCCAAGATATAAACCATTAAAATCTTATGATAACCGTGAAGGAGTTTATTGTATTGCAGGATATTTTAAACCTATGTTTTTTGGAGTATGGATTACATTAGGTATTGGTGCGATATTAGCATTACTAATGGGTATAAAATTTTAAGGTGATAATTTATGGCAGATAAAAAAGAACCAGCAGCAGGATGGCCAATAGTAAGTGGTGAATATGTGGTAGGGAATCCTGAAAGTTGTGTTGGGGTTGTTACCCTTGGGTCACATGGATTGGATGATGCAGCTATTTCAGCAGGAGCTGCCATATCAGGACCATGCCACACTGAAAACTTGGGAATTGAAAAGGTTGTAGCAAATTATATTTCCAATCCAAATATACGATTTATGGTATTATGTGGTTCTGAGGTGCAGGGACATATTACAGGACAGTGTTTTAAAGCACTTCATGAAAATGGAATTGGAGATGATGGAGGAATTATTGGGGCAAAAGGAGCAATTCCATTTCTTGAAAACGCAGGAAAAGATGCAATAGATAGATTTAGAAGGCAAATAGTTGAAATTGTAGATTTGATAGATTGTGAAGATACAGGGAAAATAAGTTCAGCAGTTAAAGAGTGTATCTCAAAAGACCCTGGTGCAATAGATGAAGACCCTTTCATCATAGAGTTAGAAGGAGGAGCAGGCGGTGAAGAAGAAGAAGGAACTGCAATAAAACCCATAACTCCTGAAATGGCAATTGTTGAAAGTAGGTTAAGAATAATTTCAGAGGCTATTAACTACAATGCCCTCTTAGCAAAATGGCAATCTGGATATTACAATGGAAAAATTCAAGGTATATCTATTGGATTGTTTATGTCAATATTAGTATTAGGCATATTAATGTTCTAATGGTGAAAACATGAGTTTAGAAATATCAAATAAACCAAACACTAAATCCATAGAATCTATTATGGATAAATTAGAGTATAAAGTAGGATTAATTACAAGAAATAGAGGATTAGAGTCAGGTATAGAATCTTCTTCAGTTAAAGGATTAGCAATAGGCGTTATATTTGGAATTGTCTTATTGGCAATACCTATTATTATTAGACTATATCAATAATTGGTTTTTGAGGTGAAATTATGGGAGAAGATGAAAAAACGCCTGTTCCTCAGGTGATAATGGACCCCAAAGATTATGAGGCATTGATGCAACGGTTGGATGAGCTCGAAACAAAAGTAGAAAATACAAATGCAGAAGTATATCAAACAGCTGGTAGAAAAGTAGGAAGGGATACTGGTATATTATATGGTTTAACGATAGGTCTTATATTATACAACATATTCCCATTAATTATAAAATTAATCGATTATCTATCAATGTTAAAATGAGGTGATTATACATGTGGGCATACGATAAAGAACAGGCAGTATTTGAAATTGCAGGCAGAAAAGTAGGCGGACAGCCAGGAGAATACCCAACAGGATTATCAGGAACAATATTCTATGCAAGACATAAAATTGTAGAGGATGAAAGAAAGGGAATATTTGACAAAGCCGCAGCAGAAGAGTTAATAAATATTCAGGCAGAGATGGAAGATATTACTGGAAATGCAGCATTTGTCCAGATATTTGGAGGAAACCCCGAGGCATTAACAAAATATATTGATTTTGTTGCTGAAGTATGGGATGGACCAATGTTGTTGGACTCTACATCAGGAGAGGCTAGAATGGCTGCTGCAAGAAGAGCAACAGAAGCAGGATATGCAGACCAGTGTATATATAACTCTATCAATGTTTCCATGGATGATGCAGAATTCCAAAACTTAGTAGATAGTGATTTAGAAGCATCTATTGTATTATGTTTTGACCCTATGGACCCATCAGTCCAAGGTAAATTAAATGTTTTAGAAAATGGTGGTAAAACAGCCGATACAGGTATGCTTGAATTAGCAGAAAAAGCAGGTATCAAATATCCATTAGTAGATGTTGCAGTTACTCCATTAGGTAATGGAGCAGGTCCAGCAGTTAGAGCAGCATTTGCTGAAAAAGCCACCTACGGATATCCTGTTGGAAGTGGGGTCCATAATATCCCATCTGCATGGGACTGGTTAAGAGAATTTAGAAAAGGATTAAGAGAAAAAGGAGAAACACAACTCTCAAAAGATGTTCATCATGTTTGTGATATTGGAGCAAACATTGTTCAAACAATGACCTCAGCAGATTTTGTTCTTTATGGACCAATTGATAATGCAAGACTGGCATTCCCAGCAGTAGCAATGACAGATGCAGTTATTGCAGAAGCTGCAAAAGAAATGGGCGTTACTCCTGTGGATAATCACCCAATTAATAAATTAGTATAAACCAGAGTATTAAATAAAATTCTTTTTTAATTTTATATTTATTTAAATAATTGTAATACATCTCTTTTTAGTATTTTAAGTAGGAGCTCCTATCACATATACTCTCACCACCTACACATTACAATATAACATCTAAAAATTTTTAATATTTCCAAATTATAGAAAAATCCTTTAATGCATTTTTTATTTTGTCTTTATTGCCCTCAATTACAACAGTATCGTCCAATTCATTACTAAATTCAAAAATAACCCCATACCATTCACTTAAATCCCCCAATATTTCTGTTTGGAGTTCTTTATTTAATTTTATTCGTATGGATTCAATATTCTTTCTTTTTTTGACTTCTGGACTAAATGATGATTTTTTAAGTGGAAATTCCACATTTAACTCATTTCTTACAGCCTTAGCCATTTTATCTAAATATTCTTTTGCGAGCTCATCATCACATAAACCAAAAAGTATCATCTGCACCTTTGAGAGCTCCTTTTCAGCATCTGTTAAAACCTCAAAAGATGAATGTTCATCGAGAAGATAATATGTAATAATATTGTTTGCCAATCTCAATCTAAAAAAAGCTTCTTCTGGAACCATCTCCCCCTGACTAGCCAATACAGATGCGAGCTCTGCTAAGACCACCCACTGTTTATCTATACCTCGTGCATCTTTCATATTATCACTTTTTTAAAGTCTTTCAACATATTTTTTTAATATTTCTTCCGAATCATGATTTAATAAAGTTCCCATCTCATCCAATTTTGACTTAATGTAAGATATACTTTCCTTTCCATCCATAAAAAAAGCTTGATAACTTGTAGTTCCTATAATATTAAGTATTGCTACTTTATCATTTTTATTTAATTCTCTTTTATCTAAGTGAGCTCTTATTTTTATACAATCTGCTAACTCACTTTTTAGCCCTTCCTCGACACTTATTATACTTATTAATTTTGCTGTAAATGTATTTTCATTACATTCCATAAATATCACCAAAAAAATAATTATAACATTATATTTTTCACCGATTTACATTAAATAAATTAAATATTAAATAATTTTTTTGTGTTATGATATATAATATTAACAATTTCATCATAACTGTATGTGCCATCACCCTTTTTTATATCATATATCTTTTCTACAACTTTTATCACATTTACAGGCTGGTTTTTTTCTCCTTTTATGGGGGATAAATAGGGGCTATCGGTTTCAACCACGATATTTTCCAAATCCAAATGCTTAACAAGTTCTTGATGATGAGTTGAAAAACAGATAAGCGTAGATATAGAAATATAATGGTTATTATCTATCAATTCCTTTGCGAGCTCTATATCGCCACTATAACAGTGAAACATAGATATTACCCTGTTATTTACTAAGTTATAACATTCCCTTTCAAGACCTCTACCATGGATTATGATAGGTTTATTTAATTCCTCTGCTAAATTTATGAATTTATTGAATATTTCCTTTTGACGACCGATATTATGAACATTTGCATCAAGCCCTACCTCACCAACCCCTAAAATTTCTTTTTCGTGCTGTTTTATAAGATTATATACCTTATCTATTATTTTATCCTCTGCATTTACATTACCCGGATGAAAACCTAGCGTTAGATAAATATTATATTCTTTTTTAAATTTCAATGCCCTTATGCATCCTCCAAAATTTGCACCACTTGTTATCATCTCTACATTATTATTTTTTGCAGTTTCTACAACTTCCCCTCTATTTTTGTTAAATCCTTTATCTTCAATATGGCAGTGAGCATCGATATATTTATATTTGAATTTCACATTTTTCACCAACTATTATTTTTATTATTTTATTATTATATTTTACTTTTTTAGTTCATTCAATATGAGCTCCTTTACCTTTTGTTCTTTATTTTTTGGCATATAAATTTTAAAATTTATAACAATTCTTACAACATCATCCCCATCTATTAATTTACATTCTCCAAGATATGCCTTTTGCTTATCGAATCTTAAATAAATCTTGCTTTTTTCTAATCTTAAATCAATGTCTTTCTTTAATTTATTTATATTTCTCTCATCAGATTTTATAAGTTTCACAATATGGTTAAATACTTCTTTGGCTATTTTATTTTTATCGATTGTAATTTTATGGATAAAGATAGGATTCCCAAAACATCCTTCTGAATTTAATGTTTCAATCTCTAAGTCTTCCTCATCAATACTTTCTGGTAAAAAATATATCATTGCCTCTAAAACCTTATCTTCGTCCTCTGTGGCGTGAGAAATTGAAGAGATAGTTATATTATTTATTTCAATATTATCCGTCATAAATACACCTTTTTTATTATATCATTGTGATATTATAATATTTTATGTCAATTTATATTATATCATTTTATGCCATTGTATAAGGCATTATATTATTTTATTAATAAATTAACTTTATAAATTTTATATTAATTATAATTATTAATCAATATCAAAATAAAATAGAAATTATAATAATATAAATAATTGTAATCATAAATTATAAACTATTTCCCACTGTAATATCATTAAATTATTTACATTTTTTATTATTGTTAATTATATATCTACATTGACATATGCTATAAAATAATTAATAAACTAAAATAATTAATTAAATGTTAAATATTTTTCGACATTTGTAGTATAATAAAAACCTTTATATAATATAATTTATAACGATTAATAATGATGATTAGATTTACTGAATAATTAACGCATATAAAAACATTTTATAATATATTCTGTCGTAATGAGGTGAATTAATGATTGAAATTAGATTTCATGGAAGAGGCGGTCAAGGAGCTGTTACTGCTGCTCAGATTTTAGCAAAAGCTGCTTTTTATGATGGAAAGTTCTCCCAAGCTTTTCCATTTTTTGGTGTTGAAAGAAGAGGAGCTCCGGTAATGGCATTCACAAGAATCGATGATAAAAAAATAAGATTGAGGAGTCAGATATATGAGCCCGATTATGTTATAGTTCAGGACCCTACCCTTTTAGATATTATCGATATTAAGGGAGGTTTAAAAAAAGGTGGAAAAATTGTGGTAAATACCCATAATAACTTACAATTTTCTGACTGTGAGGTATATACAATCGATGCAACAGGCATAGCTCTTGAAGTATTGGGGCTTCCCATTGTAAATACTGCTATGTTAGGAGCATTTACAGGAGTTACAGGCGAAGTCACCATTGAATCACTTAAAAAGGCAATTATGGATACATTTCCAAAAAAACTTGGAGAAAAAAATGCAAAAGTTGCAGAAGTTGCCTATAATATGGTTAAAGGAAAATAACCCTTATTACACCATATATTGCTTAAATATAACAAATAATTGATAAAAATAAAAACGATTAGAAAATTAAAAGTATTTAAGGTGATGTGATGGTTACTATTGGAGCCATAATATACGAACCAGGTAATTCCATTAATAACAAAACAGGTAGTTGGAGAGTATTCAAGCCTATAATGGATAAAGATAAGTGCGTAATGTGTGAAAATTGTTTTATATTTTGTCCAGAAGGGTGTATCAAAGAAAAAGATGGAAAATTTGAAATAGACTATGATTACTGCAAAGGATGCCTTATATGTGTAGAAGAATGTCCAGTTAATGCAATAACCAGTATTAGGGAAGAAAAATAATGAGCTTAGAGAGTAAATAAGAAATTAGAGAATAAATAAGAAAATAGGACACATATATAATCTAAATAATTTAGGGAAATTGAATATAATGTAATTAAATCATATAATTAGATATGGAATAAACATTTGCTTTTGCTTTTTTAATTAAAATAGAGATAAAAAAGGTGGATAACACATGAGTAAAGTTAAAATTATTACTGGAACATCTGCTGCTGCGGAGGCTGCAAGGTTATGTGATGTAGATGTTGTTTCAGCTTATCCAATAACTCCCCAAACAACATGTGTAGAAAAATTAGCGGATTTTGTTGCAAATGGGGAGTTGGATGCAGAGTTCATTAAAGTAGAAAGTGAGCACTCGGCAATAAGTGCATGTGTTGGTGCAAGTGCAACAGGTGCAAGGACTTTCACTGCAACTTCATCACAGGGGCTGGCTTTAATGCATGAGGTGTTGTTTATAGCATCTGGCATGAGATTGCCAATAGTCATGATGAATGCAAATAGGGCATTGTCTGCTCCGATAAATATTTGGAATGACCAGCAAGATAGTATATCTCAGAGAGATACAGGATGGATTCAAATATATGTTGAGGATAACCAAGAAACACTTGATTCAATAATTCAAGCATTCAAAATTGCCGAAAATGAAAATGTATTATTGCCAGTGATGGTTAATTTGGATGGTTTTATATTAACTCATACCGTTGAACCTGTGGAATTACCAGATGAAGAAGAAGTAAGGAATTTTGTAGGGATTTATAACCCAAAACATGCATATTTAGACCCAGATAAGCCAATAACCCAAGGACCTGTTGGTGTCCCAAGTTGTTATATGGAATCCAAACATGATGTTCAGTTAGCTATGGATAATGCTGAAAAAGTTATAATAGATGTTAATGAAGAATTTGCAAAGAAATTTGGAAGAAAATATGGTAATGGGTTAATAGAAACATACAACATAGAAAATGCAGAAACTGTAATTGTTGCCATGGGTTCAATTTGCGGAACAATTAAAGAAGTTATTGATAATTTAAAACAGAACGGAAAAGAATATGGTCTTTTAAGAATAAGGACATACAGACCATTACCTACAAACCACATAAGAGAGGCATTAAAGAATGCTAAAAATGTTGCCATTCTTGATAAAAACATAACTATTGGATTAAATAAGGGTGCATTATACACTGATTTAGCAGGCATTTTAAAGGATAAAAAAACTACCAATTATATCGTTGGTTTAGGTGGAAGAGACATCAAACCAGAAGATATTGAAGAAATTATAAAACATGCTGAAAAAGCAGAGGATGGAGAAACCAAATGGATAGGTCTAAACAAACAGTAAATAATAAAATAAAATTAATAAATTCCAATAAATTAAAAAAATAATAAATTAAAAAATATAATAAGAATAATAAATATATTAATGTATAAATTAATATTAAAAAGAAGAGCTAATTGGTGATAAAATGGCTGAAAAACAGTTTCCAAGAGAAGAATATCTTGCTTCTGGACATAGAGGCTGTGCTGGATGTGGGGCGGCAATTGTTGTTAGGCAGGCATTAAAAGCTGCTGGAAAGGATACAATAGTAGCAAATGCCACGGGATGTTTAGAGGTTATGACTACACCATATCCTGAAACAGCTTGGAGAGTGCCATGGATACATGTTGCTTTTGAAAATGCTGCTGCCGCTGCAAGTGGTGTAGAATCCGCAGTAAAGGTTTTGCAAAGAAAGAGAAAAAAATATGCCGATAAAAAAATAAATATCATAGCATTTGGTGGAGATGGTGGAACTTCAGATATTGGTTTTCAGTCTTTGAGCGGTGCCATGGAAAGAGGGCACAATATGCTATATATTATGTATGACAACGAGGCATATATGAACACAGGTATTCAAAGAAGTAGCTCCACACCATTACTTGCATCAACAACAACATCTCCTGCGGGAAGTGTTATAAAAGGAGAAGACAGGCCTAAAAAAGATATGGCTATGATTATAGCAGCACATGGTGTTCCTTATGTTGCTACTGCATGTTTAAGTTATCCCGAGGATTTCATGAAAAAGGTTAAAAAAGCATGTGAAATAGAGGGTCCGGCATTTATTCATGTATTGCAACCATGCACCACAGGATGGGGATATAATCCAAAAAATACTGTAAAAATGGGTAGATTAGCAGTAGAGACTGGTGTATTTCCTCTTTATGAAATCGAGAATGGAGAATTTAGAATAACATACAAACCAATAAAAAGAAAACCAATTAAAGAATATACCCAATTACAAAAAAGATACAGACATTTAACGGATGAGGATATTGAAATATTGCAAAAATATATAGATGAAAAATGTAAATTGCTTGGATTGTAAATTATATTTATACATATGTTACCATAAATTTTATAAATTAAATATATTTAAAATTGTAAATTTTTATTAAAATTCATACCATAGAGCTATATTCATACCGTTTGGTGGTATCATGAAAAAAATAATAATGGTTAATGATAAGTGCGATAATTGTGGAGATTGTGTTAAAGCATGCATGGAAGTTCATGAAGTAAGTAGAATTGGCATATTGGAACACAAGGGTAGGTATTTACCCGTGGTGTGCCAACATTGTGCATCGGCACCCTGTAAAGAGGTATGCCCTGTTGAAGCCATTGAAAATAAAGATGGAGTTATCTACTTAGATGAATCCAAATGTATTGGCTGTGGATTGTGTGCTATGGCTTGTCCATTTGGTGCCATTACTATGACCGAGGTTGCACATAAATGTTCATTATGTATAGAATCAGAAGGTGACTGTGCCTGTGTTAAAGCATGTTCAAAGAGATGTTTGGATGTAGTAGGTATATCTGATATTATATTTGATAAAAGAGATAAGAACCTTGAAAATATATATAAATTATATGGAAGCTCCGATAAAAAAGCAAGTGGCACACTTTTATCAAAAATTACCAGTTCTGCAAAAGTAGGTAATCCATTAAAATAATTTTATTTTAATACTTATTTTAATTTAGTTTTTAATTCTAATGGTGAGTTGTATGAAATTAATGCCTAATGTCAAGCTCTGTATAGATTGCAAAAGGTGCGAGAGGATTTGCCCCAATAATGGAATATTCGTTGTTGAAGGCATTCCTATAAAATGTATGCACTGTGAAGATGCACCATGTATGAATGCCTGTCCAGAAAATGCATTGATTAGATTAAACGGTAAAGTTGTAGTAGATAAAAAGAAATGTGTAGGCTGTGGTTTGTGTATTGAAGCCTGTCCATTTGGTGCTATTAGGATGGATTATAGCTCTGGAAAAATATCCAAATGCAATGGATGTGCAAAGAAAGATGTGGAGTTATGCAAATTGGTATGTCCAACAGGAGCTCTTGATTATAGTGAAAAAACAGTGGAAAATAAACAGAAAGAACTTGTATCAAAGCTTAAAAAAATATACTCTTATATTTAATTTAAATTAATTTATTCTTTAAACCAATAATATACTTTATTTTTTTATATACTATTTTTATTATCTTAATTTTATTTTACACTCATCATATTTTTTTAAGTAATAATAATATTTATGAATATATCATTTATTTATTATAATATAATAAATGTAGTAAATGTAATTAACTGTAATAAAGTAAAATGTGATAAATAGACAATAATAGCAAAATATGTAAATAATATGCACATATATAACACACATAAAAATGGTGAAATAATGGAAGATTTACGATATATTGATTTAGAAAAGCTAGAAAAAATGTTTATAGGAACCTATTGTGATATTAGGGCAGGTTTTGGAGAATCTAACAATATAGTTCTAAAAGATGGCAATATCGACGAAATTTCGTCTGGTATGGGTGCTGGGGTATCTGTTAGGGTGCTTTATAAAAATGGATGGGGGTATGCTACCTCAAACAAAATAGATTTAGATGAAATAAAAGAATTAATACAAAAAGCATATAAAATTGCAAAAATTTCCAATGAAAACTCCAAAAAAACAGTGATTTTAAAGGATGTAAAAACTTATGAGGACTATGTAATATCCAATGCAAAAATAAATCCTAAAAATGTTGAAATAGAAGAAAAAAAGGAATATTTAATGCTTGCTCATAAGTATATGACTGATGATAATAACAATCCCAACAATAAAAATAAAATAGTTAGCACCTCGGTGGCATATTCTGATGCTGTTGGACATTCTTTGTTTATTAATAGTGAAGGAACAAGGATTGAAAAAGAGAATATACGCGTTTTGATGTATATGACAGCAGTTGCCAAGGATTCCACATTACAGTATGCATCTGAAAGGCTTGGTGGGGACGGTTTTGAGGTTATAAAAGAAGGAAATGTTACTCAAAAAGCAAAATATGCAAAAGATAGAGCATTAAGATTACTTGGTGCTAAACCATGTCCAAAGGGAGAGTTCAATGTAATACTTGACCCAGAGCTCGCAGGGGTATTTATTCATGAGGCTGTTGGTCATGCCTCAGAGGCTGATTTAGTTTTGCAGAATGATAGCGTATTTAAGGATAAAATTGGAGAAGTTGTTGGAAGCCAGTATGTATCTGTAATTGACAATCCATTGATAGAAGATTCATTTGGATATTACAAATATGATGATGAAGGAGTAAAAGGAAGAGAAACCAAAATAATTGAAGATGGAGTTTTAAAAAATTACCTACATACACGAGAAACTGCGGGAAGACTAAATATGGAAATAACTGGAAATGCAAGAGCTCAGGGATTAAACAAACCTCTTGTTAGAATGAGCAACACTTATATAAAACCAGGAGATTGGAAATTTGACGAGCTCCTACAAGATACAAAAAATGGCATATTCTTAAAAGGTTCAAGAGGGGGACAGGTCGATACTGGAAAAGGGCTATTCCAATTTAATGCAGTTGAGGCATTTTTAATTGAAAATGGTGAATTAACTACACCTCTAAGGGACGCGGGGCTCAGTGGGGAAATATTAAATATTCTCCATAATATAGATGCAGTATCCGATGAATTTAAATTAAGCGTTGGATATTGCGGTAAAAATGGTCAAAGTGTTCCAGTTGGAGATGGCGGAGGAAGCGTAAGAACTAAAACGGTATTGAGTTAAATTAATATGAATAAATATATTTTAAAAATTTATAAATTACTTAGATAAGTTAAAAAACTAAAACTAATTAAAAATAAAAAATAAATAACTAAATCTAAAAATTAAAAATTAAAGAACTAAATCTAAAAAAAACCAAAATTAAAAATGAGGCATAGTCATGATTTTGATAGAAGGAGCTCTGATAAATAACAACATACAGGACTTATTAATTGAAGGAAATAAGATAAAAAGAATAGGAAAAAATTTAATTGATAAAGAACACCTAAATAAAAAAGACTTAAAGATAATAGATGGTAAAAATAAAATAGCAATTCCAGGACTTATAAATACCCATACCCATATACCAATGACTCTTTTTAGAGGGGTTGCCGATGATTTACCACTTATGGAATGGTTAAACGATTATATCTGGAAAATGGAAGCAAAATTAAATAAAGATATTGTTTATGCCGGAGCCCTACTTGGATGCGTTGAGATGATTAAAAGTGGAACAACGACATTCAATGATATGTATTTTTATTTGGATGGCATAATTAAAGCGGTAAAAGAAACTGGTATTAGAGGCTTTTTATCCTATGGGATGATTGATTTATTTGATGAGGAAAAGAGAGAAAAAGAGCTTAAAACCAGTGAAAAAACCATTAAACAAATAAAAAAATTAAATGATTCAAAAATAAATCCTGTATTGGGACCTCATGCACCATATACCTGTTCAAAGGAGCTCCTAATGGAAACCCATAATATGGCTAAGGAATATAATGTTCCCATACATATACATATGAATGAAACTCTTGACGAGATAAAAAATATAAAGGAAAAAACCAGCATGCGACCTTTTGAATATTTAAATTCCTTTGGGTTCTTTGACGATGTAAGGGTAATATCAGCCCACTGCGTTCATCTTTCAGAAAATGAGATAAATATTATAAAAAATAAAAACATAGCAGTATCCCACAATCCAATAAGCAATTTAAAGTTAGCCTCAGGAATAGCTCCAATTCCAAAACTTATGGATAATAATATTTTAATTACCCTTGGAACAGATGGATGTGGAAGCAACAACAATTTAAACCTTTTTGAAGAAATAAAAGCGGCTTCTCTTATTCATAAAGGTGTATCGTTAAATCCAACAGTAGTTAATGCCGAAGACTCATTTAATTTTGCCACAAAAAACGGAGCTCATACCCTTGGTTTAAATGCTGGTGAGCTATTAGAAGGAGCTCTGGCTGATATTGTATTGATAGATTTGGATAAACCTTACCTAATACCTAAGGAAAATATGAGCTCCCATTTAGTTTATTCATTTAATGGGAATGTAGATATTGTTATAATTGACGGTAATATTGTTTTAAATGATGGAAAAATGGTAAATATTGATGAGAAAAAAGTTTATGAAATGGCAGAAAAGGCATATTTTAAATTAATCTGCTGATTTTATTTTTTTAGTATATTTTATTATTTTATAATATATATTATTATTTTTATCATTTTTATCCATAATTATTTTTTATTGTTTTTATTTTATTATACTACTGAGTATTTATTTTTATCAAATATTTCAAATTCTCACCAAATACCTCTGGATGAATAGTCTTGGCATAATCAAACATGATATTCTTTGGGTCAATTACCTCTTTTTTTGAATTATCATAGGAGATGGCATAAAACCTATTATTTTTAAATGCTTTGAAGTTGGCAAAGTCAGGATTTAAATTAAGTAATTGTTCTTTTGTAGTTATATTCTTACCCATAGTATGCAATATAACAATATCTGCATTCATTGCCCTTCCATAAAAAGTCTCTTTATCCATATATTCCCCACCAGTTCCGGGCATATCGTTAAATACATACTCACCTTTAACATCATTTATCCATTTGTTCCTAAAATTCTAAGCTCCCCATACATAAGGACCTTTTGATGATGACCAATAAAAACATGCCACTTTTGGATATGTATTGATATTCCTAACTTTTCTAATGACATTATTCCTTGATTTCCAAGTTTCTTGGAAGTAATTATTTACTTTTTTATAATCATTTACACCATAAAACACTGCAAAGAATTTAATCCATTCGATTTTTCCCAGAAAACTATCTTCCGTATATGCTCCTGTTCTTGAATAGGTAATGCCCAATTCATCAAGTTTTGCTACCATCGGCTCAGTTCGTTTAATTTTATGAATAAATACCATATCTGGACTTGCATTTATAATATTATCATATTTAGGGTTTCCCCAGGTGCCTGCGTCTAAAATTTCTCCATTCTGATACCTTTTATAAAGTGTAGGTAGCTCATTTTTCCATTTTGGTGCTGTGTATCTTAAATATTGCATGGTATTTACACTATTTGTAATATTCTCATCCTTTGTTATGTATGCTGTTCCCAATAATATTTGGTCTCCACATACAACACTTTTTAGAGGAATTTTAATTATTTTAGCATCTGGAATATTAGGGGCTGTTATTCCTTCTTTTAATGCTATAAATTTATTTCCATCGGCATCTTCTATATAACAGTATCCTTCATCCCTGTGAGGTTCTAATTTTAGGTTTTTAGCAAATATAACCGGTTCTCTAAATTTATCGTAGTTTTTGAATAGATATACAACATCTGCAATATCTACGGAATTATCACAGTTTAAATCTCCATCATCCAATGGAACATTTCTATGTTTAAATAGATATACAACATCTGCAATATCTACGGAACCATCATTATTTATATCGCCTATTTCTGCTCCCATTACTGATGGAACAAGTGATAATAATGCCAAAATAGGAAATATAAAGATTTTTTTCATATTATCACTTATATTAATTGTTATCATTTCCATGACTAAATAAGATATTTCATAGAGGATGAAAAAATGAAAAAGATAGGTTTATTGAAGTTTTACAAAATGTTTCAAATCATTATCGCCATTAGGAAATAATTCTGGATGAATCATCTTCGCGTAGTCTTCCATAGTTCCGATAGGGTCTCTTGCCTCCCAAGTATAATAATCAGATTTTGAGATATAGAATCTTCCTTCCTTAAATGCTTTAAGGTTTTCAAATCCTGAATTTGGATATACTTTTAATAAATCGTCTTTTGTTTTAATAGTTTTGCTGCTCTGTCTTAGTATTACTACATCTGCATTCCTCGCCCTTTCCATAAATGTCTCAGTATCTATCTTTTCATTGCCCGTTCCAGGTAGATCACTAAATACATAATCTCCTCTAAATCCATTTATTAATTTAATATAATAATTCTGAGACTCTGGGATGTAAATAGAGCCGATGTCACTAGATTTCCAGAAATTAACAACTTTTGGATAGGTTTTTGCATTTCTTGTAATTCTTAATAAATCATTTCTCTTTTTCCATGCATTTTGGAAGAAATTATTTGCTTTATTATATTTATCTTCCCCCCAGAAAGCTGCTGCATATTTTACCCACTCTATCCTTCCCATATATGTTGGCTCTTTGTAGCTAAATGCCCTTGACACAGTAATCCCTAATTCATTTAATTTAGCTTCTATTTTATCATGCTGAGGCCATTCTGCTAAGAATACAATATCTGGACTTATATTAATTATTACATCGTAATCAACATTAGATGACGAACCAATATCTGCAACTTTGCCTTCATCATATCTTTTTGAGAGCTCAGGTGAATATTTCAAAGTATATTTAGTAACTCCTTTTATACTATCATAACATGAGGAATCATTTAATATATCGGCTGTTGAAACGATTGGATAATACCATCCTGAAACAATTCTCTTAACAGGAACATTAATTATCTTAGCATCTGGTATATTTGGTACTGTTGCATTTTTGTCTAATAAAACAAATTTGTGCCCTTTTGAATCTACTATATAACAGTATCCTTCATCCCAGTGAGGTTCTAATTTTAGGTTTTTAGCAAATATAACCGGTTCTCTAAATTTATCGTAGTTTTTGAATAGATATACAACATCTGCAATATCTACGGAATTATCACAGTTTAAATCTCCATCATCCAATGGAACATTTCTATGTTTAAATAGATATACAACATCTGCAATATCTACGGAACCATCATTATTTATATCGCCTATTTCTGCTCCCATTACTGATGGAACAAGTGATAATAATGCCAAAATAGGAAATATAAAGATTTTTTTCATATTATCACCTTAAATTACTTAAAATTACTTTATATATTTTAAATATATTTTTAATTATATAAATTTTACCATTAAATCTTATTTCATAAAATTATTAAAATTAAATAAAATATAAATTAAGAAAACTTAAAAAACATTAAAAATTAAAATCAAAAAAGATAATATAAATTATATTTTAAATTTTCATTATTCTATTTTTATTCCTGCATGTTATATTCGTATTAATCTATTGTAATTAACATAATATTTATATAGTAATATATTACATAAAATAAACATAATTTGTATTTATGCCTATAAAAAGTTATATTCATAATATTTTATATATTGATAACATGTTTAAAAATATATTAAATAAAAATACGGCAAATTATTGGTTTATATCATCTTTTTTAATAATATCCGCAATGATATTTTTATTCGTATTTATACCAATAATTACCATGTTATTAAACCCCGGGGATATTTCAACAGCCATTAGAGATAAAGAAGTTATAGGCGCTATAATGGTTAGTTTAAAGGCAGCTTTTACAGCAACACTGATGGCCTTAATATTTGGGGTACCTCTATCTTACATTTTTTCAAGATATGAATTTAAAGGTAAAAATATAATTGAAGCCATAATAGACATGCCTATGGCAATACCTCACTCTGTAATAGGTATTATGCTATTAACTGTAATTTGTGGAACGCCTATTGGAGAATTATTAAAAAACTATGGGGTTGTGCTTGTAGATAATTTTTGGGGGATAGTTATTGTAATGTTATATGTTGGTATTCCATTTATGATAAATTCTGCTAAAAATGGTTTTTTCATGATTGATGAGGAGCTTGAAAATGTTTCCCGAACTTTGGGAGCTTCGCAAATAAGAACATTTTTTAGTATATCCTTACCCTTAATAAAAAATAATCTGATTTCTGGCAGTATCCTTGCATTTGCCCGGGGAATAAGTGAAGTTGGGGCAATTTTAATCATGGCATATTTTCCAAAAACTGCTCCTGTGCTTATATTGGATAGATTCAATGAATATGGACTTAATGAATCAAAACCTATTGCTGCAATTATGATAATTATAAGTATATTATTATTTGCTACATTAAGGATATTTCAATCTAAAAATAAGAGAGAGTCGTAAAAAACTATTAATCTGGCGTATTGTGGTTTGCATGATTGAATTAAAAAATATAAGCAAAATTTGGAAGGAATTCCAATTAAAAAATATAAATCTTAAATTAAATAATGAATACACCATATTACTTGGTCCAAGTGGTGCAGGAAAATCCATAATTCTTAAATGTATTGCAGGAATTTTAAAGCCAAATTCTGGAAGGATATATTACAATGAAGAAGATATTACTGATATACCTCCTGAAAAAAGGAATTTCGGATATGTTCCTCAAAATTATGGATTATTTCCTCACATGACAGTTTATAAAAATATAGAGTATGGATTAAAATTAAAAAAACTTGGAAAATTGGAGCGTGAAAAAAGGATTAATGAGATATCTGAATTTTTAAATATCGATAAATTATTATCCCGCAATCCTACAACATTAAGTGGTGGGGAGCAACAGAGGGTAGCCATTGCTCGGGCTTTGATATTAAATCCCAAAATACTGCTTTTAGATGAACCTACCTCTGCCCTTGATATACATAATAAAGAAAATATTATCAATGAATTAAAAAAGATAGGGGAGCTCCTACCAATAATCCATATAACCCATGATTTTTTAGAGGCTAAGATGCTTGGGAAAAATATTGTATTTATAAGTAATGGGGAGATTATAGATTATGGGGATAAAAATTATATATTTAACAATCCAAAAAATGAAAAAGTTGCAAAATTCTTTGGATATAATATAATAAAATACAATGGTAGATTATACGGAGTAGAACCCCATAATATAATTGTTAAAAAATATAATTCCAACGATAAATATGAGGATGAGCTCCGTGGTGAAATTGTTGGAATGTATGATTTTGGACATTACAAAACATTAACTATTTTGTTGGATGATTTTACCATTAAATCTATTTATTATAAGGATGATTTGAACATTGGAGATAAAGTTTTGATTTCTTTTAAAAAATATGTGATATTAAAATAAAATAAAAATAAAATAATAAAAATAAAAGAACACATATTTAATTTATTGAGTATATTATTATTTATTTTCTATTTTAACAAGTCCTTTGAGTTCATCTGGGACATTTCCAAATCCAACAGCGGGTTTAATTACAGGTTGTCCTGCATTTTCAAACACTTCCGGATGTTCCAATATTGTTTTAACAAATTCAATTGCTTCTTTTGGATGTTTTGCATTTTTAGGAACTGTAATTCCATAAACAATAGGTTTTCCAGTTTTAATCTTCCCATCGCCTGTAATTACTTTAACTTTTTTGTAGTTATCTGCATACTTATAATGTCCAAGATTTATTTCCTTTGGGAGCTCCACATATTTTAGGTGGTGTTGATTGGCAACACTTTTATATATAATCAAATAATCAAAAGCCCCAGCTTCAAGAGGTCCCAATAAATCAGTTTCTTTACTCCTTAAAAATATTTTATCAGTATTTACATTAGGTTCTTTTGGGATTATTATGTTGTAAGTCCCATTTTCTTCTTTAACTTTAAAATTTGAATTTTTTAATACCAAATCATCGTATATATTAGGATTATTGTAATACATTTCTGCAAGTTGAATAACCATCTGACTTCTATATCCACATGGGTCTTCGTTTGGATTGGAGAATCCAAATTTAACATCCGATTTATTTAATATATTATACCAATTTGTAGAATTTATCTCGTTGTGATATTTACTTTTATTTGTATAAGCTATTACTAGCTCATTCCTTGCAATCATTAAATACCAATCTGCATATTTTGGCACCATCATGTTTGGAATAAGAGAATAATCCGCTGATGCCAAAACATCTGCTGTTTTATTTAAATCTATTATTTTCCTAACGCAAGCTACACTTCCAGCTGCTTCTCTTTGAACATCTACATTTGGATGCTCTTTTTCATACATCTTCTCATATTCTTCAAAAGGAACGGATAAACTTCCTGCGTGGAATATTTTTAACACGATAGGTTTGGATGAGCTGGTTGTTTCTGCCTGAGCTCCGCTACCACTGGATTTTTCCGTTGCACCTGTGGAGCTATTGGAATTTACACATCCTGCCATCATACCAATGACCAGCAAAGGTATAAGACATAATATAACTTTTTTCACCTTATCACTCTCTTTATAGTTATAGTTATAAATTTTATATTGGATATATTTACTATATATAATTTTTGTTAATTATATACAATTACTAATATTTTTTAATTAAATAATTAGATTAATAGATTATGGGTAGATAAATAAAAATATAAACTACATGCTCAAAAATAACTAAAATAAAAAATTAAAATAAAGAAATAAAAAAATTTAAATTTTAATGGCATTTAACTTTCTTTCTATTGTATTTTCTTTATCTTTTCTTTCATCAATTTTTAAGGAGCTCACCACTCTTGTGGTGTCATTTAAAACTTCCTTATGAGCTTCTTTAAATGCTTTTAATATCTCATCTAAATCTCCTTCCAGTACTGTTCCCATTGCACAAGGTTCTATTTTTAAGTTATACTTTTTAAAAACCTCCAATGCTTTTTTAACATATTTGGATACACTAGGTCCTTCACCTAATGGTATTATTGTTATTTCTGCAACTACCATATTGCCACCTCTTCAAGTTATCGTATAATCTCAAATCTTCCAGCAGATGAATGTTTTGGAAAAACAGATATTCCCAAACTCTTTAAATACTTATAGGTGTGGGTATCTTTTCCGTGAATAAAAATTTCCCCCAAATCTTCAATAGTATTTATATCTATTGAAATATAAAAGGATGGATATATTATAGCCTCTAAATTATGTTTTTTGCATTCCTCAATATGCTTTAAAAAACTGAATCCCTCATATCGTGTTTTAATAATATCTTTTGGATTTAAAAAAAGTAAGTTCGTTCCACCTCCCCTCGATGGACATATTACCACGGAGCTCCTATCCAATTTATTGTTATTTATTATTTCCTTTAAATCACTCTCTTTAATCAATGGAACATCAGCAGGAACTATCATTACAGCATTTTCTTTTATGTGTTCAAATGCATAAGCTATTGCCTCATTAAGTCCCTTAATGTCTTTTTTTTCAGGTATGGTTATCATTCCATGTTCTTTTGAGAATTTTAGTATTTCCTCATCCCTGCTTACAACATATATAGAATCACATATTGTTTTAACACTACTATAAACATCCAAAAGCATATTTTTTATTAATTCTACCCTTTCTTCTGGTGTTAAAAAGTTTTTTAGTCGTGATTTTACGGTATTTAAAGGTGAAACTGGTATTAGCACTGAAAACATTATATCACTTTAAATGGTTATTGGTTTATTTATTCATTTTTTATTAATTTTATTTTTTTAATTTATTATTTTTTAACTATAAGAACAATTTTGCGTTTGAAAATGCACTTAAATTTCCATTTTCTCCATGTCCAGGCAATATATTTACAATATTTCTTTCATAAGCTATTCTTTCAAGTTTTGATATAGAGCTCCGCAAATCTACCAAACTTCCAGTTGGAAAATCCCATCTCCCTACACCGTAGGCAAATAATGTATCTCCTGTAATAAGATTATCCTTATATATTATGCTTATACTTCCCCTCGTATGCCCCGGGGTTTCTATTATTTCAATATCCCATTTTTTTAATTCCTCAGATATTTCATTAATAGGGATTATTTCCTTTGGAGATATTAATTCTTTACCAAACAAACCTGATACTGTGGTATTAGTATTATTCTTTAAATCATCAACCTCTAAATTATGAATTATCACGGGTGCATTAAAATATTCCTCATAAAGATAATCGCTTCCAGTGTGGTCATAATGACAGTGCGTGTTTATTACATAATCTATATCCTTTGCAATATTACTAATTTTATCCTTTAACAGCTTAAAGGTATTTGGAGTTCCCGGGTCTATCAATATGTTCTTTTTTCCAACCATTAAATAGGTATTTGAATCATAGCCTATACCATTTAGTTTATAAATCATAGGAGCTCACCTAACTTAAATACACATAATTTTATATATGGCATTTATTAGCATTTATTTTTATTATAGTATTATATCCAATATTTCTTTATTTCTTACTTTATCTCAAATGAATACAGTCTCCAACAGATATATGTTCAATTTCATTGTGATTTTCTAAATAAATACCGTTATAGTCTATATTAAGGACTTTTCCTTTAATCTCTTTATTTGGTGTGATTATCTTAACATATTTACCAATAGTTAGGGAATATCTTTTATATTTTTTTAAAATTTTATCGTCATCTAAAAAATAGTTATTTTCAAAATTACAAATATACTTATCAAGGATATTAAACCTATCAAACTCTTTTCCCCCTAATTCTTTTAATGATATGGCAATATCTTTTATTTCGTTAGGTATGCTATTATTGATATTTACACCTACACCCAAAACTAAAAATCCATAATTCATATTTACTTCACTCAATATCCCAGACAATTTTTTGTCGTTATTATTTATCCTTACAATTACATCATTTGGAAATTTTATGCCTAAATTATTATTGTTATTATATTTTGCACTATTAACCTTATTGTTATCATTAATATTATTATCAATATCATTATAAGTATTATTACCATTTTTCAAATAACATTTTAATGTTTCAACAACCGATAATGAACCTAAAAAGTTTAATTTACCAATATTGTTATTACTGCATCTTTTTTTAAATTCTTCTAAATCTAAAAGCATAGAAAAATAAAGTCCTCCAAAATTAGAATACCATTTTCTTTCAAGTCTTCCTACTCCTCCTGTTTGAATATCTGAAACTACAATTAAGTTTCTTTTTCCTTTCTTTCCAAGTTTATAACAGTATTTATTTGTAGAATCAATTTCTTTCAATTTAATTATATCAAATTCCATAATACCCCTGTAAAATATGTAATTATAAAATTATTAGTTTAATGGTTTTTTTTATAGTTTTTTATAGCTTATTAGGTCATCTACATTTTACCTATTGTTTATAACAATTGTTTTTATCTCACTCATCTCTTCAACGGCATATTTTATACCCTCCCTACCAATTCCACTCCTTTTAGTTCCACCGAATGGTATATTGTCCCTTCTGAATGTTGGGCTGTTATTTATAAGAACCCCTCCATATTCAAGACTATCTGCGATTTTAAATGCTTTATTTATATCGTTGGTAAATACCCCAGCTTGAAGACCATATTTTGTATTATTTGCATGATATAATGCTTCATCCATGTTTTTTACTCTAATTATGGGTAAAACTGGTGCGAAAATCTCTATTTTTGATAGTATGTTATCTGGATTTACCTCCATAACTGTTGGATAAATGACAGATTTTTCTTTTTTTCCACCATATAGTATCCTTCCCCCTTCTTCAACAGATTGCTTTATTAAATTTTCTACCCTCTCAGCACTTTCTGGAGTTATCAGAGCTCCGATATCCGTATCATTATCAAGTGGATTACCAACCTTTAATTTTGCTGTTTCATTAATAACTTCACTAATAAACTCATCTGCAACATCTTCTTCAACAAGCACTCGCCCAACAGATATACAAACCTGCCCAGAATTTAAAAATTTTCCTTTGACGCATGATTTAACTGCTTTTTTTATATCTCCATCCTTTAAAATTATCATGGGATTATTTCCTCCAAGCTCCAACAATATCCTTTTAAATCCTGCATTTTTTGTAATGGATTCCCCCACCTCTACACTTCCAGTAAATGAAACCATATTTATTCTATCGTTTTTTACTATTTCATCACCTACAACATCCCCCATTCCAGTTAGTAAGTTAAATACCCCCAATGGAATATTTTTATTCTTTAAAACCTTTTCTATAATTTTTGTTAATTCAATTGACGCCATAGGAGCTTTTGCAGATGGATGAAGAACCAAGCTATTGCCCGTAGCTATTGCTGGAGCTATTTTATGAGCTACTGTGCTTAGTGGGTAATTAAATGGTGCAATTGCTCCGACAAGTCCCACAGGTTCCCTTTTTGTTAATATGATGCCATTTTCCAATGGTATTGTTTCTCCCTTGAGCTCCTTTGCATAAAATGCTGCAAGTTTAAATGTGCCAATAGTTCTATCCACTTCAATTATAGATTGCCTTATAGGTTTTCCAGCATCTATTGAGATGATTTTAGCCATTTTTTCCTTATTTTTCTGTATTTCAGATGCTATTTTCATAAGAATACCGTATTTAGTTGAAGGAGATAAATTCTTCATAACTGATTTATGCTCCTCTGCTATCTTAATAGCTTCTCTTGTTTCTTCTCTGCTTAGTGAAGTAATATATCCAATGGTTTCAAGAGAATATGGATTCACTACTTTTAAATCATCCCTCAAAATCCACTCTCCGTTTATAAACATGTTTTCACCATTTTTGCCACTTTGCTATCTTATTATTTTTACTATCTGCTATATAGTGTCTTACTTGCAATTTTACTATAACTATATTATACATCACATTATAAATAACAATTTTACCAAAAAATACAATTAACATATATTATTTACATATATGTTATTAGTATCGTATTATAATATACACATTATCAATAATCATGTCTATCATATCTCATTATAAGTATTATCAAAATTATAATTATTATCATAAAAAAGTGATAACATGCTTGCGATTCTTAAACTTGGTGGAAGTATTTTATGTAATAAAAATATTCCTTTTTCTATTAAATGGGATAATTTGGATAGAATTTCAATGGAAATAAGAAATGCTATTGATAAATATAACAATAACAATGAACATGGCGAGTATAATAATAACGATAATAGCGAATTAAGTTTAATTATCATACATGGCGGAGGCTCTTTTGGACATCCAGTAGCTAAAAAGTATCTAAACGATAAAAAAGATTCAAATCAATTCTACAATATGAAGAAGGGGTTTTGGGATATCCAAAAAGCTATGAGAAGGTTCAACAATATAGTTATCGATGAATTACATAATTACGATATTCCAGCAGTTTCAATACAACCCTCTTCATTTATAGCATTTAACAAAGAGAAAATCCATTTTGATACTTATGTAATTGAAGGAATGCTTAAACGAGGATTAGTTCCTGTAATTCATGGTGATATAGTATTGGATGGTGAAAGAAATTATAGAATATTTTCAGGAGACCATGCCTTACCTTATTTAACAAAAAAATTAAAACCAAATTTAAGCCTGCATGCCTCTGATGTAGATGGAGTCCTTGATTCAGACAAAAATGTAATTGAGAAAATCAACTCAGAAAATATTAAAGAAGTCTTAAAATATTTAAAACCATCTGATAAAAATGACATTACAGGTGGAATGTATCTAAAAGTCATGGAATCTTATAAATTAGGTATCAAAACATTAATATTTAACGGAAATATAAAAGGGAATATTTACAATGCTTTACTTGGCAATGTAAAAGGCACAGAAATTAATTAAAAAATTTTCTTAATCATTATTATATTAAAATATAAAATAACATAAAAAATAAATAATAAAATAAAAAACCTAAAAATAATTAATATAATAAAGGGAATAAAAATTAATTAAATAGTTATTACTTCCTTCTTTTAACTTTTATGAAATCTCCTAAGGTAAATTCATCTCTTGAAGTATTATCCTTATATTCCTCGTCACCCTCTTCATATAATGATATATTTAACTCTTTTTCTAATCTTTTTACATACTTTTCTTCGGGTTCTAGCTCATTTCTTTCAATTTTGTGTAGTGTTGATTCTTTAATACCTACCCTTTTTGCGAGCTCCTTTAAATCCATTCCTTTTTTCATCCTAGCTTCTTTTATAATAGTTCCATAATCTTCCACTAATTCTTTTAAATTATCAAATAAATCTCTTCTGGGTTTTTTGATAATCTTTTTTTGGGGAGCTCCCCTTCCAAGAACTCTCTTGGGTTTTCTTGAATAACTCTTTGGGGATACGCCAAATTTAGCACATTCTTCGCATACTTGCATTTCTACGCCTTCTATTCTTACCGTTATAAGTTTATTAACTTCTTTTCCACATAATTCACACTGCATAATATTCACCTAATAAATATGATAAAATAAAATAATAATATAGGATATATAGAAATATTGTAATAAATAAAATAAAAAATTATAATAATTAATATAATGTGGTAATAATAATTATATAAGTTAAATGTTATAGATATTTAATTATAAATACTTATTTATCAATTTTTTTATCAATTTATTAAAATAGGATAATCATAAAGATAAAACTTAAAAAAATAATAAAACTAAAATAAAAACATTCCATGAACTTTACCATTACATATATATATCTTTATTGATTTATTAATAACTATAATTATAATTTATCTATCATCATTAATTTAAATTATTACATTACGATTAATTTACATGGAGGTATATTTATGGTATTTCCAAGCTATGAGAACGACGATGTTGAAGAGAAAAATAAAGTAAATATCGAAGAATTTAAGGAAAAAACCTATGTTGCAGAGTTAGAAAGTAAAGTATTGAGGATGGAATTAGAAAATAGAGACTTAAATAGGGAAAATGCACAGTTAAAAAAAGAAAATGAAATTCTCAAAAGAGAATTGGATAAACTTAGAATTCCACCGTTAATACTTGGAACGGTAATTGACAGAGTAGAGGACAGAAAAGTAGTTGTAAAGAGCTCTACTGGACCTAGTTTTTTGGTAACTATCTCAAACTTTGTAAATAAAGATGAGATTGTTCCAGGTGCTAGGGTATGTTTAAATCAGCAAACTCTGGCTATTGTGGATATTTTGCCTAAGGAAAAAGATTATAGAGCAATGGCTATGGAAGTTGATGAAAGACCAAATATATCATTTAGTGATATTGGGGGATTGGAGGAACAAATAAAAGAAGTTAAGGAAGTTGTAGAGCTCCCATTAACACACCCTGAATTGTTCGAAAAAGTAGGCATTGAACCACCGAAAGGGGTTTTATTGTATGGACCCCCAGGAACAGGTAAAACACTTCTTGCAAAGGCAGTTGCACATGAAACTAATGCATCCTTTATAAAAATTGTTGGTTCAGAGCTCGTCAAAAAATTCATAGGGGAAGGGGCAAAACTTGTAAAGGATGTATTTAAATTGGCTAAGGAAAAGGCACCTTGTATTATATTTATTGATGAAATTGATGCCGTGGCAAGCAGAAGAACTGAATCATTAACTGGTGGAGATAGGGAAGTTCAGAGGACACTCATGCAGTTGCTTGCTGAAATGGATGGGTTTGAATCAAAAGGAGATGTAAAGATTATAGCTGCCACAAACAGACCTGATATATTAGACCCGGCTATATTGAGACCAGGTAGATTCGATAGAATCATCGAGGTTCCTGCACCAAGCGAAGAGGGAAGATTGGAGATATTAAAAATCCATACAAAAAACATGAATTTAAAGCATGTGGATTTAAAAAAGATAGCAAAAATGACAGAAGGCTGTGTTGGTGCAGATTTAAAAGCTATATGCACAGAAGCAGGTATGTTTGCCATAAGGGACGGAAGGGAATATGTAACAATGGATGACTTTTTAGCTGCTATTGAAAAAGTATGGGCTAAAAAGAGAGATAATAAAACAGACAGGCCAACATTACATGTTATGTATGGTTAAATGAAGGTATAATGTGTATATAATATATTTTCTATTTTTTACTTTTTATTTTGCTTTTTATTATTTTTAATTTTATTTATATTATTTTTAAATTAGGCGATAATATGAAAATAGGAATAGTAGGAGCAGGATTAGGCGGTTTATTAGCAGGAGCTCTACTCTCAAAAGAAAATGAAGTAGTTATTTATGAAAAATTACCCATTGTTGGTGGGAGATTCACAAATATTGGATATAAAGGATATCAACTTACCACCGGAGCTCTACACATGATACCACATGGGGCTAATGGATATTTGGCACAATTACTCAAAAAAGCTGGATGTAACATATATATTGAAAATTCCAATCCTGATGGGCTTTTTAGGATAAATAAAAAAAATCATACCTATAAAAATATATTTAATCTTGTTGGATTGAAGGATAAAATAAAAGGTCTAAAAATGGCAGCCAATTTAAAAATTGGAAATGTGGATAAAAATATATCTTTTGGAGAATTTTTGGAAGATATACCTTTGGCATTGGATATTGGGAACTCATTTACAGGCTGGGCTTTAAGTTTAAATGCCTATGACACTCCAATGGAAGAGATACTTAAAATAGCTCAAAATTACTATAAATTTGGAGGTCCAGGCATACCAATTGGAGGCTGTAAAGGAGTAATAGATGAGCTCGTCAGGGTAATAAAAAATAACAATGGAAAAATAATTACAAATTACAATGTTAAGAGGATAGAAATTGATGATAATAAAGGATATATAAATCCAGAAGAAAATGAAGAAGAATTCGATATAATAATAAGTAATTTATCTCCAAAATTAACTGAAAACCTATCTAATATGAAAATAATAAAAGAAAAGGTACCTATTCCATCAAAAGGTATAAAGGTATCCATAGGATGCAGAGAAAAACTTATAGAACATAACGGAGTTTTATTTACGCCAGAGAGTGAGAGAATAAATGGTTTAAACTGTCCTTCAAATGTTGATAAAAACCTTGCAAAAGAAGGATATAATTTAATAATGGTTCATGCTACCCAGATTAAAGATAATGTTAAAAATGAGATAGATAGGGTTTTAAGCGATATTGATAATTTATTTGGTGAAAATAACATTAAAGATTATGAAATTCTACACATACAGTCATATAGGGATGAAATACCTGTAAATCATGCTTCAAATGGCACAGATTTAAATCCTGTTGTTAATAATAGATTTTATCTTGTTGGCGATGGAGTTAAGGGAAAAGGTGGAATTGAGGTTGAAGGTGTTGCTTTAAGCGTATTAAATGCTATTGAATATATTAATAAAAGATATAACTAAATATAATTATATAACTAAATATATGAAATATAAGATAAGTAAATTAAATATAAAAAATAAAAATATTTGAAATATAAAATTTATATGAAAATAAAAGATATGAAAATAAAATATAAAATATTAAAAAAGGAAGAACCATGGGATATTTCAAAGCAGATAAGGATAAAATAGCATTTGGACCTGTTCCATCAAGAAGACTTGGAAAAAGTTTGGGAATAAACAACATACCAAACAAATATTGTAGCTATGATTGTATATATTGTCAGGTAGGAAGAACAATAAATAAAACCATTAAAAGACAGGAATTTTATAAAGTGGAAGATATTGTTTCATCCGTTAAAAAGAAGGTGCATAATTTAAAAAATAATAATGAAAAAATTGATTATATTACCTATGTTCCAGATGGAGAACCTACTCTTGATATTAACTTAAAAAAGGAAGTTGAAGAATTAAAGAAGTTGGATATTCCTATCGCCATAATTACAAATACTTCTTTAATGTATAGGGAGGATGTAAGAAACGATTTAATGGATTTTAACCTTGTTTCTCTAAAAGTAAATACTGTTGAGGAGGAGTTCTGGAAAATCATTGATAGACCACATGATGAGTTAAACTTAAAGGATATATTGGAAGGAATTTTAACATTTAAAGAAAGTTTTAAGGGAAAAATAATAACTGAAACCATGCTGTTGGATGGAATTAACTACACAGATGAAGTAATAGAAGATACTGCAAAATTTTTAAAGAGATTATCTCCAAATAAATGTTATATAAGTATTCCTATAAGACCACCTGCTGAAAAAATCAAACCTGCCAGTGAAGAAATCATAAACAAAGTATTTCAGATATTTTCAAATGTCATAGGACTTGATAAAGTCGAATATTTGATAGGTTATGAAGGTAATGAATTCGCATATTCGGGAAATATTGAAGAGGATTTGTTATCAATCACATCGGTTCATCCTATGAGAAAGGAAGGCGTTGAAGAATTGCTAAAAAAAGCCAATGCTAACTGGGATATTGTAGATAAATTGATAAAAGAAAATAAATTGATAAAACTAAAATATGGCAACAATACATTTTATATGAGGAAATTAAAAAGTAGGTTATAAATTATATCCTATAATCTATAATATAGTGATATAATGATTGAAATAATTTTAAGTATATAATAATTAATAAAATATTTAAAACAATGGAATACCTACCCCCAATATTTTATTTATTATGAGCTCGGTGATATAGGATACAATAGAAATTATCCAAAGTATTATTATAAAATGCATTAATAAAACCTGCGGATGTCCGCCATCCATTATTTTTATCATGTATCCTGAAATTAAAGCATATATTGCCATGCATGCATACATTAAATAGGATATTATTGATAAATCTCCGGGGGCTATAACATTTATAACAGTAATCATTGCCTCTGGGATTTCAAGGGATGTGTATAAATTATTTACCATGTGGGCTACACCATAAGATGTATATAATGCAAGGGCAAGACCTCCTCCCAATCCATACATTATACCTGCAAATTGTTCTACGCTTTGATACTTTGATTTCCTTAAATTAATTATTTTACGAAAATTATTGCCTATGATTTCAGAAGCTTTTCCAGGGTCACCCCCCAAAAATGTACATCTTTCAAACATTTCTGAAAATAACTGTATCAGATAACTACATGTTTCAAAACCAAAAAGTCTCCATGCTTTATTATTATCGATTCTTATTGATACTCTCTTATAAAGTTGTTCTAAATCTTTTGTCAATGGACCAAAATCATGAGACGATAAATATTTTAAGGAATCTTCCATACCTCCTCCTTTTGCACTAACCGAATCTCCCAAGGACCTTAAAAAATCTGGAAAATTATATTCTTTTCTTATAACTAAACTCTCCTCTCTTTTGGCAACATATCCTCCGATTAAGAGAGGCGTAAATCCAGTAGCAAATAATATTTGATATGGAATTTCAGACACTTTGGGAATTTCTGCGACATATTTTCCCCAAATAAGAAAGCCTGTGGTAATTATAGTTAAAATTATTGAGGCTATCAAATATCTCCTAAGTTTTAAATCTACACGAGTAGGTTTTTCACCAGTATGCCATAGCCTATCTGTGGGCATTTTACTTTTGATAACATATACCAAACATATCTCCACCAAAACAAATCCGATTAATGCCACAGTAACTGTGGTTACAAAATTATAGTGTGCTATGAATGGAGCTATAACTGCAAAAGTTACAAAAAATGCAAGAGATGTGACTGCACTAATATACATCTCTTTAAACATATCCAATGAATACAACGCTCGCTTATAAAATGCAGCATAATCATTCATAACTATTGATTGCTCCTTAGCTAAGAAATCTTTGAGTTCTTCACCACTATCTATTGAATATGCCATTCTATCTAAAAAATCTGCAAATTCACTGCTTGGAGTTCTCTGTGCTAAAAATCTGCAAGCTTCAGCAAGTGATTGATTCCACCTTTTTATCAATACATATATTTTTTTGGATTCATTGGCTAATTGTCCGAGCTCCTCCTTTTCCTGTGCAAGAATTTTCATGAGTTCTTTTCTATCTAAATCGGTTATTGACAAAACACCAAATTTTGTTATAAATATGTGTAGTTTTTCGTTTATCTGATTTTTTTGACTATCTAATTCTATGTATGGATAACCTATGGCACTACCTAAAATCAATATTGAAATAACCAACATTAATAATTTTATATATCCTGAAAAATAAGTCATCCCCATAATCACTAAACCAATTGAAAGAATAATTGAAGGTAGTATATATTTTAATAAATAATCTCTGGGTTTTAATCCAACACGGGATAAAATATTTAAGAACATAAAATCACCTCAATTACCTCAGATAGGGAATGGAAGACCTTCCAATCCTTTTTCATAAAAACTCCATATTACATCTAAAACCTCATAATATCCAAACATCCCTCTTGCTATCATTTCTTCAAGTATTCTAGTCCTTAAATTTAATTCATTATATATCTCCCTGGGATCATCATAACCTGCCACATTTGCAATTTTATCTTCAAGAATATAACTGTTGTTAAGCCCTGTAAAATTATGTTTATCCTTTTGAGGGTCCCATTCAAACACTCCTCTTGTAATTACTCCATCTACTTCTTTATAATACCCCTCAATTTCTTCAACACCTACAACCCTCCTTAAAAACTTGCCCCTGCTATACACCGCAAGCTGAAATAATGCCACATTGAGGTTATCCATGAAAGTTAGGGGAATGTTAATTGGCTCACCATTTAATCTTTGAATCATTTTTTTAACATTTGCAGCGTGGAATGTAGATAACACAGGGTGTCCTGTCTGCATTGCTTGAAATGCCACTGCACCTTCAACACTCCTTATTTCTCCAACAATAATATAATTAGGTCTAGACCTCAGTGCAGCCCTTAATAAATCAAAAAGTGTAACCCTACTTTCCTCAGGTCCTCTCTCCCTTGTTAATAACTGTTGCCATACTGGCTGAGGAGGTTTTACCTCAGAAGTATCCTCACAAGAAAACACCTTAGATTTTGGTTTAATAAATGGCAATATGGCATTTAAAGTTGTGGTTTTTCCTGATGCCGTTTCTCCACAAATAAATATACTCATACCATACTCTAAACAAAGCCACAAATATGCCGCAGTTTGAGCTGACATTGTCCCCCAACTAATAAGTTGAGTAATACTTATCGGAACATCTGTAAATTTCCTAATGGTAAATGAAGGACCCTTTAATGAAACATCAGTTGAATAAATAATATTTATCCTGGAACCATCAGGAAGAGAACCATCAACCACAGGATTTGCATCAGAAACTGGCCTGCCTATCCTTTCACACATATTTTTTAAATAATTTGAAAGTTCAATGTCATTCTCCCATCTAATATTTGTAGGAAGCATATCAAATATTTTATGAACGAGCTGACAACCATTTGAACCTATTACGTGTATATCCTCTATATAAGGGTCTCGTTTAATAGGTTCAAGCACACCCAATCCTACTAAATCCCTTTTTAACAAATATAGGTATTTGTCCCTTTCATATTTTGTAATTTCAACTTTTCCAGGATTTAAAAAATTAAAGAGTTTTTTTCTACTTTTTTTATTATCGACAACCTTGGTAATTTTGTTAAATAAGTCGGTTAGTATTTTTCCAAATTCTTCATCATTTTCAGGAGAATCGGCATAAGGAGCATATTCCAAAAGTTTATCCATTATCATTTTATAAGTTAATCTTTCATCAGAAGTTTCCAACCTGGGTTCTATAACTATATACTTTGTATTAACATCCTGAGTTCCAAATATATGGACAAATAAGGGATCACCAATCGGATAAAGAATATTTGGATATTTAAGTTCTTTTAAATCTCTCGATAAACCAGTCATGAATTCTGGCATTTTTAAATAGGTTTTTTTGAACTTGTCCACATACTTACGCAAATGAGGGTTTCTTTCCATAGCGGTTTTAAACTCATCTGCCATTTCTATCACCTTATATTTTATAAAATTCTCTGTGCTGCTGTGTTGTTGTATATCTAATTCATATTTTATGCTACGGATGATATTTCCACTGCAATACCTAAATTAGGCTCTACTCTAAATACCATGGTTTTTTGATATGGGCCCCTTGCTAAATTATATTTTTCAATCCTTACAAGGTTCTTAACACTCCCTCCAAATGTGTAAATTTCAGTTTTTAATACCATTGTAGCAGCTGTTCTAAATAATGTTAAAACAGATTCTGGTAGTTCTTTTGGATTGATGGTGTAAATTACAATCTTATTCATGGCTGCTATCCTTTTAAAAAAAGCTATTAAATCATTAACTTTAACATCGCTTGCATCATTTATTATGAGGGAGGATATGGTATCATATATTATGATATCTTTTTCATAAAATATCCTTGTTTCCATAAGTTTTTTTATAAAATCTTCCTTTTGAAGATTATCAGATATTAATGGATATACCGGGATATACAATAAAACTCCACTCAAAAGTTTTTTATTTATATTATATTTTAATGACATCATCTGCTTTACAAACTCCAACGTTGTTAGTTGTGTTGAAACATAGGTAACTGAATGAGCATTTTGTAAGAAGCCGTAGGCTAATCTTTGAGCAATTATTGATTTTCCAGTTGATTCTTCACCTTCTATAAGAATTATACTCCCATATGGAATACCTCCACCCAATCTTTTATGAACATCATCCCTACTAAGTTCGATTTTTGCCAACTTCATAAAATCACCAGACATATGCCGTCATTGAATGTCTACCTTCAATGTCCTAGCCACCCCATTCTCAGAAACCACTTTTATTCGGTGGTATCCTGTTGTGTTGTAGTTAACATCAATTTTACCAACTTTCGATGGATTTAACAATTCATTTGATGAACTATCATCTACCACTGTTGTAGAATTTATAGATTTAATATCTCCATCAATTAAAACTGTCAAAACCCCTTTATTAAATGTTATTGGCGTTTTTCCAGTATTTTTTATATATACCGAAATAATACCCGTTGATTGATTCCTTGGAATATCCGCAGGGTCATTGATAATTTCAAAATCCTGGGATAATTTTGACGAAAGTATGTCTCCTTTATTATTTATTCCGATAGATAATTTATGGGTGCTAGTTGCTAAAATCCCAGAAACAGACGCAGCAATTATCAAAACACTGACGAATATAATTATTTCTGAGAATACGTTGGATGCCATTAAATCACCTAAAATCAACACTAAAAACATAAAAAATTAAAAATATTCTTATATTTTAACTTAATTTAATCTAATTTAGATTATAATAATATTTATTTCCATATTCTGAAACTACACATATTCTTGCAGGAGCGGTGGCATTTATGATAATTGTAATATTATTCAATGGCGTTAAATACACTATATTTGGGCTAATTTCAAAGTTCTTTGGTGTGCCATTATACAGTACCGTCCATTTATCGGGTTCATGAGTTAATGAACCATTATTTAAAAGTGTGATATTTATAGTATCGCTTGAATTTACCGCAGATAATATTATCAATTTTTCATGTGCTTTATTATTCAAACAATTTATGTAGTCAGAATATGCATTATCCATCTTAACAATGTTTAAATCTACTGAACTATATAGATATATGGAACAAACCAATACTGTTGATAGTATAACTATTAAACCAGCAGTTGAACTAAATCCCATAGTATTGTTCAACCCCCTTTTTTATTCTCCTTATTTCCCATTCTATCTTATCAAGCAATTCGCTAGAAATTTTTTTACCATTTAATCTTTCTATAAATAACAGTGAAACTAAATGGTCCGCAATCGTAAGATTGCCAGAAGCTTCATCTATATCTTCATTTCCTGGTTTAATACCTTTTAAATATTTTAACAAACTCAATACTGCTTTATCTGATAACCATCCTAAATTATAGTAAAATTCCATCGTATCGGCAATATTTGAATAACCTACTCTTTCAGATAAATATTCCAACCATTTAAAAGTAAATATTATTGATATTGGGTCCTCTGGAATTTCCTCTAATTTAGCTGGTTTATGTGCTTCAAATAATATTGAAGATAATGTTGATGTATCCATAATAATCCCTCCTTGCAATATCTCTTAGTAATTATATACTTTGCAATTCTTCCGCCCATTTTCTTATTCTATTTATCTCCCGATCCATACTTTCTAACTCATCTATGGGTATTGGCCTACCAGCTAATTTTTCAATATAAAGTAATGAAACTATATGATCTTCCGATATCATCTTATCCATAGGTTTTCTAAATTCTTCATTGAGGTATTTCATGTTTTTTGAGATTTTTATCAACCTATTGGCAACTTTTTCAGATATCCACCCTAAGCTATTATAATAATCTAAAATATCTATTAAATTGCTTAATCCAACTCTACTTATTAAAAATTCAAGCCATTTAAAGACCAACATTGTAGATATGGTGTCCTCAGGTAATTCTTCGAGATTATATTTTTTATCATGCATGCCCGTTAAATCTGTTGGCATATTAATGACCTCCTCTTCAATAATAGGAACATTTTTTGAATTTTCAGTTTTTTCCTCTTCGATGTGCTCTTTCTCTTCAAATTTTTTTTCCTCTTTTTTTTCAGTTTCAGAGGTTTCTAATTCTCCATGGGCCTGTTCTTCCTCATCTAAATCTTCTGTAATTAATTTGCATTCATCATCTTTTTCCATCACATCAGTTTTTTCATTAACATTATCAGTTTTTTCATTATCTTCTACCATATCCTCCAAGTTCTCCGTCTTCACCTCTTCGTCTCCTTCTATGTCAGTAAGTTCTTTTTTGATATCCTCAGACACTTTTGTTGCAGAAGATATTGCCGCAACTTTCATAAGTGCATCCAATTTATTACTCAAATCATTGATTTTAGCAGTTAATTCCTCTGCTTTTTTATCTTCTGGTTTTTTACCCAAGTAAAGATCAGTAACTCTATGTACTATCCTATCCAGTTGATTCTTAGTCAATCTTCTGTTTTTCAAATTATTTTTTAATAATTCAACAATAAATGAAGGAATTTTGGTTTTTAAATTCTCCAAATATTCCTCCAACTCATCCTCAGTTAAGTAATCTTCCAATGTGGAAGATGAATATAATTCTGTTTCACTAACCATTTGAATCCTCTCCCAATATTACTTTGGAGACTTCTTCTTCTGCAAGTACATCATTGATAACATCATCTAAATCGATATCATATTGCTGTCTTAGATATATATCTGCAAGAATTACAACATCTTTTTGTAATTCATCAACTTTTTTTCTAAGAGTATTTGCTTCATATTCTAACCTTTCCATTTTTTCTATGCTGGTTGCAGTAATTTTAGAAATCCCTATAAATGGATTTACTTGATTTGAGACTACTTCATAAAGTGCCATTATGTCCTGAAAATTTTCATTTATTTTGTTTATATTTTCCCTTAAAGTCTCATTTTCCTTTCTTAAATTTGTAATCATCATTTCTATTTTTGGAAATCTTGATTCAAGCTCTCCAATTTTAGCAAGAAGCTCCTCATTTGCAGCCGCTAATTCATCCCCCGATTCAATCTCCTCCTCTTCATCAAGTATAAATTCATCTTCCAGATTTCCTTCATTATCATCTTTCTTCTTACCAAATGCTATTTTTTTTTTATTTCATCAATTATTTCAGATATATTTGGCATTTTTTCACCCATTATTGAAGAGCTACCACTTTACCACCATATACTGATGGCGTTCTAAACTCGATTATTCCTGATGCACCATATTCTGGAATTACCTCACCAGATATTTTTTCTCTTATTCCAACACCGGGTTTAAATATCTCACCAGTATTTACCGTAAGTACTACCTTGTCACCATAATTTATGGTAGGGTGAGCTCCGTATGTGGATTGGTCAGCATCTTGTAAAACAATTATTCCAAATTTAGGCATATTGTTTAATACCCATCCATCTTTTCCTACTACAATACCATCTGAATTTCTTATTACTACATAACTTCCATTGATATGTTTCCCATCGGTAGTATTAACCTCAGTAGTATTAACTGAATCGTTAGCACCTTCAAGGACTAATCCTTTAAATATATTTTCAGTACCATTTGTATCCACATGTTCAATGATTCCTGAATATACCAATGACACTTTTTTATCTTCATCCGATATTGTAATTATGGTGGAGGATAAATCTATATCATCACCAATATTTGGTTCTACAAATATAGCAATGCCTTTTATATGGTCGTATTGAGAACTATCCGATATACTTCGATATGCAGAATTATTTATTATTGTTTTATTGGATGTCGTGTTTATAATTATGAATGAATCCGTAGAATTAACATCTGCATACCCTGCAACTTTTAGAACCTGAATACCACTTGCCACCTGTTTAGTACTTTCCTGACCAACAGTGGATGCTTTATGTTGCAATTTCCCAGCTGTGTTTATAATTACAGCAGCTGCAACAGCTGCAACTAATACTAATGCAATGAATATAATCAAAGTCCCAATACCGATAGCTCCCCTTTTATTTTTAAGGAATTTTAACATAAATTCACCTCAAAAAAGAGAATTAAAAAATTAATATGTATTTATTGAAGTTGTACTACCTTTGAATTATTCAAATATGTTGCTGGGGTTGTGAATGAAATCACACCAGGAGCTCCGAACTCTGGCTGTACTGTACCTGAGATATCTGACCTTGGACCCATATTTAATCCGGTAGTATTCAATGCAATTGCTACTATATCTCCCTTGTTGATAACAGGGGTAGTACTTTTACATGAACCATCTGCATCTTGAATTACTATAATACCAAATTCTGTTTCAGATATGTTACTCCATATGTTATTGTTAAATATTGAACCACCATCTGTTAAACTAACATGGTCAGGAGAACTTGAATTATATTTTGCTACTAATTTAGTAGAACCATCGCTTACCATAACAACGGCCTGGCTCAAATCAATTGGAGCACTTCCGGCGTTTGGTGAAATATATATTGCTGTTTTGTTGATATTTGTGGTATTATGCATACCCATGACTTCCAATACCTGTAAGCCACTTGCAACTTGTTCTGTGCTTTGCTTACCAGTAGTTGATGCCTTTTGTTGCAAGAATCCACTTGTATTGATTAATACACTTGCTGCAACTGCTGCAACTAATACCATAGCAATAAATACAATTAAGGTTCCAATTCCCGAAGCACCTTTTTTATTCTTTAAAAATTCAAGTATTTTTATTTTCATAATATCTACCTCCTAATATTAAGGTAATTATTGTAATTCCATAACTTCTTTGGTGTATGCAACAGGTGTTGTGAAATCTACAACAGCTGGAGCTCCGAACTCTGGCTGTAATTTGCCTGAAATGTCTGTTCTTTCACTAATTTCTGAATCAAATGCTGCCTGTGAGTTCACCAGAACAGCTACTAAATCCCCTTTATTGATAACTCCTGTATTTACTACTGAACCGTCGTTGTCTTGTAATGGAGCTATTAAGAACTGTTTATCGTTTGCTCCTCCCCATACTGCTGTTCCGTTAAGATATACCCAGTCTGATGTGCCTAATGTTTTATCAGCAGATATTATACTATAATTTGCGAAATTCATAGTAATTGTAAATGTAGTGCCATCGTATGAAGTACTGTTCACAGTAGTTGTATTTTCTGAAGTTATTGTATTATTGGACAATACAGTTACAGTATTACCAACTGATAATCCTTTCAATACTGCTATTAACTTTGAATTGGTTGTAGAAATTTTAATTTTATCCACATATACTGATCCATTGAGTTTTACCCAATCATTATCTCCCAATGTTGTTGTAGTGGTTGTATCACTTACCACGTTACTTGAGAAATTCATAATAACTTCATAATCTCCTGAATTAAGTTTTGTTACGCTATCTACGGTAGCACTGGCAGGATGTGTTGTTAATGCGGTATTGTTTGTATCCACAGTTACTGTATCTCCTACCCTTAGACCTTTAAATATATTTATTAAATTGGCATTATTTGATGTTATGTTAATCTGATCAGTAGTGCCGTTTATGAGTTTTGTAGTTGTTGTTGAGTAAGTTGCACCAGTATAGTTTATTTCAAAAGCAGACGACTTATCATTCTCAAGGTATGTATTTGTTACAGGATTACTTTCATTTGAATAGTTTATAGAAAATGCATGTGTTAAACTGAATACATCTTGACTTCCAGCAACAGCTCCTATGGTACCGCCATATTTCAATACTACGCTTTTACCATCGTATGTTAAAAATAATTTAGCTTGTTTTAAGTCTATTGGAGCACTTCCAGCATTTGGTGAGACATACATCACCATCTTATCTAAATCGTAGAATGTATCCCCATATTTGTAGATATGTCCGCTTACTCCATTGCACAACAATCCACTTGCAACTTGTTCTGTGCTTTCTTTACCTGTGGATGATGCCTTTTGTTGCAGGAATCCACTTGTATTGATTAATACACTTGCTGCAACTGCTGCAACTAATACCATAGCAATAAATACAATTAAGGTTCCAATTCCCGAAGCACCTTTTTTATTCTTTAAAAATTCAAGTATTTTTATTTTCATAATATCTACCTCCTATAAGTATTTCATTATCGCAAGTCTTGGCAATAATTATAATTCAATAGGTCTATGCTAATAGGACTATTTTGCTCTCACCTCGTCTTAATTATTTCAATGTATTATGTTTATTTCATTAAATAAAAGCTTTTTTTGTATCCTTTACTGCATACGGTTTTGCATCTCTTTGTGTAGGTAAATAAAATGTAATATGTCATTTTAAATCACATAGAACCTACATAACAATCGGCAAATTGACATACCCTCTAAGATTAATATACCATTGCCACGGTAATTATTTTAAAGAATGGATAAGGTAAAACCTAATCTAAAAGTTAAATAGGCGACATTATGGCGAAAAAATTAATTAATGGGCAGGAAAGGTTTGAATATCTAAGCAAACAAAATTCCAATTTTTTTAATGACCCAAATACTTATCAATTAATATCAAAATTTAAAAAAACAGTTAATAATGAGGATTTTAAAGTGAAATTATTGTTACTTGATTCATTATCCTCAATTTCAATATCAAATCCACAAATCCTTAAAGACATTATGCCCGATATAATTGTATTGTTGGAGGATAAAGACTGGAGAATTAGAAAAAGTGTTTTAGATATCCTTGGAAATATTGGATTAATAAGTTTCGGCATGATTGAAAACCATATTGACGATATATTGCACAAATTAGAAGATTCCAATCCTATGGTGGTATGCTCAGCAGCGTATTCAATTACAAAAATTACATTAAATCCGCAATGTAAAAACAAATTAAAATTAATGGATTATATCATAAAAAAAATAACAAACAAATACCTATTAGTAGAAATTATTAAAAATATGAGTGAAATACAGCCAAATATCGTGAAAAACTATTTAGATGAGATATTAAAATTCCTTGGTGATGACAGTGATGTTATAAAAATTAATGTTCTTAAAATATTGGGAAATATTGAAGATATAAAACTCAATAAAGAAATTGCATATAAAATTATTAAAAATCTAAATGGAAGTTTAGAGCTCAGAAAATATTGTGCATATGCTATATGGAAATTGGGCAAAAAAAATACTGAGCATTTTAAAGACTCAATAGACTATTTGATAAAAAATCTAAATTCAAAGGACGCTGTATTAAAATCATATTCACTACTGGCATTGGGAAGACTATGTTATTTAGAGCCTAAAAAGTTTGAAGGTTTAAAAATGGATGAGCTCCTAAACAATGAAAATACCAAAAAATCAGCAATATATTTATTTTGCAATTTATCAATAGTTAATCCATTTGCTATTGTTCCTTTTATAGATAAAATCTACAACTTACTTAATGAAAACGATAATTGGGTCGTTAAAAATGCAATAAATATTATTGGAAATATGGGGCGGTATAACCAAAAATATATTACAAAATGTTTAGGTCTAATCAACGAAAAATTAAACAACTATGAACTATGCCGTGAAGCTGCATTAGCCTTAATAAAAGGTAGATACATAGATAAAAAAGTATTAAATGTAGTTTTAAACGCAGTGAAAAATCTAAATGATGCAAATAATATGAATTTTCTAAAAGAAGTTATAGAATATTATCCACCCGAACTATTAGATGGATTATACCTCGAAATCAAAAAATTAAATTCATTCAACGATATTAATAAAAAAAATATGCTTGACCTATTGAATTTAATCAATGAAAAAAAGAAGGAAGTTATCCAAAATATTAATGTAAATGGAATTAAAAGACCTGATATAAAAATAGAAGGCTATACTGAACCCCCAGTGATTGTAGCTTTGAAATCAGAATGTGTTGAAGTTGAACTGGAAGATGGTAAAAAAGTATATATCCTGCCTAAGAACTGCTGCATGGAAACTCCATTATCCAATGAGCTATTACATATTGTTGAGTCATATAACAAAAATGAGATGGAAGTGTATAAATTGTCCCATGAAATTATGATAAAATCTCTTATTGATGATATATTGAGAGATAAGAAAAAAAATACAAAATATTAAACTTCTAAAACATTTGCTATCCTCAGGAGATGGATTTTCTTTGAACCCTTCAATTTCTTCTATTAATTTATCGTATAATCTGTTTATATATTCTTTATCATCTGCAATATACACTATCGACATATATCTGCTTTTTTTAATAATTTCTGAAATTTTATCTCTTACAAGTTTTATATGGGGTGGTTTTTTCATATTTTTTCCTTATATTGATTATATGTTAAAATAAAATAGTTTTAACTTAAATATAAAAAATAAGTATAAAAAATAGATATAATCAAAAAATAAGTATAAAAACTTAAATTCTAGGAATATTGCTCTTCCTATCTATTAACTCCTGCCTTTTTGCATTATTCCAATTTGAAACATTTTGTAAATATCCTGTGATTCTACTGAATTTTTGAATCTCCGAGCTCCCACAACAATCACAACTATCTCTCAATCCAGGCATACCTTTACCGCATTTTTCACAGATACTGAGATTTTTTGTATAAGTCCAGAATCCAATATTAGATTTTTCAGCTATTTTCTTTGTTATATCCATCAAAACCTCGGGGTCTGCATAAGCCTCGGCATTCCAGAAATGCCCTATATGACCACCATTACATAAAGGATGGAATTTTTCTTCAATTCTTATTTTTTCACCTAATGTGGTTGGTGAATTAACTCTAACATGTGATGAATTTGTATAGTATAATGAGCTCGCATCTGTTAAATCACCATTTACCACAGATTTTGTTTCATCCTTGTAGTATTTATAATCCAATCTTGCAAAGCGACCTGCTGTGCTTTCAGCTGGAGTTTGGGTAACTGTCCATCTTAAACCAGTTTCTTTTTTGAGATTATCGGCATAATCTCTAATATGCTGTATAACCTTTTCTCCAAATGCAAGTGCTTCTTTTGATGTGTGGAGCTCCTCTCCCAAATGGTATTTTAACAATTCATTTAAACCGACAAATCCAAAGGTTTTCGTGGTGTTGTCGTATCTATAATATTGCTCATCGCCGAATTTCTGAGTCATAAAAGGCATTATTCTATTACTTAGTATTTTCAAGGTAACATTATGTTTTATATTCAGAGCTTCGGTAAGTATTGCCAATTTTTCATCCATTATTTCAAACAACCTATCGTCATCCCCTCCTGCCTCATAGGCTATCCTTGGAAGGTTAAGTGTATACCACTGCATATTTCCAGTTCTTAGTGTATCATTTTCAGTGTTGCCTGTCCAATCACCACTTAATCGAGTCCTGCATCCCATGGCATTTGTGTTATTTGCCTGCCACTCTGGAAGCATATTTATAAAGTAAGGCAATCCCCATTTACTGCTTAATTTATGAAGTTTTATCATTAATTCTTTATTTTCATCGCTAAATGCTTTTTCTCTTAATTTTACAATAAAGTTTGGGAATAAAAATGGTTTTCCAAATGCATCCCCTTCCATCGTTACATCGACCAATGCCTCCAATATCATCTTAACTTCTTCTTCGTATTCTCCATAAGTTCCTCTTGTTGTTCCCGCAATTACTGCTGGTTTATCTTTTAAGAAATCTGGAACTTCCAATTCTAAGTTTATACTACTAAATACAACTTGTCCTCCCCTGGCAGCGTAAATTTGGTTCATTTCATAAATAAACATTTGCATAAGCTGTTTTATTCTATCGTATGGCAATCCTCTCATATATGGTGCAAGCCAGATATTAAATTCATCTATGGATTGACCACCACTCATTTCGCACTGTGCCGCACTTAAAACCTTAGCAGCATGCTGTATTGCTACCTCGGCATGTTTTGCAGGTTTTGAAACACTCGTATGTCTTCCAGTTCCATCAACCTTTAAACCATACATAAAGAAATTTCTTAAATCATGCTGACAGCAAACGGGTCTTATTGCAGCATATTCTAAATCATGCAAATGAATGTCCCCTTTCATGTGCGCATCGGCTATATGCTTTGGAAATACCTCCAATAATGCATATTGCTTCATTGTTTCGTCTGCTACCCATTTATGAATCGATTCTGGATTATGCATTAAATTTGCATTTTCTCTACTTCCGCTATTTATAAGTTTTTTAATATCGTATATAGGAATGCCCAATCTCGTATGTTTTTGCCTGAATTCCTCCAATCCATGCTCAATTAATTTTGCATTTACGAGCTCCCTTATCATCGGTGCAGTTAAATATTTCAAATTTAATTTTTTTATCTCCTTTTCAATTTCATTGCTTATTTTTTCAGCGGTTTTTATATCCAAACCTGTTTCATCCACAAGTGTATTCATTATTTTGTATTTATCAAATGGTTGAAATTCATTTTTTGAGGTTCTTACCTTTAAGACATTTTTGAACTGATAGTTTTTTGCATATTTTGTTCCTTTTTGATTATCTATTTCTTTAAGGACTTCACACACAATACGCTTTATTCCATCCGTAGAGATTTTATCGTAAATCTTACTACAAACTACACTAACAATTGAATCTATATATTCATAATCTACCTCAGAATTCAAAAGGGATTTAACAAGTTTGTTGATATTAAAATTTTCCCTAGCCCCGTCTTTTTTAACGACTTCTATTTTAAAATTGCCATGTTTTTTACTGCTTATCATTCAACCACCAACTAATATATTTAAAATAAAATAAAAAATAAAAGATAAAATTATAACTATTAAACCTAACATATAATACCTATTAAAACTGACATATAACGATTATGGTTTAATTTTCGCAATTTTTTATTATAAAAGGTGCGAATCTCGTAAAGTAACGATATGTTATTACTACATGTTATTAATGCAATAATTATAACCTTAAATATTATGCTTAGTAGAAAGTTATAGCTAATAGTTTTTATCATTTTTTACTTTATTTAATCCAATATATAATTTAATTTAAATTTGAATAATGGAATATAATATATTTAAAGAGATGGATATTAAACTAATAAATTTTTTAATCGTGTAATGCATAAATCCAAATCATTAATACTCTTATTCTGCATTTCAACAAGTTTTATTCCTTTTATTTTTTTAATATTACCTTTATATTTTTCAAAATCAATTCTTCCTTTTCCGATAGCTAAATGCTCATCAAACTCGCCGTTATTATCGTGAATATGAATATGAGATATTTTTTTAATTAATTCATCATTATCTAAAAATTTACCCATATTTTTGTTTAAAAAAGAATGACCTATATCAAAAGTGATGCCCAAATCTCCTAAATTATTTATAATTTCATCCGTAGGTTCTCTAAACATAAACATACTATATGACGGCATATTTTCAATGGTTATTTTTATAGAATATTCCTTTTGAATATTATTTAAATCCTTTAAAGATTGTATCAATGCATTTAATGACTTTTTATAATCATATTTAAAAACACAATAACCAGGATGCAGAACAACCAAATTTGCATTAACTTTATCAGCAGTTTTTAAAATATCTTCAACAAAATCTAAACTGACTTTCCTTATTTTATCTCTAAAAGATGAAAGATTTAAGTCGGTTAATGGACAGTGTAATGTATAGTTTAAATCATAAGAGTTAGGAATATCCATATTTTCTTTTTCCATAACATTGATATTACCATCACAATTTAATTCAACATACCTAACCTTTTTCTCCAAATATTCCAAAGCATATTTTAAATCCTTGTCGCTATCTAAAAAAATACTGCTCGATATGCCAATTCTCATTATTTCACCAAATTAATCAATTTATTGATAAGAAACCTTCTTGCAAAACAGTAATTACATTTAATTTTAAATAATTTTAATTTTTCTTTATTGATACTATGTATATTTCCCATATAAAGATGACCTTCCAATGTTGGACATGGATAAATATCCCCCAACTCATTAACAAATAACAAATCCCCACTATTTAGATAACAGTATCTATCATTAGGTCTTTTTTGCAGATTTTTTATATATATAGGATAATTTTTTAATTCCATCAATATTCTGTTAAATTCATCTTCATTGGGGAGTAATTGTAAATGTTCTTTTTTCTTTGGTTTTAATAAATCGAAACTTATACTATTAACACCCAATGCCATAAGATATTCAACAAAATCCTTAATATATGGTAAATTTTTATTGGTTATAACTGAGGTTATACCAAATGGAATGTTGTTATTTTTTAATAAATATATCCCTCTTAAAGTATCCAATGTAGATGAGTTCCCATCTTTATAAGGTCTCAATATGTTATCATGTATGTCTATTGTATCGAGACTTATGCCAATAGCCACATTTAATTTTTTAAGTTTTTTAATAATATTTTCATCAGTCAAAGTTCCATTTGTTTGAATTGCAAAAGATATATTTTTACCACTATATGATTTATTGCAGTAATTTACTGTATCCTCAATCAATTTAAAGTTTAATAGTGGTTCTCCCCCTGTAAATTGGATTTTTAGATTATCATCAATTTCTAAAATATAATCGATAGCTTTTTTTGCAGTTTTAAATGCCATATCTTTATTTTTTTTATTTTTATGTATATTATCTTTAATATTGCGATTAATATTATAATTATTTGCATAGCAATAAATGCAGTTTAAATTGCATCTATTTGTTATTTTTAATATCAAATACTTCATACTATCACATAAAATCAGTAAAAATTATAAATAAATATGTAGTAAATATAAATTTAATAATTAAATATAATATAATAATAATTACAGTTTAATAGATATTTAGTAATTATAATATAACATAGTTATAATATCAGCAACCCTATTATTATAATAATATCAAGTAATAATGTAATTGCAGCGTTAATCATTACAATTTTTGTTCCAAGTTTTGTTCCAAATAGGGAAACATGTAAAGGTAAGGAATGCTTAACATACCTTGTTGAAAATGTCAATACATTTCCAATAATAAGACCTATTAATACCTCCTTTGAACTCAGCATATTTTCGTTTAGAAATCCACCTGCCATTACAATAGCAGCCTGAACATTGACTATTTCAGTTAAAGATAATAACCCAACATTTGGATTTAAACCAAGAATATTAGTTATTGGACTGACTAAATTATTTAAATAATCAAAAACTCCAATTTTAGATAAGTAAACAACCAAAAACATGGTAATAAGCATAATAGGAATTAATCGTTTTGAAAATCTTAAAGTGCTTTTTAATGATTTTTCTAAATTTTCCTTTTTATCCATTTTATTAATCTCTGGCACTTCAAAATCAACCTTTTTTGAAATAATGCTCAAATATATAGCACCAATTAAACTTTTTACAAGTGATGCTCCCAATCTAATCAATACAAATAATAATCCAGTCAATCCTAATATTGGAATAACAACAGGTATAAAAAAAGTAAAGGTATGGGACAAAACAGATGGAAATGAATTTGCAAGTGATGTTCCAATTATTTCCTTTTCATTTAATTTTTTATCCCTTAATCCTTCTGCAAGTATAGAATATCCAACCGTTGGGCTAAAAAAACATACTAAAATCGAAGATATCGAAAGGGGATTTACATTTAAATGCTTTGTAATAGGCTCCATGAGCTCCGAAAATCTTTTCATTATACCTGTGTTTATAGTATAATTCATTGCAAACATTGAAATTAACACAATAATGGATATTTTTATGGTATATGTTAGAGCTATTTTAGCGGAGCTCCATATAATATCAATATCAGTAAATATCATGCTCTCACCAATATTTAACATTAAAACCTATAAAAAAAATATTTAAAACATTTAAAATTGCATAATATAAGATATATCAATATGTTATATGATATGTTATATAATATGTTTATAGATATAACGTATAGATATAATAGCTAAATATATAATTAGACATATCATAAAACATATTAGTAAATATATAGTTTTACCAAATATATAATTTTTTATATAATATTTATGGTGATATTATGAAACATCTTGAAAAATTTAGGGGTTCATTAAAGCTTTTAATACTCTATCTTTTGGATAAAGAGGATTTACATGGTTATGCTTTGATGCAAAAATTAAGTGAATTATTTATAAATTATAAACCGAGCTCAGGTGTAATATATCCAACACTTCAAGGTTTAAAAAGAAGTGGATATATTGAATATGTCAAGTTCGAAGCAGATGAAAAAAGCAGAAATGAAAATAAAAATAACGAAAATGAAAATGAAAATAAAAAAAATAATCATTCTAAAAAATTATACCGAATTACAGATAAGGGGAGGGAATATTTAAAAGAAAATGACAAGAAATTAAAAAGAATTTTTGAGCACATCAACAACATAAACGAGTTTTATGATTTAGGTGGAAAATCATTAAAGGAAGCCATGACAATAGTTATTAAGGAAATTCCTAATCTAAGTGAAAAACAGAAAAAAGAACTTAAAACTGTTATGACAGAATCCTCAAAAAAAATTAAAATGATTTTGTTAGGGGATTAGTATGAATTATGCCGTTAAAGTGAAAAAATTTAAAAAATGGATATTTATTGTTAAAGAGATATGAATTAAAAGGATAGTAAAATAAATAATAATGAAAAATTAAACTAAACACTAAAAAATAAAATAAAAATAAAAAATTAAATTAGGTAATATCATGAAAATAATTGGAAAAATAGGAAAAAATGCAAGGGAAACAGAAGAAACAAAAGGAACAGAAAAAGAAACAGAACCATTGGATAAAATTGAATTTAAATCATTTTTAACAAAAGTAGCTAATGATACAAAAATAGCAGAGGGAGAAAAAGCTGTTGAAGATATATTAAGATGCATATATAGAAATCAGCCAATATCCACAAAAAAAATAGCTCAATATACAAAATTACCTTTACCAATAATTGCAAAGGTAAGAACAATTTTAGAGAGAAATAGAATATTAACAAGAGATAAAAGGGGAGCCCTGTATTCAGAAAATGGGTTAAATATTATTGAAAAAAATTTAAAATTCAAATTAAATCATGATTTAAAATGTCCCGTATGTAATGGAAGAGGTATAGTTCTCGATGAATATTTTGAAAACATACTTAAAAAGCATAAAAAATATGCAAAAAAGAGACCTACAGTTAATACATCGATAGACCAATCCTTTGCAACTCCTGAAACTGCCACATATAGAGCAGCGTTTATGGCAGATAGGGGGGATTTAGAAGGAAAAAGAATATTATTTGTTGGGGATGACGATTTAACATCAATACCTACGGCAATAAGTGGTTTATGCGATGAAGTTGTTGTTATGGACATAGACGATAGGCTGTTAAATTTAATAGATGAAATCTCAAAAAAGGAGGATTTAAACATCAAAACAGTTAAACAAGATTTTAGAAATCCTATAAAAAATGAATATATGGGAACCTTTGATACAATTTTTACAGACCCGCCATATACCATAGAAGGATTAAAATTATTCCTATCTCGTGGTGTTGAAGGATTAGGGGAAGGTGGGGAAGGAGCTCTATATCTTGCATACTCCCACAAACCAATAGATGAATATTTGGAACTTCAAAGGATTATAAACAGCATGGGGTTTGTAATATATGAGCTCATACCAGGATTTAATATATATGAAGGTTCTGAGATAATAGGCAATACTACATTTTTAGCCAGATTAATCGGAAAGAACTTAAAAAAATTTGAAGAGGGTGAAATAGACCTCAATAAGTTATACACTGGCGAGGTAAAACCAATAGTCAGACACTACAAATGCTTAAATTGTGGTAAAATTTATGAAATTGACGGTAAAACAGTTAGAATAGAGAATTTAACCTGTGAATGTGGTGGAAAAAAATTCAAAATGATTAAAAGGAGAAAAATAAGATAAAATATATAAAATATACAATAAAAATATAAAATATAACTAAATTATAAAATAACTAAAAATATAAAATATAACTAAATTATAAAAATCGGAAATAATATAACATATAGATAAAAATAAATATATGCTATGTAAATATTTAGTTAAAATAAAAAGGTGTGATATATGGTTTATAGAAAAATCTTAATACCAACAGATAGTTCAGAAGTGTCATTGGAAGCTGCAAGACATGCTCTTGAAATAGCAAAGGCTATGAATTCCCGAGTATATGCCGTATATGTTGTAGATATTGTTCCATTTATTGGACTTCCAACAGAAGGCTTGTGGGAAAGTATGAAGGTAATTTTAGAGGAAGAGGGTAAAGAAGCCCTAAAAAAAATAGAAGATATGGCAAAAGAAAGGGGTGTGGAAATAAAAACTGAAATTCTTGAAGGCACTCCTGCAAAGGAAATCGTAGATTATGCCAAAAGAAAAGATGTGGATTTAATAGTGATGGGGACTACTGGAAAAACTGGTCTTGATAAATTGTTGTTGGGTAGTGTTGCTGAGAAAGTAAGTAAGAGAGCTCACTGTCCAGTGCTTCTTGTAAAAAAGATAGAAAAAAATGAAGAGGAATAGTAATAAAACTTTTTATCCCCATATATTTTTTATAAATATAATTTTAAAAATATAATTAAAAACTAAATAAAAATAAATAAAGTAAAAATAAAAAAATATAAAATAATTAAAAAAATAAAACTAAAATAATAATTAATAAGGAACAGGTAATCCTATCTCTTTTCTATGTTCAATTTCTTTGGAATTATTAGTTTTCTTAGTTAATGCAAGTTTTTCAAGGATTCCTAAACCAAATTTACCTTCATCTATTGGTTTGGTTTCTAAGTATCCTTCATCAACCATCTTGTTGAAGAATTCTTCACCTTTTGATGTTCTTATAAATACCGAGCTCCAACCATCAGGACTGCCTACTGAACCTGTTGAGATATCTGCCAATTCTGCTGTATAGTCTGTGCATACATGGCATGCTTTTTGTTCGTAGGGATGGGTTTCTTTTAACTTTATAGATTTTGCCTCTCCCCATTTTGTATATACCCAGAATTTACCTTTTCCTATATCCAATTTAGCAACATCGTCTATTTTTACACCGCAGTGTTCTTCAATTATGGTTTTCATACCATTATATGGGAAGTTTTCCATACAGAATATACCCATAATCAATGCAATTTTATCTGGCATGTGTCTGAATCCTACTGGATATTTCATGGCTTTTCTTGTAGCTATTACCTGACATGGAGTTCCTACAACTCCAAGTTTTTCACAGCCGTATTCTCTAATAGCACTTTTTAAAACGCTTATATTTGGACATACTGTATATTTTGTTCCTCCTGCTTTTAAAACCTCTTCTGGTGTTGTGGCAACCTTGGGAACTGGCTTACAACCTTCACCTTTATCTGCTACTATTACACCATCTAAAAGGTTATTTTCCAACCCATATATAAATGCGCTAGATACTATCCCACCATCTTGGGATTTTTTTAATATCTTTTTATCCGTAGCTCTTGCGGATATTATTGTCTTATAATTTCCAAAAGCATCCATTTAATCACCCCTAAGGATTTTTATTGTTCTATCTCTTTAACCTGTTCTGGAATTCTTATTCTTGGGCATTGGAATGAACATGCTCCACATTTTATACATACTTCATTTAAAATATTAGGTCTTCCTTCAACCATTTCAATAGCTCTTGTTGGACATGCAGAGGCACAGGAACCACATCCCATGCAGAGGGATTTATTTACTACATTTGTAATTAAATCACATCCACAGGCTTCTGTGCTATTCTGAGCAAACTCTGCAAATGGTTGTAAATACTCCATATCCCCATTTAATGCAGCTAAAACTACATTAACTATTATTTCTGGTGATGGTGGGCATCCAGGAATTGCCAAATCACATTTTACTACTTCGGTCAGCGGAGAGAATGAACCATGAACAGGTTTTGACATCTGTCCTCCTCTGGAAAACCTTGTAACTCCACCAGTTGCTGCACATGCTCCCAATGCTACCAAAATTTTCCCTTTTTTTCTAGCCTCCTGAGCTACCTCCATAGCATGGTGGTCATCTAAACATACAGAACCTTCCAATAAAACAATATCTGCCTCAGGGATTTCCCTTACATCAGCCAATGTTTGACAATATACTAAATCAATAGCTCCTAAAACATCCAAAAGCTTTTCGTAGGTGTCGGATAATGAAATTAAACACCCACAGCAACTACTTAACTGCACATGTGCCACAGTTACCATGATTTCTCCTCCTCTATTTTTTAAGACATTTATTTTTATTATTTTTTATTGTTGTACATATTTTATTTCTTTTCAATATCTCCTCTTATTTCATCCAATATGATATTTACTGCCTTATCCACCGCTTCCTCAACTTCTTTACTTAATTCAAGCACTACATCAGGTTCAGAAACATACTTTGCCTGACATCCTACGACTTTTAATTCAATATCGTAATTATCGCATACCTCCCTCAGAGCTCTGGATAATGGCCAGTCATGAATATCCAATCTACTATGGTCAGGGTCTGGTAAGTAATCCTTTTCAAGTATCTTTATTTCTCCGGGTTTTAAACCGTAATCAATTATATCTACAACGATAATTTTTCTTGTTTTTGAATTTTCATCCATTAATGACAGAACTTGTTGGGGAGCTCCTGCACCAGCATCTACAAGAGATACTTTTTCCTTTTCCTCATCAGTTAATAGTTCATTAAGTCTTTCAATAACATGAACACTAAATCCATCGTCTGCAAATAGGATATTTCCGCATGCCAAAACCATTATCTCCTTAAAGTAGGAAAGGGTTAAATCACATTCTGGTATGTCCTTATTATTATCAATACTATTATTTTCCATGTTTTTAATATCTAAATCCTCCATATAACCAACCATAAAGATAACTTCGATATAATATATTTTATTATATATTTCGTTTATTATGCTTTATTTATTATTTCACTTTTATTTTAATATTGTAATTTGCTCTCAGGTCCCTATGGGTTCCCTTTGAGCTTTTCTTTTTTATTTATTTAAATTCTTCTTACTTCGATTAATTCTTTTGTTTCGTCATCTTTTACGATGACATGTGTTGCACATGAAGCTCATATATCATAGGCACGCATTATAACTTCCGCATATTGATGAGGGTATTTTTCAATCGCCTTTTCAACTATTGGGAAGTTCCATGTTGATGCCGCTATGATATTATAAGATTTAATTTTTCCGTCTTTTCCAACTTCTGCCATATGAGTATTCATTGCCCTTGGTGCTTCATGAACTCCAATTCCATATCCATCTTTATATTCAGGAATTACTCTTGATTTTCCGTTGATATTTAATTCATCAAGTATTTCCAATGCCCTGTATACTGCTCCAAAGTTTTCCTGAGCCCTTGCAATATTTATATCCATGGCACTTCCGCCTTCTCTAAAATCTCCAAATCTAACCATTCTAGCTCTTGGACCCCCCTCGGTTGGAACGCCTGCATAAAATGGTATCTGGTTTGTAGCAGTTTGAGCTATTTCTGAATTTTCATAGTATCTTTGAGCAGGTATCTCTGTAACATCATTCCAATTTATGGCATCCCTATTTCCAAATGTTGTATGGGATGCTATGTATGGATACTCGTGAGCTCCTAAATCAGGTATTCCTATTTCTTCAAGATATCTTTCGATTAATCCTGTGTAGGTTTCATACATTGTGTGGGCATCCTTCTCAAATTGCCTGCATGCATAGTATAATTTTGATTTAGCCCTTTCGGTAATATTCGTTTTCATACCACCTATTACGATATTTGGTGGGTGTATCCCTTCCCCTCCAACAACATCTACTATTAGCTGGCCTGCCTTTCTCATTCTTTGAACTAACTTAATAAATTCAACTCTTAAATCTGACTCATCAGGTTTTAAAAAATCATCTACGGTTAATAGGTGATGTAATACATGAGAATGCATTCTATTTCCTAAACCTACGAGCTCCCTTAATAACTTACCATCATCAGGTATTTCACAGTCAATGGCATTTTCAATTGCCTCACATGATGCTATACCATGTGTTGCCTGACAAATACCGCAAATCCTCATAACTGCAATAGGTGCAAAACTTGCAGGTCTTCCTTTCAACATTGTTTCAAATCCCCTTACTGGGGTTGTATTTGGATAATATGCTTTACTTACAATTCCTTCATCATTTACTTCCAATATCAATTTAGCATGTCCTTCATGTCTTGTGGTCGGGGTAATTCTTACTGTTTCTGCCACATGAGTCACCTCCAAAAATAAAATAGTTATAATATATTCTTTTAATGGCATTATATAAAGAAATATCTTTTTAAATATCCAAATAAGGGGTTTTAGATTTTTAAATCCTAAAAAAAATTGGTTAAGTATTATTTAATTAATAACAATAAGAAAAATAGTGATAACATGTTAAAATAATATATAAAAAAATAACTTTAAAATTTGAATAATTAAAATATAATTTAAAAATAAAATATGATTTAAAAAAAATATAAAAGACATATTTAAAGTTGGAGATATATAATATATTAAAACAACGGCAATACACTACCCACTGTTGGGGCTGTTGAAGGAATTTTAAAGTTCTTCCATATAGTCATAGCAAGGGATAATGCTTGATATCTTTCACCGTGCATTACAAAGACTTTTTTTGGTTTTGGTATCTTTTTTAAATATCTTATCAATGAATTGTAATCTCCATGAGCAGAAAACTCTATTTTAACTACTTCTCCATTTATAGGCAATTTATTTTTAAATGGGGTTATTTCCTTCGCTCCCTCTTCAAGTTGCCGTCCCAATGTGTCCTCTGCTTGATATCCCGTTAATATAATTTTATTTTTTGGGTCTTTTAAAAGTTTTAAATATTGAAGAACAGGACCTCCCTGAACCATTCCTGATGTAGATATGACTATACAGGAATCTTCTTTATCAATTATCTGTCTATTTGCCTTTTTTACATCACCAAAAGGGTTTATTCTATTTTCAAGTCCATTCCTTATCTTTGGATTTAACCACTCTGAATAACTTAGATATACTCCTGTGGCGTGAATCAATGAACCATCCACATAAACAGGCACATTTTTTAATAGCCCACTTCTCATGTAATTGCTTATTATAGCCATAATCTCCTGAGCTCTTCCAACTGCAAATACGGGAATAATTACCTTCCCCCCTTTCTCGATAGTTTTTGAAATCTCATCTACAAGCTGTTTTTCTAAAACCTTCCTTGCAGGCTTTATATCCATTGGAGAACCATAAGTCGATTCTATAATTAATGTATCTATTTCATCAATGTCAGTATCAGCAGGACGAAGTGTTTTAGTTTCTATCTCATTAATATCTCCTGTGTATAACACTTTTTTTCCATCCACATCCAAATATATGGAGGAGCTCCCAAGAATATGACCTGCATCATATAACTTCATAGATATATCCTTTGTTATTTTTTTCTCTTCTCGATAATTTAATGTCTCGATAGATTCCATAGCTTGTTTTATATCTTTTTCACCATAGGTTTTTGAAAGTTTTGATATATCCTTCCAAACGATATACATCAAATCAACAGTAGGCACTGTGCAGTATATCTTTTTAAAATTAAAATAGGGAACTGCTCCACAATGGTCTAAATGGGCATGCGACACCACCACTGCATCCATGTCAGACGGATTTATACTTGGCAATCTGTTATCCGATGGATTCATTCCACAATCAAGCAATATTTTTGATTTTTTTGTATCTATCTCTACACAGGACATTCCTATTTGATGACATCCTCCGTGAAATCTAATTATTGTCATATTATCATCTTAAATATTTTAATTTTTTAATGTTTTTGTTTATGTTTTTATTTTATTTTAATTTTTTAACTATTACGGCTATTTATTATGCTATATTATGTCATTTTTATGATTTTAATATCTCCATTTTCACATCGAGTTATAATTGATGCTACGATATTTTTAGAGTATTTTATTGAATGTGATTTTTTAATAAATGTAAATGTGGCTTTATAGCCCTCATCAATCAATCCAATATCTTTAAGTCCTAAAATCTTAGCATTGTTTATTGTAGCAAATTTTAATATCTCTTTTGGGTCTATGTGATATAATTTATAGATAAAATCCATTTCCTTAAATAAAGATGGGGAGTTAGCCATAAAATTATCTGTTCCAAGACCAGCAAGCACTTTATTTTTTAAAAGCATGGGTATATTAGGCAATCCCACATTAAATGATGCATTTGCCCTTGGACAGACTACAACAGGTATGTTATATTCATATAGGAGCTCTGCCTCATGGGATGTTGCATGGGTTGCATGTATTATAAAATTTGGATTAAGCTTTAAGTCAATTATTCTTTCTATTTCGGTTTTTCCGTAGGTTTCCTTTGAATACTCAACAGAACCTTTATGCTCATTTGCATGTATTGAAAAAATCTTATAATCATTATTTCTAATAAATTTTAAGTCTTTGTCGCTGTATTCATTACATCCACTTAATCCTATCCCATCAGAATTTTTTAAAATATCCCTTATCTCTTTTTTTAATTCCTTATCGTTGGATTTAGGTCTTCCCAAGATTATAGGTTTTGGGGTAATATCGCTATTTTTAATATTTTTAATATTTTTTTTAATATTCTTAGTATCTCCAATATGTTCAGTATTTCCAATATCTTGGGCAATTGATTTTTTAAATAATTCATAAGATTCTTTAAAAATATTTATGCCTCTTAATCCATTCTCCCTAAAATCACAGAAATATTTTATTCCATTGTTACGGAGTTCATGCAATCCATCCAACATCCCATGTATTAAATGTTTATCATCACAGGTATTTAAAAATTTATGCTTCAATCCATTTGGTGGTTTCACAAGCTCATCAAGGGTTTTGTTTATACCGATGTCTTTTATGATATTATCGCCAATATGGGTGTGAGCATTTATTAAGGGGGGCATTATTACTCCATCATATTTTATATAATTTTTAATGTCTTCGTTTGTAAATCCTTTTATTATACCATCTTCAATTACTAAAATACCTTTTTTATATTCAAATTCACTACCATATAGAAAATGTGATTTTAAATATATATTTGGTTTGTCCATGAGTTCACCTCAAAATATAATATAATAAATAAAATAATAAAATAAAAAATAAGATGATAAATAATAGAATTAGAAGATAAAGCTAAAAATATATGATAATAATTTTTTTATGTTGATATATAATAGATAATAAAAAAGATATAAAAATAAAACGTAAATTGAGATAAGTTAAAAAATTAAATTAAAAATTAAAATTATTAAAAATTATAATAAATTTATTAAAAAATTTAAAGTGATACAATGGCAATTTATATTAAAAAACCATCAGTGAGAGTAGCTTATGAATATTTAGTTGAGAAGATATTAAAAGATGGAGAGGACATGATAACAGAGGACGGGCAACGATGTAGAGAACTTAGAAATACAGTAATAGAAATTACAAATCCAAAATTAAAAAGTATAAGCCCCAAATATCCGCTTGGAAAAAAAGCAGTAGAACAATATACAAATAATTTATTATATGGTAGTAAAAATATATTTTCTTACGATTATCATGAGCGTTTATTCAAATATCCTGTAAATAATAATGAAATAAATCAAATAGAATATATTATTGATAAATTAAAGGAACAACCAAATTCAAGGCGTTGTGTGGCAATTACTTGGCAACCCGATATAGATATCGAAGTTAGTAAAAAAGATTATGGTTCTGTTCCCTGCTTGCAGTTTGTCCAGTTTCTTATTAGAGATAACAAATTGCATCAAACGGTATTATTCAGAAGCAACGATTTAATGGTGGCTTTTGTAAGTAACGCATTAGGATTAATTGCATTGGGCGAAAAAGTAGCAGAAGAAGTTGGAGTTGATTATGGGACATATACACACCACAGCGTTTCAATGCATATTTACATAGATAGGGATAAAGATTATATTAAAAAGTATTTTCCAGATTGTTTAAAATATTTAGAATAATTTTTTATTTTTAGGGGGTAATTATGGGAGCTCCTACGATACATTATAAAGATGGAACTACGGAAGATTTTTATGATAAATTTATAGAATGCTTAAAAGAAAATAAAGAATTTAAATTAGAAAATGCCACAGTTGAAGGAGTAGTTTCTATTGCTGATATTTATGATAAAATAAAAGATGATGAGAAATTAAAAGATTTAATTGAGGAAAAAGAAGATGGTATTTATGTTAAAATTAATTTTATCATAACTATTAAAAATATTGAATTTAATGATAAATTTATAATGAAAGGGGCTTTTTTAACCAATTATATTTATAAAAATTACGTTGCATTATTTAAATACATTAGAATAGTGTTTAATGGGAATGTTGAATTTTATAATGTTTTATTTAAAAAAGAAGCCAACTTTAAAGATGCAATATTTGATGGAAGTGTTGATTTTAGGAGCTCCGAGTTTAATGGAGAAGCAGATTTTGAAAATACTTTATTCAATAAATATTTAGAATCAAACAGTGGATATGTGGGTTCTTATTATACTGATTTTTCAGGAGTAGTATTTAAAAATTCATGCAATTTTAACAATGCAATTTTTTACGGAAGCACTGATTTTTCATGCAGCACACATATAAACGATAACCTAAAACAAACTAAATTTCAACAAGAAGCTTCTTTTAGTAAAGTTAAATTTTTTGGAGAAGTTGAATTCAATGCAGTGTTTGGAAAAAAAGAAGATGGGGGTACTTTTAAAAATGTTAATTTTAAAGATGCAGAATTTCATAATAAAACTTCTTTTAATTATTCAGAATTTAACATAAGGGTATTTTTTGAAGAATGTAACTTCAATGGAGAAACATATTTTCAAAATATGGAATTTAAAAGTATCGTTAGTTTTGATAAAACACATTTTAATGAACATGTTGAATATGGTTTTACAAAATTAGAATTTAGAGAATTAGCATCTTTTAAAGAAACAGAGTTTAATGATGGTGTTAATTTTACGAGTATAGAGTTTAACGATGTTATTTTTGAAAATACAAAATTTAAAAATGTGGTATTTGATAGTGTTGAATTTAGAAAAGGTACCAAGTTTGATAATGTAAAATTTCAGGAGGGCGTAGGAATTTTTAACTCTAAATTTCATGGTAAAATGTATTTTGAACATTGTAAATTTAAGGGCATCATAATATGTGAAAACAAATCTTTATATATAAGTAACAATGAAACGCCAAAGAATATATTCTATGAAGATGTTAATTTTTCAACTTGCACTTTTGAAAAAGAAGTTTATTTTATTGGCTCCATTTTTAAAGGAAAAGCTAATTTTTTAGATACTACTTTTAATGGGTATGTTGATTTTAAGGAAGTCATGTTTAATGAATTGAATTGTTATGGATTAACTTTTAAATCTTGTGCAGATTTTAGAGATATTTATTTTGTATTATTAGCCGTTATTGATTGCGTATTTGAGGATTTAGCATTATTCAGAAAAGGTAAATTTAAATCAAAAAAAGATAAAATTGAATTTATAAATAATAAAATTGGATTCAAAAAATTTCAAAAAAATAATAATATTAGTTTAAAAAACCAGATAAACGATTAATATATAATATAACCAATATATTTGAGGTGATTAATAATATAATTAATGATAACTACTTAGCAATATTTAACAATGCTCAATTTTTAAACAAAAATACAAAAATAGAAAACTTTTCACTATCAAAAACATCATTTTTAAAAACAGATGTTAGAGAAGTAATGCTACTATGCGGTATAAAAAAAGAAGAGATTTTAAGCCATAAATTGCTGAAATTTAAGGAATATTTATTACTTAAAGATGTTGATGAAGAATTGAGCAATATATACTCTGGAAAATATAACGATGATTCCAATCTTAATTTTAAAATTCAAAAATTATTGTTAGAAATTGGAAATGACAAACCTCATGATTTTACAATAAAAATTGTAACTTGGATATTACCTAAACTAAAAATGCCACTGAAAACGACCATATCTGTCATAATATCTATTTTGTTAGTGTTATTCATCATAACACCATTATTGATTACGATAGGCTTTAAGATGATTTATGATGATATTATATTAATATCAATAGAATTAATTTTTTTTGTGTTTTTATATCCTTATTTAAAAATTTATAATGCCCTAAAAAAGTTAAAAGATAATATGGATATATATTATTCAGCATATGGTGTTATTTCTGAAGATTTAAATTATAAATCAGTTCTTGCAGAATATAGGAATTTAAGGCTATCTATTGAGAATAATAGAACATATATTGAAGCATCAGAATTATTTAAAAAAGAAATGGAGTTGATAAAAGAAAAGTCTGGGATTTTTGAATATATTGTTATTTTTTTATATGGATTAATATCTGACTATGGAGAATCCATAAAAAAGCCGATAATTGGATTAATTATTTTAATATTTATAACACCACTTATTTTAACAGCTGTTTATTATATAAATCCAGTTATTGAAAATATTAAATTTCCAGATTACTTAATAATATACGCGGGATACTTAAAATCAGTATTGGGAGACAAGTTTTACATAGGAAATGGTAAATCTTTATTGGATACATTAATATATTGTCTATACAGCATAGCTTCAATGATTGTAATAGGTAATCTCTATATCGCACTTAGGAGAAGATTAAGCAGAAAATAAATTAAATCTTCTCGATTAACCAATTTCCTAATAATAAGGCATTACCAACAGATTTAAAGGATTTTAAAGCATCTTGTTCATTGCAAACGATAGGCTCGCCGTGTAGATTGAAACTTGTATTTAAAACCATTGGAATATTCGTATTTTCATAAACATGATTTATTATATCGTAATAGGTTTTATTAAATTCTCTTTTTAATGTCTGAGCTCTGGTAGTATTATCCACATGAACAACGCCATCTATTTTATTTTTATTCTCATGTTTTATATCGAATAATAAGGTCATAAATGGACTGTATGAAGGATTAATAATATAATCGTCAATATGCTCATAAAGTATGGTAGGTGCAAAAGGCATAAAATTATCCCTATTAAGCATTTTATTAATCTTTTCTGAGTTTTCCTTAGTAGGTAGTGATATTATGCTTCTATTTCCCAACGCCCTAGGTCCAAATTCCATTTTACCTCTACAAAGACATACAATTTTATTATTTACTATAAGATTTCCAATAGTTTCTGGGAGCTCCTCTTCTTCCACATAGGTTATTTTATAATTTTTGTGGATATTACTATCATTATTGTATAGGAGCTCCATATCTTCATTTTTAATTTCATATCCCAAATAGGTATTTTTTAAGGTTATCTCCTTATTTTTGGTTTTTTTATTTTTTTTATTATTAAATAGTAATGCAGAACCAACAGAAAGTCCCTCATCCCCCATAAACGGCGGGACATATAGGTTATAATTTTCGGCTATTTTTTTATTTAATTTAACATTTTGTGCCACTCCGCCGCTGAAAACTATATTATTTATTCCAGTTTCTTTTGAAAAATCATTTATCATTTTTAAAACAACATCTTCAAGGGTTTTTTGAGCATATTTTGAAATCAACACCTTATTTTTGAAATCTACATTTTTATTTAAATTAAAAATCCTCTTTAATGCCTTTGTAGCTTCATATCCAACAATACCAAGGTAATTCTCAAAGGATTTTCTTTTACTATCGTAATCAATAACTTTTAAATTGATAGGTGATTCATCTACGCAGTCATAACTGGATAAACTCATAACTTTTCCTTCATCTTCCATAGGTTTAAATCCTAAAACCTCTGTAATGGAGGCGTAGAAATCACCAACAGAATCTATTAAATCATTCTGTGCCAATAGCTCCAAACCTTTTTTATTTCCAATTGATACGGTTGAAGAGAGAGCATCTCCTCCACCATCCATTGTAATTATCAAACATTCCTTAAAATTGGATAATTTATACAATGAAGCATGGCACAAATGATGGTTAAAATATACCATAGGAACATTTACTTCTTTTTGAAAATTTTTTAATGCTTTTAACCGATTTCCTTTTCTAAAAATGCCTCCTACGGTTATTATATCTATTGTGCTTTCTTTATCTAATTTTTTTATCTCATTCAATATATAATTTACAGAATATTTTGGAAATCCTCTCTGATTTTTCTTTCTTGTAAATCTCTCCTCACTTATGGCATACCTTATATTATTGTTATTATCTATTAAACAGGCACTTGCATTATGTCCATCGTGGATTCCTAATATCATAACATCACATTAATAATAAATTTAAATTAAAAAGCTCAAAATTTTAATAAAAAATAGAAACATAATTATTGTTAAAAAATTATTAAAAATTATTAAAAAATAAATATAATAAAAAATTATTTTGTAGTTAAAATAAATAGAAAATAAATATATAAATATAATATTTATTTATTTTCCAATTGCAACAGATGTTGATTTGATTAAAGCCACTACTTCATCCCCTACTTTAATATCCAAATCATCCAAAGCATCTTTTGTAATTACTGAAACTATCCTTTGGTCCCCTACTTTAACAAAAACTTCCGCCATAACCTGACCCACTTTAATATCTTCCACAGTTCCTTTTAATTTATTTCTAACACTCACTTTCACATTCCCACCTCATATTATATTTTTACAATATTTTATTTTAAATATTTAACATAAAATGCTAATTACTGATATATGCCTAAGTTATATATATAATTATCGATGAAATTGGATATTATGAGATAAAGCAAATTTAAATATTTTCGGAGCTCCGACTCCAATAATCCAAAATATTGTATTATAAATATAAAATAAAAAAATTTAAGATTTCATCGAAATTGTGTAAGCTTTATTTGCCCAATAATCCAATATATCATTTATTTTTCGTTTATTATTCTTTTTTTTCTTTGCTATTATTTTTAATTTATTTACTGCATATTTCATTTCATGTTCTGACATCAAAGGGGCATTTATTAATATATCTATTGCCATTTTATCTGTTTCATCCATTTCATCAATATCTTCCATGAATTTAACCATAGCAATGACCTCAATAAATTCTTAATTATTAATTAAAATAAATTTTATATTTATTAAAATAAATCTTAATAGAGTATAATTCATATTTATAATTTTTTATTTTAAATTTAGTAATAATATAATATATTTTATAACATTTATTAATAATAACTTTGTTATAAATATTAACAATCTTAACATATATATAGATTATGGTTTAATATTTAATCAAAAATTTTTAATTATAAGGTGAGATTATGAAGGTGTCTGTAATTGGGGCTTCTGGAAGAATTGGGTCAATGGTATCATTTCTACTTGCAAAGGAACCGTATATAAACCATATAAATTTAATATCAAGAGAAAAATCACTAAACAAGTTAAAAGGAATAAAAATGGATATATATGATGCCCTTGCAGCTGAGGGTAGGGATGCTGAAATTGAAGTTCATAGTGAAAAAGACCTTTCAGTGGTGGATGGGAGTGAAATTACCATTATTCCAGCAGGTGTTCCAAGAAATGATAAAATGTCAAGACTTGATTTAGCAAAAGAAAATGCAAAAATTGTTAAAAATTATGTAAGAAATTTATCTAAAACCTGCGATACAAAATTGTTTATGATAACAAATCCCGTAGATGTAATGACCCAAAAGGCATTGGTTGAAAGTGGATATGAAAAAAATCAGGTTTTTGGACTTGGAACTCATTTAGATTCTATGAGGTTTAAAGTGGCAATTGCAAAATATTTCGGAGTGCATATCGATGATGTTAGAACAAGGATAATTGGAGAACATGGGGATACCATGGTTCCATTACTAAGTGCCACGGCAATTGGAGGCATTCCTATAAATCGATTACCCGGTTTTGAAAACTTGCCATATCAAAAAATAGTTGATTTTGTAAAAAATGGGGGGAAAAGAATAATAGAGTTAAAAGGAGGTTCTGAATATGGACCAGCCTCTGCCATAGTAAATGTTGTTAAGTGCATAATCCATAACGATAAACGACTATTAACACTTTCTGCCTATTTAGATGGGGAGATAGATGGAATAAAAGATGTATGTATCGGAGCTCCTGTTGTAGTAGGAAAAAATGGAATAGAGGAAGTAGTCCCTATAAAAATAAGCGATGATGAATTTAAAGCATTTAAACACTCTGTTGAAGTTGTAAAAAATTGTTGGAATGAAGTTAAAGATATTTAATTTCTATTTTCCAATTTTAAAGTTATTGAGTAATACCATTTTTTTATTTTTCATATTATTTATTAAAATTTTCAATTAAAGACATTTTTAATATTTAACAATTTACTTTTTTTAGTAATAACTTATTTATATATTAATTACAATTTAGTATTATTAGGTAATAATATATTTAAGTTATTTAAATATTAAATATTACGATGGTGATATTTATGGAGCTCCTATGGATATTAACTGCATTCACACTTGGCTTTATACATGCCCTTGAACCAGGGCATGGCAAATCAGTTATGGCAGCCTATGTTCTGGGAACTGAGGCAAGTTTAAAAGATGCATTGCTTCTTGGTCTCACAGTGGTTATTTCTCACACTTCAACTGTTTTTTTATTGGGTATTTTTTCGATATACTTAATTGAAAGCATGAGCTCAGAGATGACCCACGATATAATGAGTGTAATTGGTGGTGGGATATTGATAACCATAGGATTTTGGATTTTAAAAAATAATTATTTCCATCCTCATGAGCATAAACTAAATATAAAAAAAGGAGTTTTGGCAATAGGTCTTTCTGCGGGACTTGTTCCATGCCCTGCGGCTCTTGCGGTATTGTTATTCAGCATATCAAGTGGCAATCTATACGATGGACTTATTTATGTGTTTATATTTAGTTTGGGACTTTCACTAAGTATATCTTTGCTATCGGTATTGTTTGTAAAGGGAAAACAGTTTATAGAAAAATATATTCAAAGTAAAAACATAAATAAACTTCCATTAATAAGTGGTATTGTAATCATGTTAATTGGCATATATACCATAAGTCATCCATTATTGGAGCATTTTATTTAGATTAAAAAATAAAAGATAAGATATAACGATAGGATATAATAGGATATGATTAAAATATAGTTAAATGTTTATGGTTATATAATATATTCAACCATAATTATCAAATCTATTTATTTTTTTATTATTCCTTCTTGATATTGGTTATAACATTAATTATTAAAAACTAAAAAAATAATTAAAAATAAATTAGAAATATTAAAATTTAAAGGCAGGAAAATTTATTTTATTTATTTTATTATTTAGGTTATTAGGCTAATTTTTATATTATTATCTTTATTTATATATTTATTTCTTTCTTTTTATTTATTTTTATTTTTCACAGTTTCATAAAGTGCTGCTTGCAAACCATGGAATTTAACCATTCCAACAATTTCCCTCTGGTCTAAATCTTTATCTTCAAATGATATGAGCTCCTGACTGTATAATGCATAGGGACTTTCTCTTCCTACAACTTTAATTGAACCAGCGTATAATTTTACTCTGACATTTCCACATACTCTTTTCTGGGTTTTATCTACAAATGCATCCAAATCTTCTCTTAATGGCTCATGCCAAAGCCCTTTGTAAATTAAATCTGCATAAATGGAATCCACCATTTCCTTAAACTTCAATTCTTCTCTTGTTAAAACCAAATGTTCCAGTGCCTTGTGTGCCGTTATAAGCATTACAGCACCTGGACATTCATAGTTTTCTCTTGATTTTAAGCCCAATATTCTATCTTCGATTATATCTATTCTCCCAACACCGTTTCTCCCTGCTATTTTATTTGCTTCTCTTATTATATCAACTGGACTTAATTTTTTTCCATTTATTTTAACAGGAACTCCATTTTCAAATTCTATTTCAACATACTCTTCTTCTTTACATTCTTTTGGGTTTTTTGTCCATGCAAATGCATCTTCTGGTGTCTCAAACATTGGGTCTTCTAAAACTCCTCCTTCAATACTCCTTCCCCAAAGATTCTCATCAATACTGTATTTTTTACTTTCAGTAGGTATTGGAATACCATTTTGTTTAGCGTATTCGATTTCTTCATTTCTTGTTAAGTTTAAATCCCTAATTGGTGCTATTACTTCCATATCAGGTGCTTTTGCCCTAATTATTGTTTCAAATCTAAATTGGTCATTTCCTTTTCCCGTGCATCCATGTGCTATTGCGTCGGCATTTAATTCCCTTGCTAATTCAACCAATTTTAAGGCTATAAGTGGTCTAGCTAATGATGTAGATAATGGATAGCCTTCATACATTGCATTTGCTTTTATTGCTCTAAATATATAATCCCTTGCAAATTCTTCCTTAGCATCTATTGTATAATGTGCATAAACGCCGTATTTTTTCGCTTTTTCCTCCGGCTCTTTTAAGTCTTCCTCAGGCTGTCCAACATCTACACATGCTGAAACTACCTTATAATTATATTTATCCTCCAACAATTTTAAACAGCAACTTGTATCAAGACCACCCGAATATGCTAAAACTGCTATTTTTTCCTTTTCTGCCATCATATCACCTTTTATTAATAAAAATATAATATTAATATAATAATTCCTTATCATTTCTTTTATTAGAGTATATTATATTTCATCTTTTTATTTTTTATTATTATTTTTTATTTTATTAATTATTACTTTCTTATTACTTTTTATTTCTATTGCTGAGTAATTTAGCTACGGCAAAACTTGGAGTGGCAAGAGACACATCTTTACCATATTTTTCTTTAATTGATACAATATTGTAATTATAATCCTTCAATGCATCCTTTAAAACCTCTTCTCCAAGTCCTGTAATTACAATATTATTTAAATTATATTTTTTGGAAACTTTATTTACATTATAAGTTATAAGATTTAAAAGTTTTCCATAAAATTGGTTAGCTATGCTAATTATATCATGCTTATTTATTTGCTCCAAATCACCACACAACATCCTTGATAACCTTACCATGCTACTTTTTTTATCAGGAGGAGCTCCGTCTGGTGTATCACAAGTATATTGTTCCGATGAAATTTTATCCAAAATAATATGTATATCTCCTGTAATTGCAAAGTATTCAGATGATATGTTTGTTTCCTTTTCTTTGTATAATATGGTATTTCCTAAAAATGATAGCGGAGTTCTAAGTGTTCCAACATAAACCAACTCATTATTCATTAACCTATCTAAATCAGTTTTATTTGCCATTATATTTCCATCTTTTATAGGAATTATATCCGTTGTTGTAGAACCCATATCAACAAGTATGCAGTTATTGTTTATGCTGTTGCACACAAAATTTGCCGTAGCTGTCCAATTAGATGCAGAAACTTTTAAATATTCTTTCTTTGCTTCATCAGTTGTTAAAAAATTCCCATCAACATCAAAAACATAAATCTCTTTGTTTGGGAAGGCATTTTCAACAGAATCCAATATATCATTTACTCCTTCCTTTTTAGTTTCATAAGCATCCGCGAGCTCAGCCGTCATTACAACTGCTACTTTTTTTATGTCTTTATTGTTATATGTTTGTAGGAGCTCCGTAAGTTTTTCATTAGTTTTCCACATTGGAAAGTAAATATGATGAATTTTATAATCGCCTTCCTTTAACTCAGTTATTTTTGTGTTTGCACCGCCTATATCTATTCCAAGTATCATCATCTCACCAGAATATGCGTAATATTGCTATATATAAAAATACAATAAAGGTTATTTATTTAATCTAATACTATATTATATAATACTTATATGCATTCCATCTTCCTAATATTTTATTTTACAGATATTTAAAGGAATATAAATATATATTAGTGGTGAGCTCATGAAAATCATTACCGAGGGAAACACAAAATTAAAGGTTCCAAAAGATAGGACATTATCTAAAAAGGATAAGATATTTTACAATCCAATAATGGAGATTAACCGAGATATTTCTGTTTCAGTAATTCAGAGCTTCTTAAACCATTACAAAAGGGACGAATTTATAATATGCGACCCCCTATGTGGAAGTGGTGCAAGAGGATTAAGATATGCTAAGGAATTAAAAAACCCTTCTGGAACTGTAAAAGTTATAATTGGAGATATAAACCCAAATGCTGTAAAATTGGCTAAGGAAAATCTAAAAGTAAATGAACTGGATAATGTGGAAATCATACATAAGGATGCCAATGTTCTTCTCTCAGAGAATTTCAGAACATTCAATGTTGTAGATTTAGACCCATTTGGTTCTCCAAACCCCTATATCGACAGTGCCATAAGGAGTTGCATTACAAAAAACGGTATTTTATGCATGACTGCTACGGATACAGCGGTTTTATGCGGAGCTTACAAAAAGGCATGTATTAGAAATTATGACGCTATTCCTATTAAAGGAGATAAGGAACTGGCTATAAGGCTACTAATAGGATATGCCATAAGAGTGGCATCAAAATACGATATAGGACTTAGACCTATATTCTCACATATCACTGACCATTATGCAAGAACCTTTTTGATTACTGAGAGGGGGGCAAATAGGGCTGATAATGCCATTAAAAAATTAGGATATATCAAGGCTGTTAATGAAGAAAAGATTGTAAAAAATCGTGATGAGGGATTTGAAAAAGGATTTAGAGGGTTGTTTTATTTGGATAAAATAAATGATTTGGATATTGTAAATGGAACGTTAAAAGTTGCAGAAGATAGAAATTACTCTGAAAGAAGCAGAAAAATAATAAAAACTATATCTGAGGAATGCCAAATAAATCAAATTGGGTGTTATGATATTCACAAAATTTGTAGTATTATAAAGGAGCTCGTGCCACCAATGAACGAATTAATTACTAAATTAAAGGAGCTTGGATTTAAAGTATCTAGGGTTCATTATAACCCAAATGGTATTAAAACTGATGGAAAAATCGTTGATATTGTAGAATGTATTTGTAAATATAATAATAAAATAAATAATAATATAATTTAATAAAATAATATGTAATAATAAAATACCAATAAATATAATCAAATGATAATAGAAATTATAATAATACAGTATGATGATGCTATAATGATTGATATTAAAATCAAAATGAATATGCTTAGCTAATGAGCTAAAATGATATAATAAAAAAATAGTTAATTACGCATATATAACATTTAAACATTTATAAATATACATAAAATGTAAAATGGTAAATACGATAATAAAATAAAATAAAAACTATAAAAGGCTTTGGTGGTCTATATGTTATCCACATTAAAAACAGTCTTTCTATTAGCATTATTGACAGGTTTGCTGTATGGTGCATGTTTGGTCTTTCATATTCATCCATTAATTGCCATAATAATTGCATTAATTCCAAACCTTATAGCTTATTTTTTTAGTGATAAAATCGTGTTGATGAGTTATGGCGCAAAAATTGTAGATGAAAGGGAAGCCCCCACTCTTCATAGGATTGTCGAGAAAGTGGCAAAACGAGCAGGCATCCCAAAACCAAAGGTTGCAATAGTAGATACGCCTACACCAAATGCATTTGCAACAGGTAGAGACCCAAAACATGCAGTGGTTGCAGTCACAACTGGCATATTAAATCTACTAACACCACAGGAGCTCGAAGGTGTAATTGCCCACGAGATAAGCCATGTAAGGCATAGGGATATATTGATAAGCTCTATTGTTGCAGTAATTGCTGGTGCTATTATGTATTTAGCAAACATACTACAATGGGGTATGATATTTGGATTCGGAAGAGATGAAGAGGAGAGCCCTTGGGAGTTCATAGGTTCTATATTATTTGTAATACTTGCCCCTATTGCTGCAACCATTATACAGCTTGCAATTTCTCGACAAAGGGAATTTTATGCCGATGAAGGAGGTGCAAAATATTCGAACCCCATATATCTTGCAAATGCCCTTGCAAAACTTGAAAGGGGTGTAAGTCTATATCCACTGGAACACGGAAATCCTGCAACAGAACACATGTTTATTGTAAATCCATTTAGAGGAGAAAGTTTTATGAAGTTATTTTCAACACACCCGCCAACAGAGGAAAGAATAGAAAGATTAATGGAAATGGCTAAAAATCCAAAATATTTAAGATAAAAATGAAATAATAAAAAATTAAAAAATAACAATATAAATAAAAAAGGTAATAATAAGGTAATAATATGGAAGTTGGATTGACTGTTATAGCAGACAATAAAATAGGGGTTTTACACAAATTAACTGGTATTATTTCAAAATTGGGGGGAAATATACTATACACTCAGCAGTTTATAAAGGGCGATAATACAGGGTTAATCTATATGGAAATAGAGATAGAAACTGAAAAGGATGAAGAACTGCTACTAAACGCAGTAAAATCAATGGAATGTATAAAAGAGGTAGAGCTCCATAACACACTTAAAAAAATATTCGGTAAAAGAATAATTATAATAGGTGGAGGAGCTCAGGTTTCACAGGTTGCACTTGGAGCAATAAGTGAAGCAGACAGGCACAATATAAGGGGAGAAAGAATAAGTATCGACACAATGCCTGTCGTTGGAGAGGATAATTTAGCAGATGCCGTAGCTTCCGTTGAAAAACTTCCAAGAGTGGGATTGTTGGTCCTTGCAGGTTCATTAATGGGGGGAAAGATAACAGAAGCAGTGAAAAAACTTAAAGAAAAAACAGGGCTATATGTAATATCATTAAACATGTTTGGAAGTGTTCCAAGGGTAGCTGATTTGGTTGTTACTGACCCTATTCAAGCTGGGGTGCTTGCAGTTATGACAATTGCAGATACGGCAAAATTTGATATAAATAGAGTTAAAGGAAGGATTATTTAATATATATCTTTATAACATACTTATGATTAAAAGCTTCTATCATTATCTTTTTTATTTTTATATTTTTATTACTCATTTTGGTAAATAAGTTAATAATTATGATGTTAAGTTGTAATAAAATTAATTTTACCAACCATATTATATACTTGAAAATAATAGATAATTATTTATATTTTTATGTATATATTTTATCACATACTAATACACTAAATTTCCGTATAAGATAAAATATTAATGGAATAATTATTATATTTAATAGATAATTAGCATGATACTTATAAGATACTTATAATTATTGTCTAAAATAAAAATTTGGGAGTGATATTAATGGCAAAGGTCTTAATAAATGGTTATGGTTCAATAGGTAAAAGAGTAGCTGACGCAGTGTCTAAACAGAAAGATATGGAAGTAATTGGAGTTACAAAAACAAAACCTGATTTTGAAGCTAAAATGGCTGTCGATAAAGGCTATAAGCTATACGCTGCCATACCTGAAAGAAAATCACTGTTCGAGGAAAAGGGGGTAGATATTGAAGGAACAATTTTTGATGTAATAGAAGATGCAGATATAGTTGTAGATTGTGCTCCGGGAGGGATAGGAAAGGAAAATTTAGAAAATATCTATAAAAAATACAATGTAAAAGCAATACTTCAAGGCGGTGAAAAGGCACAGTATGTGGAGGATAATTTTAACGCCCTTTGGAGCTACGACAGGTGTTATGGTAAGGACTATATAAGAACTGTGTCCTGTAATACCACTGGATTATGTAGGACATTATATGCCATAAACTCAGCCACTGACATTGTAAAAGCAAGGGTTGTGTTAATAAGAAGAGGGGCTGACCCCAATGATGCAAAAAGAGGTCCAATAAATGCAATAGTCCCAAATCCACCAACTATCCCATCCCACCATGGACCCGATGTATGTTCCGTAGTGCCAGAGCTCGAAGGTAAAATAATCACTTCCGCAGTAATAGTGCCTACAACATTGATGCACATGCATTCTTTAATGGTAGAAACCACTGGAACAACAAAAGATGATATAATTGATGCCATTGAGAAAACTCCAAGGATATTTACAGTAAGTGCAGAGGATGGTTTAAATTCAACAGCTACAATTATTGAATTTGCAAGGGATTTAGGTAGAGTAAGGTATGATTTAAATGAAATAGCAATATGGAAAGAAAGCATAAATGTAGTAGATAATGAAGTGTTTTTAATGCAGGCAGTTCATCAGGAAAGCGATGTAATTCCTGAAAATGTAGATTGTATAAGGGCTATGTTGCAGATGGAAGATGACAACATGAAATCAATTGAAATGACAAATAAAGCCATGGGATTGATGAAATAATTACATTTTATTTTTTATTAATTTTAAAAATCTAGATTACATATATATTTATTTAATCTACCTCCAAATACTTATTATAATAGTAATATATGTGGTATGTGGTTTTATACATATTACAATAACACGTATTTCAAAATAAATGTAAAAAAAATATTTTGTGATAACCTATGAAAGTTCTCGACCACGATGAGATAAATAAGATTATCAATAGTAATGTATCGCCTCATCAGTTTATATGTGCTTCATTACTTGGCATGATTGCAGAATTCATAAGTGACCCGCAGGAGATTATAGATGTGGTGGCAAAAGTAATTGGACCTAATTTATACGAAGTATTAAAATCTGGTGGCTATATAAAGGACAGATATTTAGATTTCGAAGATTTTATTAATGATGTTAATAAAGCGTTGGGTATCAGCGATAGGATAGGGGTAATTTCAAATAATGGGGGAGCTCTTGAAATATATATTCACCATGAAGTTATGGGTTGCAGGTGTTGTCCAAAAAATATTGGAGGGGCTGAGCTGGATGGGGATGGATGCCCATTAGCACTATTATTTGAAGTTATGGGAAGAAAAGCAGGTTTCAATTATATGGCAGTTAAGGGAAAAAATGGGTATTTAAACAAAGATGGTGGAGTATGCAAAATAAAATATCATATAGTAAATTATGGTGAATATGAACAAGTGTTAAAAAAAATAAGGGCATATAAGTAAATTAATTAAATTTTTATGTTATTTATTTTATATTATTATTTATATGTATTTAATATTTTTAATTCATTTTTATTCTACGCTTTTTTACATGTATTAACTTATATCTTCTCTGCATATGTTATTTATGAATTGTTATAATTATACTTAATAATTTATTAAAATTAAATAAAAAAGGGACAGGCAATGGATAATAACCACAATAGTAGATATGAATGGAATACTCCAAAAAATAACCTTTTAAATTGTAATACCGATGGGAATATCAATAATATCAATAAGGATGAGCTCGGTAAATCAGCAATATCATGCACCAAATTTAACCATTTTCTAAGATTTTTGGATATACTGCATAAAAACTTAAACAAAGATTCTGCTGTTGAGGAAATATCAAAAGTTGGGAATGAAGAAATTAGAGCATTTAAGGTGCTTATATCTACGGTATTAAGTGCAAGAACAAAGGACGAAACCACATCAGAGGTTTCAAAGCGGCTGTTTAAAAGGATAAAAAATATAGATGATTTAGTTACTATAAACCAAAGCGAATTGGAAAAACATATATATCCTGTTGGATTTTACAAAACTAAGGCTAAACATTTAAAAGAGTTAGCTAAAATTGTTAAGAATGACTATAATGGAAAAATACCCAATAGATTGGAAGATTTAATAAAACTTCCAGGCGTTGGGAGAAAAACAGCCAATTTGGTAATTACACTTGCATTTGATGATTACGGAATATGTGTAGATACCCATGTCCATAGAATCTGCAATAGGTGGGAATATGTTGATACTGAAAATCCCAACGAAACAGAGGCGGAGCTCCGAAAAAAACTTCCAAAAAAATACTGGAAAATCATAAATAATTTATTGGTGGTGTATGGAAGGGAAGTTTGTTCTCCTATTCCAAAATGCGACAAATGTTTTGATGAAATTAAAGAAATCTGCCCATATTATAAAAAATTAAGGTATTTTAGTGAAATTTTAAACAAATACAATTTTAGAAAGGTTTCAAAAAATAATATTCCAAACGAAAAAGGCACTTACATTTTAAAAATAAAATTAAATAATTCAAAAAATATAACCTTTGGGAAGAATAAAACAGAACGATTTAAAAAAGGATATTATTTTTATGTTGGTTCTGCAATGGGGAATTCCAATAATTTAAAAAATAGAATAGGAAGGCATTTAAGGGATGATAAGAAAATGCACTGGCATATAGATTATTTACTAAAACATGGAAATATAAAAGAGATTTATATATCAAATAAACCTGTTGAGTCTGAGGTATCAAAAGATTTAATAAAAATGATAAATTTTGTTGAGGGTTTTGGGAGCTCCGATTGTAAATGCAAAAGCCATCTATTTTATTTAAAACCTTGATTAAATTAATTATTTTTTAATTTTATTTTTTATTTTTGTAATTTTATTCTTCTATGAGCTCGCCTATTGGCCCAGCATTGAATACATATACCCACAGGCAATGATGCAGTATGACATCCCATCACTTCAATAAATACATCGAGTGCTGTAATATTCCCACCAAGTCCCATGGCTCCAATACCTAATTTATTTATATCAGTTAGGAGCTCTACCTCCAACTTTGCTATATCTTTTTCCTTATGTCTTTCACCTATTTTTCTTAAAAGTGCCTTTTTTGCGAGTTTTAACGAAATATCAGCAGTCCCACCAATACCTACCCCTAAAATTATTGGAGGACATGGTTTTCCACCTGCATTGGCAACAGTTTCAAGGATAAAGTTTTTTATACCATTTATTCCCTCAGCAGGTGTTAGCATCTTTAAAGCACTCATGTTTTCGCTCCCTGCTCCTTTTGGAAAAACCGTTATTTCTATCTCTCTATCTAAATTTTCATCAAATTCAATATTTATAAACGGAGCTCCAAGACCAACATTTGTTTTTAGGTTTTCTCTGCTAAGTGGATTAACCACATTAGGCCTTAAAGGAACCTCCTCAGTTGCTTTTTTTACTCCGTCCTTTATTTTGTCGATTATATATATAATATCCGATGAATTAATATTTTTACCTATCTTTAAAAATATTATTGGAACGCCAGTATCTTGACACATCGGGATATTTTTTTCCTCTGCAATTTCTATATTTTTTACAATAGCCTTTAAGGTATTTTTAGACAGTTCATTTTCTTCCTTTTCAACTGATTCAATTAAAGCATTTTTAACATCCTTGGGAAGGGTTATTGCTGCCTCTTTAAATAGTTCAACTACAATATTGGAAATTTTTTCAATATTATCCTTCATAAAATCACCATATATATAACATAATATCATTGGAAATAAAATAAAATGGCATAATAAAAAAAGAAAAATTATTTTAATTCTATTTTTATTTATAATTTATTCTTTAAAATAAGATACTGCATCTTTTTCGGTTATTATACCTATAACTTTTCCATCTTCAACTACTGGCAGAGCTCCTATATCGTTAGTAGTCATTGTATCCACAGCATCATAAAGTGAAGCATCTTTATTAACGGTCAATACATCTTTAACCATTATATCCTTTATTCTAACATTTGTTATTTCTCTTACATTTCCTGTTTTCATATGATTAAATGCCCAATCACTACCCAATAATTTTATAAAATCAGTAGATGTTATCATACCAACCAGTCTATCCTCAGAAATTACCGGTAATCTTCTAAACCCATTTCTTAACATAGTTCTTGCCACATCCTTTAATCTTTCCCCCGATGTAGCTACTACGGGTTTTTCAGTCATATAATCAATTACCTTCTCAGACTTATCTACATTATCTTTTAAGAATCTAATTATATCTCTTTCAGTTATTGTGGATATCAATTTATAGTCTTTATCCACAACAGGCACTCCACCCACATTTTTTTCTATAAATAATTCTATAACTTCTTTCAACAATGCATTTTCTTTTATACATACAGCCTCATTGGTCATAATTTCTTTTACAGGTTCGTTAATTGCCGCTAAAAGATTATGGTTATGTTTCGATTTTACAAGGTTATATTTTGAACCTCCTCCCATAAAATCTACTATATCCATGGAAGTTATAATTCCCACTACTCTGTTTGTTCCAGCATCTACAACGGTAATCCTTCTTGTACCGCTGTTATTCATTGTAATCAACGCATCCCTTATAGTTGTTGTTGGATATACCTTAACAGATTCTTTTCCTTCAATTATATTTTTTATTTTCAAATTATCCCTCTGAGGATGATGATTATAAATATATTGGAAAAAATTTATTATATATATTATGAATATTACATTATTAATTATGATAATTTTATTATTTATATGTTATGATATTTTTTATGTTAATAATTATGTTGCAAAAATCGTAAAATAAAAAATTAAAATAAAAAGTAATAAAAAGGTAAAAAAGTAAAATTGTAATTAAAAAAAGTAAATAAATTAAAATAAAGTTAATTTAAGGATATATCATATACATAATTAGTATCTATCGTGCAGGTGAATTTTAGGTTATTTAATTGTGAAGGTTTATCAAATAACCAATATCCGCCCTTAACTGAGTTGATACCTATTTTAGTTTCGTCGGGTAATGTTCCATAATCCGATAAATAGTAATTGTTATATCCATCGGTTAAATGAATATTTTTAGGGCTAAATACCAACTCATCCTTCCTTAAATTTTTAACCTCTAAATCTAATCTAACTACTTTTTTTATGGTATTTGTATTATTATCATATACTTTATACCATCCGTATTTTATAATATGTATTTGAACATCATTTCTAATCTGTGTTTTATCAACTGATATGGCATTTTTATTATATTCCTCATCAAATTTCTTCTTCATTTCTTCTTGGGTATATACATTCAATTTTATATAATTATTACTGGTTAATTTAATATTATTGTAGCTATATGTAATATATGCAGAACCATCCTTGCTAAATCCTTTTAATTTTTCAGATGGGAGCGTTATAATATAATAATCATCTTTTTTAAGATTGTTTAGGGAGTAATTTTTCGAATATACCAATTCATTATATTTATCGTATATTTTTAAATTAATATTTCCATTATTTGGGGTTATTATACTTCCACTATTATCTGCAAAGCTAAATTTAAAAATCGTAGTATTTTCTGAATTCATTACCAAAAAATACTTTATCTTTGAAGGTATTTGATTAGCCATATTTGTATTATCATTTGTTATTTGATTATTACTATTAGCATTACTGCCATTATTAATTTGATTATTGGATTGCTCAGTGCATCCACAAAATAGTAATAAAAAGGATATACAAAAAATAGAAATAATTTTTTTCATAATATCACCAACTTATTATTGGTATAATATCTAATAATATCGTCATATATCCATCTATACCATGTATATAATAATTATTATTTTTCTATTAAAAAATGGAAAAATTTATAATTTAGAGATTTTCTTCTTCATCTAAGCAGTTATCGCAGATATATCTTCCATTGATATATCTTACCCTACCCTGAGCTCCGCATACTTCACATATGCCTTCAATGTATTCATCTTCATTGGTTGTATTTGCTTGATAGGTGTTTCCCGCTCCTTTTATATTGGAAAACTCCACAATTATATCAAATAGCTTAGGAGATATTGAAGTTATATCGCTAACAGTGATTATGCCCAATAATTCATCATTTTCAATTACTGGAAGTCTTTTAATCTTTTTTTCTGCCATTATTTTTGCAGCATCCATTAGAGTAGCCTTAGGTGATACATATATAAGTTTTGTAGATGCAATATCTTTAACCAATACCTCTTTTGATTTTAGATTTCTTGCAACGATTTTTAAAACAAAATCTCTTTCAGTAATGAGACCTACTGGCTTCATTAAATCATTCACAACAACTAAGCAACCAATCCCCTTTGTTTTTAAAATATTGGCTGCATCATATGCCGTAGCATTTAAATTCACTGTTTCCACAGGACTGCTCATTGCTTCACTTACACTTATATTGAGTTCCATAATATCACCGATAAAAGTATAATCATTTTATCTATCATATATAATAATTATATTTATTTCATAATATAAATAATTATATTTTATTTATTTTTATTTAATTTTATCATTATTTATTTTTATTTTATATTTATTTTAGATTTAATTTATATTTATCTTATTATTTTTTCAAAATAGCTCTATATGTTGCTCCTTGTCCTATTCCTTCATTTACAGTGGCTTCTATCCAATCAATACTATTTTCTAAATTTAATGTGCATAACTCCATTTTAATATGTTCTGCAAAATACTTTGAGAGCTCCTCTGCTGTGGTGCTCAATATTGGTAAAAGAACAACATCTTCCAATGGAATTTTATATTCTTTTATCTTATCTCCTTTGCAAAATGTGAAGTTTATAGCATTATTCTCTATATTATATTTTAAATTTGGATGATTTTCTGGAATTAGAAGCTTATGGTCTAATTTTCCGCATATATTTTTCACTATCTTTTTTAATATCTTAAAATCACATACAAAACCAAACTCTCCAGAAGGAGCTCCGCATACCTTAACATCCACATAATATGAATGTCCATGAATTACTCCGCAACTATCATGCCCAAACACGATATGAGCTGATGAAAATCTTAATCCTGCATACATACCATTTAACTCTAAAATCATTGTTTTCCTCTTTTTATATTTATAGATAATAATAATAAAATAAACAATATGTATAATGACTCATTTTTTATATAAATTTATAACTATTTTATAAAAAATTAAAAAGAAAAGAAAGATAAAAAAGGAAAATAGGAATTATAATATTTAGGTATAAATATAACCAATATAAAAATAATAGAATAAAATAATAGAATAAAATTAAAATTAATAAGTTAAAAATTTAAAAAATTAAAATAAATAAATTATTTATCTTAAATTGGGATTGTTTTCAACTGATATATACAGTTGTCCTTTTGGTTTGTTCTTTGCATAATCTCCTATGAATTTATAATATTTACCTGTTATAGGTGTTCCAGCATCTTTTTTAGACAATTTTATAACAGGATTTTCAACAATTCCTTCAAATTTAAATGATGGCATTAAATCCTTTACTTTTCCATTTATAACTATTGCTCCTTTTACCATTTCTCCGCCTGCTCTTCCATCGGCATCTCCATCGATTATTATTATTCCTCCACTCTGATGGATTCCTGCATGGATATCTACATTTCCTTTTATATGGATTAGCCCACCTTTCATAAATTCCCCGAGCTCACTTCCTGCATTTCCTTCAACAGTTATAGTTCCACCACTCATACCTCTCCAATCTCCCCTATATGCAGAACCAACATAATCCTTAGCATCTCCTTTAATTATTATTTCTCCGCCTTTCATATTCTGTCCAACCCAGCTATCGGCATTTCCATTAACTACTATCTTTCCGCCTTTCATCTCTGCACCCACATACATTCCTGCATCCCCTTCAACGACTATTTCACCAGAGGTCATTTTTTCTCCAATTCTTTTTAATTTAGGGGTTGAATTTTTTATAACTACCCTTGGAGTTTCACTTTCTTTTACCTCAATATTAAAGAGCTCCTCTACTGTAATTGTTGTTCTTCCCTGAGGCAATTCAATATTTTTTATTTCGTCTTTGGATAAATCCTGGACTTTTTCTGGAAGAATTTTATCCATCTCCACAGGAACCATAATATTTTTCTTTAATGTAAGAATAAGTTCCATTTTATCACCTAAAATATAGATTTTAAAGATATTTTAATAATAAAAAATTAAATAAAATATTAAATATTAATAACTATTAAATTAACTTATTAAGTTATCCTGTTATTATTGAATTATTTTAAATGCAATAAGATATAGGAATAATTTTATTGTAATAACTCTATATTAATACTATTTCGCATTATTTATTATTATTTCTTATTATTTATTATTTAATGTCCGTTGCATCGATATTAATTGGTTTCCAGTTGTTTGCATAATGGTCAGAAACTGGATAGTTGTCAATATTAACTGAGTAGTATTTTTTGAATTTTGCCCTAAGGTCTTTCATGAGCTCCTCTTCAAGAGCATCATCTACTTTTGCATTTACATATATCGTATTACTTGGCAACTCTTTTACTACATTTCCAGTTTTTACCACCAATTCTCCGCCTTTTAATACATATTTTGCATATCTAAATGCTTTTTCAATTACTTTTCCATCTTTTTCTTCTGGATTTATTTCATAGATTGCAATATCTGCATCAGCCCCAACACCTAAATGGCCTTTTTCTTCACTTAAACCCAATACCTTTGCCTGATTTGCTCTTGTTACTTTTGCTATCTCATACATTGAATATTCTTTATCGCTGTCTGCAACAGAGGTTCTTTGTTTAGCCCAGGCATGAACCTTATTGTTTAACCAGTCATCTCTGTATTCTTTACTCATCAACCATGCTATTATTCTTGAATATCTTGTAAATGGTCCTGCATTTGGATTATCAGTTGTTAATATTATTTTATTAGTATCAGTATTTAGGAATATTTCTAATCCAATACCCCACTGAACTGAATAAACTGGTCCTTTTGGTTTGTAAATAAATGGAACGACTCCTGAACCTGTTTCAAGCTCAACATCACAGTTTGCCCATTTCAAACCATTTGTCATGTGAAGGTCGTATTCCATTGGACCATCTGCTGTCATTGTTGTTGTTTCATCAAGCGTTATTTGTCCAACATCTACAATTACATGGCTTGATTTATTTATATATTCAGCAATTTCAATACCTTTACTTACAAAGTCCTTCCATGAAGTCCCGCCATAAGAATGGAACTGCACGTGTGTGTTGTAATATACTGTATCCCTCTCACCATATTTAGGTTTTGCCTCAATGTCCTTAACACAATCCATTGTAGCTATTGTAGTTTCCCAGTTTCCAGGGTGTCCCAAATCGTTTGGATGAACATGTATTGAATGAGGTAATCCAAGCATTTCATTTACTTTGGCTAACCCTCTTACTATTTCCCTACCTGTAATTCCGAAATATGGAACTGGGTCATCAATACCATGAACATTCTTTCCCCAGCCCCATGCTTCTGTTCCACCGGGATTAACGATTTTTATAGCATATCCTCTTGTAGCTCTTAAAAGCCATGCTACATATGCTGCACACATTTCATAATTTTCTTCTTTTAAATATTCCATTATCATCCAATTATTTCCCATTACAGGCATTGCTGCCATATCAAGTTGGGGGGTATCTATAATCTCCTCATGGGTGTGTCTTGCTAACAACGGAGGAACAGCTGCCTCAACTACTGTGGTATATCCCATTTCAGAATACTCATATCCTGTCTTGAATGTAGAAGGTACTGAAAATCCACTTCCACTTCTAAGTCCTTTTTTGTTATATATGTCCTTTTTACTATCCTCAGGTCTCATTACCCTACCAGTATTTACCTTCGGACCAGCGACATGGGTGTGGGAATCTATACCGCCGGGCATTACCACACATCCATTTGCATCAATTTCCACAGCATTGCCTGAAACAGATTCTACAATTTTTCCATCCTTTACGCAGATATCCATTTTTTCTCCATCGACCCCATTTAATGGGTCATATACAATCCCATTTTTTATAATATATTCCATGAAATCACCTCAATATTAGATATAGCTATTAACACTCAATATATTTTTTTCTCATTAAATCCATCATTATTGGAACTTCTTCATCTGTTTTTTCAATTTCAACTTCAAGGGGTCCTTTAAAAGAAGGCATTGCTGTACTCTTAGTTTCAGGCAATACCACACAGTTTGCCCAAGGTCCCATTGGGATAAATACCATACCCTCTGGCATTGTTTGAGTTGTCTTTTTTGCTTTAACAACTACATCCCCATATTCTGACTTAACCTTAACGGAATCTCCTTCTTTTATTCCTAATTTAAACATATCTTCTTCATTAAAATAACAAACTCCTGCGGCTTTTCTATACATTTCAAGATTTTTACCTGCTTCGATTGCCTCACCCTGCCATATAGTCCTACCAGTGTTTAATTTAAATTTCATTATATCACCGAATCCGTTATTCTTTTTTATTCTTTTATTCCTATTTTTTATTTTAAATTTTAATTTATTTTATTTATTTTTACTTTTAGTTTTACTTTTTTTCGTTCTTTTACTTTATTTTTATTTTTTTAATTTATTTTATAACAAGTTTTATAGCACCTACTGGACAGGATTCGACACATGCACCACATCCACCGCATAAATCGCCGTTTATAATATTAACTACTCCATTTATAACTCTAAGAATTACGATACTTTCATCTTCCGGTCCTTTTCCACCATAGGTATTTGGGTCTCTTGCATTTACAGGACATGAAACCACACAATTTCCGCATCCATGGCACTTTTCAGGATATACTTCCAATTTATACATTTAACCACCTATTTTGGTTTATTCGTTATTATTCTATTACTTTTTTACCCTTTTCTTTTTTATTTTATTTTTTATGTTTTTTATGTCTTTATACACTATCTATATTTTATTTATTTTAGCAATTTTTCAAATGCTTCATTCCATGCAGGTGCATTTACTTTTGTCATGTTTATTTTTGTCCTTTTAACTTTCAGTGCATTTACAGGACATGCATGAGTGCATGCTCCACATAATATACATACATTTGGATTTACTGCAATTTTTGGAGCTATCTGTGCTTGACCCTCTGATTTTGGGAATACAAGTGCATTACATGGACATATTGCAATACATGCACCACAGGCATTACATGCATCCTCATCTATAATTAATTCCCCTTCAAATGGTTTTTCAACAGACAATGCATCAGCTGGACATACATTTTCACACCAACTGCATGATACACATAGATTTTTGTTAATTGTTGTTTTTCCAGTGATTTCTTTATACAATTCTGGTTTTTTGATTCTGTTTGCAAGAGGACATTTATAACAGATTACCTCAATTGCATTGTGAGGACATGCCTTTTCACAGACCTTACAATATACACAGGCATCAGTATCTACTACAATATCACTATATGGATTTAGATTTAAAGCATTCATTTCACCAGGCACGAGCTCTATAGCATCAGCTGGACAATAATCTGCACAGATACCACACAATACGCAGGTTTCTTTATTTATGTTTATTTCCCCCAATACCAATGTTTTTCTTTCAGGGAGTTCTCTTTCAACCTCTATTGCACATTGGGGACATACCATTTCACACTGCTCACATAAAACACATTTGTCCTGATTTAATGTAATATCCCTTTTTATCTTTGGATACTGTGGGAGCTCCTTTATAGAAGTTCCATCTATCTTCAAATCCATAGCACCAAATGGACATGCAGAGGCACACATTCCACACAATACACATTTTTTATTATCAATATCCAATTTTGGAGCTTCAATATCTCCTTTAAAAATAGCTCCCAATGGACCCATTTCAATTGCTCCAACAGGACATATATCGCTACAAATACCGCATCCAACACACATATTGTCGTTCCAGTTTAAAACTCTATTCTCCACAGTTCCATCCCTTACTATTTGGACAGCACTATCGCATCTTTCTTTTTTTGCATCTATTGTCATTTTTATTCCTCCAATTCATTTGGTAAGAATTTATTTAATTTTAAAGCATTTACTGGGCAAATAGCTATGCAGTCTCCACATAACATGCATTTGTTATTATCTATTTCTATTAAATGCCCATTCTTAAAAATAGCATTATAAGGACATTCGAGACATTCTCCGCAGAGAATACATTTATTCCTATCTATTTCAATTTTTACATGATATAGATTATCTATAATTTTCTTTGTAAGCTCTCTATCTTCACTCATTGAATTTATAATCCTAATGCCGTATTCCGCTGGTAAATCCACTATCTCTTCTGAAACTCTCATAACTCTATCTGATGGGTGTCTTCCATGTAAATAATGAGAAATTATTGACCTATCCATTTTTAGATACTCTGCTATCTCTCTCTGCAATTTTCCTTCCTTTTTTAGTTTCATTGCCACTATTGCTTTAATCCCTGATAATATATGTTCTGGCATGATGTCATCTTATTATATATGATTATATATGTTAGTCATTATCACATTTGTTTTAATATTATATATAGTATTCTTCTAACATCAAGTCAAAACTTATATATAGCATAGTTAGTATTGCTCACATAATATTATACAACAACATATAATGCCATGACTATGAATATATTGTTATATTTATATATTTAAAAATACTTAAAATATATTAAAATTAATCAATATATCGAAAGGTTTAAATATAATGATTTCCATTAATATATTTGTAAATATCAATTAAAAATAAAAAATTAAGGTTAAAAAAATAAAATAAATAAAATAAAAAAAGGTGAAATAATGAAAGATTTACCTGTAATTGGTAAAGACCCATTGGGAAGGACAATAAAAGATTTTACAGTAATGCCATGGTGGGGCATCGATAGAAAAGACATAGAATGGTATCCTACAATAGACTACGATGCATGCACAGGTTGTGGAATATGTTTTATTACATGTGGAAATAGAATAGTATTTGATTGGGATAAAGACATGAAAAAACCAGTGGTTGCAAGACCATATAACTGTGTAGTTTCATGCAGCACCTGTGGTAATCTATGCCCTCATAATGCCTTAACGTTCCCGGATAAAGAATATATGCAAGAAATAATTATTAAAGAAAAAATCCTTAAAAAAGCCGCCGATAAATTAAAAGAACATGATTTAATATAAATAATTATAAATAATTAAAAAATATATGAATATTAATATATCTAATTAATCCAATGAACTAATAAATTAATAATTTTATTTTAATTAATTTTATCATTATTTTTGGTGAGCTCCTATGAAAGAGATGATGTGTGAAATGATGAAAAACATGAAACCTGAATTCATGATAGAAATGATGGATGAAATGATAAATTCAGACATGGCAGAAAAATTTGCACCTAAGATGATGCCTAAGATGATGCCAAAATGTCTAAATAATTTTTTATCAAAGATACCTGAAAAAGAGAGGGAAGAATTAATAAAAAAAATCGTTGATATTATAACATCCAAATATTACAATGAAGGTATTGATGCAAAATATGTAAAAGGATTTGAAACTGATATAAATATCAAAGGATTAAAAATAGCATCAAAAGGTGGAAAAGGTTCAGTAGGGGATAAAATAAACCCTATGGATTTGTTCCTATCTGGATTGTGTGGTTGCATATCCATTGCAGTAGGGAAGACTTTGGAAGACCTAAATATAAAAGGAGAAGTTAAAGTAAATGGAACAGTTAAAAAAAGTTTTGAAAAGGGATGTATTGAACAGGTTGTATTGAATATAAATGTGGAAGTAAATAACTGCAATAAATCCGAAGAAGAATTGAGAGAAATTATATTGGAAGGTTCAAAGAAATGTTTAATAAGCAATTCTTTGAAATGTGAGCTCATAAAAAATGTGATTTTGAAGAGAAATATTTAAGTTTTAAATATTACATTATCTTATAATATATATTACTATAAAATTAATTTCTTATTAATTAGCCATTAAAGATTATTATTCTATTTATTTTTTATTTATTTTTTATTTTTTATTTTATAAATATTTGTGTCGTGGTATTATGAAAACAGAAGACATGGCGTTAGTATTTTCAAAGTTGATTTTAAATCCAATTACCAAAAGACAGATTTTAAACCTTTTTAAAAAAGATGACAATGGAAATCTTATCATTGAAAATTATATCGATGCTTATATGAAGGGGGAAGATATCAATTCATTAGGCTATAAAACCTTAAAAAGTGTTTTAGACAATGGATTAAAAACCTTCGCAGGTGAAATTTATAAAGAAAACTTTAAAGACTTCTTAAAAGACCCACTATTTAAAAAGGGATTGATAAGTGTTGTAAGGGGGTTAGGATATTTCGGTGTAAAAAGACCTTTTGTTTCCGGAGCTCCGTTTTTAGTGGTGTGGGATGTTACTTATGCATGTAATTTGAGATGCAAACACTGCTATGCAAATGCAGGAAAACCACTGGAAGATGAATTGAATACAGAAGAGGCTTTAAAAACCATCGACATATTAGCAAATAGTGGCGTTGTAGCCATTGCCTTTTCTGGGGGAGAACCATTGATGAGAAAAGATTTATTTGAATTGATAGATAGGGCAAAGGATTACAATATGCAGGTATCAATAGCCAGCAACGGAACAATGTTAAATAAAACAAATGCAAAAAAATTAAAAGAACACAAAGTGGATTTTGTGCAGATTAGTTTGGATGGAACCAAAGAAACCCATGAAAAATTTAGAGGAATAAAAGGTATTTATGATAAAACTATTGAAGGAATTAAAAATGTTGTTGATGAGGATATATTCTGTGCAATAGCAACTACGGCAACAAAGTTAAATTATAGGGATGTTCCAAAGGTCATGGATTTAGCCGAAGAACTTAATGTAAATTATTTTATGTTATATAACTACATTCCAGTTGGCGTTGGAGATTATGATATTGATTTATCCCCCGAAGAGAGAGAAGAGTTATTAAATTTATTATGGGAAAAATTAAATAATGATACTGGAAAAAAATACAGAACTGCCTTCTTATCAACAGCTCCATATTATTCAAGAACTGCATTGGAGCATAATAAATATTATTTAGCATCACACTTTGCAAATGTTGATTTAGGAGAAAATGAACGATTAAAAAGTTTGGCTAATTTTATTGGAGGATGCGGATGTGGAAGATTTTATTTAAGTTTAAGGGCTAATGGGGATATACAACCATGTGTATTCTTCCCATTAAAATTGGGGAATATCAAATCATTCAAGGATGAAAATGACTTCTTAGAATTTTGGAGAAATAATAAAATATTAAATGATTTAAGGGATAGGGATAAATTAAAGATATGTGGAAGTTGCATGTATAAATATGTTTGTGGAGGTTGCAGAGCTCGTGCTTATTCCTACTATGATGATTATTTAAGAGAAGACCCAGGATGTATTTTGACCAAAAATCTAAAATGAGGGAAAATATGGCAAAAATATTGGTAATAACCGACGGAGCTTATGGATATAGAATTCAAGGGACTGTAAATTCTTTTGGAAAGAAAAATGAATTTATGGGAATATGTAAAATAGATAGACCCACAGATTTTATTGTTGATGAAATAGAACTACCTAATGAAGTAGTGGATAAATTCAAAGAAGCTGATGTTTTGCTGTTATATACTCAGCATCCAGATAATACATACGAGGTTTGCAGAACTGCTAAGGAAAAAAACCCCAATGTAGTTATAATTGTTGCTACATGGGGTGGAGAAGGGCAGAAAAAAGAATTAAGTAAATTTGATGCTATATGTCCAGATGAGATGTGTTTATTGGATGAAAAAGATGCGGGAGATTTAATTAACAAGTATCCAAAATTAAAGGAATTTTTAGAAGAATTCGGAACTCCAAAGGTTGAGGTTTATATAAAAGATAATAAAGTTGAAGATGTCAAAGTCATTAGGAGCTCTATATGTGGAAGCACATTATTCATGGCTAAATCTATGAAAGGTCTCGATGCAAGAGATATAGAAGATTTAAGCAAAAAATCTGCAATGATGATTCAGCGATACCCGTGTGTAGCTGGAAAAATAAAAATATTTAGAAAAGAATGTAAAAAACAAAAAGCACTGGGCATTCATAAAGAAGCCGTGTTAAATGGTATTAAAACTGAATAAAAGCTAAAAAAATATAATACATTTATTTAATTCTTTCTTATTTTTATTTTAATTTTTATTATTTATTTATTATATTTAATGAGCTCGGCATCTACTACAATATGCCATACACCAGGAGCGTATTTTTTTACCTTATGAATTTCGTGGGAAAGGATGTTATATTCATATTTTTCAGCATATTTTTTTATTTCATTAATTGGTTCAGTATTCATTATTTTTTCAGCCAATGTGTCGTGATAGTGAATGGTGCATATTTTTCCTTCCTTTAAAAATTCAAATGCCTTATCTAAAAAGAACCGTGTTTTTAAAACATAACCCATAATTACCCTATCTGCTATATTTTTTAACGCCACATCCCTATTATCGCTTAATATTGGAACTACATTAGTTAATTTGTTTAATTTTATATTTTCTACCATATAATGATAAGAATCAGGATTTATCTCAATAGCATATATTTTTTTAGGTTTTGAATATTTTGCCATTGGTATGGTGAAGTATCCTATTCCTGCAAACATATCTACAACAGTTTCATCAGAATTTGAAATATATGCCATTCGTTTTCTTTCCTCGATATTTCCCATACTCCACATGACCTTTGAAACATCAATTTTAAATAAACATCCATGTTCTTTATGAATTGTTTCTGTTTCAGTGCCGTATAACAACTTTACTTTTGGTTTTCTCATATCTCCATTTATATAATTATATTTAAGTATTGTTTTGCATTTTGTTTTATTTATTAGATAGTTTATTTCATCGCCTGTTAAATCTTTTTTTACAAGTAATATGTCTCCAACTTTTTGATATTTTATCGTCATATCTATCATATCCAATCTTTAAGTAAAAAATAAAAAAGAATAATAAAAAATAAGGTTAATAAGAATAATAAAAATAAGAAGAAAATAAAATAATTTTAATCTATTTATAATTATCACATTATTATCATTTTAATTTTTTTATAATATTTATTTATTTTTAAATTTATTTTATATTTATTTTTCATCCTCTGAATAATAATATTATGATATTTTATAATATAATATGATATGGTGATGTTATGGATTATATATGTGATTATATTAAAAATTATATCGAAAATAAAAATAAAAATAGTAAAAATGAGTCATTTAAAATTATTGAAATAGGAATCGGCTACTATTACAATGTGGCAAAATCCCTAAATATTCATGAAAATATAAATTTAATCGTAATAGATGCCAATAAAGATGCTGTAAATAATGCAAAAAAAGAAGGATTAAATGCTTTTGTTGATGATTTATTTAATCCAAAATTAAATATTTATGAAAATGTGGATTTAATATATTCTATAAGACCTCCAAGAGATTTACAACCATTTATACTAAATATATGCAAAAAATACGATATTCCTTTAATAATAAAACCTCTTTATGGTGAAACCCCTATAAATTATTTAAAATTGATTAATTATAAAGGAAATGCATTATATGGATGGAATATATAACATTAATAATTAAAAAATATAAATTAAAGTGAAACTATGGAAAATATAAAAGATATTCCAATTACTGACAACCACATTCATGTTGATGATATAAATGGATATGGTGCTGAAAAGGTTGCAAAAATCTTTAAAAATGCAGGTGGAAAAGTAATGATAGTATTAAATAAACCTGCATTTGATGGCAACTTAAAAAAGCCCATGGATGTGTTGTTAAAAGACATTGAAACCATAAATAAAAATGTAGATGATGTGAGAGCTTATGGTTTAGTAGGAGCTCACCCAGCAGAATTAACAGTAATGGTAAATAACGGTATAGCATTAAATGATGCAAAAAACAGAATGATTGATGCATTAAATTATGCAAAGGAGCTCGTTGAGAAAAATGATTATTTGGTCGGCATCGGTGAAGTTGGAAGACCTCACTATCCAGTTAATGATGAGATATGGGAAGCTTCAAATGAGATATTATTATACGCCATGGAACTTGCAAAGGATTTGGACTGTGCCATTCAAATCCATGCTGAAAGTGCATCAGAAAATCAGTTTAAAGAATTTAGAGATATGGCAAAATCTGTTAATTTAAATCCTGAAAGAGTTATAAAACACCACTGTGGGGATATGGTTTTAGAAGGAGAAAAATATGGTATATTTCCGTCAATAGTGGCATCTAAACCTGTTGTGGAAGCTGTAAAAAAATCTCTTAGATTTGTTATGGAAACCGATTATATAGATGATTTAAAAAGACCTGGCGTTGTTTTAGGAATAAAAACAGTCCCTAGAAGAACAAGAAAACTTATGGACTTAGGATTACTTGATGAAGAAGGAGCTCATATAATACATAAAGAAAATATTGAGAAATTATATAATATTGAATTGGATTAATCGTTATAATATATTTTATATTTATTTTATTTAAAAGGAATTAACATATAAATCAGGTAATCTCCAATAAATGGAGTAATTAAATAAGATAATGTGATGGGAATTATTAATGGAATCATGGGGGTTACATAAATATATTCATTATCATCATATTTTGAAAAATCATCTTCTTCTGATGAAGGAAAAAATTTAAAATTATTTTCATGTCCCATTATTAATCTATTTTTATTTTTTGCATCTTTAACTTTCATTTTTTCTCCAAAGCATAATATAATAAATTGTTTAATGCTTTTGGGTTTAGCTCCATTTATAAGATTCTTTAAAAGAATAATTATTGGCAAAAAAATCATAAAAAACATACCATTTACAAAAACCATTATTGGAAATGTAGGGACATAATTAATATTCAAAATACTTCCAAAAGTGGAATAAATAGGCATATTATACTTGGGAGTAAGAGCTCCCATACCCATCAATACCTTGCCGTCTCCTCCACCTACCCCACATAAAAACATTAAGTAGCCCAGTATAAAGCATACTACTAACCCAGATACAGAACTAATTAAATAATAATAATTTCCAGTGGTAATTGATAAATATGTATGATATCCCAATCCAAAAACTACCATAGATACCCAAATATAATCCTCAATTTCCCTGCTTCTAAAATCCTGTATGGATGCCAAAAGAAGTCCCATTAAACCAAATATATAATTTATCACAGTATCCCTTAAATTATCTTTTTATCTTTTATCCTTTTTTATCATTTTTAGACATTAATACTCTATATCCTCCTTTTATAGTGACCACTTCCACATTTCCAAAAACCTCTTCCATAAATTTTGTAAGTGATTTTGCCCCATGTTTTGTCTGAATAACTAACCAAATACTACCATTATCCTTTAAAAGTTCCTTTCCTTCTTTTATTATTCTATGGATTGTTTCTTTCCCTGCCTTTATTGGAGGATTTGAAATAATCATATCGTAGTTTTTATCCTTAACATTTTCATACAAATCCCCCTGAACAACCCTTATATTTTTATCCTTACTTGTATCATTTAATTTTATATTTTCTTTTGCCAATCTCACTGCCCTTTTGTTTATATCAGTCATTGTTATGGAATTTACCTCATCGGCTATTGCTATGCCCACAACACCATATCCACACCCAATATCAAGCACATCGTAGTTTTTATTTAATTTTAGTGCTTCAACCAATATTTTAGTACCTTTATCTATTTTCTTAGGGGAAAATATTCCTGTATCTGTTTTAAAAGTAAGTTTTTTGTTTCTTAAAATTCCTTCAATTGTTATTTCTTTATGTGCCGATTCTGGTTTTTCAGAAAAATAGTGCATAATTCCCACAGTTTTAGTTTTATCTTTTTCCTTTTTAGGTTTTATCCTTATTTTATATTATTTTTTATTTTATTTATTTATTATTTTATTTTATTAATTTATATAATTTATTTTATTAATTATTTCTACCTTTATTTATATATTTCCAATTTATAATATACTATTAGATAATTTTATATTAGTAAATATGCAATTATTATAATTATTATAATTATAATTTTAAACTCTATTATAAACTCATATTAAATTTATGGTGGTTTAATGACTAAATTTTTTGATGAAATATATGATAATATAGACGAAAAAAGTATAATGGAAGAAGATGGAATATATATAATGAAAACTTATGGAAGACTTCCTGTTGTCCTTATTAAAGGTAATGGAATGTATGTTGAAGATATAAACGGCAAAAAATATTTGGATTTCCTTGCAGGAATTAGCGTAAATAATGTTGGACATTGCCATCCAGATGTGGTAGAAACTATAAAAAAACAGGCTGAAACACTTATACATACTTCAAATATATATTATATAGTTCCACAGGTAAAATTGGCAAAAAAACTTGTTGAATTGAGCGGATTAGATAGGGCTTTTTTCTCAAATAGCGGTGCGGAGGCAAACGAAGCTGCAATAAAACTTGCAAGAAGATATGGAAAAAATAACAACATTGGAGAAGGAGAAATTATTACAATGGAACATGGTTTCCACGGGAGGACTTTAACCACTGTAACAGCCACGGCAAAACCAAAATATCAAGAGGGATACGGGCCACTTCCAAAAGGATTTAAATATGTTCCATTTAACGATTTAGAAGCTTTGAAGGAAAATATAACCAATAAAACTACTGCCATAATGCTTGAACCAGTTCAAGGAGAGGGCGGAATACATGTTGCAGATAAAGATTATTTAAAAGGCGTTAGGGAGCTCTGTGATGATACGAATATTGTATTGATATTTGACGAAGTTCAGTGTGGAATGGGAAGAACTGGGAAGATGTTTGCCTGTGAAAATTACAATATAAAACCAGATATAATGACGCTTGCAAAGGCTCTCGGCGGTGGATTCCCAATAGGTGCCACACTTGCAAAGGAAAAAATAGCTGATGCATTTACTCCCGGAGCTCATGGTACGACATTTGGTGGAAACCCATTGGCATGTGCAAGTGCCTATGCATCAGTTAGCATCATAGAAAACCTATTGGAAAACGCCCAAAAAATGGGAGAGTATTTTACAAATAAATTGAAGGCTCTTAAAGATAAATATCCATTTATAAAGGAAGTTAGAGGATTAGGATTAATGGTAGGAATGGAATTATCATTCAACGGAGGAGATATAGTTAAAAAAATGCTTGAAAAGGGGTATTTAATAAACTGCACATCGGATACTGTTTTAAGATTCCTACCACCACTTATTGTGAAAAAAGAACATATTGATGAATTGGTTAATGCATTGGATGAGGTATTTTCGGAGATGAATAAAAATAAATAATAGATATAAAATAAAAATAATGAAAATAATAAATATGAAATAATAGCAAAATAAAATAAAAATAAAAAAGTATAAAATAGATAATAGAATAAATAATGGAATAAATAGAAATATAAAAAATATTATCTTTTATCGATTATTATTTTCTCCTCTTTTTTATAAACAAAACTGTTTGATTCCACATCTTTATCAATTAAGCAGTTTGCTCCAAGCCAACATGAGCTCCCAATTTTAACCCCCGGCATAAACGAAACCTGAACCCCTGTTTTTACATTATCTCCCATTATTACCCCAAGTTTTCTAACGCTTTTAACGATTTTTCCCTTTATATTTACTTTAACAGGCTTATCATCAAATCTTAAATTTGCCGTAATGGTATTGCAGGCTATATTGCAGTTTTCTCCAATTATACTATCACCAATGTATGAAAGATGAGGTATTTTAGTATTTTTCATTATAATGCTCCCTTTTATCTCGGATGAATTTCCAACCCCTGTATTCTCCATTAAAACGGTATTTGGTCTAATATATGCTAGGGGTCCAACTATTGCACCAGATTTTATTATTGCAGGACCTTCAATTACGCTATTATGTTTTACCTCTGCACTCTCCTCTATTATCACATTTCCATCAATTACCACATTTTTTCCGATTTTTCCTTTTATATCAGTTTTAATATTTTTTAAAAGATGTTTATTTGCATCCAGTAAGTCCCAAGGTCTTCCAGTATCATTCCAATATCCATTTAATTTTATACCTTTCATATTTCCATTTTGGATGAGCTCCGATATAGCATCGGTGAGCTCGACTTCTCCCCTTTTCGATGGTTTTAAATTTTCCAATATGTCAAATATGTTTTTTTCAAATTTATATATGCCTGCATTTATAAGGTTAGATTTTGGATTTTTAGGCTTTTCCTGTAATTCTATTATATTATTTTCATCATCTAAAACCACAACTCCAAAATTTTCAGGATTACTTACCTCAGTTAGTGCCATTGCATTTTTATAATCTACAATATTTTTTAAATCGTCATCAAATACAATATCGCCGTTTATTACTAAAAAATCATCCTTTATATATTCCTTTGCCATTAAAACAGCATATCCTGTTCCATCAATTTCTTTCTGTTCTATAAAGGTTATTTTTGGATGGTTTTTGAAGTGGTTTATTATTATCTCCTTTTTATACTTCACAATCAAATAGATATTATCTACAAAACCTTCAATTTTATTAATTATATGCTCCAAAATAGGCTTTCCTGCGATTGGAATCATTGGTTTTGGTCTATTTTCAGTTAATGGCATTAATCTTGTTCCTTTCCCAGCACATAATATTACCGCATCCATTATTTCCCTCAATTTAATTAATAAAATTAATTAATAAGCTACTTTAAAGAATATCATTTAAATAATTTTTCACTCATATTCTTATATCGGTTAGTCATTATTAGATAATAATTATATATATTTATCACTTAGATAGGAGCTCCAATAAAGTCTTTATTTTTTATATATTTCCATTATTTACGGTAAATAATATATAATTATAGGAATATAATATTTAACCGATTATATAGATGAGGGTATAATAATTATATTTATTCTACTTCTATTTTTCTTAATTTTAAGGAGCTCCAAATTTAATTTAATTTTATATTTTATAATTAGCGGTGTAATTATGTGTGAGACTAAAATTAACGAAAATAATAATAAAGGTAATAATGACAGTAATAACAGTGAAAATATTATAATCCAACTAAAAAAGATATTTAGAGATGAGAACGATATTTTATTTTTATGTCATCACAATGCAGACCCCGATGCAGTTGGTGCAGCTATTGGATTAAAATATCTTGCAGATACATTGAATAAATCAAAAAATAAAAACATTAGAATCTCGGCAAATTCTGTAAGCAAATTATCAAAATCCATATTGGAAGACTTAAACGAAGATATTGAGATTGTATATTCCCCAAAACTATCAAAAGTGGTTTTTTTTGTAGATACATCCAGCTTAAACCAAGTATCTGTTGATGAAAATAAATTAAAGGATTCAAAGATAATATTAATAGACCACCACAGAAAAACAGATTTAATAAATTTATGCGATTTATATATAGTTAATGAAAAATCCCCCTCTACATGCGAAATAGTTTCTAATATATTTAGAGAGATGAATATATACCCTCCAAAGAACATCAGAACAGCTTTGCTATGCGGAATAGTATATGATACAAAGCATTTGAAACTTGCAAATGAAGGAACATTCAATACAATAGCATGGCTTATAAAAGGGATAAGCTTCCAGAAGATTTTATACCTTCTTACTCAGGAAAGTGATGAAAGTAAGAGGATAGCTCATTTAAAGGCTTGTAGTAGAATGGAATTAAGGGAATTAAATAAATGTATTATTGCACTATCTCATGTGAGCTCCCATGAGGCTTCCTGTGCAAAAACGATAGTATCAATTGGTGCAGATGTATCTTTTGTGGTTGCAGTTAGGAAGAAAGACCGAGAAATAAGAATAAGTGCAAGATGCAGGAAATCCATTTCAAAAAAAGTTCATCTTGGAAGTTTAATGGAAAAGATTGCAAAGAAACTTGGTGGAAAAGGTGGAGGTCATGCAGAAGCCGCAGGTTTAAATGCAAAATATGAAAAAGGAAGAAATAAAGAGGAAGTTATAAAAGAAGTTTTAAATGTATGTTATGGGGTGTTTAAGGAAGAATATATAAATAATTGATATAAAATATAGATAAAAATAATAAAATAATAAAATACGGTGAAATTATGAAACTTGAAGAAAATGAAATATTTAACAGCTACTTTAAAAATTTATCAGATAGGGAAAGGGCAGTTTTTGAAGGTGGTATTACATTGGGTGCATTGTTTCATCAATTTGTCGGAGCTCCTGTAAGTTTAAAAAATAAGGAATTACTTGAAAAATCTATTGAAGAGTCTATGAAAAACCAGCCCTGTGTTGAGGATATCAAGGTGGAAATTGTTGGAGATTTAAAAGAGGATAAATATGTTTCATTGGATGGCAATATGTTAAATGTTAAATTAAAGATAAAAGTAAATAACACCATAGCATTGTTAAGATTAAAATACATAAAAGAGCTAAATTATCCATTAATGTATGTTGAAGAGATTTTATAATTCATTTTTATATTTATATTTAAACATTATAAAAATCATTGTTAAAACTCCAATAACTATTGCAGGAGTCGGAATTGGTGCTTTTGCCGTTGAAGTATTACTTGAAGTAGAATTAGTTGAAGTGTTGGTATTATTTACAATTAAAATTATATCTTTAAGTTTATAATAGGTATATTTTTTGATTGGTCCATTTGATTCCAATTTTAGTGTATTGTTTCCAATATTAAAATTAGATTTATCCACAACAATACTTTTAGACTTCTTATTCCAGCCTAGCCCACTATTATTCTTATCAAATGTAGATATATCATGATTATTTAAGTATAAGGTTATAGATGGTGTTATTGTCCAGTTTATATTTCCATAATGAGTAAATTTTAACATATACTTATTTCCATTTAAATTTAACTTAAAAGTTAAATTGTCAGAAGGAGAAGAATTTTTTACTTCTAAATCCCCAATATTTATCGTTTCACCATAAACCATTCCCAATAAACTAAAAACCACTATTAAAATGATAATTTTTTTAAACATATTACCCCTAAATCTAAATTATTATTTAACATACATCCATATATATTTATTTTATATAATCCTTATTATCTAATACATTATTATATAATCTTTTAATAACTCTTTAACATTAAAATATAAAATTTATAATTATCAAATTCAATTTAAAATTAATATAATTTAAACTTTTATAAAATAATTAAATGTGAGGAAAATATGAAAAAAATATATATTGAAGGATATGGATGCACACTTAATGCCGCAGATACCATTATTATAAAAAATTCAATAGTAACTTTTAAAGATTTCCAAATAGTTCAGAATCCAGAAGATGCAGATGTTGTAATTATAAATACATGTGCAGTTAGGTTAGAAACAGAGCATAAAATGATTTCAAGAATAAAACATTTCAAATCCTTAAACAAAAAAGTTGTTGTAGCGGGATGTATGCCAAAGGCTTTGAGGGAAAAGGTAGAGGATATAGGCGATGTTTTAATAATGCCAAAAGAAGCACATCTATCTGGAAAAATAGTTCATGATTATACAACCTATAATCACTGCAATATAGGTGGTAATAATAATTCTAATGTAGATATAGATGATAAATTAAAATACTTAACGCCTACGAACCCTGAAAACTCTTTAATTATGCCGTTGCCTATTTCGGAGGGTTGTATTGGAAAATGCACCTACTGTATAGTTAAGGTTGCCCGTGGAAGATTAATATCCTATAATAGAAATTTACTAATTAAAAAGGCAGAGGAATTTATAAACAAAGGAGTAAAACATATTCTTATAACTTCACAGGACACAGCATGCTATGGATTTGATAAAAACGATACCTTACCGAATTTAATAAATGATATTGCCTCTATCGATGGAGAATTCGATATGAGAATTGGAATGATGCATGCGAAAAATGTTACTCAGATTATGGATGAGCTCATAGCATCATATCAAAATGACAAGGTTTCAAAATTCTTACATCTGCCTATTCAAAGTGGAGATGACAAAGTTTTAAAGGATATGAAAAGAGGATATACCGTAGATGAATTTATTGATATAGTAAATGAATTTAAAAGAAAAGTAAAAGATTTAAACTTTAATACCGATGTAATTGTTGGATTCCCTACTGAAAAAGAAGAAAACTTTGAAAATACCCTTGAAGTTTTGAAAAAACTAAATCCCGATTATATTCATGGTGCAAAATACACTCAGAGAAGGCATACAGAAGCGGCTAAATTAAAACAGGTCGATACAAAAGTTAGAAAAAAAAGGTCTGAGATACTAGATAAATTAAGAAGAGAGCTCAGCTATAAAAACAATAAAAACTATATTGGAAAAACATTAAAGGTTTTAATCACCGAAAATAATAAAGGAATTGCTCATAACTGCAAAGTTGTTAAATTTAATAGCGATAAAAACATAAAAATTGGAGAATTTAGAAAAATAAAAATAACCGATGCAAAAACCTTTGGCTTATTTGGAGAGATTTTGGATTAAGTAATTATTGGTGTTATTTATATCGCAGTATTTATCGGAGCTCCGATTTATTCAATTATTCTTTAATTATTGCTTTTATAGTTTCTCTCATAGTTTCACCATACATAGTGTAATATAATGTTTCACTATATATAGTGAAAGTTATTCAAATGTATGCATTGAATAACATAATATTAGGATTAAATAAATAAAAAAATAAAAAGATAATGAAATAAAAATAAAAAATAGTGTGAGTCATAATAATTCGTTTCCATTAACTTTTTAATTTTCATATATGGGAACGATTAAATTTGTTTTAATATTTAGTGTTGATATTTAAAGAATATGCAAAATGACCTGCCCTAAATATAACATAACTATATACTCCCCCAATAAACCAACCTACATGGAGCATGCGGATTACCTTGCTGTGATAGAGGGTTCAAAATCAATCTATTTAATATATTTACATATATTACATAATTTTTGTTATCAATATTCAAATTTTCGAGTGTAGTGTGTGATTATTTTTATACTTTATGTATGTAAAAATACACAATAATTATAAATAACATTTGAACAAATGTTCAATTGAACTGATGGTATAATATCGTATATTTGTGAAGTTTACAAAGAACATCGGGAAAAAATAAAAAAAGTAAATAAAAATCTTCCAGAAAACGACACAATTAAAGAACTTTCAAACTTCTTTAATGCATTTGGGAATCCAACAAGACTTAAAATTTTACTTGCCCTTAAAGAAGAGGAACTTTGCACCTGTGACCTATCAAATATTACTGGGCTCTCGGTTTCGGCAATTTCACATCAGCTTAGGGTTTTGAAGGGCAGAAAAAATGTCAATTATAGAGGGGATGGAAAATGTATTCTATCATTTGGAGGATGAACACCTTAGGAGATCTTGAAAGTTGCACTAGAGCATTTAGGTGAGTAAAATGTCAAAAAAACTTAAATTGAAAGGTTTAGATTGTGCAAACTGTGCATATATGATTGAAAATGCCTTAAAAAGAGGGGTTTGAGTCTGCATCAGTTAACTTCACTACCGGTGAGCTCACCATTGAAGGAGACATTGAAAAAGCCAAAAATATAGTAATGAAGTTGATTCAGGGGTTGAAATGATGGAAAAAGAAGAACATCACCATGACCACCATAATCATGGTGAAGATCCAAAGAAAATGCTTTACTTCATAGTCCCATCGTTAATTTTTTTGTAATTGGGATACTACTTAGGTACTACTACAACTACAACAATATTTTTGTTTTTGGAATATTTGTCGTAAGCTATATGTTAGTGGGGTGGAAAGTTCTAAGGAACGCTGTTGTAAACTCCATTCATGGAAATATCTTTGATGAGAATTTTCTTATGACAATAGCCACTTTAGGGGCCTTTGCTATTGGAGAATATCCTGAAGCCGTAGGTGTTATGCTCTTCTATATGGTGGGTGAGTTCTTCCAGAACTTATCAATAAATCGTTCTAGAAAATCAATAAAAGGGTTGTTAGCATTAAAGGCAGACTACGCAAACTTAAAGATTGGAAATAAGACAATTAAAGTTAAACCTGAAGATGTTAAAGTTGGTGATCTAATTTTAGTAAAACCTGGAGAACGGGTACCATTGGATGGATTGGTGATTGAAGGTTCATCTACTGTTGACTCCTCGGCCCTAACAGGCGAAAGTATACCTAAGGTAATCAAAGAAGGGGATGAGCTCCTATCAGGAATGTTAAACTTAAATGGTCTTTTAACAGTTAAGGTTACAAAGGAGCTCAAAGAATCGACAATTTCAAGAATCTTTGAACTAGTTGAGAATGCAAGTACAAGAAAAACAAAAACAGAGCGTTTTATTACCAGATTTTCCAGATACTATACTCCAATAATCGTAGGTTTAGCAATACTCATAGCCTCAATCCCACCCCTGGTTTTTGGAGAACCTTTATTCAATTGGGTGTATAGGGCATTGGTACTATTGGTTATATCCTGTCCATGTGCATTGGTACTTTCAATTCCGTTAGGCTACTTCGGAGGAATTGGAAAGTCCGCCAAAGAAGGAATACTCGTCAAAGGTTCAAACTTTCTCGATGCACTGAGCAAAGCTAGAATTGTGGCATTTGACAAAACAGGAACTTTAACAAAAGGAGTATTTAAAACAGTACTGATAGTCGCAAAGAACAGCTTTAACAAAGATGAAATCTTAAAGTTTACGGCATTGGCTGAAGCTCATTCAAGTCATCCAATTGCAAATGCAATAAAAGAGACTTATGGAAAAGAAATTAATGAAAACGAGATTAAAGAACATGAGGAAATACCAGGGTATGGAGTTAGAATTAAAATTAATGGAAAAGAAATTATGGTTGGAAACGATAGGCTTTTGCATAAATTTAACATCAAACATAACACCTGTCATGTAAAAGGTACTGTTGTTCATGTGGTTGTTGATGGGGAGTATGCAGGTTACATAATAATATCCGACGAGATAAAAAAAGACGCTTTAGAAACCATACAGGAGCTCAGAAAACTTGGAGTTAAAAAGATTGTAATGCTTACGGGTGACAAGAAAGATGTTGCAGAAGAGATAGCAAAAAAAATCGGCTTAGATGAGATTTACGCTGAATTACTACCAGAGGATAAAGTAAATATTATCGAAAAGCTTGAAGCGGAGAAAGAAAATGGTACCGTTGTTTTCGTTGGGGATGGAATAAACGATGCTCCAGTTATTGCAAGGTCAGAATTGGGTGTTGCAATGGGAGCACTGGGAAGTGACGTTGCTATAGAAACAGCGGATATAGTTATAATGGACGATAAACCTTCGAAGCTACCTTTAGGAATTAAAATATCAAAGAAGGTACAGAATATAGTTATGAAGAATATAATCTTAATTTTAACTGTTAAGCTGTCATTTGTACTACTCGGAGTTCTTGGGCAGGTCACAATATGGGAAGCCATATTTGCAGATGTTGGAGTTGCACTACTCGCAGTTTTTAACTCAATGAGAATATTAAAATAGAGAAACCTAAATTATTTAGATAACTATTTTTATTCTAGGGCAGGTCATTTTGCATATTCTTTAAATATCAACACTAAATATTAAAACAAATTTAATCGTTCCCATATATGAAAATTAAAAAGTTAATGGAAACGAATTATTATGACCCACAATAAATAATTATTATAATTATTTAATTATCTAAATATTGGCTGTAATGAGCAGTATAATGGCAAACTTAAAGGTCGGTATGGGAATCCTTTTGATTCTTCTTTTATCCTTTCGATTAATTCATCAACAGTCATTTTTTCTTTAACTGGTTTTTTTAATGCGGATTTCTCCCTTACTGTAATGGTTAATATGTTGTTTTTAACTTCTTCATCACCAATTACCACAACATAAGGTATCCAGTCCTTTCCTGCATTCCTTATCTTTTTACCTACGCTTTCTTCCCTATCGTCATAATCCACTCTTATATTATTTTCTCTGAGTTTTTTAGCAATATTTAAAGCATAATCGTTGTGTGCATCTGAGACAGGTATTACCCTTACCTGTATTGGAGATAACCAAACTGGCAACATTGGAGGAGCTCCTGCTTCAGCATCCATAGAAGCCTTTTCTAACAGACCACATAATACCCTCTCTACACTTCCTGTTGGTGAGCAGTGAAGTATAATTGGATAAATTTTTTCATTTCCATCATGAACAACGATATTAAACCTTTTTGCACTTTCTACATCTATCTGCACTGTTGGATTTTCAATAGGTCTTCCAAAGCTATCTATAACAGCCATATCTACCTTTCCTACCCAATAATGCTTTCTCTTAGGTAATAATTCGAGAATTACATCTTTTCCATATTTTTCTTTATATTCTTTTGCTATTTTAAAGAACCATTCTTTGTTTTCATCAAAAAAGTCCTTAGTATATCTAAATATTATTGAATAAGGTGTATTAAGGTCATCTCCTGTTTTTAAGCACATCCAAAACTGATTTTCAAATTCTTCCATAGCCTGTTTTATATCATAACATACCGTATGCATATCAGGCATAGTGAATGCCCTTAATCTCTTCAACCCTACGAGCTCACCTCTTTGTTCATATCTAAAACTGTATGTTGAGAGCTCATATAACTTTAAAGGCAGGTGTTTTGGAAGAATATACATATCCTTTTTCATCATAAACTGCCCAAAGCATGCCGCAAACCTAAGCATTAACTCCTTATTTCCTTGTTTAAACCTATACTGCCTTTCTCCAAATTTATCGGCATGTTCCCTTATGGCTTTGTTTCCTAAATCATACATTACAGGTGTTTCAACAGGCATACCGTTGTTTTCAACCACCATATTGTAAACATAATCTTCTAAAAGGTCTCTTATAAGTTTTCCCTTTGGATACCATCTAAAATGACCTGCATCTGATGATGGCTCATAGTCGCAGATTTCTTTTTCCCTAATATATTTAACATGAGGAGGTTCTGTTTCACCTTTTTTTTCATGTTTTATGCCCATTTCATGCATTGCTATTGCTTTAAGCCCTTCATCATCCAATTTTTTTACATTTTTCTCATTTAATTCTATTAATTCTTTTGTCTCTCCATTGAGTAAATAGAATTTTGATTTTTCTTCATTTTTCGCTTCTTCTTTTTCTATTTCTTTTCCTTCTTTTTCTCCCTTATCTGCGGTTATTTTTCTCGATAATTCACTTAATGGATGACCTTTACAGCTTATTTTAAATGCCTTATACCATCCAAAAGGAGCTCTTAATACATTGTAATCTCTTTCTTTTAAATATTCTTCTATGCCTTTTAAAACATCCTTAGCAACTTTTGGAGATGATAGCTCGCTTGACAAATGTGCATAAGGATAAACTACTATATTCTTTACCTTTAAATTTTCCGCAGTTTTTACAATCTCATCCACAGTATTCTTTATCACATTTTCAGGATTTTCCTCATCTTCTTTTTCAACTGCCATAAATGCAGTTAAACATTCATCCATTTTTCCATTTAGTATATCGGTGTCTTCTGCAATCTTTGTTTTCTGTTTTGCCTCAAATTCCAGATAATCGGAATGAATTAACAATACTTTCACTATATCCCTCATTTTATATAAATTAATTAAAGTATAATAATGCAGTATTTATCTTTTTCTTTTACTTTTATTTTAGATATATTTTAAATTATTCTTTCTTAATGTATCATTTTTTATATTTAGTTATTATACCATTATAAAATCATATCCATTTATGCATTGTTAAATATATAATCATCCCTATTGTTTTACTTGATATTCTACTTAATATTTTAATATTTTATTTAAAATATTTACTTAATGTTTTACTTATTTTTTTAATTCTATATATTTTATATATTTTATTGGTTGGTGGTATGAGATACTTAACTTTAAAAGATGCTGTGTTTTTAACTATTACCTCTATTGTGGGCGGAGGGATTTTTGTTCTTTCACCCTTAACATATACGATAGCAGGAAAATGTGCAATATACGGTTGGATTATAGATTTAGTTATAAGTTTGATAATGGCAACACCCTTTGCCTATGCCTCAACAAAGATAACAAAAAGTGGAGGCCCATATAAATACATTCAAAAAATATTTGGTATAAAAATCGGAAAAATCTTTGGGTATATGCTATGGTTTTCAGGAGTAGTATCCATATCTGCGGTAGTTTCATTTTTTGAGGTAATTTTCAATGTCTATTTTGACTTTAAATATATTGGTATCGTGTTAATCATAATTATAACAGCTCTTGTATTATCAGGAATTAAAGTAATTAAAAATATTTTAAGGCTTTTTGCCATTATTACCATATTAATTCTTATTTTTATCATATGCTCCAACGGCTTGGATTTAAATATATTTTCCACGGCAAAATTTGATATTTCAAAGATATTTATGGCAAGTTATTTTGGACTATGGACTATGACTGGATGGGAAGGTATAGTCATACCATCAGAATCCTTTAAAAACCCAAAAAAAGACATCAGTTATGGACTTATTATTGGAACTTTTATTGTAGGCATTTTATATTTGTTTTATGCATGGAGTATTTCTTCAAATGCGATTTATGGTAATTTAGAAATAGTCATTAAATCATTGATAAAAAATAACATGGTTGTTTGGCTTGGAATGTTGATGATTATAGCGGGATGTATATTTAGCTGGACATTTACACTTAGCTGGATGCCAAAATCTTTATTTCCAAAAATATTTGAATTAAAACCAATAAAGCATTTGGAAAACTCAAAAAAAGATATATCAATAATTGGAGTTTTATTAAATGCATTTATCATTGCATTTTTTTCCATGAGCTCATCTAAAACACTTGTAGATATAAGTTTATTTATGGTATTGGTATCCTATTTTGGTGTGTATTTTGCAGTATTTAAAGGTGCTGATAGTGCCATATATAAATATTTTGCTTTTATATCATGCTTAGTGGTTTTAATTATATTAATATTTAGAATTGCCTATTTTATTATTTATTAAATTTTTACTGAACACATCTATATATCACATGTTATATCTAATTAATCAATCTCATCAAGTCTTTGAGTCCTTCTAACCGTAAATGCAAAGAATGCAGGAAGCACAGCACCACCCAATATAGCCTCAGTAAGTGCAACATCGGGGGCTAAAAGCGAGCTGAATATATATGCCAAACCCAATCCCCCTAATCCTGTTAATACCACACATTTAATTAAATCCTTCTGAACCAGAGCTCCGATATATGACATAACAATTAATGCCAATACAGCAAAATCAACAATGGTTAAATACATAACACCACCAATTTTAGTTTATGCAGTAGCTTTATTTTAATTTTATTTATATATTCTATTTATTTATCTTATTATTTATTATTTTATTTTATTATTTTATCTATTACATCCACTAGTATATTATTTATTTTTATTTTTAATTATCTTTACATTAATCAGCTTTTTCTTTCAATTCGTCGTAATAATCAGCGTTGGCAATGGCATGTGCTGCAAAAGGACAGAGAACCAAATATATCAATGCCAATAATGGTTGATTCAAGACAAGCAGTATAATTATACAGGCAATATCTATCACCCCTGCAATATGAAGACGAGCATACACCATGTTTTTACTATCCTTTTGAATCCATAGTCGAATTGATGCCAACAATATACCTATTGAAACCACTACCAACACAATATCCTTAATTATTGAAATATCATACATATTTCCACCCAATAATCCATATTATAGCAAATAATAGTAATAATGTAGTTATAATAAATAATAGTATAATAGCCAATAACATAACGATTATAATAGAAATTAATATCATATTATAAAAATAATATATATTATAATGATTAATCATTATAGTTTTTACATATAAATATTTAATGGAATAAAAAATTTAAATATCAATATTAATCAATAACTAATAAATAACTAATAAAAATAAAATTATAAGTGATAAAATATATATTTTTATTTTCTATTTATTATCTAAACATAACACTATCATTCCATTACATTATTATTTTTATAAATATTATTATTTTATTAGTTATTAGCATGATAATTATATATATAATCAATACGGTGAGAGATTTATGATTTCCAACAGATGTAAAAATATAAAACCTTCGGAAATAAGAAAAATATTCAACATGGCTACAAAAGATTCCATAAATTTAGGCATAGGGGAGCCAGATTTTGACACCCCCCAACATATAATAGATGCTGCAAAAAAGGCACTTGATAATGGCAAAACCCACTACACACCAAATAGCGGAATACCTGAGCTCCGAGAAAGTATAAGTAATAAATTAAAAAAGGATAATAACCTAAATATTAACCCTGATAATATTATTACAACCTGCGGAGCTTCTGAGGCATTAATGCTATCTTTAATGGCTATAGTAAATAAAGGCGATGAGGTTTTAATACCAAACCCTGGATTTGTATCCTATATGAGTTTAACCCAAATGTGCGAGGCTAAACCCATCTCTATGAAATTTGACGATGACTTTAATATAGATATAGAGGGAGTAAAAAACAGCATTACAGATAAAACAAAATGTATTATATTAAATTCCCCTTCAAACCCAACTGGAAAGGTAATGGATAAAAAAGAGATAAAAGCTATATGCGATATAGCAGATGACAATAATATCATTATAATATCCGATGAAATCTATGAAAAAATAATATATGATAAAAAACACCATTCTCCAATGGAATTTACAGATAACTGTATATTAATAAATGGATTTTCAAAATCTTATGCCATGACAGGTTGGAGAATCGGATATTTAGCAGTTAATGATAATCTAAACAAAAAATATAACTTAATAGATAATATGATAAAGATACATCAATACGGTTTTGCCTGTGCTACTTCTTTTGCTCAATATGGAGCATTGGAAGCATTAAATGGAGACCAAAGCTGTGTTTATAAAATGGTTAATGAATTTAGAAGAAGGAGGGATTTAATAGTTAAAGGAATGAAAAAATTATTTAAATTAACCACACCAGATGGTGCATTTTATGTATTTCCAAATGTTGAAGAATATGGAAATGGAACAGAAGTTGCTCAAAAACTAATAAAAAATAATATATTATGCGTTCCAGGTGTTGCATTTGGAGAATGTGGAGAAAATAACATAAGATTTTCCTATGCTACAAAATATGAGGATATAGAAAAGGCTTTGGAAATGATGGAAAACATCTTTTAAAAGAATTTTATCAATATATTTGTAAAAATAAATTATATAATAAAATTATACATACAATACTATAATATAGGGATATAATGATAATCAAGTTAAAATCTAAAATTAAACCAACAGAAGATGAAAATAAAGTAATAAAAGCAGTAAAAAACATATTTAAGGATGCAAAAATTGTTGTAGAAGATAACTATTTAGTTGGAGAATCTAAGGACATAAGTAGATTTAAGGAGCTCCTACGAAGTCAGGCAATACTGGACACTGCAAGGATGGTTCTTGAAAGAGGCATAAATGGCAATTTAACAAAATTCTACCTAAATAAACAGGCAGCTTTTGCAGGCCTTGTCAATTTTGATAGAGATATACACGGTGGAATATTTGTAAAATTAATAGCTGAGGAAGATGAGGATTTGATGAAAATAATAAAAGATATTGCACCAAAAACAAAGAATGGAAAGATTATTGACGAAGATGAGGATACTGATGAATCGGAAATAAATAAAAAAAATTAAAATACCAATAACTAACAAAGATTCATTTTTATGTTATTATTTTAGGGATTTATCTTTAATTTTATTTAAATTCTATTTATATATTTTTTATATATGATTTATATTTTAGTTAATGGTTTATTAAATGTTTCATTAATTTAAATTCTATTTTATGGTGATTTAATGAGTGGTAAGAAAATTAAAAGGGTGCCTGCAAAAAAGATAGCCCAAAAAATTATAAATGAGTGCCATATTATTTTAGCAGTATTAGATGCAAGAAATCCCGAAGGCACAAGAAATAAAAATTTAGAGGATAAAATAAAGAAAGAAAATAAAAAACTTATTTATGTGCTGAATAAAGCGGATTTAGTCCCTGTAAAAATACTCGAAAAATGGAAGGACATAATTAAAAGTGAAAATCCCGAGGCATCTGTGGTTTTTGTGAGCTCCAAATATAAAAATGGAACAAAGATATTAAGGGACAATATTAAAAAATACCTTCAATTAATGGGAATAAAGGAAGGAAAAGTTGGAGTTGTGGGCTATCCCAATGTTGGAAAATCTTCACTAATAAACGCCTTAACTGGAAAGAAAAGTGCTGCCAGTGGACTTGTTGCTGGACTTACTAAGGGGGAGCAGTGGATAAGACTAACCAAAAACATAAAATTATTGGATACTCCTGGTGTTATCGAACCTAAGGATGAGGATGAGCTCGTGATGATAGGAGCTCTGAGGTATGAAAAAATCGAAAATCCCATTGAACCTGCTATAAAGATATTAAGAAATTTATATGCATTTGATGAAAATATTATCAAAAAATACTATGGTATTGAAATAAATGATATAAATGACATATCGGATATAAACGAAGAATTTATAGAAAAAATAGGCAAAAAATTAAATTATTTGGGGAAAAACGGGATAATCGATATGAAACGAACAGCAAAATCCATAATAAAAGACTATCAAGACGGAAAACTTAACTACTATCCTATGAAAATAAAAAAATACAGCCAAAAAAGAGGAAAAGATATAGAATTTATTGCCAAATATTTGAAAGATTTTCCATTTATCGACGATGCTAATGCCATTATATCCCATCTAAGCGATATAAGCGAATTATGCAATATAAAATTAAAATATCCAATAATTGGCTCTAAAAATATAGATGATGTAATTGTAGTGATATCCTTTGGAGAGAAAACAGCCGATGGAGGAAGAAAAAAAGTGGAAGAATACGCGAAAAATAATAATATATTCTTGTATTCTACTGGTAAAGGAAGATGCGGTGGGAATAGATTGTTTATTGGAGTTGGGAATAAAATAAATGAATAATAATATAAAACGAATAAATATATAATGAATTAAAAGATAAAATAAGAAATAAATACTGGAAAAACTAAAAAAATAAAATAAATAAAAAAAACAAAATATTAACATATTTAATCATCTAATCCAATGAATTGAAAACCTTTATATCTAAATAATTTAAATATTTTTGAAATAAAAATATATGTTATTTGAGGTGAATTCATGAAAATTTATTTAAACGGTGAATTTGTTGAAAAAGAGGATGCAAAGATTTCAGTTTATGACCATGGTCTTTTATATGGTGATGGGATATTTGAAGGTATAAGGGCTTATGATGGTGTTGTTTTTAAATTAAAAGAACATATAGATAGATTGTATGATTCTGCAAAATCCATTACTTTGGAAATACCTTTGACAAAGGAAGAAATGGAAAAGGTTGTTGTTGATACCCTTAAAATAAACAATTTAAAGGATGCATATATTAGGCTGGTAATCACAAGAGGAGTTGGCGATTTGGGACTTGACCCTAAAAAATGTTCAAAACCAACAATATTCTGTATTGCAGAACCAATGAATCCATTGCTTGGAGAAGATGGCATAAAGGTAATTACTTCATCGGTTAGAAGGTTGCCTGTTGATGTGTTAAATCCTGCTGTAAAATCCTTAAACTACTTAAACAGTATTTTGGCAAAAATCCAAGCAAATTATGCAGGAGTTAATGAGGCTTTTTTACTTGATAGAGAAGGATATGTTGCAGAAGGAACTGGGGATAATATATTTGTAGTTAAAAACGGCATTATAAAAACCCCACCACTATCATCAAGTGTTTTAAGAGGAATTACAAGAGACACAGTAATTGAGCTCGCAAAAGAAATGGGATATAAAGTTGTGGAAGAGAGGCTCACATTACATGAGCTCTATGTTGCAGATGAATTATTCATCACAGGAACAGCAGCTGAGCTCGTGCCTGTTGTTGAAATAGATGGAAGAACCATAAATAATGGAAAAATAGGAGAAACTACAAAAAAACTAAGTGAAGAATTTAAGAAAATAAGAAAGACCATGGGAACAAAGGTTTATGAATAAATAAATTCTTTTTATTTCTTATTTTATCTTACATTTATAATTTTATTATTTTATATTAGTTTTATTTTTATTTTTGAATTATAACATTACTGTAAAATAAAAACATCCAAATCATCATGGCTATAACTATTAAAACAGATAATATTGCCAATGATGGGGAATTTCCAAATACTATTGGAATAGGACCTATCATTACAACTCCCGAAACCTTAACATCCTGCTTTTCGTTGGATTCATTGGATTCATCCTGTTGATGATATTCACTATATTTATTTGGATATACCATTCCAAGAGTTAGCACAAATAATCCTATGGTTATTAAAATCATACCAAATATTACAAGAATAGGTCTCATAATAAACCCTTTTTTAATATTTTAATTTTTGATTATATTATTGTATATTGATTACAACATAAATATATAAAAATAAAAATTTAAAATAAATAATAAAACTCTAAATTCTAAATAATATATAATATAGGTAATTAGTGATATTTATGGATTATGAAAACATATACAACAAAAAGATTATAGAAAGGGGTAAATATTATTATAAAAATAATCTTGTTATATTTTGCGTAAAATTTGAAAATAAATTATATGGAAAGGTAATGGGGGGAGATGAATATAATACAGTTGTAGATTTAAGTGATTGGACAGGAATTTGTTCCTGTCCATATAGATATAACTGCAAACATGCCTATGCCCTAATTGAAGCCTATAAAAACAACAATTATATTAATGGAGATGAATTATTTAACAATTTAAAAAATAAATCAAAAGATGACATAATTAATGTTTTAAAGAACATAATTTTAAAATACAATTTATGGGATGAGCTCATCCAAAATAAAAATAGTCTTGTAGAAAAAGGGAAATCTATTTTAAAACTTATACCTATTGAAAGAAAAAATATATTTACATTTAAATCATTTTTAAGAAACAATTTTTTAAAAAATTCCAAGGATGATGAATTATTGGAGCTCCTAAATGAAGTTGGAAAGTCCGAATATTTAGATGCCGATGATGTTGATACTATCGATATAGTGGAAATGATAGCCTCTGAAATATTTGAGAGAAAAAATAAGGATTTAGCTGAGAAAACATTGGAACTCTCAAAGAAATATAAAAATAAGTTGTGGATAGTTAATGAATATTATTATGATTATTACGATTATTATGGAGAATTATCAAAAAAAGAGGATAAAAGTTAAAACTTTAATTTTATATTTTTTAGCTTTATATACCCCATATCTCAATTTATTAATTTATTAATTGATTTATTTATTTATTGGATAATTTGGAGCTTCATTTGTAATAAGCACATCATGAGGATGACTTTCCTTTTGACCGCTCTGAGTAATTTTTACAAATCTTGCCTTTTCATGCATCTCTTTTATATTTTTAGCACCACAGTATCCCATAGATGACCTTAAACCACCTATTAATTGGAAAACCACATCTTTTACAGAGCCTTTATATGGAACTGCCCCTTCAATTCCTTCTGGAACGAGTTTAACATGCTTCATGTGGCTTTGGAAGTATCTATCTGCTCCTGCACCAACACCGCCTGACATAGCACCGAGGGAACCCATTCCCCTGTATTGTTTGTATTTTCTTCCATTAATTGTAATTAATTGTCCCGGAGCTTCTTCTGTTCCAGCCAGCAAGCTTCCAAGCATTACGGCATCAGCTCCCGCAGCTATTGCCTTTGCTATATCTCCACTGTATTTTATACCACCATCTGCAATTACTGGAATATCATGCTCTTTTGCTATATCTGCAACTTCTGCAACTGCTGTTAATTGTGGAACACCTACCCCTGCAACTATCCTTGTAGTGCAAATACTACCCGGACCTATTCCCACTTTTAAAGCATCAGCTCCCGCATTTATCAAATCAATTGCTGCTTCTTTCGTAGCTATATTTCCTACGATTAATTTTATACCTGTGCCTTCGAGCTCTTTTTTAAGTATCTTAATATTATTTACAACATTCATGTTATGGGCATGGGCACAGTCAATAGCTATTGCATCAACTTCTGCTTTTATAAGTGCCTGAGCTCTGGCTAAGTCATTTGGACCACATGCCGCAGCTACTAAAAGTCTTCCCTCATTATCCCTTGCAGCATTTGGATATTGTCTTCTTTTTAAAATATCCCTTAATGTAATCATACCTATTAATTTATTATTTTTATCCAAAATTGGAAGTCTCTCTATTCTATTTTCATACATAATATTCATTGCATCTTCATGGTTTATATCCTCCTTGCCATAAACCACATTTTTTGTCATGGCATCCTTTACAAGAGTATCTTTATTACTTATGTATTTTACATCCCTTGTTGTGATTATCCCTAAGAGCTCATCATTTTTATCAACAACGGGAAGTCCGCTAATTCCATATTCCTCCATAATCCTTTCAGCGTCCCCTATATTATAATCGGGAGATATTGTGATTACATCTCTAACGATTATATCTTCCGCCTTTTTAACTGCCATTACCTGATTTACCTGCTCCTCTATGGTCATATTTCTATGAATTACGCCAATTCCCCCTTTCCTTGCAAGTGCTATTGCCATCTCCTTTTCGGATACTGTATCCATTGCAGCAGAAATAATGGGAATGTTCAATTTCAATCCTGCTATATCTGTGGATATATCGGTATCTTTTGGTTCTACATAGGAAGCATTAGGCACCAACAAAACATCATCAAAAGTATAAGCTTTTTTAGCATTATCAATTTTATCCAAAAACAAAATCTCACCTTCAAACCTTTTTTAATATATTATTTGAATTAATATATATAGTTTAACCAAGATTATAAAATGTGCTAATAGATATGATTTATAGTTATAGTTATAATTATAATAATATAAATTTATCAATATAAATTATTTAAAAATAAAAATAATTAAATTATTTAAATCAAATATTTAAATACTTATATTATTCAACCCATATAATGTATTAAATTTTATCGCATTATACTCACTTTATTTATTATATATTTATTATATTAGATTTATTTATTATTCTATTTATTCATTACAATATTATTTAATCACTCTATTATTTATTTTTAAATTTTATTATAAACTTTATAACAATTAGCATATTTGGTGAGAGGATGATTTGTTTAGGTTTAGAGGGAACAGCAGAGAAAACAGGTGTTGGATTAGTAGATTCGGATGGGAATGTTTTATATAATAAAACCATAATATATAAACCTCCTGTTCAAGGTATAAACCCACGAGAGGCAGCAGACCATCATGCAGAAACATTTCCAAAATTAATAAAAGAGGCATTTAATAAAGTTCCAAAAGAAAAAATAGATTTAATATCCTTTTCCCAAGGTCCTGGATTAGGTCCAAGTTTAAGAGTAACAGCCACTGCTGCAAGAGCTCTATCATTGTCATTAAAAAAACCTATTATTGGGGTTAATCATTGCATAGGTCATGTAGAAATCGGGAAACTAACCACAGGGGCAAAAGACCCATTAACTTTATATGTAAGCGGTGGAAATACCCAGATATTAGGATATACCTGTGGTAGATATAGAGTTTTTGGAGAGACTCTTGATATTGCCATAGGGAATTGTTTAGACCAGTTTGCAAGAAACTGTGCTCTTCCACATCCCGGAGGTGTTTATGTTGAAAAACTTGCAAAAGATGGAAAAAAATTAATAAAATTGCCATATAGTGTTAAAGGAATGGATGTCACATTTTCAGGACTTCTTACATCGGCAATAAAAAGCTACGAAAAAGGAGAAAAACTGGAAGATGTATGTTATTCTATTCAAGAAACTGCATTTTCCATGATAACAGAAATTACTGAACGAGCTCTTGCCCATACAAATAAACCTGAGGTCATGCTTGTAGGCGGTGTTGCTGCAAACAATCGATTAAGGGAAATGCTCAATATTATGTGTAAGGAACAGAATGTAAAATTCTATGTTCCTGAAAAACAATTCTGTGGAGATAATGGGGCAATGATAGCATGGTTAGGGCTTTTAATGTATATAAATGGAAAAAGAATGAGTATTGATGAAACAAAACCAATTCCAAATTATAGAAGCGACATGGTAGAGGTAAATTGGATTAAAAATATTCCCTGTGAAAAAAGAAGGATACCTGAACATTTAATTGGAAAAGGTGCAGAGGCAGATATTAAAAAAGCCTCCTATTTGGGATGGGATGTTATTAAAAAGGAGAGAATAGCAAAAAGTTATAGAATACCTGAGCTCGACAAAATAATAAGACACCAAAGAACTGTTAAAGAAGCTCGATTTTTAGCACTAGTTAAGGACTTTAATATTAATGCACCTTGCATATTTGATATAGATAAAGATAACAATATTATAACTATGGAATATATAGCGGGAAAACTTGCAAAGGAAGAAATAGAAAGAGATAATGGGAATTTAGACTGTTGTTATGAGATAGGAGCTATTGTTGGAAAACTTCATGAAAATGATATCATACATAATGACCTTACAACATCGAATTTTATAATTAGGAGGGATGATAATGTGGATAATAACAATAATAAAAAGCATATTCAAAATAGTAAAGTATATTCCCAAGATAATAGCGGTAATAAAAATAATTATGAAAATAAAAAAATTAATATCGAAGGTAAAAATAATTTAAATAATAATAAAAGTAATAATAAGAATAATAAAAATAATAAAGTATATATTATAGATTTTGGACTTGGAAAATTCTCAAATCTTGTAGAAGATAAGGCTGTGGATTTAATTGTGCTAAAAAAATCCATTTTAAGTATCCATTTTGACAGATTTGAGGAAATATGGAATAGAATTCTGGAAGGCTATAAAATATATCCCCAGTGGAAAACTGTAATAAATCATATAGCGGATGTTGAAAAAAGGGCAAGGTATTTGTAAATTATATTTACCTATAATTCTATTATATATATGACGTATATTGGGATTTTATATATAAGTTATTGGTGAAAAAATGGGATTTAATCTTAGTTTCTTTATTTATGCCTTTACCTCCCTATTTATTATTATGAATCCAATAGGTCTTGTGCCTTTATTTTATATATGGACATCGAATAATACTGAAAAAGAGAGGATAAAACTACTAAAAAAATCAACTATTGTGGTTATACTTACATTGATAATCTTTGGATTTTTTGGAAAATGGATATTTGAATTTTTTGGGATTACCATAGATTCATTTAAAGTTGCAGGGGGGTTATTGATATTAAAAATATCATGGGATATGCTTCATGCTCAGGTCTCAAAAACTCGACAAACTCCAAAAGAAAAAGAAGAAATGGTGCAGTTGGATGATATTGCAGTAGTGCCATTAGCAATACCTTTACTGGCAGGTCCTGGGACTATTACAACGAGTATCATATTAATGGAACACAGCTATACAATATATGATAAAATAATAGTGCTATTTTCGATAATACTGGCAGCACTGGTATCTGGGGTGATATTATACTCATCCGATAAAATTGCCCATATTCTAAAAACCTCAGGCATTAAGGCAATAGTAAGACTTATGGGTCTGATATTAAGTGCAATCTCCATTGAAATTATATCAAGTGGTATTTTTGGATTAATACATTCATCAGGATTGTCCTAAATGATTTTCCTAAATATCATAATGTTAATTCCAAATTATTCGAAATTATTATATAATATTAATTATTTAGAAAGTATTTTCATGGTGAAATAATGATGGTAATTCCAGCGGTAGATATAAAAGACAAAAAATGTGTTCAGCTTATACAGGGAAACCCAAACAAGAAACATTTAGAGCTCGAAAATCCATTGGAAATTGCAAAAAAATGGGTAAGTAAAGGAGCTCCGATGATTCATTTAGTTGATTTAGATAAAGCCATATACCAAACAAATACCAATGAAGAAATAATAAAGAAAATTATAAAATCCATTCCTGTTCCTGTTCAGATTGGGGGAGGCATAAGAACGGTCAATGATGCATTGAATCTTATAGATATTGGAGCAGCACGGGTTATATTAGGCACATCAGCAGTTGAAAATCCTAATATTATTAAAGAGTTATCAAAAAAGGTTGAAAAAGAAAAAATAATGGTAGCTCTTGATGCAAAAGATGGAAAAGTTGTAATAAAAGGATGGAAAGAAAAAACTAAATATTCTCCTGTTGAAATTGGGAAAGTATTGGAAGAAAAAGGAGCTGGAAGTATTTTATTTACAAATGTAGATGTCGAAGGTCTTTTAAAGGGCATAACTATTAAACCTATTAAGGAGCTTGTAGATTCCCTTAATATACCAATTATAGCCTCAGGAGGAATAACCACCTATGATGACCTTTTAAAATTAAAAGAAATAGGTGTAGAGGGCGTAGTTATAGGCTCTGCAATTTATAAAAATATTATAGACCTGAGTAAAGCCATTAAAATTTGTAGGTGATAGTTATGGGTGAATATATAGATGCAGATGAAGCTATTGTTGAAAAAATAAACAACAAAAAAATAATTTCTGTTGGGCATATAGCCCTTGATTATATATTTAATGTTGAAAAATTTCCAGAACCTAACACATCTGTTCAGATACCATCCGCTAAAAAATATTACGGAGGAGCTGCCTGTAATGTTTCCGTAGGGGTGGCTAAATTAGGATTGAAATCAGGCATAGTTTCATGCGTAGGTTATGATTTTATAAATTCAGGGTATCATAGTTATCTAAAACATTTAAACATTGATATATCTGGTGTTTATCATTCGGATGAAGAAGAAACACCAAAAGCATGGATTTTTACAGATCCCAACAATAACCAGATAACCTTTTTTTTATGGGGTGCTGCTAAACATTACAAAGAGTTAAACCCTCCAACTTTTGATGTGGATATTGTCCATTTAGCAACAGGTGACCCGAAATTTAATATGAAATGTGCGGAAAAAGCAAAAGATTCCCGAACTCTTGTATCTTTTGACCCGGGTCAGGACTTACCATTGTATAGTAAGGAAGACATGGAATCAATGATAAAATATGTGGATTTCATGTTTATGAACAATCATGAATACGAAAGGGTTTTGAAGCTATTGGATGTAAAACAGGATAAATTTATAGAAAAAATAAATACCTTAATAATAACCTATGGCAAGGACGGAAGCATTATTTATCACGATGGCAATAGTATAAAAGTTCCTGCAATTCCTACAAATGTTATAGACCCAACAGGAGCAGGCGACAGTTATAGAGCAGGATTTTTAACGGCATACTTAAAAGGATACGATTTAAAGGATTGTGGAATTATTGCATCATGCGTAGCTTCCTTTGTTGTAGAAAAAAGGGGCTGTCAAACCAATCTTCCATCATGGGATAGTGTGATAGGTAGGCTTAAAGAAAACGGCATTTTAATACAGTAAAAAGTAATATTATAAGGTAATACAGTAAAAGGTGGTATAGTGGCAAGAGAATTATGGAATTCTAAATTGGGGTTTATATTGGCAGCAGTAGGTTCTGCAATAGGTCTCGGTAATATTTGGAGATTTCCCTATATGGTATATAGTAAGGGGGCGGTGCATTTCTAATACCTTATTTTATAGCCTTGTTCTGTGTAGGTATTCCATTATTGCTTCTTGAATTCTCTGTTGGGCATTCTACAAGAGGTTCTGCTCCGTTAGCGTTCAAAAGAATAAGTGAAAAAAATGAATGGGTAGGCTGGCTTGCAGTATTTTCTGGATTTACCATAACTACATATTATATTGTTATTATTGGCTGGTGTTTATACTATCTGTATAATATAATATTAAATGGATTTCCCCTTGATTTTAAAAATTATTTCTTTGGAAGTATTCTTTCTATTTCACCAAATGTCGGTAGTATTGGGGGTTTCTCAACAGGCGTTTTAATATCTACAATAGTTTTATGGTTAATAAACTACGGTATAATAAGATTGGGTGTTAAAAATGGTCTTGAAAAGGCAAACAAGATTTTCATGCCTGCATTATTTATTCTTACATTGATATTACTTGTAAGAGGACTAACATTACCCGGAGCTCTTGAGGGATTGAATTGGTATTTAACACCAAACTTCGGAGCTCTGTTAAATTTTAATGTTTGGATTAGTGCATTCTCTCAAATATTTTACTCATTAACTCTGGGTTTTGGTGTTATGATAGTTTATGCTAGTTATTTGCCTAAAAAAGTAGATTTGACCACAAGTGCTTTTAGCGTAGCCCTTTTAAATTGCGGTTATTCTTTTTTAGCAGGTTTGGCAGTTTTTAGCACATTGGGGTATATGGCATATAGCACAGGTCTTCCGTTAAATGAAGTGATAAATAAGGGTATAGTTTTGGCATTTGTGGTATTCCCAAAGGCATTATCAATGATACCTTATGTGGGATGGATACTTGCAATAATATTCTTCTTGGCACTTATATTGGCAGGTCTTTCCTCATCTATTTCTCTTGTAGAGGCAGTAACTGCATCTATTATGGATAAATTTGAGATAAGCAGAAAAAAAGCCACTACTGCTGTAGTATCGCTTGGATTAGTAGGCAGTTTATTATTCACAACAAAAGCAGGTCTTTACTGGCTTGATATTATAGACCATTTTGCATCTGGGTATTTATTACCCATTGTTGGATGTGCAGAGGCCTTAGTGGCATTATGGGTATTTAAAGGTGATAAATTATTAAATTATTTAAATAACCTTTCAGATATAAAATTAGGTAAATATTGGAAATTATTTGTGGGTGTTTTAACACCATTATTATTAATAGCCATTATAGGTTTAGATATTATGAACTTATTAAAAGCACCATACGGCGGATACCCTTGGAAATATTTAGATATTGGAGCTTCTATTGTAGGAATAGGATTCTTAATATCCATTATACTCTCAAAAGTTTCATGGAGTAAAAAAATAGAATCATGGGATGAATTCATAAAAAAATAAAAAGGTGATTATATGAATATCTCTGCAATAGTGATGTTCCTATTTGGTGCAATAACGCTGTGGGGAGGTTCAGCATATTTTTTATGGAAATCCCTAAAAAAGCAATAATTATATATATTAATTTTATATTTAATATTTATATTAATTCTTATTAATATGGATTATAATTATTTATTTTAGTTAAAATTAAGAATAATTTTAAAATTGCCTCATATTTATTCTATTTTTATTTTTTTATTTTTTAATACACATTATTCATATTATTTCGATAATTTTTAATAGCTATATCTAATTGATTATTATGTGTATTTATATATTTACCTTATTATACATTCATTATGCAAATATATTTTTATTATTTATCATCAATATAACTAAATTTAAATATTAATATTACCATATTATTTTACATAATTGGGAGGATTAATTATTTTTACAAAATCGGTGGTTAATATGTTGTTTAAGAAACTTTCAACAGTAGAAAGAGTATATAATATCGGATTGGAGCAGAATTCACTATCCCACATATTTGACAATATTAATATCTTTGTAAAAGAAGCAGAAGAGGACTTAATAAAACTTTATGATTTAAGAATTTTAGAAAAGATACCTGTAAAGGACATTATGACTAAAAATATTATTACAATCAGTAAAAATGACAATATAACTAAATTAAAAGATTTTATTGAGAAATATAGACATATGGGATATCCTGTTGTAGATGAAAATGGAAAATTGGTAGGTGTTGTTACATTTAAAGATTTAGAAAAGAAAAACAAAAAACCATTAAGGATATAATGACTCCAAAAGAGGAGCTCATATTAATATCTCCTGAAACTTCTGCATCAGAATCTCAAAAAATAATGGCTAAAAATGACATTGGAAGGCTTTTAGTAGTGGATAGCAATGGAAATCTTATGGGTATTGTAACCAAGGGGGATATTGTAAAAACATACTTAGTATATGGGGAGAAAACTTCAAAAATCCAAGAATGTTCAAGAATAACAAATTTTTATTTTTATGACAGAGATAAGAACTCAAAATTAAAAAAACTTACAGATGATTTAATAGTGCTGCTTGGTGCAAAGGATTATGTTGTATCTGAAAAAGACTATTATATAGAGATACTAACGAAAGATTGGGAACCTCTGGCTAAAATAATGAAAAAAGATGATTGTATAGACCATATCTCTCTAACAACCAAATCAATAAATATCCTTCAAATGAATATCATTGATAAAATTTTAAAAACCATGGATAAATACGACTTCGAAGAAATTATAATGGTGGATCATATAACACTTATTGATGAGAGGTCAGCAATTCAAAGAATTATAACTGATGTAACATCATTTAGGGATAGTAAAAAGACTTTTGGAACTATTACTGTTCGTTCTGATTTCTAAATAATAAAAATTTATATTATGATTTAGAAGTTTTTTATATTTAATATTGGGATAATAAAAATATGACATGAGATATAACATAAAATATAGTATAAAACAAAAAATAATTAAAAATAACAAAAAATATAAACCGTAGCTAAATATATAATCTAAATAATACTTTGGTGGAAAAATGTATGAAATTATTAGATACGAAGGTGGAGTTTATAAAAATAATATACTTAAAGAATGGATTGAGGATGTGGGAGGATTTATAATACAGGAACATGTTATGCAGTTGGATGTATATATGACAATTGCATTGCCACAAAATGAAATAGAAAACTTTAAAATAGAATCCAAAAAGTATAAGGGAAAGGTCGTTGAAACTCCTCTCGCTGGAACAGAAATTGCAATAGTAGCTCCTAGTTTATCGAGACATCATTTACCACATACGGCATGTGATATTTCAGAGTTCGTCAGAAGGTTTGGAGCAAAACCAAATATGATAGGATTATCTCATGGTGCAGGAAAAGATATTAGTTTAATAAAAGAAAAAGAAAAAAGATTAATTGAAGAACATGACATTGCTGTTTATGTCATGGGAAATTTTGAAAGTTGTTTATTGGATAAAACCCACTTATTTGAGGTGGATATTCCTGTTGTAATAACGGGAGGTCCTGAAACATTGGGTATACCTTATCCATATGTGGGGAACTTAGGAAGAAGAGCTCATAGGTTAAGACATAGTGAAGAGAGACAGGCATTAAAAAAGATGGTGAATGAAATTACAAGATTGATAGATAGAAAAAGAGAGGAGCTCTCCTATGACCCACCCATAATACCACCTGTTGTGTTGAAGGATGAGTTGGAAAAACAAGTTGATGAAATATTTAATATACTTTCTCCAATGCCTATTGTAACCCAATTAGATGGTCTAAGAATAAAACTAAATTACGATACATATCATGAAAAAATAGAAAATGTTAAAGTTGGAAAATACCTATTAAAAGATATAGCCTATATCTCGAAATCTGAAATGAAAGATTATATACTGGTTAAAATAAAACCTACCTCTGAGGTTATAGAAAATTAAATATAGAAATATATTGCAATAAAAGTTTAATAAATAAAGGTTAATAAAGTTTAAATACTATTTTATTTTTTCTACCTATTTTCATTTATATTTAATAATAGTTTAATTAATTTAATTAAGGAGGAATATCCATGAAAACTATGAATACCGATGATAATTTTAATAATACATCCAATAGAACGGAGCTCCCAATTCCACCGGGAATTCCACAATCCATTATTATTAGGGTAATAGAAACATGCGGGGTTAATTATGAGATAAAAAAGGATGAATTATTTGACAAAGAATATCCTGTGCTTTACGGTGATAAAGACAATATAGAAAACGCAAAAAGCTATTTGATATTATTCACAGAGGCAAAATTAGCATTGCGGGATATTGCAAGACTTGCCAGAAGGTTTAAAAAAGAAGTTAAAGTATATACCAATGATGAAGATTTAAAACATGCAATAGAGTTGGTATTAAACGATATTACAAATAAGGATAAGATTGAAATCCTAAATGAGAAATTAGATTCAGAAGATTTTGAAACCATAAATATCTGCGGAAAAACGCTTTATGTATTCGTTTAAGGGATATTATGCACTATTCAATAATAAAACCTATTGTAGATGAAGAAAAGTTGTTAATCGACAGAGGTTCTTTAAAAACAAAACGGAAATTCGCTTTTTTGCTTGAAAAAGGGGATATTATTTTAGTAAATAAAACCTTGGAAGTAAATGAAGAAGTTGAAGTATTGGTGGATTATACTTATACGGAAAAAAGTAAAAGACCAAAGGAATCAATTAAAATATACAAGATTAAAGAATTAATAAAAGAATGAGGTTAAAAATAAATTTTATAATATTTATTAATTATTTAAATATGGTAATATAAATATAAATGGAGATATAAAAAATATAAATATAAATTATTATATAAAAAAATAACAAAAATTACATTAAAAAGGTGTTATCATGGATTTAGAAGGAAAAACAGCAATAATCCATACTATTGGAGGAATATTATTTGGATTATTGGCGAATTATATATATACAGCAGGTCTTGGAACTTTAAGCGGTATTGTAACATTGTTGTTTTTATTTGTGGGGCTTATTATAACGGGGCATATCACTGCAATGATAGTTGGCAAGGGAAGCCTAAGTCAAAAACAGTGGTTGGGAAGTGGAGGTGTTTCTTACTTCTTTACATCGGTGGTTTTTTGGGTTTTAGTGTATAATGGTGTATTGTTATAATAATACCGAAATAGAATAGAATATGATTATATAAATTAATATTAAAATTAATTAACACGGTAATAATCTCATATTACCATAATAATGTGAGCAATAATAACAATAATAAAATTAACAAATGATTTAAAAAATAAAGGGATTAATATGAGCAACATGTTTAAAAACATAAATCTATCAAAATCAAAGAAATTATTTGAGGAAGCTCAGAAATATCTTGTAAAAGGAGTAAATAGTCCAGTAAGATACTTCAAACCATTTCCATTTTTTGTTGAAAAGGCAAAAGATTGCTATTTATTTGATGTAGATGGCAATAGATATATCGACTACTGCTTAGCTTATGGTCCTATGGTGTTGGGGCATGCCAATGACAATATAATAAACACTGTAAAAGAACAGCTTGAACTGGGAACTGCCTATGGATGCCCTACTGAAAAGGAAATTGTCCTTGCAAAAGAAATAGTAAATAGAATGCCCTGTGCAGAGATGGTAAGATTTGTAAATTCTGGAACTGAGGCTACAATGAGTGCCATTAGACTTGCAAGAGGCATTACTAAAAAAAATAAAATTATAAAATTTGATGGTGCATACCACGGAGCTCATGACTATGTGCTTGTGAAAAGTGGAAGCGGAGCTCTCACACATGGATCTCCTAACTCACCAGGTATCCCTGAGGAAACTACAAAAAATACATTATTAGTTCCTTTTAATAATGAGGATGCCATTAAAAAAACCATTGCTGAAAATAAAGATGAAATTGCCTGCATTATTGTTGAACCAGTGATGGGCAATATTGGATGCATTCCTCCAAAAGAAGGATATTTAAAATTTTTAAGAGAAATTACTGAGGAAAATGATATAATATTGATATTTGATGAGGTAATTACAGGATTTAGAATAGCACCAGGGGGAGCTCAGGAATACTATAATGTTGTTCCCGACTTAGCAACAGTCGGAAAAATAATAGGTGGCGGTTTTCCAATTGGTGCAATTGTTGGTAAGAAGGAGCTCATGGAAAATTTTTCACCAAATGGAAATATTTATCAGGCAGGCACATTTAACGGAAATCCAATTTCAGTTAGTGCAGGTATTGAAACCTTAAAAAACCTTGATAACGAGTTTTACACACAAACTTCAAAAACTGCCAAAAAAATAAGCGATTTTATAGGAGAAACTGCTGAAAAATATAAAATACCTAATAAGATATATAATGTGAGCTCGATGTTTCAGATATACTTCAATGAAAATGAAGTAGTGGATTATGAAACTGCCAAAAAAAGCAATACAGAAAGATTTATGAAGTATTTTTATGGTCTTTTGGACAATGGCGTATTTATAGCACCATCACAATTTGAATGCTGTTTCACATCCATTAAACATGATGATGAAGTTGTTGAAAAAACATTAAATGCTATTGAAGAAGTATTTAAATCGCTTAAATAAATTTTATATTTTATTTTTTTATTATTTATTATTATTTTATTTTTATTATCTTTTAGTTCTCAAATATACGCTTATAATATCACTCAAAATAGCAGATGAAGTTTCTATATCTCCTGCTCCCCTACCAACTACAACAATTTCCTTTGCCAAGTCAGTATTTAACATTGCAACATTCAAAGAACCTTTCACATTCATAGGGCTATCGATGGGTATTAATTTTGGACATACTTCAAGCTTGTTTTTACTTACTTCTCCAATAAGTTTTATAGTATATCCACTTTTATTAGCCATTGTCAGTGCCTCAGGCGTAATTCTTGTAATACCTTCCAATTTAACATCTTTTATACTAACATTTCTATTCATAATTGAATTTGCAAGTATTACTATTTTCGCAGCAGTATCAAGTCCGCTTATATCTTGGTGAGGGTTGGTCTCTGCTATACCGAGCTCCTGTGCCTCTTTCAATACAGTATCAAAATCGAGTTTTTCTTTTTCCATTTTTGTTAATATATAGTTCGTAGTTCCATTTAATATTCCTTTTATTTCGGTTATTTCATTTCCAGCGAGTGTTTCCTTTGCCAAATTTATTATAGGCATTGCTCCTCCAACGGATGCCTCATACCTAAATATTTTATTATATTTTTCAGCATAAGAGGTTAATTCATTAAAATATAATGCAAGAGGTCCTTTATTTGCAGTAATTACATGTTTTCCATTTTTAAATGCCTCAATTATATGGGTTTTTGCAGGTTCTCCTGTTTCTATGTTGGTTGGTGTGGCTTCAACAATGGCATCGGCATTAACTGTTTTTATAACCTCAACAATGGACATACCTGTTCCTTTTTCAGGATAATTAGATATTTTTTTAGTTCCTTCCTTAACATTTAATGCAGTTTTTAAATCCAAACCATTTTCATCTATTGCTGCACCGCTCCTATCACATATAGCCACAACTTTTAAATCCAAACCATATTTGTTTTTTAAATACTCTTTTTTTTCTTCTATAACTTTTGCTACACCTTTACCGATTACTCCAAAACCGACCAATATTACCTTCATGTTTTCTCCTCAATTAACTATATATCGTTATATCCTTTCTTAAAATGATTTAATAAATAACAAATTTTTTTCCTTTGATATTCTGTCGAGCTCATTGCAAAAATCTTCTAATTTATTGATGTCTATTATTACCTTCATTCTTGCAGAAGATTCTTTAAATGGGTCAGGCATTGAAAGGTCTAAATCTACAACAAGACCATATTCATTTAATCTGTCGATTGTATCCCTTACATCAGTATCGACTACATGACCAACAACGACCATATCAATATCTGTTTTTCGGACTGTTTCATTTACTTTTGTAATAATTATATCCATTTCTTCAAGTTTTTTTATTACATCATTTAATTTGTTTTCTACATCATCAATAACTACCCTAACAGGAACCCTACCATCTGTTTTCTTTTCTCTTAAATGTATTACACTAAATATATTAACACCCATATTTGAGATTGGTGTCAGAGCTCTTATTAATTCACCGGGAACATCTTTTAACTCCAAATCAAGAGTAATCATATTTTCACCATATATAATTATTATATCATTCGTTATTTTATTGTTATTATAATTTATATATTATATTTATTTTAATTAATTATTTAATTTATTTTTTTAAATGTTAATTTCACCACCATACTTTTTTGACACCCAATAGGTATGCCACAATATTACCCAACAAATGAACTGCTGGTGTTATAATCAATAATACAATTATCATTTCAATAGATATGGGAGCAATAGGATAGGCAAATAATATGGCAAACACTACAAAACCAATTTGGTCAAGAATCGGAGCAGGTTTTCCTTGTGCAATTCCAATTCTTCTTTTAATAAAACTTCCCAACATGTCACCAAACAGAGCTCCGAGCGATAATAAAAAACCAATATATACCCATTCAAATATATTAAAATAAAATGCAATATTATTAACAATGTTTAAATTTACAATCATACCTTCTAAAACAGCTACAATAATTCCACATAAAATTCCAAAAAAAGTTCCCCTATATGTTACCCCATTTCCAACTATTCTCTTGCCATCAACAAATTTTTTCCCCATATCCAAAGGTGTGCCTCCACCAAATATGCATGCAGAAGCATTTGCAACATATGCAGGTAATATATATATCAATGAATTATATATTAATTGAATTATACTCATAAAATCCCTCGTATAATATTTAACAACATCTAACATCCAAATTAATACCTTGGATAATAACATTAAAAATATTATTAAAAACATTCTTGCAGAATTATTTTTTAAATGGTATTTAAATATATCTTATAGCGTTGAAAGAATATATATAATTTATATATATAATTACAATATTCAGTATTGATTATATATTTTTATATATTTAAATATAAGAATATAACATGAAAAAATAATAAAAACAAAAAAGATTTAATCATTGAAAAATAAAAGGGGGGTAAAATAAAATGGGGAGGGGTTTAAAATTAATTAAAATTTTATAAAATATATTCCGTTAAATCCTAACCATTCATTTCCGTATTTATTTGGGGGTATGAGGGGGTGGGAATGGGATTTAGGAGACTTCTCCTATACACGGTGTTATCAGCAGCTATATATGGGGGGTGTAAAATAACTTAATGCCACTGTCCCACACCGTGCATCTTTAACATATACCTTTCGAATATATATACTTTTCGCTAATTAAATTAACTTACTATATTTAAAATATATTAACTATATATAATATTTTTAATATGCAATATTAAGAAATTTAAGAATATATATTTTTATAATAATATAGAGCTAATAATATATGCATATTATACTTATGAATGAAATACACCAGGAGGTGAATACATGAGTAACCCCAAAATAGGGGTATTTGTCTGCTACTGTGGTGCCAATATTAACGGTGTCGTGGATTGTGAAGGAGTAAGAGACGCCGTAGAAAAATTAGACGGTGTCGTAGTTGCAAAAACATACCCATTTATGTGTTCTGACCCAGGTCAGAATTTAATAAAAGACTGTATTAAAGAATACGGTCTTGAAAGGGTTGTAGTTGCAGCATGCACACCAAAAATCCACGAGCCAACATTTAGAAAATGTATTTCAGAAGCAGGCTTGTCCCCTTATTACTTAGAATTCGTAAATATAAGAGAACACGACTCATTTGTTCATATGAGTGAAAAGGAAGAGGCTACTAAAAAAGCCATTGAATTAATCGCAGGAGGAGTGGAGAGAGCTAAAAAATTAGAGGATGTTCCTCAAAAAGTTGTTGATGTTGAAAAATCATGTCTTATTATAGGGGCAGGTATTGCTGGAATAAATGCCGCTCTTGATTTAGGAGACCAAGGATATAAGGTATATCTTGTTGAAAAAGAACCATCTATTGGAGGAAGGATGGCTCAAATTGACAAGACATTCCCTACTGATGATTGTGCGATGTGAATTCTCGCGCCAAAGATGGTTACAGTTGCTAGCCATCCAAATGTTGAATTAATCACTTATGCCGAAATAAAAGATGTACAAGGATATATTGGTAATTTTGAAGTTACTGTGGAGAAAAAACCAAGATATGTGGATGAAGATACCTGCACCGGGTGTGGTGCCTGTGCAGGAGCTTGTCCTATTGAAGTGCCTAATGGATTTGATTTAGGGTTAGGTACTAGAAAAGCCATATATGTGCCATTCGCTCAAGCCGTGCCTTTGGTATATACCATTGACATGGAACACTGTATTCACTGTGGATTGTGTGAAAAAGCCTGTGGTCCTGGAGCCATAAGATATAATCAAAAACCAAAAGAAATTAAATTCAAAGTTGGTACAATAATTGTTTCCAATGGATTTAATGAATTTGATGCCACTAAAAAAGAAGAATATGGATATGGCATATATGATAATGTAATTACAACTCTTGAATTGGAAAGGATGGTAAATCCATCTGGACCAACAGGCGGTCATGTAGTTAGATTAAGCGATGGAAAGCATCCTAAAAACATTGTATTCATACAGTGTGTAGGGTCAAGGGATTTAAAAGTTGGAAATCCATACTGTTCCAGAGTATGCTGTATGTTTGCCCTTAAAAACGCACAGCTTATTAAATCAGAATATCCTGATGTAAATATCTACATATGTTATATGGATATTAGGGCATTTGGTAAAGGTTATGAGGAATACTACCAGAGAGCTCAGGAACAGTTTGGAGTCAGGTTTGTAAGAGGAAGACCAGGATGTATAATTGAAGACCCTAAAACCAAAAATTTAACAGTTAGAGTTGAAGAAACATTGATGGGAGAAGTGCTTGACATTGATGCAGACCTTGTAGTTCTCTCAGCAGGATTAGTTGCCAGAACTGAAAACAAAGATATTGCAAAAATGTTGGGTCTTGAATTAAGTCCTGATGGATTTTTCAAAGAATTGCATCCAAAATTAGCACCAGTAAATACAAAAGTCGATGGTATAGCCATTGCAGGAGTTGCCCAGGGTCCAAAAGATATACCTGATACAGTATCTCAGGCAAAAGGTGCAGCAAGTGCAGTATCTATACCCATGGCACAGGGACAGTTTAAAATTGAAATGATAAGAGCCTGTGTTGATGAAAATGTATGTGGTGGATGTGAAATTTGTGGAAAAATGTGCCCATATCACGCTATATCTTACAAAGAGATTGATGGTCATTTAATAGCCCAAGTGGATGATGTTGCATGTAAAGGCTGTGGTGCCTGTGCAGGAGCTTGTCCAAGTGGTGCTATGCAGTTAAGATATTACAGAGATGAGCAGATACTTGCCACAATAGATGGAATATTGGATGCAGAAAAAATAATTAATGGATAAACTTAAATTAAGAGCGAATGGTCACAGTTTATAAATAAATCATTACCAATATTCAATATATATATTAAAATAACTAAAAAAATAACTAAATAATTAATAACTAAAATAAAAAAACTCGGCATAAGTGATTTAGCCATTACAGATGAGGCATTACCCGAAGGCATAGCCAGGATAATGCTGATGTGAGCTATGTAGCTCGGCAAAGTTAAAAAAGTAAAAATTTAAAAATTTCTTATATTTAAGTTCCTCCAAAACTTATTATAAATAATTTATAAGTTAAATAAAAATAAAAAGTTTAAAAAAAGTGATATTATGGCTGAACCCACAATCATGGCATTTGTATGCTACCAGTGAGGATATGGTGCAGCAGATTTAGCAGGCACCAGTAGGCTTCAATATCCAGCATCAGTAAGGATTGTAAGAATGCCATGCACTGGAAAATTCGATATTACCTATGCATTAAGAGCTTTCCAGAAAGGTGCTGATGCAGTATTCGTAGCTGGATGAAAGCCTCATGAATGTGCCTTTGAAACAGGGAACTTCAAAGCTGAAGAGAGGGTTAAACTTACAAAACAGATTTTAGATGAGCTCGGTATAGGTGGAGAAAGAATTGAAATGTTCTTCATGAGTAGTGCCGAGGCTGATAAATTCGCTTCCGCAGTAAAAGAAATGACTGAAAGAGTTAAAAAATTAGGTCCAAACCCTCTGAAAGCTTAAATAAAAAAGGATGAATTCCACGGGGAACCGAAAGGACCTGTGGAAGGACTGCCTCCAATGTAGGAGGTAATTACTTTTTTAAATTTATTCTTATTATTTCTATTATTCCTAATAATTAGGTGGTTAGATGGCAGATAAAGTTAAAGTAGGACTGATACAGTTATGCGGATGTTCTGGATGCCACATGTCATTATTGGATTTACATGAAAAACTACTCGATGTCCTTCCAAACTTGGAAATAGTTTATGCTCCTATTATTGCAGATGTAAAAGAAATACCTGAGGGCATCGATGTATTCCTTGTTGAGGGCGGCATAAGAAACGAACACGACAAACATCTCGTTGAAGAAATCAGAGAAAAATCAAAAATAGTAGTTGCATGGGGAAGCTGTGCAGCTTTTGGTGGCATACCAGGACTTGGTAATCTATACACCAAAGAAGAGTTTTTAAATACGATATATAGCACAGCATCAACAGATAATCCCGGTGAAATTCCAAGCGAAGATATACCACCATTGGAGGAAGAAGTTAAACCTATAAGCAAGGTAGTAAAAGTTGATTTAGTATTACCTGGATGTCCTCCAAGACCAGAACATAACGCAGAAGCTATTGTTGCACTATTGGAAGGTAGAGAACCACAATTATCTTCAAAAATCGTATGTGATGACTGTCCAAGGAAAAAAGAAGGAACTTATCCTGAGAAATTTAAAAGGTCATATGAAGGAACTCCTGACCCTGAAAAATGTCTATTTGAACAGGGATATACCTGTTTAGGTATGGCTACAAAATCAGGATGTGGAGCAATGTGCCCAAGAGCAGGTATGCCATGCAGAGGATGCTTTGGAAAAGCACCTGCGGTTATTGACCAAGGTGCAGCAGCAGCAAATGCTTATGCAGCATCAGGAGATGCATCTTTGGAAATTATGGACAAAGTAGCGTTATTTAATAGGTTTTCATTAGCCGCTGCATTAATACCTAATAAAATAAAAAAATAAATAAATTATAAAGATTTAAATTTAAAATTAAGTTTAAGATTCATAATAAATTAAATATGGTGACTCTAAATGGGCAAAATTACAATCGAACCGCTAAGCCGTGTTGAAGGGCATGGAAAAGTTACAATTACATTGGATGAGTCAGGAAAACCAAAAGATGTTAAATTGCATATTACTGCACTGAGAGGCTTTGAACAATTTGTTATAGGGCGACCTGCTGAGGAAGTTCCAAGAATTGTTCCAAGAATTTGTGGTATATGTCAAACAGCTCATCACCTTGCAAGTGTTAAAGCTGTTGATGCAGCATGGGGAGCTGAGGTACCAAGTGCAGCCAGCAAACTTAGAGAGTTAATGCTTATGGGTAATATGATACACAGCCATGCATTGCACTTTTACTATTTGGCAGCTCCTGACTTAGTAGTTGGTCCAGATGCAGACCCTGCTGTTAGAAATATAATCGGCATTATTGATAAGGCTCCCGAAGTAGCCAAAAAGGCAATAGCATTGAGAAAATTCGGTCAAACATTGGTTGAAAAAACCGGAGGAAGACCCATTCATCCAGTTTCTGGGATACCCGGAGGAATTTCTAAATCACTTAAAGAAGAAGAAAGAGATGAATTGTTAAAAGAAATAGATACAGTAGTGGAATATGCAAAGGATGGTATTGATTTAATAAAATCATTAAACGAGCAATATATGGATGTTGCAAAATCATTAGGTGTTATTGATACATGGTATTTGGGATTGGTAAAGGATGGAAAACATAACTTCTACGACGATACTTTGAGATTTTTATCACCAGATGGTAAAGAAAAGATGGAGTTTAAGCCCGCTGAATACTTGGATTACATTGGAGAACATGTAGTTTCACATAACTATGTAAAATATCCTTACAACAAAAAAGTTGGATATCCAGAAGGGCTTTACAGAGTAGGTCCTTTGGCAATGGTTAATGTATGTGATTCCATGGCAACACCATTAGCAGAAGAGGCTAGAAAAGAATTTATGGATACATTCGGAAGTCCTGCAAACCAGTCCTTGGCATACAACCATGCAAGATTAATAGAATTACTTGCAGCATGTGAAAGGGCAAAAGAATTATTAAACGACAGCGAAATTACATCGACAGACACAAGAGCCGAAGTTCAGCCAAAAGCAGGAAATGGAGTTGGAGTAGTAGAGGCTCCAAGGGGTGTATTGATTCATAACTATGAGACTGATGATAGAGGAGTTGTCGTAAAGGCAAACATGATTGTAGCAACAACACACAATGTTCCTACAATGGAAAAAGCTATTCAGCAGGCTGCAACGGAAATATTCAAATAATTTAAATTTTAATAAAATAATAATAAAATAAATTTGAATTAAATAATATATAAATTAATAAAAATTCCCTATTCCTTTGGTGATAGGTATGGAAATAGATGAGAAAAAACTAAATTTAATAGAGCTCGTATTGAGAGCTTATGACCCTTGATACTCATGTGCTGCCCACATGATAGTTAAAGATGAAAAGGGCAAAGTGCTATTTGAATTAGTCAAAGATGAATAAACTCTTCAACCGAACCCTTTGGGAGGTTGTAGGGAATACCTTCTATGCAGAAGGTGAATAATAAATAGAAATAATAGATATAATGAATAAAAATATATAGAATAAAATGTATGATAATGAATAAAATAGAGATTAATAAAATAGAGATTACAACAATAAATAAATCAATACTCCTCGTATAGCCGAATAATATATAATTCGGTTTTAATAATAAAAAATCAACGGGGGTTTTACATTGGAAGGAATAAAAATTCAAGAGGATGCATGCTTGGTATGTAATGCATGTAAGGCTGTCTGTCCAACAGACGCCATAGAGATAGCCCCCTTTAAAACATGCACACTCTGTATGCAGTGTGTGGAAGTATGTCCAACTGGGGCTTTATCAGAAATAGATGGTAAGATAGACTATAATCCAGTTAAATGCATGAAATGTGGAAAATGTGCAGAGGCCTGTCCTACAAAAATAAAAAGAGTAGATAATATATACCCATATTCAAAGGGACATTGTGTTTTATGTCAAAAATGTGTAGATGTCTGTCCAATTGAAATTATATCAATACCTGGACTTGTAGAAAAACCTAAGAAACAAATTACAATACCCGACGAACCAATAGCTGTAATGGATAACTGCGTTGGATGTGGAGTATGTGTTCCAGAATGTCCTGTGGAGGCTATTACAATTGAGGACAACAAGGCAGTTATAGATAAAACAAAATGTATATACTGCTCTATATGTGGTCAAACCTGCCCATGGAATGCAATTGCAGTATCTGGAAAGATACCTAAAAAGAGAAAAAAAGAAGTTATATCCTTTAATGTTGATAGAAACACCTGCATAGGATGTTTCAAATGTGCTGAGATATGTCCAGGAAATATGATTAAAGTGGATAAAAATAATTTGATAGTAATGCCTCCAAAGGCTTGTCCAGCATGTAGTTTATGTGTCAATGTCTGTCCAGTAAATTCCTTAACACTGAATGTAAAATATGACAGTGCTCATCCAATTACAGACGAAGGTCTCGTAATCATCGATGAAGATTACGAAACCCTTAAAGAATGTGCAGAAGTCTGTCCTACACGAGCTATAAAGGTAGATGAAAAATCAAAAACTGTAAAAATGTGTATAGTTTGTGGAGCCTGCACAGTAGCTTGTCCTACTGGTGCCTTAAAAATGGGCACAATAAACCATAATGGAAAGGATTATAATAGAATAGAATTTAACCCTTCCCTATGTGATAAATGTGGAAAATGTGTAGAAGTTTGTCCAATGAAGGTTTTAGAGATAGATGAAAATGATGAACACCTTCCTTTAAAGGGATACTGTGTAATGTGTCTTTTATGTTTAAGCTGTGCAGAGCAGATAAAGGGAAAAGGTAAAGTCATTGATTTAAAATAGATTTGATGATTAAACTAAAACTAAAATTAATTTTAAATTAAAATTTATGATAAAAATATACCCTTATGTGGGGTGATTTACTTGGTAAAAATAGTAAAGGATGTTGTATGTCCTTTCTGCGGCACCCTATGTGATGACTTGGAAATTATGGTTGAAGATGGACACATAGTTGGAACAAAAAATGCTTGCAGAATAGGAAATGCAAAATTCATGCATTTTGAAGGTGCTGTAAGATATACAGAACCTTTAATGAGAGAAAATAAAAAAGACGACTTCAAAAAAACAGATTATGAAACTGCAATAGAAGAAACTGCAAGATTATTGGTAGAATCAAAATTACCTTTAATGTATGGATTCTCAGCAACAGAGTGTCATGCTCATCAGGTAGCTGTCGAGCTCGGTGAAAAAATAGGAGCAGTATTGGATAACACGGCAAGTGTTTGACACGGGCCTTCTGTATTGGCTTTACAAGATGTAGGATACCCAGTTTGCACCCTTGGAGAAGTTAAAAACAGAGCTGATGTTGTTATATTTTGGGGCTCAAACCCAATGCATGCTCACCCAAGACATATGAGTAGATATTCAATATTTTCCAGAGGATTTTTCAGAGAAAGGGGAAGACACGACAGAACAATGATTGTTGTAGACCCAAGAAAAACCGACACTGCAAAATTGGCAGATATTCATTTACAGGTTGAACCTCATAAGGATTATGAATTAATAAGTGCTATGAGGGCTGTATTAAAAGGCTTTGAATTGGAAGTGGATGAAGTTGCAGGTGTTCCATCTGAAACCATCTACGAAGCTGTGGATATCTGTAAAAATGCCCAGTTCGGACAATTGTTCTTCGCTATGGGCGTTACGATGACAAAAGGAAAACACAGAAACATTGACAATGCCATTGAACTTGTTATTGACTTAAATGCTCATACAAAATTTGGTTTAATGCCAATGAGAGGGCACTACAATGTAAATGGGTTCAACCAAGTTTCCACATGGGTTACTGGATACCCATTTGGTGTTGATTTCTCAAGAGGATATCCAAGATACAACCCTGGGGAAACCTGTGCAAATGACCTTCTCCAAAGAGGAGAAACTGACATGATGCTAAACATAGCCTCTGACCCAGGAGCTCACTTCCCACAAAAAGCTGTTAAACACATGGCAAAAATCCCTCTGGTATGTATTGACCCTCACCAAACACCAACATCAGAATTGGCAAACATTATAATTCCTCCTGCAATAGCAGGTGTTGAGGTTGATGGAACAGCATATAGGATGGATGGAGTTCCAATAGAACTTAGAAAAGTAATTGATGCACCAGAAGGTGTATTACCAGATAGTGAAATCCTAAAAATGTTGATGAAAAAAGTCGATGAAATGATGTAATTATCATAATAATTATGTAATAAAATATTATAAAACTATAAAATTATTTTTTGCAAACTGGTATCCTACATTTAGAGTTAAATGTTTTGCTTTGAAGAGGAACCCTTTTGGGACTCTTCAAATTTTTTTAACCATTTATAATTTATTTTTCGAATAATTTTAATATATAAATATATTTATATAATTAAATACATGGTTATATAAAATTATCTTGTTATATTGCTGTATAAATTTATATATGAGTATTAATCATATTATAATCATATAATTATACAGTAAATTATTACTAAAAATATATTAAAAATATTATAACCTATATTTTGCAGAGGTGAGCTATTGAATAGACAAGTATTAAAAGTTGGGGCGGGTCAGTCAAAAGACCCAGAAGAAGCCATAAAAATGGCAATGCAAAAAACAAAAAATCCGACCTTAACCATTGTTTTTGCTTCTTCAAATTTAAATCCTAATGAAGTGTATGATTCTATTAAAAAAGAAGTTGGAAATTCTCATATAATAGGTGGAACAACAGCAGGTGAGTTTTCGAGTGCTGTTGAACATCCATTAAACGATAGTGTTGCGGTGATGACTATTGAAAGTCCATATCTAAAAGTAGGTGTTGGTATTGGGAATGATTTATCTCAAAAGCCTTTTGAATGTGGAAAAGAAGCTGTAAAACAGGCCTATACTTCATTAAAAAATAACCCTACCGCATCTGCGTTGATATCTGTTGCATTTATGAATAAAAACAGTTCAGATATTCTAAAAATGAAACCTTTCATGAATATTATAATACCCGACGGATTGGCAGGGCATGAGGAAGAATTTTTAAGGGGAGTAATTTCAGAAATTGGAAGTAGTATCCCAATTGTTGGAGGTTCCACAGGTGATGATTTAAAATTTGAAAAAACATACCAATTTGCAAATGGCGTGTATTCAAACACAGGCATAGTTGCTACATTAAGCAGTGCATTAAAAATAGGTGTTGGATATGGCCATCCATATTTTCCAACTAAAAAAGGAGCCATTATCACGAAATCGAAAGGAAGAACAGTTTATGAACTTGACCATAGACCCGCAGTAGATGTTATGAAAGAACTGCTTAATGTGGATGAGCTCACCCCAGAGATATTTGCTCAAAGACCAATGGGGGTTAAATCTTCTGATGTTTTTGGTGAATATACTATAAAAAGTGCTATGTGTGCAAATAACGATGGAAGCATAACATTCTATGCAGAAGTTAATGAAGGAAATTATTTAACAGTAATGGACACAGATAGAGAATATGCCATAAATTCATTTAAGAACGCATTAATTAATGCCATAAATAATGCAGGAAATCCAAAAAAGATAGGGGCAATTATAATATTTAACTGTATATTAAGATATTTACTCAAAGAACGGTTAAATATAAATGACCTTGACATAATAAAAGAAATAGTGGGGGATGTTCCAGTAATTGGATTTAATACCTATGGGGAACAGGGAGCTACACTTGGAGGTTCCATTGGACATTATAACCAAACTTCAACAATATTGGTAATTGGTAATGAAACAATATCCCAATAAAATATTAATTCTTCTATATTTTTGCAGTTAATATTGTAATATCTATATATTCTAAAAACATTATAGTAAAAGAAACAAAATGTTTAGCTCAGGATATGATGCCTGTTATTTTAAAATATTAGACCCTGATAATGATTTTGAATAAAAATAATATCATAATCTAAAAAATTATCTAAAAATCATTTATTATATGGCAAGATAGATATTACATTATCAAAATATAATATTTTGGTGTAGTCATTTATAATTCTTTAAAATATCACATAATAGATTTTTTATATAAAATTTAAAAATTGGACTTTTTTATTTTTTATTTTCTTTTTAATAAAAAACGCTGTTTTTACTATTTTCTTGATATATATAATAATTAGAAGAATATATATTTATGAATAATATAAAAATTGGTAATAAATACCAAAAATCAAAATAATAAAAAGAAAAATTATATCTCTTTAAAAAGCTCATTAAATTGTAATAAAAGAGGTCATACTTATGGAAATTATCCCAGTAATAGATATAATGAAAGGTATCGCAGTTCATGGAAAAAGCGGAAATAGGGAAACTTACAAACCTCTAAAAACTGTTTTGTGCAATTCGTCAAATCCCATTGATATAATAGAAAAATATAAAAAAAATGGGGCTGAAAAGGTATATATTGCTGATTTGGATGCCATAATGAAAAAGGGAGATAATTTTGATGTTATTAGGGAGCTCCCATTGTATAAAATTGTAGATGTAGGGGTAAGCACTAAAAAAGATATAGAACATATAAAAAATTTAAATATATGTAATAAACTAATTGTAGGCACAGAAACATTGAATGATTTAGATTTATTAAGAGAAAATGACATTATTTTAAGTTTGGATTTCAAAGACGGGAGGCTATTAAATTATGAATTAGAAGATATATTGAATAATATAAATAATAATACTCCATTAATTATATTGGATATCTCTTCCGTTGGGACTCAAAAAGGCATTAACAAAAATTTAATAACGCATATAATTGATAAAACCAATAACCCAATATATATTGGTGGGGGGATAAAAGACGAAAAAGACTTAAAAGATGCTTATGATTTAGGAGCTCATGGTGTGCTTATAGCCACTGCAATTCATAAAGGAATTTTAAATTTAAAAGAAATTATTGAAAAATATAGATGATTAAAAGAATAATGTCAGTAAAATAATAAAAAATAATAGATAAAGTAAAATATAAAATAAAATAATAAACTAAAAAAATGATAAGTATATAAATTTTTATAAACTGGTGATAATTTGCAAAAATTAAGAAGAATCGATATAATAAGAATCTTAATGGAGTATGTTAAAGATGAGCTCATAATATGTAATATAGGATGTCCATGTAAGGAACTCTGCTGTGTAAAAGATAGGGCTGAAAATTTCTACATGTTAGGTTCTATGGGCTTATGTTCTTCCATAGGTTTAGGATTGGCACTATCCACAGATAAAAAGGTAATATCAATAGATGGAGATGGTTCTGTTCTTATGAATTTAGGTTCTTTATCTACCATAGGACATGAAAAACCAGATAATTTTATATTGTTGATTGTGGATAATTCAGCCTATGGCTCAACAGGAAACCAGCCAACCCATACGAACAATACAAATCTATGTAAAATAGCACAGGCATGCGGTATTGATGCCGTAGAAGTGTCCGATGAAAAAGAATTAAGGGAAGCAATTAAAAAATCATTAAATGAAAATAAAACAAAGGTAATTGTTGCTAAGGCAATACCATATAACGAAAAAACAGAAAATATAAAGATTCATCCAATTGTTATAAAAGATAGGTTTATGAAAGCTGTTAAAAATTAAAATATTTTTTAAAATTAAAAATATTATTGTTATTTATTGGATAGCCTATTATTATATCATTTTTATTTTTTAATTCCTTTATTTTTACATGATTATTTAGTGAAAGTATAAAATCCTCGTAATTTCCAATATAATTTTTTCTTCTTTTTAGATAGTTTTCCATAGTATCTAATGTATTTCTATCAATTTTCTCAGTATATGGAACATAAACAGCCTTTTTTGAATCATAATCAGGAAATTTACCCCCATAAACATAATAGGCAATTAAATCATTCTCTTCAACAATATTCTTTACAATATCTTCGACTCCTTCTGTGCCTACCCATATTTTATTATTACATATATCCAATGCCCTATCAATTACCTTTAAAATTACATCTTTTGGTTTTGGTTTTTCATTAGTTAAATAAAAATTACTTCCAAGAACAACACATATATCAACATTATATGAAGAATACAATTCAAGTAGTTCAAAGGCGTTCTTCCTTTTGCTTTGGACTGTTAAAACAAGCTTTTTAGATTTAGATTTTAAAATATTTTCATCGGTAATCGGCAGGAGCTCGGCATCAATCACATGATAATCAAAATTAGAACTAATTATTTTATTTAATTCCAATAGTTTAGAATAATCATTATTTATCTTGCTTAATTTTGTGGCTATCCCGTATTTCATGTTTTTTCCTTTTTTTTAAATTTCTATTTTTATTACTTATTATTTTTATCTTATTATTCTATTATATTACTATATGATAAATACATTCTACATTATCCTTATTCTTCATCAACTTCAACAGATACTGCCTGGTCTGGACATTCTAAAACACATAATTGACAGTTTGTGCATTTTTCAGGATGTTCTGCAACAGGTGGATAAACTCCTTTTTTGTTCAATTTATCGGATTTTACAAAAACATCCCTTGGGCATACATATATGCAAATATCACAGCCTTTACAGTACTTTTCATTTATCTCTATTTTCATAATATCACCATTATTTTTAGTTTCAAGACTTTATATCATCATATGATAAAACTTATATATGGATTCCAGGTTTCTACACAATAAATGAAACAGCATAAGTCATAAGATATCCATTGTTTAAATTTGTTATTATATTTTATGGGAGCTCTCCTAAATACACTACTATATGAAAAATCAAACGACCTTCTTAATGGCATTCCATACTAAAAATGACTGTGGTTTCAATATTCCTTTTTGTGGATTTAGGAATAATATGTTCTCGTTAATCAGATAAACATAAACATGTTTTGGAATATCATGTAATTTCACAATATACTTTTTTTTAAATAATTCCAGTGCTTCCCTTATTTCTTTTTTATTTACTTCAATCATTTGTCCTCTAATATTAACTTCTGGTTTAATGTAATTCAAATCCCGTAGAAATTCTTCCATTATATTAACTTCGTTGAGTAATTTTTCTTCCAATACATCTCGTAAGTTTTTATGGGCTGTTTTAATTATTATGTCGTAAATATCTTTGGCCTTTCCCCCAACATAAGAATATATTAGTTCTTTTTCATCATTTGATAATTTTCTGTTTAGTTTTTCCCGAGCTAAGAATTCCATAAATTTTAATGCAATTTTTTTATCAAAATCATCCACAAAAATATATTCCACTCGTCCTCGGAGCTCTCCTGTATTATATACATACTCAACAAATAAACTATCTGATGTTAAACATAAACAATGTGCTAAATGTTGTTCTTTTGTTAAGGACACTAAAAACTGAAATATTTCTTTTAAAAGGTATTTTTGTCCATTAGCAGTTATTTCTTTAATCATCTGCAACTCGTCAAATATTATAATTGGTCTCTTACCGCACTTTTTAGTTTCCAATAATATATCATTAAGATATTGAAAAGCATCATTTATTCTAGCTTCAAATAAGTTATTTAATTCCACTTCAGGAATCGGAATTCCTGTAACTATCCCTACTCCCTTTGTAAGTATGTTAATTACTTCAGACTTATCTTTTATTTTTTCCAAAATCCCCTCTTTTTTTGTAGTAAATATCGCTTCAATAAAATCTCTTTTTTCAGATATTAGCAATGTTCTAAAATTTATATAAAATACCTTATACCCATCATTTAACTTATTGTTTATAATATGATTAATTAAAGTAGTTTTCCCACTGTTTATGGGACCATAAATAAAATAAATATTATTTGGTTCTTCATCCAATACAGATAATATTTCAAATATTTCTTTTTCTCTGTTGAAAAATTTCATGGTTTCACCATATAAACCGCTAATGTGTAGTTATAGTCAAAGACAGAACTTTTTGACTATATCCACATCTCAATACTGAGTAGAGCTCACAGTTTCCTACGTAAAAATAAAATAATATTAGGTTAATAAATTTCCACTGTTTAAATTACATCAAACACCATAATTATTTTTTCCTATTTTTACCTTTTTTACCTTTCCACATTCTTGGATATGTTCCAGGTTTCATCAATACTCTTTCGGTATCTACTATTGGATTAGTATATTCTGTCTCTTTTAATATATTTTTTGTGCTTAATAATGCCTTACCTATTGCTACAGCCTCTCCCTTTAAAGTTTCTATTAAAACAATTTCATCAATACCTATTCCTTTACTAAGTTTTGCAATACCATTTAAATACACATCTGCACCATGGCAAATTGCATCCACAGCACTGTCTTTTATTACTATCTTTTTTAAATGTCGAAGCCCATATTCCATAGGTTTTACTATCTTTCTTAACTCCTCCTCATTTCCCTCCTCTTTCCAAAATACATAGGCATCAGTTAAATCCTGTAAATAAACAGCCTCCTCCTCTCCAAATGGTCCGCTTTTAGTTCGCCTGAGCTCCTGCATATGTGCCGATGTTCCAAGTGCCTCTCCAATATCTTCTGCAAGTGTTCTTATATATGTCCCAGATTGGCATTTAACTTTAAACAGAACATCCCTTCCATCCATTTCAAGAAGTTCCAGTTTGTGTATCTTTCTTATTCTTAAACTTCTTTTCACTGCTGCTTTTAATGGGGGTCTTTGGAATATTCTTCCCTCAAACTCCTTAAAAATACGGATAATATCCTCCTCTGTTGCATCCCTATGAAGATGCATTAAACACACATACTCCTTTGGAAGCATGTGCCAAACTTGTATGCACTTTGTTGTATTTTCCAGTGCAACAGGCAAAACACCAGTTACCTTTGGGTCAAGTGTTCCAGCATGTCCTGCAAGATTTAAATGCAATATCTTTTTTACCCATGATGAAACCTCATGAGATGTGGGTCCAGATGGTTTGTCAATTACCACAAGACCATATTGTAGGAGCTCAGCTATTGGTCTATTATATGGATTAAATCCATACTCATAATTTGTTTTTGATTCTTCCCTTGTAATTAATTCCAAAGTATCACCGATTTTATTACAGTAGTATATATTAAGTCCTTTTTATTTTTATTACTTTTTAACTTTTCTTTTTATAAACCTTATTTTTCATTTTATTAATTCCTATCCTTTATTAATTTAATTACTCTTAAAAAAGCCATTAAAACTCCAAATAAAAATCCTATTACAATAAATATGTTATTATTATAATAATTTGATAAAAAATATCCGATAATAAAGCCCATAATTATATATAAAACAAATTCATACGCCAATTGAATTGAATTTACTGAGCTCATATAATCCCAAATATTTAATATTAAAATATGCTGTTCATGTATTTATATATATTAAATATATCTTTTATGTTAAAATCCTATTTAGTATTATCGAATCGATATTATATCATTATATTATATCATTATATCATAATTATATGGTATTCATTTATTAATATATTATTTTATTCATATATAATTAATTTTCACTATAAAGTTATTGTTAATATAGTTAAAAAAATATTTATATTATTAATTATTATTTTTCTATAAATTTTAATAATTATAAAATATAATATACATAAAAATTTGGTGAAATTTTGAAAGTTAAAAAACGATTTTTAGGATTATTTACATTATCCTTAATTTTATTGTTGGTGTTGTCTTATTTTAGTATTGTTGAAGGGACCATTGGAATAAAAGATGAACAGTTAAAAAAATATTTATTTGAAGGCACCACAGGAAATAATACTATGGACTTAATTATAGAAAAATTACGACTTCCAAGGACAGTTGGGGCAATTATTGTTGGTTTAGGTATTGCCGTAGCTGGAATTTTAATGCAGGGATATTTTAGAAATCCTTTGGCAGACCCATATTTAATGGGAGTAGCAAGTGGAGCATCCCTTGGTGTTGTTCTATATATATTTACATCATTGCTATTTAATATGGGCATTCCTCATTCTATATATGGATTCATTATTTCTGCATACATTGGCTCGTTAATTACCATGTTTATAGTCATAAGTATAGCAAGAATTATAAGGCAAACTGCAACTTTATTAATTTGCGGTATTATGATAGGAGCCATAGCATCAGGATTAACCACCCTTGTTGTATATACTGGGGATTATATTGGCGAAGAAAACTCCAAACTTGCAGGATATTTTATGTGGGGCATGGGCTCAGTCAATAATTTAACATGGACCCAAATTAATTTAATGGCAGTTATACTTATTCCAATAGTTATTTTAGCATATATATTTCTCTCAAAAAAACTTGATGCTAATCTTCTTGGGGAAAAATATGCCATAAGCGTTGGTGTAGATGTAAAAAATCTAAAAAAATGGTTAATAATCTTGTCCTGTATATTAACGGCAACTGTTGTGGCATTTGCTGGTCCAATTGCCTTTGTAGGATTGGTATGTCCTATTATTGCAAGAATGCTATGCAATACATCAAAACATATGTATGTAATACCAATGACTGCGATATTGGGCTCTGTATTTGTATTATTTGCAGATATACTAACACGACCCGGGGTTATTGTGCCACAGTCCTCAAACAATCTTCCGCTTTTATGTCCCTTGTCAATAGTAGGAGCTCCTATTGCTATAGTTATATATTTAAAAGTTAGAAAAATGGGGGTATAATGAATTACCGATATGCTATAATCTTAGCGTTAATTGTTTCGATATTTGGATTGTCCATTGCAGGTATGTATTTTGGTGGAAATGCCAAATCAATTACCTTAGAGGATACCACAAATTTTGTTATATATCAATCAAAAATTACAGTGGATAACATCTGTTATAAAATTACCAAACACCATATTTTTCATCAGCAGAGCTTGGATGAAACCACTGCATTTAAATATATGTTATTAAAAAAAGTTCGTCTTCCACCTATTATTGGAGCAATTCTTGTAGGTTTAACATTATCGGCCTGTGGATTGATGTTACAGACATTATTTAGGAACCTTCTTGCATCACCATACACAACAGGTATATCAAGTGGCGTATTATTTGCCGTTGTGCTTGTAATATTCATAAATAGTTTTGCAGAATTACTTTCAGCCTTTGGAACAGATACAGTCATGATAGCAGGATGGTGTGGAGGGCTACTCTCAATAATCATGCTTATAATTATAGCCCTTAGAATTAAAGAGGTAAATGGCGTCTTAATTGTTGCCCTATTGATGAGTTATCTATTTGGAGGAATAAGAGCTTATTTAATAGCAAATGGAACAGATGTGGCTATTCAAGACTATTTTAATTTTGTTGTTGGAAATGTAACTAAAATTCATTTGAATGATATACTTCCAATGACTATATGCACCATAATATTTATAATTGGGAGTATTTTTTTAATAAAACCTCTAAACGCCTTATTATTTGGAGAAAAATATGCAAAAAGTTTTGGTTTAAATATAAAAAATATTAGAGTATTAATCTTATTACTAACTTCATTTATCGTAGGTGCCATAGTGCCTTATGTTGGATTAATGGCATTTGTGGGCATTGCATCACCCTATTTGGCAAGACCCCTTATAAAAACCTCAGACCACAGATGGTTACTGCCAACAACCATGTTTGTAGGTGTGGTGTTAATGCTTATGTGTCATATAATCTCATTAAAATACTGGGTCCCTATATTTTATATATATGGATTAAACCGTCCAGCTCAGGTATTGCCAATAGGCTCCATTCTTGATGTATTGGGGGGTATAATTGTAATATATCTTGTATATAAAAGCGAAAAAAAGATAAAAATGTATTAAATAATTATAAATAAAATAAAAATAATAGAAATAAATAAAATAATTAAAAATTAAATAAGGATAAAAAAAGATTAAAACTAAAAATAAAAAAAATAAAAATAATTAAATGGTAATAAATAAAATTAACAATAAAAAATATAAAAATTTAATTAATATTAATCCAATATATCATCCAACATATTCTTTAAAGATGTTATTTTACCATTATATTCTATCACTTTTTTATTATGGGTTTTTGCATATTCTACAAGTTTTTTATTTATAATATTAATTTCTCCAACTGGAAAATCCGTATATATAACTATATCTGATAACCGGAGCTCACGCAATGCCTCTTCAAATTTTTCATTTGATATGGGATTGAAAGGTTCTTCTACTATTGCATCCAATTCCATAGTCTTTGCTACGATATAATCCACATCATTTTTATGTAGTATTCCCACAACGACATTATATTCATTTTTAGTAAGAAATCTTAACACATCAACCCCCGTTCCAGCTCCACAAATCAAAAAAATCCTATTGCCAGATTTTAAGTTTGATTTATTGTTTTTTAGTTCAAAATAGCCTATTATCTCATTATAATTTGCATTATCTAAATCGTAAAGATTATTAACGATTTCTTTTTTCATAACATCCTCTGGATGCCCATAAGCTATGACTTTATGATTTTTTATCAATGCCATTTTATCGGCTATCCTTAAAGCGAGCTCTATATCATGAAGTGTAACTACTATTGCCAAGTTATTCTTTGTTGCAAGATTTCTAAGTAAAAGGGTTAATTCAATTTTATGTTTTGCATCCAAAAAACTTGTAGGTTCATCAAGTATAAGAACATCTGGTTCTTGGGCAAGAGCTCTTGCTATCATTATCTTTTGTCTCTCTCCATCACTCATTTCAAAAAAGTTTTTATTCAATAGATACTCTGCATTTACAGACTTTGCAGCATTTATTATTATTTCATTGTCCTTTTCAGTTAATCTCCCAAATAAATCTGTATATGGGTGTCTTCCAATAGCCACAATATCATATCCAGTCATATTTCCAGGATTTACCCTTTCAGTCAATACAACAGCCATTTCTTTTGCAAGTTTTTTTGGCGTTAAATCGTGTATAATTTGACTATTTAAATAAACTACTCCCTTTTTAGGTTTTAAATATGTAGCTATGGTTTTTAAAAGCGTGGATTTACCTGCACCGTTTGGACCTATGATACACAATATTTCCCTTTCTTTAACATGTAAATTTACATTTTCAACTACAACATAATCTTTATATCCAACAGTTAAATTTTCAGTTTTTAACATGGTATCACAATTTAAATTTATTATTTTACAATACATCATTTATTTATATAATTAATTAAATTTCTTTTAATAATGTTATATATATCTTTAAATTATATAATTAATAGAATGGATAAAAAAGAAAATAAAATTAAAATAATGATAAAAATTAAAATTAAAATTAAATAAACATAATAATCTGTTAAACATTTATTATACAATAACTATCTTTTCTTTTAATAAATCGTCTATCTTTTCCGTAATCTCGTCAATTTCTTCCTCAGATAAAGGAGTTGGAATAACCCTCTTATCGTTTTTATAAATGGCATCTGCGAGCTCCCTAAAAACATCTGCAATCTCGCTATCTGGTGCATATTCTATTACGGTTTTTTTGTAAATTTCTGCCTTTGTGATGATATTACTCATTGGAACATTTCCCATAACATTTGTTCCAATTTTTGAAGCAAACTCCTCTACAATGGAAGGCTCGTTTATTACGCTTCTTCCATTATATATAATTCCTCCCAATGCCACTTTTCCTCTTTTTGCATATCTTTTTATTCCCTTACATATATTATTTGCAGCATAAATTGCCATTGGGTCGCATGTTGTAACGATATAAACATCATCTGCAAGGTGTTTTTGTAATGGCATGGCAAATCCACCACAAACAACATCCCCCAATATATCATAGATAATTACATCAGGATTTAATGTTTCAAATGCCCCTAACCTATTCAATACCTCTATTGCCGTAATTACTCCCCTTCCTGCACATCCTACACCAGGTTCAGGACCCCCACTTTCAATACAGTAAGTTCCACAAAATCCCTCAAAAACAATATCTTCAAGTTTAATAGCATTACCCTTTTTTCTAAAAACATCCAAAACTGTTGGTATTTTCCTACCCATCAAATTTCTTGTTGAATCTGCCTTTGGGTCGCATCCTATGACCATTACTTTTTTACCAGATTCAGCCAGAGCTCCGGCTATATTGGATACGGTTGTGGATTTTCCAATACCTCCCTTTCCATAGATACAAAATTTTCTAACCATCCTATCACCAAAAAGTAAAAGAATTAAAAATATTTAATAAAATAAAAAAATAAAAATAATAAATAATATAATAAAATATTTAATCATATTTTAATGTAATTAAATCAGGTCTTGGTTTATTTGCATTGTATTCTTCCCTACACATATTGCAGAGCTCCCTTACTCCAAATGATATTACATCCTCACTTGACGGAATTATTCTTATAAATATCCAATTGGCATTTATACCATAATTATTTGCTATTTCTTCAAGTTTTTTTATAATCCTATCTTTAAATACATCCACTTCATCGAATAAAACCCCCCTTGTCATAATCATTATACCATAACAACCACATTTTGATGAAAAAACATCCATTTCAGGAACAAAGATATTTTTTCCAAAAGAATTTGATAAAAATTCCTCAAAATATCTCCTATCGTTTTTTATAAGTTCTTTAATAGGTTTATTGTTGCCCATATTATTTCTACTTTTATTAATTTTATTACTATTTTTATTACTTATATTATTATTTTCATTATTAATGGATTCACTCATTTTTTCACCTTAACTACCTTTTCCTCCAAATCCTTACAGTAATTACATCTATTACAGAATTTATCGCAGGTTTTCCATTTTTCAATAGCTCCATCAAGTAATTTATTATCGATATAGTAATGACTTTCGAGTTCCCTTGGGCAGTCTAAAAGTTCCATAAGATTACCATCATAGTTTCTATTTAAATAAGCATTTAAAACTCTTCTTATCCATCCAATAGGATGACTTCTTCCAGATAATTTATAAATATCCACGAGTTTATCATAAACTCCTAAATCCTCGGGTCTAATAAATGGGCTTTTTATTATTAATGACTTATCCCTAACTCTCATACTTATACATCTATTATAATAGTAATCATCTAAAACAGGAACATTCTGTATATTTGCATGGGAAAAGAAATTAAAGTGCTGAGCTCTCATAGGGCATTTATATAAACATGCCTCATTAACAAGAATCTTCAATTTACAAGATACCGAATCCCTTATATTTTCAATAATATCAAAATGCCTATTTATTGAGCTATCAAGGGTAATGGCATAAACTTCCTTACTGTCATAGAATTCTGCCTTTTGGGGACTATCCACCAATGCTATGCAAGATACATTTGCCTTTAATCCACAATCATTTGCCAAATCAATTAAATATGGGTCTGCAAGGGTTACACTATCTAAATTCATATCCGAAAATATACTAAATAATTTTTTTATATAGTTTATACCATTGGGTGTTAAATGCAGAGCTCCCATGCATGCGGAATTTATAGTAACTTCAAACCTTATCTTATTTTTATGGGCGTATTCTATCTGTCTTTTTATATCTTCAAGTGGTGGTTTATAAAGCGTAGCTCTTCCAGTTCCTATAAAATCGGCGTATCCCATATATACTTCAAATTTATCGTTCATTTTCTTATTATTTATTTTTCTTATGTTTTTATCAGTTTTGCAGTTTTTACAATTTTTTTGATATTTTTTTATCTCATTAACTATAATTCTTAAACTTTCAAAATTTCCAGGATGGGGAATTGAGAACATAACAACACCTTAATATAAATATACGAATATATAAATAATAATATAGATAAATATAAATTAATATAAATTACAATTTTATATATTTTTAATTTTAATCATATTTATTAATTTTTTTCTCTGGAAATACTATGGCATTATTTTCACAGCATAAGCAGGAACAGGCATTACAGTTTATTATGCAATTAAATGGATATTTAACAACAACTTTACCATTTTCCCATTCATAAACTCCTTTTGGGCAGAAATCTATACATTTTTTGCATTTTTTGCAGTTTGTATAATTAATTGTTGGAAACCATACTATATCCTTTCTTTTTTTGCGATATTCTTCATAGTAAATTTCCTTTCCAGCATTATAAAATTTTTTATATATTAGTTTATTTGGCTCTCTAACCATTTTTGTTATATTCTCATAGGTATTATATATTTCCCTATCAACATCCAATTCATTCATAAGCTTTTTTATCTCTATATTTAATATCATAAATTCCCTAATTTTTATTAATAGTTCTTTTTGTTTTAATTGTTTTAATTGGTTGTCCATTTTTTTCACCAAATTAATATGTTTTTTATTATTTTTAATAAAAAATTTTAAATATATCATATTTATTAACATTGTTATTAAAAATATATTTATTATTTAATTATTATTCTTTAATTTATTTTAATTAAGCTTGGTGAGATTATGATTAAAATAGGTTTTGTATCTACTGTTGATAGTGATGATTTGGTTTTTGAAGAGGTATATAAAGAAGTTAAAAAGTATGGCATAAAATTTAAGATATTGGATTATAACTGCTCTGAAATGGAATTTAATGAGTTCTTAGAATTTATTAAAGATGCAAATATTGTATTTACAAAACTTATGGGTGGAAAAAGTGCTTTTAAATATTTTGATGAATTAAAAGCATTTACATTAAAAAATGATATCCCATTTTTACCTCTACCTACCTTAAATGAGATTCATCCAGATTTAGATGAAGCTACAACAGTTAGCAGTGATGTTAAATTAAAGGTTATTAAATATTTAGGATATGAAGGTGTTGAAAATTACAAAAATCTCCTTTTATATTTAGCAAATACCTTTGGAAACTTAAATTCAAATATAAAATATGAAGAACCAAAACTCATGCCATGGCAGGGTATTTATTATAAAAACAAATATTTTGAGACTCTTGATGATTATATCAACTATCTAATTAAAAATGGAAAAGAAATACAAATAAATAACAATTATAAACATAATTATAAACCAGTTATTGGAATACTATTTTACAGAAATTGGTTTATTGCAAATAATGTAGATTATGTAGATGATTTAATAAATATAATAGAGGATAAAGGAGCTCTACCTATTGCCGTATTTACATCACATTTAGAAAATGAATTGGGTGCTATTGGAACACTAAAAACCTTTGAAAAATTCTTTTATAAAAATAACAAGCCAATTATCCACAGTTTAATTAATACAACATTATTCACCTTGTCGATGGGTGTTAAACCAGATTTATTAAAGGATGAACCAGAATTCTTAAAAAAACTCAATGTTCCAATATTGCAGGCAATTGTATCCACAGGATATATTGAGGACTGGAAAAAATCAATAGCAGGAATAAATCCAATTGATTTAGTAATTGGAATGGCTATGCCTGAATTTGATGGGACTATAATACATTTTCCAATAGGTGGAAAAGAAAAAATAAAAGATGGAGAAGTAGGAGCTCCTATTATAAAATATAAATCAATAAAAGATAGAGTAGAAAAGATTGTTGATTTATCTTTAAAGTATGCCAATTTAAAATTAAAAGAAAATAAAGATAAAAGAATAGCAATAATATTCCATAACTATCCACCAAGAAACGATAAAATAGCAAGTGCTTTTGGTTTAGATAGTCCAGAAAGTGTTTTAAATATTTTAAAAGAACTAAAAAACAGAGGATTTGATGTAAATCCAGATTTATATAAAAATGGAACAGATTTAATAAAACATATGCTGAACTATGCTACAAACGATAAAAGATTCTTAACAGAGGAACTCATAAAAAAAGCCGTAGGAAATGTAAAAAAAGAGGATTATGAAAAATGGTTTAACAATCTATCGGAAAAGGTAAAATATGAATTAATAAAAGATTGGGGCGAAATTCCAGGAGATGTAATGAATTTTGATGGTAAATTAATTATTCCCGGAATTATAAATGGAAATATCTTTATATCTGTTCAAGCACCAAGAGGTTTTGGGGAAAATCCATCTGCAATATACCACTCTCCCGACTTATCTCCGCCACATTATTACATTGCATTTTATAAATGGATTAAAAATGTTTTTAAAGCAGATGCAGTTATGCATATAGGAAAACATGGCAATTTGGAATGGCTTCCAGGAAAATGTGTAGGTCTTTCAAGAGATTGCTATCCAGATGTAAATATGGAGCTCCCAAATATATATCCCTACATTGTAAATAATCCAGGAGAGGGAACACAGGCAAAGAGAAGAAGTTATGCAACAATTATAAGTCATTTAATTCCACCTATGACAATATCAGATTTATACGCTGAATTATCTGAATTAGAAAAGGATATAGATGAATATTATGAAGTAGAAGGAGTAGAAAAAAAAGACTTTTTAAAGAAAAATATATTGAATAAAATTAAGGAGTTAAAACTTGATGAGGATTTAATGGATGGAAATACAATAAATAAAAAAATGGACAATACCAATTTTGAAAATCTTTTAAATAAAATCCATGATTATTTGGAGGAATTAAAAAATAGACAAATAAATGAAGGACTGCATATAATGGGCGTTCCACTTTGTGATGATAAATTAATAAATATGATTTTTATGATAATTAGGTATCAATTTAATTATTTAGAGATAATTTCCAATATATTGGGTTATGATTGGGATAAATTAAACGAAAATATGGGGCAAAATCACAAAATTATTGATAAAATAAACGAAATTGCCATAAATCTACTTAATGAATATAAAAAATACGATTTTAATGAGAATGAAATAAAAAACCTAAAAACCATTAAAATAAACTCTAATTTAAAGGAAATTTTAAAAACAGTATCTATTATCTACAAAAGCTTGATGAGAGTAGATGATGAGATAAAACATGCTGTTGATGCATTGGAAGGTAAGTATGTTCCACCAAGAATAGCCGGAGCTCCGACAAAAGACATAAATTGCCTTCCAACTGGAAGAAACTTTTACTCATGCAATCCACAGGAAATACCTACAAAAACCGCCTATGAAATGGGGAAGAGGCTTGCAGATGATTTAGTTAATAAATATTTAGACGAAGAAGGCAAATATCCAGAATATTTGGGAGTTATAGTATGGGGTTCTCCAACGATGAGGACCAAAGGGGATGATATTGGGGAGATTTTATATCTTTTGGGAGTTAAACCTATTTGGAACAAAATGGGGAGGGTAATAGGCACTGAGGTAATACCACTAAGTGAGCTCAGACGCCCAAGAATAGATTTAACATTAAGAGTAAGTGGTTTGTTTAGGGATACATTTCCACAGGTTATTGATTTAATCGATGATGCAGTTAGAAAAGTGGCAAATCTTAATGAGCCCGACGAAATGAATTATATTAAAAAGCATTATAAACAGGATGTTGAGGAAAAATTAAAAAACGGTATTGATGAGAAAATTGCAAGAGAAACGAGTTTATATAGGATATTTAGCGATAAGCCCGGCACTTATGGTGCAGGGGTAGCCAATTTGATTGATGAAAAGAACTGGGAATCAATTGAAGATTTAGCAAAGGTATTTGTTGAATGGGGTGGCTATGCCTACGGTAAAAATATCTACGGAATTGATGCAAAAAAGGAGTTCGTAAATCGACTGTCAAAGATAGAATTAACGGTTAAAAATGAAGATTCTCAGGAATGGGACATCTTTGAAGGGGACGATTTTAACAGTTATCATGGAGGACTTATTGCAGCTGTTACTCATTACTCCAAAAAACAGCCGAAAAGTTATATTGGAGATACATCAAATCCAAATAAAATAAAAACAAAACATCTAAAAGAGGAAGGAAAGCAGATATTTAGAACAAAAATATTAAATCCAAAATGGATTGAAGGTCTGAAAAAACATGGGTATAAAGGAGCGGGAGATTTCTCAAAATATATTGACCATATGTTTGCATGGGATTGCACATCCAATATAATTGATGATTGGATGTATGAAAAAATAGCTGAAAAATATGTGTTTGACAAAGAAATGGAAGAATTTTTTAAGGAGAATAATCCTTATGCTTTAATGAATATTACAGAACGATTATTGGAGGCAATAGAAAGAGAAAAATGGAATGTAAATAACGAGATGAAAGAAAAATTAAGGAAAAAATATTTGGATATAGAAGGCATGATTGAAGAAAAACTTTAAGCTTCATGCCTTTTTTAACTAAAATTATCAAAATTATTTTTATCAAAAATATCTAAAAATAGAGATTTAAACTAATTTTTAAATTTAAATATATGAATTAATATGTTCAAAATAAATATGCCGTGGGGGTGATTCGAACACCCGACAACTGGATCTTCAGTCCAGCGTTCTCCCGGGCTGAACTACCACGGCAATATCGCTTACAATTCCAAACTAAACAATGTATTCATCATATATATACTTTTCGCCGAAAAGTTTATATAGTAGAAGTTTAATTGTTATTGTGCAAACAAGATAAATAGCAAGAGCCCCCATAGCTTAGTAGGTAGAGCGACGGACTGTTAATCCGTAGGTCGCAGGTTCGAGTCCTGCTGGGGGCGCCATTTTTTTATATGATATTATTATACAGTTATATTATAGATTATGGGACCGTAGCTCAGCCTGGTTGGAGCGCTCGGCTCATAACCGAGTGGTCAAGGGTTCAAATCCCTTCGGTCCCATATTAGTAATGCTCCAGTGGTGTAGTCCGGCCAATCATGCGGGCCTTTCGAGCCCGCGACTCGGGTTCAAATCCCGGCTGGAGCACTTTAATTCTCTATGCAGGGGTTGTCGAGCCTGGCCAAAGACGCAGGACTTAGAATCCTGTCCAGTAGTGGTTCCAGGGTTCAAATCCCTGCCCCTGCACTATTTATATGGGGTAGGGATAGGACTTATAATGATATATGCCCTACATAAAATAAATTACATTTCACTGTGGCCGGGGTAGGGTAGTGGCTATCCTGGGGGACTGTGGATCCCCTGACCCGGGTTCAATTCCCGGTCCCGGCCCTTTTACTTTTTTAACGATTTTAAGAGTTATTTGGTCTTTTTTTATATAAATTTTTTTTGATTTTTTTAGTCCCCTTACCTTACATAGTCCCCCTATCTAAGTCCTTTTATTTCTTTCTTATTATTCAAATATATCAATATAATTTATACATTAATGTGTTATAAACACTTATAATTAGTTGTAATATTACTGCATGTCTTTAAAAATTAAATTTACAACTCCTCCTGCTTTTTTTGCCTCTGTTCCAAATTTTACCATCTCATCGCAAAATTCTTCATGACTCATTTTATTTATCCTATCCTCTGCCCTTCTTATCCATGTTGGGAGCTCATCATAATCAACATATTTTATTTTTCTTACCCTATGATTTTTAATTCTCTTTATATTTCTTTGGTTTTTTATAGCTCATAATTTTTCACCAAATATATAATTTATACCTTATTTACCCTCTTGACTTTTATTTTTTCTAGGAGGGTGTAATGCAATATATAATGATGAATTAAAAACTTAAATTATTTGATTATTATTTGGTGTAAAAAAAGATTAATATTTACTTTTTTCTTATCTTAAACTTTTAAAATATTTTAAGGGAAAATTATAATTTCATTTGTTTTGCCCATCTCTTACCCTCTTCAACTAACCTATTTATTCTTTTAATTCTATATTCTGGTATATCTCCTGTGGGTGTTTCAATTAAATCCTTCAAAAATTTATCTGCTACTTTTTTATCTTTTATTACTATAATATTTCCTTCTTCCATTATTGATGCCATAATGCCACCTAAATTTTTTTAATAGTATATTTTTTATATCTTATTTCATATTAATAATTAATTCCTCTAAAAAATAATATGTTAAATTTTTTTATTTTTCTTCTAAAAAATATAATATTTAAAATTTTAGCTAGTTTTATAAAAAAAGAATTTAATGATTTTAAAAAATTAAAAAAAATTTTAAACTATATTTACAATTCTCTTTCTTCCTATTTTATATGTTTTTACCAGTTTTTTCTGTTCTAAGGAATTTACATATTTAATAATTGCAGGAAGTGATACATCAAATTCCTTTGCTAAATCAGTAATTGTCTTTTCTCCTTCATTTAATGAAGCCAGTATTTTCCGCTCAAATTTTGTTAAATTATATGGATGTGCTATTTTTGGAAATTCTATTATTCTTTTATCATGGACATACACAATTTTGTTAATTTTATGAAATTCATAAAGAGAGGCATACAACAACGCAAAAGAAGTTATCTTCCTTCCACCAGTTAAATTTACAATAATATTATTATCTTCTTCTTTTTTTATAATTTCCCTAAATATTTCTACATTTTTTTCAAATTCAATGCCATTTACTTTTACTTTTTCATGTTCAATGCCGAGCATATTGCATAAATCTTCTGCCTTTTTAACTGCGTCATCTATTATTTTATGGTCTTCTTCTGTAAGATAATCTTCATTGTCTTTTGCATATATTATTATAACCTTTTTTGCTCCAAATTCGGCAATTGGTTTATATACATGCTCTATATGGTAGCCTATATTTATTATATGGGTGGTCATGTTCTCACGATTTAATATATTATATGTAATTTTTAATAATTATAATTATTTATCATCATTTATCATTTTCAAATATATATAATTTAAGTTAATATCATATAACTAAATATATAAATGTTAGCTTGAAAAATTATGATATTATATCTTAAAATAAAAATATAAAATAGATAATATGGATGATTTTTATTAGAATAAAAAATATATAATAAAATTGGAGATTTTACAGTATAGAAAGAATAGAATAGAATTTACCTAAATCCAACAATATCCATACTAAGTTACATCTTTTCTATTTTAATATCATAATCATGAATCACGGGATTTGCCAATAGCTTTTTACACATTTCTTCTACTCTTTCCATCACCTTATGTTCATCATCCCCTTCGACCATGAGCTCTATACATTTAAAAGTTTTTGCATCCTTTACCTCATTATATCCTAAAAAGTTTAGAGCTCTCAAAACTGTTCTACCCTCGGGGTTTAAAACTCCCTTTTTTAATTTGATTATAATCGTTGCTTTATACATAATATTGACTCCTCCTTAATTATCCTTAATCTATGCAACCTATTCTTTTTGCTACAACTTCGTATTTTCTAACAACATCTCCCATGTCTTTCCTATAAACATCCTTATCAAGAACATCTTTTGTTTCTTTGTCCCATAATCTCATGGTGTCAGGACTTATCTCATCTGCAACTACCAATTTCCCATCTTTTGTTCTTCCAATTTCGATTTTGAAATCTACAAGAATTATGCCTTTTTCATCAAAGAATTTTTTCAATATTTCATTTACATTTAGTGCCAATTTTTTTAGTTCTTTTAATTCCTCTTCTGTTGCAATATTTAAAGCAAGAGCTATGTCATTGTTTAACATTGGGTCTCCATAGTTGTCGTTTTTATAATCAAACTGCACAATAGGGGTTGTTAATTCTTTACCCTCCTCAAAGGGGTATCTTCTGCACAAACTTCCTGCTGCAATATTTCTAACTATTACCTCAATTGGTATAATTTTTACATTTTTAGCAATTATGTGGGTTGGTTCAATATATTCTAAAAAATGAGTAGGTATCCCATTTTCATTTAACAGTTTAAATAATTTTGAAGATATTAAAGCATTTAAGTGCCCTTTTCCTTTTTTCACATCGTGCTTTGCACCATTTCCTGCTGTAATATCATCTCTAAATTTAATTAAAACCTTATCATCATCTATTTTATATATTGATTTTGCCTTTCCACTATATATTGGTTCTTTTTTTAATATTTCGTCGATATTTATATCCATTGTATCACTACATCCACTGTATTTATTTATCTTAATTATCTATCTAAATTATGCTGTAATTATAATTATATTTTTTAATAATTAATTACTTGTTTAGTTAAAAATGAATATTTAAAAATTCTTTAAAAAATTAATATTTAATATATTAAAGTATTTACACTCTTTTAGCAACTTCTTCTGCCATCTCAAATGTTGTTAATGTGCCCCCTAAATCCGGTGTTGTTAATTTGTTTTCAAGAACCTCTTCAAGTGCTTTTTCTACCCTATCAGCAGCTTTATTTTCTCCCAAATATCTCAGCATTAAAACTCCTGTTAATATTGTTGCTGTTGGATTTGCTATGCCTTTTCCAGCAATATCTGGTGCTGAACCATGGACAGGTTCAAATAATCCATATTCATCCCCAATATTTGCAGAAGGAGCCATTCCAAGACCTCCCACTGTTCCTGCTGCACCATCTGATAATATATCACCAAATAAATTTGAGGTAACAACAACATCAAAGGTTTCAGGTCTTAATACTGCATACATATTCATAGCATCTATATAGAAGTCGTTTGTTTTTATCTCTGGATAATTCTTTGCAACTTCGTAGAATATACTTTTAAATGCCCCATCTGATAATTTTAAAACATTTGCCTTATGTGTGCATGTAACCTTTCCTTCTTTACCTTGTTTTTTTCTGTCCTTTGCCATCTCAAAGGCGAATTTAAATATTTTTTCACAGGCTTCTCTTGTGATTACCCTTGTTGCCGTATATACTCCATCGGTTATTTCTGCCTCTATACCTTTGTATAATCCTTCTGTATTTTCCCTAACTATTACATAATCGATATTGTCCTTTAAGCAGTTTATTCCCTTATAAGCCTTAACAGGTCTAACATTTGCATAGGTATTTAATATTTTTCTTAATTTTACAATTACATCAGCTGCGGTCTCCCCTGCTGCACCAAATAATACTGCATCACATTCTTTTGCAGTGTTTATGGTTTCTTCTGGAAGTGCTACGCCAGTTTTTTCAAAAACCTCATCTCCTGCCTCAGCATGAACAAATTCAAAATCAACGCCTGTGGCTTTTAAAACATTAACTGTTGCTGGAACTACTTCTCTTCCTATTCCATCTCCTTCAATTACACATATTTTATACATATCTTTCACCGTTTTATTTTTAAGATACATCTGATTTATATATTTTTATATGATGTTATATAATTATAATTTATATTTAAGATTATATTTGCAATATTATATAATATAAATAAATCGCATAAATAATATAAATTAAATAGTTAAAACTTAATCGTTAAAAATAATATATATGACTTTTTATTTTTATTTTTGTTTCTATTTTTATTTATTATTTAATTATTTAAGTTATTAACATTATAAAATAGATTGGTGATAATTTGAGATTTAGATATGACTTCCATACGCATACAGTTTTTAGCGACGGGGAGTTAATACCATCCGAGCTCGTAAGAAGGGCAAAAGTTTTGAACCATAAGGCAATAGCAATTACAGACCATGGCGATGCCAGCAATTATAAGGAGCTCATATATAAAACCACCCTTGCAAAAGAAGAATTGAAAAATTACTGGGACATCCAACTTATAGTAGGTATAGAGCTCACCCATATTCCTGCAAAATCCATACCAAAGATGGCTAAAAAATGCAAGGATATTGGTGCTGAAATCGTGGTTGTTCATGGTGAAACAATCGTAGAACCTGTTGAAGAAAAAACAAACTACTACACATCATTATCCGAAGATGTGGATATATTGGCGCATCCTGGATTAATAGATGATGAAACTGCTCAAAATATTAAGGAAAATAATAATATATTTTTAGAAATTACTTCAAGAAATGGGCATTCTTTAACAAATGGACATGTTTTAAACATTGCAAGGAAATACGATATTCCAACATTGATAAATACCGATACCCATGCACCTTCTGATTTAATAGATATCGATTTTGCAAAAATGGTTGGTTTGGGATGTGGTATGACTGAAATAGAACTAAAAAATAGCCTATCAACATACCCAAAGAAATTGCTCCAAAGGATTGAAAAATAATAAATTAAAAGGTTATAATATATAATAATAAAAAACAATATGATAATAATAAAATAATAAAATGTAATGTGATAAAATAAAATAATAAAATAATTAATTAAAGAAATAAAATTGGAGAGATTATGCTTATAATCGATGTAAATCATGGTGCATTGGATATTGCAAAAGAATATATTAACTTAGGATATAATGTATCTGTTTGGGACATCTACGGGAAATTGGAAAAGGATAAAGATATTTTAAAAAATTTAAATTATTCTATGGAACATATAAATTTAATATCATCAAAAGAAAAACCAGATTTTGAAAAATACGATAATATCATTGCTCCAATACACTGCCCAATTGACTGTAATTTTATCTCCTTTCATGATGCTATCTCTGAGCTCCTATATAAAAAATATGGAAATATACATAAAAAGTTCATAGAGATTACAGGTGTAAAAGGAAAAACCACAACAACGGAGCTCCTATATTATATATTAAAGGATGAATATAATATATTTCTAAATAATAGTAATAGTGGTTCTATCACCCCAGTTTCGGTATTAAATCATATTAATAGATTAAATGAAGAAAATAAACTTGATTTATACAATTTATTTATATTTGAAGTATCATTGGGAATTACCTCATGCAAATACGGAGCTCTTACAAATGTCGTTGAAAACTACCCTATCGGTAAAGGCAGACGAAACGCACTTAATGCCAAATTATACACTTTAAAAAACGCCGATAGGATATACATCAATAAAAATATTTTAGATAATTACGGTTATGATAATAATAATCTTGATTTAGTTAATAATAATATTAAATATAAATATATTGATAATAAGTATGTTGATAATAAGAATAATGATAATTTAAAAAAATTAACTGCCATAAGCCCAGAAGATGCTGAAATTATATCAAAATATCCTCTAAAATATAAATATAATAACAAAATCATCGAGTTTAGTAAATACATATTCGGAGCTCATTATATAGAAGATTCTCTATTTGCTTTAAATATATGTAAAAATTTTGTTAATTGTGAATATATTATCGATAAAATAAAAACTTTTGAAATAAAAAATAGAATGAATATCAAAGAGATAAATAACCGCTATATGATTGAAAATATAAACCCTGGTCTTAATGTTAAATCTATTGATTATGCCATTAAAGATTTTTCAGAGATTTTTGATGGAATTGTAATAATTGGAGGAGACTTTGGATGCACATGCGAAGAGCTAAATGTAAGAAGATTATCAAATATTATTAATAAATATAAAAATAAAAGTAATATTAAATTTATACTCACAGGAGCTCTTGGAAAAAAACTGAAAAAATATGTTAATTATCCTTATGTCGAGAACTATAACTTTAAATCTACTGAGCTCGATAAAAATATATTGATAATATATAGAAAAGCTATAAATTAAAAAAAATATTCAATAAAATAATTATTTAATAATAAAATATGCTAAAAAATTAAGTTTAGATAAATATGCCGTAGTTTAAAATAGCCTCTAAAACCATTATTGCAACGGTAATGCCAAGAACTTTCTCAGGAGCTATTTTAATTTTAGATATATCTTCATCCATATATCTAACAAGCCCTGCACTTGTGCTAAGTCCAACATCTTCATTTTTTCTAGCCATATTACCACATCATATTATTTTATTCTTTATTATTTTATTTAATAATAATATTTTATGTTTAGTATATAAATATATTTTCTTTTTTAATTCAGCATAGATTGTAATGGTGAAGGTATTCTTCCTCCTCTGTTTATAAATTCTTCCGATGAATATTCATTTACAGGCATAATCGGAGCTCTTCCCAACAATCCACCATATTCCACATAGTCTCCAACATCCTTATTTGGAACTGGTATAATTCTAACTGCTGTGGTTTTTTTGTTGATTACACCTATTGCCATTTCATCGGCTATTATTGCAGATATTGTTGAAGCAGGAGTTTTTCCAGGTATCGCTATCATATCGAGACCTACGGAACATACACAGGTCATGGCTTCAAGTTTTTCTAATCGCAATGCACCATCCTCAACAGCCCTTATCATCCCTGCATCTTCACTAACTGGGATAAATGAACCGCTTAATCCCCCTACATAGCTTGCTGCCATAGCTCCACCTTTTTTAACGGCATCGTTTAATAAAGCTAATGCAGCGGTTGTTCCGTGTGTTCCACATCTTTCAAGGCCAATAGCCTCCAAAATATTAGCTATACTGTCCCCCTCAGCAGGAGTTGGTGCAAGGGATAAATCCACAATTCCAAATGGAACATTTAATTCTTTTGATACTTCTCTTCCTATGAGCTCACCCACTCTTGTGATTTTAAATGCAGTTTTTTTAATCTCGTTGCATACTGTTCCTATATCAGCACCTTTGAGTTTTTCAATAGCTGACCTTACAACACCAGGTCCTGAAACTCCAACATTTATTACGGCGTCTCCTTCTCCAACTCCATGGAATGCCCCAGCCATAAATGGATTATCCTCAGGAGCATTTGCAAATACAACAAGTTTTGCACATCCCAATGCATCTTTTGTCATTTCAGAGGTTTTCTTTATTACTTCCCCCATTCTTTTAACGGCATCCATGTTTATTCCAGCTTTTGTTGTGGCAACATTTACCGATGAACATACGGTATCGGTTTCCTTCATCATATATGGTATGGAATCAATTAACATTGCTTCGCTTCTTGTGATGCCCTTTTGAACAAGTGCAGAATAGCCTCCAATAAAATCTATATTTATATCCTTTGCAGCATTATCAAGTGTCTTCCCGACTTCTACACATGCCTTAATTGCTTCCTCTTTATCCATGTTTTTTATGGCACTTCCAATAATAGAACCAATTGGCGTAACTGAAACCCTCTTTGTAACTATTGGAATACCGTATTTTTTAGATATTCTCTCAGCAGTTTCTACGAGATTCTCTGCGTTTGTTGTGATTTTGTTATATATATTTTCCTTTAAGGTATCTATATCTTCACAGGCACAATCCCTTAAATTTATACCCATTGTAGTTGCTCTAATATCTAAATTCTCATGCTCTATCATTCTAATAGTTTCTATAATTTCTTCTGGAACATACATAATATCATCTTTTTTATTTAATTTTTTAATCGTTTCTTTTTTTATTTTTATTTATATTATTATATATTCATTTTTAATTTCTTTATTATTTCACTATTTTATTTATTATTTTATTATTATCATATTGTTATTTTTTATTATTATATTATTTTTATCTTAGAGTATTTAGTATTATGATTAACAACCTATTTTTATTAATATTACTTTTTTAAAGCATTTAGCTCTTTACATATTAATGATGGCATTACAGAATCCTGACCTCCATATTTAGAGCTCACCCTATCACAGTAACCTACATTTGCAGGACTAAGTGTTTTGGTAAATATCAACTGTCCAATCCTTTGATTTTTATAGAGTATTACTGGTTTATCATAAGCCACAATCTCCAATGTAATTTTCCCCATAAATCCGGCATCAATCCATCCTGCTGTTTGATGAGATTGTAAAAATACCCTTCCAAAGGAACTCCTACCCTGATACTGAGCACATACATCATTTGATAATTTTATATATTCATTTGTAGTTCCAAGTAATCCTCCATCAACCACAGTATCTACTTTATATGTTTCCTTATAATAATCTATTATATCATCATCTAATTTATGATATAGTGGACATACCATTATTGAATTTTTTATTTTAAATTTTTCGTGGTTAAGCTTTTCCTTTAAATCATAAACCTCATCGTTATATACGATAAACTCATCTCCAAGTGTAACATCATAAGAACACGGCCCAACAAAATCCATATTAAATGGTTCAATAAATAATTTACCCGATTCTACATATTCAAGAATATCTCTATCACTCAATATCATTATTTTCACCATTATGATGCATATTATCAAAAAAAGATTATTTTATATGGACTATTTATTATTATACTTTATCATTTATCTTTTAATTTAGTTATTATTTATCATTTTATTTTATCTTTTTTAATTTTTAATTATTTTTTTTCAGTTATTACAACCTTTTCTTTTTTTGAAGGCATGACCTTTATTTTTGCATCTTTATAATCTCTATAAAGCGTTTTTCCTTCAAACAGCCTATCTAAAAATATGGCAATTGCTGCAACTTCTGAGTGTGGTTGATTTCCAATAGATATGTTATAATCTGCCAACTCATAGGCTTCTTTTGGAACCTTTTCTGCACCGATTATTATTAAAATATTTTTGCCTGTGTTTATATCCTCCTTGATGTTATTTATTGCCTCATTTATATTTTCACCATACATGGTTAAATGGACTACAACTCCATTATTTTCTTTAAATCTTTTTATATAAGATTTCCATGAATCTATTACTTCAAATTTAAAATCTCCACCCCAGTTTTCCACTATTCTATTTACACTTTCTCTTACATGATTATCATCACAGATAAATAATATCCTATCCGCACCCAGAGCTCGTGCAGTTAATGCCACATGTGTAGAAATTCTCTTATCTCGTTCTCCTCTATGACCCACTCTTAAAACTTCAACAGTCATTAAATCACCTAAAAAAGTATAAATTATAATATAAAAGTATAATATAAAAAATAATTTTAAAATAATTTAAATGGTGTATAAAAATAAAAATTAATTATTTTATTATTTATTTAATAATTTTTTATTTAGTTATTTATTATTTAATTTAAATATTTATTTCCATAATCTACCTTATAAACCTTAAATCCTGGCTGAATTCCATAGTTTGTAGGGTCTAAGGATGCTTTAACCAATTTTATATGTTTTAAACCATATCCATCAAGGAAATGAAGCTTTGTATATACGCTATCTTCGAGATTTCTTGTTGATATCCATACATAGGCATAATACTGACCATTTCCTACTGGTTCCAACCTAACAATTTCGCTCATAACCCCATTTTTATTGTATGTATCTTCATAAATATTATTTTCATCCTTAACAATTACCTTATGGAATCCTGTGATATTTTCACTTATCAATGTATTTGTTTTGGTGTTGTATGTAATATCATAACTTGCCATGGTTGAATTTTTTACCATGATAAGATTCATAACCATATAATCCTTTGTTTTTTGTAGTGGGACTCTTATAACAAGTGTTCCATTAGTTAAAAATCCTTCTCCTCTTAATTTTTGATAATATCCTTTTTCTCTTTTATCATCCGGTGTATTTGGTGAAAGATTGAAGTTCCACATACCAAACATACTCCAAACTGGAGCAATGTCTGTCATTCTATTGTATGTAATTAAATAATCAGGATTTGGATGTTCTGGATGAGTTGCATTTAATACATTATATGCTTCTTTACCTGTTAGTCCATATTTGTTGGTTAATACCGTATATGCATCGGTTCTATCCAGAGGCAATATCTCATTCAATATCTTTACAGTTTTAGCCACGCTGTGGTTTGTTTTATTCATTAAAATACTATTTTCTTCAAATGCACTATCTCCACTGGTGGCAAGCATTCTAAGTATTCCAATGGAAAGATTTTCATCTGATGTGGAAAATGCTCTTCCAACCCAGTATGCCCTTGGTGAGTTTTGGCTACCTCCATCAAATGTTACCATTTTTCTTGTAGCCCAGGTATAAATATGCCCATTATCCCACCAACAGGTGATTACAGAGTTATTTGGAGTTTCTGTTTTTATCCAATTTAAACTCTCCAACCACCCATTATTCAATGTTGGTGCCGAGCTCAGTGGCACTGCATTTGCAAGCGGTGGAAGAACCAAAGTTAATGCAAGCAATATACTGATAGTCTTTTTTATTTGCATCTCTTTATTTGAAGAGATTATATCAATTATCTTATACACTGCAAGTATTGCAATAGTTAAAATCATAATATATTCTGCAATAGGCACATAGGTTGTAGGTATCAATATCTTAGGTATCTTTTGTGCTGTAATTTTGAGTGCCACCAAAAATAAAATACCAATTATTGGGTATAATGTCCATTTTGTTAAATCATCGTTTCTTCTTTTTATTATATTTGCCATCTGTCCAGCAAATATACCTACACCTATGGATAATGGCGGAACCATCAAACCTATAAACCTAACACCTTTTGTAGCTGCATAGAATGTTGCAAATAACCAAAGTGTTAATAATATAGCATATTTTGCATCAAATTTAATACTCATCTCCTTGTATCTCATTGAAATGAATGACAGTAAAGCACCAATTATACCCAATACAAAGAGATATGCATTACCAAGTGAGCCACTTATAATATCATTGATAGATGGAGTGGCGAGCTCCGATACAGTCGTATATACATTTGGCCATCCTGATGCATGGGAAACTGCCTTTATTGTTGTAAAGCCAATGGGTGCAAGAGCTCCATTTATGAAATTATTTATTCCATATATAGCAGATATCAGTAGAACTCCGCCCGCAGTAAATATACCTATAATGGAAAGTATATTTTTTATGTTTCCAACTTCTACAACAACAGTTTTTTTATAACTATTTTTGATGATATAACTATATATCAAATATATAACTAAAAATCCACTTACAATATCGTATCCATACCACCAACCTGCCCACATTCTCGGAGCCAATGCCATAACTATTGTTGCCAATGTGGCAAATATTAAGGATTTTTTTAGGTTTTCCTGGTGATGTATGGCCTCCATAATAAACCATACTATAAATAATATGGGCAAAACCTCAAATATTGGGGTGTCTGCAAAACCTGCTGAAGTTTTATACAATAGTGCAGGACTTGATATTATCGTTAATGCCCCTACAATTCCTCCAATATTGCTTAATGTGGTTCTTCTAACTATGAAAAATACAGGAATTCCCAACAATATACCCATTATAGCAGGAACCCAATATGCTGCATTCATTAAGGTTACAGTAGCATCATACGAATGCCATATATCGTATATTGCAATTGTGGTTAAACATATTACAGGAACTGGTTCTGTTATTGGATGTCCTGGTGGTGCATACTGACAGGTATCATAAGGCACCAATTTTCCATTAACTTCTTTTAGTGTTTCCCCAAGATATCCATGATAATAGTAATTTTCAGTTAATCTTAGATAGTAATAAGGGTCTAATGCCACCAAATACATTCTTCCATGTTCATCTGCGAACATACTTTTCAATTGTGGGTTATCTGTAAATCCCATATCTGCTGGCTGAGCTCTTAGCTGAAAGCTTATGAGCCCTATAACCAAAACTATTAAAAATAGTTTTATGTATTTATGTTTGTTAAAGAGCTCAGAGATTTTATTTATTAAATTCCCCATATTATGCCTCCAATATTGTTATATTATCATATTATTAATAGTTAGAGATGCATATTTCATATTAAAATAATATATTTATAAATAGTTTATGAATTTAATATTTATTGATATATGGTACACATACTTTAAAATATTCGCCGAAAAAGTTTAATATTATTGGTTAGGATTATTAAGGGTGAAAAAATGCTTGAACATTGTTTAAATATTTATTTTTTAGGTGTTTTATGTTTATTATGTTTTATATGCTCATACATTTTCACAAGAATTTATATCTCTAAGATGATTAATTACAAATACGGTATTGATTTACACAAGAGAGAAAAAACCAAAGTGCCTGAAATGGGGGGAATTGTCCCTGTATCTTTAAGCGCTCTGATAATATCTATTTTTAACCCCATAATATCATCGGTTTTATTAATGTCTGGAATCATAGGCATATATGATGATTTATATAAATTATCTCCTTATAAAAAGCTTATACTGCTTGGATTAATTGGTATTCCCATAGGTTATTTATTATTTGGTTTTAACATATTTAAGATAATACTACTTGTTTTAGCCATATCGATATCTTCAAATCTAACAAATATGTTGGCTGGATTTAATGGATTAGAAATAGGTTTAGGTGTGATTTCAGCATTTTTTTTAGGTATTGTTTTGCTGTTAAATGGAGATTATTATGGTTTTGAGATTGTTATGATATTTTTATCGTCATATTTTGGATTTTTCATACTCAATAGATACCCTGCAAAGATATTCCCAGGGGATGTTGGGACATTATCTATTGGAGCATTTTTAGCTACAATAGCTATATGGAGAAATGTTATTTTAGAATTCATTATCATTATGCTACCATATATTATTGATGCTTTTCTGAAATATTATTCAGCAGGAGTCACTAAGAGAGAAAACCATACTCCAACAGTATTGGGAGAAGATGGGAAGCTCCATGTTAAAGGTGGCTATTTATCACTTCCCAGAATTATATTAAAGAAAAAACCTATGAAAGAGTATAATATTGTAATTGTATTGTGGAGTATATCTATATTTTTTGGGATATTGGCGGTTTTATTCAATAGAATAATTAATTATTAATTAATTTATTTATTTTTTTATTTTTAATTATTTTATTTTTATCAATCATTTCCTATCCTATTTTTTTAACAACTTTGCAAGTGCAGGATGCAACTCTGAAACCTGTTCTTGAACAAGCTGTTCATACATTCTATAAACTATGGAAACTGTAAGCAAAACCCCAGTTCCTCCACCAAGAGCTCCTGTGAAATTAGCACCTGCTGCAAGTAGTCCTATAAATACTGAGCTCATAACAGTAATAGGTTTTATATATCTTTTTAATCTCTGCTCTATAGATTTTGTGCTTTTTCTAAATCCTTTAATTGCCATGTCAAGACTTCCAAGTCTTTTTGCCATAGATTTTGCATCAAGACCTGATGTTTCAACCCAGAATATCCCAAAAATTACACAAAATACCATCATCATTATTGTGTAAAATATGGCATGTAATGGGTCAGAAATTACGCTTGTTAATCCATAAGGTGTGGAGAAATAATATGCTAAACCATCTGCTGCCCTACCATTTACATAATGTCCCAATATTGGGAATCCCATTTTTTCAAGGAACATGCCCCATAATTGGATATTTGCAAATAATGCTACTGTAAGAATAACAGGTAGGTTTGATACATATACAAATTTTATAGGGTATTTACCTACGGCACCTCTTACTCTTCCATGTGCAAGTGGAATCTCTACCCTCATACTTTCAGCATATACTACTATAAAGAATACCACTATTGTTCCCAGTATTGGCAGTATGAATTCCAATGCAGTTCCCAAAGAACCTTGCATAAGGGCATTGAAGAATTTCCACAGGTATCCATCTGGACCAAAAGTCCCTACGAATATTGTTTGGGAAACTCCCGCAGCAATGAAAAGACCAATACCTGAACCAATACCATACCTTGAAACTATCTCATCAAGATATATTAAGAGTATGGCTCCTATTGCCAATTGAAGAACCAATACCAACATTAGAAGTGGCGATAATGGACCAAATGCACCTGCACCAACAAACATTATGGCTTCTATGAAACACATAAATATTGCAAATAATTTTTGAAGTCCCTGAAACATTGCCCTATTGGTTGGAATGGATAAATCCAATTTTATAATTTCAGAGCCGACCAAAAGCTGCATGATAATTCCTGCGGTAACAATAGGCCCAATACCTAATGTAATCAATGTTCCCATTTTAGATGCAGTCACAGTTTGCCAGAATTCAAAGACTGGTGGAATCTGAGCTCCTCCTGTATATACATCAATTGTTCCCATAATAAAATACAATACAAGAACCATTCCTGTCCATTTCAACTTTTCTTTAAATGTTATGTCCCTTTCAGGTCTCTTCACTTCTGGGATATATTCAAGTATAGGTCTTATTTTATGAAGAAATTCCTCCAAATGTATCACCATGTATTTTTAATATTAAAAATAAGTGAAATTTACTCCCAAATATTTCTTATTATTATTTTAATGAGATATATAACAATTAATAAAGATTGTTGTTTATAAAATCATTAAATTTTAACTTATTAACTTATTTCGGCGAGAAGTCCCCTTCCGTAAGGGATTAAACAAAAATCCTTCGGATTTCGCTTACGAAGTAAGCGAGCAACAAAAACCGAAGGTTTTTCTAATTGTAGCCCTCCGCTTCGCTACGGGAGGATGAAAGCCGAAAATTATTTATATAACTATTCCCACAATATTTATTGCTACCGAAAAGAAAAGGTAGCCTAGGGCTGGGACAGTCCGAAGTGACGCCTGTGGAGACTACGGGTCGGAAGCAGGAAGCTCCGTCCGTAAGGTCGGGGTAGTTCACTATAAAGAAATTATCAACTTATTAATTTTTATTTTTTCGATTTTACCTTATTGGTTTATCTTTATTATTTTTATTTCATTATCATATTATAAATTTTATTTATCCCATCATCCATATACACGATTCCAAAACTATAAAACATAAAAAACATAACTATTGATAAAAAACTATAAAAAATAGGAATATTTATTAAAAAATATTATTATATTTAAATGCATTAAAATTGTTTTTAGATGTAAGATTTAGACTAACATCATCATATTTATTAAAAATAAGAAAGAGCAATAATATAATCAAAAGATTTGTTTTAATTGAATTACAATTCAACAAACTCTCCACCAGCAGATTCTATTTTTTCTTTTGCTCCTTCTGAGAATTCCACTGCTTTTATAATCATTGGACAGGATAATTTACCTTTTCCAAGAACTTTTTCATATTCAAATGCTGTTACATCAACAACAATTTTTCCATCTTCAACTTCAAATGCATCCTTGTTTTTGGATACTAATTCGTCAATATCTCCCAAGTTAATGGTATTTAATTTTTTAACCAAACTTGGATGTCTTTTAAATCCATATTTTCCAAAGTGGTCTGGCATGTATTTGACTATGTGAAGCCATTTGTGTTTATGACCTCCTGCCAAACCTCTACCTCCTCTATGACCTGCGCCTCTGTGCTTTTTAGCAGCACCGTATCCACAGGTTCTACTTCCTCTTAACTTTGTGATTTTTCTACTTTTTCTTATCATCCAATCACCTTAAATGTAATTGCTTACATCATTTTCTCTAATAATGTGTTTATCTCATCTCCTCTGTACCCCAGAGCTCCGCCTACTGAGAAAGGTCTTTTAATACCAGCTTTGTCATATCCCTTTCTTGGAGGGTGAAGTCTAAATACTGGTTTCAATGGAGTATTTTTTAAGAGGATTTCATCATTTACGATTTTTTCAGCTAACTCTTCTACTGATAAATCCATCAATTCCTTAACTTTTTCTTCATTTAGTCTTTTATTTCCGGGCAATCTTCCTCTTTTCAATATCAATTTTACAAGGGTATCTTTATCTATTTCACCGTAGGTAATATAATCCTTTACCTTATTTATCATACCTTTGTATGTCTCGGTGTTTGGAACTATTACACAGTGATTTACCCTATGTAATCTTAACATTTTAAGGGTATCTGCAATGTCTCCTCTGACACCTACGCTACCTCTAACCCTTACAACTGCGTAAGCCATGTTTCATCACCTATTTTATTAAAAATATTGGTAGAATATTATTTATTTATTAATTTATTATTAATTACAATACCTTACCTTCGTTAATTCCAAGTGTTTCTTTGTGTTCTGGCAGATATCTAACAAAATTCAAGTTTTTAAGTGCATCAAATGTAGCCATTGCAAAGTTGTATGTTGTTCTTGTGTCTCCAAATGTTTTTGTCCAGATATCTTTTATACCTGCAAGACCCAATACTGCCTTTGCAACATCTCCTGCCACTAAACCTACTCCCCTTGGTGCAGGTAATAACTCAATTTTTACACTTGCACAGGAACCTTTTGCAGTAAATGGAATTGAATGAGGTGCTCCACAACCGCATTCCCATGAACCGCATCCTAATCTTATTCTAATCAATGATAATTTTGCATGAGCAATAGCTTTTCTAATTGCAGGCCCTACTTCTTTTGCTTTACCCATTCCTACGCCAACATAACCGTTTTTATTTCCTACTGCAACGGTAGCTCTAAATCTTGCTCTTCTTCCTGATTTGTGCATTCTCTGAACAAGTGAAACATCTAAAACCTGTTCTGTAATATCAGGAAGTAATGCATCTACAATTTCAGGCTCTAATAGAGGAAGACCATTATCTAAAATATAATCCATATCAGTAATGGTCCCCTCTTTTACCATTTTTCCTACCTGGGTTTTAGGTTCCCAAGCTTCTACATTAAATCTTTTTTCAGCTGCCATGATTTCACCTTTATATCTCAAATTATAAACTGAGAACCTTCTCCTTTATTTCTTCAAAGTGTTCTGGCAAATTTTCAGGATTCAATCCTTTCTCTAAATACTTTGAAAACTGTTTTTTGTATTTTTCTTCATCTTCTTCTTTTAGGAGCTTGGCATATTGCTTTACATGAGAACCATTAATTCTCTCATCTTCTGGAAGAATGTCATCACTGTGTGGTATATCCATTCCTGCATCAACTGCTCCCTTCAATATAGCAAAAACAGCTGCTCCTTTTGTAGCACTTTGCAATCCTAAATCAAGAACTGCTTCTTCATAACCTTCTTTAAGTGCCTTTTTACCCAGTAAAAGTCCTGTTAAGTATGCAGCGGGTATGTTTCCACAGTGTCCTTTGTATCCCATTTTTACGAGCTCTCTTGAATGAGCTGAAACCAATATTTTATCTCCAATCTCGTCATAAGCTACAAGCTGAGCTACTATATTGTTTAAAGATTTTCTAACAACCAATCTTGGTTTTTTTGATAAAAGCAATTTTAATCTTAATCTATAATTCGTTTTTCCTTCCCTTCTTCTTCTAAAAGGGACCCTATATTTAGCACTATGTGCCATGATTATACCTCCTATATAATTTTAATATGGAATAAAGCGAATTTAAAAATCTAAAAAGATTTTTTATTTATTCCGCAAGAAGCCCATGGTCTTTCATATACATCTTCATGTGGTTTTTACTTCTGAATGCTCCACCTTTTGCCATTCTATATAATTTTCTATATGTGCTTCTTTCAATTGTTTCATCTTCCCTGAGCTCCTTTAACATACTTCTCAAAGGCCTTATGGTGTTTATCCATTTTCTTTTTTTAGGAGTTCTAGAGCCTTTTGCCCCTCTTCTTGAACCTGGGCCTTTTCTTTTACCTTTTCTTTTCTGTTCTTTTAATTTCTGAGTTCTAGCCCTGCTTATTCCTTTTTTCTGTTTTTTTACAATAATACCTTCTTTAATTAACATCCTGATGTCATCTTTGGTAATAGCCATTTTGACCTTATCCAAATTTTCAGGGTCAATCCATACTCTATCAATACCACAGTCCAGCACATCTGCGGCAATTCTCCTCTGGGTTGATATATCCATTATATCACCTAACATAAATAAATATATAAAATTATTATATTATTCTTCTGTTTCTTTTTCGGTTTCTTCTTTTATTTCCTCTTCTGAAACTTCCTTAGTAATATTTAAAAGTTCTTCCTGTTTCTCGTTGGAAATATTTAATAATCTGATACCTAATTCATTAGCTCTTTTTACTATTTCTATCTTTTTTCTTCTGCCAACAGTTGAAGCCACCCTAGCTCCTTGTGTTTCAGGATTTAATGCTTCCAACTCTTTTACATTATGGATGAGAACATCTTCTAAACCTGATGGATGCAATCCTCTTACAAGAGCCGGAGCTCTGTATCCTATCTTAACAATAGCTGGTCTGTGTTTCAACTGTTTTCTCATCCCACTGTGAAGTCCTATGGGTCTTCTCCAACTTGTGCCTATTCTTTTACACTTGAACCATTCCTGCCTTTTAAAGTCAGGTTTTTTTTGTTTCATTTTGAGTTTTAATCTCAATAACCTTTTTTTACTCATGAAACCACCTTATAACACTTTCCCTGCTTTTTCTACAATATAGATACCGTCTTGGAATACTCTGGTATCTCTTCCTTTAACTCTTGTTGCCTGTTCAATGTTTGCGGCGGTCTGTCCTGTTTTTTCTTTATCTATTCCGCTAACTATAATATCTTCACCGCTCACTTTGACATTCACTCCTTCCATAATTCTTGCTTTTCTTGGGTGTTTCTCACCTAAAAAGTTGTCTATAATTACTTCATTACCTTTAACACTAATTTTCATAGGGAAGTGAGCATATCTTATTTTCAATTTATATTCAAATCCATCAACTACGCCCTTTATCATGTTGTTGATGTGGGATGCAAATGTTCCGATAATTGCTGCCTGTTTTTTTCTTGGATATAAACTTTCAATAACTATTTTATTATCTTCTTTTTTAATGCTTACATTTGGGAAGGAAAGTGTTCTTTTAAGTTCTTTTCCGCCTGATTTAACAACAACTTCGTTGCCATTTATCTCAACAGAAACATTGTCAGGTATTTCAATCTCTTCCCTCATTATAGCGGCAACTGGCATAACCATACCTCCATTTATCGTGTTTAAATAATTATAATTTAACTTAGAATATCTATATAATATCTTAGAATATCTATCTTAGAAAATATATGATATCAATCTTCCACCCAAGCCTTGCTCCTTAGCTTCATCATGGGTCATTAATCCTTTTGGTGTGCTTACAATCAATAAACCAAAACCTTTTGCAGGCAAATATCTTTTTTCAAATTTCTCAAATTCATGCTTTTTAACAGCATATCTTGGCTTAACTGCTCCACATTTGTTTATATGTCCTGTCAGTTCTACTTTATAGATTCCTGCTTTACCATCTTCTATGTATTCAAAGTTTCCTATGTATCCCTTATCCTGCATAACTTTCAATACTCTTCCTATGAGTTTTGAGGCGGGCTTTATGTATGCCACATTCTTTCCCACTCTTTCACAGTTGGATAGATGGTTCAATGCATTCGCAAGTGGGTCCATTAGACTCATGTTGATACCTCCTTAATCCTTATCCTTAATCATATTTTTTAAATCCTAATTTTGGTGCTAATTCTCTAAAACACTGTCTGCATAAGTTCAATCCATATTTTCTAATGATTCCAGGTCCTTTCCTTCCACATCTTGAACATACCTTAGAACCGTATCCGTATTTTTTCTTATATGGTGCTTTTGTCATTTTTTTCGACCTCCAAGCAAAATCCGAAAGTTACTATATCCAGTATAATTATAAATATTACATCTATTTCGTTATTTTGCACTCGTTATTTAATTAAAATAAGTTATATATCGTAGAAACTTAACTTAATTTAATTATTAGTTTAATTAATTTAATTTATAAGTTATTCTTCCTCTACTACATCAACACCAAAGTTCAATTTTATGTATTCAATAGCTTCATCTTTTTTAACTTGGTGTTTTTCAGGAAGGCTGTTTCTTTTTACTTTTCTTCTTTTAACTCTGTATCCTGGTTTTTCAAAGGTTACACATACATCCATACCATAGATTCCGACATCTGGCTCATATTTTTGGCCTGGGAAGTCAATATGCTCTGGAATACCGAATGAAAAGTTTCCCCTTTTATCAAATGAATAGGAATATAATGTTTTCCCAGATGCTTTAAATGCTATAAATGCATTTTTTAAAAATTCTTCTGCTTTTTTTCCTCTCAATGTGACTTTTAAACCAATTGGAAGTTTTTTTCTAATACCAAATGCAGGGTTAGTTTGTTTAGCCAGTGTTCTTACAGGTTTTTGACCAGTAATTTCTTCAATAACTTTTGCACCGGTAAGCAACCTATCTCCACTTTCGCCTACACCCATATTGATGGTAACCTTCTCTATCTTAGGTTTTCTCATAGGCTGTTTTTCCCATGTTTCTTGGAATGTCATTTTTCCACCATGTTTAGTTATTCAATTACTTAAATTTATCTTTATGATTTGCTATTATTTGCTATCATTTACTCTTATCTCACTTAATTATCATTATATTATTAAGTATATTAATTATTAAATTATTCCTTTAATGATGGTAAAACAGGTTCTTCATCGCCAACTACAAATACATAGTCTTTAATGGTTTTAAACTGTTCTCCATCTTTTGTTTCAAGGGTAATAATATCAGGATATAATTTTCTCTTTTCTATTTCAATGATTTTTGCAAAATCTCCTGCGTGTTTTCCACCAGTAATATATGCCAATTTTCCTTCACCAAACTGGACATGACCTACTATTTCTTGTTCAGGGATTGAGATAAGAACACAATCTCCGGTTTTATAGATATCCTCTTCTGCCTTTGTAGCATCTGAAACCTTTACAATCTGGTTTCTACCATCATGAAGGTTTAATTGAATATGTCCGCCTTTAATCACAGTTTTATTTTTAATTTTGCATAATTTTACATCATTCTTATCTGTTTTCTTCAAGGTAATTCTACCTTTTTCATCAAGCAATACTAAAAAGTTTTCATTTGTATCAGGTATGGAAATTACATCCATTAATCCTGCTGGATATCTGTGTTCTTTTCTTTTTACGCCATCAACTAATATTTTACCCATTTTAATGATTTTTTTAGCTTCTCTTGCATTATCTGCATAGCCTAAAATATCCCTAACTATCAACAATAATGGCAATGAATTATCCATTGAATGTGGTCCTGGCAGAGCTCTGGTAGTAAATTTTTTAACTTTTCTTGGAAGTTGCCAATTTGTTGGAGCGGGTAATCTTTTTAGATGTCTTTTAGGTCCCTTACTTGCCATATTCGCACCTCAGTTATTCATTTTTTAAAAATTTAAATCTCCTTTCGTCTGAGTCATCCAATTTAACAATCATAACATTTGATGGATGAATTGGATATGGAGATTCTTTTCCATCCTGTTTTCTATTTACTGCTCCTTCTACATATATTTTGTAAGATTTATAATCAACTTTTGATACTTCTCCTTCTATATTTTTGAAGTTTCCTCTCATTATCTTTACAACATCTCCTTTTCTAACAGGAAGTGCATTTTTATTGTATTTTTCCTTTAACTCCTTTGAGAGCGTTGATGACATCAATCTATTTCTCAAATGATGTGGAGCGTTGTAAAGTGCTTTTCTTTGTTTCCTTGGCTGTTTTGAGTTTGTCAAAACCATATTATTCACCTTTTATTTTTACAACATATTTTATTATTAGTGAATTTTATTAGTGAATTATTTTAGCTAGCCTTGATACACCAGGCCATCTTTCAGCTGCCTCTTTTGCAACAGGTCCTTTTATTTCCGAACCTTTTGGATTTCCGTCTGGTGTTACAATTACCGCAGCATTATCTTCAAATTTAACTCTTGAACCATCTGGTCTTCTATATTCCTTTTTCTGTCTTATGATAATAGCAGGCAATACCTGTTTTCTCATTTCAGGCGTTCCTTTCTTAACAGAAACAAAAACCATGCTCCCTACTCCACCAGCAGGCAGTCTTCTAGTAACTCCTTTGTAGTTTTTAACTGCAATTACTTCAAGTTCTTTTGCCCCGGTGTTATCCGCACAGACTAGCCTAGCTCCATTTGGCAGAGCTCTTATTACTTTTGAACCAAATCCCTTCATGAAATCACCTTATTCTGTAAGTTCTGTTTTTTCAACAACTACAAATGACTTAGTTTTGCTTATAGGCCTGCACTCTGCAATTTTTACCTTATCTCCAACCTTTGCACCTATGCATGATGGATTGTGAGCAACCATTGTAGCTGTTCTTTTTTCGTATCTTTCATATTTTGGTATATAGCTTACAATCTCCCTTTTAATTACAACGGTATTGTGTCCTTTATCACTTACCACAATACCTTCAAATACCTGTCCTCTTACTGGCAAATTGCCATGGAATGGACAGTCTTTATCATTACATGTATTTTCAGGAGATTTAACATCAATTCCTATATTTCTCATAATAATACCTCCTAAATTTACTTCAAGTGCACATACCACATTAACGATTAAAATAAATATATATTTGCTTATTTATTTTTCGATAATAGTAAATGTGGCATATATGCAAGGTAGAAATAATATCAAACTTAATATAAGTTTTTATATGCCATTCTTTTCTTTGGGGACTTTAAAATAGATAATGAATTAGTATGGATAAATAGTTTTTATTTTCCTCTTCAATCTATCCTCTGGTCTTCCGATTAAAAGGCTTCCTATCACATCAACAGATTTATCTTTTAATTCAAATCTAAATACTGCAACATCCTTTGGAATTCTTATCTCTTTGCCACTGCCAAATCTTTCAATAATTAGGGTATTTCTTGTTTCATCAACAACTTTGCCTTTTATTCCAACCAGGGATAGATTTGGAGATTTTACAATCTCAACATTTAATCCAATTAATTCATGTCTCAATATATTTTGTGGAGTTATCATTTGGGTGTCCCCCGACCCATAAGGACATAAGGGTGTGCCAACAGGCATCCTTATTTCCTTGATTTTTATAATCTAAATATAATATTATGATATTAATAATTAATTACTTCATAATGTAATGATTATGTGGTATATAAAGATTATTATTAATATGATTTATCTTTTTTATTTTTTTATTAGTTTATCATATATATTTTTATCTAACTTCAATAGTATCCTTCGAGAATCCCATCTTTACCAGAGCTTCTTCAACTTTTCTCCTGTGGTCTCCCTGCAATTCAATGGAATCCTTTTTTACAGTTCCTCCACATGCACATATATCTTTTAATTTCTTTGCAAGGTCTTTTACATCAATTAAATCTGTATCAAAACCTTCAATTACAGTCATTAATTTTCCAAATCTTCTTTTTGCAACATATATTTTTATTTTTTGTTCTTCTTTTGCAATTTCTTCGCATACACATAATTCTTTTGGTAGCCCACATCTTGGACAAATTTCAGGCATTACTGCACCTCTTGGTTTAAATTAATCCTATTTCTTTTTTAATATATAATTTAACATATAATTGAAGTTAATTTAATAATAGATTGAAATAAATTATATTTATAAGTTTTGTTAAATTTTAATTTTTATTATTATAATAGTTATTTAGATTATGCCTCAGCTTCTCCTTTCTTCTCATTCATTATTGTATATATTCTTGCAATTGTCCTTTTTATCTCTTTAATCTTACCAGGATTTGATGGAGAGCCTCCAGTGGCTTTATTTGCATTTTCTTTCATGAGCTCCTTTTTCAACTCAGCTAATTTTTCATTCATTTCAGAAATATTCATTTCTCTTATATCACTAGCTTTTAATATAGCCATTTTCTATCACCTTTAATAATAATTTATTCTTCTGATACTTCTCCTACTACTGCTGCTGATTCATTTACTGCTACCTCTTGAACTTCCCCAGCACCGTCTCTTATAACAATTTCATCAGGTAATACAATCTCTGGGGGCATGATTTTTACAGTAACACCAATTATCCCAAGTTTTAATTTTGCAAGTTTATGTGCTTTTTTAACAAGAACTTCTGATGGTTCTCCGCAGTGTTTCATATATCCTTCCATGAATTTTTCTGTTCTTGACCTTTCACCAGTTAATTTTCCTGAGATAATTATAACAATACCTTTTGCACCTGCTCCCATAACCCTTCTAACTGCTGAGTGAGCAACTCTTCTGAAATGCATACCCCTTTCAAGAGATGAGGCTATTTTTTGGGCTACAACCTCTGGGTCTAAATCAGGATTTTGGATTTGTTTAACTTCAATTTGAGGATTTTCTACGCCATATTTATTTGCAATGGTTTCGGTTAATTCTTTTACCATTCTACCCTTTCTTCCAATTACAAAACCTGGTTTTTCAGCGAATACTGTTATTCTTGTTCCTACTGGTGTCTTTTTTATATCCATGTGGCTGTATCCTGCTCTTGGTAACTTGTTTTTGAGATACTCATCAACTAATGTTTCTACAACATTCTCTTTTACAAATGCTCTTTCAATCATTTATTTTCACCCATATATTAATTAGTTCTTAATCTTATTTCTTATTTTTATTTTATTCTCATTTTTTATTCTAATAGTTTATATTATTAATGGAATTCTTCCAATATTACTTGAATATGAACTGTTTCTTGGAATTTAGGTGATGCTCTACCAAATGCCCTTGGCATATATCTCTTTATTGTAAATCCTTTGTTTGAGGATATATGTTTTATTCTCAATTTGTCGGTGTTAAGCCCTTTGTATTCTGCATTTTTCTTTGCATTGTCGAGAACTTTCAATATTTCACTTGATGCTTTTTGTGGGAATCTTCCTGCTGTCCAACCATATTTTCCTTTTCTGTGAGGAACATCTTTTCCATGTCTTTTAAATGGAACAACCTGTTTCAACTCAATTACTCTATTTAAGTATGCAATAGCATCATTTAGCTTCATACCATTTATCTCTCTGCAAATTTCAACTGCATGCTTTCTTGAAATTCTTAGAGCTCTACCCATAGCTCTTGCGGTTTTGCTTGGGTCTGCTTCTACTTTATAATTTAACTTACTCATCGTTTATTCACCTTTTTTTCTTTTTTTTCTTTCTTATTTTTTTATTTAGGTAAATATATCTTAATTTTTATTTTTATTTTTATTTATTTAATAACTCTACTAAAAATTATGATTTTAATAGCTCAATGCCTATTTTTGCTATTAATTTGGTGGTGTTTATGTAGTGAATTTTCACATCACCAACTGTGTTTTTTAATAAGTAATTGGATTTTTTAGTCCCGACTTCCAAAATAGGTTTATCTTTATGATGAATATAAACAGAATATCCACTATCTTCAATACATTTGACAAATTCCTTCATTTGCTTAAACTTGTTTATATAGTTTATCATGCTATCATTAATAATATATATTATATTCCATCATAAAGATATATAATCATAATTAAATATTAAAAGAATAGATATTTAGTTAATATTATTAAACTAATGAAACCTCTACTGCCTCTACACTTTCTACATCGTCCAATTGAGATATTGCATTTTCAATAGGTTCTGTTCCGCCTTCCCTTTCTTCCATCTCTATAAGAACATATATTGCATATAAACCAAATGCCAATGGCTCATCAGATATATTTCTGCATATTGTATCCATTTTTTCTACGGTTTCTTTTACTTTTTTCTTTAAATTTTCTTTATCCACTTCTGGACTTACAGGCATTACTTTTAATTTCGCCATAACCTTTGCCATGCTTTTCACCCATTATTATTTGAATATAAAATGATTTAAATTATTAAGTTATTTATTTAATTATGGTCCCTCATATCCACAGTTTGGACATTTGTAGGGGTTGCTCAATTTTCTGCATTTTTCACATCTTACTATCTCTGCCTTTCCGCAGTTTGGACATAAAAATTTTGTAGCATGCTCTCTTGGAGCTATTTCTGCATTGCATGATGTGCATCTATATTTCATATTATCACCAATTATTTATTATTTAATATTGTCTTTTATATTATTTTTATATTTTTATATTAATTATTATTCCCATTTTAAATATTCCGATTATTGTAAGTTAATTTTGGTATATATATCATTGTTGTTTTTTAAAATACTTATTATTCTATCGGGATATTTCCCATTAACCACAAAACATTCGATATTGTGTTTTAATAATAATTTTGGTAAATAACTATCAACCGATGTGAAACCTTTAATGGATTTTGCATTTATAGTATTTAATAGTTTTCCTTCTGGATAGTTATCATATATGCCATCAACATCAGTGGCAATTATAATACTATTCAAATTCAAAAGTCTGGCAATATGAGCTCCTATTGAATCCGATGTAACATCCCATGAACAGGGGAGCTCATCCGTTGATAATACAATTTTTGATGGAAGTAGTATAACAATATTATCATTCTTTAATATATATTTTGCGTCGTATAAATTATCGGCTGTTTTAATGTTAGAAATTTCAGAGAAATAAATACCCATCATATCCATAGACATGGTGGCAAGTTTATGTGAGCTCCTATTATTCAATCCACCCTTTTCATTTAATTCTCTAACAACATTGGCAAATGCTCCACCACCGGGCACTACAATTATTTTTTCTTCATACTCATCGCTAAAACGCTTTAATTTATTTAATAGTGGTTTTGCATAATATGTTAAACTTCCTCCTATCTTTATCAGATGCATAATATCATTTCCGAAAAGTATATATATTACTTTATAATTTGTATATTTATCACATTCTAAGTATTGAGTTTTATTTTAGTGATGTTTATATTTTATATATATTTCGGGGATATGGTGTAGTCTGGCCTATCATCGGGGACTCCAAGTGCCTATATGGACCTGGACTAAATCCCGATGCAGGAGAAATCCCTGGACCTGGGTTCGAATCCCAGTATCCCCACTTTATTTTTTATATGTTTTTTAATTATTTATTAATTTTTTAGTAATATTTAACCAATATATTTATTTAGTAATATTAGTATCCAAATATGCAAATATTTTTATATAATATATGTTCATATATCATTTTTATAATAGATTATAGATATATTATAGCTATTAATATTATCTGGTGGGTATGATGGATATAAAAGAAATCTTAGAATTAGTTGAAGAAGGCTATACCTCAGAAAACACCACTTATAAAAATAAAGTCTATGCCATATCCTATTTTTTAAGTGCATTGATATTTATATTGATACATATAGCCATAAACTACAATTCACCAAATATACTATTTGTAATATCTTTTTTAATGTTGGTTGGGGGCATATTGATAATTAAACAAAAAATCATCTATAAAAAATTTAAATGCTATTTTGATAAAATCTTTGAAAAAATTATGATATATGGATTATTTGCAATTATATTGTCCTCCATAATTTCGTTGTATGTATTTCCTGAAATTTCATGCGTTTTTATATCTCTTATATTAGGTTTTTTAATTTGCATTGACGGAGCTCTGTTTAATTCAAAAGGTAGAAAAATTTTAGGAGTAATTGTAATGTTATCATCCATCCCTATTATAATGTATATCCAGTATCAATTTTTGATTTTGGCTTTTGTTCAGTTTTTAGTATCTTTTTATTTTTTAATAAGGAGTATAAAATGTGGGAGCAATGAATAAGTTATTTAATTCTGCGGTTAGGGTAAAGATATTGGCATTACTATACGGTATGGAATGTTGTGAATTTGGATATTTAAAAGAAAGATTAAAATTAACGGATGGAAATTTAGAGCATCATCTAAATAAATTGGAAAATTACGAATTAATAACGCAGAAAAAAACAGTAATAAGAAACAAACTTAAAACAGAAGTTAAAATAACCAAAAAAGGAAAAGATGAATTTAAAAATTATTTGGAAGAAATTCTAAGGTTATCAAAATCTGAATAAAAAAATAGATATAAAAATAAAATATAAATTAACTCTGTAATACAAAGCAATAAAAAAATATTTATAATATAATAATAAGAACATATATGCAGTAAAATAATATGTTAAAACCTAATGGGTGATATTATGAAAATGTTAAAAAAATTAACCTCCAAAAAAGGACAAGTTTCAATGGAAATTGGTATTTTAGTTGCCGCCGCAGTTGCCGTAGCTGCAATAGCTGCATACTTCTATGCAAAAAACGTTAAAGGTGCTGCAAAACATTCAGGAGAGGCAGCAAATAGTAGCATAGGAAATATGAGTACTGCAGCAAATAACTATGCTAATAAACTGAGCAATATATAAAACAGATAATTAGAACTCTAATTTTTTCTATTATATTTTATCTTTATAATATCAATTGGTAATAAAATGGGCATTAAAAAGCTTTTTTCCAAAAAAGGACAGATTTCAATGGAAATTGCTATTTTAGTTTTTGGTTCTATTTTAGTTTCTACTATATCAATTTATTACTATATATCTAACTATTTAGATTCACATCCTGAAAATGTTGGAAAAGTAGCAAATAACACCACATCTTCATTTGGCAATGTTTCTATAAAATATGCAAATTCAATTAAAAGCATATAAATACATAACTAAAATATTAGGTAAAATTATGGACATAATTTATTTTATAATATTGTTAATATTAATTTACATGATTAATCCATTAAAAAATGAAGAAAAACTCATTACAACACCTTTTTTAACGGTTTCTTATATAGTAATAACATCTTATATATTATCAGTGTTAAATATTCCAATGTATAAGATTTTATATTTTTTACCGTTGATAATTCTTATTTTATATCGTATTAATTTTAAACTAAACAATTTAAAATCAATAATCCAGATTCACTATTCAAAATCATATTCTATTTTATTTTTAATTGTTGCCATATCTCTTTTTGTAGGATATATAATATTTCCATCAAATCCAGCAACTACAACGGATATTCAATTTCATTCCTATAAAACAAAGGCTATGATGGAAGATAAAACGATATTCTATAAAATAGATGAGATACCTTATAAATATTATGTAAATTACCCAGCAGGTCTTCACTCAGTTTTATATTTTTTATCGTCAAAAATTAGCGATATATTAAATGCTGTGCAGTTTATGAAATTTTATATCATTTTATTATTTGTTTTAGGATTTTATTTGATAGGTAATGAAATAAAAAAAGGAATGGGATATTTTGTAGCTATTTTTGTACCTACAATGAATATATATTATAGTTTTATATCGGTAATTCTTCCGAATTATTTGGGATATTCAATGATGCTTATTGTAATGTATTTTGCTATAAGATATTTAAAAACTAAGGAAAAGATATATCTTTTATTGATGGCGTTTGTGGTATCATCCTTAACTCTAACACATACCTTTCCAATATTGATATTAAGTTTATATTTACTATCTCTTACAATAACCCACAACTTAAAAACAAAAAATTTATGGATTTCATTTATTTCAGGCGGTTTATTTTCAATATTATTGATATTTAATAAAATGTCAAAAAGTATAGTAAATTATGCATCATCAAAAAATTTTAGTCCTGAGCCTATTTCAACTATTTCCCATAATATATTAGCAGCATTTGGTATTATGTTTTTATATATATCCCATAAACATGCAGTGGATAACGAAAATACCTTTTTAATATCCTTAATATTTACATTTCTTTTAATATGTGGAACCTATTTTCTTTCAAAGTTAAAATATGGAAAACAGTTTATATTGCTTGTTATTTTTTTGGTATTAAATATTATAAATATAAAATTTATACATCTACAAATTCCATTTTTCTCAAATCAATACGATAGTTTAAGGATGGCTATAAATATTCAAATTATCATGCCAATATTTTATGGTGCAGGTTTATATGGCATATACACAGTAATAGAACGCTCTAAAAAAACCAATATAAGTATATATAACATAATAAAACCACTTTTCATAACTTTTATATTGTTATTTTCTACGATTTCAATATATACAAATTATGGAATAATCTCAGAAAAACAGAAAAATACATTTGTAATACACCAAAATGACTTAAAAGTCTTTGAATATATGAATAACCATAATATAACAAATCAAAAAATATTAAATTTTTGTGAAGATGCTGGTCAATACTTACCAATATATACAAATAATACCCCATTCTTTACATATTACTCATTTCAATTAAATAGTGGCAGTATAGATAATGTTTCATTTGATAAGTTCATACAATCCGTAGATGATAAAAATTACACGCTCTTTTTAAAGATATGTAAAGATGAAAATATATCCTACATATATATGTCGGATTATTTAGGAAAATATGACGGAGGATTTTTTAATAATAGCAAATATTTTAAGATAGTATATAGTGTTGGAAATGCAAAATTGGTAAAAGTAAAAAATAATTATACTACGGAAAATATAACAACATAAACAAAATATAAAACTCTAAAAAAGTTAGAATAATTTATAAAAAAATTATTGTAAAAAAGTGTAAAATTATAAAAATTATAAAAACTACAAAAAAGAGGCAAATCATGAAAGCAAGCAAAGGTGTATATGATGCAATTAAAAAATCAAAAATAGATTTTATTGTAGGAGTTCCATGTGCAAATTTAAAAAACGTTATAAATTTAATCAGCGATAATGGTAAAGATAATAATAAAAATAACAACCAAATAAAGTATATCCCCGCCACAAGGGAGGAAGAAGCTATTGGGATATGTACCGGAGCTCACCTGGCTGGAAGAAAAACCTGCCTATTAATGCAAAATTCAGGACTTGGAAACTCAATTAATGCAATAGGCTCCCTATGTAAAGTATATCAAATACCAATATTAATTATTATAAGCCATAGAGGAGAACTAAAAGAGAAAATACCTGCCCAAATCCCAATGGGTAGATGGACTAAAAAATTACTTGAAACCGCTGAAATTCCATATTACTGTCCAAAAACACCAGAAGAAGCATATAAAATAATACCTTATGCATCTGAATATTCTGAAACTATGGGTTATCCTGTTGCAGTATTGTTGGATGCATTATATTGGGAATATGATGGATAATTTTTTATAATTCATTACATATTCATTCTCTTCTTTTAATTTTCCTAATAATCCTAAATTCTATTATTTATTTTCCCTAAAAATATTATAAAAATTATTATTTAAATATACTTAATAAACCCTGTCCATTATAAAATCAGCAATAGCTTCTAATCTTTTTCTTTTTTCAGCGTCAAATATTTTTAAATAATTCTTAGCCTCTTCCGTAGCATTCTTCATAATATTTTTTGCATAATTTATAGAATCGCCCAGTATATCTATTGCCTCTTTAATTTCTTCATCTGTGGCATTATTATTCCCCAATATTTTTAACAGTCTTTCTTTTTTATTATTTGGAAGATTTTCAAGAGCATGTAATACAATAACAGTTTTTTTACCTTCTCTTATATCACTTCCCACAGGCTTTCCAATCTTTTTATTATCTCCAATTAAATCCAAAACATCGTCCTGTATTTGGAATGTCATACCTATTCTTTTGGCATATTCATATAGTGCATTTCTTTCCTCATCGGTGCATTCTGCCATTATTGCACCAATTTCAATAGGAGCTATAATCAACGCCCCAGTTTTCTTTGAAATCATTTCAAAATAATCATCCAAACTTATTTTATCCCTATCCTCAAACTCCATATCCATTGCCTGACCTTCACATACCTCCACACAAGCTTTTGACAATGCCTTTAAAACTTCGTGGGCTTTTTTTGGGTCTTTAATATTTGATATTGCTTCAAAGGCTTTTGCATATAGTAAATCACCGGCAAGTATAGCGATTGGCTCCCCATACTCAACATGAACCGTTGTTCTTCCTCTTCTCTCATCATCATTATCCATAATGTCATCATGTATAAGGGTATAATTATGAATTAATTCTACTGCAACAGCAGGGGGCAATATCTCATCAAGATTGTCTTTTTTTAGCATGTATGTTAAAGTTGCCAAATAAGGTCTTATTCTTTTACCGCCGGCAAATAAAAGATGTTTTGAAGCATTATACAATGTGTTATCTTTTTCAACATATTTATTTAATTCATTATCTATTTTTGACAATAATTCTTTATCGAATATTTCCATAATTTCACCAAAAGAAGATATATAATTATAAGTAGATATAATAAAAATATGGTAATTTAAATAATTACTCCAATAAAATAAAAAATAATTTATATATAATTAATTATAATTAATAATAATGAACATCTCCCTTTTTAAATTTTTTGTTTAATATCTTATTTAGATATATTTATTACTTCAAATCTTAAATAATTCTTTCAAATTTCAAACTCTGACCATTTCTTAGAAGATGAACATCCTCTCCAAGCCTGTATCCCTCTTCCTCTGCAAGTTTTGCATAGGTTGCTGTGAGATTGAAATCTCCATGAGCAGGAATTATATGTTCTGGATTTAACCATCTTATCATGTCCCTGTGGTCTTCCTTAGCAGCATGTCCTGAAACATGAGCTCCTTTAAAAAGTCTTACTCCAGCCAATTTTAAACGAGCTTCCAACATATATCTCTGTGCTGCATTCATTGGATTTGGGATTACATCAGCTGAAAATACCACTTGGTCGTGCCTTTCAAATCTAAAAGGAGTTTTATTTGTAGCCATTCTTGATAAAACTGCTCCTTCTTCCCCTTGGTGTCCAGTAACTACAAGCATGTATTTTTCTTTGCCTTCTTTCATTACTTGATGGAATATTCTATCAACAGAAGTTGGGTCTCCTGCCATCTTTGTATTTTTTGGAAATTCTACAAGACCTATATCCTCTGCTATTCCACAGTATTTAGCCATAGACCTTCCTATTAACACAGGGATTCTTCCCATTCGCTCTGCAATTTCAGTAATAGATTTTATCCTTGCAATGTGGGATGAAAATGTTGTAATTACCACGCCGTTATTTTCATTATCGGTTCCAAGCAAATCATTTTTCAAAAGACTTGCTGCTACACCTTCTGATGGGGTTTTTCCTTCAAAATTCACTCTTGTGCTCTCAGAAATCATGCAGATTACGCCTTTTTTACCAACTTTTTTTATTGCTCGGTAATCTGGTTTTTCACCTACAATAGGTATATTGTCAAATTTAAAGTCATTCCCATATACAATGGCACCATAAGGTGTATGAAGAACTGGAAGAACAGCATCTGGAATACTGTGGGTTATTTTTATGAATTCCAAAGATAAATTTGGAGTTAAATCCATCGTTTCTTTTGCATTCAATGTAATCAATGGATTTCTCACATCGAATTTTTTTTCACTTAATATTTCCCTTTTCACGAGTTCTAAGGTATATGGTGTTCCGATAATAGGAGCATTGTATCTATGGGCAAGCTTTGTAATAGCCCCTATGTGGTCAAGGTGTCCATGAGAAACCACAATAGCCTTAACCTCTCCTTCTATATTCTTCATTACAGTATCATCAGGAATTACACCCATTTCTATTAAATTTAAGCTATGCATTTTTGAAACATCGCTGTCTTCATGTATCATAACTCTATCAAGTCTTAATCCCATATCAAATATGATTATTTCTCCATCCACATTAACAGCAGTCATATTCCTTCCGACTTCTTCATATCCGCCAATAGCTACTACTTCTAATTGCAAAATATCACTTCCTTTTACTTTATTTTTTATTTTATTTTTCATTCTAAATTTTTTCGCTAAATACAATAATATAAATATCATAAACAATAATAAAACAACAACAAGACTATTAATTTACTTACTACTAATCCATTCCTTCAACTCATTTTTTATAATATAACGAGATTTTTTTAAATCCTCTATACTATCACAGCCCACTAAAAACATGACTGTTTTTAATTCTTTTATCATTTTTTCAAGAACATTTATTACTTCATCGGAGCTCCGCAATGCAGCTTTTAATATAGGTAGTGCCACACCGCAACAATCTGCCCCTATTGCCATGGATTTTGCAATATCCATTCCAGACCTTATACCTCCTGTTCCAATTACTGTGCCGTCAAAAACACTTCTAACTTCCAATATAGATGCTGCTGTTGGAATCCCCCACTCCAAAAATTGTTTTGAGAAATTTTTAAGATTTTCATCTTTTATCCTATGGTATTCAACAGCTGCCCATGATGTGCCTCCACTTCCCCCAACATCAATCCCATCAAATCCTATGTTCTTTAAAATCTCTGCATCCTCTCTTGAAAAGCCTTCTCCAACCTGTTTTGCTATAAATGGGATATTTTTATATTTTTTCTTATAATCCTCTATAGTATTTTTTAATATATATATCCCTTTAAAATTAACATCCCCTTCTGGCTGGATTGCCTCTTGAAGTGGGTTAAAATGGATTGCCATGGCATTTGCATCTACCATATTTACAGATTTATCAATTATATCTTCATCCCAACCATCTTCTATAAAATTAACTGCCCCAAGATTGCCAATAACAAGTGATGAGGTATAATCTCTTACAACTGAATAGGTATCTATCAAACTACTGTTTAACAATCCTGCCCTTTGAGAGCCTACGCCCATACCTAAGTTAAGTTCTTCCACAGCCTTTGCTATATTTTTGTTAATCTCCCTAGCCTTTGAATGACCACCAGTTATTGCAGCTACAATCAATGGAGCATCTAATTTTTTTCCAAAAAGTTCAATTGAGGTATCGATATTATTTAAATCACAATTGGATATTCCTCTGTGGATTAATTCAACATCATCAAGAAGTGTTCCTTTTTTATATTCAACATCACAGTAATTGCACACCAAAAGGTGTTCAAGTTTCCGAAATTCTATACTATTATTATTCATTAAACCACCTGATATATAAGATTACCTATTTTATAGCCCAATATAATAGCCAATATAATAATCCATAAATTTAAATACAATATTATAACAATGGTAATAATATAGATATAATATATAAAAATTCCCACTTAATTCAAATAATAAAAAATAACTAATAGTATATATAATTTTAAATTAACATTTTAGATATATCACACTTTATATTATCACATTGGATATTATTATCACATTAATACCATAATGTATACTATAATATTATAGGTAATATTATGCCAAACTTAACCACAACACTTAATATAAAATACAATAATAAATCCATAACCGAAAAACAAATAGAAATACTTAAATTAATCTCTGAAAATAAATCTCAAAACAAAGTTGCAAAAATATTAAATATACCTCCATCTTCTGTAAATATCCAAATAAAAAGGCTTGAAAAAAAACTTGGTGTAAAGCTTATATATTCTTCAACATCTGGCACAATATTGACTGAATCTGCTCAAAATATAGTAAAATATTACGAATCTGTGCAGAAAAGGATATCTAAAAACCCATTTATCGCCTGTGGATATATAAGTGGGGAGTTGGGCAAAATACTATTTGATGATGTGGTGATATCCTCATTTGATAACATAATAAAACTTCATGAGATGGATTTAACGAGTATTATAGGCATAGATGACCCATATTGGAGTTTTAGACTTGGAGAGCCTATACCTGTGGCTTATGACCATTTTATTATGGCGTATAAAAAAAATTTGATGTAAAAAATCTTATAGGGATAAGGTATTCCTCACAAAGAATAATCTGGAATATATTAAAAAACCAAAATATAGATTTTAAAATAACAAAGGTTGTTAAAAATCCATTCTACGCTATTGATTTAATTGAAGATGGATACAGTTTATTTTTAAATGAAAGTTTTGTAAAATATCTAAAAAAAGACTACATTATTAAAAAACCTCATTTTTATGAAAAAACAAAGCATACTTTAAATTTTATAGCCTCAAACGAAAGCTATGAAAAATTAATTAACCATATTGTTAGCAGTAAGAAAAAAGAGATAGAAAATAGAGGATTTGAACTTGTTGAATATTATTAATTTTCTTATTCTGGAATATTTCCCCCCGGAACCATAACGGTTAATTTTACCTGTTTTACTCCTTTTTGAGAGGTTAATTTATCAGTTAATTCCCTTATTTTCTTAGCATCCCCCTTCACAAGCACAACTTCCATACAATGGTCATGGTCTAAATGCATGTGGAGCGTTGCCACGATTAAATCCATATATTCATGCTGTATTTCCGTTATTTTCTCCATTAAGTCAGAAGCATGGTGGTCATATATTACAGTAATAGTTCCTGCTCTTTCTCCTTCTAAACTATGTATCCATTTGTGCTTTATAATATAATCCCTTATAGCATCCCTAATTGCTTCACTTCTGCTTGCATAACCTCTATCGGCAATTATTTCATCAAATTCTCCAAGTAATTTAGTAGGCAAAGATATGCTAATCCTATCCATATCTACCATATTATCTACCCCTTAATTTTTTATAATATATTCTTAATTATTTTTAATTATTTTCAAGTATTATTAATTATTATTTTTCATTATATTTATTTATTTTTTATGATATTTGTTATTATTTTTTATTATTATTTTTGATATATTACAGATTATATTTTTATTACTTTCACTTTTTTAATAATTAATAATATTTAGTTATGAGTATTTAAATATTGCGTAATATACCAATCTAATAAAAATCTATATATATCATTAATAATAATTACATATTAAGGAATATTTTATATATATTAAATTAAAATTTAATAAGTGGTATATATTTTAACAATAATCTATTTAAAATAATAATTTATTCAATATTTACTAAATTTATTAAAAAAATTCTTAATCAATAGCAGTGCATTTAAAAGTTTAAGATTTAAGGTGATAATATGAGTATTGTAATAGGCTATTATGGAAATAATGGGGCAGTGGTAGCAGGAGATAGACGAAATATAATGTTTAGGGGCAATCCTGAAAAAAGAGCAGAGCTCGAAAAAGACCTATATTGTGGAAAAATAAAAAATGAAGAAGAATTAAAAAATAGGGCAGAGGAATTAGGCGTTAAAATATTTATAGAAGATGAAAGAACAAAAGTAAAAAAGATAGGCGATGTCCTTGTTGGTGAAGTTAAATCCATAGGGGCAGACTCCAAAAGACGAAAAATGTATCTAACAAAGGGGAATTGTGCAATTGTAGATATATTGAATGATACAATTACAAATAAATCTATCAAAAATGGAAGTAGTATAATAATCTTTGGAAATAAATATCTAAAAGATATTGTCCAAAAAGAATTAAAAAAATATATGAATAATTTTGGAAAAATGGATATCTTGGATGTAAAAAATACCATTGAAAATGCCTTGAAAAAATGCGATGGTCCTACACTATCTCCTGAGCTCGACATTTTACATACCAATAAAAAGGTATTTAACCTCGAAGAAATTATTGAAAAAGATTTAAATGACTTAAAAGAATACAGAAATGACTTAAAACAAAAGATGATAGATTTTAAAAAAGTAATGATTATAGCAGATAAAATAGAAAATAACGGGGAAGTTGGAATTATTAAAAATGGAAAACTTGTTTTGGATGATAACCATATTGCAATAGACAAGGTATGTCCAAATCCAAAACTGTTTAACGAAATAGAAATTGAAGGAGATGTCGAAGATGGAGATGTCGTATTAATCGAAGATGGAAGCTTAAAAATAAAAGGAAAGGATATACCATTGGCAATAAATCATATTATATGCAAAAAATAAAAAAATAAAATAAAAAAAATAATAAATGAATGTCAATAAAATAATAAATAAAAATAATCTTTTTCTTTTCTTTTTTTACTTATTTTTAGAAATATTACAGTTATAACAGTTTTAATATATATTTAATAAATATATAATGAAAATATAAGGACTATATATACCAGAGCTCTGGTTAATTCGGTGGATGCCCCTAATACATCACCTGTAACGCATTTTAGAGATTTATTTGAATTCCATGCCATAAACACGCCAAAAAACACCGTAAATGTAGAGCATATCACCCCTATTTTTGGAATATTCATAACAAATGAAAGTATCATCAATATCAAATATCCTATAAATAAATGATACTCATCAGTGTTCTTAACAAAATATCTACCTGTGCCGTCTTTTGAAGGTATTCCACAGCATGCACAAGTCAATAATCCTAATCTTGAACAGGATTCCACCAATATAATAAATTTCGCAAATAGTAAAAAATTCGAATATGTTATTTCATACAGATATCCTATTGAGGCCACCGATATGAGCTCTGTAAAAAATATAAACATAAATGCCCCAACACCCATATTTTTATCTCTCATTACCTCCAACTTCTTTCTTGCAATTCCCATAACCATCCAGGCATCGCCATAATCACCCAATCCATCAACATGATGAAATCCTTGAATATATAACATAACAAACAATACAAGAGCTCCTATAAGCATATAGGATTTAATACCCAAATAAAAAAATGGATATGCTACAATTGAACCTATAAAACCAATAAACATACCTATGAATATAACAAATACAAAATATTTGGATATCTCCTCAAAACCACTTTTAAAATTTCCCATAGGTATTCTTGTCATGAACGATATTAACCCCCTTATACCATCCACTGCACCGTTTATTTTAATTAATATGTTTTTGAACATGATAATCCCATAATTTATATCAATAGGTTATTTTAAGTGTATAATTAGCTTTTTTTAAGTTTTTTTATAATATCGACTACTTCAAACAAATTATTTACCTCATAGGCACAATTACCGTCTAAATTTTTATATTTTCCCTTTAATATCCTTACAGCATGCATGCCAACATCATTGGCAGGAATTATATCCTTATCCACCCTATCTCCAACATATACTGCCTCATCTGGATTTAAATCCATCTTTTTAATACCGTATTCAAAGAACTCTTTATTGGGCTTTCCTAATCCAAATTCTTCCGAGGTTATTACTTCATCAAAAAAATCCACAATACCCAATCGTATAAGTTTTTCCCATTGCTTTATTGTGATACCATCGGTAATTACACCTAATTTTAATCCCATTTTTTTTAAGGCTATAAGTGTTTTTATAGTATCGGGATATGGTCTTAAAAGGGCAAATTTTACATTATGGTATGTAATTATCCCCATGGTTATTATCTTTGGTTCGTAATGTCCCATAATAGCTTTCACAAGGTCATCAAAATGTTTGTTATAATTAGAACCTTTTTGTTTTATTATTCTTTGAAGGACATTATAAGCCTCCTCCTCTGTGGCTTTTAATCCTGCATCTATCATCATTTTTATTGCTTCCCTCCGAGCTCTATCTGCAAAACTCGAAGAGTCGTAGAGTGTGTCATCTAAGTCAAATAACACTCCTTTTATCATAAAATCCACCAAATTTAAAAAATTATTTTATTATTTTTATTATTTATTTTTATTATTACATTACTTTTTACTACTACCTAATAAATTATTATTAAATTATTTGATTATTATAATTAAGCTTTTTTTACCCTTTCCTGCACCATTTTGTATAAACCTACAAAATCGTCTTCAACACTTACTGGAACTACTATTAAACCAAGTTTTTTATGCCTCTCTACCCACTCATCATCATATACAGGCACATCTATCTTTATAGGTTCATCCGTAGGATTACCAACAATTACATTTCTATAAGGAAATGGTTTTGCCTCATCCTCACCATAAGGCATTACTGTTTCCCTTATATATCCTCCAAGAGCCATTGTAAGTTTTGGAAGTAAAACCATCTTTGGCATTTTATCAACTCCTGAGTTTATATTTTATTTTTTATATTATTTAGAATTAGATATGTCAATTGTTTTTTATATTTTTTATCATAATCTAATTTAAAATATTTATAAGATTATTTTTTATTTTTAATTTTTATTTTTAATAATATTTAATTTATTTTTTATTTATTATTTTTATTTTATTTAATATTTTATCCTTAATTTTTATATTTCCATCTCCAACCGCTTTTTACCCATTTCTCATCTAAATTATTTCTCTTTGCATAATTTATTAAAAAATCTTCCCATTTTTTCCAGAGCTCAGGATATAATTTTTTAATCAATTCAATTTCTCCGAGCTCCATAGCAGGACACATATAGCATCCTACTCTATCAAAACATTTTTCATATAACTTATTATAAGGTGCTTTGTTTTTAAATAAATATATCCATACATGCATAGCAGACCAATTTAATATTGGAGCAGAAAGCATTTGCTTTTCAATGTGGGGACTTTTCCAAATTCTCGGCTTTTTTGAACGGTTCATAGATTCATACTTCCTTAAACCTACAAATGTTAAACAACCATTTGGATATATATTATTTATTATCTTTTCAAGGGGCTTCATCTTACATACTTCACTGCACCATCTGTAATCCCTTCCAGGAGGTCCATATTCTTCAAGTTTCTCCCAAAAATCGTCTGATTTTGCTTTAATTATATTTATATTATATTTGGTTTCAACATCATTTATATTTTTTAAAGTTTCAGGGAGCTCCAATGTTGTATCTGTAAATAATACCTCAAAATTTATATTTTCATTATTAAATGCCTTAAATGCAAGTAAAAGCACTACAAGACTATCTTTTCCACCAGAATACGCAACTACGGGTGGCATATTTGTTCTATCTTTTATAGTATTCCTCATAAAACCTACTGAATTACTTTCAAATTTATTTATTGCATCCTCATTTGCTTCAATCATTTTATTTATGGACTCTTCGAAATTTCCTGTCTCTTTTAGGTAATTTGCCTCTTTCGGTGTTTCGGCATGCCTGACCTTTGCCACCATACCTTTTTCTGAATTGATTATTTCGTTATAATTCATTCTGGCTCTTCCAACCCCTAACACATGTATATCTTTAAAATTATTTTTTTCTTCATTTTCAACCAAAATGATTATATCATCATCTTTTGCTATATCTTCAGATACCTTTAAAACCCCAGGTCTTAAAACCGATGCATGTTTTTTTAGAATGAATGGAACAACATCTTTTTTTATAACAATTATTTTTTTATTAGCTCCTGCATTTATTATTCTCCGAGCTCCTTCAACAGTAGGTATTATTGACCACTTTTTTTCATTGTCATTGTCTTCTTTAATTTCTTCATTATACTTCAAAATCCCAAAAACTAATCCATCGTATATTATCTCCTTCATATAGTCTTTTCCTGGGATTTTATTTATTAAAACTATTTTATTTTTAAAAATATTTTCATTAACTCCAAAATTATTTTTTAATATATTGTTAATCATAAATATATCTTCTTTAAATGCAGGTCTTGCATCGGCGGGGGGCGTTAATTTTACAGGTGTTGTATCATTTCCACAAATTCCACATTTTTTATCAAGAACAGGCACATTGCAATTTTTACACCATTTTAAATGAATCTTTCCAAGTATTGTTTTCATAAATTCACCGGATATTATATTTATACTATTACATATTGTTATAGTTATATTTTTTATATTTATATATCTATATTTATAATTTTTTATTATTCTTTTTCATTTATTTTTAAACTAAATTATCATACTATCATTTTAATACCAACAATCATCAGTATAATTGACAACACGATCCTTAAACTTTCTGATTTTGTTTTATAAGCAATTTTTGCTCCATATTTAGAAAATATCATGGCAGTAGGTGATATAATTAATCCCGTAAGTAGCGAAACATAACCTATATTATAAATATTCTGGTTAAATGGACAGGAGCTAAACATATATCCCAACAACCCAACAAATGAAACGATTATCATCATGCCAAGAGATGTTCCAATTGCCGATTTTATTGGAAATTTTAAAAAAATATTTAGGAATGGAACAATTATTATTCCACCACCTATTCCAAAAACAGACGATAAAAAGCCCGTTAAAAAACCTACAACACCAATATCTTTACATTTACATTTGATATCGGAAATATTTCTGTTTTCAATTATACTCAAATTATTCTTATTTTTAAAATTACTATACAATATGTGCAATGAAACAAAAATCAAAAATATACCAAATAACATTTTATGTAAATTTCCACTCAAATAACCTACAACAATATTAACACCTACAATTGAACCAAATATCCCAAATAATCCGAGAATTAAAGAATATTTCCATATCACATTTTTGTTCAAACTATGTTTATGAGCTCCTGCAAGCGATGTCAAAAAGATTACAAATAAACTTGTTCCTACTGCCATTTTTACAGAAATATCCGTAGGAATGCCTATAAAATCAAATAGATATATCAATACAGGCACAATTATAAAACCGCCACCTATTCCTAATAAGCCTGATATAAAACCAATGAACATTCCCAAAATAACCAGTGAAAAGATAATGATTAAATCCATAATTTCACTAAAATTAATATTAACACTAATAAAATTAATAAAAACTAAGAACCTTACATTTTGCAAATAAATAACCAATAATTAACTATTAACTAAATAATTAACTAAATAATTAAATAAACAATAAACATTTAAAGGTATGAATAAAAAATAATAATTAAATAATTAATATTATAATTTTAATCTTAGCGTGGGTCATAATAATTCGTTTCCATTAACTTTTTAATTTTCATTTATATAATAACGATTAAATTTGTTTTAATATTTAGTGTTGATATTTAAAGAATATACAAAATGACCCACCCTAATATTAATCTTCTTAATCTTTTTCTAATCCACACATTTTTCTTAATTTTTTACCTGTTGTTTCGAGTAAATGTTCATTTTCCAATCTTCTCATAGCATTTAAATGAGGTCTGCCACTTATATTTTCTAATGCCCATTCTCTTGCAAATCTTCCATCCTGTATTTCTTTTAAGATTTCTTTCATTGCTTTTCTTGATTCTTCATTTACAACTCTTTCTCTTCTGGATATTCCACCATATTCAGCGGTGTTTGAAACATCATGCCACATTCCAGCAAGTCCTTTTTGGTATATTAAATCAACGATTAATTTCAACTCGTTGCAGGTTTCAAAGTATGCCATTTCAGGAGCATATCCTGCCTCAACAAGTGTTTCAAATCCTGCTTTTATGAGCTCTGTTACTCCACCACATAATACAGCCTGTTCTCCAAAGAGGTCTGTTTCTGTTTCTTCTCTAAATGTTGTTTTAATTACTCCTGCTCTTGTTAAACCTTCTGCCTTAGCCATTCCAAGAGCTATATCCAATGCATCTCCTGTTTCGTCCTTTTCAACACATACTAAACCTGGAACACCAAAACCTTCTTCGTATGTTTTTCTAACCATAGCACCTGGTGATTTTGGAGCAACCATAATTACATTTACTCCTTCTGGTGGAACAATATATCCGTAGTGTATGTTGTATCCATGTGAAAATCCTAATGTTTTTCCTTCTGTTAAATACTGTTTTATCTGTTTGTTATAAACATCTGCCTGAACTTCATCAGGTATAAGTATATGTATTACATCTGCCTTTTCTGCGGCTTCTTCTATTGTCATTACAGTATGTCCATCTGCTTTTGCCTTTTCCCATGAAGCTCCGTTTGGTCTCAAACCTACTATTACATTTAAACCGCTATCTTTCATGTTTAAAGCCTGAGCTCTACCTTGGCTACCGTATCCAATTACTGCTATTGTTTTATCTTTTACTGCATCAAGATTTGTATCTTGGTCATAATATACTTTCATTTTCACACCTCAGTTTATTATAAGTTAGTATATGTTATTTCTCAATATATATCTTTTTATTATTATGTGTTTCCGTAATTTATTGTTATATATTATACAATATAAAATATACTATTAAGTGTATCTATTTATTACCTTTAAATATTTATTTTATTTATTTTTTTAAATTATACTCAAAATTAACAATAATACTATTTTTTTATAAAATAATAAAAAGGTATATATATCTTATTTATGTGTAAATTATAATGATTAATAATGATAATTGATTATTTTTTATAATAATATTCATAACAGTTACTACTTGGTGGAATCATGAAAGTAGAAGGAGATATAAAAAAAATAGTATCACCATTATTAAAATCTAAAAACCTTAAAATAACAGGTAGTATAAAAATAGGAGATAATGAAGAATTCCATGAAGATTGGGAGCCTATGGGACCTACCCCTAAACCAAAAATACCTGATTTAAGAAAATGGGATTTCAAACTTTTAAAAAGATATCCTCCATTTTACATGCCAATCTGTGATATGTGCTGTTTATGCACCTTTGGAAAGTGTGATTTAAGTAGGGGAAAAAAGGGAGCCTGCGGTATCAATATAAAAGCCCAACAGTCAAGAATAGTATTGATAGCCTGCTGTATAGGGGCAGCATGTCATGCTGGTCATAGTAGGCATGTTTTACATTCATTAATAGAACGATTAGGAAAAGATTACCCAATAGACTTAGGAAACAGCATAGATGTAGAAGCTCCAATTACCAGAACCGTTATGGGCATAAAACCAAAAACACTTGGAGACTTAGAAAAGGTATTGGACTACTGTGAAGAACAGATTACCCATTTACTTTCAGCTGCACACACAGGTCAAGAAGGTAGCTATTTAGATTTTGAAAGTAAATCCTTACATGCTGGTATGATAGATGATTTAGCACGGGAAGTTGGAGACCTCGCTCAAATCGTTGGATATAATATGCCGAAAGGAGACATAGACGCTCCACTTATAGAAATGGGGCTTAAATGCGTTAATAAAAATAAACCTGTAATATTGTGCATAGGGCATAATGTCGTTCCTGGTGCCGAGATAATGGATTATATAGAAAACAATAATTTAGAAGATGAAATAGAGGTATGTGGAATATGCTGCACTGCAATAGATGTAAGTAGATACAATGACAGGGCAAAAGTGATAGGTCCTCTTTCAAGACAGTTAATGTTTGTTAGAAGTGGGGTGGCAGATGTTGTGGTAGTGGATGAACAGTGCATAAGAACTGATATTCTTGAAGAATCCATTAATACGGGGGCTGTTTTAATAGCCACCAATGAAAAAATGTGTTTAGGGCTGGAAGATTTATCCCATTTAAGCGAAGATGAAATAATAGCCAAAATATTGAGAGATAGGGCTGGTTTGATACTTGACGAATATAAAGTTGGAAAAGTGGCAACTGAGCTCGCAAGAATTATATCAAAAGAGAGAAAGGATAAAAAAGATAAATGTCTGCCTACATTAGAAGAGGTTAGAGTTCTTGCAAACAAATGTACAGAATGTGGATGGTGTGATAGAGTATGTCCAAACTCCTTCGAGGTAATGAATGCCATGATAGGGGCAAAAGAAGGTAATTTCGATAAATTTAAAGAATTATATAGAAAATGTTATGGCTGTGGAAGATGTGAATGTGAATGTGAAAGAAAACTTCCAATTGTATCCATGACTACAAAGGTTGGAGATTACTTCTTTAAGGATTGGGACTTTAAAATGAGGGCAGGTAGAGGACCTGTTCAAGATGTTGAAATAAGAAACGTAGGAGCTCCGATTGTATTTGGTGATATTCCAGGAATTGTGGCATTGGTAGGATGTTCCAATCATCCAAATGGTGAAGAAGAGGTTGCAATGATTGCCAAAGAGTTCTTAGAGAGAAAATACATAGTTGTAACAACGGGATGTGCAGCAATGGCAATAGGAATGTGGAAAGATAAAGATGGCAAAACATTATACGATAAATATCCGGGGGAATTTAAAGCAGGCGGTCTTGTAAATTGTGGAAGCTGTTTAAGTAATTGCCATGTTACCGGAGCTGCCATAAAAGTGGCAAACATATTTGCAAGACTTCCATTAAGGGGCAATTATGAAGAAGTTGCAGATTATATATTAAACAAAGTTGGAGCTGTTGGTGTAGCGTGGGGTGCTATGTCCCAAAAAGCTGCTTCAATTGCCACAGGGGCAAATAGGTGGGGAGTTCCTGTTATTACAGGACCCCACTCAACAAAATATAGAAGGATGTATTTAAGTGATGGAAAGGACTTTGAGGTATTTGACAAAGCCAGCAAAGAATATATGAAAATAGGTCCTGTGCCAGAACATCTTATAACATCTGCTGAAAATATGAAAGAATGCATCTGTATGATTCCAAAACTTTGTATGAGGGCATCAGATGGACCAAAGGGACGAGGTATGAAAGTATATCATTATGTAAGCGTATATGAAAAATATTTCGGATGCATGCCACCAGATTTAGAAAAATTCGTTAGAACAGAAGCAGATATACCATTTATGATGAAAGACAAAATATTAAATTATTTAAAAGAGAAAAATTGGAAACCTAGGGAAAAAATACCAAAAGACCCAACCTTAATATATTAATTCATTAATTTATTTAATTTTTATTATTTATTTTAATTTATATTAATTTATCTTAATTTACCTTTAAACAATATACTATACGATTAAGCAATATATAATGTCAAATATTTATTATCTGGTGAAAATATGCTTGGAAAAACTACACCTTATCAGCCTACTGCTGGTTCAAATTTAAACCATGCCGAAATTGTGAGCACAAAAATAGCCGTTAGTATGATTAAAAGAAGTAAAAATCCAATATTGATATTGGGACCTAAGGAGGAAGAGCTCGAATATTTAGAACATCTTAATATTGAAAAAATATATACTCCACGAGATATGAACTTATTAGATGCTATAAAAAAGATTTCTGATGAAAAAAAACATGATTTGGTAATATTTTCAGGTATAACATATTATTATCTTGCTCAGGCACTAACTCATCTAAAACATTTTTCAGATTCAATTACATTAACCATTGATAGAAAATATCACCCAAATGCCAAATATTCTTTTCCAAATATGGAAAAAGAAGAACATTTGGAGGCCATAAAACGGCTTGTAATGTTATTAAATAATCCATAAAATATATTGGTGGTAAAATGAACCCAAAGCTAATAGTTCTTGACCCTTCAAAATGCACAGGATGTAATGATTGTATCAATAAATGTAAAGAAATCCACGGTATAAGCAGAGTTAAAAAAGCAGGAAATATTCCAATATTCTGTATGCAGTGTGAAAATGCTCCTTGTATGAACATTTGCCCAGTCAATGCCATATATTTAAAAGAAAATATTCCTATTGTAAATAAAGAGAGATGCATAGGATGTGGAATGTGTGAAATTGCCTGTCCTATTGGGGCAATATTTATCGAGGAAAAGGTAGCACATAAATGCACATTGTGTTTAGATACAGACAGAATTACTCCTGCATGTGTGGAGGCTTGTAAGGATAATGCCTTAAAATTAATATGTGATGAGTGTCTTGATATGATAAAAGACGATAGAAGAAATAAATTAATAAAAATAATATCCGAAGAATGGAGGCAGGAAATTTAATTAAATGTCTAAATATTTATTCCATATCCGTCCTATATTTTATTACATTATATTTTATTACAAAAAATATTATATTATTTTATTTTTTATTAAATGTTATTATTATCTTGTTTTATGTATTAAACAATTATTTATATTATTTTTGGAAATTTAAGTGTATTAATTATTGGCTGTGTCATAACCAAATCATGAATACCTATATAAAAATGAAATTGGTGAGATAATGGTGGTTAAAAATATAATATCTGGTGGAAAATCAGTATTAAATTTAACTAAGGAACTTTTAACTGATAAAGAAAATAAAAATGTTGGATATCCTTCAACAAATTACAATCTTCCAATAATATATGGTTTATTGGGAAAAAAATTGAAAATATTGAGCAGTTAAAAGGGTTAATTAATTCTCTTGAAATCAGCGAAGATGAAACATTAGATAATGCCCTTGATGTGGGGGTTAAAACATTATTATGTGCTGAAGCCATTGAGGCATTAAAATATGCAGAAAATGAAACGCCATATAAACCTCCATATACAGGATTTATTCCTGATGAAATTATAAGGGATTTAGGTGTTCCACTTGTTGAAGGCAAAATTCCTGCTGTACTTGTAGTTGTAGGTAAAGTAGGAGATAAAGAAAAATTAAAAAAATTAATTGAAGATATTCAGAAAAGAAATATATTGGGCTTATTTATTGGAGATATTGTTAAAGAAATGGAAGAGGCTAAATTAGAGTTTGGATTGGATAAACTTCTTGTTCCAGTGGGGGATAGCATTACATCTGCTGCACATGCCGCAAACCTTGCAGTTCGTGTTCCACTTATATATGGTGGCATTGAACCTGGTAAAACGGATGAAATTATTGAATATATCACAAATAGGGTTCCTGCTATTGTAGTTGCATTAGGGCCTGTTGATGATATTACACTTGCAGCAGGTGCAGGATGCATTAAAGCGGGGGTTCCTGTAATTACTAATAATCCAGTGCCTGAAATAAAAGGTTCATTGGAGAGCTCCGATATAGAGGACATTGTAGAAAATGCCTTGAAAATGAAAGGAGTCGAAGTAAAAGTTGCAGAAATCGATATCCCAGTATCAGTAGGACCAATGAATGAAGGAGAAAGAGTTAGAGGTCCAGATATGCAGGTGGAATTGGCTGGACCGAAATCTTATGGTTGTGAAATTGTTCTTGTTAATGAAAATGCCAAAAATGGTGTTGAAATTATAGGTAATGATATTGATGGAATAGAAGAAGGAAGTAGAATACCATTTGCAATAGTCATTGAAATAAGTGGAAAAGGTCTTGAAAGCGATATTGAAGGAGTTTTAGAACGAAGAGTGCATGAATTTTTAAACTATATAGAAGGTGTTATGCACTTAAACCAGAGAGACCAAGTTTGGATTAGAATTAATAAAGATGCATACAATAAAGGACTAAGGTTAAGACATATTGGAGAAGTTTTAATAAATCTATTTAAAGAGAGTTTCCCAATAATCGAAAACTGCAATGTTAAACTTATCACCGAACCTGAAAAGGTTAAAGAAGCTATTGAAATGGCACAAAGTAGATACAAAGAAAGAGATGCAAGAGCTCGGGCATTAAGTGAAGATGATGTTGATACATTCTACGGCTGTGTTATGTGTCAGAGTTTTGCTCCAACGCATGTATGTATCATTACACCGGATAGACCATCACTTTGTGGTAGTATAAGTTACTTCGATGCAAGAGCTGCGGCTAAAATAGACCCTGAGGGACCAATATTTGAAGTTCCAAAAGGAGAATGTTTAGATGAAAAACTTGGCATATACGATGGTGTCAATAAAGTTGTTCAGGAAAAGTCCGGAGGAGCTGTTGAAGAATTTGCCCTTCACAGTGCTATGATAAAACCATGCACATCCTGTGGTTGTTTCGAGGCTATTGTTTTTTATATTCCTGAGGTAGATGGTTTTGGTGTAGTTCATAGGCACTTTAAAGGAGAAACTCCATATGGACTACCATTCTCTGCAATTGCCGGACAATGCAGTGGTGGAAAACAGGTTGAAGGATTTGTTGGTATATCAGTTGAATATATGAGGTCTCCAAGATTCTTAAAAGGAGATGGGGGCTGGAATAAAATTGTCTGGCTTCCAGAAGAACTAAAAGAAAAAGTTAAGGATGCTATTCCAAAAAAATTAAGGGATAAAATAGCAACAGAAAAGGATATTTCAAATACTGAGGAGTTAAAAAAATACCTAATGGATAAAAAACATCCAGTAATAGAGAAACTTGAAGAACATGATAAAATTGAAGATAAAATAGAAACAGAAGAAAAACCTGTTGATATATCAAAATCTAAAACCGAATTAACTGTTCCTACAATAAGCCTACCTGCTGGGTTTGGCGGTTTGCCATCTAATATGAAGATAATATTAAAAAATGTAGTTATAAAAGCGGAGGAATTGGTAATTACAAGAGAAGATTTAAAAACCAAATCTAAAAAAATATAAAAATATAAATAAATTTTAGTATTAATATTATTAAATTTTATTATTAAATATTAATCAGTTCAATTGATATTATTTAAGTTATTTAGCTTTTTTAACTTTTATTTTATTGAGTAATACAATTTTTAATTTTTTTCACAATAAGGTATATATATTTAGTTATTAAATATTCAAATTATAATGATTAATAATGATAATTTAGTATTATATTGGTAATGGTGAAAAGATGGCTGAAAATATTGAAATTCCTGTTTCAGTAGGTCCAATGAATGAAGGAGAAAGAGTTAGAGGTCCAGATATGCAAGTGGAATTGGCTGGACCGAAATCTTATGGATTTGAATTGGTTAAGGTTGTAGATGGTGCATCGGACAAAATTGAAGTTATCGGAAAGGATATTGATGAAATGGAGGAAGGCAGTAGAACACCATTTGCAGTAATAATAAATGTTAGCGGTGACTCCTTAGAAGAAGATTTGGAAGGAGTATTGGAAAGAAGGGTTCATGAAATATTTAACTACATAGAAGGAGTTATGCATTTAAATCAAAGAGATAGTGTTTGGATTAGAATAAATAAAGATGCTTACAATAAAGGATTAAGATTAAAACATATCGGTAAGGTAATTCAAGATATATATAAGGCAGAATTCCCATTCATAAAACATGTGGATGTTAGGCTAATAACTGAACCAGATGTAGTTAAGGAAGAATTGGAAAAAGCAAGAGAAATATATAATAAAAGAGACGAAAAAACAAAAAACTTACATGAGGAGGATGTTGATACATTCTACGGTTGTATCATGTGTCAGAGTTTTGCTCCAACGCATGTATGCGTAATTACACCCGATAAACCTGCATTGTGTGGTGGTATAAATTATTTCGATGCAAGAGCTGCGGCTAAAATAGACCCTGAGGGACCAATATTTGAAATTCCAAAAGGAAATTGTTTAGATGAAATTAAGGGGATATATGATAATGTGAATGAAGTAGTTTATGAAAAGTCCGGAGGTGCTATCAAGGAGATAACATTACACAGTGTTATGGATAGACCTTCTACATCATGTGGCTGTTTTGAGGCTATTACATTTTATATTCCAGAAGTTGATGGATTTGGAATAGTTGATAGGAGTTATAAAGGAGAAACTCCAATAGGGGTACCATTTTCAGCACTTGCTGGGCAGTGCAGTGGTGGAAGGCAGGTTGAAGGATTTTGTGGTATAAGTGTAGCCTACATGAAATCGCCTAAATTCTTTCAGGCCGATGGAGGTTGGAAAAGGGTAGTTTGGCTACCCAGGGAATTAAAAGAAAAAGTAAAAGATGGAATTTTAGAAGAAATGGTTGATAAGATAGCAACAGAAGAAGATGTCTCAAATATAGGTGAATTACAGGAATTCTTAAAAAATAAAAACCATCCTGTTGTTGAGAACTGGGGAGCTGTGGAAGAAGAAATTGTAATGGATAAAGAAGAAGTTGAAGGAGAAGAATCCTATGAAAGTGAAGAAACTGGAATATCACTCCCTACCATGACAATGCCTGCTGGATTTGGTGGGCTACCATCAAATGTAAAAATAATCTTAAAAAATGCAACTATAAAAGCTGAAAAGATAATAATAATGAGAGAAGATAAAAAATCTAAGAAAAAATAATGATTTATCTTCTTTCCTTTTTATCCTCTATTTTATACTTTTTTCTTTTAGTATTTTTAATATTTTTAAAATAGCATGTATAGCATAATGTTGCTGAACAAATTTTAACATTTCATTAAAGAGTTTTTAAAATAAAATTAAACATGAAAAAAATAGCAAAATTTACAAACTTTATAGATTTTATAAACATTATATTATTATATTTAGATACATGGATTATATATTTAAAAAAATATAATTTCCAAACGCATAAGCCCCCATATCTTTAAGTGTCCAAGTATCCTAAATATCCCTCGGGCGATTAGTACTAGCGAACTAAACACCTCGGGCGAACCCTCGGTGCTTACATCCCTAGCCTATCAAACCCGTCTTCTACGGGAGCCCTCGTCCCCGAAGGGACTGGCTGCCTGTTTTCAGGATGGGTTTCGGGCTTAGATGCTTTCAGCCCTTATCCCTTGGTGCGTGGCTGCTCGGCAATGCCCTGTCGGACAACCGATAGACTAGAGGCACCGGCGGTTCGTTCCTCTCGTACTAGAACCACCTTTCCCTCAGGCAGCCAACACCTCCAGCAGATAGCAACCAACCTGTCTCACGACGGTCTAAACCCAGCTCATGATCCCCTTTAATGGGCGAACAGCCCCACCCTTGGATCCTGCTGCAGATCCAGGATGGGAAAAACCGACATCGAGGTAGCAAGCCGCGGGGTCGATATGGGCTCTTGCCCGCGACAACTCTGTTATCCCCGGGGTAGCTTTTCTGTCATCCCTGGCCCCCATCGGTGAGGCACAGGGGTTCGTTAGGCCCGGCTTTCGCCTCTTGGTTGCGTATTTTGGGCAACCAAGTCAGGCCGGCTTTTGCCCTTACACTCAACAGCGGAGTCCTGACCCGCCTGAGCCGACCTTTGGGCCCTCCTGATGCATTTTTAGGAGGGTACCGCCCCAGCCAAACTGCCCACCTACCGGTGTCCCCATACTTGGGTGAGGGACATGGTCATGGGAGGGTGGTGTCCCATGGTTGCCTCCACCTCCCCTGGCGAGGAGGTTTCGACGGCTCCCACCTACACTGTACACCCACAACCATGCCCCAACGGCAGGCTGCAGTAAAGCTCCACGGGGTCTTCGCTTCCCACTGGAGGTCTCCGGCCTTTGCACCGGAATGGTAGGTTCACCGGATTCTAGTCGGGGACAGTGGAGGTCTCGTTACGCCATTCATGCAGGTCGGAACTTACCCGACAAGGAATTTCGCTACCTTAAGAGGGTTATAGTTACCCCCGCCGTTTACTGGCGCTTCGCCCGGTTGAACCCGGGGTTCACGTACCAGCACTGGGCAGGCGTCGGCCTTAGTACACATCTTTTCAGACTAGCTAAGACCTATGTTTGTATTAAACAGTCGGACCTCCCTGGTCACTGCGACCAGCAACCCCACTTATAAGTAAGGTCGCTGGCACCCCTTCTCCCGAAGTTACGGGGCCATTTTGCCGACTTCCCTCGACTAGATTCATCCGATACGCCTTAGGATACTCACCTAGGGGCACCAGTGTCGGTTCTGGGTACGGTCATCTAAAATCCATGTCAGTTCCCTTTTCACGGGCTCCAGAGCTCGACCAAACCGTCCTAACGGACAGCTCATCGTGCTTTCATCCGGTTCTCGTTATTACAACTCTCCCCGGACTTATACACTTGACTACCCTGACAAAGGCAGTTAGCCTACCCTGAAGCGTCAGAAACTGACCTTGCGTTGCCGCGTGTATTTAGATGGCACAGGAATATTAACCTGTTTCCCTTTCCTTCCAAAGGAGTTACCTCGGAAGTTAGGACCGGCTTACCCACAGCTGACGAACATTGCTGTGGAACCCTTGCCCCTTCGGCGGTGGGGATTCTCACCCCACTTATGCTGTTACTACTACCGGGATCTTCATTTCTACGAGGTCCACTTGACTTCACAGCCAAGCTTCTGCCCTCGCAGAACGCCCCCCTACCGGATCACCTTTCGGTGCCCTCAGGTCTCGGTGGCCGATTTAGCCCCGTCCATTTTCGGGGCCCCTGACCTCGACAGGTGAGCTGTTACGCACTCTTTTAAGGATGGCTGCTTCTAAGCCAACCTCCCTGCTGTCTTAGGCCAAGGACGCCCTTCGTGTTCACACTTAACCGGCACTTAGGGACCTTAACCTGAGTCACGGCTATTCCCGTCTCGGACATACAGCTTACCCGTATGCCCTTACTCAGAGGCTGCGGCGACAACAGGTTCGGAGTTTGACAGAGTGGCGAGGGCTTTCGCCCCCTAACCACCCTATCAGTGCTCTACCCTGCTATCTACCTAACCTCCGGCTAACCTTAGGGTTACTTCGGGGGGAACCAGCTATCTCCGGGCTCGATTGGCCTTTCACCCCTAGACCGAGGTCAGAAGAGCGCTTCGAACGGCAGCACCTCTGCAGGCCTCCATCCCTCTGATGAGGGACTTCACCTTGCCCCGGCCTAGATCGCCCGGTTTCGGGTCGTATGGCTGTGACTCCGGGCCCTTAAGACCCCGTCCCTCGGCAAAGCCTGCGGACTTGTTGGTTTCCCTACGCCTCCGACCTTTAAGGTCTTAGGCTCGCCACAACCATACACTCCCCGGCCCGTTTTTCGAAACGGACGGCACAACCCTGGACTCTGTTCCTCGTACTGCCCTTTTGCAAGGGGTTCCTTCGGAACAGTTGCCTTTGGAGCCATGCCATTCCATCCCTATCTGGTTTCAGGCTCTTTTCACACCCGATTAAGGGTGCTTTTCAGCTTTCCCTCACGGTACTAGTACGCTATCGGTCTTGGAACGTATTTAGGGTTGGAAGTCGATGCCTCCCATATTCCCGCGCGATATCCAACGCACGGTACTCAGGGACACCTCAAACTTAGGTTGGTTATACCTACGGGACTTTCACCCTCTATGGTGTGCCATTCCAGGCAACTTCGGCATCCCTTCCTAAGTTTTGAAGAGGGCCCATAACACCACATCTCCCTTGCGGGATTCAGTTTGCCCTGTTCCGCTTTCAGTCGCCCCTACTAACGGAATCTCTGTTGATTTCTTTTCCTGCGGGTACTAAGATGCTTCAATCCCCCGCGTTCCCGATCCTCACGGATCGCCCAAAAGGGCAGGAAGTCCCATTCGGAAATCCCATGTTCCACGGCTGTATGCGCCTCGCATGGGCTTATCGCAGCTTACCACGTCCTTCATCGGCGTTCCAAGCCAAGCCATTCCCCAGATAGGATATCGGATATATAGGATACTTGGATATCACCAGATACAGAGGCTTATACAAACCATCATCTAAAATCAGGTTTTCAGTTCATAACCCTATGGATTATGAACCTCGCTATGGACCCGGCGGGATTTGAACCCACGGCCTCCGCCTTGCAAGGGCGGCGCTCTCCCAACTGAGCTACGGGCCCAGTCCTCAGCCCGCAACCATTTAGTGCTTAGTAACGACCTTTTTTTCTTAGGAGGTGATCCAGCCGCAGGTTCCCCTACGGCTACCTTGTTACGACTTCACCCCCCTTGCTGAGCCCAGGTTCGACCCTAGCCAAAGGCTAGGGCCTCACCTCAACCCAACTCGGGTGGTGTGACGGGCGGTGTGTGCAAGGAGCAGGGACACATTCACCGCAGTATGTTGAACTGCGATTACTACGGATTCCAGCTTCACGTGGGCGAGTTACAGCCCACGATCCGAACTACGATTGGGTTTAGGAGATTTGCTTCCCCTTTCAGGGTTGCATCCCATTGTCCCAACCATTGTAGCCCGCGTGTAGCCCAGGGGATTCGGGGCATGCGGACCTATCGTTGCCCGCTCCTTCCTCTGGTTTAACACCAGCGGTCCCCTATGAGTGCCTTCTCCCCGGAGGAAGAAGTCGCAACATAGGGCACGGGTCTCGCTCGTTACCTGACTTAACAGGACGCCTCGCGGTACGAGCTGACGATGGCCATGCACCACCTCTCAGCGCTTCAGGTAAGGTCGTCAACCTGACCGTCATCATGCTGTCGCCCCTGGTGAGATGCCCGGCGTTGAATCCAATTAAACCGCAGGCTCCACCCGTTGTGGTGCTCCCCCGCCAATTCCTTTAAGTTTCAGTCTTGCGACCGTACTCCCCAGGCGGCGGACTTAATGGCTTCCCTTCGGCACCACCTGGGCCCAAGGCCCAGGTGACACCTAGTCCGCAGAGTTTACGGCCAGGACTACCCGGGTATCTAATCCGGTTCGCGCCCCTGGCTTTCGTCCCTCACCGTCGGACCCGTTCCAGACGAGTGCCTTCGCCATAGGTGGTCCTCCAGGGATCAACGCATTTCACCGCTACCCCTGGAGTACCCTCGTCCTCTCCCGGTCCCAAGTCCAGCAGTATCCCTGCCAGCCCTACGGTTGAGCCGTAGGATTTAAACAGGGACTTACTGGACCGGCTACGGACGCTTTAGGCCCAATAAGAGTGGCCACCACTCGGGCCGCCGGTGTTACCGCGGCTGCTGGCACCGGACTTGCCCAGCCCTTATTCCCCAAGCTATTTACACTTGGGAAAAGCCTATGCTGTGCATAGGCACTTGGGGTCCCCCCATCGCACTTTCGTGCATTGTGGAGGTTTCGCGCCTGCTGCGCCCCGTAGGGCCTGGGGCCGTGTCTCAGTCCCCATCTCCGGGCTTCCTCTCTCAAGGCCCGTACCGATCGTAGGCTTGGTGGGCCATTACCCCACCAACTACCTAATCGGACGCAGCCCCATCCTCAGGCGGATGTCCTTTCAAGGAAGGATCATTCCAGACCTCTTCCCCTATGGGGTATTATCCTCAGTTTCCCAAGGTTATCCCCCACCTGAGGGCAGGTTAGCCACGTGTTACTGAGCCGTCCGCCATGGACCGAAGTCCATAGACTCGCATGGCTTAGTCGAACCCCAATAGCAGTGGCCTCCGGCGGGATCAACCGGAATTATTTGCTAAGCATAGCTTAGCAAACACTCTTTGGAGTCGGTCAAAAAGTTTTGGAATTGACTAGGTCGTTACTAAGTATCACTTGGTTGCGGGCTTACATCAAACCTGAGCTCCTATATTTTTCTATCTTTTCTCAGGCTATCATTGACTGCATAATATGATGGTGGTTTGGATAATGTATTGTTTTTAGGTTTGGAACAATATTATTTATTATTTAAATTATAATATATTATTTAGTTTATTTAGAATTGGTGATATTATGGCACTTGACATAAACCATAAAGAGATTACAGTAGGTTCTTATGTAAAATATATTAACACTGGAACCAAGGGTATTGTCAAAGACATAAAAAAAGAAGATGACACGGAGTGGGTCTTATTAGACAATGATTTGATGTATAAACCACATACATTAGAAATCATAGAATTTAAAGAGAAAAAAGAAGAAAAAGAAATTAATGAAGAAGAAGTAGAAGACCTACTCAAAAGAGAAGAAATATCTGGCGTTGATACAAACATAGATGCCTGTGGTGCAGGTTAATATAATCATTTTTATTATATTTTTTATTTTACAATATATTATCAAAATTTTTTTATAAAATTATTAATATTTTTAATTTATTTTTATATTAATTTTACTATGTTAAATTTTCAGTGCAATTATATTATATTACATTATATAATTAAATGATATACGTTGGTGATGTTATGAACAATAATACATCTGAATTAAATAGATTGGAAAAAGCCAGAAAAATAATCCGTGACATAATAAAAGAAAAGGGACGGGAATATTTATATGATTTAACAGGTATTGCAGGAGGATTTATTATTCACAAAACAGATTTGGAATTATTAGAAACTTATGTTGGTCCAGCCATATTTTCAGAAAAATTAAATGAAGTAGGAGTTTTACACTTTGGAGGAGCTCCTTCAATTCATAAGGCTGTGGGATTTAACAGAACATCTGCGGCAATTTTCTCCACAATAATGGCTTTATCAAATGATATAACTAATGTAATTCATTATGTTCCAAAAAAACCATCTCATCCATCAATTCCAAGAAGTTGCAAAATATTTAACCTCTATTACTTTGAAAGCGATAATGTGGATGAAATATTAAATAGAATAAATGAAAAAACCTTAACTATTATTACAGGAGCTACGATGGACCATAAAATCGTAGAGTTAGAAAATTTAAAGAAAATAATAAACTCATGTAATGAAAAAAATAGCATTGTATTTATAGACGACGCCTCAGGTGCAAGATTGAGATTATTATACAATCAGCCCCCAGCACTTAAAATTAATGCTGATTTAGCGGTTACAAGCACCGATAAATTAATGGATGGTCCAAGGGCTGGTTTGTTGTGTGGAAAAAAGGATTTAGTTGATAAAATATATAACGAAGGTTTAAAATTTGGCTTAGAGGCTCAGGCACCCATTTTAGCAGCTATGGTAAATGCATTAAAAAGCTTCAAATTGGACAATTTAAAAGAGGCTTTAAAAAGAACAGAAAATATTGATTTAAGCCCATTAATTAATGCAGGTTTTGAATGTGAAAAAACCCCCACTGGATTTATTATAAAAAATCTTTCAGAAGAGGAATATATCAATGTTGCTTTGAAAATGCTTGAAAACTATGGAATAATTACAATCACCGCAGCAGGAATGCCCGGTGCAAGCAAAACATTAAGAATAGACTTCTGTTCAAAAGATGCCAAAAGACTAACTGATGATTATATAATTAATGCCATTATCAATTCAAGAATATAATGTATTAAATAAAATAAAAATATGGAAATAATAATGAGAATAAATATAATAGATAATAAATAAAAATTAATTAAAAATATAAATTTAATTTTTTATTTTAATGATATAATTAATGATGATGGAATTACACCATTATTATTCATTAAATATACTTAATAATTCTTTTTTAACCCTTTCAATTTTTTCAATTTTTTCATTTATCTCGTTCTCATAATTGGATACCCTTTCTTTGTAGGAATATATAGCTCTTTCAACTTCCTCAGGAGCTGGACCTCCAATAACCTTTCTCATTTTTACATTTTCCATAGGATTAAGTGCCTTTTCTATCATGGATTTATCGAGCTCTAAACCATACCTATTCAAAACCTCATCAATTACTTCATCCATATTTTTATTCCTTTCAATAGCTATCCTTACAACCTCTCCAACAATTCCATGGGCTGTTCTAAATGGAATACCGCACTCTCTAACAAGAGTATCTGCGAGCTCCGTTGCTGTGGAATAATTCTTCTCTGCAAGTTCTTTCATTCTATCAGTATTTACCTTCAATGTTGAAATCATTCCATCGATTATGTTTATCGTATCACTTACTGTATAAACGCTTTTCCATAAATGAGGACTTATTTCCTGTAAATCCCTATTGTAAGTATTTGGAAGTGCCTTCAATATGGTTAAAACACTAACTAAATTTCCGTTTAAGGTTGATAACTTTGCCCTTGCAATCTCTGCCACATCTGGATTCTTTTTTTGAGGCATTATTGATGAGGTTGAAGTATATTCATTTGCCAAGGTTATAGTTCCAAATTCATAGGTTGAAAAAAGCACCAATTCTTCACAAATTTTTGACAGATTTATTCCCAATATTGATAGGTTAGACATTGTTTCCACTATAAAATCCCTTGAAGAAACCCCATCCATTGAATTTTCTATAAGGGCATCAAATCCCAAAAGTTCCATTGTTCTTTTCCTATCTATATCAAAACCTGTTGTTGCCATTGCACCGCATCCAAGTGGTGAAATGTTTATTCTTTTGTATGCATCCAATAACCTTAAAATATCCCTTTCTATTGCTGAAACATAGCTTAAAAGATGATGTGCATAGGTTGTAGGTTGTGCATGTTGTAAATGGGTGTATCCTATTGTAAGCGTCTCCTTATGTTCCATTGCAAGATTTAAAATATTTTTCTCCATATTTATTAGTTGTTTTAATATTTGAAGTATCTTTTCTCTAAGTGCCATTCTTAAATCTGTTGCAACCTCATCATTTCTACTTCTTCCTGTATGCATTCTTCCTGCAATATCTTCCCCAAGTTTTTTTATGAGCTCACTTTCAATCACCATATGTATATCATCGAGAGAAGGGTCTAAATTCAAAGATTCCATTCCATTTTTAAATATATTTATTAATTCTTTTATTATTTCTTTTCCATCCTCTTCTGAAACAATGTTTTTTTCCATTAACATCTTTGTATGGGCAATATCACAAAGTATATCGCTTTCAAATATCTCTTTATCGAAATTTAGACTTGTTGTATATAGCATTACATCCTCTTTTACGGAGCTCCCAAGTCTTCCCCTTCTTAAAATATTATTGTTCATAAATATCACCGTAATCTTCATAAATAAAAAATAAGAAATAAACAATAAATAAAAAATTATTGAATTTTAATAGATTATTATAAACTTATAAAATTAAATTATAAATAGTTATAAAATATAAATTATATAATAATATTATTCATTTGGTGTAGTATTTATGTTTTGGGAAAATCTTAATAAAATAAAGGATTTAGACTTTTTTGATGAAATTACCGATAATCATAACATAAAATTAATTAAATACTTTTTAAAATACATATTTAAAGATGACGATTCATATCACGAACTTTTAAATGCATATATCGGCATAGATAAGGAATTTAAAAATATATTAATCAATTATTTAACACTTATAATTATAGCAAATACGAAATATTACAATTTATATATTAAGAAATATGCTGAAAAAAACTATAAAGATGTTATGAACAAATTACCAAATGAAATTTCTATATGGGAATTTATAGATACTGCATCACTATCCCGAAACAATGACCTACATCTCGAAAGAATGGATTTGGATAAGGGATTTGTAAATATATACCGTGTAAAAAAAACCTATGCCATAGAGCTCATAAGGGTAAAACTTAAAGAGATGGTTGAAAGAATAAAATCATATGAGCTCCCAAAGGAAGTAAAAAATAACGAAAAAATAAAAGATATTATAACCTTTATAGGAAGTATCGTTAAATTTGAAGGAATAGCCGAAGGAATAAAAATATCAGGATTTAAGGGAGATATACCAAAGGAATGGCATCCACCATGTATTAGAGGCATATTGGAAGATATACTAAGTGGAGGTTCTCCATCCCATTATGCAAGAAGAAGTTTTGTAGTTTATTGGTTCTGTGCAAAATTCAATCCAAATTTAAGACCTATTGAAAATGGAGAATTGGTAAATATTGGTGCATTGGATATTGCAAAGGACAATGAAATAGAGGACTTTTTAAATGAAATTGTTGCAATGTTTAACACAGTAGGGGATTTTGATGCAGATAAAACAAAATACTATATAAGCCATAACATAGGATACAAGGTAGCAAACCACATTACCCATTGCGAATACTGCAAAAATTGGAAAGAGGATGGCGGAAAAGGGCTTAGTTATTACTGCAAACCAGATGATATATGCAGAATGAAAAATAAAAATGGAAAACCTGTAATAATTCATCCCTTGGATTATCTGTGTTATAATATAAATAAATATCAGAATAGCAAAAAAGAAAAGAAAGAGAAAAAATAAAAATAAATTAAAAATAATAATAACAGCATATTAAATTAAATAAATTAAAAATATATATAAATACATACATAAATCATAAGCATTATTTAAAGAGATACAGTTAATATAGTAAAAACTAATTAAAATAAAAATAATTCCTTTAATTTTTTAAAGTAAGTTTTAGTTTTAATATTTACATACACTATTTAAAAAACAATAAAAGAAAAGAAAAGAGATACTAAGTATAAGATATAAATATTATAATTTTTAAAAGGGAAAATATGATTAATGACTTTTTAAATATTGAAGTTCTTTTATCACCGAGCTCATACAATAGGATTAAAAAACTCCCTGAAAATGAAAGGAACAATTTAGTAAATAAAATCGAAGAATTTAAAAATACAAATGATAAATTTATACTGCTGGATGCCCATTTTTTAGATATTTTTTTAAATCATAGTTTGGACGAAATTAAAAAAAATTATGAAGATTTTGACTTTTTAGCATATTATACATCAGATGTTAATTTAGAAGTAGATAATCACCATAATGAATTTGAAAATAATAAAAAAGTAAAATCCCAAAATATTCAAAAAGAAGAAACTATAGTATGTAATAATAAAAATATAGATATAAGTAAGAATGATAAAAATATATGTAATAATAAAATTGAAGAATTAACATCTAAAAATTCGGAAGAAATGGAAAAGTTAAATAATTTAATAAAAGAAAGAGAAAAACGATTAAATGAGATAAAATCCATAAAAAATAGCATAAATAAAAAAATAAACTATATATCTAAGGATATTGAATCTAAAATTAAGGTATATGATGAATGGGATATATCGGGAAAATCCACCTGTGAAGGAACTATTGATGACTTTGTAAAATATTTTAGAGATAGATATAACAAAATCAAGGCAATGATTGAAAGAAAGGTAAATAGAAAAGCATATCCATTAAACAAAGTTTATAAACTGAAAAAAGAAAGTGATGTATTTGTTGTGGGTATTGTATCGGATGTGAGCTCTACAAAAAAAGGTCATAAAAGGGTAGAGATAGAAGATGAAAACACAACTTTTACAGTAATTATGATGAAGGACAAAATTGCAAGTAATGAGTTGCCCGATGATATATTATTAGATGAGGTCGTGGGATTTAGTGGATTTATACCAGATAGTGGGAATGTAATGTTTGCAAATGAATGTATAAGACCAGACATAACCCCAAAAAAACCAAAATGTATTGATGAGAAAATATATACTGCATTTTTATCAGATATTCACATTGGGAGTTATGAGTTTTTAGATAAATCATTTAAAAAATTTGTAGAATTCTTAAATGGAAATGTAAATAATGGATTAGAGGAAAAAATAGTTAGTAGATTAAAGTATATATCCATTGCCGGAGATTTAGTAGATGGTGTTGGTATATACCCTGGTCAAGAGTATGATTTATACGATGTAGATATTATATCCCAATATAAAGAAATTGCAACATATTTAGAACAGATTCCTGAACATATTCATATAATAATATCTCCTGGAAACCACGATGCCCTTAGACCTGCTGAACCTCAGCCTATTTTTCCAGAAAGAATTTTAAAATTATTTAACGGCATGGATAATATTACATTTTTAAGTAATCCCGGATTTGTGAATGTTCATGGATTGGATTTTTTATTGTATCATGGTAGAAGCTTTGACGATGTAATAGGACAAATTTCTTCGGCAAAATATAGCGAACCTACATCCATCATGAAGGAGCTCCTAAAAAGAAGGCACCTATGTCCAACCTATGGTGGAAGATGCCCTATTGCTCCTGAACAGGAGGATTATTTGGTAATCCATAATGAGCCAGACATATTTCACACAGGACATATCCATATAAACGGGCATGGTGTCTATAAAGGAACTGTAATGATAAACAGTGGAACATTCCAAGAACAGACTGATTTCCAGAAAAGAATGGGTATTCATCCAACACCTGCAAGAGTGCCTATATTGGATTTATCAAAACCAGGTAGTCAATATATAGAATGGAATAATGGAAAAATAGAGGTTAGATAAAGATATTTTTTTATTTTTTATTATGTTATTTTAATTTTTTATTTAATTATTTTTTTATTTATTTTCTTTCATTTTTATTTTTTCCATACCTGCCTTTTTTATGGCATCCCTCATTTCTTTTACCATATTTGGGTTATCCTCAATAAGCGTTCCAGTTACAATTGCATCGGCACCACTTATAACCTTTTTATATGCCACTTCTGGCGTTCTTATACCACCGCCTACGATGATATTTATATCACTTAATCTTTTTGATACTGCTACCATTTCATTGCTTACAGGAAACTCGGCACCACTTCCTGCCTCTAAATATGCCCATCTCATACCAAAGTATTTAGCAGATAAACAGTATAATGCAGCTATTTCTGGCTTTCTCTGAGGTATTTCATTTACTTCACCTACAAAACCAACCGCAGTTCTTTTAATAGGCTCTATTCCTAAATATGCCATAGGTATTGCTTCCAAGTTATATTTTTTAATAGTAATTGCTCCCAATGTAGGTGCCATAGTTGTCCAATAGGTATTGTTTGAGTTCATCAAAGACATGAAAAAAACAGCATCTGCATAGGGGGTCAAACCATCCACATTACCGGGAAATAAAATAATTGGCATATCTCCAATAATTTCTTTAATCTCTTTTGTAATTTCATTTAAATTAGTAATACCTATGCTACCTCCCATTATTATAGCATCGGCGTAATCCTTTACCTTCTTTACTATATCAATACAATTTTTTTCATCGGGGTCTATTAGTATAAAATATAGAGCTCCTTCTTTTTCAAGAATTTTGTTCAATCTCTTTTCAACATCTCCAATGACCATCATTACACCACACATATATTATAATTATATAAAAATATTATAACTTATAAAATAGAAAAAAATATTAAAATATTTAATTAATTAAAATTAATATATTATACTTTATAGTCATTTCTCAATAATTGTTTCTTTTATTGCCATTCCAAAGTGTCTCGCATTTTCATCTGCTTTTATTAAAACTTTATCGCCTTCTTTTAAATCAACCACTGATATTGGTTTTCCATCTTCACCAACAAGCCTAATAGTTTCAGCATTCTGCAATATTGTTCTTATTATATCTCCGTTATATTCTGCCTCTATGAGCATTAATGGTCTTTTTTCTATTTTTACTCTACCAACAATTCCTTCTCTTGTCATTCCTTCCTTATCTACTATCAATACGCTATCTCCTGCCTTTAACTCACTTAAATATCTTGTTCTATTTCCAGGACATAATATGTAAGCATGAACAGGTCCTGCATTTACTCTAAATGGTCTTGTGGCAACATAAGGGTTTTCTACTGTTTCTGAATGCACTAAAAATAAACCTCTTGAATATGAACCTATTAACATGCCTTCTCCGAGCTCCATCATTGAGCATGTATCAATACATACTCTATCACCACTACCAACAGGTTCAACCTTCTTTATAACAGCATAATCCAATTTTAATTTCTCGGAATTCATTTTTTCTATTAATCTTGAAAAGTCCTTAACATCGTTGGTATCGTTTGGAATTAAAAGAACTCCATCCACACCTTTTTCAAGTATTTCGTATGCTGTTTTTGCATCTTCAATACTGTTTGCCACAGATACAATTTTCACATTTTCATTGAATAAATCTGCTATAAGATTTTCCAACGGAATAATTGTCCAATCCTTTCCCTCTAAAATAATATAATCTATATAATCGTATTTACTAACATCCGAAGCATATTCTTCATCCTCTTTACTCTCTATTGGCACATAAACACCAGTTTCCTTTCCAAGCTTTTTTGCGTTGAGTAGGATGTCCAAATCCTCGTCTTTATTTATTACCACAATATCTGCGTCTAAATCATTTGAAATAATTTTTATATTTCCGAGCTCCTTTACTTTTTCTATATCATCCTTTGGAACCATAACAGCAGGAATTGAGCTTTCAAGAGCATCTTTTACAGTTTCTTTTCTTTCTTCCCAATCTTCATCGTTTGCCAATATCCATCCAAATTTCATAAAATTCACCATTCCTTTTTTTAGCATTAATACTATAAAATAAATATATTAAATAGTAAAATACATATAAAATTATATTACAGTATTACATGAGGTATTTAACATTTTTTTAATTTATTTAATTTATTTACTTTTATTTATATTAATTTTTATCTTATTTTTATTTTTATAATTACTGCAAATTGCAATGTCTTTTTTTCATTTCATTTTCAGAAATATTTAATCTTTCCATCAATAAATATATAATTCCATCTAAAAATATAAAAGCCATCTCTTCAAATAAAGTCCCCATTGGAAAGCATTTATTATTATGAGTTCCTAAATGGATATGTATATCAGAAAGTTCTTTTACAGTATTTTCCTTTTTACAAGTAATGGATATTATTTTTAAATTATTATATTTATTATTCTTATTATTCTTATTATATTTATTATTACTATTATCTTTGTTATTTTTATTATTATCTTTATTTTCATCCATTTTAAGTTCATTTGCCCTTTTTAATACATTAACCACTGAGCATGTTTCACCACTCCCCGATATAACTATCAACAAATCATTATCTTCAATAGCTGGACAGGTGGGTTCTCCAATAAAATGTGAATTAAATCCTAAATGCATCAATCTCATAGCAAAAGCCATTCCAACATATCCGCTTCTCCCAACCCCGTATATAAATATCTTAGAATTGTTATATTTGGTAGATATAATAGCATTTATAAAAATAGTTATTAACTCCTCATCAAATTTCTTCAAAACCTCCAAATTTTTTATCAGATGATTCACAAATTTAGAAAACAATTTAACCACCAGGGTCTATATTTTAAAGAAATATTCTTTCTTATTTTTTATGTTTTTCATATTTTATTATAAATATATTTATAAAATAAAAATTACATTAAAAACATTAAAAGTATTATATTATTTTTAATAGATTAAGGTTAAAATTAATATTGTTAAGTGTATAACCGATATATTTAGCATATAATATAAAATTATTACATAGATTTATGGAGGTGCAATCATTATAGAAAAACTAATCAGCACATTGCATGAGATGAAAGAAGAGGATTGGAGAGTTTTAAAAATCATTGAGATATCTATGAGGTATTATGAATGGGTGCCAATGCCTGAAATAATCAAAAAAACAAAACTCGATAAAAAAGAGATATTATATAGATTAAAAATATTGGATAAATTCAAACTCATAAATAGAAGCAGTTATGGATATAGACTCTCCCATAGGGGATATGATGCATTGGCATTAAATGCCTTTGTAAAAAAAGGAATTATTACTGCGATAGGTGGTAAATTAGGCGTTGGAAAAGAAGGCGATGTTTATAATATACTATTAAGCAACAATAGAGAAGCAGTTTTAAAATTCCATAATTTAGGAAGAACATGCTTTACAAGAGGAAAGAGATACAGAAGTTATTTAGCAGATAAGCGACATATCAGTTGGTTATATGCTTCAAGATTAACGGCGGAAAAGGAATTTGAAGTATTAACTGATTTATTTCCAATTGTGAAAGTTCCAGAACCAATTGAACAAAACAGGCACGCCATTATTATGGGAAAACTAAAGGGGGATGAATTAAAAAGAGTGGATTTAAAACAATTGGATATAGATATTAATAAATTATTTTGGGGCATAATTAATGAAGTAAAGAAAATGTATGAGCTCGGATATATTCATGGGGATTTAAGTGAATTCAACATATTAATTGATGAAGATGGAAATTTCACTATAATTGATTTCCCACAGGCTATAAAAATAAAAGAAGATAAAGATGAAAAATTAAAACTAAATAAATTACCAGGAGAGTTTAAGGTAGATATAGAATTTTATTTAAAGAGGGATTTAGAAAACCTATTGAGATACTTCAAAAAATATGGAATAAATGAAAATTTAGATGCTATATATAAGTATATAGTGGAAAAATAAAAAAGATAGGTAAAAAATTAAAATAAATAGTGATATAATAAATAAATTAAAATAAGTCAAAAATTTAATTAAGTTAAAATAAAAATTAAAATATAATATGATAATACGATAAAAAATATAAATAAGGTGATATTTTGGCTGATATAAATTTTATCCAGGGTAATTTAGCATGTGTAAAAGGAGCTCTAAAAGCAGGTTGTAGATTTTTTGGAGGTTATCCTATCACACCATCAACAGAGATAGCCGAGGGCATGGCAAGGGAACTCCCAAAGGTTGGAGGATACTATATCCAGATGGAGGATGAGCTCGGTAGTATGGCAAGTATAATAGGCGCTAGTTGGGGCGGTTTAAAATCTATGACAGCAACATCAGGTCCAGGATTGAGTCTAATGATGGAAAATATAGGATATGCCTTTATGACTGAAACTCCATGTGTCATAGTTGATGTTCAGAGGGGGGGACCATCAACCGGTCAGCCAACATCTGCAAGTCAGGGGGACATGATGCAGATAAGATGGGGAAGCCATGGTGATTACGAACCAATAGCATTAGCTCCATCATCTGTTCAAGAGATGTACGATTATACTATTATGGCATTTAACTATGCAGAAAAATACAGAATTCCTGTATTTGTTATGGCTGATGAAATTGTTGGACATATGAGGGAAAAGGTAATTTTCCACGATAACATACCTATAATAAACAGAGTTCTTCCAGATGAAAAGCCATGTAAAAAACCATATCCCTTTGATAAGGAAGTTCCTGAAATGCCCATATTTGGAGAAGGGTATAATGTCCATGTTACAGGTTTAACTCATGACGAAAGAGGATATCCCGATGTATCCTCTGAAACCCATGAAAAATTAATTAAAAGAATCTGCAATAAAATACTGAATAATAAGAATGACATTATAAAATACGAGGCAAAATATATTAACAGCGAAACGATGTTTGTATGTTATGGAACTCCTTCAAGAACGGTAAAGCATGTAGTTGAGGAAATGAGAAAAGAAGGTTATGATGTAGGATATATTAGACTAATTACGGTTTATCCATTCCCTGATGAGCTCATAAAAAACTTAAAGGCTTCTAAAATTATAGTGCCTGAAATGAATTTAGGACAGATTGTTGGGGAAGTAATGAAATATGCCAAATGCGATGTGGTGCTTAGCGATAAAATCGGTGGTGAGCTCCACAGACCTGAGGAATTAAAGGCCTTAGTTTTGGAATAAATATTTATTAATAAATTTATATTTTTTATTAAATAATATTAATATTATGTAATTATGTAATTATCCTTAATTTTTACGATGTGATAGTATATGGTTATGCCATCATCAAAAGATATTACTATTATTATGCTTTTATCGATTGTTTTACTGTTGGGGGGGTATATTGTATATGATAAACTATATACAACAACCAATAACCAAAATAATAACCAAAATATCCATTTAAATAATTTAGACTATAACAATACATCGGTTAATAACTGTTCAAGCTACAAGGGGGAGCTCCTAATAAATAATATAACAAATACTAACAATTACACCAACAATTCAATAGGCTATGAATATAACAATACATCCAACAATAATTCAAATTACTATGTGGATTATTCAAAAACTGTGGCTTTGGATGACTTATTTATGGATTTGCCCTATTCAAATGCAATAGATATATCAGAAGGAAATAAAAAGGGAGAAATAAAAACATACATCAAAAATAGTATTAAAATAAATTTTGATGTTAGAAATTATAAACCTAATTTAGACAACCCGGAGTATATAAAAGTTTCAAAAACCAAATTACACTTTAAATATGGAAATTATTACAAATACACCTACACATCGGAATATGCCAACAGCACAAAAATAAGTTATTGCTATTATAGAAATATAGGCAATTATCATATTACCATGGGATTTAACGAAACAAATGAATGTATAAACAATATGTGGTTAAAGTGGAATGAATACATCTATAACCTATATAAATCCAAATAAACATAAATAAAACTAAAATAAATGAATGAAATGGATAAATTATTTATATTAAATTAAATATTCTTTTTATTATTATTGTAGCATAACTGCCTTTATTTAATTCAAACTCAACAGTTATTTTATATTTACCACTGTTCAATTCATCTTTTTTAAATGTCCCGTAGTTGATATTTTTTGGAATGGATAGTATATATCTTTCAGAATAGGATAATTTTCCCAATTCATTTAGTTTATTAAAATCATTTAAATTAACTCCTTCCTTTTTTAAAACTTTTGAAATTATAGCCTTATATTCTTCATTAAATTTATTATAATTAATATCTGGTGCAATGGTGGGAAATGTTTTATTCTTTAATTCATTTAGCAAATTATCATCAATTTTTTTATAAAATAGAAATGTTCCACAACTATAATCTAAATAAATTCTTTCATCCTTTGGAATGTAATTTTTTAGGAGCTCCTTTACACACTCGTTCCATAGATAACTCTGGTAAGCAGATATAAAAAGCTTTTTTAATCTATCATCTACATATTTAAGGGCTTCTTTATAATTTACCTGATTGTTTTCATAAGCTAAGTATTTTATTATATTTACAAACATTTTGCTTTTTATTCTGTTGTCTTTGATATATTTTAAAATCTTTTCCCAATTGTTCCAATTATTTTTTATATATCTTTTTAAATCCTTTATTCTCTTATTTTCGCTTTTTTTATAATTTGTAAGCAGTATATTTAATATATTCTCATAATTTCCTTTTAAATACTCTTTTGCTATAAATTTATTATGAAATACGCTTCCAAACCTTTGCTCATCATAATAATTCGGAGCTCCGATATATAAATTTCTTAAATTTTCGCCTATTTTTAAAAAATCATTTTTATCTATATCCCTAACTGTAATTTCAAACCTGTTTCCCTTTAAATCCCCTATTTTTAGTGGCTTTTTTATGGTTTTAATATACTTTAATTCTAAATTTTTTTCATTAATGGATAATACACCATAGTTTGATGGAATGGTGATATACTGTTTAGTAATAGCATGTCTATCCTTTAAACCACAGTATCCTATGTTCTTCAACGGGATATTGAATTCTTTTGAAACATAGGATAACGCCTTCAAATTTTCAATATTTGTTTTTTTTAAAGTATATAAGTTAAAATTTGTATCATCAATATTTTTAGTATTTTTAGTATCTTTAATACTATTATCTATATCATTTAATACCTCATTACATAAAATATCATCATCCAAAATCTCATCAACAGTAAAATCCTCTGGAAGTTGTCTAATTTTCATAATATGCCCTATTATATAGTTTATTATATATAGTTCAGACAGAACTAATGAAATTACTAATTTAATATGTCCTATCTAATCATATAATATAATATTTGATTATAATTATAATCTTAAATAGTTAAGGGTCATAAAATTTCGTCTTTGGTTATATTTAATAGGAGCTCTGGTTTGGTTATTTCTCATTTTAAATTAATTTTATGTATTTTAATTAATAAAAATATCAATTGACAAAATTTCATAAATTAAACTTATTTTAAATACTTTTCTATTTAATTTAAATCATAATATATATATATATATATATATATATAGGAGTTTTGCATATATAATAATTACGAAAAAAGTAAAAATTAATTACGATATTAAAAACATTATTAAATGATTGTTTAAAAACATTGAAGAAAAAATGAAAAGTCGGCGATGATGAATAGGTGGGAACTATTCGGAGCCGACCTTGGCGATGATAAACCCAAAGGGTTCTGAGCCTTAGAGAAAATTACTCCCTTAAAATTAAAGGAGGTGAATAAACCATGAACTTAAATATACTTAAAGGTTTCGCTGCTGTGGCTATGCTATGTATGGTAGGAGCGGTATTTGCTACACCTGCAAGTATTTCAAGCGAAACATCTGTATCAACTATATCCAAAGATACAGGGGATGCAATATACATATTAATTGCTAAGGGATATGTAGATATGGACACGGGACTTGCAGTTATAGATTTCTTAAAATATTTAAAAGAAGAGGGCTATAAAACACTAAATGATATATCAAAAGCAAAACTCCCAACAAAATACGGGAGAATTATATCTATGGCAGCAAAATATATTTCATATATATGGAACCCATCCATAAATGCACTAATATGGTAAAAATATTTTAGTTTTTATTTTTTATTTTTTAGAGGCAAGGGTAAAAATATGGACATATATGGTAAATATAAAGTTTCAATTCCAATTATTATCGCAATATTAAGTTTTACCTTCGGAATATTTATGGGGCATGTATTATATATATCATCATCCCACAATTTTCCAATAAACGAATCATCTATCAATTATATGCATTTGAATTCGTTAACAACATTATCTTTTTGGGATATATTATATAATAACATTACGGTATATATAAAACTCATATCTGGTGTGTTAGTATTTGGCATATTGGATATTTATCTATTGTTTATAAATGGATTTTATGTATCATTTATCGCTTCTGGAACAAAAATAACATATATTATTGCAGGTATTCTTCCACATGGTATATTGGAATTTGCAGGATTTATTTTAGCTGGTGCAGTAGGGTTAAAAATACCATCTAACCTAATATTATATCTATTGGATAAAAAAGAAAAATTAATGACAAAAGAAGACATTTGTGAAATTTTTTGCATGTCCCTACTTTCATTATCATTAATTATAATAGCCGCATTTATAGAAGCATATATAACACCAACATTGCTGTCATTAACATAAATAACTGAGGTATACCATGAAGATAATAGATTTAATAATAAATCCAGATAAATTCTTTCAAAATGTAGGGGTTAGACCTTATAATCGTTATGTCCCATTAATTGCAATATTATTAAATACATTTGCATCTGCGTTATCCCTACTTACCCTTAAAGGAAATTGCCAACCTACAACAACAATAATCGTTGTAATTATTTCAATTATGGTGTTATTATTACTTATATTGTTAGATACAATGATAATAGATGTATTATTATATGTTACAAAATTAAAAGATATTTCATTTAAAAAGATATTTGAAATTATTGCATATGGTTACATAATAACAGCATTTAGTGATATCATAATAGATATGTTGAATTATATAAATGGGGGTTCACCAATGCCTCAATGGCTGAATTATTTAATATATATTATATTTACAATATGGGCATGCTTAATATGGGCAAAAGGCATTCAATATACCTATTCTCTAAAATTTAACAAATCACTAATTCTAGCGATAGTGGTTGGTATAATTAATTTAGTATTATATACTATAAGGTGAAATAATGAAAAAATCCTTTTTTATTTTTTTATCTATCTTATCTTTATTTTTAATTTTAAACACAATAGATGCAGTGGAATTTACAAGCATTGACTATAAAAATCAATATTTGGAACCATCAAAGACCTATGATTTATGGGTGGTAATCACACCAGAAAAGGAGATAAACAACACCGTAATAGGCATATATCCTTATGGGGAAAGTAAGAATTACATACAAATAATTAAAGGAAAGGATTATGAGGGGCAATTATTTCCATCTGAAAAAGGAGTAGGTCATTTTATAATAAAAATTAAAGATAATACTCCGTCAAAGGACTATAAAATTGTGGCATATTGCAACTATACAGAGGATAATAAACAACATTCAGAAAATAGAATATTTACTATTCCAATTAGGGGAAAACCAATACTTACAATTGAAAATCCACCAACAATAAAAGAAGGCGAAAATACCATCTATTTAAAAATAACAAATGAGGGAACAGGGGTAGCAAAAAACATAAAGATGCAATTTAACAACGATAATAGTAATATTTTTTCATTATCGGAGGGTTATATAGACGGCTTAAAACCACACCAAACAAAATTGATGGAGATTAAAATTTATGCAAGTGGAGATGGTATTTTAAAACTACCCTATGAACTAACATATAATAATCCATATGATAATTTACAACTAATGGATAAAACAGAAACAGAACAGGGGCATTCCAATACAATCACATACAACTACAAAAATCAAAAAATTGTTGAAGAGAAAGGAAATTTAGTATTTAAAGTAATTCCAGATAATGCCGTTGATTTAAATGTAATTAACTACACTTATCCCGTTGGAGAGGTGAATAATTTCACATTATCCCTAAAAAACAATTACAAGGATGCTAATTTTATTATATCTATTGAAAAATATTATTTAGGAAATAATCAAAAAACTATCTTTATACCTTATGGAAAAACCAAAAATGTTTCATTTAAAATAAAGGTAAATGAGATAGGAGTTAAAGAAATCCCCATAAAAATAATTTTTGATGGAAATGAAGTGGATAAAAATATCTCTGTAAATGTTATAGGAAGGGCTGATTTAGTTTTAACTGGAATAAATATAGAGGGAATAACCGAAAAAACAATTACTGGGGATTTATCCAATATAGGAACTACCAAGGCAAAAAGTGTATTGGTTAGCATTAAAAGAACAAAGAATATTATCCCAAAAAGACCATACGAAAATTATTTTGTAGGAACATTAAATGCAGATGATTATGGAAGTTTTGAATTGCACTGTGTGATAAATGGAAATGTAAGTGAAATTCCAATTGTAATTACATACAGGGATGAAAACAACAATTTAATAACAATAAACAAGGAGATAAAAATAGATAATGGTCAGGTAGTATCGTATAATGATTATAATGGAAAAAAAGAGGGAATTAATTATGCAGTTATTGGAATAGGTCTTTTATTTTGTATTGGAGTGATTTATTTAATTTATAGGGGATTTATAAGAAAAAAGGAATAAAAATAATAATAAAGGGGAATTATGATTATATTAAAAAATGTTGTAAAATCCTACAAAATGGGGGAAGAAGTAATATACGCACTAAATAATGTAAATCTAAGAATAGAAGAGGGAGAATTTGTCTCAATTATGGGACCAAGTGGAAGTGGGAAATCTACACTTTTAAATATTATTGGTTGTTTGGATAGACCAGATAATGGAGAGGTATATATAGATAGTGTAAAAGCAAGTGATTTAAACGATAACCAATTAACGGAAATTAGGAGAATGAAAATTGGATTTGTATTTCAACAGTTTAATCTTATTCCATTGTTGAGTGCATTAGAAAATGTAGAGCTCCCCCTAATATTTAAATATCGAAGTAATATGAGCTCGGAAGAAAAACGAAAAAGAGCATTGGAATGTTTAAAAATGGCTGAATTGGATGAAAAATTTGCAAATCACAAACCCAATCAATTAAGTGGGGGTCAGCAACAGAGGGTGGCAATAGCACGAGCTCTTGCAAATGACCCACCTATTTTATTATGCGATGAACCAACAGGGTCATTGGATTCAAAGACTGGTGCTAAAATTATGGAGCTCCTAAAAAAATTAAACAAATCTGGAAAAACGGTTGTTATGGTTACCCACGATATAAATGTTGGAAAGGTTGCCGATAGGATAATAAATATTAGGGATGGAGAATTAGTTGAGGAATAATATGTATTTTGAAATGGCTAAGAGGAATTTAAAAAGACATAAACTTATGAGCTTTTTAGCATTTATGGGTATTGTAATTGGAGTAGTTTCATTGTCTATTTTTGGAATAATTGGGGAAAGTGTAAAAAATGGTCTAAATGAGCAAAATGGTAAAATATCATATATTGAGATAATACCTAATAAAAAACAAGGTTATTTTTATTTTTCAGAAAAGGATGTTAAAAAACTTGAAATTAAAAAATTCAACTGTGAAATAATTCCTATATTATCCAGCGATGAGGTTATGAAATATAATAGAGGACGAAATGAAACGATAATAACAGTATATGGATTAAACAAAATCAATATGAAAAAATTAACAAATAAAGAAATATCTGATACATCAATTGGCATAAACTCATATTGCCTAAAAAATCTCGGTTTAAAAAATGGGGACTATATTAAATTAAAAAATTCAAAATTAAGGATAATAAAACTAAAGAATAACAATAATATATTAAGTAATTTGGGGTTGGATTATATTATTTCAGATAATACATTTAAACAAATATGTGGAAATGCAGGTTATTCAAAAATAATAATAAAAACCAGTAAAAATTCGAAATCGAAAATAAAAAATGAATCTATAAAATTGTTAAATAACAAAGAAAACAAAGCAGTGGTGTATAATTCTTTAACCATGCTTTCTTCAATAATAGATAAATTATCATTATTTTTGTCTGCCATTGGGGGAGTTTCATTAATTGTAGCATCTGTCTGCATAGGAAATGTGATGATAATGAATGTGGTGGAAAGAACAAGAGAAATTGGAATTATGAAAAGTATTGGAGCTTCAAAAAAAGATATTATGATGCTATTTCTATATGAGGCATTTATTTTAGGATTAATTGGTTGTATTATTGGGACTATTGTAAGTTATGCTACTGGATATATTATAGTTAAATATATAATTGGCTTGGATATGCCCTTATTTGCACTAAAATATGCCGTTTATGGAATTTCCATTGGACTATTACTAACTTTAATTTCGGCAATATATCCTGCATACAAGGCATCTAAATTAAACCCAATAGGAGCTCTTAGAAAATAAGTGTATAGTAAGGATAGTTGGGATAACTATGAAAATATATCTAAAAATGGCAGTAAGAAACTTAAAGAGTAATAGGTTAAGAACCACTTTGGCAGTGTTAGGGGTTATAATAGGAATTTTTATGGTTACCATTTTTGGAATTATTGGAACAAGTGTTAATAAAAATGTTTCAAATGAAAACTTTGCTAATAATATACTTATTTTATCATCTTTGGATAATCAAGGATTTACAAAAAAGGATATTGAAATCATAAATAAATTATCAGATAAATCAATTCCGATATATTCCACAGATAACATAATTTGCTTAAGAAATGGGACAAAACTATACATAAAAATCTCTGGAATTAAAAAAGGAGATATGTATATATTGGAAAAATCAGAAAACATCAAAAATGATAAAAGCAACGAAATACCAAAATTAACGGACACATCAATCATATTTAACAATATCACTGCAAAAAGATATGGACTAAAAAAAGGAGATATGGTGTATATAAATAATATATCTTTTAGAATTGCTGGAATATGCCACTTAACAATTCCATATAGTGATGCTATCTTATCACAAAAAACATACAATAGATTCTATGGCAGGAGTAATTGTTCTAATATCGTAGTAATTGTAAATGATAAGCATAAAATCAACAACACAATATTTAAATTGAAAAAAGCAATGGACAAAAATAATAATAAAATATCGATAATAACAATGAAAGATTTATTTAAAGTTATGAGCTCTACACTAAATACCATAACTAATTTCTTATCGTCAATAGGTGCAATATCTTTAATAATTTCAGGAATGGGTATTGCAAATATAACAATCATGGGAACAATCGAACGAACAAAAGAGATTGGAATTATGAAAAGTATTGGGGCGTCTAAAATGGACATTATAGTTTTGTTTCTTTATGAATCAGCAATACTAGGGGCAGTTGGTAGTTTAATTGGTATAATACTTAGTTTAATTGTTGGTCAAATTGTATTATATTACTATGGCAATGGTATGATATTACCTATGATAGATTTAATTTATATCTTAATAAAAAGTGTAATAATTGGTATAAGTATTTCTATAATATCTGCACTATATCCTGCATATAAAGCATCCAAGTTAAACCCTATAGAAGCTCTTAAATATGAATAATTATGCTTATATAACTATTTATTATTACTGCAATAATAATCTATTATTATCATATAAACGCACAATGGCAAGAGTTTGGACAATATTAAATTTATTAAAAAAATAGTTATTAATAAAATAGTGTAGGTCACAATAATTAATACTAATATCATTTATATAAACATAGCATTATTTATTGTTAGGGGTGTGAGGTAAATGAGAAAATTTAATATTTTATGGACACTTTTAGCATTTTGTGTAGGTTATTTACTGATATATGGTTTTATAAAAGGATATTCCCTATATTTGACAATATTAATATTATATCGGTAAATATTTTAGTAATATTTTATTATATCTTAGCATTATTGGTAGTTTTAGGCAATAATAACCACTATTGTAAGAATAATATCCAAAAATCTTAAAAAATAAAAGATTAAAAAAAATAAATAAATAAAGATTAAATTTAATTTTTAAAAAATCTAAGGAAATTAATAAGATTTAGATTTCTATTTTTATTTATTTTTAATGATTATAAATTAAATAAATTCCATCTCTTTAAGCTCTTCAATAACCTTTTTATCATTTCTTTTTATTGCTATTTCCTTTATTTTATCCAATATCTTTAAATTTTTACTGCAAAGCTTTTTATATTCTTTACAGTATTCTATAATATCTTTATAGAACATTTCCAATATATTTTTATTATATTTTGAGAGCTCATATGCAATAATTCCTTTTACCACATTATTGTCCGAAAATATAAACAGAGGATGTATCCAAATCATTACCATATTTCCTTCCTTTTCAGTAATGTTCTTAATAATTTCTAAATCCATAAATACATCCACATACACTACAAAATTATTATTGTCAATGCATCCTATCTTTTTTAAAATATCCTCAGTTATTGCGTCTATTTTCATATCAAAATCTGCAAGTTTTTCATCGAGCTCCTCTTCGGTGAGCTCATTCCACATCAATATTCTTTCCTTATGTTCATAATTTATAAATACCATAGGTTCAACAACCTTATAATTACTATCCACTTCAAAAGAATAACCATCTTTTGATTTTCTCGATGATAGGTATAATATTATAACCTCATCAATTATTTTTTCTAAACTGACTTTTTTAACTCTATATATCCTATTTTGAGCCTCAAATAATGGAATATCTTCACAATCCATTAAATTTCTTATATAATATTTTTTTCCTGTCATATCATCTGTAATATACAAATTTTTAAATTGAACATCAAAATTGCAAGCTCTTATTAAATCTTTTGAATATTCGTCTAAATTCTTATAAATATCATTTAAAATCTTATTTACTAATGTTTTTGAATCCATATTTTTCACATCTATTCTTTTTTTAAAATAATAATTATCCTCCTTTTCTTAAATACCATCCTTTATCTATAATATTTTTTATCATATCTCCGCCACCATAGTTACCAATACCCAAGAGCTCCCTATTCTTATTAAATACTGCAACCTTTCCTCCACCATTCATCTCCAAAATTGATGATTTAAATATATCCCTACCATATAAAAATAAAGTTTCGCCTTTTTTATTTACAATTATATAGTTTTTTACAATATCTTTTGAAATCAAAGACATGCCTTCTAACGATATTGAAAATTTAATTTTATTTATTTTATTTATTTTATTTCCACTATTAGAATGTTTAATTTCAAAATTTCCAAATGATATACCTACACCGTAGATATTTTTGGCAAAATTTTTAAGAATTTCGAGAACTTCTTTATTTGCATATATTACATCATATTTATCTTTATCCTCTAAAACATATAAGTTCTCAAATTTAAAATTTTCTATATTATTTCCAAGATAAGTTATAAGATGATTTTTAACAGATTTTATTTCTTCCCTATTTAAAGGTCTATGTTTCATAAATATCCCTTATTTTAAGTTTTTTAATGTCTTCCTGACATAGCTATCTATCTTATTATTTATTCTACTTTCAAGAAACCTTAATCTTTCAATGTTTTTATCACTTATTTCTATATCTTCATCAACATAAGGAGAGCGTTTTAAATCCCTTAAATCCTTTTTTCCTTCCAAAGCTTCAATATCTGAAAAAGTCCCTAGAAGTTCTCTCCCAGTGGATTTTATTTCATTTTCTACGGTAATTCCTTCCTTTTTTCCAAATATACTAAATAGTGGAAATTTTGTAATGGTGTTTGAACCGCTCATTATTAACGGACCTATATTTGTAAGTTTATCCACCCATGTTCCTGTGATTATTTCCATCTTTGGAAAATTCAATCTAACCGACGAAACCCAATTCATATACTCCAATGTGGCAATAGATGGTTTTCCTTCAAATATGGTTTCTTTTTGTGGATTTAGTGAATAGAATGTAATCCTATTTAGGTCGAGTTCTTCAATCAAATTTAAAAGTTTTTCGATATCTTCTTCCTTTTCACCCATGCCCAATATTATGGTAATTCCAGTTTTTAAATTATACTCCTTTGCTTTTAAAAGCATTTCCTTTGTTTTATCAATAGGTTTTTGTGGGCATAGGTAATCGTGGAGCTCATCATTTACTGTTTCTACTGCTCCAACTACTCCCTCAATTACATTTAAATTTAAGTTCTCAAAACCCACTATTCCAACATTTAAATACTGCTTTGATTTTTGAACATAGGAAACCATTTCAAGAATATCATTTAATTCCTCCACAGTATATCCATACCCGCCAGAGATAAACTCTAATTTCCAACCTATTCTCTTCATCAATACAGCCTCTGCAAGTATGGATTCTATTCTTCTTCTCGCAGATTTTGGGTTTTTTATTTTTGACTTTTGAGATGACATATAGCAAAATTTGCAAGGTTTGGTTAAATTACAATACCATCCTAAAAATAGAGCTCTCTTTAAATCAGTGAAATTTCCATGATATTTTGTTGTTAATTTATATGCTTTAATTGAGTTTTCCAATACTTCTACGACATCCATTTTAATCTCCTAAATATTTTATTAAAATAATATTCTTTTATAGTATAAATTAATAACGAAAATAAAAATAAAAGATATAAAAATTAAAATATAAGAAATAAAATAATAAAATAATAAATATAATAACCATAGGGATATTAAAAATTATTTCCAATATTCTAATGCTTTTTTAAGTTCTGAAACTTCTTCTGCTTTTTCACTCAGTGGGATACCTTCAATAGATGCCTCAACAGATGCCCTCATTGCCCGAGCTCCTGCAACAGTGCCCTCTGGATGTCCATGGATACCACCTCCTGCCTGAATAATTACATCCTTTCCAAAGATATTTACAATTTCTGGAACTAATTTAGGATAAACCCCTCCTGATGATACTGGAAATGTATTATTTAACCCATGCCATTTTTGGTTAAAGAATTTATTTTTATTATCCTCTTTAACATCTTCCAATACTATTTCATCCCTTATACTGCATACCTCATCTTTGCCTCCTTCCATCTTCCCAACAACTGTTCCAATATGAAGTTGGTCAACACCCAACAATCTGTATATTTTTGCAAGTGCAAGCATTGATATACCCCATTCTCTGGAACGAGTAATTGCCGCATGCATTGCCCTATGGGCATGAATTGCAAAATTAAAACCTTCCTCCCTAATCTGCTGAACTGCTGAAAATCCAAGCACCACAACATCAATCATAGCATACTCACATCCTGCATCCTCTACGAGCTCAGCCCGCCTTACCATTTCCCTATATGGTGCTGTGATGTTTGGCATGTATATTTTCTTTTCACCAGTTTCAGACTCTGCCTTATCCCTACACTCCAACACTTTATGCAATCTGCCTTCAAATTTGTTAAAATCCTGTGAAACAAGATTTTCATCGTCCTTTACTATATCGCAACCACCAATCCATGAGTTGTATGCCACTTTTGCATGTTCTTCGGAATTCAATCCAACTTTTGGTTTAACTATTGTTCCAACCAAGGGTCTTTCCATTACATTCAATAGCTTTCTTATGCCTTTTATTCCATATTTTGGTCCAGAATAACATTTTATAAATTCTTTTGGAAACCTGAAATCTAATATCCTTAATCCATTTAATGACTTCATTCCAAAAATATTTCCTGCTATTCCTGCAAGAGTTCCCGGCATGTTATTTGGTTCAAATGTATCTAATGGATAGGCTATTTTTATCAATCCAATATTAGTATCCCCCTCTTTTCCCATCTCATTTATTTCATATACCCTTGGTTTAAGTTTTTTATATATTTCGCTTTTCATTGTTTTTAATTCGGTCCATGTTCCAATAGAGCTCTCACCTGCAATATCATTCGCAGCTTTTTTAAGATTTTCAGCTTTTACAACCATGCATGAAAGTAGTTCGTTGTCTTTTGGTTCATATCCTAGTTCTAAATAATCCATAATATCCCTTTTTATGTTTTAACCTTAATTTCTATTATAATGATATTATATAGATAAATAATATTGTATTAATATATGATATATTATTTACTAATATATATTTTATTTTTACATTATTATATTGTTCATTATATATGAATTAATTGTCAAATTTAGAAATTCATTTATATATTTTTCGAAACCTTTAAATAGTAGTAATGATTGCATATTATTATAAAAATAGTATATATAATGATAAATTAATTATTTTAAATACATGATTTAAGTAAAGGAGCTCGGAGGAGTTATTTTGAAAAAAATAAAGATATTACATAAAACTCCTAAGGGGAGAATAATCGGAAGAACAGACCGCCAACCTCCTTTAAATGCTATCGTTTTTTTAAAAACTGGTGATAAGACTAAGCTTGGGAAGATTTATGATGTTTTTGGACCTGTTAATAAACCTTATGTAGAGATAATACCATTTAACAGCAAAGTTGGCAGTAGAGCTCTTGAAGTTGGGGAAGCTATTATTTCAGATGCTAAGAGAGGGCAAAAGAAGAGATATAAAAAACGGTCGAGATAATGTCAATAAAATTTAGTCATATTGATTATTATTAGTTTAGTAGTTATAATATTGGTTATTATTTAATTATCAATTATTTAACCAGATTTATTAGTCATATAGATTATATTATAATATATAAAATCATTATGATTCCATGATGGTGTAATTATGGAAATGAAATTAATGTCAAAACAAAAAAAGAGCGAAGAAAAAAAAGAGGAAAGGAAAATAATGGAAAGACCTCCAATTAATGAAGATTCCTCTAAAAATGTTATTGTCGAAAAAGAAGAAGAATTAATATGTCCAATCTGTGGAAGCAAAAATGTTATTAAAGATTATGAAAGGGCTGAAATCGTCTGTGCAGATTGTGGATGTGTTTTACAGCAAAATTTATTTGATGTAGGTCCTGAATGGAGAGCATTTGACCATGAACAAAGAGTTAAAAGGAGTAGAGTCGGAGCTCCGATGACATACACGATACACGACAAAGGTTTATCCACAGTAATCGATTGGAGAAATAAAGACAGTTATGGTAAAGATATATCAGCAGATAAGAGAGCTCAATTATATAGATTGAGAAAATGGCAGAGAAGAATAAGGGTTTCAGATGCTTCTGAAAGAAATTTAGCATTTGCCCTCTCTGAATTGGATAGAATAGCTTCAAAATTGGGACTTCCAAGAAATGTTAGAGAAAATGCCGCAGTTCTATATAGGGGCGCCGTAGAAAAAGGATTAATAAGGGGTAGAAGTATTGAGGGGGTAGCCGCCGCAGCTCTGTATGCTGCATGTAGAAGATGTAAAGTTCCAAGAACCCTTGACGAAATTGCAGAAATATCCAGAGTGGATAGAAAAGAAATTGGTAGAACGTACAGGTTTATTTCAAGAGAATTGAAAATAAGACTTGCTCCAACAAATCCGATAGATTATGTTCCAAGATTTGCATCCGAACTTAAATTACCTGGGGAAGTAGAGTCAAAAGCAATTGCAATACTTCAAAAAGCCAATGAAAAAGGCTTAACAAGTGGTAGAGGACCAACAGGAGTTGCAGCTGCTGCCATATATATCGCAAGTGTTTTGCATGGCACGAGAAGGACTCAGAGAGAAGTTGCAGATGTTGCAGGTGTTACTGAGGTAACTATTAGAAATAGATACAAAGAACTAACGGAACATTTGGATATTGATGTAACCTTATAATAAATGGGGCGGTATAATGAGTCTTTTTGATAGAATTAAAAATAAAGATGTTAAATCCGTCTCTAAACCCAGCAGTAAAAAAAATGAAAAAATAGAAAAGGAGAGTGCAAAAACTGAGCCCAATATAGTTCTTCGAAATCTTGCTTCAAAGAGTGAAACTCAGAAAGTTTCATATGATAAGAAAATTACCAATCAAACTATTAAAATTATGCCATCTAATGTATTTGATAATTATTTTTTGAATATTGATGGGGTTGTATTTAACATAATTATAGGGAAAAAAGAGGGGCAAATATACTACAATATTCCAGAAGTTAGCCAGATGATAGATGCACTTTCCAAACTTTCTGATAAAAATATATCTGAGATAAAAGCTGATATTTCAAATGGAGGTTTTCAAAAAATCGAAGAAATTCAGAGGTATTTACTAAATTACTCTGAAAAGAATAATCTGATGCTCAAAAATATTGAAATTCAAAATTTGGCCAAATATTTTTATTTAACTATTGGAAAACTCGGATTCTTAGAAGTTCCATTACATGATGATAACTTAGAAGAAATCATGGTAAATGGGGTTAATCAGCCTACTTTTGTATTTCATAAAAAATACCAAATGTGCAAGACGAATATCAAACTTGATGATAGTGAACTAACAAGAATTATTGAAAATATTGCTATGCTTGCTGGAAGAACGATAGATGCCAGAACGCCAATGTTGGATGCCTTTTTACCCGATGGCAGCAGGGTTAATGCCACGACAAAAGATGTTACATTAAATGGTAGCACATTAACAATTCGTAAGTTTTCAGCTGACCCATTAACTGTTGTTGATTTAATTAAATACCGAACTTTTGACCTTGAACTTGCAGCGTTCTTATGGCAGGCTGTTGAAGGATATTTCGGAGCTAAACCTGCTAATACTCTGATTGTAGGGGGGACTGGTTCAGGAAAGACCACCACTCTTAATGTTATTTCAATGTTTTCGATGTATACCGACAGGATTGTAACTATTGAAGATACTCCTGAATTGCAAATTCCTCATGACCATGTAATAAAAATGATTACAAGGCCTCCGAGACCTGGAATTCCAGAGTATGAAATCACAATGGATGATTTAATTAAAAATGCTTTAAGGATGAGGCCTGACCGAATATTTGTTGGAGAGGTTAGAGGTAAAGAGGCCCATTCTCTTTTAGTTGCTATGAATACAGGTCATGATGGTGCATTGGTGAAAGATGAACCAATATATTTAGCTAATGGAAATATCATTAACATTGGAAAATTTGTAGATAACTTTTTTAAAAAATATAATTTAATAAGAATTAAAGAAAATAATGGATTTGAATGGATAGATATATCTGATGAAAACATATTCATCAAAAGTTTTAATAAAACTACATTAAAAATTGAAGATAAATTAATATCAAGAGTTTGGAGAAAAGAATATTCTGGAAAATTAATAAAAATAAAAACAAAAAGCGGTAAAGAAATAACCCTTACTCATGACCATCCTGTATATATTATAAAAAATAGTAGGATATTTGAAATTAATTCTGAAATGATAAATATTAATGATTATATTGCACTACCTAGATTAGATGTTAATAGCAATAAATACCAAGATAATAAAATAATCATTGAAGAACATAGTAAGGACAGTAGTAGTAATGATTTAGAAATTATACCCAATATTGGAAAATTGATAAAATATTATAGATTAAAAAATAAACTAACACAGGAAGAGTTGTTGGATGAGCTCGGATTAAAAACCAAAAGTTTAATAAGAGATTATGAATTAGGGGTAAATAATCCTCCAAGAACAATATTAAATAAAATAGCAGAAATATTGAATGCCGAAGATTTAAAGGTTATTGCAAATTCAGATATGCAATGGGACAAAGTTGTAAGTGTTGAGGAAATTAATTACAACGGATATCTATATGATTTGACAGTTAATGATAACCATACATATATTGCAGGTAAATATGGTGGATTCATTGTTTCAAACTGCTCCGGAACACTTCACGCAAATAGTGCAGATGAGGCAATAATCAGACTAATAAATCCTCCCATGAATGTTCCAAAAGTTATGATTTCTTCCCTGGATTTTATTATAAATCAGCAAAGAATCAAAAGAAATAGAAAAACTGTGAGAAGAGTATTGGGTGTTATGGAAATTACAGGTTCTGGGGAAGATATTTCAAAAACAGGCATATTTAAGTATGAGGGTGTTACTGACAGCATTAAAAAAGAAGGAATATGTATGTGGGAAGAAGAAGCTTGCAATATTGCAGGCATATCAAGGGATGAGCTCATAGAAGATAGATTAAATAGAATAGAAGTGCTCAAATATGCTGTTAAAAACAATATAAGGGATGTAAATGGTGTAGGGAATTTAATTAGGCAGTATCAAGAAAATCCAGAAAATTTATTAAAAAATATAATATTATAATATCTGGTGATTTTATGAAAAAATCAACCCACAAATCACTGCGAGAATCATATAAACAATTGAGGTTAAAAAGGACATTATTATTTAGAAAAATACATACCTCAATGTTAAAATATTATGATGAATTAAGGAAATTAATAGATAATATATTATATATGGATTTAAAAATTGGTGGCAGAAGGAGGAGAATACAAAAAAGAAGAGTGTCAATAACACATGTAAAAAAACTAATAGAGGCTCATAAGGAACAGGATATTGGACTTACGGAATTTTATGATGTATATGTTGAAAAAAAACCAGATGTGAAGGTTGATGTAGATATTGATTTGGATGAACTAATTGAAAAAAGTTATTTTAATATGCTTAATGAGTATTCTAAAAATCTTTCATATTTTGTGACCCATACTAAATATTTACCTTCAAAAATAGACTTTCAATATGCAGGAATTAGGGATGTAAAAGTATATTTTCTAAAATTAATGTTTGTATCCATGGGTGTTGGAGTAATATATTTTGTAAATGGAGTATATGATGAAAATATATTATATGGTATTATTAATGGAGTATTTGCAAGTGCTATTTTATTCATTGCAGGTATATTTTATCCAAAAATAAAATTATTATTGTTATCTCGTGGGGAAATAAAGATTCAGATATTAATATCAATATTGCATATGATTTCCTCATTAAATTCTGGTATGTCATTGCAAGAAGCCATGAAAAATATTTCAGAAAATCCTGAATATGGTATAGCCTCTTTTGAATTCAAAAATATAATTTATGATATTAATAGGGGAGGGTATAGTTTTAAAGAATCACTTGAAAGGGCTAAAATAAGAACTAAAATACCATTGATGAAAAAATTATACGCCCAACTTATAATATCTGCAAATAAGGGGGGAGCCCAATTACTTTTAAAAAATTTATATAATGAGGTTATTAGAGAATCGATATCCAAAATTGATTCATCAAAATTTCAAATATCAAATCTAGGGAATCTTGTATTTGGGGTTGGAATGATACTTCCATTTGCAGGTATGCTATTATCCTCCCTTCAAGGTGGCATGGGATTTAGCGGGATAATCAATACCACTAATTTATTATTAACAAAAATAGCTCCAATGGCTACTATAGTATTTACTATATTTATCAAAATGAAAATAGAGTGAAATTATGGTGAATATTCACGAAATATACAATTATACTATAAAACGTAATATCATAATATTAAAACGGGCAGGTATAAATTTAAATGAAAAATCTTATTTTATAATAGTGGTATTTCTCTCATTCATACTGCCAATCGTATTAAAATATATTATGCATCTTAGTTCAAAAAGCACTGTTATATTAATTGTATTATATAGTCTTTCCATATTATCCATTCCTAGTATAATGTATGAGTCTAAAATAGAAAAATTCGAACGTAATTTACCAAAAGCCCTTTATGTAATGATACTATCATTAGAATCGGGTCGTTCAGTAATTGATGCAATTAACGAAGTTATAAATAGTGGTATTAAAGAAGTAGATGTTATTTTTTTAAAGATTGTTGCATTAATGACTGAAAAAAAACTAAGCTTTGAAGATTCTATAATACTGGTTTCAAACAGTATTGACTCAAAAATATTTCGGCAAATTGGAAGATTAATTATAGAAAATAGAAAACATGGCGGAGAATTAGCAGAGGTTCTTAAAACGCTTGCAAAAACGCTTGAAGATTTGCAAAATTTGAAAAATCAATTACTTAGTGTTACGGCAAATGGTCTTGCAGTGGGATTAATAATAATATGTGGCGTTATTCCAGCAACAGCTGGTATCATAGGTGGGTATCTAAATGCAATCTCCCAGGTAGCTCCAAATATCGCTGCGGTTACGCCGGAACAGCTTGCAAAATGCATGGAAAATGTCCAGATAGGTACAGGAATTTTTGGTATTTTATTTGCCGTGCCAATATTTGGTTTAAAGGTAAATAGGATGATAATAACTTGTGCTTTCTGCATGACCTTTGGTTTAGCCTCATTCTATGGTGTATATTACCTTGCTAAAATACTGTTTTAAATTAATAAATTATTTATTTCATTATTTAAATTCAAAATACGGATTATAACAGGAGGTAAATGTTGATTCTTATTATTTTTATTATTTTTTATATTATTAAGTCCTTCACCATCAACACCCATCCTATTTTTAAATTTATTTACTACAAAATCTATATCCACTCGTTTTGTTCCACTTATTAGATTATCACAGTGTGCTACAAGCTTTTCTTCCAAAGTAAGAGGTATATAATCCTTCTCTGGAAGTCCCAATTCAGCAGCTTCATTTTTTGGAATTCCTGCACCAATATGTCTTTCAGCAATTAAGGCAAGCCTTTCATCAAAATTATATTGCCTTAATATATGCCCCCCCTCTATACCATGCCTTATATCATGTGTTTTACTTCTCCCTATATCATGCAGAAGAGCTCCTATAACTGCCAATTCAAGATTGATATTATGTCCCTTATTTTTTATTTTAGAACCGAGCTCATATACATATACAGATACCGCCAAACAATGCATAACTACATTTTTTTCACATAATTTTGATAAAAGATTATAGGATTTTATGAATTCAGGACTATTGAATATAGGAATATCAGAAATTAATAATTTTTCACCATCATCCATTTTTGAGGAATTAAATATATATTTAATATCATTGGGGAGCCCCTCCAATATATTAAAAAAAGAGTTATCCATATAATCACCAAAAAAATTATTCTCTTTGCCATAGTGGTGTATCTATATACTTATTATTGTAAAAATAACATAAAAAATAATTTTCGCAAATTTAAATTATAATTATAAATTTATACATTACTTAATTAAACGACTGCTACTTTATCTCGTTTCTGGTTTTTTATCCCTTCTGAAGTAGAAAATAATGGATTTAATCGTAATTCATCTTCTAAGAATTTTATCTGTTCCTTAATTATCTTTATATCATTTTTATTATTATATTCTTTAAGAATCCCACCACATTGAGGACATCTAAATCCATAATCCATGGCTTCTTCAAAGGTATATTTAAATTCGCAGTTTGGACAGTAAAAAAACATGTTATTTTCTTCAACAATTAACTGCTCTTTAAGTTCTTTTAATACATGTTGAGTCTTCTTCCTAACAAGTGAAGGTAGTTTTTCAAGGGCTGGTTTCCATGTATAGGTATACCAGTTTGTTTCTTCATCTTTTTCTCGGTCGTAATCCACAAGTCTCGCATCATATAGCTTATACAACAACTTTCTAACAGTATTTAATTTTAAATCCAACTGCCTTGAAATCTCATCATCGGTAACTTCTTCCAATTCTATAAGCACAGCCAAAACATCAAATCCACTTGTATCATCATTTAATATTTCAAGTAAAACTTGCTGAACTAATGGATTATCAAGCATGTTGTATATGTCTTCTTTGTTTAATTTCATATAACCACCATCTTTGAGATACTATCAATCGCCTTGCTTATTTCATTACTATTATTTTTTCCAATTACTGTTGCTATTGGTTCATTTTTTTCAATTGTTGCACCATACATTGGAATATCAAAAATATTTTGCTGTTTTTTAATATAGCTTATAAGTCTTTTTTCTGCAAACAGTATTCTTTTTATGTATTGAACCTTTGGCTTTATTATTTCACTATATTTTATATTACCCTGTGAAACTCCTTGGTTTTTTGAATTTGAATGCTCTAATATATATTTTACAAGATTTTTATTTGACGACAATTCTATTGTTTCAAAAGTTCCCAATATCCTAGGATTTATTTCAATGATAATGGGAGCTCCGTTTTTAATCATAAAATCAATACCATTCATTCCAGATAACTCAAAAGATTCTATAATTTCTTGAAATGAATTTATAATATGAGCTCCGTTATCATGGCTATTACATTTATTACTATTACTATTATTATACTTACTACTATTGCCGTTTTTACCATATTTACTATTTTTATCTATTTTTAAAGTTGGGACATAAGGAGTTATATTTCCAATATACATGTTATTTTTAATAATCTGTTTATTAAATGTAATAAAATCTGAACCTACGAATGAGGCACTATAACTATCTGAATTTATCATTTCTTGAACAATTACAGGATATTCTAAATTTTTCAGCAAATAATATATTTTGTCATTAAAAGTATTTAAAGATATAGTATGAACATTTATACCTCCACTTCCACAGGGTGGTTTTACAACAATGGATTTTAAATTATATAGATATTTTTCAAGTTGAGTGTAATTATGGGCAAGATATGTTGTAGGAACATTATACCCTAAATTTTTTAGTTTTTTTGTAATGTAATATTTATCACTCATCCTTTTAATCTTTTTTGGGGAATTTCCAACAACATCCCAATCTGGTGTTTTTGAATACTTACCCTCAAATATACCTGAACAAAGGAATATATAATCTACATCATCCACATAATTATTGGCTATGGATATTAATTTTCTCTCATCATAATTATCCTTAAAATGCCCATGATATTTATCATTTATGAGGTATTCGCATTTATCTGCCTTTAAATCAGCTGGGTGATAATATGAAACAGAATAGACCTCATATCCTAATTTTTTAGCAGAATTTACAACAGGTCTGGTATTTACTCCAACAACAAGCACTTTCATAATACCACATTAAATTAAATATTAAATAAAATTAATAAAATGTATAAAATAAAAATAAATAATATGCTAAAATAATATAATGTAGATAAATAGATAGAAAAATAAGATTAAATAAAATAATGTATAAATATATGAATATAACCATTATTACTATTATTTATTATTTAATTTTAATTCAGCCCTTAAATCACCCATTTTGGAGTATCTCTCTGCAAAAGCATCATGTCTATGAATACTTTCTTTATTTACCTGCCTAACCAAAACCTCAGTATCATCTGGAAGGTAGCTAAATTCATCAACAACCTGCTTAATCATCGCCCTTGCACAATCTTCAACAAATTTTGGATTTTTATGTGCCATCTCCACAACATAACCTTCATCAACCCTTTTTAATAATTCATACACTTCTCCACTCATGGATTTTTTGATAATATCTATAATTGTGCTTATGCTTATATCATAACCATCAGGTACTTCAATCATTATAGTTCCAATACCCCTTTGATTATGGGTTGCAATGGCAACTGAATCCAATATTTTAGCAATATCCTCATCTGAAAATCCTTTTTCCTTTAAATTATTGACTGCTTTTTCTTTTAAAAGATTCTGAGCACAGGGACATGCGGTAATACCAACAACTTCTGCACCCACCATTTTTTTGATAACAATGTTGCCTTCTGAATCCTTTATACCGTATGCTCTCCCAATAATCTTACAGATTTCCTGAGATTTTTTCTTAGTTATCGGCGATTTTTCTTCCATCATATAGTCGCTGTGCATTAGAACTTCAGCCCTGCTGGCATATTCATGCCTTTCAAAAAGTTTTTTTACAATATCCACTGAGAGCTCCTCTATACCATAGGTTTCTTTATTGACAAGATTTTCTATTACCTCCTCAATTACCTCAGGACTTCTCGACATATGTATTCCTTTTTGGGAGCTCGGTAAATCCACAAAAACTTCAAAAGTTGGTAGTAATATTATGGGTCTTTTAGACTCTCTCGTTATTTTAACAAGTTTTTTCAGATTGGTTACACCAACCCTTGTAAGAGAAACTTTTATATCTGGTTCTGTTGCTTGAACATCACAAAACATAGACTCACCATTTTTTAATATTTAATATTACTGTTTATAATTTGATTTATTTATGATATAATATATAATATCTTAGGTATATCTTAGGATTTTTTATTTTATATTATACTAATAAGGATTAATCCAAATCCTCATTATCCTTATCTATTAAAACATCATTTAATTCTTTTGATAACATATAATATACATTATTTCCAGAGCGTTCTTTATAGATATATCCCATTTCATATATATCTGAAAGATGGGTTCCCACAGTACCTGGTGAATTATTTAAAACTTTTGCGAGCTCAGTTACTGTTGATTTTCCTCCAAAACTTGCCAGTGCTTTAACGATTTTTGATTGAGCTGGTGTTAAATGATTTAGGATTTGATGGCCTACACTTATTCCCAATTTTTTCATAGCCATTTTAACAATATCCTCGTCTATCTCATTCAATCCTTTTTTCAGACCTATGGATATGGCCTCTGAGCAGGTCATAATTATCTTCCTTGGGATACCATCACATTCTTCAACAATCACATCCACTGCATTTTCTGTGAATGGTTCATAATCTTTCGCTTTGGGAATTTGAGCATCTTTCAATCTTCTCAGTATTAAATCATAAGATTCTTCGTTTGATAATGGAGGCATGTTTATTATTTTAGGTAATCTATCCCTCATTGCAGGTGATACCTTAGTTAAATTTTCCATAAGTGTAGGAGAACCAGCAAAAAACGCCAAAATACCATCTTCATACAAAAATGAGTGGAAAAATTGTAAAAGTCTTAAACATCCTTTTCTAGCAAATTGGTCTGCTTCATCAATTAATATTATACATAATTTACCATCTTCTTTTACATTATTTAGGAGATAATCCAAATCCCTTTCTATTTTTTCCCTTGGGTAATGAACAGGAGTTTTATCAGAATATGAATCCAATCTTCTATATATATCTATTATCTTTTGAGAGTGTTCCAAATAATCCGTTGATAATGTGCCATCCATAGTAAATAAATTGTCCCTTATAATTCCATGCATTAATTGTATTAAAAATTGTCTCGGTGTAATTTGGGATGCTTCCAATTCCACAGCCCAGTGATTCTGTCGCTTTGCTGCATAGTATATTACATTCAAAAGTGAACTCTTCCCAATTCCCTTTGTCCCTACTATGGCTGCATTGGCAACACTACCATACTGAGCAGCACCCAATATATCAGCAATTTCCATCAATTCTGTGGTCCTACCTACAAAGAACTTAGTATTGCCTCTTATGGGTTTTTCGGAAAAAGGATTAGCCTTTAATTTTAATCTATTCATTGATTTTTTTGTTATTGATGAAGCATTTTGTATAAATTCAATAGGGTCCAACATAATACCACCAATATTAGAGTATATCATCTTAGTGCATAACCTGTTTTTATACTTTTCGGATATTTCTAATATTTTGAGCATTTATTTATTCGAAAACTCCGAAATTCCGAAACTCCTTAGTAGTATATATATCTATTATTATATATATCTAATTATATGAATATATGAATACTATCCCTAAATTAATTAAAATGTGAATAAAAAGATTAAAATAAATTAAAATGTGAATATATTATTAAAATTAAAAAATATTTAAAATACATTCTCAAAAATGCTATAAAAATAACTTTAATAAAAATTTAAAAAGTATATAAACTATCACTATGATTATAAAGTTTTTTTTAATTGTATTTTTAGTATATATACTAAAATTAAAATCGTGAATACAATATTTATAATATAAATAACTATGAATAAATAATATAATACAATATAAAACATAATATATATTATAAAATAAAAAAATAAAAAATATAAATTGCTAATAAATTAAAATATTAAATAAAAACTTAGATACAAACTAATAATCCAATAAAAAAATATATATAGGATGGAATTTTATAATAAATCACGATGTAAAAAAATCGTTAAATGAATCTAATGATATAATATAGTAAATAGCATTTAACAATTTATTAAATTATAAATTATAAATTATTAGCACTTAATTTATAAAAAAAGGGTGATATAATGGAATACATCATAAATAAAACAGTATCTACTCCCCTAAGAAAGTTGATTTTGCATTATGTGTTAATTCGTGGCACAGCCTATCCCCAGCAAATAACCGAAAACCTAAAAGTATCTAAGGGCATTCCATCACAATTTTTAAGACTTTGTACTGCTTTAAATTTAAGTAAAAGGGATAGAAATGGTCATAAAGTATTATACTCATTAACTACAAAAGGAATTGCAATTTTAAAGAGAGTATGCCCTGAAATATTTGACCTTAGTTTTTCGGGTCTTTTCGAAAGTCTCTCGAAAAAGAAATTTAGAACTAAGTATTACCCTGTGAATAGAATAGGTTTTGAAATAAAGAAATTAACCGATGAATTTGGTGGAATCTCATTTAAATTTTACGATGAAGACGGAAAAGAGATATCAACAGTTTTTAAATCAAAAACTGGTACATGGTGGTGTGTAGCATGCCAATCCTCTGATTGTAGGCATATTAACTATCTGAAAAAGTATTATGATAATCAAAAATAGTAGTAATTCGGGTTTTCGAGCGTAATGTATGTATAGGTTTGGAAAGTGTCTAAGAAAATTATAATTTTTAATTATTCGTAGAAAATTATTCGATGAAAAACGCTTATATTTTGGATAAGTAGCAATATATTAAACCAACATAAAAAATAGTAGTTTTTATCAGTTATTTTAGTTATTTATGATGTATTTATTTAATTTATGATATATAATAATTTATAAAATTATATTACATCATATAGCAAATTTTTTATTAATAATAACCACATTAAGAGCAGAAAAATAATATAATATAAAACATTTGGAATAATTTTGTTTTTTTATTTTTGGATATACATTTTTATTTTTCATATATACATTAAGCTCGAAAACTCGAAACACTTTTAAGAAAATTATTTATATACTTAATTTCTTATTATATAATTTTAGAACCATATTGTAAAAATAATGTTATGCCACAAATATGCACAAAACACATTTTTTAATAAAAAAACAATGTTATTTATTATTCGATAAAATAGCACATCATCCGAAAAGTCGAAACTTATAATTTTGCTGAGATTCTAAAAAGACACTATAATGTAAGTCCTTATAATCGATGTTTTTTATTATTTGGAATAACTCTTCTTTATCAAGATTTAATTTATATACTAAGTTTTTCCCGATTCTTCTCTTTTTTAGAAGTTTCATATCCACTAAATCACTTAAATAAGCGTATATTGTTGGTATCTTTAAATCTAAATAGTTATTAATACAGTTTATGTTAAATTTTTTTATATTGCATGCTATTTCCATTATTTTTTTATATTTTTTTGGAACAATTGATGGAATTATTTTTAACCAAGGTATTTTTAAATCACGCAATGTTTTTAAATCTCTTTTTGAATACCTCAATATTAATTTTAAAATATTTATATTTCCATTGGATATTTTTAATAGATATTCTGCCACTTTTGTTGAAATATTATATCCATTTGATTTTCCGTAGTATTTCATCACAGCAATATTATTTATTTTAATGTTTTCAAAAGTTTTTTTTACATAGTTTGTGGATTCAACAGGGCATCTTATTATAATATTTATATTATGCTTGCGGAGCGTGTTTATAAATTTTTTAAAACCTTCTATATGATTCCATTTTGATACATCATGAACATCAAATACCAACAGTGGTTTTAATATTTTAAGTAATATTATTGTTTTAGACATTACCTTTTTAAAATTCCAATTGTTGATATCTTCAAATAAATCTCCAATGAATCGATACCATGCTTTTTTTGCTCTATAATAATTTTTGTTTGGTGTATTAAAATATATTTTATTTAAATATTTAAATATGTTTAAATTAATATCTTCCTCTTTATTTTTAAATAAAACCATTTTATCTTTTATAGTATAAACTAACCTACTAATTGTTTTTTTTAAAGATGGTGTTGCAAGCACCCTTAAAACTGGAATGTTGTTGGATGCTTTAAGTTCCCCACTTTCATCCAATTCAAGTATATTCCTATCTGTTGGCATAACCCATAAATCATTTGTTAAAAAATCCGATGCAGTTTGATATATTATGTCCATTATTATCCCAGTTATTCTTATATGTATATATGTAATAGATTTAATACATGATTTAATTTAATCTATTTTATTATTTATTGTATATTATTATTTATTATATTTTTTTAATTTTTATATATGATTATATAATCCGATATTTTCCATTTCTTGGTTCGTCAATATCTCCTCTTTTCAATAATTTTTTAATAATATTTTCTGTTTCCTCCTCATCCATTCCCTTCTTTTTGGTTTCTTCTAATATGTCTTCAAATAACACCAATCCTTCACTGTTCTTTTCTGAAAGTTTTTTGATAATCGAATATAGTTCTTTCATTTTATTTCTGTCTTTGTTTGATTCTCCTGTAATCTTACCTATATCAATCATACCAGTTTCTGGGTCATAAGCTATCTCTTTTAGTGATTCCATTATTATATTTATAGCCTCTTTTGCATCCTCTTCATCTACAACATCTTTTAATTTCACCTTTGCATGAGCTTCGGCAAGTCGAATTGCAGCTTCGAGCTGTCTTGCTGTTATTTGTATAGAACTCCTCCTCATATTTGTGTAATACTCTATCAATATGTCCTCTGCATTTTTTGATATAATTGGTTTTTTTTGTCTGGCGTATAATATATATTTTATGATAAATTCATCGTCAATTTCTACACCGTTGATTTTGGTTTTTTCACTTTTTGCCTCGCCTTTATCCTCTTTTAAGTATTTCCTATGGATATTTATAATATGTTTTGCTATGTCTTTGTCCTTTGCTCTATCCACCTCATCCTTTATTGGAAATATTATGTCAAATCTGCTCAACATAGGTGCAGGTATATTTATCTGTTCAGGTATTGAAACATTTGGGTCAAATTTTCCCCATCTAGGATTACACGCAGCAAGAATTGCACATTCTGCTGGAAGTTTTGTATTTATGCCCCCCTTATTGATGTGGATTGTCTGACTTTCCATAGCCTCCAACACAAAACTTTGAAGGTCTTTATTAACGGTGAGCTCGTCAATACATGCAGTCCCTTTATTTGCCTTAACCAATAAACCTGGTTTTATAACCCAGGTATCATCTCCAATTTCTGTTCTTTCTCGTACAACTGCTGCGGTTAAACCAACTCCCGACGCCGTGGTTACAGAACCATATAAGTTTCCCGGGAGCTCAGCTATTTTTCTTAACATAACACTTTTTCCAATACCTGGGTCTGTAATTAAAAGTATATGGCTATCGGCCCTTTTATTACCTTTTTTAACCCCTTTTATCTGCTGTAAAAATATGGCCTTTTTTATAATATCGTATCCTTTTATCTCAGATATGAGCTCATTTGATAATATATCCAATACCTTTGGATGTTTGGCAACTTTTTTTATATTTTCAATATCCTCTTCACTGAGCTCACTTTCCAATCTGTTATCTATTATTTCACAATTTAATCCTCTTATATGTATATCATAAATAGGTAGTTTTTTGCTACTTTGATATTTGATGGGAATTCCTATTATTTTTACCCTTCCACAGAATATGCCTGGTGAATTTTCTAAAAATACTGATATGTATTTCGGAGGTTCTTCTGGGTCATCCATTAAATCTAACGGCTGTTGGACTTTTAATTCTTGAAAATCTATATATTCTGATTCATTTTCTACCAATTGAAGTGTCCCATTGCATTTTTCATTATTACAAGGTTTGGATTCTGGATTATATTCATAAGGATTGTCAATATTTATAACAACCCTATTTCCACAGTTATTGCATACATATACTGCTTTTTTTAATATTGATTTTATCTTGGTAGCTAAAACAATAATTCCTTCAAATTCTATGAGTTTTCCTAATGTGCTACTTTTAATGTCTTTAATTGTTAGGGATTTGTTGTTGTATTTTTTGAATACATTAGGTATATTATTTATTGATATGGAGCAGTTTGGATTTTCGTTTTTTAGTGCATAGTATGCTTCTGAATATGCCTCTTCTATAATTTTTAATCCGCCGTATGGATTTTCACAGATGTATTCTACAAAATCCACTATCCCATAGTTGTATAATTTTTCTAAATCTATTACTACCCTTTCTTTTTCCGATATAATATCGTCACTATGGAAGTTTCTTATATAATTGACAATATAGGGCCTTAACTGCTCTATCTTTTTTTCATCCATTCTATCCCTTTTAGTAATAATACCATTTTAATTATTTTAAATGATTAACCCATTTTTTTAAATAATATTCAAAGTCTTTATAATTATTTTTATTATTATTTTTATTAGTATTATCGTATCTTTTATTGATGGTTTCAAGTTTCGGAATTTCGAGCCCTATGTCTATATTCATGGCATTTTTACAGAAATTTTCATAATCTATTTCAACCTCTGGCATTAAACCTCTTTTATTCATATTTGCCTTTCCAACTCCTAATATAGATAATCCAATTTCATTTCCTATTTTTTTTACCTTTTCAAATACTTCAAAATTATATACCTTATTTAATATTATTCCCTTAACATTAACCCCCATTTCCTTTAACAAGGTATAATATCCAAAACTCTCTACAAATGCTCCTTCAATACCGCTTTTACTACATGATGCTACTATATATACTGGGAATTTCAATGTTTTCGATATTTCGGCTCCACTGTAATTTTTTTTATTTAATGCTCCTGTAAATGCACCCATTACTCCTTCAATGATATAATAAGTATAATCTGAATCTTTAACAAATTTTAGAAACTCCTCAGCATCACACCAACCCCTATCTGCGATTTTTATACTGCTGTATTTTAACATAGGTTCTCTTAACATATATAGTGATGGAACAATATCCCTTACATCAGGACCTATTTTTGCAACAAAAGTTTTTTTATCTAATTTTGAAACTATACTTGTTGTTAAAAAGGTTTTTCCACTTTCAGAGCCTGTTGCTAATAAAATTAATCCTTTTTTTTCATCACTTTCTTTTAAAGGTGATTGGAAGGAGCTCCTATTATTAATATTGGTGGTATTGGTATCATTAGTATTATTGGCGTTAGTATTTATTATGGATTTAGCTTTTAATCTATGGGTTATATCATTATTTTTTTTTAATATGAGCTCCTTTTCATTTTCATCAATATTCAATGAATTAAATATATTTTCCTTAATATTTTTGTTATCTAAAAATCCATGCACCATTGTTCCAAAGATATTTTTATAATAAACACCAGATATAATATCTACATCTCCAACTATTTTGTAGTTTAATTTTTTGATTTTTGAGGTGCATAGTTCTTTTGTTTTTTTATTTGTTATCTTTATATTGCCGTATGTGTGGCAGTGGAAGCCATTTCCAACATCATGGGGTTTTCCAAATATGCTTTCATTTTTTAATTCAAATTCAACCCTGTCTGTGCAAATAAGTGGTGAAAATTCAACATTTAATAGCCCTAAACCTTCTTTAATAATGGGGACTGGACTTTTTCTGCCAACATCTATTTTCTCAGATAATATTTGAAATCCACTGCATATTCCAACTATTATTCCATCATATTCTAATATGTGCTTTTTTAAGTTTTCGTTTAATGAACCGCTTTCAACTAAACTTCCTCCTGGTATAATTAACATATTCAAGTCTTTAATTTCTGAAAAATTATTTTCATCTATTATCTTTGTAGGTAGATTTCCAAAACTTTCAAAACAAGGTAATGAACCTTTTATATCCAATATGCCTATTTCCATAATTATCATCTTCATTTTATAGTTCATGGTTTTAGATATATTATAGAGTTAAATAAATTAAAAATTAAATAAATTTAGAGTAAAACGAAATTACATATTATACAGCATTATATTTACATTTATATTATCACACCATCTATATATTATTTATATTTTAATGTAAATATGTGGTAAAATGGAAGTTATCGATAGAATAAAATTAAGCGTAGCTGTATTAGGGGCTTCAATTATAATTTATTCAATAATTATGATGGACATAGAAGGATTAAATCCATTAGATGCATTGTATTTTTCAATAGTTACAATTTCCACAGTAGGTTATGGAGATTATGTGCCAAAGACTGAATTGGGGAAACTCCTTTCAGCCATGTATATATTATTTGGCGTAGGAGTAGGATTTTATACCTTTGGAAGTATTGCTGAATTTTTTATAGGTGGTTATTTTAAAAAAATAAATCAGATGAATGATATGGAGAAAAGAATAAAACATTTAAAAAATCATTATATTATCTGTGGATATGGTAAAAGTGGAAAAGTTGTTGCAAATAAATTAGAAAAATCCGGAGCAAAATATATAGTTATAGATATCAATGCAGAACTTTTAGAGAATGAGCTCGAAAATAATCCTAATTTTAATTATATAGTTGGGGATGCCACGCTTGATGATATACTATTAAAGGCCAAGATAAAAGAAGCAAAAGGTTTAATTTCCACAGTTTCAAGGGATTCAGACAATGTATATATTACTTTGTCTGCAAAACGAATTAATCCAAATATATATATTGTAGCAAAAGCTGATGAAAGGGTTGCTATGGATAAACTTTTAATTGCAGGGGCTGATAGAGTAGTGTCTCCTTATGTGATTGGTGGATTAAGAATGGCCGAACTTGCATTGAAGCCAGATATTCTTGATTTTGTATCTACCTTTATGTCCATAGCTAAATATGAATATGATGAAAATTTAGAGATAAGAAAGATAAAGATTGAAAAAGATTCTCCATTGGCAGGAAAGCTGTTATCTGAAACTAAAATAAGACAGGAATATTATGTTAATGTTATTGGTATCAAAAAGAATGATGAATTAATAACAAATCCTCCTCCAAATACTGTAATTTTACCAGACGATGTGCTTTATGCATTTGGAACTACTGAACAACTTGATAATTTAGAAAAGATTGCAAAAGGAAGTTAATTTTAATTTATATAACTACATACATTTTTTATATTTTAGTTAATATTTTATAATTTTTAATTTAATTTTGGTATTTGACTATATTTCATTATTTTTGTGATTTTATTATGTGATTCAAGCATGAATATATAAAATAATAAATAATATTGTTCCAAACCTAAAAACAATACATTATCCAAACCACCATCATATTATGCAGTCAATGATAGTCTGAGAAAAGATAGAAAAATATAGGAGCTCAGGTTTGATGTAAGCCCGCAACCAAGTGATACTTAGTAACGACCGAGTCAATTCCAAAACTTTTTGACCGACTCCAAAGAGTGTTTGCTAAGCTATGCTTAGCAAATAATTCCGGTTGATCCCGCCGGAGGCCACTGCTATTGGGGTTCGACTAAGCCATGCGAGTCTATGGACTTCGGTCCATGGCGGACGGCTCAGTAACACGTGGCTAACCTACCCTCAGGTGGGGGATAACCTTGGGAAACTGAGGATAATACCCCATAGGGGAAGAGGTCTGGAATGATCCTTCCTTGAAAGGACATCCGCCTGAGGATGGGGCTGCGTCCGATTAGGTAGTTGGTGGGGTAATGGCCCACCAAGCCTACGATCGGTACGGGCCTTGAGAGAGGAAGCCCGGAGATGGGGACTGAGACACGGCCCCAGGCCCTACGGGGCGCAGCAGGCGCGAAACCTCCACAATGCACGAAAGTGCGATGGGGGGACCCCAAGTGCCTATGCACAGCATAGGCTTTTCCCAAGTGTAAATAGCTTGGGGAATAAGGGCTGGGCAAGTCCGGTGCCAGCAGCCGCGGTAACACCGGCGGCCCGAGTGGTGGCCACTCTTATTGGGCCTAAAGCGTCCGTAGCCGGTCCAGTAAGTCCCTGTTTAAATCCTACGGCTCAACCGTAGGGCTGGCAGGGATACTGCTGGACTTGGGACCGGGAGAGGACGAGGGTACTCCAGGGGTAGCGGTGAAATGCGTTGATCCCTGGAGGACCACCTATGGCGAAGGCACTCGTCTGGAACGGGTCCGACGGTGAGGGACGAAAGCCAGGGGCGCGAACCGGATTAGATACCCGGGTAGTCCTGGCCGTAAACTCTGCGGACTAGGTGTCACCTGGGCCTTGGGCCCAGGTGGTGCCGAAGGGAAGCCATTAAGTCCGCCGCCTGGGGAGTACGGTCGCAAGACTGAAACTTAAAGGAATTGGCGGGGGAGCACCACAACGGGTGGAGCCTGCGGTTTAATTGGATTCAACGCCGGGCATCTCACCAGGGGCGACAGCATGATGACGGTCAGGTTGACGACCTTACCTGAAGCGCTGAGAGGTGGTGCATGGCCATCGTCAGCTCGTACCGCGAGGCGTCCTGTTAAGTCAGGTAACGAGCGAGACCCGTGCCCTATGTTGCGACTTCTTCCTCCGGGGAGAAGGCACTCATAGGGGACCGCTGGTGTTAAACCAGAGGAAGGAGCGGGCAACGATAGGTCCGCATGCCCCGAATCCCCTGGGCTACACGCGGGCTACAATGGTTGGGACAATGGGATGCAACCCTGAAAGGGGAAGCAAATCTCCTAAACCCAATCGTAGTTCGGATCGTGGGCTGTAACTCGCCCACGTGAAGCTGGAATCCGTAGTAATCGCAGTTCAACATACTGCGGTGAATGTGTCCCTGCTCCTTGCACACACCGCCCGTCACACCACCCGAGTTGGGTTGAGGTGAGGCCCTAGCCTTTGGCTAGGGTCGAACCTGGGCTCAGCAAGGGGGGTGAAGTCGTAACAAGGTAGCCGTAGGGGAACCTGCGGCTGGATCACCTCCTAAGAAAAAAAGGTCGTTACTAAGCACTAAATGGTTGCGGGCTGAGGACTGGGCCCGTAGCTCAGTTGGGAGAGCGCCGCCCTTGCAAGGCGGAGGCCGTGGGTTCAAATCCCGCCGGGTCCATAGCGAGGTTCATAATCCATAGGGTTATGAACTGAAAACCTGATTTTAGATGATGGTTTGTATAAGCCTCTGTATCTGGTGATATCCAAGTATCCTATATATCCGATATCCTATCTGGGGAATGGCTTGGCTTGGAACGCCGATGAAGGACGTGGTAAGCTGCGATAAGCCCATGCGAGGCGCATACAGCCGTGGAACATGGGATTTCCGAATGGGACTTCCTGCCCTTTTGGGCGATCCGTGAGGATCGGGAACGCGGGGGATTGAAGCATCTTAGTACCCGCAGGAAAAGAAATCAACAGAGATTCCGTTAGTAGGGGCGACTGAAAGCGGAACAGGGCAAACTGAATCCCGCAAGGGAGATGTGGTGTTATGGGCCCTCTTCAAAACTTAGGAAGGGATGCCGAAGTTGCCTGGAATGGCACACCATAGAGGGTGAAAGTCCCGTAGGTATAACCAACCTAAGTTTGAGGTGTCCCTGAGTACCGTGCGTTGGATATCGCGCGGGAATATGGGAGGCATCGACTTCCAACCCTAAATACGTTCCAAGACCGATAGCGTACTAGTACCGTGAGGGAAAGCTGAAAAGCACCCTTAATCGGGTGTGAAAAGAGCCTGAAACCAGATAGGGATGGAATGGCATGGCTCCAAAGGCAACTGTTCCGAAGGAACCCCTTGCAAAAGGGCAGTACGAGGAACAGAGTCCAGGGTTGTGCCGTCCGTTTCGAAAAACGGGCCGGGGAGTGTATGGTTGTGGCGAGCCTAAGACCTTAAAGGTCGGAGGCGTAGGGAAACCAACAAGTCCGCAGGCTTTGCCGAGGGACGGGGTCTTAAGGGCCCGGAGTCACAGCCATACGACCCGAAACCGGGCGATCTAGGCCGGGGCAAGGTGAAGTCCCTCATCAGAGGGATGGAGGCCTGCAGAGGTGCTGCCGTTCGAAGCGCTCTTCTGACCTCGGTCTAGGGGTGAAAGGCCAATCGAGCCCGGAGATAGCTGGTTCCCCCCGAAGTAACCCTAAGGTTAGCCGGAGGTTAGGTAGATAGCAGGGTAGAGCACTGATAGGGTGGTTAGGGGGCGAAAGCCCTCGCCACTCTGTCAAACTCCGAACCTGTTGTCGCCGCAGCCTCTGAGTAAGGGCATACGGGTAAGCTGTATGTCCGAGACGGGAATAGCCGTGACTCAGGTTAAGGTCCCTAAGTGCCGGTTAAGTGTGAACACGAAGGGCGTCCTTGGCCTAAGACAGCAGGGAGGTTGGCTTAGAAGCAGCCATCCTTAAAAGAGTGCGTAACAGCTCACCTGTCGAGGTCAGGGGCCCCGAAAATGGACGGGGCTAAATCGGCCACCGAGACCTGAGGGCACCGAAAGGTGATCCGGTAGGGGGGCGTTCTGCGAGGGCAGAAGCTTGGCTGTGAAGTCAAGTGGACCTCGTAGAAATGAAGATCCCGGTAGTAGTAACAGCATAAGTGGGGTGAGAATCCCCACCGCCGAAGGGGCAAGGGTTCCACAGCAATGTTCGTCAGCTGTGGGTAAGCCGGTCCTAACTTCCGAGGTAACTCCTTTGGAAGGAAAGGGAAACAGGTTAATATTCCTGTGCCATCTAAATACACGCGGCAACGCAAGGTCAGTTTCTGACGCTTCAGGGTAGGCTAACTGCCTTTGTCAGGGTAGTCAAGTGTATAAGTCCGGGGAGAGTTGTAATAACGAGAACCGGATGAAAGCACGATGAGCTGTCCGTTAGGACGGTTTGGTCGAGCTCTGGAGCCCGTGAAAAGGGAACTGACATGGATTTTAGATGACCGTACCCAGAACCGACACTGGTGCCCCTAGGTGAGTATCCTAAGGCGTATCGGATGAATCTAGTCGAGGGAAGTCGGCAAAATGGCCCCGTAACTTCGGGAGAAGGGGTGCCAGCGACCTTACTTATAAGTGGGGTTGCTGGTCGCAGTGACCAGGGAGGTCCGACTGTTTAATACAAACATAGGTCTTAGCTAGTCTGAAAAGATGTGTACTAAGGCCGACGCCTGCCCAGTGCTGGTACGTGAACCCCGGGTTCAACCGGGCGAAGCGCCAGTAAACGGCGGGGGTAACTATAACCCTCTTAAGGTAGCGAAATTCCTTGTCGGGTAAGTTCCGACCTGCATGAATGGCGTAACGAGACCTCCACTGTCCCCGACTAGAATCCGGTGAACCTACCATTCCGGTGCAAAGGCCGGAGACCTCCAGTGGGAAGCGAAGACCCCGTGGAGCTTTACTGCAGCCTGCCGTTGGGGCATGGTTGTGGGTGTACAGTGTAGGTGGGAGCCGTCGAAACCTCCTCGCCAGGGGAGGTGGAGGCAACCATGGGACACCACCCTCCCATGACCATGTCCCTCACCCAAGTATGGGGACACCGGTAGGTGGGCAGTTTGGCTGGGGCGGTACCCTCCTAAAAATGCATCAGGAGGGCCCAAAGGTCGGCTCAGGCGGGTCAGGACTCCGCTGTTGAGTGTAAGGGCAAAAGCCGGCCTGACTTGGTTGCCCAAAATACGCAACCAAGAGGCGAAAGCCGGGCCTAACGAACCCCTGTGCCTCACCGATGGGGGCCAGGGATGACAGAAAAGCTACCCCGGGGATAACAGAGTTGTCGCGGGCAAGAGCCCATATCGACCCCGCGGCTTGCTACCTCGATGTCGGTTTTTCCCATCCTGGATCTGCAGCAGGATCCAAGGGTGGGGCTGTTCGCCCATTAAAGGGGATCATGAGCTGGGTTTAGACCGTCGTGAGACAGGTTGGTTGCTATCTGCTGGAGGTGTTGGCTGCCTGAGGGAAAGGTGGTTCTAGTACGAGAGGAACGAACCGCCGGTGCCTCTAGTCTATCGGTTGTCCGACAGGGCATTGCCGAGCAGCCACGCACCAAGGGATAAGGGCTGAAAGCATCTAAGCCCGAAACCCATCCTGAAAACAGGCAGCCAGTCCCTTCGGGGACGAGGGCTCCCGTAGAAGACGGGTTTGATAGGCTAGGGATGTAAGCACCGAGGGTTCGCCCGAGGTGTTTAGTTCGCTAGTACTAATCGCCCGAGGGATATTTAGGATACTTGGACACTTAAAGATATGGGGGCTTATGCCTGCTTTATTTTTTCTGGCATAACGGTCATAGCGAAGGTGTAACATCCGATCCCGTTCCGATCTCGGAAATTAAGCCCTTCAGCGATACCCTAAGTACTGCCTTCCGGTGGAAACAGGGTGACGCTGTTAGCCATTTTTTATTTATAATTATATAATTTCGAGTTTTCGAGTATAATGTGTTTTTTACAACATTTGGCATTTTTTATTCTTTATTTTTATTTTTCATTTTTATTCTTTGGTTTTTTATATATGATTACGATATATTAATTATCAATATTGGCAAGAGGATTGGCGACTCCCATTAGGAGGAAGCTCCGCCCACCCCTTATGTGCATAAAATCCTGAGAAGGATTGAATGGTATATAGAAACGACACGGCCTTGAAACAGATGACAATGATATGTAAATTGAGGAGTTTCAAGGAAACGGTGAAACGATACCATTCTGCACGGGTGCAAGCATTTAGCGCTTAGCCGAATGTCGTCGAAATTACAGAAGGCGGGCTATAATCCTCATGCCAATTATTTTTTACAAATATATATTTATATATTTAGATTTATACACTTACTTTAATATTATATATTTGATGGATATATTATTTTACTAAATTTACAATTTTATAATTTTATAATATGGTGAAGATATGTTTCATGTGAGCTCCTCTAAGGATATGGAATGTTATTTTAAAAATATTTTAGATAATGTTAAAAAAATTTACGATATTGCAGAGGAATGCAGAAAAAAAGGATATGACCCCACAGATTTTGTAGAGGTGCCTCTTGCAAAAGATATGGCTGATAGGGTAGAAGGGCTTGTAGGTCCAAAAGGGGTATCTGGAAGAATAAGAGAACTTGTTTCAGAACTTGGTAAAGAACCTGCTGCATTGGAGATTGCCAAAGAAATAGTTGAAGGAAAATTTGGAAATGAAGGAACTATGGAAGAATTAGCAGAACAGGCTGTAAGAACAGCATTAGCCATAATTACAGAAGGGATTGTAGCAGCTCCTCTTGAAGGAATTGCCCATGTTAAAATAAAAAATAATAGAGATGGTAGTAAATATTTGGCAATATATTTTGCTGGACCCATTAGAAGTGCAGGTGGGACAGCTCAGGCATTATCTGTTCTTGTTGGTGATTATGTCAGAAAAAATATGAATTTAAATAGATATATGCCCAATGAGGATGAAGTAGAACGGTATGTGGAAGAAGTTGATTTGTATCAATCAGAAGTTGGTAGTTTCCAATATTCTCCAAAACCCGATGAAATAAGAACCGCTGTAAAAAATATACCCATAGAAATTACAGGAGAAGCTACGGACGATGTGGAAGTTAGCGGACATAGAGATTTGGATAGGGTAGAGACCAACCAAATAAGAGGGGGAGCTCTGCTTGCACTGGTAGAAGGTGTGCTTTTAAAAGCTCCAAAAATTTTAAGGCATGTCGATAAACTTGGAATTGAAGGATGGGATTGGCTAAAAGAATTAAAGGGAAAAAAAGCAAAAGAAAATGAAAATGAAAACGAAGAGGATAATTTAGAAGATAACGATAATAATGACATAGATGAAGAAGAGTTTGAAGAATACAGTAAATTGTATGATGATATTGAAATTGAAGCAATTACAAAATATATAGGTGAAGTTATTGCAGGAAGACCTGTCTTTGCCCACCCTTCAAAAGAGGGAGGTTTCAGGTTAAGGTATGGCAGAAGTAGAAATACGGGGTTTGCAACAGATGGTTTTCACCCAGCACTTATGTATTTAGTGGATGACTTCATGGCTGTCGGAACTCAGTTAAAAACTGAAAGACCTGGAAAGGCAACCTGTGTTGTTCCAGTAGATAGTATAGAACCTCCTATTGTAAAGTTAAAAAATGGAAATGTAATGAGAATTGATACTATTGAGAAGGCATTGGAATATAGGGATTCCGTAGAGGAAATATTATTTTTAGGAGATATTTTAATTAATTTTGGAGATTTTCTTGAAAATAACCATCCAATACTCCCAAGTAGTTGGTGTGAAGAATGGTATGAAAAAATACTTATTTCAAAAAATATTGAATACAATAAAGAATATATAAACAATCCTGACCCAAAAAAAGCTGTAAAATTTGCTATAAAAACTGGAACGCCACTACATCCAAGATATACATATTATTGGCATGATGTGTCAAAAGAGGATATATTGTTGTTAAGAAATTGGCTTTTAAGCGGATATCTTAAAAGAGAAGAAGGGCATGATATATGGGTGGTTCCTTATAATTCAAAGGATGAAAAACACATAAAATCTAAAAGAATATTGGAGCTCATAGGGTGCTGTCATAAAGTTATAACTAATAAGAATATAACAGACACAGATAAAATTAATAATAAAGAAAAAACTAATAACAAAGGTAATATCAATAATATATTCAATAAATTTATCGTAATAAACGAATATTATCCTTTACTGTATTCATTGGGTTTTGATGTTGAAAAAAATCAAGATTTAGCTAATACAAATAATATAAACAACACAAACAATAATACAAATAATACAAATAATATAAAAAATAATAACATAAACAATATAGATGAAATATTTAATAAATCAAAAAACAGCATGCATTTTATAAATCTATTGGCACCATTTGAGATTAAAAGGAAAGCATACATATATGTAGGAGCTCGTATGGGAAGACCTGAAAAAGCTGCTCCAAGAAAAATGAAACCACCAGTAAATGGGTTATTTCCAATAGGTAATGCAGGAAATGTTGTTAGATTGATAAATAAAGCTGTTGAAGAAGGTAAAACTGATACAATTGATATATCTTATGGAAAATGCCCAAAATGTGGAAAGATAAGTTTATACAATAGGTGTCCATTTTGCGGAACTCCTGTGAAATTATCAGGACCTAATAGAATAGAACTTCCGCTGAAAGACTACTGGTATAAGGCACTTGAAAATTTAAAGATAAACAAACCGGGGGATGTAAAGTGTATTAAGGGTATGACGTCAAAGGATAAAGTAGTGGAACCACTTGAAAAGGCTATATTAAGGGCAATGAATAATGTATTTGTATTTAAAGATGGAACTATGAGGTTTGACTGCACGGATGTGCCAATTACTCATTTTAAACCTTGTGAAATAAATGTATCCGTTGAAAAATTAAAAGAACTAGGTTATGACAAGGATATATATGGAAATCCAATAACTAATGAAAATCAGGTTATAGAACTAAAAGTGCAGGATATAATTATCCCAACATCTTGTGCAGAATATTTTGTAAATGCAACTAAATTTATCGATGATTTACTTGAAAAATTCTATAAAACAGATAGATTTTATAATGTAAAAAATAAAGAGGATTTAATTGGTCATTTAGTAATAGGAATGGCCCCACACACTTCTGCGGGAATGGTTGGTAGGATTATAGGATACTGTAAGGCAAATGTGGGATATGCTCATCCATATTTCCATGCTTCAAAGAGGAGAAACTGCTTTCCACCAAATACAACCGTATTGGTAAATATAAATGGAGAAGTGAAAAGAATCACAATTGAGGAACTCTACAATTTATACGATAATGAATACTATGAAAATAATGCCTATATCAAAAATAAACCAAAAAATAATCTAAATATTAAGGTTTATTCCTTCGATACATTAAATAAAAAAATGGTTTTAACAGACATTGAGGAAGTTTTAAAAATACCCTCTCCAAATCATCTCATAAATATAGAGCTCGACACAGGAAGAAGTTTTGAAACTACACCAGACCATCCAGTAATGATATACAATGAAAAAGAGGATAAATTTATAAAAAAGAATGCAATGGATGTTGAAGAAAACGACTTAATGCTAATTCCAAAATTGGATTTTGGGGAAGAAAATATAGAATATATTGATTTATTGGAGGAACTCTCAAAGGATGAGTATAAAAATATATGGGAGCTCATAAGGGTTAGAGGGATATCGGATTGGATAATAAATAATATTCCAAAAGACTGTTTAAAAGAAAGAGAAAAAGAAAAAACCAATAAAGGAAAAGAAAAACTGATTAAAAATATTACTAAATACATAAAACAGGACACAATACCACTGGATTCACTGTTAAAAATTTTAAAAAATGCAGAATTGAATATATCTGCTGTTCCAAAGGATATATTTATTGCAGTTAAGCGGGATAGGGTAAATATAAAAAGAATTATTAAAATTGAACCTCTATTAAAAATAATTGGCTATTATTTGGCAGAAGGATATGTAAGAAAAACCAGTAGTGTTTATCAACTAAACTTCTCAAATTACGATGAGGAGGTAAATAAGGATATTAAAAATTCATTAATTGAAGCATTTGGAGATGGATTTGGTATATATGAAAGAGACGGAAAAATAACCGTTGGTTCAAGAATAATCTATTTACTATTCACTGAGATATTAAAGACAGGAACAAATGCACACAATAAAAGAGTGCCTTCATTTATATTCAAACTTCCAAAGGAAAAGGTTAAATTGATGCTTTCAGCATATTTCACAGGAGATGGAAGTGCCATAAAAACAAGACCTATTGTAGTAATATATAGTGCAAATAAAAAATTATTGGAAGATGTTGATACCTTAATGATATCAAAATTTGGATTATATGGAAACTGGGGCGTAGATAAAAATGCAAATGGAAGAAATGGAAATGTTGTAATGAAATATCATGAAAAAAGAGGAACTGAAATTCCAAAATCAACAGTTTATAGAATTGATTATAATGGAATACAGGCAATGAAATATTTTGAAAATATAGGCTTTACATCTTCTAAAAAACAAAATATCTATGAGTTACATCTACATAGAAATTTTAAGATTAAAAAAGGCTTAAAAAAACATGGTTTCATTGTTAAGGTTAGAAATAAAACCATCATCAAGGCAAAGGATGAATTTGTATATTCACTAAACGCAAAGAAGTATCACAATTTAGTTATAAATTTAAATATTCAAATACATAATTGTGACGGGGACGAAGACGGAATATTCTTGCTTTTAGACGCATTTTTGAACTTTTCCAAACGATTTTTGCCAGATAAAAGAGGTGGGCAAATGGATGCCCCGCTGGTATTAACCACACTTCTTGACCCAAAAGAGGTTGATGGAGAAGTTCATAACATGGATACTGTTTGGGAATATCCATTAGAATTTTACGAAAAAACACTTGAAATGCCTTCTCCAAAAGAGGTAAAGGAACTAATAGAAACCGTTGAGGATAGATTAGGAAAACCATCTCAATATGAGGGTATTGGATATACCCACGAAACTTCAAGAGTTGATGCTGGACCTCTTGTTTGTGCTTATAAAACATTAGGTTCTATGCTGGAAAAAACAGAGGCTCAGTTAGCAGTAGCAAAGAAAATAAGAGCTACTGATGAAAGAGATGTTGCTGAAAAGGTAATTCAATCCCATTTTGTTCCTGATTTAATTGGGAATTTAAGGGCATTTTCAAGACAAGGGGTTAGATGCAAATGCGGTGCAAAATTTAGAAGAGTTCCATTAAGAGGAGTATGTCCAAAATGTGGAAGTAAATTAATATTAACAGTTTCAAAAGGAGCTGTGGAAAAATATATGAAAGTTTCTCAAAAAATGGCTGAAAAATACAATGCAAGCGATTATATAAAACAGAGATTGGAATTAATCAAAGAAGGTATAGATAATCTATTTGAAAATGATAAAAATAAACAGGTTAAAATAGAAGATTTCTTTAAAGTAAATAAATAACTTTTATTTATTATTCTATTTATTATTTTATTTAATTATAAATTTTAAATTTACTATATATTTTAAATTTTAATTTATGTATTATATTATTTATCCATATAAATTTAAAGGCGTTTCTTTTTTATTTCCCTTTAATTTATTCAATACATCATCCAAATCTTTTTCTTCAATAAATTTTTTATCTTCCAATATTGCCTTATGAAGTGCAGGTTTTAAGAATTTTTCTTTTAGGTCTCTTCCGCTCATGCCTTTTGTTTTTTCAACATATTTTTTTAGATTTGCCTTAACTTTTATTGGCATCTTTTTTGTATAGAGCTCTATTATTTTTAATCTCTCATCATCATTTGGGAGTTCGAATTTTATCTCTTCTTCAAATCTACTTCTTACAGCATTATCAAGCATTTCAGGATTATTTGTTGCTGCAATTGTAACAATACCATCATTGTTATGTATTCCATCTAATTCTGTTAATAGTGCATTTACAATCTCTGAAACATCCCCCCTTAATGATTGATATTGCCTACTAAGTGCTATGGCATCGAGCTCATCTATAAATATAATACAGGGTCTATCATTTAATGCTTTGTTGTACAGGTCTTGGATTTGTTTTGAACCATCACCTACATGTTCCCCTATGAGCTCTGTGGCTTTTATAAGATAAAGTGGAACATCTGTTTCAGTTGCAAGAGCTCTTGCTAAAAGCGTTTTTCCAGTTCCAGGTGGTCCATAAAATAATATATTTTTTGGGGCCCATTCTCCAAACAATTCTGGACATTTTAAATATTTTATAATTATTTTGCATTTTTTCTTTGCATTTTCCTGACCAATTACCTCGTCAAATCTCGCTTTTTTAAAGTCTATATTGTTGTGGGTTCTCGCTGCTTTTAACTTAAATAGAGTATCTCGCGTTACAATTCCTCCCTCTTTGGGATATGTTGAGATTACTTTAAATGCATAATCTGGGATAATTGTAGTATCAAATATATAATCTCCTTCTTTTACAGTCTCACCTTCCCACTGGTCTCGCGCATATACATTGAATAATTTTGGGTCATCAATGGTAATTTTCAAATTCTCGCCGTTTAATTTAATAGGAAATCCAGCAGGTTCTATAATTACATATTTTAAAGCCATAATATCATCAGATAATTTTGAAGATTCTGATACTAATGGCTTTATTTTGATGGTGTTTATGTTTATTCTGTTCATTAGAACACCTCATTTTAAAATATTCGATGTAAAATATATAATTCTAATAATATTAATAAAAAATCAATAATAAAATATTTAATAATAAGATATATATTTAATGTAGGTTTAATTTATATTTAATTATACCTAATGCATATTTGCATTAGCTATATGCAAGTGTGTATTTAGTATATATATTTATAGTATATCTAACATGTAAAATATATAAATATATTTAAAGTATATTTATATTTCATTATTTAAATATGATTATAAATGTATATAAACATTTTGAGTTATATATTATAATTATTAACTATATATGGTGTGATAATGGACCCGTCAAGTCTTTTTTGGTTATTTCTTCTACTTTTATTTATGTATCCTCAATTCATGTTTAGATTGAAATTATTGCAGAGATATAATTGCATTAAAGAATTGGAAAGAGAGCGAAAAACCCGAGTAATAGTAATGATACATAGGCAAGAGCAACTGGCTCTTTTTGGAATACCCATATATAGATTTATAAATATCGAGGACAGTGAAGAGGTTTTAAGGGCAATCAGAATGACGCCTGAGGATATGCCTATTGATTTAATACTTCACACACCAGGTGGTTTGGTTCTTGCCAGCGAGCAAATAGCTATGGCATTAAAGGAACATAAGGCAAAAACAACGGTAATAATACCACATTATGCAATGAGTGGAGGTAGTTTGATATCATTGGCAGTGGATGAAATTATAATGGATAAAAATGCAGTGATGGGACCAGTAGACCCCCAAATAGGGCAATATCCAGCAGCTTCTATTATAAATACAGTGAATTCTAAATATATAGATGAGCTCGATGATGAAACATTAATACTTGCAGATGTTTCTAAAAAAGCAATAAACCAAGTTAAAGAATTTGTATTTGATTTATTAAGGGATAAGATGCCCGAAGAAAGAGCAAAAGAACTTGCTGAGACACTTTCAACAGGTAAATGGACTCATGACTATCCGCTAACTGTTAAAAAATTAAATGAATTGGGAATATCGGTAAATACAAAAGTTCCAGATAAGGTGTATAAATTATTTGATTTATACAAACAACCTGTGGGACAAAGACCTTCTGTTCAATATATACCTACCCCTTATAAAAAGGTGAATCATGTTAAAGGTAAAATTGAATAATAAAATATATCATTTAAATGTGGCGGATAATTTCATAAAACGAGCGTTTGGTTTGATGTTTAGAGATATAGGGCATGACGAGGGGCTTATATTTTACTACCATAAAAGAAAGCTCCATATACACACATGTTTTATGAAATACCCAATAGATGTTGTATTTCTAATGGATAATTCCGTTGTAGGTATTGTAAAGAATTTAAAACCATGGAAAACCTATAAATCAAATGTTTATTCAAATGCAATGATTGAAATAAAAAGCTGTGGTTTAGATTTAAAGATAGGGGATAAATTGAATATAATTGATGAAAAAGAATAATAAAATAAAAAATAATTAAAAATTAAAATAAAAAATAAAAATAAAAAAATTAAAATAGATTAAAACATAGATTAAGGGAAATCATGGTATATTTGATGGGAATTGGGAAGACCAACAATGAAGAGCTCTTAAAGGCATATCATAAATTAATAGATGAAGGTATAGAAGTTAAATTAGTAGATGACCCAAAGGAGCTCATATCATTGACTGTAAATAGGGAAGTTCAGGGTTCTATAAGGGGCACACTGTCTTCTTCTGAGGTTATACCTTATTTAAAAAAATATATCGGAAAATTTTATAGAGCATCTATTTTAAAAAATCCATTTACAAATAATTATTTTTTATTATCTCCTGTTGGTATTGATGAGGTGGATGATGAAAATGGTTTTAATGATAAAATAAATATAATAAATTATGCTATAAAGTTTTTAAATAATATAAATAATACTAATGATAATATCAATAATAATGATAATAATACTAAATGCAACCCTTATCCAAAGATTGGAATTTTATCATCAGGAAGACTTTCAGATTACGGAAGAAGTAAAAAGATAGACAAATCAATAGATGAAGGCGAAAATATTGTAAAATACATCAGTAATAGTAATAAATATAATGCTAAACATACCAATAACTTAGTAATAAAACACAAAGGTATATTGATAGAGGAATACCTAAAAGAAGGATATAATATTATTATAGCTCCTGATGGAATATCTGGAAATCTAATTTTTAGATGCTTGGGATTGGTATGTGGTATTGAAGGATGTGGTGCAGTAGTTTTAAATAACAATAATGTAAAATTTATAGACACAAGCAGGAATGGGAATTGGAAAAGGTATTATAATGCAGTAAAATTTTTAACAGGAGAGATATTAAACTCTATTAAATAACTTTAATTTAAGGATTTAAAGATTCGGTGGTGGATTTGTTCTTTAAAATTTACAATTTTTTCAATAGGTTCTGGACATTTAAGTTTTATGAAAAGATACTTGAAGGGGAAATCAATAAAAAAAAGGTTCCAAAACATATAGGAGTTATAATGGATGGTAATAGAAGAATGGCAAGAATAATGGGTGAAAAATCTACAAAAGGTCATTATATTGGTGCAAAAAAGGTCAGGGAGTTTATAGGTTGGTGTGTTGATTTAAATATAAAAATAATAACATTATATTCATTTTCTTTGGAAAACTTCAATAGACCAAAGGAAGAAGTTGATGCATTGATGAAGTTATTTGAAAGAGAATTTAGGGCTGTTGCAGAAGATAGGAATGTTCATAAATATAAAATACATATAAAGGCTATAGGTAGAATAGAGCTCCTACCTGAAAATGTTAGGGAGGCAATAGCTTATGCAGAAAATAAAACAAAGGATTATGATAACTATTATGTAAATGTTGCAATTGCATATGGGGGTCAGCAGGAGCTCGTGGATGCTATAAAAAGGATTGGGCAAAAGATAAAAAATAATGAGATGGATGTTAATGATATATCTGTGGAAACCATATCTAAACATTTGTACACTGCTCATTTACCATATCAAAATCCCGATTTAATAATAAGGACTTCTGGTGAGGAGAGGATAAGTAATTTTTTAATATGGCAGTCAAGCTATTCTGAACTTTACTTCTGCGAAACATACTGGCCTAATTTTAGAAAAATAGATTTTTTAAGGGCAATTAGGGATTATCAAAGAAGAAAAAGAAGGTTTGGAAAATAATGGGGTATTATGAAAAGTTTAAAAAATAAATTATTATTGTTATTTTCAATTTTTGCAATATTGTTGATGGTTAGTTTATCGTCGTGTTTAGATTTTTTTAATGATGATGTAAATATCCATAAAACTATAAACAATAAAAATATCACCATAAAAAATAGTAGCAATTTTGGATATAACAGAGCTCTGAATGGTAATAAAAATGTGGATAAGAATAATAAAAATAAGGATACATACAGTAATTGTAATAACTTACCCATACCTATTAACTATACGATATTAGAATATGGGCAATATGGGAAATATGATAAAAAATATTATTGTAGTTATATAGATAACCGAAAAAATACAACCATTATATGTGTTTATGGTGGTAAAAAACCCAATTATTACAGCATCAAAATAGCAAAAATAATTAAAAATAGCAATGAGGATATAACTGTTTATGTATCCAGCACTGTTCAAAATAATAATAGTATAGTAATTACTTCCCCTTATGAAATTGTAGAGGTAAATGGCATATATAAAAATGTTAAATTTATAGATACAAGATAGATATAAAAAATTATAATTTTATATATTTTAATAGGATGATATAATTTTTATATTTAATATTACTATATTTTAATATATTTTAATATTTAGTATATTTTTAATGTAATATTATTTATATTTTGAAATGCTATTTTTTATTATTAATAATTTTAAGGATGTGGTAATTTTGCGTGTTGAAATAATTTTTTTAGGTGCAGGTGGAGGAAGATGGGAAACTATTTCACAGAATAAAGGAACGGGCGGTTTTAGAATACATACTGAAAAAACAAGATTACACATAGACCCAGGTCCCGGAGCTCTTGTAAGGATGAATGAGTTAAAAATATCGCCATGGAGCACAAACGCCTTATTTGTATCTCATGACCATCCAGACCATTATACCGATGCTGAGATTATTATAGAGGCTATGACAAACGGTATGATAAAAAAAAGAGGTTATGTAATAAGCAATATTTCAGTTTTGGAAGGATTTGGGATTTACGAAAATGCAATATCAAAATATCACCAATCAAAACCTGAAAGGGTTTATTTGTTAAACCCAAAGGATTCTGTGGATATTTTAGATGTTAATTTAACGGCAACAAAGACAAAACATGGGGACCCTTTTGGAATTGGCGTAAGGGTAAAAACCAATAAGGGAGATATCGGATATACCAGCGATACGGAATATATGGAGTCATTAATTGAAGATTTTAATGGAGTAAGGGTGCTTATAGCAAATGTTGTTAGGAAAAAAAATGAGCGTATAAAAGGACATTTATGTTCAAACGATTTGATAGATTTATTGAACGAAATGAGTAATAAACCAGAAATTGCAGTTATGAATCATATGGGTTTGAAAATGACCAATCCTATTAAAGAGTGCGAATATATATCAAAAAATACAAATGTTAATGTAATTCCTGCAAAAATAGGATTAAAAATTGAACTTTTAGAAGAATCATGTGCTGTATCAAATGTTCTAAAAAATTAAAAAGATATTTTATTTTTTATTTTATCTTTTTGAGCCTGTAACCACAATATGGGCAAACCATCCATGAAGGGTCAACAGGTCTTCTACAATTGGGACATACTAAATTTTTTTCTTCTTTTTCCTTTAATAAAACTCCGCAGTGGGCACAATATGTCCATTCTTCAGAAATATGTTTATTACAATTTTTACATCTTTCTATACCTTCAAATTCCATGTTGGTGATATTGGCTCCACAGTTTGCACAGTATTCCCATCCCAAATCTATGATTTCACCACAATTTTTGCAAGTTATTAAATCTCGGGTAAATTTGGCCCCTAAGGCCTTTTTTATTTTTTCAAGAGAGATTAACGCTTCTCTTTTTAATACGGCATCCGTATCTATATTAATTATCCTTTCAACTGAACTTATTATTTCCTGTAATGTTCTTTTATCATCCATATCCATATATTGCAATGATTCAGGGTGCATATCTGCAATATCTGAAATTTTTTTTAAAGTTATTAATTTTGTAGCAGGAACACGACTTCTAAGTCCTGCCAATATACTCATTTTCTCTTCTTCATTGATTGGTGTTATTGTAGCCATAAACTCTCCTCCAATATGGAATATTTACATCTTTAACTTTTAGCACTCCTAGTTTAATTATTTTACGGTAATAATAATACATATTTGATGATATATCCGCGTCAGAGATATTTAAAAGCCCCGATATTTCAGCAGCATTTCTATCAATTTTAAATTTATAATATTCCTTTAATTTACCTGTATCATTGTAATATGCTATTATTTGAACTTCATCGATATTATGGTAATGATTGAACATATACCATGTAATATAACATATTTCAGCTTTGGTTTTAGAGTCTATATTGTTTAGATGCTCATATGGAGATGGGTTTTTGATTTGATATACAATAGACACGTTTTTATTATCTATTTTTTTGGTTTCTATACTATATACATCATACTTTTTTAAATCTGAGTTATTTGCATCACTATGTTGAATAACCCATAAAATTGGTAATATTACTAAGATGGTAGTTATTAGTATAATAATTACTTCTTTTTTCATCATCATATTTTCACTAAAAATATATTATTTATGGTAATTTAAGATTTTTGAATCGATAACCCCTTCACCTTTGAATATGTCACTATATTTACTCAATTCTTTTCCAATATTTAACAGGTAGTATATCTCTTTTTTAAAACTTAGTTTTCTAAAATGTTCTCTTCTATTAAGTTCTCCTAAATATCTTATTATCTCTTCTTCATTTTTAATAAATATTTCGCTATCATGATTTAATTTTTTCATATCTTTAAATATATCAATATTCAAAACCTCTTTACATTTTTCAGAGAGCTCCTCCAAATTACTACTGTCAAAAATATATCTTCCGAGCTCCTCTCGCTCTTCCCATGAGATTAATGTATTATTGTTTAGTCTGGTTTTTGTGGAATGTTCCATCCCCATATTTATTATTTCATCCATTTCATCAAGATATAATTCTTCACAACATTCTATGGCATGTTTAATTATTTTATCATCGCATTTTCCTTTTTTAATACCGTTGCAGTAATGCTTAATTATTAAAAGCAAATCTCCATTCCATTTTACCATAAAACTAAATGGAAATAATTTACACATAATAGGTTTAAATTCATACCCTTTTTTAAGTTGAATATTGCATAAATTGTTACTGTTTAAAAGAACGCAGCCCCTATTGTTTGTTTTGAGTCGTTTAGTGAATCCCAACCCTGTAATATCTTCTTTTATTTCTTCGATATATTCTTCATATTCCTTTAACTTCAAAGTATCAAAATATGATAAATATATTCTCCAATCCTTACAGCTACAACAATATCCACAGTTGATACATTCATAAGTTATACCATCAAATGTTATCTCCCAATTCGTAGAGCTCACCTCTTTATATATTAATATAGGAGCTCATATAATAAAAGCTTTTTAATTAATAAAAAGTACATCAATAGGATTATTTTTTATATTTTTTATTATTATTTTTATTTTACATTTTTTTAATCCAGTCCTCCAAACATATCATCGGATGAGAGCCGTTTTTCGTTGTTGTAATTATTGCTGTTATTATTCCATATATTTACGATATTTAAATCCTTTCCCCCATAATCTCCATTAAATCTATTTATTTTAACTATTGCAGGGATATTTAATGCAGGACCAAGTATTACAGCCTCACCAACATTTAACCCGGGGAGTTGTTTAAGTAAGTCCTCACTTAGATTTTCAGAGGCATGTTGCACATGTGCTTGGTCAGAAGGCTCTATCAATTTTGAAATTATTAAATTATTACACTGGGATAATGACTCCTGGTCAAGTGTCTTTGGTCTTTGGGATACAAGGCATATTCCAACCCCAAATTTTCTTCCTTCTCGGGCTATTCTCGATATATATAATTTTGATTTTGTATATCTGTTCTGTGGAACGATAAGATGAGCCTCTTCAAATATTATAAATATAGGTTTCGGAGCTCCGTTTCTTAAAGAGTCCTTTCTATCTTTCAATATTTCCTTTGAAAAGTATGAAACAATAACATCCATATCGTTTTCATCCAAGCTTTCAAGTGAAAGTATATTTATATGGTTATCCCTTATCTCCTCTATTGGATTATAATGAAGAGCTATTAAATGCTTTTTAAATTGTAGCATATCTTCCAATCTAAAAATTGCGGTTTGAATGCTATCGGCATCTTTTTTATTGATTTCCATAAATGATTCAAGTTCTATTATTACTTCATTTATATAATCCTCCGCAGAGTTAAAATCGCTTTCTCTATATCGATTTTTTACATTTTTAATGGCTTTTCTAATATAAGGTCTTTGTTTTGTAGCTTGGGCATCTACGCCAGCTAAATCTGCTAAACTACCGCTACCAATATTGTATATATTTATTTTAGGTTTTATAATATGAGTTTTTAATTTATTATCTGAGTCGTAGGATTCAATGCCTTTATACTCCCCATGCACATCACACACAAGCACGGTGGCATTTAATTTACTGAGCTCCGATAGTAGCACGGCAACGGTATTTGATTTTCCCATACCTGTAATTGCAAGTATTGCCAAATGCCTTGAACATAATTTATTTACATCCAATTTAACAGGAATATCCTTTGAAATAAGCTTCCCTATCTCAATATCTCCATTCGAAAACATCCTTTTTAATGTATTTTCATCAGCGGCATATACCTCAGTTCCGGGTTTTGGAGGAACCCTTGGAATTTTCTTGTAATTTATATCTCCTAAAACCTTTATTTTACCCATAATGTAAAATGAATCCTCAATTTCCAATTTTTTTAACTTTAATAGGTCTTTTACATTTAGCACTTCATCAAAAACAGGGCATCCTTGCATTACCCCTTCAATCATTCCAAGAATCTCCATTCCATCGTCGTATTTTATAGAAACATAACTACCAATTTCTGGAATTTTATCTGATAAAAATGAGAGCTCAGTAGTTGTGGTTTCTCCAACTACATATCCTATAATTTCTTTCATAGTATATCCCCTAATTTAGCTGATTTAACTAATCTAATTTAACATATAATGATATTGATATATCGAATTATAAATTAAAATTTGAAAATTTAAAAAATAAATAAAAATACATGAAAAATAAAAGGTATATAATATATATTAAAATTATATATAAAAATAAATAAAAATACATACTAAAATTTATTGCATATTTGTTAGTTTATCCTTCAATATGCTGTTTATTAATTTTCCATCGGCTTTACCCCTAAGAACTGCCATACATCTACCCATTAACATTCCCATAGCACCCATACCTTTGCTTTTTACAATATCTATATTTTGATTTATTATATCGGTTATTATATCCTCAACCTCTTCTTTTGATAGTGATTTAAGACCTTTTATTTCCAAAATCTCATTCAAATCCTTTTCAGGATATTCTGCAAATCCTTTTAATACCTCAATAACAGCCTCTTTTGACATTTTTTTATTGGATAATCCATCAAATACCTCATTAAAGTGTCTTTCAGTTAAAACATCCACATTATAGCCTTCCCTTTTAATTTCTCTCAATGTTCCCTCCAATGTTGTGGCAATTAGCGTTGGTTTTATGTTTTTATCCTTATATTTTTTACATAATTTTTCGAATAATTCAACACGATGAGACATTACCATAATTTCTGCCAAATCCTTATTTAAATTATACTCTTTCATAAATCTTTCCAATTTTTCCTCAGGCATCTCTGGTAAATTGTTTTTTATGTCTTCGATAACTTTTTTATTTATTTTTATGGCGGGAATATCGGTTTCTGGATACATTCTTGCAGAGCCAGGAAGCGGTCTTAAATAGGAAGTATTTCCATTTTCAAGTGCTTTTCTAGTTTCCTCAGGAACTCCCTTAATGGCCTCCTGAGCTCTTTCAATGATTGCATTTAATGCCCTATCCACCTTATGTTCTTCATCAGCTACGAGAACTATGGCATCTTTTTCGGTAATTTCTGTTTTAAGCTGTTCTTTAACATATTCCTTTAACATATTCACCTCTTCCTGAGTAATGCCGTAATTTGGGAGCTCGTCCGTGTGAAACAATCCACCTACTCCTGCAATCACCTTTGCCCTGTCTGATAATTCAGTTCCGAGTCTTCTACCTGGTTGAATTTCTTTTCCAACAAGCCCTCCAAATCCTTTTAACAATACAGCTTTTATTTTTCCATTTTTCTTTTTTAAGGCATTTTTAATAACTTTTGATTTTGTGTTTTTTAGGAGCTCCGTTATATCAATTATATTATCTACAATTTTGGCATCCCTTTCCTTTAATGCACCTGCTATTTCCAATAGATTAATCTGCCTAATTACTTCATTTTCAATTATTTTCTCAATTAAATCAAGATTTTGAACCCCTTTAACCTCTATCCTTGCCCCATTTTTAATCGATATATTTACATCCTGTCTTATCGTCCCAAGACCTCTTTTTACCTTACCAGTAGCCCTTAATATCATACCTATTCGTCTTGCAGCTTCTTTCCCCATCTTTGGAGATGTAATGTCTGGTTCTGTGGTAATTTCCAATAGTGGTATTCCCAATCTGTCAAGACGATATATTATGTAATCTTTCCCATCTTCTATTTTTCTACAAGCGTCTTCCTCCAAACATAAACTTGTAATACCCACTTTTCCGTATTCTGTTTCAATGTATCCATCATTGGAAATAAACATGGTTCTTTGAAATCCTGATGTATTTGAACCATCAATTACTATTTTTCTCATAGTATGAATTTCATCGACTATATTCATGTTCATTAAACAAGATACCTGCAATGCAGTTTTTATGGCTTCTTCTGATGGTGGATGTGGTGGTTCTTCATCCAATTCAACTAAACATGTTGTATCGTTGTAGTATTGATATATAAATGTTTTACCTTTTTTAGATTCGATAAGTGCAGCTTTATCAATTTCCCCCATCTCACTTTGGGATGTTCTTAATATCCTTCTAATCTCACCATCGGGTTTATCATCCCTTATTGTAGTGGGACAGTTGCAAAAAAGCTTCCTCTTTGTATTTAATTGCTGGTGTATCTCTAAACCTACCTTTAATCCTAAATTTTTATAATCCACTTCCATTTTATCACCAATCTGAATAATATCTAATCATATCAATAGTAATATAATAAATTATAAATTAATACATTATTTTAAATGCCTTATATTAAATTATTTTAAAATGTTTGTTTATTATATTATTTATTATATGGATTTATATAGAATAATATATAATTAAACCAGATTTTTAAGTAAATAAAATATAAGATAGTAATATAAAGCATTTATAATTAAGTATGATTTGTTATTTATTTTAAGTAATTTAAGTTTTTGGTGAGCTCATGCAACATGGGAGTAAATATGAAAAAGAGAACGATGTTGTAAAAATTGCATCCAAGGAAATGTTAAAGGGTTCTAAAATGCTTGGAAAACACTGCAAAAAATGTGGTTTTCCATTATTTGAAGATAAAAAAGGGAATGTATATTGCCCAAATTGTGAGTATAAAAGAATTATCAATAAAGACACCAATAATAAAATAGAAAATGAAATGAAAAAAGAAGCGATTTTTAAACAATCTCCAAGTGAAACTAAGGAAAAAGAGATAAATAATATAAATAATATGAATAATGTAAATATAAATAATATTATAAATAAAAAAATAAATTATTTATTTAAAAAATTGGATGATGAATATGAAGTAGGTAGGATAGTTGAAATAGGAATAGCTATCGAAATGCTGATTAAATTAAACAATGATTTAAATAATAGTAGGTAAAATATAATAGTAAAGATAACAATAATAAAAGATAATACTGATATATAATAGATAATGTATTAATTATGCGTTTTTAACATCAATGAAGTTTAAAGTATAAATTAAAGTAATATATAACAAATGTATATATATGCAACTGTAATAATTTTTTATAAGATTTAATTTATAAGATTTTAAACCTTAATGTTTATTAATAAATAAAAAGGTGATATTATGAAAAATAAATTAGTAGTTATTACAGGAGTTCCCGGTGTAGGGGGCACTACAATTACGCAGAAGGCAATTGATGTATTGAAAGAAGAAGGTATTAACTATAAAATGGTTAATTTTGGAACTGTGATGTTTGAAGTAGCAAAAGCTGAAAATCTTGTAGAGGACAGGGACCAAATGAGAAAATTAGACCCTGATACTCAAAAAAGAATCCAAAAAATGGCTGGAAGAAAAATAGCAGAAATGGCTATGCAATCTCCCGTTGCAGTAGACACCCACAGCACAGTTAAAACACCTAAGGGATACTTACCAGGTCTTCCAATATGGGTATTGGATGAGCTCCAACCCGATATAATTGTGGTTGTTGAGACAACAGGCGATGAGATTTTAATGAGAAGATTAGGCGATGAAACAAGAAATAGGGATTTAGAAATGACTAAAAATATAGAGGAACACCAGTTCATGAATAGATGTGCTGCAATGGCTTATGGGGTATTAACAGGAGCTACTGTCAAAATAGTTAAAAACAGGAACAAATTATTGGATGATGCTATTGAGGAATTGGTTTCAGTTTTAAGATAATTTTATATATTATCATTTAACTTTTTTAATGGTTAATTAAAATTATTTAATTTATTCTATAAAAAACTAAATAAAAATAATACGGGGATAAAAATGTTTGGATCTATTTTCAATATATTTTACAATTCATTAGATGCAGTATTTATGCCACTTATTAAATATATGGCTCCATCTATTGCCATATTCATAATAGCGTTTATTGTTTCATTTATAATAAATTTAGCTACAAAATTACTTGTTAATCAAGAAAGGATGGCAGAATTAAAAAAAGAAGTTCAAGAATTCCAAGTTAAAGCAAAAAAAGCAGCAAAAGATCCCGAGCTCATGAAACAATTGCAGGAAGAACAGCAAAAAATGATGGCAATGCAGATGGAAATGATGAAGATGAGTTTCAAACCTATGATATATACATGGGTTCCAATTATAGCCATATTTGCATATTTAAGACATGTTTATGGTTTTGGAGGTGTTTTCCATCATTTAGTACCTGGATGGGATGGAATAGTGGTTCATCTTCCAATAATCTTATCAAAAATATTATTTGTATCAGCTTTCCACTGGCTCGGAGGTATGTTTTATCATGGCGGATTTGGTGTAGTTTCCAATGAAGCACTTGGATGGCTTGGATGGTATATTCTATGTTCAATGGCCACATCCATGACACTAAGAAAAGTAATGGGTATAAAATAATATTGTTGAAATATTTACATATTATATTATTTATATATTTTTTTAACCAAAAAGTATATATATTACTTTATTCATTTAATAAATAGGTTAAGTGCGGAGGTGGTCGAGCCTGGACTATGGCGCCGGACTTGAAATCCGGTGAGGCTTTGCCTCGCAAGGGTTCAAATCCCTTCCTCCGCGCCTTTTATTTTAGAAAGGTATATCTATTAATTTATATACACTACATTTTTAGGTTCCAAAACGAACGAAGTGAGTTTTGGACTTTGGGTAGCATCCTTTTTTAAAGGATGCGTTCAAATCCCTTCCTCCGCGCCTTTTATTTTAGAAAGGTATATCTATTAATTTATATACACTACATTTTTAGGTTCCAAAACGAACGAAGTGAGTTTTGGACTTTGGGTAGCATCCTTTTTTAAAGGATGCGTTCAAATCCCTTCCTCCGCGCCTTTTATTTTAGAAAGGTATATCTATTAATTTATATACACTACATTTTTAGGTTCCAAAACGAACGAAGTGAGTTTTGGACTTTGGGTAGCATCCTTTTTTAAAGGATGCGTTCAAATCCCTTCCTCCGCGCCTTTTATTTTAGAAAATAATATTTATATATTTACATGTAATATTTTAATGAAGATATACTATCGAAGCAATAAACATGTTAAATCCAAAAAAAGAAATAAATCTTAATTTTTATTTCTTAGTTCATCCCTAATCTCTTTTAAAATTTCCTTCATTTCCTCTTGACCTCTTATTATTGTATCCTGCCCTTTTTTAACATCATCCAAAACCCCAAATATCATTTTAATATATTTAACTCCTTCATCGAGTTTTTTATTAAGTTCTATTAAATCATCTGCGGATATTCTGTTTATACCTTTTGGAAATTCAATATATGATTTTAATTCCCTCTCTTCGATTTTGTCAATACTTATTAGGTTGTCATCCTCTTCCAATTCTTTTATTACTTCTTTAAATAATCTTTTCTTTTTTTCAGAGTTGAAGTTTGCTAAAATCCTTACAGTTTCATCCTTATAATTATACACTATCCCATTTATACCCAAACCTCTTCCGATATCTTCTATTCTATTTCTAAAACCAACATGCTGAACTTTTCCATATATTTTTAATTCATAGGTTGTAGCCATATTTTCACCTTTTACAATAATATATTTAGAATAACTTCTATATATTTTATTCTATATTGCAAGTATCACCTAAGTATAATAAGGAGCTCCGATGATAATTTATAAATAGATAAATAACTTTAACAGCATATTCTATTCTAAACAATATTTAATAGATACCGTAATAAATTATTTTCATAAACGCTTCTTTACTTAACAAAAATTTTATATACTATAAATGCATAGTTAATCTACTATTTTATAGATATCATATATTTAATGATAAAATATATGGTTATGAAATTAGTTATATATATTTATTAAAAACAGGAGGTAATAATATGCCTGCTCCAAGATATAAATCAGGTTCATTTAAAAAAATATCAAGGAGAGCTCCTGGAAACAAGACTGTATTGCATTACAGAAGAGAAAAACCTTCAAATGCAAGATGTGCATGTTGTGGAGCTCTTTTGAATGGTGTTCCAAAAGGAAGAGCATATCAAATAGCAAAACTATCAAAGACCGAAAAAAGACCTGAAAGACCTTATGGTGGCTATTTGTGCCCTAAATGTCTTAAAAGGTTAATAATTGAAAAAGCAAGAAATTTATAAGAAGGATGAAAGTTCATAAGGTGTTGTAATGATAATAACCATTGGAGGACTGCCAGGAACAGGAACTACAACGATGTCAAAGCTAATAGCTGAAAAATATAACCTCAAACATGTATGTGCAGGTTTTATATTTAGAGATATGGCAAAAGAGAAAAACATGACATTGCAAGAATTCAGCAAATATGCAGAAGAACATCCTGAAATTGATAAAGAAATAGATAAGAAACAGGTAGAATTGGCAAAAAAAGGAAATATAGTTCTTGAAGGCAGGCTTGCAGCATGGATGCTTAAAAATAACAATATAAATCCAACATTATCGATATGGTTGAGAGCTCCTCCAATGGTAAGATGTGAAAGAATAAGTGAAAGAGAAAACGAAGACATCAACACCGCATTAACTAAAATGATAAATAGAGAAAATAGTGAGAAGAAGAGATACAAAGAAATATACAATATCGATATAGATGATTTGTCAATATATGATATTGTAATCGATTCTTCAACATGGAATATAAACGGAGTGTTTAATATCATCTGTGAAGCAATAGATAATTTAGAAAATAAATAAAATAAACTAAAATATAAAAATATAATAAATTAAAACAGATGATATATAAATAACTCCTCCCCTTTTAAAGGATGAATTGTAATTGGCGACAATTACAACAACAAAAACTGAGGTGAGGTATTTATGTCAGCAATAGAAGTAGGAAGAGTATGCATTAAAACATTAGGTAGAGAAGCAGGAAAAACCTGCGTTGTTGTAGATATATTGGATAAAAACTTTGTTGTAATAGATGGAAATGTTAAAAGAAGAAGATGCAATATAAAACACATCGAACCAACAGATAAAAAAGTTGAAATTGAAAAAGGAGCTTCAACAGAAGAAGTAAAATTAGCATTAGATACAGCAGGCTTATTATAACCTCTTTTTAATTATTTCTAATTATTTTTTACTTATAAATTTTAATTTTTAGTTTTTTGAAAGTTATTATCTAAATATAACTATAACTTATATTAATTATAAAACATTTAAAAAATAGAATATTTAAAATTATTCATCTTTTGCTATTAATTTTCCAGCATCTTCTCCTGATTTTATATTGTATATCTCTTTTATTTTTATTACAACTGCTCCTTTTGGAACTTTATCAAATGGTTTATCTATTTCTTTTGCAACTTCGAACCATTCTCCTTCGGTATAGTATTCTGCAACACCTTTGTATTGGAATGGATTGTCCCTACAATCTGATGTTGCAATAGCTACATTTGGATTTTCTTTGATATTTTTTAAGGTTTTGTGCATAAAATTATCGCATATTACAACAGTTTCATCATCTACAACTTTAAGAGCTTTCATAGGAACAACATTTGGTATTCCATCTTTTGAGGATGTTGCAAGAAATACAATAGCTTCATTTATTGATTTTTTCATTTCTTCTGTGAGTTTTACCATGGATATCACCACTTATGTGTTAAATATGTTATATTCCATATTTTTTTCTTACTATTTATTTTTATCTATTACTTTTTATAATATTTATTTTCCATGTTTTTATTTTTTATCAATTGGCAAATATTTCATTAAAAAATCTGCAAAACTATCCATGTTTCTTGTTTGGATATACACCTTTCCAGTTCCTTTAAATTCATAAACTACACCTTCCCCACCAAGTAATGATGATTTTAATCTTCCAATTCTTCTTAATGAATAGGATAATCCCTCTGTGAATCCAACAAGATTACCGTTATCAACTATTAAACTTTCATCATTTAATTCCACAGTTTCAAGAGTTCCGAAGAATGATATTCTATTTTAAAGTCATATTCTGCCATATTATCCCCCTAAATTTTTGGTTAAGTAATATGTAATGTAGTTGATAATGTAATATTAATTTTTTATATTATATGATATATAGATTCAGATTATTTATAACCAAATTTTTAATTCACCGATTTATAAACTCCTAATGTTTAATATGTCTAATGTTCCACAATATCTATAATTTCGCCATCTTTCATTTTTACAACTTTTGTGGCATATCTTGTGTATTCCAACTCATGAGTGACCATTATTATAGTAATACCATTATCGTGGAGCTCCCTTAACATGTTCATAACTTGATTTCCACTTTTACTATCTAAATTTCCCGTAGGTTCATCTGCAAATATTATTTTTGGTTTATTTGCAAGAGCTCGTGCTATTGCAACTCTCTGCATCTGACCCCCACTCAACTGATTTGGATAGTGATTTGCCCGTTTTTCGAGACCAACAGATTTTAACAGTTTTTTTGCCCTTTTTATTCGATAACTTTTATCCATTTCATTGAGCATCATGGGGAGTTCTACATTTTCCAATGCTGTTAAGGTATTTATCAGATGAAACTGCTGAAATACAAAACCGCTTATTTTTCTTCTAAATATGGCTCTTTCATTCTCACTCATAAGCGTAGTTTTTTTACCATTGATATAAACCATGCCTTTATTAGGAACATCCAATAGACCAAGAATATTTAAAAATGTGGATTTTCCACATCCACTTGGACCTGTTATTATTACAAATTCTCCCTTATCTATTTTTAAATTTAATCCTTTTAAAACTACGGTTTTAGCTTCTCCTTTTCCATATATTTTCCACAGATTTTTCACTTCTATAAATGTCATTATAGCCCTCTTAATGTATCGATAGGATTTAATTTAGCCCCGCTTCTTGCAGGGAAGTATCCGCTAATTACACCTATGATAAACGAAAATACCAACACACCAACTATGAGTTCCCATGAAATCCATGCCTGAATCATACCATACCCCATATTATGGGCGACTATCTCAACCGATTTGGCAATAATTAAACCTATAATTAAACCTACAATTCCGCCCAATAAACCTAAAAATCCTGCTTCAAATACAAATATTGATAGTATCGTCGTGGTTTCTGCACCAAGTGCTTTTAAAATCCCAATGTCCTTCCTTCTTTCAAGTATGCTCATATGCATTGTGTTGGATATACCAATGGCACCAACCAATAAGGATATTCCAGCAACTCCTGCCACAAACATGGTTAATACTCCCAATATGCTACCAATAGATTTTGCCATCTGTTCCGCAGTTAAAATACTAAAATCATCAGTTCCCATGGACTTTTTTAAATTATTTTTTATATTGTTAGATACTTTTTTAACATTTGCACCATTTTTTATTTTCACCATGATATAGTTGTATTCTCCTTTTTTATTAAATAGTTCTTCACCTGAACTCATGGGTATTATCACCATATTGTCATCCTGCTGATTTCCAACTTGGGACATGATTCCAACAATTTTAAATTTTTTTCCGTTGAGATATATTGCATCCCCCACACCCAATTCTTTTTTAAATAAATTATGTGCTACCCCATAACCTATTATGCATTTGTATTTATCGTTATTTGATAACCACCTGCCTTTTTCAATTCCATACCCCCCTACATCAGAATAAACAGATTTTATAGTGGAAGGTTCTGCGTAAAATAGACTTGTAAAATACTTTTCATCCCTATGCTCAATACTAACTCCACCATACCACCCATATAATACTTCATCCACTCCATTTGTATTTTTAATGGCTTTAACATCTTTATCTTCAAAAAGTTTAGTTGGTGGAATCCCAAATTGTTTCATTGGTAAAATTTGTATTTTGTTTGCACCTAACTTTCCAGTTTCTTCCTGTATGTAATTTTGAACACCATAACCCAAAGAAATAAGGCTTACAACTGCCACAATACCTATTACGATACCAATAATTGTTAGCAAACTCTGGGTTCTTTTCTGGGTTATGTTTTTTCCTGCAAAGGATATTATATCCATAGGCTTCATTGTTTCACCAAACTGATAGTATATTTTAACATATATCATGTATAATACTCCTAATATCAATAGTATAATAATAACTGACAGTGTGATTACGGTATTCCTCTCTTTATTAGTTCTTTACTACACGATTTAACCACTTCATAAAATGATAAACCATATTTATGGCTTAAATATTCTATGCAATTTGAAACTATTGCTAAAAATCTAATAAACCCTATATTACTATTTTTAGATGTTAAATAGTTCCCTTCAATTTTTAAAACTGATTTATCCCTTCGATGCTTTTCTTCTATCATAGGTCTCTTGATATATTCCCCTATTATATTTTCTGCCTTCTTTTTATGGTCTATACATACCAAATACTTGGGTTCCTCCTGGTTTCGAAGCGAATCTGAAAGATTCGCTGACTTACAAAAACCCCTTGGGTTTTTGTTAAGTTTCATTAGCACTGCAACGATTTTAACCCTACCTACATTAGGGATATTAACCACTTTATGATATAGTTTAACTTCTGTTTCGTTAATTGTCCTTAATTTAAACTTATTTTCTTCCAAATCCTTCTTAAATAGTTTTTCTATTTGGACTTTCTTACCAAAATACTCAACTATGATGTTTTTCTTAATTTTCCCAATGTAACATAGACCCAATTTCTTAGACTCCTTCATAACATCCTTTGTAGTTATAAAAGCGTCTCCTATTACCGTCCTGATATCGGTGTTGGATAAGAACCCAAGAATATCTATAAATATATTTGTAGATTTTTTGTTTAAAGGTTTTGTTGTAGTATAAATTGAGTATATCCCTTTTTATTATGATAAATACAGCAATTTATTTGTTCTTGATATAATTTTCTATTGTTCTTCGATGTAATTATATCTAATAATACATCCATAAACCTTTTCACTCCATCTCCTTATGAATGTTGAATCAATTATTGCAGTGAATCTAAACCTTTTATCATTCAAGATATCGGGAAGGCTTGCTAATTGGTTATATACGCAAATCTCATTTTTTGATAGTTTTTGAATGTTTTTGATGATGGTAGTTCTGTGGATTTTTGAAATACTCTCTGAAAATGCTTTAATGGTCTTTATTGGGGTTAGCACTCTAACCTGTGCAAACCTGGATAACTCATCTGAACAGTTAAATCCTAAACTATTTATAGAATTAGTGAGTACATTATTAAGTGTTTCTAACCTGTTATCACTAAACTTTTTTATTTGAGTATATTGCTTTTAACTATTTTTATTTTTTGATGTTAAGGTTGATATCGTTAAATCACACTATCAGTTTATAAAATAATAATATGGAAAATAGTATAAAATAAATTAAAATACAATAATATATCCATATAATTAATATAATAAGTAAGTAGCTATATAAATTAATTAAAAATAAGAAAATGGCGAAATTATGAAAAAAATATTTTCTATTTTGGTTTTAATATTTTTAGCAACATCTATAAGTTATGGATTAACTATTGATAATCCCCAGTATCGTGTGGATAAAATATCACCAACTGAAAAATCCCCAAATATAATCCATCCGGGAGACGATGTAGATTTGTGGTTTAAAATAACCAATAACAAATACAACAAAGAGGTAAAAGATGTAAGGGTATCAATTACACCACATTATCCATTTGAAATAAAACAGGTAAATCCTATAAAAGGAACAGCCACTATATCTCATTTAAATATTGGTGAAAGTGATACAACATATTTTAAGCTTCATGTAAATGAGGACGCACCATCGGGATATTACAGAATAGATGTAAATGTTGAAGCAACAGAATACAGCAAAAATAGTGGAGAATATCAGGTAAATTTCACAAAAATATACTATCTACCAGTTTATGGTATTGCAAATTTTGAGATTTATACAAACAATGATAATATAAACCCTGCTAAGACAAAAAATATGTCTATAATACTTAAAAATAGAGGTACAGGAATTGCCAAATACCTAACGCTCAATTTAAAAGGGTCTGAAAATGTCAATATCGTAGGTCCTACAACATTCTATTTAAAATCTGTAAAACCCAATGAAAATATAAGGATTCCAACAATAAAGATTTATGCACTTACCAAAGCAAATGATGGTATTTATCCAATAACAGCAACAATGCACTGGATTGGAGAAGATGGAAATACATACAGTTCAACAATCCCAATAAACATTAAGGTCGTAAAAAAGATATATAATAACAGTGTTTTTGTATATTTAGATGAATATGAATATAATCCAGAAGGTTCTGAGATAGACATTGGAGTAGCAAATAGAGGTTCTACTCCCATAAAACACTGCGTTTTAAAAATGAGTGGAATAACCGACTTAAATAATAATTATATTAAATATATTGGGGATTTAGATGAGGATGATTATGATACTGTAACCTATACAGTATGTGGGAAATTAAATGAAACAGTGCCTGTAAAAGTAGATTTAACATATTTTGACGACTATCACAATGAATATCATATTTCAAAAACATTTAATATAACATTTAAGGAAAATACAGAGGCTAAGTCATATACTAACTATTATTACTTGATAATAGGTTTAGTTATAATAATAATTGTATATTATATATATAAAAAGAGAAGAAAAAAGGAAATATACGAATATGAAGAGGAAGAATAAATATTTAATCTATTTTATATTTTATTATTTTTTATTTTTTCTTTTTAGTTATTTTACTAATTATATTTTTATATTTTATTTTTTTAGTTATTATTATTTTACTTCTTCTTCTGTAATTAAAACAGCATTAACTACACCATCTTGACCAGGTCTTGATGTAACTTTTGCCTTACCAATTTCTGTTTCAATAATGGCTCCTTTTGTAATAATATTTCTTCTAATGTAGTGTTTATTTGCATCATTTCCAACTACATTTGATATACTAACCTTTTTACAGGCATTGCTTTTGGGGTCTATTACATTGGCATAGTTTGTTTTTAACAATTTAACTTTTTTATTTCCACCAGCAACTCTTACTATTTTTGTTTTTATTTCATCAGTTAAGTGAGTTTCTGCTGGTTCTCTTCCCATCTCTTTTTTATGTTTTTTAACAACCAATCTGTATTTACCGCCAGTAGGTTTTCTTTTACTTTTTCCTTGCCAAATTCCCATTTTATCACCAATTAATCATTTTTATATTTTTTTTATATATTTTTATATATTATTATAATTTTTTTAATAATTCCTTATATTTTAATTAAATAAAATCGATAATTAAGAAAAAGCGAGAGACCATGCGAGCATTTATTTAATATCATTAATGGTATAAAAAATTAACTATTTTATGAAAATATTATTATTTATATTTTGATTATTTTATTATTCTATATATTATTTTTAATTTTTTATATATTTTAATTTTACATTTTATTTTTCCAAAAGCATCTTTAATATTGCCATTCTAACAGGAACACCATAAAAAGATTGCTTAAAATATTTAGCCTGCGGGAGCTCATCCACATTTGAATCTATTTCATCAACTCTTGGGAGGGGATGCATAACAATTAAATTTTTATTATATATGAGCTCTCTTGTAAGTTTGTATATTCCCTTTACCTTTTGATATTCATTTAAATCTGGAAACCTTTCCTTTTGAATTCTTGTCATATATACAACATCAATACCTGTTAAGTCTATATTGGATTTTTCAGAATATTTAATATTTTCTTTTTTATTCAAATCTTCAATTATTTCTCTTGGTATTTTAAGTTCTTCTGGTGAAATGAATACTATTTCTACATCATCAAATAAGGACAGGGCATAGCATAAAGAATGAACTGTTCTTCCATATTTTAAATCCCCAACAAATGCAATCTTTATTCCGTCTATCTTTCCTATTTCTCTTTTTATGGTATATAAATCAAGCAATGTTTGCGTGGGGTGTTGGTTTGAACCATCTCCTGCATTTATTACAGGAATTGTTGCATATTCACTTGCTAATCTTGCAGAACCTTCTGATGGGTGTCTTATGGCTATTATATCGGCATATCCACTAATAACCCGTATTGTATCCGCCAAACTTTCTCCTTTCATAACAGAGGTATTTTTTATATCTGTAAATCCTATCACATTTCCCCCAAGTCTCTTCATAGCAGTTTCAAAGGATAACCTTGTTCGTGTGGATGGTTCGTAAAATAATGTAGCAAGTATTTTTCCATTCAAAATATCTATTACTTTTTTGGATTTTAATAATTCTTCCATTTTTTCCGATTCATCCAATATCTTTAAAATTTCTTTTTTTCCTATATCTTTTATAGATATCAAATGCTTCATCTTCATTAAATCACCAAAATAATATATATTAAATGATTATTAAATAATTAATATAAATTATATCATACTTTTATTTATATTTCAATATTCTAATGTTTTATATTAATTTATATTAATTTATGTGATTATATAACAGAGGGGTGAAATATGCATTTAATTCAGATACTTGCTATTATATTTGCAATCTTTGCAATATCTCGGGTAGTATTACAGGTAAAATCAAATAGCATGAGCAGAGATTCTGCTCTATTTTGGATATTTGTTTGGATAACCGTTATTTTAGCAGTGGTTTTTCCGAATACTTTGGGATATTTGGCAACCTTAACTGGTGTTGGAAGGGGTGTAGATGTTCTTATATATTTTGCAATAATAGTATTATTTTATTTGATATATAGAATATATGTTAAGATGGAAAATATTGAAAGGGAAATAACAACAGTTGTAAGAGAAGTTGCAATAATAGAGCGGGAGAAAAAAGAAAAAGAAGGAAAAAATAAAATAAAATAAAAAAATAAGTAAGGTGAAATTATGAATATGGATGAAAAAAATAATATACTGATGGAAATAGGCCCTTATGTTTCGGATATAGAATTTTTAAAAGAATTACTGAATAATTCCAATGATATAGAAGATTTAAAGAATAAATTAAAAGAATTACTCGAAATAGAAAAGGATATTATAAAAAGAACAGATATAAAAATAATACTGGATAAATTAAAATAAAAAATTCTTTTTCTGTTATGGAAGATATATAAAAATTATATAAAAAATATAAAAAAGGAATAAAAAATAATTAATCGTTAGTTTTAATCTTTCTATACTCAGTTTCAAAATTTTTGTCGTATAATTTAGAATATTCATAATATTTTGGGTTTAAAACATCCCCCACAATAATCAGTGCAGTTTTTTTAATACCCTCGTCTTTAACTTTATTAGATATATCTTTTAAAGTGCCTCTGATGATTTTTTCGTCTTTCCAAGATGCATGATAAACCACAGCTACGGCGGTGTTATCGTTATAACCTCCTTCAATCAAATCATTTACAACTTTATCAATCATACCCGCCCCCAAATATATTGCCATAGTAGCTTGGTGTTTTGCTAAATCCTTTATTTTTTCTTTTTTGGGTTTTGGTGTTCTTCCCTCAGGTCTTGTAATTATTATAGTCTGAGAAACTTCTGGAAGGGTTAATTCTGTTTTTAATGAACTGGTAGCTGCAAATAAGGAGGTAACCCCTGGAATAATATCAACATCAATATTGTATTTTTTTAGTTCATCAATTTGTTCTTTTATTGCCCCATATATAGATGGGTCACCTGTATGCACCCTTACAACATTTAGCCCATTTTCTACACCATCAACAATTACCTTTATAATTTCCCCCAAATCCATTGTAGCACTGTTGTATATCTTTGCATTTTTTTTGTTGTAGTTTAAAACTTCCCTATTAACAAGAGAACCGGCATAAATTAGTATATCTGCATTTTCTATTGCTTTTTTTCCTTTTAAGGTTATTAGTTCAGGGTCTCCGGGACCTGCTCCAACAATGGTTATTTTTTTATCCACAACATCACCAGCTATTATTTTATTAACTATTATTAAATAATACTTTTTATTATATTTTATTAATTAATATTATTTATTACTAATTTTTATATTTTTATTATAATATGGTATTATATTTTAAATTTCTCTTAATTTCCCTCATCTTTGGGGGGAGCTCATCCCATCTCCAAAATCCTCTCAATATCTCATCCTCTGAATAATATTTTTTTAAATAATTAACCCATTTTTTCCATAGGTTGGGGTAGAGCTCCTTCACTCTTAAAAATTCGCTGTTAAGTGCAGAAGGGCACATATAGCATCCTATCCTTTCAAATCCTTTATCATACATCGGATTGTAAAGAACATCATTTAAATAAATATAACTCCACACATCGATGGCATTCCAATCAAGTATTGGAAATACATTTGTTTGAAACTCTATAAATCCACTTTTTCTAACATAATCCAAGTTTGCCCGTGCAAAGCTTTCGAATTTTCTCGAACCATCGATTGTTAGTATTTTTTTATTTGGATAATGTTCTATAAAGAAATTTTTCAATGGCATCAACTTACAAACACTGTTGCACCATCTATTATCTTTTGTAGGAATGCCTTCTTTATCCAGTTCATCCAAGAAGTAATCGCCGTTTATTGTGTGTAAATTCAAGTCGTATTTTTTTGCAAAATCTTTAACATATCTTATGGTTTCAGGATATTCCAAACCTGTATCGATAAATAAAACATCTATATCTTCTATTATTTCTTTTGCCAAAAGCGTAGAAACTGCACTGTCCTTTCCTCCACTAAATGACACATTTATTACATATCCTTTATTTTTGTATTTGTTGATGTATTTTTTAAGAATGTTTTTTGATGTATTTACTAAATAATCTATTCTTTTTTTATTTTCATCTAAATAATCGTTTATTTTTTTAATATTAATTTCTTCTTTTTTCCTTTTTAAATCTTTTAATTTTATCCGATTATCTCTTTTTATTCCAACTCCTAAAAATTCCTCCATTTCTATACCAACAAAGTAATCCACACTTTTTATTATGTCGTTATATTCTTCAATATTTTTAATATATTCCTCTTTTAAGTATTTACCCTTCAATCTCCTTTTTGTAGGTTTTAGAATTATTTTCTTTTCATTCACTAACTGATAATAATAAGGATATGGAGTGAATTTCCAATTTAATTCAATTAAGTCAAATTCAAGAATTCCAATTTGTGTTTTGTCCAAATAAACCTTTTTTCTATAATCGTCTCCCGCAAGTTTTTCAAGTAGTATTAAATCATCATAGGCAAAATTTAATCCCGTTAATTTATTAATTATATCGATTTCGTATTTTGATGCAAATTTGGTATCCTCTTTGAATGTATTTTTAAATTTATTATAATTATTTATATTATCCATAAAATCATCCATAACATCACTTTTTTAAATATATTATTATTTTAATCTTATTTTATAATATCCGATAATGTCTTTTATTGTTTTATATTTCTCTTTATCTTCATTTTATAATTTATTTTCAAGATATTTTATAAAATCCCTTTTTTCTGGGATATATGCACCGCAGGCAAATTTATGTCCTCCACCACTTCCTCCAACTTTTTTAGATGCATAGCTTATGGCATCGGCAAGGTTTATATCCTCAGCAAAGGATAAAAGCTTTGGACATCTGGCAGATACTTTATAGCCATTATCCAGTTCTCCTAATGCAAATATGGGTTTTTTCCAATCTACATCCTCTATTGAATAACTCATACCTGCCACAATACCTATTATATTACCTTCTATTGCACCGTTTTTAACTTCAAAATATTGAAATTTATCTCTTTGTATTATTTCAACATTATCTTTAATATATTGGAGAGATTTTGAAAGGTTTCTTTTATGGGCATTTAATCGGGATTTCATCTTATCGTAATATTTATCTCTATCTCCTTTTAAAACTTTGAGTGGGGTTTCGTAGTCTTCATATCGAGAACAGGCATTTATGCAGGTTGAAAATTCCTCTAAATTTCTAAATGGTGTTTTTATTTCTTCTTTTTTAAATTCATAACTTTCCCCAAATATTACCTTTGGAAGAAATCTTGCCCAATTTGGTGGGACATATCTATTGCATTTACTTAAAAATTCGCTTCCAAGAATTCTCTTTTCATCAAAAGACAACTCACATAAATTTTCCTTTGGTATTATATCTAAATCATGTTTTTTATTTATTTGATTTATAAAATTTATAATTCTTGAATCGTTGTTCATTAAATCGGTTCTTACATCTGTAAAATACTTAATAGATGCAAAAATAGGTTTTGTATGTTTTCCGTAAAATTGAAGGTCTGGAAATGCTACAACCTCCCCCGATTTTACCGCATCATTTAATATACTCCTATTTAATCCTATAAGTTTTCCCTCCAAATTTTGAATGTCTCCAACTGCACCGAGAACGGCATATTTAGCCAAGTCTATATTTCTTGGATTGCACATTTTAGCAAATAAATAGGATACTCCAGCACCACAGATTTCTTTTCCTCCGTCGATATTGTTATTCCAAGGATTTACATTTATTATATTTTTAGGAATATTTATATTTGCAGGTATGTGGTGGTCTAATATAATTATATTTTTATCCGTTTTATCCAATAAGTTATATTCTTCCATTTTTCCTTTTATAAGGTCAAGTTGCCCGCTTCCTAAATCTCCAAAAATTATTAAATCGTAGTCCTTAAATGGAATATCCTCGATGGAATTAGTGCCAATACCTTTTAAAAATCTAAATTCTGCCTCTATGTTTAATCTATTTAGGAGCTCCTCCAAAATTACCCTCGTAGTGATGCCATCCGTATCTATATGTGTATATATTAATATATTATTTTTTCTGTTTTTTCGAAGGGTTTTAACAGCTCTCTTTAAATTGGGCATATATTCCATTTTAACACCAAAAAAGTAAAGTATGAATTAAATAAAGCATATAAAATTACTTCAATAGCATTAATAATATATTATAATAAGATATAAAGTTTTGGATTTTATATTTTTTAAACCATTAAACTGGCACCAACGCAACAAACTATTTGAGGCTCTTTTGGGACTAATAATTTTTTATTTAATCTTTTTTCTAAGGATTCAATCAATACGCTATTTTTTGCAACACCGCCACTAAATACGATATTATTTAGCTTTAATTTATTAACCATTGGGACAATCCTATTTGAAATACTCTCATAAACGCCCATTAATATATCTTCCTTTGGAGTTTTTTTAGATAAAAGGGATATTATTTCACTTTCTGCAAATACTGCACACATTGAAGATATTTTTGCTATATTATCCGATTTATAGTTATTTAAATCATCGTCTATTTTTAAAATATCTATGCATTTTTCTAAGAATTTTCCAGTGCCTGCTGCACATTTGTCGGATAGTATAAAATCTAAAACATCTCCTTTATCATTTATTTTCAATACCTTGCTGTCTTGACCGCCAATATCTATCACTCCACGAGCTCCTTCAAAAAAATAGTGAGCTCCTTTTCCAAGTGCTATGACTTCTGGAACTACTTTATCTACAAAGGATAATTTATGTCTGCCATAACCTGTTGCTACCATTTTGTCTATATTGTAGTTTTTCTCGAATTCTTTAACTATATTTAATATATCTTCCTCTTCAATAACCACACCTACATTTTTTATTACATAATCCTGTATATTATGTTTATCATCCATTATAACCATTTTTGTTGTAGTAGAACCAATATCTATGCTCAAAATCATATTATCACCATAATAAGTCTATCTTATTATATTTAATGTAATATATAGCTATAATAACTCTATAATTAATTGTAAAGTAAATAGGTTAGAATTAATTAAAATTTAAAATAAATTAAGTAAATTAATTAAATTAAAATTAAAAACTAAATAATAGCGACATATAATAGCAAAATATTGATAAATTATTTTAATGTAAAATTATGTAATTATTAATGTAAAATTGATTAAATCATTATTTTTAATATAGTATTATTTAATAGTTATTATTAGATTCTCTAATATAGTGAAAAAATGAATATTGAAAAAGGAAAGAATGTCATGGTTGTTAGTGCCATATTGACATTATTGGTTGCAGTGTTGAAAGGTATTGTGGGGTATATTTCAGGAAGTGTAGCCCTTACAGCTGATGCTTTGCATTCATTGTCTGATGTGTTAGGACCTATTGCAGTATATTTTGGATTAAAACTTGCTCAAAAAGAGCCGAATACTAAATTTCCATATGGATATAGTAGGGCAGAATCTCTTGCATCTCTCGCAGTATCATTTATCATTTTTATAACGGGGATTGAAATATTAAAACAATCTATCGAGAAATTTGATAATCCTACGCCAATACACCACCACTTTGCAGCAATTTTTGTAATGGTAGTTTCCCTTGTAATTACTTATTATTTATATTGGTATAAGGCCAAGGTTGGAAAGGAAATAGGCTCCGATGCAATGATTGGGGAGGGAGCTCACTCGCTGGTAGATTTCTATACTACAATTGCAGTGTTATTTGCAGTGATAGGCTCTTATTTTGGATATTATATTGTAGAACCAATCGTTGGGGGAATAATAAGCTTAATTGTAATTATTTTAGGGTTAAAAATGATTAAAAAAGATATATACATGTTAATGGATTATTGTGATGAGGAAACAGCTGAGAAAATAAAAAATATAACATTAAGTGTAAGGGGAGTTGAAGGAGCTCACCATTTAAAGGCTAGAAAATCTGGACCCTATTTATTTTGTGATATACATATTGAGGTAGATGAAAATTTACCGTTTAAATCTGCCCATAAAATTTCAGAAGAGGTTGTTGATAAAATAAAAGAAAATATAAAAAATATATCTGATATAACCGTTCATATCGACCCTGTAAAAAAGAGATATATTAAAGTAGCAATTCCAACTGATGAGATAAATGGAAATATAATGGATTTTGGGATAGCACCTTGGTTTTCTGTTGCAAAATATTTTGTATTTACAAATATCGACACTTATAAACAAATTATAAACAATATTGAAATTAAAGAAAACCCTGCAAAAAACTTGAATAAGAAAAGAGGTATAAAAATTACGGATTTCTTAATTAACAACGGCGTCGATGGTGTTATTGTTAAGGCTATTGGGGCAGGAACATACAATGCTCTTGGAAATAATTATATCAAAATAATTAAAACAGATAAAAACACTATAAAGGAAGCTATCGAGGAGTTTATAAGTATTTTAAAATCCGATTAAACTAAAAATTATAAATTAAAATGAAAATAGAATTAAAAAATAAAAAATAAATAAAAATAATATAAAAAATTAGAAAAATGGGATAAATAGAATAATAATTATTTTATTCGGGTTTTTCCATTAATTTTGTTTTGTTTAATCTTTTACCATCTGCTGCATGTGGTTTTCTGCTTACGGTATCCATAGCTTTTTCTAATTCTCTTGCTTCATCTACCAATTTAGCAGCGTATCTTATTAATTCATGTGATGCTGCTACCATAGGTATATAATTTTCCATGCCTTTTGTCATGAAGCATGCTTTAACATCTATATCAGCAACCTTTTCAGCCATTGCAAATGCTGCCATTGCTTTGGATTTTGCGTATGGATTTGAGAAATTAGCAGCTTCTACTGCTTTTTTATCTGTAACTACTATTTGTGGCAATTCTGGTTTGTTTCCAGCCTCTATCGCTTCAATCATATCATCTATTGCATTCTGAACAACTCTTAATGCACCTGTTCCAGCAAGCACTCTTAATACATCAGCGTTAAACATAGCCATTTCAACAGGGTCTAAAAACTGCCTTCTTGCTCCAATCATTGGGTCGCATTTTATTAATATATAGCCCAGTCCTTCTTCAGTCATTTTATCTTTTTCCCTAATTCCAGGAGCATCTCCAACAATTACAGAAGGAATACCTGATTTACTTAAAATCTCTCTTGCTTTTTTTGGACCTGGTGCTGTTGGGTTTGGTCCGATATATATTACAAAATCAGGTTTTATTTCTTCTACCATTTTTGTAGTTACTTCTTCTACCTGTTCAGGTCCCATTTTTGCCCCACTACCTAAAACTCTAACATCTATATTTCCTCTATCTGCCCTTTCATCCAATGCCAAATCAATTACTGGGGACATTCCAATATTTCCACATTTTATAATTCCTATTTTTACAACCATTTTACCACCGATGTTATTAGTTATTATTTAACTACTTATAATCATTTTATTTAATGATATTATATTTAAGAATTACTATTTTAAATTATTATTACAGATATTAGTTAATTTAGTAATATGTTAATACTAAAATATATGCATATATCATACTAATTATAAATATATCACACAAATAATAATACAATACTATTACAAAAATAATAAATAATAAGATAAAAAATATATGAAATAAATAAATTAAACAGAAATAAAAAATGATTATAGATTAAATTATAATTTAAATTCTCCTTTTTCTATCCTTCTTTTTAAATCCTTAGCAAGTTTTAGAGCTCGCTCTCTATCTGACTGTCTGCATGTAAGGGGGATGTTTAATATACTGTTTCTCTTCATCTGGTATATTCCATAAGGACATGCCTCTACACAAACCCCGCATCCAAAGCAGTTTTCATTTGGAAGACGCCTTCCACCTAAATGTGGAATTCTTTTTATTGCCTTTGTAGGGCATAACTGCTCTGCAATACATGTATCGCAGTTTCTACAACGATAGATATTAACGTTAGGTCTCAACTCTGCATCTTTCCATACCTCTGAATATCTTCCAGTTCCCACAGGAGCTCTGCCGATTATGTTTGTTAATGGGAGCTCTATATCTTCGTCAAGTGTTTTTAAATATTCTTTGTTTTTTTCATTTACTTCCACTGGAATAGCTATGGTGTTAAATACTTCCACACCCGCAGATGTAATAAACCCTCCTAAGTAATATGCATCCATATTATGCATATCTGCTGATATCATTATATTTGGTTTATTTTGAGAATGTCTTGTGCCGTATCCAAGTATGATTCCTTCTGCACCGTTTAATAAAACTTTTTTTCCAAACAGTTCTTTTTCATCACATTTCATATTTTGAAGAGGATTTATTTCTCCACAACCTGAAAATGATGCTTCTCCTTTTTTTAACCTTCTTCTATGAAATATGGTTTTTATAGATTCATCACTTAAATTTGTAATGGCAACATAATTTTTAAATGCCATTCTTGTGCCTATCATTTTTGCCGTTGGCATATCATCCAATGATAATGTTTTTTTGTAAGTTTTTCCTTCACTTTCTACAACAATTTCTATATCTTTTCCAGATACTAAATCTTTAAATAAGAATCCTCCTCCATATTCGCCAGTATAGTTTGTTCCATAAACTACTGCATCGACACTTCCCAAATATTCATTTGGACAAGGTCCCACATAACCTTCTATACCGTTTAAATATATCTTTTCAGCCTTCCTAAAAGTTCCGCTATCTGCAACAGGAATATGAAAAACAGCCATAGTTCCAGACATTATTCCACATGTTGCGGTAGTTACTATATCTATTTCATCTATTTTGTCTTCTTCATTATTTCTAATCATTTTTTTTAATTCATTTGCAGTAATTACCACTTTATCATTATTGTCCTTACCTATATCCATTATAACACCTAAATCCACATGTTTTATATTGTTATAATTTTATATTGTCAGTGCATAAATTAGTTAAATATAAATTTAATTTTAAATTAAAATAATATTAAATATATATAAGAAAAATCCTTATATTATAAACTATACTAAATCATGTTAATCTTTGATATGAGTCCTTATAACATTAATATACATATTATTATAACATATAATCGGTGAAAAAATGAATATAAAGGTAGGTATTTTAGGAGCAACAGGTAATGTTGGGCAGAGATTTATTCAAATGCTTGAAAATCATCCAATATTTGATTTAGAAGTTTTAGCGGCATCTCATAGAAGTGCAGGAAAAAAATATGCCGAAGCTTGTTATTGGTATCAGTCAGAACCAATTCCAGAAGAGTTAGCAAATAAAATTGTAGTTCCAACAGATGCAAACCACAAGGCATTTGAAGATGTAGATATTGTATTTTCAGCATTACCCTCAGATTTGGCAAAAAAATTGGAGCCAGAATTTGCAAAAGCTGGAAAACTTGTTTTCTCAAATGCCTCGGCTATGAGAATGGAAAAGGATGTTCCACTTGTTATTCCAGAGGTAAATCCTGAACATTTTGAAATGATTGATGTTCAGAGAGAAAACAGAAATTGGGATGGTGCAATAATTACAAACCCGAACTGTTCCACAATAGGGGCAGTAATCACATTAAAGCCAATAATGGATGAATTTGGGATTGATTTGGTAAATATTACCACAATGCAGGCAATCAGTGGAGCAGGTTATAATGGAGTTCCATCCATGGCAATACTGGATAATGTAATTCCATATATTGGAAATGAAGAAGAGAAAATGCAAACTGAAAGTTTAAAATTACTTGGTAAATTTGAAAACAATAATTTTGTAAATGGGGATTTTAAAATTGGAGTTTCATGCAATAGGGTTCCTGTAATTGACGGACATACTGAAAGTATATTTGTTAAGACCAGAGAGGAAGCAGAACCCGAAGAAATTAAAAATGTTATGGATAAATTTGACCCTTTAAAAGAATATAACCTTCCAACTTATGCAAAACCTATTGTTATTAGGGATGAGCTCGACAGACCTCAACCAAGATTGGACAGAAATACAGGAAAAGGTATGTCCATATCTGTTGGAAGAATTAGAAAAGACCCAATATTTACAGTTAAATATACTGCTCTTGAACACAACACCATTAGAGGAGCTGCTGGTGCAAGTGTTTTAAATGCTGAGTTTTATGTTAAGAAATATTTATAATATTTTGATTAATATAGTAAAATATAATGAAATAATGAAATAAATAATTATTTTTGATGATAAATTATTTTTTATTCTAATTTTTTATAATTTATATTTTATAATTTAATTTATTGGTGAGATTATGGATAATTGTAATATTGGAGATTTAATATCTATAAAAACGGAAAATACAACTTACACTGGAACAATAATGCCGTCCTTGGATGATAATGTTATAGTTATTAAAATGAAAAATGGATACAATGTTGGTATTTTGAGAGATAACATTAAATCAATAGATGTATTAAAAAAAGGTAAAAAACCAACATACGAGCTTCCACCATTGAAAATCGAAAAGAAAAATGATTTAAAAAATATAGCTATTTTATCAACTGGGGGGACAGTAGCTTCAAGAGTGGATTACAATACAGGAGCAGTGCACCCAGCTTTTACAGCAGATGATTTAATAAGGGCTATTCCAGAATTGCTTGATATTGCAAATATTAAGGGAAAGGCTGTTTTAAATATATTAAGCGAAAATATGACGCCAGCCTATTGGAAGATTATTGCAGAAGAGATTAAAAAGGAGATTGAAAATGGTGCCGATGGAATTGTAATAGCCCATGGAACCGATACGATGCATTATACTGCAAGTGCCTTGTCCTTCATGATTGATGCAGATATTCCAATAGTTCTTGTAGGAGCTCAGAGAAGTAGCGATAGACCTTCCTCAGATGCATCGTTAAATCTTATAAGTGCAGTAATTGCAAGCACTCAACCAATTAAAGGTGTTTATGTTGTGATGCATGGAGAAAGCGGGGATACGTTCTGCTATTTGCATGAAGGGGCAAAGGTTAGAAAATTACATTCATCAAGAAGGAATGCCTTTAAATCAGTAAATAATATACCTATTGCAAAAATAAATCCATTCACAAAAGATATTGAATATTTAAGAAAACCAAATAAAGTCAATGAAGGAAATAAAATTAATAAAGAAAGTGAAAGCAATAAAAAAATTAGCATAAATACAAATTTAGAGGAAAAGGTAGCTTTAATAAAAATATATCCTGGAATTGACGGCAATATTATAAACTATTATGTGGATAATGGATATAAAGGTATAGTAATTGAAGGAACTGGGCTTGGTCATGCTCCTGAGACAATATTCGAAAATATAAAGTATGCAACAGACAAGGGTGTTTTAGTTGCTATGACTACACAAACCATTAATGGAAGAGTAAATATGAATGTATATTCTAATGGAAGGGAGCTCCAAAAATTGGGAGTAATTGGATGTGAAGACATGCTTCCAGAGGTTGCATTGGTTAAAATGATGTATTTACTAGGAAACTATGACACAGAAAAGGCAAAAGAGTTGATAAATAAAAATTTAGTAGGTGAAATTACAGAAATTAGCCGATTTGATGCATATTATTAAATTTTTATTATTATATATTTATTTTTATTATTATTTTTATCTTTTATTTATTTCTTTCGTTATATATTCCTTCATATTCTCCATTTACTTCACTGCATTCAATATATACTATTTGGGCAATTCTAGCATCTTTATAAATTGTAATTGGGTTTAAAACATGCATTAAATAGGTAGGATAACCTTCATATCCAGGGTCATGAACTGCGGTATATAATGTACATCCCATCCTTAATAAACTGCTTCTTGGATAGGTAAAACCAGCCATATTATGGGGAATTTTTACTCTATCTGCTATTTGGACGGTATATATACCAACATTTAAGTGGATTTTTTCATCCTTTTCAGAGTTAAATATTTCAATATATTTAGGGAGCTCCCTTTTTTCATTGGTATAATCGAGAGCTCCGTTTCCTTTTAGACTATATATTTTCCCAACTCTTAAATCAATACCGCACTGCTGTATCTGTATGTCTTTTTTTATATTTACAAAGTTTTTTGAAACCTGAGCTCCGATAATAATAATATCACCATTAAATATTATTTCATATCTTCTTATTTTTTTATTTCTTTATTTTTTCAATTTAAATAATTTTACCGCTTGCGTCCCTTCTGTATTTTCCAAATTCAGATATATATTTTAATTTATCTCCCCAAAATACAGGACCGTCCTTACATACGCATAGTCCTTCGTCATCAACGGCACACTGTCCGCAAATACCAATACCACATTTCATATATCTTTCCAATGAAGCCTGAACAGGAATATTATATTTATCTGCAATATCTACAACCTTTTTCATCATTATTTCAGGTCCGCAGGTGATTATTAAATCGAATTTTTCATTTTTATTATTTTTATTATTATTTAATATTTCTTCCATTTTATCCGTAGTAAAACCATGATATCCAAAACTTCCATCATCTGTGCATGGGTAGAGCTCACCACATTTTCCAAATCTTTCCATAAATAATAATTCATCTTTTGTCCTTCCTCCAAGTATTGTGGTAATCTCAATACCTTTTTTTGAAAATTCCTCCACAGCACTTACAATTGGTGCAGCTCCAATACCTCCCGCAACTGCAAGGATTTTATCCCCTAATGGTTCAAAAGAGGTTCCATAGGGACCCCTAACTCCTATCAAATCTCCTTCTTTTAAATTATGCATAATTTCGGTAAATCTTCCAACCTTTGCTACGCTAAAACCTGTTTTTATGGAAAATCCCAATGGTTTTTCATCCACATCTGGAATCCATACCATGGCAAATTGTCCAGCTTTGAAATCAAACTCTTTATCAATTATAAATGTTTTCACCGTCGGACTTTCTTTTATTATTTCTTTTATTTCGCAAATAATAGGTTTTTCCATGTTATCACATTTTTATTATATTTTATTTTATTTCTTTTTCCATTTTAATCTTATTTATCTTTTTTTAATCATTTATCTTTTATATTATCTTTTATCCATTTTAATTTTTAATTTTTATCCTTTTATTTTTTTTATTTTAATTTTTACTTATCCTACCTCTTAAAATATATCCTATCAATGCTCCACAGGATAATCCAAAGGCTAAGAATAATATATTGGATATTAAATTATATTTATAAAGATATACGGCATTTTCAGAATTATTGCATATATTGGTATTTTGATTGTTATCTATAAAAGTAGAGCCCCTATTGTTACACTTTATTTCTTTTGAAATATTTCCATTTAATTCATTCAATATATCGATATCCATTTGAGCATAGGCTATACTGTATTTGTAATATAAGATTTTTGACATTTTATCGTTAAGTGTATTGGCATATTCGTAGTATCCAAGTGCCGATACAGGAATACTTTCATCATCACAATTTTCTGCTAAATTTATCTTTTTTCTGCAAGTTTTTTTAAGTAGCTTATGTCCTCCATATAATTAAGTGAAGTGGTGGCATATACATAGGCATCAATACTTTTTGAAATTGACAGCAAATATTCCTTTTCATTGTAGTATCTCTTTGCATCATCCAAATTTTTCATGGCACTGGTAGTCAATGTTGTTGGCAATACCATGGAAGAATAAAGCACAACAACCTCTGAATTGTCGAGATATTCCTGAGCAAGATATTTTAAATTGGACTCATTTATTAGTCCATTTTTGGTATGTTTATTATTTTTAATTATTTTAATGTTATTTTTATTATTTGCATAACTACCATAATTGTTATTACTTTCTTTCCCTAAATTTAGCCACCATATTGCACTTTTTCCCCTAAATTTTGCATAAGTCCCACTATCTATTGCAGATAATGGTTTATTGTTATAATAGTCCTTCCATGCACTATCAATAAGCTCCTCTGCCTCATATATTCGGCTTTTAGAAGCTACAATGTATTCTATACTGTTTTTTGATAAACTTTCATTATCTACTAATTTTTTTTCACTGTCAAGTTCATTCTGGACATCTATAAGGTACTGTTTCACATACTGATTTCCATCATCGCTATCGACATAATTTAAAGTTGTATTAACACTTTCAAGAGTTATCAAGGCTCCAAAAGCCTTTGAAGTTGAGGCATAATATGAATTATTTAGATAATGGGCATTCGCTGAGTCCAAATAGGTTTTTGAAGTTTTTAATTTAGAGTCTAATTCATTTTTTAAATTGTAGTTTATTCGTGTGTTGTATTTATATTCATAATTTAGTCTATTTTCTACATAGTTATAGTTATTTCTGGTTTCTTTTAGAACTTTTGTGGAGAGATTCTTCATCATATTGTTATATATTTTATTAACCTCTGGATTTGGCTCATAATGCCTTTCAGTGATTTTATGATTTGTAAAATAATAAACTGCTTCGTATATGCTTTTAACCTCTATAACTTTTATTCCCAAATTTTTACCATATTCTACTGCATCCACGGTATTATTGCCTGTTCCGGTTAAGTCATTTGCTGGAACATATCTTTCCCCAGAAGGAATTAAAAAATATTCTACATTCCTTGATTTTGCAGCTTTTATTTTTTCCAATATGCCACCAACTGGACCTATGCTACCATCGGGATTAATCATTCCAGTCATCATAACATTGTTATTTAAGCTCCAATTGTTTAAATCTGCTATTGTAGCCACACACAATGTAGCTCCTGCTGATGGTCCCCCTATTACTGGAACATCTGACCTAACAACATAGTATGTATCATAATTCTTTTGATTTTTTCCACAAATATCAAATGCCACCTTTGAAGCTATTCTTGCCGAACCCTGCATATCAAGCTGTGTCATAGGCATGGTGTCCATATATACATGTCCATGTCCTTCTGAAACTTTCACATCGATATTTATCGGAGCTCCGACATATCCATAATCTGTCTCAGCAACTGCTGGTGCTACAATCGAAACATCTGCAACGCTTATTGGAATTGCCAACAGTAAAAATAATAAAAAATATTTTTTCATGTTATCATCCAAATGTTTTATTTTATTTTTTGGTGTTTTATCTCCTTTCAATTAGTCATAATATTTTTTTCTTTGTAGTATATTTTAATTTATATTTTAAATTTATTTTTATTATTTCTATGTTATTATTTATTTTATTTTTTTTATTTAATTTATTGTTTTTTATTTTTATTATATTTCGTATTTATTATCCTACCTTTCTTTTATTTTTTATTTTTTTAATTTAGTTTATACATAAAATTTCATTATGCAACTCTTTTAAAACTTCTAAATAATCGACTTTTCCATTTTCAATTTTATCCATGGTTTCTTCCAGAGCTCTTGTTCTTTCTTCGGATATTAAACTAAAATAATTAGTTATTAAATAATCATAAACTTCAATTCCAAGTTTTGTTGGTATTAATTTATTTTCTGCTCTGCTTTTTATAATATAGCCTTTATCCAACAACTTTTTAATAATTGTAGCATAAGTTGATGGTCTTCCAATACATTTTTCTTTCATCAATTTAACAATATCCCCTTCATTATACAATGGCACTTTTGGTATTTTTTTAACTTTTTTATCCAATATTTTTAATGAATTTTTTTCAATTTTTGGCAGTTTTTTCAATCTTAAATTGTAAATATTACTCCATCCTTCAAATTTTATATCGATATAACCTTCGATTTTTTCATCTAAATCTTTTATATATATCTCTTCATATTCAACAACAGCTTTTTTCATCTGAGAAGCAATAAATCTTCTAAATATTAAATCATAAATCTTTATATGGTTTTTACTCAATTTTATGTTATTTTCTTTTAAATACTCTATAAGTTCATAGGTATCCATTGGTTTTGTAGGTCTTATACATTCATGAGCTCCTTCCATGAAGTATTCCCTATTTTTCAAGTAATCCTCTAAATTGTTTAATTTTAAATATTCTCTCGCCACCCTCATACCATCAAATGAGACTCTTGTTGAGGATGTTCTGTGATATGTGGATAGACCCAATTCAAATAATTCTTGTGATATATTCATTACTTCATCGGAACTTATTTTAAATCTCTTTGTGGCTTCTTCCAATAAGGTATCTGTTGTAAATGGTGGCAATGGATGGAATTCTTTCTCATAAACTTTAACTTCAACTTTAACCTCCTTTTTATCAAATTCTTTTTCCCAAACCTTTCCAATAAATATATCATTTTCCAGTTTTAAAGATAAGTAAGGGACTTTTATTTTATGTTCATTGTATCTGTCTATAATCCAGCCCAATACTGGTGTTTGAATTCTGCCTGCTGAGAGATAATGTTTATTAAATACTTCCCATAATTTTTGACTCAATCTAAATCCAATCCATCTATCTTCTACCCTTCTAACTATTTGACCTTTAACTTTATTTTCATTTAAATTTAATTTATCTCCTTTTTTAAATGATTCTAATGCGTTTAATATGGCTCTCTTTGTAATTTCGTTAAATCCTACTCTATAAATATTTTTATTAAATGGAAGAACATTTAAGAATATATCATAACCTATTTTTTCTCCTTCTGTGTCAATATCTGTTGCTATGAATATGGCATCAACTTCATCTGCAATTTCTCTAATAATGTATATGTTATCCTTTGAATCCATTATATTTGTTTCTTCTACTTTTTTAACTGATAATAGCTCTTCCAAATCTTTCTGGTCTATAAACTGTTTTCCATTTACTTTTTTAATTGATGAGTATATCGGGATGGATATATTATTTATTATAACACCGTAAAATCCCTCTTTTGTAACTAAATCAAATACATGCCCTCCACTTGCAGTTATAATTAAATTTAAATCTCCAACACAAACCTCATAAATATTCCTATTGTTCATCCTTCTGATAGAAGGTTTCCCAAAGAAATTAGCGATAGTCCTCGCCTTATTTGGACTTTCAACAACCATTAATATAGATTTTAATAAATCTGGAACACCACCCTGAGCTCTGCCTAACTTTATTTTTTCCCTAATTTTATCAATTTTTTTAATTAATTCCTTAATATCTATATTATCGATACTTGTAAATTCACTTTCATATGCAAACAACATATACTTTTCAAGATATTCAAAAATTTCTTTTTCATCCACTAATACAATACTAACCCCCTTAGTTAAACCAAATTCTGTCATTCTTGATGTTCGCCCAGAAGCTTGAATATATGTTTTTATATCAGGAATTAATAAGTTATATTCATTATTATTGTTATCTTTCCTTAACGAGAAATTTTTTATTTTTAATTTTTCAATTAATATCTGCTTAATTTCCTCTTTTGTCTTCCCCTCAATATCGACATCTTCTTTTAATTTTCCTTTATTCTTTAAATCATCAATATATTCTTTCAATTTAATTTTGAATTTTGGAATTCCATAAAATAGTGCATATCTTACCCTTTCAGGCATATCCAAACCCCTGACCAAAATACCGTAGTAGGAGGCCATGCCTATCAATACACCTATATTTCCATTTTTAAACTCATCAAATCCTTTTTTATCCTTAGAATGAATTAATTTTGCATTAATACCTTTTTTTAATAAAAATTTCTCAATTTCTTGTGCCTTTTCAATTCCATAATCCTTGGAAACATATACAATTCCGCCTTTTCCAAGTAATTTTATATATTCTAAAATTTTCTCCTTACTAAATTCTTCATCATAGGCATCTATAACATCCCTAAGTTTGTTCATTCCAAATCCTATTTCAAAATCCAAAATTTCCCTGTATAATTTAACCTTTCTCCCATAACTTTTTCCAGTGGCGGAAGCAATTACTAAACAGCCATGTTTTATTTTAGATATTTTATTCTTCAAGGTTTTTCTCTTTTTTAATGCATCATTTAACCTACCAATTTTTATTAAGCGTATAATGTCGTATGCCTCATTTATAATGTCTTCATTAAAGCCCAACAACTTCAAGGTTTTATCAATGTTATTTGACGCCTTTAAAAGAGCATCGACATCATCCACAAAAATAAAGTCAAATGCTGTATTTGGAATATTTTTTACTAAAAAATTGGATGTTGTTATCAATAGGTCGTAATTATTATTTTTAATATTTTCTTTGGCTTTCTTCTTTTCTTTTGCAGATAATTCTGAATGATATGCAATTATATTTATGTTTAATTTATTTTCTATTAGTGATAAAATTTTTTCGTAATTCTGTCTGACTAAAATTGTTGTAGGGAGGATTATGTAACATTTCTTTCCTTTTTTAGCTAAAAATAGGCTTATTAATATACCAAAAAAGCTTTTTCCAACGCCAGTAGGTGCAACTATTGAGAAACTTTTGTTTTTTAATATTCTTTTTGCCCACATCTTTTGTAGGCTTAGGAGCTCATATCCTAAACTCTTGGTGAATTTATTAAATTCCTTAAATTCCTTCCAAGTATTGCAATAATTTTTTAAATTGTTTAAAGTATGTTCTTCCCTAAGTTTTTTACATAATTCCAATTTTTCAAAAACTTTTTCCTCCTTTAAACATCTTTCACAAACACCAATTTCTAATCTTTCACTTGTTATTTCGCCATTACAGTTAGGACACATTTCTTTGTATATAATCGGTATCACAATAACACCACATCGGAGCTCTGGGTAATTAATAGGTAATTACTAATTTTAATTAGATAGTTAGATAGTTATTACCAATATTATTTACTAATTCTAATTATAAGATAATAAAAACAGAAAAATTAAAACAGAAAAAATTATATTAACATATTATTAAATCATTACTAACCTATTTAAAATTTAAGAAAAAATAGAAAAATTATTCCAACTCAGTTAATAATTTTTTTAAGGCATCTTTAACATTTTCTAACTTGCTATTTAAGAGCTCATTTTCTTTTTTAAGATTGTTAATTTCTTCTTCTAATGACTTAATAGAGGATAGCTTTTTCTCCAATTCTTCTTTTCTAACCATGGTTTCCAAAAATTTCTCAACCTCTTCAATATTCAATTCTCCTCTTTTTATCATATTGTATGTTTCTATAACTAATTTTCCAGCTTTTGTTTCCCCCTTTAAGTGCTTTCTAATGGTTTGTTCAGTTCTACCCAATTCATCGGCAATCTCTCCCACAGTATAACCAGACTTTTCTCTTGCCAGAGCTCCTGCTGCAATGGCTAATGAATCGACCCATGTAACTTTTTCCACAGGGTCCTTTATTAATTCCAAGATTTCTGGCCTGAATAATGTTCCAAGTATTAAAACATGTTCTAATTTATCTATTTCTGTCTTTGATGTTGGTACTATTGGTATCATTTTCCCTCACCCCTTTTTTAATTATTCTTCCTAATTTAGTTTATTATTATTTATTTTTATTTATTATTTATTCAATGTATTGTCCATAATGTATATACTATTAAACATTATTTAAATTTTTTGTAGATTATAAGGATGATAAGTTTATTTAATCTTTAAAACCTTATCAGGATATACCACGATTCCTTTATTTGTTATGTCGAACGGATGCCTTTTTAATGAATGGCTTGTGCCTCTCATCTTCCATACTATTAAACTTCTATTTAATTCACCATTAATTTCATCCAAATCTAATTTTATAATTCCATCAACGGCATGTTCAACCCCTGGACCTCCAAATCCTCTTTCTCCAACGGATATTTGGGATGTAAATATGGCGGTGCATCCTAATCCTGCTATAACTCTTTTTAATAAAAAAACAGTTTTTCTTGCCATCATAGGCTTATTTATATACAATGTGGTTACCGAGTCAAGCCCTATTCTTTTAGCCCCAATATCGTTTATTGCTATTTTTAAGATATCTATTAATTCTCTCTCGTCATTTGGGTCATTTACTACATATTTTTCTTTTTTTGCAGAACTTCCAATTCCATAGGTAAATGCATCAATTATAGCAAATTTGCCTTCATCTTCAAATTTTTTAATATCCCATCCAAACTGTTTCATATTTTCTCTAATCTGAACTGGATGTTCTTCCAATGCCACTAAGATACCCGGTTCATTATAATCCACAACCCCCTTATATAAAAATTGCTGACAAAATATGGATTTTCCAGTTCCTGGCCCTCCTGACAGTAATACTACATTTCTTTCAGGTATTCCACCATGCAATACCTCATCCATTCCGGGAATTCCAGTATTTACTCTTTTCATAGTATTGCCCCCTTTTATGATTTTTAGACATAAAATATCTCAATATATTTATTTTATATGATTAGTTATATGTTTATACAATATATTTATTTTATCCTTATATTTTATCTCACCATATATTTTATTTATATCTTATTATTATAATTTTTTCCAAATGGTGCCTTTTGGGCTATCCTCCAATTGAATACCGATATTTTTTAATTCACTCCTTATCTCATCAGCCAATTTATAATTTTTCTCCTCTTTTAATTTTGCACGGATATTTATTAAAATATCTATCAAATGACCTTCCATATTTTTATCTTCATTATTTTTATTATTAATAATGTTATGGAATATTCCGAATATTTCCCCTATCATCTTAAAGAATTCATTGGTCATTATCAACAGGCTTTTGTTTGGGTTATTTGATTCATTCATATATTTATTTATTACACTCGAAACTTCGAAAACATATTTGAGTGCTTCGGGTGTATTGAAATCATCGTCCATGGCATTGTAAAAGTTTATCCATGCATTTTTAATGGTTTCATAGGTTTTTATATCGATTTCATTTAATTTATGTTTTACATGTGAGTTCCTACAAATAGCATCGATATTTTTTAATGTATTGTATAATTTTTCTAAACTGATTTTTGCATCGAGTAATCCTTCTTCTGAATAATCAAGAGGAGAACGATAATGTCTTTGTAATAAAAACAATCTAATTACTTCAAAATCATATTTATCAAGTAAATCTTTTAGTTCTACAAAATTTCCAAGACTTTTGCTCATTTTTTCTTTATCCATCATCACAAATCCTGTATGTATCCAGTATTTTACCCATGGTTTTTTATCGGTATAAACCTCACTTTGAGCTATTTCATTTTCGTGGTGGGGGAATATCAAATCATTTCCTCCGCCGTGAATATCGAATTGCTCCCCCAAGTATTTTATACCCATTGCAGAGCATTCTATATGCCATGCAGGTCGCCCTTCTCCCCAAGGGCTATCCCATTTTGGTTCATTAGGTTTTGCAAATTTCCACAATGCAAAATCTTCTGGATTTCTCTTTGTTAAGTTTGTTTCTATCCTATAACCTGTCCTAATCTCATCTAAATTAATATTGCTAAGTTTTCCATAATCTTTAAATTTTCTTACATCAAAATATATACCATCATCCGCCACATAGGCATATCCTTTTTTTATAAGAACCTCTATAAATCTTATTATATCTTTTATATGTTCTGAAACCCTTGGATAAACATATGCTGGTTTGATATTCAGTTTTTCCATATCCTCTAAAAACGATTTTATGAATTTATCTGCGAGCTCCGTTGGAGGTATGTTTTCTTCATTTGCACGCTTTATGATTTTATCGTCAATATCTGTAAAATTTATAACCAACTTGACAATGTAATTTTTGTGTTCAAGGTATCGTCTGATAGTATCAAATACCACATAGGTTCTTCCATGACCTAAATGGGCATAATCATAAACCGTAGGTCCGCAAACATACATTTTAACCTCATGCTCATCTATTGAATTAAACTCTTCCTTCTTTTTTGTTAATGTGTTGTAAATTTTCATTTTATCACCAATTATAAATATTATCCCTAATGTTCCTTATTATCTCATATTTATGTTATCTTTTATGTAAAATTTTTATGTAATTCTATCTTTTTTATATATCTTTAAATTATAATACTTTAAAATATTTATTAAAATTTAATTTAATCAATAGTTACATACTGCTATATTTGATATTAATATTAATTAAATTTAATCATGACCTTAAAAAATGAAAGGAAGAAAAGAAATAATAAAAGAAAAAATAATAAAATAATAAAAAAAATGGCAAAAATACTTTAATCTTTAAATGTTATATTTTTATAAAAAATAAAGTGGTGAAAAATACTTAAAATCTTTTAGGATTTTATATATTTTAAAGAGAAAAAGGTGAAAACATGCCAACAATCAATGTATATAAAAGAGACCTTGAAAATCTAGTTAATATGAGTTTATCTGATAAAACTATTGAAGATAAATTTCCAATGATGGGTGTTGAAGTTGAGGAAATATTCGAAGAAATTAAAAATAATAAAAAAGAAAAAATTATCCAATTTTCAGTAAATCCAGATAGACCAGATTATTTAAGTGTTGAAGGATTGGCGCGAGGATTCAGAGGATTTATAGGCATAGATAAAGGAATACCTAAATATGAAGTTAAAGAATCAAATGTTGAGGTATATGTTGAAGATGTAGAGCTCCGACCATATTGTGCATTTGCAATTGTAAGAAATGTTATTGTTGATGATATGGTTTTGGATAGCATAATAAACCTTCAAGAGAAGCTTCACTGGACTATTGGAAGGGATAGAAAAAAGATAGCCATAGGTATTCATGACTTTGATAAGGTAAATCCTCCATTTTGTTATAAGGAGATAGGAGGAAATGAATTGAAATTTGAACCATTGGGCTATGATGTAGAAATGACACCAGAAGAAATCCTTCAAAAACACGAAAAAGGTATAAAATATGCCCATTTAATTACTAACAATAGATATCCAATAATACTTGATAAAGATGGGAATGTTCTTTCAATGCCACCGATAATAAACGGTAATTTAACAAAAATAACAACCAACACAAGAAACTTATTAATTGACATTACTGGAACAGATAAAAATGCTGTGGAAAATACCCTAAATATATTGGTTAGTGCATTTGCAGATAGAGGGGGGACAATATATAAGGTAATTGTAAAAGACAAAAAAGATATAAAGATTTATCCAGATTTAACACCAAAAACAGATGAAGTTGATTTGGAATTCATAAATAAAAGACTTGGGTTGGATTTAAACCCCGGTGAAGTAATAAATGCTTTAAGAAAGGCAAGAATGGATGCAGAATATAACTATGAAAAAAATAATATAATTGTGAAAATTCCAGCATATAGGGTGGATATTCTCCATAAAGTAGATTTCACAGAGGAAGTGGCAATACATTATGGATATGATAAGTTCACTGGAAAATTCCCACATGTTGCTACAATCGGTGAAAAGCATACTTTGGAAAAGAAATTTGATTTTATAAGAAATATTATGATTGGTTATGGCTTCTTTGAGGTAATGAATTTAACATTATCAAATCAAGAAGTGCTTTTCAAAAAAATGAAGATTGATATGGATGATAATAAATATGTTGAAGTTTTAAAACCTGCATCACTAGAGCATAGGGTTGTTAGACCATCGATACTTCCTTTACTTTTGGAGACATTATATACCAATAAACATAACGAGCTCCCACAGAAAATATTTGAAGTAGGGGATTGTGTTGTAATTGATGAAAACGATAAACATTTATATACAAAATGCAAAAATGTTGGAAAAGTGGCATTTGCTATAATTCATCCAAATGCAAACTTTAATGAATTAAAAAGCTATGCAGAAGGTCTTTTAAGAGAAATAGATATAGATTATACCTTGGAGAATTATCATCACCCATCATTTATAGATGGAAGATGTGCTAAGATAATATCCAATGAAGGCAAAACAATAGGTTATTTTGGTGAGCTCCACCCAGAAGTTATATTGAACTTTGATTTGGAATATCCTATTGTTGGATTTGAAATGGAATTGTAAATTTTATTTTTAAATATATTATTATATTATACATTATATCTTAACGAGCTCCTTATACATAAGATAGCATATAGCTATTCCAGAAATTACAGCGCCGCTTAAAATCATCCACATAATTACTATTTGAATCTCTGCTGCATATATAGGGTCAGCACCGCTTAAAATCATACCAGTCATAGCTCCGGGGATAAATATTATGCCTACGGATTTTGTCCTGTTCATTTGAGGGATTACTGCTGAATTAACGGCATTTTTTGTAAATGGTTTTAGTGCCTGAAATTCTGTTGCCCCTAATGATAAATATCCCCATAATTCATCCCTATTTGATTTAATAAGGTCCATAATCTTATTTAAAGTTAGATGAACGGTGTTCATGGAATTTCCTATTACCATTCCCATAAGTGGAATTATGTATCTTGGTTCATACGGCACAATATTTGAAAATATTAAAATTAGAATAGAAACAATGGCAGTTGTGAGGTATGTGATAAATAAAGAGAGAAATAACTTTTTTTTATTATGCAATTTAACCTTTTTATTTACCATATATGATGCAACAAAAATCATTATTAACATTAACAAATATGCAAAGCCCATGCCATATGCAAAAATATATACAAGTATATAACCCAATATAAGCAACTGAACAAGAGCCAAAAATGAGGCAAACAATATTTCCTTTTCTATTCCTAATTTTTCCCTAAATGCAATAATCATTGCTACAATTACAAAAGCAAAACCATATATGAGATTTTCAATTATTGTCATAATATCCCCAATATAAAAAAAATTAAAATTTTAATTATTTTTTATTTTTTTATTATTTTTAGCTTATTGATTTATTCATTTATTTTATTTTATCATTTTATTTTTTTGTTATGTCCTTTTATTTATTATTATTCTTTTTTTCTTTTTTATTTTTTATTTTTTTTATAATTTATTAGGCATTTTGCAATTTCTTCATCTGCTTTTATGCCAAGACTCCTAAATCCCTTTGTTCCAGGTGCGGTGTTGGTTTCAATTACATAATATTCATCCTTTGAGGGCAATATATCGACTCCCATAATGTATCCATTCATAGATTCTGCACATTTTAATGCGAGCTCCGATAAGTCATCATTTAATTTTAAAGGTTCTACGATATTCCCAAGATGTAGGTTTGTAATAAAGTTATTGCTTACTCTCCTATATCCCCCAATTACTTCCCCATCAACCACAAGAATTCTAATATCTTTGTATTTTCCATTTTCTCCAAAATTAATATATTCCTGTAATATAGTTCCTTCCCATATTGCATTTTTTGTATATTTTTTTAATTCTTCATCGGATTTTGCCATTTTTACACTTAATCCACATTTTGAGAACGAATTTTTTAATATTATGGGATATTCTAAATTGTATTTTTCCATAAATCTTTTGGCATCTTCATAGTCCCTAATAAGAGCAGTTTTTGGAGTTTTTATATGGTTTTTTGAAAGTATCTTAATGGTTTTGAATTTATCCGATGAATTATGTATTGTTTCAAGGGGATTGATAAATTTATGTTCTTCTATTTCCAAAATATTTAAAACCTGCCATGAAAAAAGGGTTAATCTATCCAAATAATCCCCAATACCACATCTTGAATGAATTAAATCCGTGTTGATATTGAATTCTTTTTCTACAAGTAGGTTGTTATTTGATAGTAATAATATTTCACATTTTTCTCCTAAATCATTTAGGGCATTTTTTAAGGCATATATGGTTGAACCGCCTTCTGCACATACTATCGTTATCATAATTCACCAGATTTATGTTTTGAATTTTTTTTGAAGTTTTAAATTATATGTAAAGTTATATTATAATATATTAAAACCATTAATCTAAATAAAAATATAATATAATAATTATGAAACTATGAAGGATATACAACATAAAAATAAAAAAATAAGATAAATGATTTATACAAATGAATATATTACAGAGGCAAATATAATCATCCAAACCATTAAGCTTATAGATGCTAAATTTTTTTCATTTATTAAATATTCCATATACTCTGAAATTCTTTTTAATTTTTTACTATTTCTTTTTATATCGCGCATGAGCTCAGGTAATGCATTCCATACATGAAAACCATCCAATGGCAATGCAGGCAATAGGTTGAAGAATCCAAGCATAAGATTTAACATACTAGTCCAATATAATGTTTGGAGAACAAATAGTAGGTTTTTTGAAGGTTCTGCAATTATTCCTATTTTACCATCCTTTGAAGTGGTTAATTCAACAGTTTTTAACTCGTTATTTCTTAAAATACTTATTTTTATGTTTTCGTTTGGTTTTATGCCCTTTACAGAGTTATAAAACTCAGATAGTGAATTTATTCTTTTCTCATCAATGGAATATAATATATCTCCTTTCATAAGCACCCCATTTGCTGGATGGTCTGGTAATACTTGCGTAATGGTTAATGATGTAGGAGCTCCGTAGAAGTAAGGTGTTATAAATAATGCCATTAGGAATATTATAATATTTGCCACAGGTCCTGCTGATGCTACGGCACCCCTTACCTTTTTACTGGCATTTTTAAAATCATCCCCCATCTCAACAAAAGCACCAAGGGGAATTCCCAAGGCAAGAAGTAATCCTGTGCTTTTTATATTTAAATTAAATGAGCGTGCTACAATACCATGTGCAAGTTCATGAAATGTAATTCCAATTACAAGTGCCAAAATTCCGGGAATCCACGGAATGGTATTTCCAAATAAAAATATAATAGGTTTTGAAGTCTCTTTTGGCACTGTTCCATTGAATAGTTGGATTGTAGAATTTACAAGCATATAAAATGTAATAATACTCACAGCAATACATATTGGAATTAATAAGATGGATATTTTTTGCCATATCTTGTATTTTCCAAGTTTACTTATGGTTTTTATACCTAATGAAGTTCTTAATATTCCAAATATTCCATAGTATGTTTTTAATCCAGTATTACTATTGTTTGGTCTGTTTCCATACACTACATATAGTATTGTCCAGAGTAGTGCAAATAATAATATTACCTTTAAGGAAGATATTTCCACAATTTCACCTAAGTTTAACATAATTGATAATCCCGCAGTTAATTAGAAATTATATTATTTTAATTTTAATTTATATAAATTTGTTATAGCATATATCACTATTAATTAATTAAATTATAATATAAAAATAATTATATAAAATAAATGTAAAATATGTATTAAAATGTAAGTTGAAAAAGTTCTATATAGTTACAGATCCATCAAATTATTGATTAAACCTACTTCTCATATTCACTTCTAATGACCATTTGGTGCAATACTCATCAGACATGGCGTTTGAGGATTATTGCAAGAGGATAATAACTCCAATCTTAGGAATTTTTATAATCATTCACCCATGTTTTCTTATATATTCAAAAAATTTTACAAGAAGTATCATATGAAATATCAATGCAAAAGGTCCCCCAATAACAGTCCCAACTGCAGCCATAGGTCCAAAAGTAGCAATACCTATGGCAGTTGAAATAGTCATATTGTAAGTAGATGAATAGGTTAAAGCTATATTTTGTTCCAGGGGAAATTTGAGAAACTTTCCTACAATATAAACCAAACCCCACCTTAGCAAAACGTAAATGTTCATTATTGCCATTCCATACAATATAATTTGTGGCTCTTTTGTAATTACTATTCCATTAATTCCAAAAATAATACTTACCATAATAAAAACTCCAGCAAGACTAAGAGCCTCAAGAGGAGTTTTTAACTTTTCTAATGTTTGCACGCCTTTGTATTTTAAAACAACGTACTTAGTGAGCTGACCTATTACCAAAGGAGTTATAATATATATTACTAGCGATTTTAATAATAACATTATTGGTACTTTAACAACTTGTTCAAGAATTAGTTTTGAACCAAGAGGTATAATGAGTAGTGACAGAAAGAATGTATAAATTACTCCAACAAGAGTTAACTGTACTTTTCCTTTAGCCATTCCTACAAAAGCAGGAGTAGAACTGGCTATTGGGATAATGTAAGTATTACCAAACCGGCAACTAAATTATGGTCAATATTTGGTAGAACTAAGAGAATAAATTTCATCAAAAGATAAGAGGATATAGGAAAAATTACTGTATAAAAAACTGTTAAAATAATGAGATATTTTTTCTTGATATCAGTTTTCTTTGTGAAAGCTTCATTAAGTCCAAGGTATATCATCGGTTTATAAAGCATGAGGAACAATGCTAATGGCAAAAATATTTTTAGATTTACAAAAAAATTATGATAACATCTGCCTAAAATTACTGAAAAGACCATTAATACAAAAACTACCAATATAAGATTTTTTTGTAAAAAATTAATGATTTTGTTCATATTTTCCACCACCCTTTTTTATTTCTCTTTCTATTGTAGGATATATTGCATATAATATAGTGCATTTATATCGGACTGCTGGAATAAATATTCGTTTGTTAAGTTGCTTTAATGGAAAAAATGCAGAGCTCTATATAATGAATATATTTCACGAGAACTTTTCCACATAATATTCCAATGGGTTAATCTAATGTCAAAGTTAATCATGTAATTTATATATAAACATATATGGTTGTTATATATAAAGATGAGGGGCATATGTTTGAAACGTTAAAAACCTTGCTAAAATTTTTTATTTTGTGGTGGAAATAAATTAACAGAATTCGAAAACTATAAATATGTTTATGAATAATATTAACAAAAGTATTAATATAAAAAAGTAAATGTAAGAAATAAACGAGGTATATAGAATGGAAGCATTGGTTTTAATAGGTCATGGAAGTAGATTACCTTATTCAAAGGAAATAGTTTCTGAAATTGCTGAAAAGATAAAGGAAAAAACATATACCCTATTGTAGAAGTTGGTATGATGGAATTCAATGAGCCTACCATACCTCAGGCAATAAATAAGGTCATTGAAAAAGGAGCTAAAAAAATCATCGTTGTTCCTGTTTTTCTGGCTCATGGAAACCATACAAAAAGGGATATTCCAAAGATTTTAGGAATTTACGAAGGAGGAGATGAAGAAGAACATCACCATCATCATGAGCATGGAGAAGAACATCACCATCATCACCATCACCACGACACCGAAAAAGTAGAGCTTCCAGAAGGTGTGGAGATAATTTATAGAGAACCTATGGGTGCAGATGATAGAATTGTTGATATTGTTTTAGATAGAGCTCAGGGAAATTAAAAAAAACTAAATATTAAAAATAGAAATAAAATAATAAAAAAATAAATAAAAAAATAATATATATTAAAATTAATTATTTACTATTAATTATTTACTGTCATTTCTTCTTTTTTACTATTTTCATCTTTTTCTATTTTTATATTTTTATCTTCTTCTTTTTTATCGCCATAAAGTATTTTTGATATTTGTTTTAACACTTCAAGACCTTTGGCTTCTGTTCTTAATAATGGAACTTGTGCAATAACCTTATCTCCAAATTTCTCTTTAATAAGTTCTAATCTTTTCTGTTGAAGCTTCCTTCTAGCCCTACAAAAATCACATTCAACATCTGCTGGTATAACTTGATTTACTATTACGGCATCTACTGGAATTTTATATTTTTCAAGTGCCTTCATAGCTCTTTCACTTTCTAAAATACTCATTTCTTCTGGAATAACTACAATTCTAAATGATGTTTTTTCTGGATTTGCCAATATTTTTCTTGCCTTTGTTATTTTCTCTTTCATAACTTCCATTTCTTCCAATGCCTTATCGTAATCTATATCCTTGTCTTTGCCACCAAACGGCATTATCTTCTTCATCATCTTCATCATTCCGCTCATCTGCTTTTTGAACTTAATCATTTTTGACATGTATTTGTCCATGAGCTCAGGAAGTCCCAAAAATCTTAGGGTGTGACCTGTTGGAGCGGTATCAAATATAACAACATCAAATTCGTTGTTATCCATATATTTTAAAAATACATCGAATGCTGCACTTTCATCAGTTCCAGGAGATAAAGATGCCATTTCCAACTGTTCTTCCATCATTCCCCCGAGCATAGGGTTTTCATCAATTTGACCTTTTAATTTTTCCTTATATTCTTCCATAGCTTTTTGAGGGTCAATTTCTACAACATATAAATTTTCAATACCATTAACCTTTGTAGGCTCATGTCCGAATTCCTGTTCAAAGCTATCTCTTAAAGAATGTGCCGGGTCAGTTGAAACCACAACAGTTTTTAAACCCTGTTCTGCACAATATACACCTGTCGCTGCACTCATGGTAGTTTTACCTACACCACCTTTTCCACCAAACATAATATATTTTGTTCCATTGTCCTGTTCTAATTTCTGTTTTGTTATGCCTTTTAATGTGTTTTTTATCTTTGATAGCATCTTATCACCATTTAAATTTAAAAATAATTTATAATAAATTGCTAAATTCGTTATATATTATTCTACATATTTTTATGTATAGTTATAGTTTAATGATATTATCAATAATATTACCAATAAATCCTATTTATAATAAGCTGTATAATTTAGAATATATTAAAGTTTTTATATGTATTTATGTTTTTAATTCTTATTTTTTAATGTATTTTAATTTATAATAATTTAATAATTTAAGATATATATCAAAGATATATGCTATATAATATTAAAAGATTTTTATATGTTTATATATTTTTATTTTTTTATTATTCTTTTTATTATTCTTTTTTATTTTATTTTTTATTTATTATTTTCAATCTCCTATTTAGATATATCCCCTACTTTTTCTTATTATTGTCCTTTAATCGTCTCAATAACTCCTCAACATCAACAGATGTATTTATACATCCATCCTTTAATAATGGCTGACTTTGTGTGGCAATGCTCTTTCTTGAAAGGTAGTTCATACCGTGAAATGCATCGCTATAACAGGCTACTCCAAACACTCCATCGGGTCTTTTTTCCTTCAATATTCTTTTTAAGAATGTTGAGCCTGGAACTACATATACATCGTAGTTGTTTTCTTTTGCAGTTTTTATTATATCGCCTAGGGGACATTTACCACAAAACACGCACTGAATTCCATCAGCTCCTAACTTTGCAGGACATTTTAAATCCCTTAAACAATGCGGTAAAATTAAAACCTTATTTTTTGCTTTTTTAAATTTATCGTAATAATATTTATTGTAAAAATCCAATCCAATTTTATAAAATGTATCCTCTGTTCCAACCAAAAGGAATATTTTTAAAAGTATGGAATAGAAATTATCCATAATATATAAAAACAATTTTGGAAATATTAACCTATCTTTTTTTACAAGAAAATAGCTTAAAATTATGGCAGTTAATAATATTAATATACCTAATGCAATAAATATTAAAAAAATAACACCTAATAATTCAAAAATACCATTGAATATTGCCAATCCATCAAATACCATGAGTTATCACAATTATATTTTAATTTATATTTTAATTTATATTTTAATTTATATTTGCAGTTTATATTTATATATGATTTATATTAAATATCTTAATTTTAATAATGTTAATAATTTTGGTGATATTGTGAATATAAATATATCTCATAACTTTTATGGAGCTCCTATAACTACTTCATCACAGGATAATCTAATGCAAAATTTAGTCTATGATTTTAGAAACTTCTGTGTAATTGTTGTGGATGTTCTTAGAGCTTCTACAACGATTACAACTTTGCTGGAAATTTGCAATGAAATATATATAACCGATAGTATTGAAGATATTGAATTTAACCATAATAGTAATAATAGCAATATTAATAATAACAGTAATAACAACAGTAATAATTTTGTTAAGATAGGGGAAAGAAATGGGAAGAAAATTGAAGATTTCGATTTTGGAAATTCTCCATTTGAAATAAGATTGAATAAAGATTATATAATATCTCAAATAAACAATGGAAAAGATATTTTATTGACAACTACAAATGGAACAAGGATTTTGAAAAGTATTTTATCAGATAATATATTGATGGGTTCCATAACAAATGCAAAATATGTTGCAGAAGTTGCCTACAATATGGCAAAAGAAAATAAAAAGGATATATTAATAATACCATGCCATAGAAAAGGTACTTTTGCTATTGAAGATTATGTGGGTGCTGGAATTATTACAAAATATATTTTAAAACATTTAAATGAAACAAAACCCTATTATAATGAAGAGCTCATCCCTGTTTTAAATTTGGTTAAGTCAGATTGGAAATCCTTGATCTTCAATGGGAGCTCCGCAAATAATTTGAAAAATTTAGGATATTCAAAAGATTTGATATTCTGCACATCCGAAAATATCCAAAAAACCGTTGGAATATATAAGAGTGGTAAAATAGTCAAATATTAAAAATAATATTATATAATTATATATAAAATGGTATTATCTTTTATTTTTTAATTAATTTTCCTTATATTTTTATTTTTTAAGGTTATTTCTTCTCCAATTTCTCATTTTTGGGTGATTTCTTACTTTACCTTTGGTTTTTGCAACGGCAAATAAGGGAACTCTTCTGTTCTGTTTTAATGCTTTACCTAATCTTAATTTTTTAGCATGTGGTTTAATTGATGACATATATACACCTCTTTTTTATTTTTATCTTTTTATATTTTTTATGTTTTCATCGTTTATTTTATTATATTTTTATATTTTTATATTTTTTATTTTAATTAATTATTTATTTTATTATTATATTTTTTCTTTAAGACCTACAACTCTTGATTGTATATGTTTTGGGAAGTAATTTAGCGGATTTTCTCCTCTTAATTTTATCAATTCTCTTATCTCAGTTTCATAATCAGATTTTAATAAATCTTCACTTTCTTTTTCAGAGATGATAAAATAGCTATTAACAAGAGACCTGATGGTTTTATGACCAAATCCCATTAATGGAGTTATGTATTGAATTTTTTTTCTCATTTCAATACTTTGAATTTCTGAGTAGGATAATTTTGGAACCCTGTCATCTCTTCTTGTCCCATCTGCAATAATCTTATATTTATCGGATAATAGCTCTATAACAGTTTTATGGATATATTGAATGCCGTTTGATGGAAAACCATCTTTTAAGATGATATCTACGGATTTTTCAAGTATTTCTTGGTCTAAATATTCTACATTATGGGGAAGTGCCAATATTTTTGCGGTTTCTTGGGCATACCTGTAAGAATCAAGTATTCCAAAATTTACGGTTATAAGTTCAGGTTCATAACCAAGTTTTTTTAAAAGTATGGCAGATAATGAGCTATCTTTACCACCACTGAATAGAACATGAACCTTTTCCATATCAAAACCTTATTTAAATTTATATATCTTTATATATTTATGTTATTTATCTGTTTTAAATATCTATTTTCTAATAAATTTAATATCTTTCTTCTTAGACTTGCCCATTTCATATATTTTATCCAAAAGTAGTTTTAACTGCTCATCAGATACTGGAATTTGTAATCTTCCCATCTGAGCTAGCTGAATAAGTTGTAGTTCAACCTGTTCTGCGAATTCAGGTTTTACCATTCTAATTCTTGATAATCTCGCCCTTGCAGCTTCGGATAGAATCTGTTTAAGTATTTTTCTTTTTTGGAGCTCATATTGTTGTTGCTGTTGAAGTGCCTGTTCATCAACTCCGGCATTAGCAGCGGCTCTTTGCTGCATTTCTAACATTTTTCTTCTTTTTATTTCTTCAGGGTCCATAATTTCCCTCAGATGCTAAATAGTTTAGTTATACGAATATTTATTTAGTAATCAGTATTTTGACAATGCAGGAATTTCGCCAATTATCTCGTCTTTAACTTCTTTTGCAGTATTATTTAATAATGACTGTCCTTTTGCAGTAATTGCCCTACCCTCTCTTGTTCTTTTAACGAGCTCTAATTTTTCCAATGCCTGCAATGCAGTTCTCACAACATTACCGCTACCTTTTACGAATTTCTCAGGTTTGTGTCCTCTGTTCTTTTTTCCACCATAGGCACTTCTTAATTTTTCAACACCAACTGGTCCATTTGTATATATTTTTCTTAGAACAGAAGCACATCTTATATACCACCAGTCATCATTGTCAGGTTGTCTTTCTTTATGAGCTCCTGTTTTAACAAATGCTGTCCAAGAAGGTTCTTCGATATTCATTTCTTTTAATTTTTCTGCCAATTTTTCAATCAATTTTGTTGGGGGAACATCATATACTGTTGTCATTTAAACACCTCAATAAATTTTTATTCTTTTTTATTATTTCCTATTTTAGTTTTTATTATATTTTCATTATTTTTTATAATATTTTATAAGTTTTATAATAATATTTTTATATCCATTTAGATTAAATTATTTAATGATAAAACCTTTATTAAAATCGAGGCAATAGGTCTATTGTTATATATTATATCTCAAAATTTTTAAAATCCATAACCGGGCAATCTTTATTATAATTTTACAAACCACTATATATTATTTTCTATTATTATTATACTTTTCCCTTATTTTCAATTTATAATCATCGATATATTATATTTTATTATTTTCTATTTTCTAAGCTTTCGTCCTATTCTAAATTTTTCAAATTCTTCTATATATTTTTCTTTTTTTGGTTTTTTGGTAGTAGTATATTTTTTCCAGCCTTCTCTTGGTTTAAACAGTGTAATTACATTACCTACCAAACTTACTATTTCAGAGTTTGTTTCAATGGCTATTTTTTCTGCAATTTCTTTTTTATCGCTATGTTCTAATGCACCTTTCCTAATTTTGACTTTTATAAGTCCTCTATCTTTTATCTGCCTCTTGACTTCCATTATTACCTTACCCACTCCTTCTTTACCAACCCACACTACGGGGGTTATATTATGTGACTGAGCTCTGAGCATTTTTTTAGCTTTGGATGTTAGTCTTTTTTCATTGCTGTTTTTATCATTTATAGGCTCTTCTATTGTCATATTATATCCCTTATCTTTCTTATGTTAAGTCTTTCTTATATTAAGTATATCTATGTTAAAAGATAATTATTTGAAATATGTAAAATTAATATTAAAATACATAAAATATAAGTTAAAACATTTTTAAAATTATAAAAATAATTATGATGATTTTATATCCATTAAATTAAAATTAATTAAATAAGTATTATGATAATAATTTTATAACACATATTACATATATAATTTTTACATAAATCTTTTATATTGTATTAAGTTCTAATTATATTTAGTTAATTATATAAATATATGTTGGTTTATTGGAGTTGATAAAAATGGCTGAGGTATTAGTTAATAATACTAAGAAATCTGGAAAATTTCTTAAAGATGTGATAGCAGGAGAACCATACAAGATGGGGGCAAATATAGTAATTATAAAAGGAATAAAAAAAGAGGAAGAGAAAGAATCAAAAAAATATAAGATTACCACCACAAAAGGTTCTATGATAGTCGGTATCACGGAGAGCTCCGATACAGTGGAATTTTGGAATAAAAATTATAAAAAATTCAATGGAAAACACATAGGCTGGAAAAGTGTTTCTGATGTATCCTTTGGAAATATAACAATTGATTTGCCGATGAGCAATAAGGCTGAAAAATTCAAAAAATGGGATGTAATATTGGGTATTTCTGGATTTGATAAGACAGAAGGTTATATTATATTTATTAAAAAAGATACTCAAGAGGTTTATGGTATTGAAAATCCAAAAATTGGTATATTAATTGCTGGAAAAAGGGTTTTATCCGAATTAACCTCCGAGGATTATATAATATCCATTGAGCCAATAAGGGAATCAAGAGAAAAAATAGATTATTTAACAACAACAGACCTAAATATGGAGTTAGAGGACGGATGGAAAATATGGACATACTGTGAAGCAGAATTTGAAGGACCTTCAAAAACTGTGGAGCATGCCCTTGCATTAATGGAAGATGGTTATTTTGAAATTACAGAATTTACAAATACATTTATTGCAGATTGCAGATTGCAGACTCTAAGTATTGATGAGGATAATCTTGAAGATAGGAAAAGAGGAGCAATTACCGTTAGAAATATTGGGGCGGGAGTTGGTAAAGTATACATATACAAGGAGAATAGGGCATCTTCGTTATCCCACACCGTAGTGGGTAAAATAACCAAAGGTATAGAGCTCGCAGACTTTTCAGATACTGGTATCATATCTGTGGTATCAAAACCAGAACGATTAAATGCCATAGGAAAAACTCAAAAAGAAGCATCTGAATTATTTAAAAAGCATGGTATTACTCACAAAATGGAAGGTAATACCGATGAAAATGCCATAATAATAGAACAAAGTCCAGAATATACTTTGGATGTTTTGAAATCGAAAGAGGTAATTACAAAAGGTATATCCCCCGATGAATTATTGTATATTGAGATATACGATGATAAGGCACCTAATACGGCATGGTATTTTAGAAAAACTACGGGACTTACAACAAAAAATATAGGAACTTTAAAGGTATATTTCAAAACTGGGGATATGGTTATGTTTGAAAGAAATGATGAATATTCAAAAGGCTTATTGCCAGAAAATACCCCATCTGAAAGTCTTGAAGGAGGAGTTATTGGAGTAACCAATATGGTTAAAAGATATAAGGGATATATTGGTATAAGGTTAAGTCCAAATGATAAATATGGACCTACGGGAGAAACATTTGAAGGAACAAATATCGTAGGTAAAATTGTTAAAAATGGGGATATTATTAAAAAACTTAAAGCTAAGGATACACTGTATATATTGGAGGTAAAAAAATAAATCTAAGATTATATTATTAATGTTATATTATTATATTATTTATTATTAATTAAAATTTTATTTTATTATACTAATATTAATTATATTTACAATGACATTATTTTTTAATATTATTTATATATCTTATATGCATTGTATTTTTCATATTCTTTTTAATATTTCTTAGATTAAGATTAATATGATAAATAAATAAAACAAAGAGAAATAATATAAGAAATTTAAAAAATTTAAAAAATTAAGAATTGAGAAATATATCTTATATAATATTAATTTTATTTAATTATGGTGAAATAAAATGAAATGGAAAGAAGTATGCCCATATAATCCAAAATTAAATCTAAGAGACGCCTATATATATGATACCACATTGCGAGATGGGGAACAAACACCGGGCGTATGTTTTACAAAGGAACAAAAATTAAACATTGCAAGAAAATTGGATGAGCTTGGTATCAAACAAATTGAAGCTGGGTTTCCTGCGGTGTCAAAAAAAGAGAGGGAGATAGTAAAATGTATATCTAATGAAGGATTGAATGCAAAAATATTGGCACTATCGCGAGCTCTAAAAGATGACATTGATAAAGCCCTAAATTGTGATGTAGATGGAATAATTACCTTTATAGCTACATCTCCCCTTCATTTGAAATATAAACTTCATAAATCCATAGATGAAGTTGAGGAAATGGGAATGAATGCTGTGGAATATGCAAAAGACCACGGTCTTTTTGTAGCATTTTCAGCAGAGGACGCTACAAGAACACCTATTGAGGATTTAATAAGAATCCACAAGAATGCAGAAGAACATGGGGCAGATAGAGTCCATATTGCAGATACCGTAGGTGCAGGGACGCCTCAATCAATATATTATATATGTTCAGAATTAAGCAAAAATTTAAAAAAAGCACATATTGGGGTTCATTGCCACAATGATTTTGGTTTTGCAGTAATAAATTCAATTTATGGGCTTTTGGGCGGTGCAAAAGCTGTATCTACCACAGTAAATGGCATAGGTGAGAGGGCAGGAAATGCATCATTGGAGGAGCTCGTCATGGCATTGATGGTTTTATATGATGTTGATATGGAGCTCAATATATCTGTAATAAAAGAACTATCCAAAATGGTGGAAGAATATTCCAACATGCCAGTTCCTGTAAATAAACCAATAGTAGGGGACAGAGTATTTTATCATGAAAGCGGTATTCATGTTGATGCTGTGCTTGAAAATCCACTAACTTATGAGCCTTTTCTTCCTGAAAAAATTGGTCAAAAAAGAGAAATCGTGCTTGGAAAACATTCTGGATGTAAAGCTGTGGAATCTAAATTAAAGGAAATGGGTATTGAAGTATCCAGAGATAAATTATGGGAAATTGTTAAAAAGGTAAAGGAAACAAGAGAAGGCGGGGAGTATATAGATGATAAAACATTTAAGAAGATAGTTAATGAGTTATTAATAAATAATAGGCAATAATAAAATTATACTAAATTATAATTTATAAAATAATAAAAATATAATAAATAAATGTAATAAATTAAATTAAAATTATGATAAAACAGGGTATATTGTAATATAACTAAAATAGGTAGATTTTATGAAAAAGATTAAAATAATATTACTCACCTGTTCTGTGATATTGGCAGTTAGTTTATGTTCTTGTGTCGATAAACAGAGCTCAGGCCATTATAATAATGACAACTATTATAACAAATATATCTTTGTAAATATTAACAATACAACCATTACAGTGCCACTAAGAACAACATTGGGTGAGGCATTATCTACACAATTGATAAACACGACTAATAAAGATATACGGAATTATTATCTCAGTCATAAAATAATATATCTCCAATATAATGAATCTCTCCCAAGCGATGAAGGCGGCGTATCAATTGCTGATTTAGTATTTAAACTTAAAGCTCTTAATCAATATTATCCACATATAATTGTAGATAAAAATATATTTAATAATAGCACTGAGGCTTATATGGTAAAAAATAGCAATAAAACTATGGTTATTAATATTATAAGAGGAAACCGTAATGCAACAATTGAAAAATATAATAATATTTATATTATAGAGGGAAATTCATTAAAAGAACTTGATAAGGCAGAATCAAGGTTTGTTATTATTTTATATGGCTATCATAATTAATATTTATATTAATTTTTTATTTTATGTAGGATATTATATATAGTTATAAATATAATATCATGGTTATTTTTTGCTATTTATGATAATATAAATTTATATTTTAATAAAGTTTTTAAGTAATGATTATATTATACGACAACTATAATGTATAAAAAATAATAAAATATTAATAAAAATATTAAAAATTATAATAAAAACCTAATTTAATATTTTATTGCATGTATATTCTTCTAAAATATAAAATTGATATTAAATAATTGGGAGGTATCTTATGAAACTTCTAAAAATTCTAAAAAATTTAATTTTACCTATATTTGGTTTAGTTTTGTGGGAAGGGTTGGCGATATGGTTAAATAATCCCGTAGTATTGCCGAGATTGGAAGATGTTTTCAATGTTTTAATACATCCTCAGAATCCAATATTGGGAACAGGGGTTAATCTTGTAAGTAATACAATTATTAGTATTAAGAGAGTTTTATCGGGCTTTTTAATAGCAGGAATTGTAGCTGTTCCACTTGGTATATTAATGGGGTATTTCTCAATAATCCATGATTTATTTGATACATTCATAGAGCTCCTAAGACCAATACCACCACTTGCATGGGTTCCACTGGCTCTTGCATGGTTTGGAATAGGTGAAACATCCATGCTTTTTATTATATTTATCGGTGCGTTCTTTCCAATATTGATAAATACAATTGCAGGCGTAAAAAGTGTTCCAAAGATACTTATAGAATCAGTTCAGACCCTCGGTGCTAAGGAAAAGGACATACTTTTAAAAGTTATTATTCCTGCATCATCACCTGGAATTTTAACTGGATTGAGGGTTGGGGCAGGTATAGCTTGGATGTGTGTTGTAGCAGCTGAGATGCTACCAGGAAGCGATGCTGGTTTAGGATATTTAATTATGTATGCCTATTCACTCAGTAGGATGGATATTGTCGTGGCTTCAATGGTAATAATTGGTATAATTGGGTTATCCCTTGATAGGGGGTTGAGATATGTTGAGGATAGATACTTTAAATGGAAAACCATGATGAAATAATAATAAAATAATAATAAAATAATAAAAGATACTAATGATGAAAATGGATGTAATAAACGATAGATATATGGGTAATATGGATATAGTGAATAATAGTGATAATATATAGAAAGTAAATAACTAATGAATAGTTAATAAAAGAACCTATTATTATGTTATTTATAATTTATACATATTTTTGCATTAATACATAAATTGGTGTTTTTATGGCTGCTATATTGGAAATAAAAAATGTTGTTAAAAAGTTTATTACAGAAAAAAAGGAAGTTTTAGCAGTAGATAATGTGAGTTTTGAAGTTAAAAATAATGAATTTTTATCTATTGTAGGTCCAAGTGGTTGTGGAAAATCCACATTATTGAGAATGATTGCAGGGCTTGAAAAGCCTACATCTGGGGAGATGTTTATTGAAGGGAAAAAAATCGAAAAACCTGGTGCAGAAAGGAGTATGGTGTTTCAGCAATATACATTATTACCTTGGAGGACTGTTTTGGAAAATGTAGGTTTTGGTTTGGAAATAAAAGGAGTTCCAAAGGCAGAACGAAATGAAATATCAAAAAAGTTTATAAGGATGATAGGTTTGGAAGGCTTTGAAGATGCCTATCCCTATGAGCTCAGTGGAGGTATGCAACAGCGAGTGGCAATTGCAAGAACATTAGCAAATGACCCAAAAATTGTGCTTATGGATGAACCCTTCGGAGCTCTGGATGCCCAAACAAGAACAATACTTCAAAATGAACTTTTAAAGATATGGGAGAAGGATAAAAAAACAGTAGTTTTCATAACCCACAGTGTTGAAGAAGCCGTTTATTTATCAGATAGGGTAATTATAATGACTGCAAGACCTGGAAGGGTAAAGGATATTGTAGATATTAATCTTGATAGACCTCGAAAAAGAAGTAGTATGGAGTTTATTGAATATAAAAAAGAAATAGTTGATAAATTAAAGGATGAAGTGCTTAAATCGTATACCTATAAGGTATAAATATATAATGTAAATTCGATGTAAATTATTAAGATATATATTATTCAGACATACGCACCACTGAGCCAAATCCTTTTGATACCTTCCCTCCAATCCCAAAAAGATTTGGAATATCAAAATTAACTTCAAATTTTCCAAAAAATCCAATAAATTTTGTTTTTTTATAATTGACTGGAATTTCGTTATATTCTAATATATTAGCCTCTATTTTCTTATCAACGGTATAATTTAGATATTTGCTCATGGATAGTATATTTCCAATTATTATCCTTTCAAGCTTTTCTTTTCGCTTATTCTCATTTAATTTTTTATAACTTGAATAATTCTTTTCATTTAAAGCAATCCATGGAGATACAAATCTATATCTTTTTAAATTATCGCATACTCCAAAATCCTCAGATTTTACATAGATATAACCATCAACAACCTTATAAGTTTCATGATTTAGTTCTAATGTGCTGAGCTCTAATACTATATTTCCTAAGATATTTGCTCCCTCATTTAGTCCTATTATGTTGGCATTACCTCCTAATATTTTATACTGAATTTTAGGATATGAATATATAAAGCCCCCTCCACTGTGATTGTGCAATTCTTTATAATCATATTTATCAATTTATTTAAAATGTATCCTCTCAAATAAGGAGTTTGAGATTTTTTCAATGGTTTATCTGTTTTTAATTTATAATACATCGTCTTTAATTTCATATTTCCCCTCAATTAGATTATAATTATTAATTATTACAATATTATCATATTATCATCAACAACTTTAAATCCAGTTTCTATATCATAATATGTCTTATCAATTACATTTTATCCTTATTTTCATCTATTAAAATATCTTTTCCTTTCATACGTGGTATGGATATTACATATCGGTAAAATTCTTTTTTTATTTTCAAAATATATACTTTGAATAGCTATATTACAATAATAATGTATAATAAAAAAATAATATAATCATAATATATTATAATAAGAAAAAGATTTAAAAAAATAATAAAATAATAAAATTAAAATAATATAATAGGAATAAAAGAAATAAAAAAAGAGTTTTTATAAAAAATAAAAATAAAATAAAAAAATAAAAATTTGTGGTATAATGTTAAGAGGAAAAGAAGCCACGCTGGCGGCAATTATCAAAATTATAATTAAAGATGAACCAGAGACACAGGATGAAATTGCCCAAAAACTTAATATAAGCAGAAGATATGTTGCAAAACTTTTAAAACCATTAATGGAAAAAGGAGTTGTAATGCATCCTTATGTTGTTAATATGGATAAGTTATCGGAGCTCGGCATATACCAAGATATAGATGAACCGTTAAATAATATTATCGAAATGTTTGAAAAAATGGGCAATAATGTATTATTTAATTTGGATAAAGTGGTTAATGCACTAAAAACCCACAATTTAGAAGATGCAAAATGTATAATATTTCAAGACTATGCATTAAATAAAATGGAAGAAGAAATTCATTTATCTATTAAAATGGATAGTTTAAAATATTTGCCGATGGAACAGGCAATGCTGTTATCCTTAATTGCTTCAAATATTGAAAGATGCGGGGATTACATATCGAATATTGCCGAAGAAATTACAAATGGATTAACAATAAAGGATTATTTAACCAATAATGTTGATGAGATATTTGATATTATCAAAGAAATGTTTATAATTGCCATGGATATGGTGAAAAATAAAAAAATGAGTTTTAAAATATACGAATTAGAGGAAAATTTACATAAAAAATTGGATGAGATTATGAAAAATATTTCAGATAAGGGATGTAAATCAGAGGATATAAATTATTATATTCAATTTGGAATGTTTTTGAAGGATGTTGAAAGATTTGGAGATAGATGCATAAAAATTTTTGAGGCTTCAAGGGAATTTTATTATGGTGTTCCACATGATAATACACCAGAATATGTAAAAAATATAAAAATATAAAATTGTAAGAAAAATAAATTAATTAAGAAATAGGTAATAACATGGTAAATGTTGAAAGAATTAGCCTATCCTTTCCAAAGTTTCTTTTGAAGGAGATAGATGAAGTTGCAAAAACAAAGGGGTATTCAAGTAGAAGTGAGCTCATAAGAGATGCCACAAGAAAGCATATCTTGGAAAGTAATCAGTTAAATAAGGAGGGCACTATTAGTGGTATTATTATAATTGTATATACGCCGACAAAAAAGGCAATGGAATATATGAGTAAGGCATATTTTGAACATAATGATATAGTGAAATCAATAAATCAATCATATATAACCACATCTTGTGGAAAAAATAAAAAAGTAGAGATTTTTATTGTAGAGGGGAATTCGAAAGATGTTTCTAAATTTTATGATAAAATAAATAAAATAGATGGAAAAATATATGATAAAGTAGTTATTTTTTAAATGATTAAAAAGGCGATGTTATGTTTTCAAAAATAAAACATATAATATTTGGTGGGGATAATAAAAAAACTGAAAAAACTGAAAAGGAATTTAAAAAAGATAATGTATGGGGACCTACAATAGATTATACGAAATGCAAAAACTGCACATTATGTTATAAAGTCTGTGAAAATGGAGTGTTTGGCATTGTAAATGGGAGGGTAACAGTCATAAATAAATCCAACTGTGTAAAAGGATGTTCAAAATGTTTAAGCGTATGTAGATATGGGGCTTTGAGTTTTTAAAATCTTAAATAACATTATTTTTAATTTATTTCAATGATTGTACACTTCTATTTACTATTAACTATTTATTATTATCTTGATTAGTTTTAGGTGTTATCATATTTTATTTATTATCAATTTCATTACCTTTTAATATATTTTATTAACTTTTTTTATTATATTCATAATAATTATATCAAATATCTTATAAAAAAGAACAATAATTATACCTTCTTTTGGTATAATATAGTCAAAAATCTTTTTATATTATTAAATGCATCTTTAAAATGTTAATATAATCTAAATGTAATTAATAAATGAAAAATAATAATTATATCAAAAATAACGATTTTTTATTATAAATAGTAGTTATTATATATTAAAAAATAAATAATTATACAGGTGAATAAATTGAATGAGATACAAAATAAAATAAAATCAATTGTAGATAAAATATTGGAGGGTAAAACTATGGAATCAAACAATACAAGACCAACAAAGATGTTCTGCTATCAGTGCCAGGAAACTGCAAGGAACACTGGATGTACAGTAATTGGAGTATGCGGTAAAAAGGATAATGTGGCTAATCTTCAAGACCTTTTAATATATATCTTAAAAGGTTTGGCATATGTATGCGAAAAAACAGGAAAATCTAATGAAGAAATAGACGAATTTATTGTAGATGCACTTTTCACAACAATTACAAATGTGAATTTCGACGATGAAGACATTATAAGGAAAATTAAAAAAGGTTTGGAACTTAGAGAAGAATTAAAGTCAAAATACGCATGTTCAGAATGCTGTGGTGAGCTCCCAGATTATGCAGCATGGATGCCAAAAAATGATGAGGACATTATAGCAAAGGCCTATTCAAAAGAGGTATCTGTCCAAGCAACAGAAAATGAAGATATAAGGTCTTTAAGGGAATTAATAACCTATGGACTTAAAGGTATTGGGGCTTATATGTGCCATGCTATGGCATTAGGTTATAACGATGAGAATGTTCATAAATTCATAAAAAAAGCACTAGTTGCTACAAAGGATGACAGTCTGTCTGCTGATGATTTGACGGCTCTTGTGCTTGAAACTGGTAAATACGCAGTAGATACAATGGCTTTATTGGATAAGGCAAATACTGAAACTTACGGTCATCCTGAAATAACAGAGGTGGATATAGGGGTTAGGAATAATCCTGGTATATTGATAAGTGGTCATGATTTAAAAGATATGGAGCAATTATTGGAACAGACAAAAGGAACAGGGGTAGATGTATATACCCATGGGGAAATGTTGCCTGCAAATTATTATCCTGCATTTAAAAAATATGAGCACTTTGTAGGTAATTATGGAGGAGCTTGGCATGCTCAATTAACAGAGTTTGAAGCATTCAATGGTCCTATTGTAATGACAACAAACTGTCTCGTTCCACCAAAGGACAGCTACAAAGATAGAATATATATGACAGGTGCAGTAGGATTCCCAGGTCTTAAAAGAATTCCAGAAGATGAAAATGGAAATAAAGACTTTTCAGAAGTAATCGAACATGCTAAAAAATGTGCTCCACCAAAAAGACTTGAAACAGGTAAGATTGTAGGTGGATTTGCACATAATCAAGTATTGGCATTAGCTGACAAAGTTGTTGAAGCTGTAAAATCAGGAGCCATAAGAAAATTCGTTGTAATGGCTGGATGTGATGGAAGACACAATACAAGAAAGTATTATACAGAATTTGCTAAGGCATTGCCAAAAGACACTGTAATCCTTACAGCAGGATGTGCAAAATATAGATATATTAAATTAAATTTAGGAGATATAGGGGGAATACCAAGAGTATTGGATGCAGGACAGTGCAACGATAGCTATTCACTTGCTGTAATCGCTCTTAAATTAAAAGAAGTATTTGGATTGGAAGATATAAATGAACTGCCAATAGCATACAATATAGCTTGGTATGAACAGAAAGCTGTCGCTGTATTGCTTGCATTACTTTATTTAGGTGTGAAAGATATAGTTCTTGGACCTACACTGCCTGCATTCTTATCACCAAATGTTGCAAAGGTTCTTGTGGATAAATTTGGAATAAGCACCATTTCAACAGTGGAAGAAGATATTGAAAGATTGATAAACAAATAATTGCAAAAATAAATAATGGTTATTAACTATAATGTCCATCTATAACCGTTATAATTATTAACTATTAACTATTAACTATCCATTTTTTAAGGAGATATTGTGATAGAAACAGTATATAATTTTACAACAGAATCTGATTCAAAACTCGTGGAAAAAATAGTCAATACCGACGAAGTTCAAATTATTCATATGATATTTCCAAAAGGGGAAGGCACACCTAAGCACTTTACAAACTCAAAGGTTCATTTAATAGTTGTAAAGGGGGAGATGACGTTAACTCTGGAAGACCAAGAGCCAAAAGTGTATCCTGCTGGAACAATAATCCATTTGCCGTTTAATACAAAGATGATTGCTCAAAATTTAACATGTGATGTTCTTGAATTCTTTGTAATCAAAGCACCGCACCCTTCAAAAATAGGCGGTCCAGAAGAACCAATTAAAATTAACGAATAACTTAAAATATAATAAAATAAAAAATAAATAAATATAAATAATCATTTTTTGGTGATGGGATGCCAAGCGTAACAATTAACTACGATATATGCAGAGGAGCAAAAGAATGCGGAGAATGTGAAAAAAACTGTCCAATGGAAGTTTTTGAAATTGATGGAGAAAAGGTTGTTGTAGCTCATGAAGAGGAATGTACAGGCTGTGGAGTTTGTGAAGATGTATGTCCAACAGGAGCTGTGAAAGTTAAATTTGACTAATTTATTAAAATTTATTATTTATAATTTTAATAGTATTACTCCATTATTACTCTATTATTATTTTATTATTATTTTATATGTTATTATAAAATTAACATTATATTGGAATTTATTAAATTAATCTATTTTAATATTCGGGTGAAACGATGGAACATTTAAAAGAAAATGTGGTGAAAATAATAGCCAATAAAATAAAACTGTCAATAATAGCCAAACTATCTTCAATCGAACAATATAATAACGAATTGTTAAACGATTTTTCTAAGGCTCAAATGAATAGTGCGGAGCTCCTATATGAAAAATATATAATATACTACCATGAGAAACCTGCGATAAACATAAACAACGATGGCGATATTGTAGAGATTTTAAAGGAAACTATCGATATAGAAAAGCAGTTCGTTAAAAAAGTTGGAACAAATTTTGGAATTAGACAGGCAACAATTCACTGCCTTGCAGATGATGAGAAGTTTTATTATCATTTAACCAAATAATTTTTTATTTTAAAATTTAATCATGTTCAAATTATTATTATCTTATTATTATTTTATTTATTTTTTAGGTGATATTATGATAGATGCCCATACTCATTTGGATGTAAGAAGTTTTGAAGATTTGGAAAAAATGGCTTTATGTGGGATTGAAACAATAATTACCTGTGCCCATGACCCTTACAAAATGAGCGTTCCAGAGGTTTGTTTAGACCATTGGGATAGGTTAGTTAAGTTAGAGACTAAACGAGGAAAAATGGCCGGGGTTAATGTTAAGGTTGCAGTGGGGGCTCACCCTATGGGGTATCCTAAACATTGGGATGAGCTCCTAAAAAAATTACCTGATTATTTTGAAAATGAAAATGTTGTGGCTATTGGAGAAACTGGACTACATTATTTAACCGATGATGAGAAAAACCTTTTAAAAGAGCAGTTATATTTGGCAAAGGATTACAATATGCCAATAATTATTCATACCCCAGAAAAGAATAAAAAAGAGGCATTACTTGAAATCTTAAAAATTTTGGATGATGTGAAAATAAAGGATGATTTAGTGATGATTGACCACATAAATAAAGATACTGTGGATATTATAGATAAGGATGTTTATATTGGTTTAACAGTTCAGCCAAGCATGAAAATAAGCCATATTGAAGCATCTGAGATAATAAAAAATTATAATAAAAAATTTATCCTAAGCAGTGATTTGGGAAGTTTAAAGGCTGATATTTATGCCTTGCCAAGAACAAAATTGTATATGAAAAAAATAGGTGTTGAAGAGGACAAAATAGTGAGCTCCACATATAAAAATGCAAAGAAATTTTATAGATTATTATAAATTACAATACTCCAAATTTATAATAGTAATATTATTTTTCTTAATTTTATTATTATCTTATTAATATCCTTATTTTCCGTTTTTCGTCTCTTTTTTAGACTATTTAACCGTTATTCGCACCATTATAGTTATATGTAGGTTATATATTAAATATAAGTATATAAAAAAATAGTTGAAGAGATAGCATGAAAATGGAGCTAAAAACAAGAAATATGGATGACTTTTTTACAATATTGGGAAAGAATAATAGTGGTGCGACAAATGGTGGAGGCATATATATTTCAAACGACGATGACCTTATAAAAGAAACTGTTGAGCATTTAAAAAAGGGATATGATAAAGAAAAGGGTATATTTATTGAAGAAAAATACACCAGCAGACAGAAAGAATATATTCCACTAGAAATATTAAGACTCATGATTATGGTTATGATGAAAAAAATTAAAGAGTTAAACTCTGAAATTACACTGTATGATATTGGATATGAGTTTGGGCGATATATTAATCCAAAAAATTATAGGGAATTGAAAAAATTTTTCAGAAAAAATAATTTGGGAATGTTAAAAATTGAAAGTAAAAAACCGCTTGTTGTTAAGGTAAATGATTGTGCATTATGCGATGGGTTAAAATCCGATGAACCCATATGTTATTTTGATGCAGGAGTGCTTGCTGGTGCCTATGAATGTATATTAAATAAAACTGTGGTGGTGGATGAGATAAAATGTATGGCACAAGGAGCAGATGCCTGCTATTTTAAAATAGAACCAGTTAAATAATAATAAGATGTGATAATATGAAAATTTTATTTGTTTGCGTACACAACAAAAGAAGAAGTGTTATGGCTGAGGCATTTGGGAGAAAATTCGGACTTGATGCATACAGTGCAGGGGTAGAAAAAACTGAAAATATTGATGACATGGTTTTTAAAGTAATGAGTGAGAAAAACTTAAAAATTAAAAAGAGACCTCAGACAATAGATGGAGTGGTTAAAGAAGTGGGAAATTTCGATATTGTAGTTACTATGGGATGTTTAGGCGCCTGCCCTCTTGTTCCAGCTAAAAAACACATTGCCTGGAATATTGAAGACCCAGCAGATAAAGACATTGAATTTTATAGGAAAGTAAGGGATGAGATTGAGGACAAGGTAAGAGAGCTCGCCAATAGTTTAAAATAAATAATAGTCCAAAAATTTAAAAACAATAATAATAAGAATAATAAAAATTAAAAATTTTTTAATAAAAATTATATCTTATTTTTTAAAATGGTAGTCAAAAATGTTTTTATGTATTGAATACCCCATTAAAATATATAAAATAACTTTTTTAAAGTAATTTGAAACAGTATAAGGGATTTTAATTCATCTTTAACTTTTAGGTGATATATTATGAAAGCTACATTTATATACCACAAGGGAAACCAGAGAATGGAGAAATTTTATAAAAACCTTCTGAATGAACCAGATTTTTGTAGAATATGTGAAGATTGTTATAACTGCCGAGGGGATTGGAGCTATAAAGACGATGTAAAGGAGGTAGTTTTGGAACCTATTGATGAGGATGAATTTATAGAGGATGCTTCCGATTATATGCCTGAGATCCCACAAGGTGATGTGGCAATAGCCCAACTTCATGAGGATTTACTATATGAGCTCCCAAATATGCTCGCAGAAAAAAATTACAAATTATTAATTGTTCCATCAGAAACCCCATCCGATTTATCAATAGCTATGAGAAACAGTTTAAAAGAAATCTGTGAAAAAAATGGGATTGATTTTGAAAATCCAAAGCCATTTTGTGCTTTGAAAAAGAAATATAATAAGGATGTTTTAAATGAATTTATCGATTACTTTAAAATAGGATTTCCACAACTAGAAATTAAATCATCTGATGGACATAAAATAGATGATGTTAAGGTAATTATATCGGCACCATGTGGTGAAACATACTATATAGCCAAAAGGATTAAAGGAAAAATTATAAATGAGTTAAAGGATGAAATAGCTAATGCCCATCATAACTACCCATGTTTAGGAAGTATGGAATATGATAAGGAGCTCGAAGATACCATGCTTCATGAAGCAGGATATATAGCATTGGATGCCATAAGAAAAGCACTTTTGCCTTATAAATGTAAAAATAAATTTTGCGGTAGATGTGGGATTTTTGGTCAAAATTCTTTGTAATATACTATAATGAGTTTTAACATTTATTATCAGTTTTTAACATATCATTAAGTTTTTAACATTTTATTATGATGGTGAATTTAATGGATAAGCTTCAAATATTAAGAAAAATATCCCAAACAGCAGTTTTTATAAAATTTATTCTGTCAGGAAGTTATGTTTTAATGCTTATAGGGCTTATGGATAAATTTATGTTATCCGGTTTTGCTGGGAAAAATTTTATTATTATATTTTTAGCAGTTATTGTTTTAACGCTGATTTTTGGGAGGGTTTATTGTGGATGGTTATGCCCATGGGGGTTTTTGTTTGAACTTAGCTACATATTAAGGGTCAAATTATTTAAGTTAAAAAAACTTCCGGAGCTCCCAGAAAACATTCATAATAAGTTGATATATTTAAAATACATTGTGTTGTTTTTATTTATAATAATAACCGTTTTCCAGTTAAATCTATATGCTTTGTTAGGTTTATCTAAAAATGCAATGGCACTTGTCGTATTGACAGTATTTACAATAATTTCATTTTTTAACCCTCGAGCTTTTTGTAAATACTTCTGTCCAGTTGGGGCATTATTATCTATACTTTCAATAAAACCATTATTCAAGTTAAAACTAAATAATAACTGTGTAAGGTGTAAATTATGCGAAAGAAAATGTCCAATGCAGATAAAACTAACTAATGATGTCAATCAGAAGGAATGTGTAAGATGTTTTGAATGTAAAAGTGCCTGCAAAAAGGATGCTATTGATTTTAAAATATAAACTTAAATAAAAAATAAAAAGATAAAACTTTAAATATAAACATTATTTTTTTGATTCGAATTTCGTATAATTAGTGGTATAATTAACCGAAATACGCACGGTTAATTTATTATATTAAATAATCCATATTATAGCGTGTAAAAAAACTATCAATTAATAAAGCCATAAAAAAGGTGATATAATGAAAGCCGATGCTTTTAAAATAGCAGATGGAGTATATTGGGTAGGAGTAATGGACTGGGATATTAGAATGTACCATGGATATACATTAAAAGGAACCACATACAATGCATATTTGGTATTTGGGGAGGACAAAACTGCATTGATTGACAATACATACCCAGGAACATCCGCTCAATTGTGGGGAAGAATAAAAGATGCTTTTGAAAAAGAAGGAAAAGAATTTAAAATAGATGTAATTGTTCAAAACCATGTTGAGAAAGACCATTCAGGAGCTCTAACTGAAATCCATAAAAAATTCCCAGAAGCTCCTATATACTGTACAGAGGTAGCAGTTGAAGGATTAAAAAAACACTATTCTTCCTTAAAGAATGCACCATTTAAAGTCGTTAAATCATTGGATAAAATAGACTTAGGCGGAAAAACTTTGGTATTCCTTGAAGCACCATTATTACATTGGCCAGACAGTATGTTCACATTCTATGCAGAAGAAGGAATTTTATTCTCAAACGATGCCTTTGGTCAGCACTTATGTTTCCCACAGAGATATGACTACGAAATTCCAGAGCCTATATTAATGGATGCAAACCAGAAATTCTATGCAAATTTAATTACGCCATTGTCAAAACTTGTATTGAAGAAATTCAATGAAGTTATAGAGCTCGGATTGTTGGAAAAAATAAAAATGATAGCACCATCTCATGGGCAGATATGGACAAACCCAATGAAAGTAATTGAAGCATACCAAAACTTTGCAACAGGAAAATGTAAAAATAAGGCTACAATTGTCTATGACACAATGCATTACTCAACTCAAAAAATGGCACATGCATTTGCAGAAGGTCTTATGAGTGAAGGTGTGGATGTTGCTATGTATTACCTCCACTATGATGAAAGAAGTGAAATTGTCAAAGATATATTAGACAGTAAAGCAGTTCTCTTTGGAATACCTACAATATACGATGAACCTTATCCATCCATTGGGGATATAATATATTACTTAAAAGGTTTAAAATTCAATAGAACAGGATTAAAAAGACTTGCTCTTTCATTTGGTTCCATGGGTGGAGAAGGAGGAGCAGTTGATAAAATTGCAAAAGAATTAGAGGAATGTGGATTTAATGTATTGGATGAGTATGAGTTATACTATGTTCCAACAGAGGATGAATTGGAGAAATGCTACAACATGGGTAAGAGATTGGCAGTTAGAATAAAAGAAATGGAATAATTTAAATTATAATATTATAATTAATTATAAATTATATTTTTTAAAAACTTATTATTTTATTATAATGTATATTTATTTCTTAATTTTTATTGCATAAATTTAATAAAATAAAAAATTATAATTGTAAATATATAGCTACAAATAAAAAATAAAAATAAAAAAAGGTGAGCTCATGGTAGAAGTAGAGGTAATAAATGAACACAAAATTGGAGTAACAAAAGGAACAGATTTGGAAAAAGAAGTTGAAGCAAACTTCAAAGGAGAATGTGCAGAAGTTGGTATGTATCTGGCAATGGCAAGACTTGCACAAAGAGAGGGACTTCCAGAAGTAGCAGAAGTCTTAAAAAGAATAGCATTCGAAGAAGCTGAACATGCAGCTCATTTTGCTGAGATGAACGGCGTAATTTCAGACAACTTAAAAGAGAATCTTGAAATGATGCTAAAAGGAGAATGCATGGCAAACAAAGAGAAAAAGGCTGCTGCAACAAAGGCAAAAGAATTAGATATCGACCCAGCTCATGATTTCTTTGATGAATCAAGCAGAGATGAAGCAAGGCATGCAAAAATGTTAAAAGGATTACTTGATAGATACTTTAAATAATTTTTATTCTTTTTTTTAAAGATATGTGTAAATTATTGAATATTGAATAATAATTAATATAAAAAGCCGGGGGTTTATCATATTTTTAGATTATTCATTTATTAAATTTAAATATATTTATAATTATATTATTAATATCATGGCGAGATTATGGAAATAATAAAATGGTCAAAAGATTTAGAATCGGATGTTCAGGCCTTTAATGGAGAACATAAATTCCTTGTTGATACAATAAATAACATATACACCTTATTAAAAGAAGGTAAAAAGGACGAAGCAAAAAAATTATTGGTGGAAAAAGCAGTATCTTACACAGATAAACACTTCAAACATGAGGAAGAAGTAATGGAAAGATATGGTTATCCAAAGGAAGAATTAGAAAAACATAAAAAGATACATAGATTTTTTGTGAGATATGTTGTGGAAACATTAGCTCCAAAGATTGAGAATGGGGGAGATAAGGAATTTAGAGATGCTTTGAATTTTATTATTGGATGGTTGGTTATGCATATTAAAAATATGGATGTAAAAGGTTATGGAAAATGGTTCAAAGAAAAGGGGATTGAAGTTCCAGATAAAATGGTTGAAATTTAATAAAATTATAAAAAATATGTAAATATATCTAATATACACATTAAAAATAAAATATAATATTATTTCAGCTGTTCCAGAATAATGGCCGGACATACTTTCTTAATACCTTCAATCTTCCCAATTTTGTTAAATAAAATATTGGATAATTCTCTACCGTCTTTTGCCCATATTTCTGTCATTATCATATGGTCACCTGTTGAGGTCCATACCTTTTTGACCTCTTCAAATTCACATAATTTATTTGCAACCGTTAGAAAATCTTCGGGATTGGTGTCAAAACCGGTTAATGCCACAACATTATAACCGATTTTGGAAGGTTCTATATTTATATTGTATCCCTTAATAATACCTTCTTCTTCCATCTTTCTAACTCTCTTTCTGACGGAGCTCTCACTTGTTCTAAGTTCCTTGGCAATTTCAGTATAAGGTTTTCTTCCTTCCCTCATCAATATGTTTAATATTTTCATATCCTTTTCATCCATAATATGCCTCCGATTTTCGTATATATTATAAAATACTTCGTATTATATTATATAATTTTTACTATCATATATTTTACCAATATGTATTATTTTGGAATATTATTATATTTATTATTAATAAAGGTGGAATATGTCTGTGGAAATAATTGTAGATAGGGAAAAATGTATAGGATGTGGAAAATGCTATGATGTATGTCCAAAAGCTCCAAAGATATGGAATATTGATAAAAATGGAAAATATTATGCATATAATACATTATATTGTCATAACTGCAAATTATGTGCTGGTAGATGTCCTACAAGTGCTATTTTAATTAAAAAAATGAGTAAATGATAATTATTATTTTCCAAAACTTAACTAAAATGGTTAGTAGTTAAAAATATATACTATGAAAATTATATAAAATATAGTTAATTTTAGAAGTTACAAAACTGCGAACATTTATATTTTTTTAATTATCTTAATTACCTGCATAAATATGAACACAAACATGAGATTAATATATGCATAATTAAATACATAGAATTAATTGGAGGGAAAATGTGAAAAAAGTTCAAATGTTTTATTCTATGCAAATTTATGGTTTAAATGGGAATAGAAGGGACAAAATGGATATAATATTTGGTATTCTAAATGCTATCAATATGGGGGGATGTAAAAAAACATGGATAATGTATTACGCAAACTTGGATTGGAAGGTATTTAAGAGATATATGGAATTTTTAGAACGACATGGTTTTGTTGAAAAAGATGGGAATGAAGGGTTTGTTCTAACAAATAAAGGAAATGCCCTTCTTGAAAAACTCAACGAAGTTAAAGACATCCTCAATGTCGGTCCTGAACATGCTTAAATATTAAAAATAAAATGGGGCGGGTGATATATGAAAATTTCAGTATACGGTGCAGGAAACCAAAATCTATATGTGAATAAATTAAATCTACCTAAAAATTATGGAGGAGAACCTCCATACGGTGGTAGCAGAATGGCTATGGAGTTTGCAGAAGCTGGACATGATGTTATACTTGCAGAACCTAACAAAAACATATTAACGGAGGAGATGTGGAAGAAAGTTGAAGAATCAGGGGTTAAAGTAGTTTCAGATGATATTGAAGCTGCAAAACATGGTGAAATATGTATATTTTTTACACCTTTTGGAAAAAGAACCATTGAAATAGCAAAGAATATACTTCCTCATCTTCCTGAAAATGGTATTATAGCAAATACATGCACGATATCCCCTGTTGTTTTATACACTGCACTTGAAGTGCAACTTAGAACAAAGAGAAAAGATGTAGGTATATCTTCAATGCATCCTGCTGCTGTTCCTGGAACTCCACAGCATAGTCATTATGTAATAAGCGGAGCTTCAACAGATGGAACACATTATGCCACCGAGGAACAGATTAAAAAATGTGTTGAACTTGCAGAAAGTGCCAATAAAAAGGCTTATGTGGTGCCTGCTGATGTTTCATCCACTGTTGCGGGTATAGACCCCTGTTTTGGTGCCATTATGGTTGCAGGCGTTATTGATGCATGCAAATTAAATAAAAGATTTAAACTTCCCGAAGGAGTATTTAATGAGGCCCTATTAGATAGTGTTAGGGCGATTAAGAATGTAATTAAAGAATATGAAAAAATTTCAATAAACACCCTATCTATTGAAAAATTTTTAGAACAAATTGCATATAATCTACCTAAAAATATAGATAGCACGTTATCCTCTAATCTATCATCACCTGATGCAATTATAACACATTACTTTGCAATTATCACATCAGCAGGCCTTATTAACGCATGTAAATTTAGTAGTAAATTAGGTGTCTCTGAATATACTATCAGAGAAAATATAATAAATACCTTTGAGGAACTAGACTATTTGATAAATAGGAATAGTATTGATAAGATTTTGGAGCAGATACCCATGGATATTTTGGCAAAATCTGCAAGATACTACATAATGAATGACGAATATGATAATAATGGTATTGTCTATTCAGCATTAAAAACTTTGAAAAATTATAAAATATAAAAGGTAGCGATTTAAAATTTTATATCTATTGATAATTATTATGATTAAATTTATTATATAATATTATTTTTATTATTTTTATTATTTAATATTATTTTTAATATAATTTATAACTTCGTCAATTTTAATTCTTATCTGTTCCCTTGTGTCCCTATATCTTATGGTGATAGTTCCATCCTCCAATGTTCTACCATCAACAGTAATACAGAATGGAGTTCCCACCTCATCCATTCTCATATATCTTCTTCCTATTGCTCCACTATCATCATATTCAGCAATTATTCCGTTTTTTCGTAAGTTATCTTTTATTCTCATGGCGATTTCTGCCATGCCTTCTTTATTAACTAATGGAAATACTCCAACTTTTATGGGGGCTACCTGCGGTTTTAACTTTAAATAGGTTCTATCTTCTTCTTCATTGTAGGCATGCTCTAAAAGACAGTAGGTTATCCTGTCAATGCCGTAGGAGGGTTCAATTACATGAGGTAATACTTTTTCTCCTGAGATTTTCTTTTTAGTTTTATTTATTTTCAAATAGTCGCTTAGTATTTCAAATTCCTTATCTTCTATTTTTAAAATATATTTTCCATTTTCATTTAATTCTTTTACTAATTTTTCTATTTCGGTGTTGTTCATGTTATTTAATGCATTTTCAACGAGCTTCATGTCTTTTTTAAATACCTTTCCAACGACCTTATAGTTTAATTCGATATCGTATGTTTCAATTTCTTTTGGTTCATCATATTCTACGAAAACACTTAAATCCACACCGCTATGATTCATATGTGCCTTTAAGTCATAATCTGTCCTATCTGCAATACCTACGCATTCAATCCAGCCAAACCTGTCAGTATATATCTCTGCGTCCCAACAATCAATAGCATAATGTGCCATTTCATCGGGAAGGTGCTGTCTAAATCTCAATTTAGTTATATCAATACCTATATCCATTAAAAATCTCTTTGTAATTGCTACAAAATATGCAATGGTTTCATGCCTTATTATGCCCTTTTCCACGGCGTCCTTTAATGACATATTTATTACTTTTTCCTCTGAGCTCAGTGTTTCATCCATCTGTCTATCTGCTGGAAGAAGTGGTATTATATCATTTTCTACATCTTTAAATCTCTTATGATTCTTTATATTTGGATGAACAAAAAATTCCGCCTCAGCCTGTGTAAATTCCCTTAATCTAATAACCCCCTGTCTTGGAGAAATTTCATTCCTATACGATTTACCAATTTGTGCCACTCCAAAGGGAAGCTTATTTCTAAAAAAACTTGCCAATCTTCTAAACTGGATAAATATGCCCTGGGCAGTTTCTGGTCTCATATATCCTGTCCTTTTTCCACCAGGACCTATTGAAGTCAAAAACATTAAATTGTATTTTTTAACATCTCCGAACTCACCACCACATTTTGGGCATCTTATATTATATTTTTTTATGAGCTCATCTAATTCTTCAAGGGTTTTTCCTTCTGTATCTATGTCGATGTTTTCCTCGATAATATGGTCTGCCCTAAATGATTCTAAACATTCTTTACATTCTACCATTGGGTCTGTGAAGTTATCGACATGCCCAGATGCTTTTAAAACCTCGTATGGTGTAATGGTTGGGCTTTCTATTTCGTAGAATTCTTCATTTACAATATAGTGCTTTCTCCATGTGTTAATTATATTATTTTTTAACATAGTTCCAAGGGGTGCATAATCTACAAAGCCTGCTATACCACCATATATTTCAAAGGAGCTCCATAGATAACCTCTTCTTCTAGCTAAATCCATTACTTTTTCATACTTATCTTCGCTCATTCAATCACCGTATAAAATTTATTAAATTAAAAATAATAAATTAAAAATAATTAAAATAGATTGCATATATAATTTACTATGTAGTAGAGCTCTGATGATATTTATATAAGAAATATAAAATAATAACAAAATAATATAATAATAAATAATTACCTACCATAATACCGTGTCATTTGTACTAATCCTATTTAGTAAGAATATCATCAAGGAAGAAGCCACTAAATCTGCTGTTGTTCCTGGATTTAATTTATTCCCATCTTTTGATAAGAATTTGTCGAATTCCACAATATCCTCTTTTTTAAATCCGTTGTCAAGTATGTTTTTTGCCATTTCTGAGACCATTTTTGAAGTATCTAAATCCTTTTTTCTTGCTATCAATGTATCGGGATGATTTGAAAGTATATTTAAAAATGTTTTTGTTATAGCTAAATTTATGTTGTTATATTCGTTATAATATTCATTTAATAGGTTGTATCCCTTAAAAGATATATTAAATCCTTCTGTCCATTCCTTTGAGATACTATCCCATGAGGAAGATATTTTAAAAACATCGTATAATGTTAAATTTTTTTCTATTAATTCCTGTTTTGCATCATTTTTCTGAGCATCGGGACCTTCTTTTGGCGGGTTTATATTGGGCATTGCTATTTCAATAGCCTCATAAACAGCGATAGCATCATTTACTGTGGTGTTTTTTGTTATATTTGTTATTTCTTTTTTTAATTTACTTTCATTAAATTCCTCAATTTTACCTGAACTCATGGCAATAGGTATATGCAACATTATTATACCTAAGTTTGCATTGGTTGGAGACCATTTTTTAGACTCAATTACAGCCAATTTTATGTATTTTCCTATATCCTTGTTATCTTGACATGCCTCATAAACCACATTTCCAAATGCTATACCGGAGCTCAGGAAATGATGGTATTTTATATCATCGTATTCTCTATTTCTATGCACATTTCCAGGTTTAAAACTACTAACCTCTAAACAACAGGCTATCTGTGAAGCTTTCATTATATCATAGGGATTCATTCTTTCACCATTGTAATAAATACTTGATAAATAAAGATAAATGGGCATTTATAAACCTTATAATTAAAATTTAATTAAAATTAAATAAAAAAATTAAAAGAAGTAATATATTACAAAAAAAGAAAAAAGTTTTTTATTTTATATATCTTCTATTTTTATTTATTCAGTTAATTTATTTTATGTATTTATATTTTTATTTTATATTTTAATTTACTGGTTATTATATTTATTATCGTTTTTCTTTTTTCTTTTATAGTAATATACTCCAACAATTACAAGAATAACTATCAATCCAATTCCAACTGTTAAAGTTGAATCCTCTGGGTTATTTTCAACCTTTACTTTAATGGATTTTTGAGTGATATATACATTATCATCCCCTTCTTCCCTATCTCCAACTGACCTTATCTCAACAGTGATAATATAATCCTTAGCTACTGCGTTTTTATCCACATCAATAACAATAGCCCCAGTTCCATTTTCCCCGGGTTTTAAAGTTCCTACTGTATCACTTTTTGTTGGATAATCAAATGGCTGAGCTGAATTTTTAATAGCACTAACCTTTACATTTTCAGCCTTTTCGTTTCCTGTGTTTTTAACATGGATTAATATAGTATTTTCAGTCCCTGCTTTTACAGTATATTCTTCTGGAATAATATTTAGTATTGGTTTTGGTTTAATATATATGTCGATTGTTTTTGTAATATTGTGCTTTTTATTAAAAATATCTAAATATTCCATATATATGGGAACCTTATAATGTTTTGGCGGTGCATTTTTGTCAATGTCAATGGTAAAACTTGCCACTTTACTTTCACAGCCTGATAATGTTCCAATGTCTTTATAGTTTGCATTGCTCCAACTGTCTTTAAATGGATATGTTGCATTAAGATGGACTTTTATATCCTTAGCCTCACCGTGTCCGTTGTTTGTAATGGTTGTGTCTATTCTTACATAGGTGTTTCCAGGTTTAATCTCTTTTGGTGTTGTAATTACATTAGATATCCCCAATAAAACATCCCCTTGAACTAAAAGACCAATATTTATATTTTCAATTTTCGGAGCTCCGTCTTCATCAATCCATGATATTGTAGCAGGAATCAAATAAGAACCTTCTGGTGTTTTTTCGTTTGTATATAATTCTAAATTTATGTTTTTTCCTTCATTTGATTTGATACTTCCAATGTAGAATTTTGTAGTATCTATTGGGGATATATATTTATTTCCACCTATTGTTAAGGTGCATTGTTTTGCAGTTCCTGTTCCTTTATTGTATAATGTAATTGGAATAATTTTTGTTTTTGCAGGAGTTAGTGAAATATCATTTTTTGTATTTATCTCAAAATTGGCAGTTCCATATACTGGTAAATAATATATCTTTGTCCATTCGTGGTGAGTAGTTATATCTTCTCCATTTTCATGTTCAACTTCATCATAGGATACTTTTACATCAATTCTATAATCCCGAGATGGTGCGTCTTCATTTACATGAAGTTTAAAATACGCAGTATCGCTTTCACCAATATTTAAATGAGATATAGTTGCTGTTCCTTTTATAGGATTTACCTGTTTTATTTCAAAGGGATAATGTGGTGTAATTGATACCCTTATATCTTTTATCTCGTCGTTGTAGTTGTTATTAGTTATTTTGAACCACAAATCTACATCATCTCCTGGATGGATTATATTGGGGGAAGTTTCATTAGGTATTAATTTATCCACTCGATATTGGGGGTCATCAACCTGTAAAGCACAGGCACTTGATATTAATAAGGATAGTAATATTGATGAAAATACTGTCATAGTGATATATTTTTTAATGTTTGTTTTAATGTTCAAGTTTATTTTACTTTTCATATTACTTTTTATTTTTTATTTTTAATTTTAGTTTTTAATTTACTTTCAGTTTTATTTTTCATTTTACTTTTTATTTTATTTTTAATTTTTGACAATCCCATATTTTCACCTTTTAAATTGAATTATTTTACCTTTTATTTTTAATTTTTTTAAAAAATGGCATAACATATCGTTCTTCAATTATAATCAGTGCTGGAAGTAGTGTAATTACAGAAACCATACAGAAGAATATACCAAGAGCACACACCTTTCCCAAATTAGCCATCATAGGTAGGGGGGCAAATACAAGTGCAAGAAAACCAACTACTGTTGTGGCTGTTGTAGCAAATACTGCTGTTCCAGTGCTTACAACGGCTGTTTCTATGGCTTTATCCATAGGTTCATTCTTTTTTTTCCTCTCTTCTTCATATCTATGCATCAGGTGAATACCATAATCTATACCCATACCAAGAAGCAATGAGCCAATACCTGCTGTTGCCATATCCAATGGAATTCCAAATATTCCCATAATACCCCCAGTCCATATAACCGCAATTATCACTGGCATAAGTGGCATAACCGCGGAAATCGGTTTTCTGAAATACAAAAATAATATAAGCAATACGCCAATACCACCAAGGGCTGTTGTAAATGACTGACTTTCTTTCATAAGATTATCCATCAATTTTCTCATTGGAGGGGTTCCTGTGCATATAACCTCAACACCTGGGGGCGTTGGAGAATCATCAATTCTTTCATTTACATTATCCATTACCCTCAAAAGTTTGTTTTGGTCACCTCCTGCATCGGTAAATGCATTAATTGTTACCATAGAGTATTCGGAATTAAAAATTCGGCTTTTCTCCTTATCAGGTAGCGAGTCATATATTTCTTTTACAGTATTTAGGTCATTTGGAACTTTTCCGCCGTTTTTTTGAATAATTATATCTGCTGGCGAATTTATACTTGTAATTCCATCAATTCCATTTAAATCTTCTTCTAAGAATTTTATATAACGCAAAACTCGAGGGTCTCGTATATCATTTACTTTATCAAAACTGTCTGAGGGTTTTAACTTTATACAAATTGTAATTACATCGGTCCCTCCAAAGTTATCCCTAACTTCATATAGCGTTTTTATAATGGGGTCATCCTGTGGAAGCATTTTTTCAAATGAAGTTTGGGATTTTATGTTCGTTGCAGCCAATCCCGCAAGAACTGTAATTATCAGGACAATAGTTACCATTACAAAAGGCTTTTTTTCTGAAAAACGGGCAGTTCTTCTTAAAATCTTTTCAAGCATATGTTACCACCGAAAACTAATATTTATCACTTATTTATTCCATATCCACACTTTCAAGCATATCCAATATTTTTTTTGAAATATCCCTCATTTTTTCAATATTCCTGAGTTTTTTAGATAGGAGCTCCTTCTCATTTTCATCGGATTTTTCTTTTAATTCTATCAATTTATCGTAGACTTTTGATATGATATTGTATTTTTTCTTTGCTATGTCTTTGATGGAAGAAAACCCATCTATGGATTCATAATAGTTTTTTCTTTCTCCTTTAATCCATACTTTTTTTATAAATCCTAATTTTTCAAGTTTATTTAAATTCATGCTGACATTCCCCTTGCTTATGCCTAACTCATTCATTATGTCATCTATGCATAAGGGTTTGTCTGCTAAATAAATCACTGCATAAACTTCTCCAACAGACTTACTAAGTCCGTGAATTTTTGCAATCTCTGAAAATAATTCTATCATTGTTTTTTTTAATTCCTCCATGAGCTCACCTATGCTGGAATTTTAATATTTTATATAGTTCATAAGATATTTAGTATTCATTTAATTCAAAAATTTTTGAACATATTGAACGATATAATTATAATAAAAAATTACTATATATACATTTTGAACCGTAATGAAAAATAAAAAAATAAAAAATAAAAATTGAAATAAATAAATAAGTAAATTAATATTAGTTAATAGCTATATTTAATTATACTTAATCAATAATATTTATATCTAAAATGAAATATTTGGAAATAAAAGAAATTATTAGAATGCAAAATTAAATAAATGATAAATTATAAAGTAACTATAAGATATACGGCTAAATGGGAATATGGTGATGTTATGAAAAAAGACCTTATAATAAAGGCACTTAAATTAAGGGATGTTGGATTTACAACCGCAGATATTGCAGAGGAATTAAACATATCAGTAGATACTGCACTTTATTTAGTGTTAAATGGTGAAAAACTTTTAAAAGAGCCAGAAAAACAAATTGAAAAAGATAAAAATATAGATATATATGTAGAGTGGGACAATGTTAAAATCTCATCAAAACGATTAAAAAATATAGCTTTGATAATGTGTGATATGTTGAAAGATGTAGAATTTGATACTGTTATTGGCATCTCCACAGGTGGGGTGCCATTGGCAACATTAATATCTGAGGAAATGGATAAAAATTTCTCAATATATATCCCTAAAAAACATTTACACAGCAAAGATAGTAGCACAGGATTTATAGGTCATAATTACCCAAGCACCGAGGGCAAAGGTGTTGTAGTTGTGGATGATGTAATGACCTCTGGAAATACTATGAAGGAAACTATAAAATATTTAAAAAATATAGGGGTTCCTAAAAAAGCCGTTGTAATAATCGATAAAAGTGGAATAAAAGAAATAGATGGTGTTCCAATAAAAGCTTTATTTAGAGTAGGAACCGTTGAATTAGAAAAATAATTGGGTTATCATATTTATTAATTATTTATATTTATTCATATTTATTTATATATTTTTACTCCAATAGTTTATTATTATAAATTGGTTATATCTTAAAATGGTAAAATATATAAAAATAATAGTTATATACCTATTTAAATTTTTAAAATTTTTTAATGATTATTTGATAATCTATATAAATAACTTTTTTTATATTAGTATAACTTACAAACGGAGGATTACCATGTGCGGAATTATTGGTTTTATGAGTAGAAAAAAAAGATTAATAAGTGGAGATAAGATAGCTATAGCACTGGATAGCTTAAAAGAAAGAGGAAATGGTCAAGGTTCAGGTTATGTAGGGTATGGAATATACCCAAAGTATAAAGACAGTTATGCCATACATGTTTTTTTGGATAATGAACCACATTATAATGAGATAAAAGAGAATGTAAAAAAAACACTGGAAAAATATGGATATGTCCTTAAAGATGAAGAAATTCCAACAAAAGAAGGAGTATTGGAAAAAGAGCATATTCCATGGAGATTCTTTTACGATTTTGATGAGAAATATAGGGATGTTGAAGAAGACACAATGGTAAAAATTGTCATGGAAATTAACGATAAAATAGATGGAGCATTTGTATTTTCAAGTGGTAAGAATTTAGGTGTGTTTAAGGCATCAGGATGGCCAAAAGAGGTAGCGGAATTTTACAAATTAGATGAATATAAAGGTTATATGTGGTTATCCCATGCAAGATACCCCACAAATACAAGAGGATGGTGGGGAGGAGCTCACCCATTTAACCTATTGAATTGGTCAGTAGTGCATAACGGAGAGATTACAAGTTATGGAACAAACAAAAGATATGTTGAAAGTTTTGGATATAAATGCAGACTATTAACAGATACCGAAGTTGTGTCATATATATTTGATTTATTAATAAGAAAACACAAATTACCTGTTGAATATGCATTAAGTGCCATAGCCCCAAGATTCTGGAAAGAAATAGACAATATGCCAGAAGAGGAGAGAAAAATCCATGAGGCTATAAGAATGACATACGGCAGTGCAACATTAAATGGTCCTTTTGCAATTATTGTTGGCACCCATGAAGGAATGATGTTCATGAATGGAGATATTGAAAAGGAAAATGCCATGGTAGGTTTAACTGATAGGATAAAGCTTAGACCACTTGTTGCTGCTGAAAAAGATGATTTAACATTTGTATCAAGTGAAGAAGCAGCTATAAGAAAGATATGTCCTGAATTGGATAGGGTATGGATGCCCGATGCAGGAATACCTGTAATAGCAAGGGTTGAAAAATAAGATAATATTAATTTTAAATCTATTTTTTAAGTATATGAGCTGGAAAAATAAGAATAAAATTAAATTTAAAAATAAAATACGAATAAGATAAATAAAATAAGATAAATAACGAATAACTGCCAACAAACATGAAATATGGATAATACGGATAATATAAACATAAATAAAATAATAAGCTAAATAATAATAAAATAATAAAGGAGTGAAATCATGATACCTTCAACAGTTCCACCAAAGTATAGGGTTGAAGTTAATCCCGAGAGATGCATGCTTTGTGAAAGATGTGTAAATCAATGTTCATGGGGAGTTTTTAGAAGAGATGGAAACAGAATTATAACCTACTCAAATAGATGTGGTGCATGTCAAAGATGTGTTTCAATGTGTCCAAGGGATGCAATAACAATTCATGAGAATCCGATATGTTGGAGAGAACATCCTTTATGGACAAAAGAAGCCAGAGAAGATATAATAAACCAATCCAGAACAGGATGTATATTGTTAAGCGGTATGGGAAATGCAAAGGAATATCCAATATATTATGATAAAATTGTTTTAGATGCTTGTCAGGTTACAAATCCATCCATAGACCCATTAAGAGAACCTATGGAATTAAGAACTTACATCGGCAAGAAACCTAAAAAATTAGAATTTGATTTTGTTGAAGAAGAAATTGATGGTAAAAAAATTAAAAAGGCAAAATTAAAAACCAAAATAGCTCCAAACTTAAAGTTGGAAACACCGATAATGATAGCCCACATGTCATACGGAGCTCTGTCATTAAATGCCCATAAGGCAATGGCAAAGGCAGTTAAAGAATGTGGAACATATATGGGAACAGGAGAAGGAGGATTACATAGAGCTCTTTATCCCTATGCTGACCATATCATTACCCAGATAGCAAGTGGTAGATTTGGGGTTAATGAGGAGTATCTTTCAAAAGGGGCAGCAATTGAAATAAAAATAGGTCAAGGAGCAAAACCTGGAATTGGAGGACACCTTCCAGGAGAAAAGGTATCGGCTGAGGTTTCAATGACAAGAATGATTCCAGAAGGTAGCGATGCTATTTCTCCAGCTCCTCACCATGATATTTATTCAATTGAGGATTTAGCACAGCTTGTAAGGAGTTTGAAAGAAGCTACAAGATGGAAAGTTCCAGTATTTGTTAAAATTGCTGCGGTTCATAATGTTGCAGCTATTGCAAATGGTATAGCAACATCTGATGCTGATGCCGTTGTAATAGATGGATTTAAAGGAGGAACAGGTGCTGCTCCTAAGGTATTTAGGGATAATGTTGGAATACCAATAGAAATGGCTATTGCAGCAGTTGATAAGAGACTTAGAGAAGAAGGCGTAAGAAACGAAATAAGTATTATAGCAAGTGGAGGAATTAGAAATTCCGCCGATGTATTTAAATCAATAGCACTTGGTGCAGATGCCGTTTATATTGGAACAGCAGTAATGATTGCAATGGGATGTAGGGTATGCGGTAGATGCTATACGGGACAGTGTGCTTGGGGTATAGCAACCCAAAAACCTGAGCTCGTAAAAAGGTTAGATGTTGAAGAGGCTTCTAAGAGGGTAGCTAATCTTATAAATGCTTGGACTCTTGAAATTAAAGAATTGCTTGGTGCCGCAGGAATTAACTCCATTGAAAGTTTAAGGGGAAACAGAGATAGATTAAGAGGTGTAGGATTAAGTGAAGTGGAATTAAAAGCACTTGGAATTAAGCAGGCAGGACTATAACTAAACTAAAATAGTTAAACTAAATCCATTTATCATTATTACTTTAACTTATAAAAGGTGAAAAAAATGGAAAAAGAAAGGGTCAATAATATGGAAGTGATAGTGGATGCAAAAGACCTTGAATATCGGGAATTAAACGAAAAAATCCATGAAATATTGAATAAAAACCCAAATATAAAAAAAATTATTTTAAAAAATGTTTTAGGTCAAAGATTTATAGGAAATGGTATCCAAAAAAAAGATTTAATTATTGAAATACATGGAATCCCTGGCGGAGACCTTGGAATGTTTATGAATGGTCCCACAATTATAGTTTATGGCAATACAGACCATGCCCCTGGAAATACCATGGATGATGGTAAGATTGTTATACATGGAAGTGGAGGAGATGTAACAGGACATTCAATGAGAGGGGGGCGGATATTTGTAAGAGATAATGTTGGTTATAGAAGCGGTATTCACATGAAGGAATATAACGATAAATTCCCAGTATTAGTAGTTGGAGGAACTGCTAAGGACTTTTTGGGAGAGTATATGGCAGGAGGAATTGTTATTATATTGAATATTGATAATAAAGGAAATGATTTGGGTAAAATTAAAGGAAAAATGATTGGAACAGGTATTCACGGTGGGAGCATATATATTAGAGGAAATGTAGATAAATCACAGCTTGGAGTAGCTGCCGATATTAAAGAATTTACAGAAGAAGATAAAAAAAGAATTACTCCATATATAGAGGAATTTTGTAAAGAATTTGGTTTAAGTGATGAATTAAAAAATAAATTGATAAATTCAAAATATACTAAAATAGCTCCAATATCGAAAAGACCGTTTGAAAAATTATATACTCCTGATTTGAGGTAATAAAGCTGAATATAAATAAATAATAATGATATACCATTAAAAATAAAAAAAGCAAGATAGAGAGATGATGGATAGTAGATAATAATAGAGAATAAAAAGGGTAATGTAAGTAAGAAATAAAAAACGGTGGAATCATGAAATCATATTTGAATTTAAAAGAGGAAGTATGGGATAAAAATACATGTTCTGGATGTGGTGCTTGTGTGGCAGTCTGTCCCGTGGATAATATATATTTCAAAGAGGATAGCCCTGTAAAATTTGTATGTGATGAATGTGCCTGTATTATAGCTCCTGTGGAAGAAATAGAACATCCTGTTTCTGCTGAATTCTGTAAGGTTACTCTTTACGATGTTCCATGCGGTGCCTGTTATGATGCCTGCCCAAGAACAGAAAAACCGCTTATTCCTTCAATTAAAAAAGGACTTGGCAGAATATTGGAAAAGTTAAAGGCAAAATCAAAAATTGAAGTGAAAAATCCTCAAAGTGGTGGAGTTGTTACTGCAATTTTAGCAAATGCCTTTGATGAGGGCATTATTGACGGAGCTCTTGTAATGATGGAAGACAAATGGACTATGGAACCAAAGTCATATTTAGCAACATCAAAAGATGAAGTTTTAAAAGCCTCTGGAAGTAGATATAACTGGAATGTTCCAATATTGAAGGCATTAAAAGAGGCAGTAATGGTTAAAAAATTAAATAGAATAGCAGTAGTTGGAACACCCTGTGTAATGAATGCAGTTTATCAAATAATGGCATCAGAAAATGACCTCTTAAAACCATTTAAAAATGCCATAAGGTTAAAAATAGGTCTTTTCTGTTTTGAAACCTACGATTACGATAAAATGATGGAAATATTGGAAAAACATAATATAAATCCATGGGATGTTCAAAAGATGGATATAGAAAAAGGTAAATTGATAGTCAAACTTATGAATGGAAATTCCATTGAATTCAAATTAAAAGATGTAGAACATGCTATGAGGGCAGGATGCAAAGTATGTGGTGATTTCACAGGTATTGCATCCGACATATCAGTAGGCAATGTTGGAACACCTGAGGGATATTCAACAGTTTTGGTAAGAAATGAATGGGGTAAAGGATTTATTGATAGAGCTCAGGATAATGGATATATTGAAGTTGAAGATAATGTTGATATAGAAGCAGTAGAAAAACTTGTGAAATTAAAAAAGAGTAGAATATGTAATAAAAAATAAATAATAGCAGAAATAATAAATAAAATAATAATAAAATAATAATAAAATAATAATAGCAAATAACTAAAAAAAGGTTAAACTAAAAATAAATAAATATATGGATATAAGAGATAGTTAAAAAATTATATATTTATTCTAATTTTTTTAATAATAGTTAAAAAATGATACTATGAGATTTTTAAAAGAAGTATCTGTTCCAAATCTATGTGATGCTGGTGCAAGGGTGTTAAAAGATATTAAACCGATAAATCAGTATCAAAAAATCGTTTTTGGAGAGGCTCTCACTGTAAGAACCACAGCAAATGAGTGGGGAACTACTGTGAAGGCTATAAGCTATGGAAGAAATAAGGTAATAGTTATTGATGCAGAAGGAGCTAAAACTGCGATATGGGGCGGATTGGCAACTTTAAATGCAAAACTAAAAGGAGTAATAGCTGTTGTAGTTGATGGGAGTGTAAGGGATATTGAGGACATACATTATTTAAAATTTCCCGTATTTTCAAGATACAATGTTCCAAATGCAGGAAAACCATTGGATAATGGAGAGATTAATATTCCCATTGTATGTGGGGGTGAGCTCATACATCCAGGGGACATTATTGTTGGAGATTGCAACGGTGTTGCAGTTATTGAAAGGAATAAAATAAATGAAGTAATAGAAAATGTAAAGGCCATAAAAAAGAAAGAAGAGAACATAAAAAATAAAATAATGAGAGGAATAGATTTAAAAGATATTTTAAATTTAAAATAAAAATAATATTTATAGAAATAAGATTTAAAATAAAAATAGTTTAGCATCTAAATATAATCTCTCCACAATTATCGGGTTTTTTAAACGGTAGCTCAACTTTTTTAAGAGTTTCAATAAATTTAACTACATCCTTATCATTTAGCTTATCCGATTTAATAAGGAAATCGTAATGTTCATCACCAACAGGAATAAATTTTAACCCATATTTTTTGGCTATTGTTTCAATACCCATACCAATATCAGCTTTGCCCATGGCAACAGCTGCACCAACAGCGGAATGAGTTTTAGCCTCGATTTCGTAGCCATTTATATCGTTCTTATTGATATTATTTTCCTTTAAAAATTTATCAAACAATATTCTTGTTCCAGCCCCCTTATTCCTATTTATAAATTTGTATTTTTTGATATGTTTTACAATATCATCTATGCTATTTAGGGGGAGCTCCTTTTTAAACATAAATCCCTGTTTCCTTATATAGCCTCTAAAAAGAACAGCGTTTTTAACCTTATATTTTTTAATAAACGGAATATTATATGTTCCATCATCTGCAAGTAAGTGCATACCTGCAATATCCGCTTCTCCTCTTTTAATAGCCATTAATCCCCCAAGAGAACCTGCATTTATCGTCTTTGCAAAAATATTTCCTTTCCTAAGTATCTCATCTATTCCTATGCAATGACTGCCTATTATGGTTAATCCATATAATATATTTCCAAATAAATGAACCTCTACATTTTCATCTTCTAATATCTCTTTATTCTCATCTATAACAATATAGCCATCGGCGTAGGTTAAGGATGTAATGGCACCACTTCCCTTTGTAATGGGGTAAATAACATAGCCCTCATTTCCCTTAATAACAGATACAGGTAAATATTCTGTTCTTCCCTTAGCGGACATATATCTAACTGGAAAATGACCTGTTATAGTCTTTCCTTTTTTATTAAATAGCACATCAAAAATTGTTAAACAGGATGTTGGATAGCCCGGAAGACCCACAATTAGTTTTTTTCTATTTTCACCTGATTTGTTATTTAAATTATTATTTATTTTATGATTTATAACCCCTATAATCGTAGGTTTTCCCGGCTTTATCTTAATGCCATGAACAAGAACCTCCCCTCCGAGCTCCTCTATTACACTTGCAGTTAAATCTCCAACTCCTGCTGAGGTTCCACCACTTAATATTATTATGTCGTTGTTATCATCAATTGCATCTTTTATAGAGTTCATTAAATCTTTTTTGCTGTCTTTTACAATGCCATAATATTTAAAATTCCATCCCTTTTCCAATAGGGATGATGCAATGGTGTAAGTATTTACATCATAAATTTTATAAGATTTTAAAGGTTCATTGGGACTTATTAACTCATTCCCTGTTGATATTAATCCAATATTAAGACCCCTTTTAACATTTATATTATTTTTTCCGATTGCAGATAATGCACCGATATCTCTTGGTGAAAGAACACTACCTTTTCTCAATACGAGCTCACCTGCCATTATATCGCTACCGCAGTATTGGATATTTTCATGTGGTGAAACAGGTTTATAGATTTTTACAGTATTATTCTTCTCTTTTTCAGTATATTCTACCATAACAACGGCATTAGCTCCCTTTGGAATAGGAGCTCCTGTGGCTATTTCTATACATTCCCCATTTTTAATTTCAACATCCGAATATCCCCCAGCTTTTATACTATCTACAATTTTTAATGTTATTGGATGGTCTTCCTCTGCCTCATAGGTATCCTCAGATTTTACAGCATAACCATCCATTTTAGACCTATCAAATGGGGGAACATCCACATTAGAAATTACATCTTCCGCCAAAATCCTATTTGTAGCATTGAATAAATTAACAGTTTCACATCCATACGATTCTATAAATTCATTTACAATATTTTTTGCATATTCAATATTGCAGAGCTCTAAGTATCTCAATGTATCACCATATAACTTGTTAGTTATTAATTAAATAATATTAAATTATAGTTAGGAGTTATACCGAATATAATAATATTAACTAAATAACATTGGGTTAATTAATTGCATAAATAGATAACTATTTTGATTACATATATTTTATAAATATTTAATAGTATAAATATAATTAATACCAAATATATTAAAAAATAATAATATTTAAAAAATATAAAAAATAAAAAATAATGATATTATTAATTATATATATCTAAATAAATAATATGTAAATAAAATAATAATATGCAAAAATAAATTATAAAATGTTTATAAATTATCATGGTGTTTTTATGGGTATTAATCCTGTTAAATATGGTATTTATAAAAATAAAGTGTTAGGTTGTGTATTGGGAACTGCAATAGGGGATGCATTGGGTATGCCAGCAGAGGGCATGACTAAAAATGAAATAATATCAAACTATGGTAGAATTGAGGAGTATCTACCCCCTAAAAATCATTTTAAAAATATATTAAACGCTGGAGATTATACCGATGATACAGAACAGACAATATGTTTGATAAGGTCCATAACAAAAGAGGGGTTTGATAAAAACCTATTTGTAAAGGAGCTCATAAAATGGTATAAAAATAATCCCATTGGTATTGGACCTACAAGTAAAAAAGCCATTGAAAAATTAATAAATGGTGATTATAGCGGTATAGATTCAAAAACCTGCGGTGCAGCTATGAGAATATCTCCTTTGGGAATTTTTTATTATGACAATCCTAAAATGTTAAAGGAGGCCATAATTGAGGCTTCCAAGATAACCCATAATAACAGTGAGGCAATAGCCGGAGCTCTAACAGTAGGTTTTTTAGTTTCATGGTGTTTAAACAATAGTAGTTACAATAATAATATAAATATAAATAATTCATCAGAATCCAGTAAAACTTTTCTATATAATCACCCTAAAAATTTTATATCAGAACTTGTAAAATTTATAAGGGATATTTCAGAAGTATTTGCGGAAAAGATATTACTTATAAAAAAGATAAGGACATTAGATGAAGGATATGAATTATTTGGAACTGGAATGGATGCCATTGAATGTGTTCCTTCTGCTATTTTAACCTTCTATTTAACTGATGATTTTAAAACTGGAATGATTAATGCCATAAATGCAGGAGGAGATACGGATAGTTTGGGTTCTATATATGGTGCTATTGCTGGCACATATTATGGCATCAATCATATACCTGAAAAATGGGTAATGAATATTAACAATAGGCATTATTTAACAGAATTGGGAAATTATCTTTTTAATTTAAAATTCCAAACATTTAAATGATTATAGTGGAAAATATTATAATATTGTTAAACATAAAAATAATTGGTCATATATTTTATTTTTCATACCATTAATAATTGGAGGGGCAGATATTTATGGTTAATGAAGATTTTGGCAATAAATTAAAAAAATTGAAATCAAAAACCAAAAGGTCATCCGGAGATAAATCTAAATATATAAAATATGTTGCGTTGTTTATAATTATTGCAGGTATATCATTTGTGGCATATAACATGTATAACGCTAATCATTCTAAGCAGATTCAAAAAGAAAAAGCCTTTGAAAATAGCAAAAATATGGCAATAAATAATATAAATCAAATATTTTCCAAATATCCCAATGACCCCAATAAAGTCATTTATATATCTCAAATTCAAAACAGTAATACTCATGAAGAATTAAGTAAAATATTAATTAGTGCAAAGAATTATGTGGATTTTAAGAATTATAAAGAAGAGATGATTAATTCAATAAAAACTACTTATGGAAAATATTATGATGGAAGTTTCTATGCTAAATCATTGGTTAGCCAGATAGAATCTGCTAACTCACGAAGTGAGGTTGATAAGATTCTTAGAAATAGCAATATTGAAGAAAATGCCAGGGAATATTATTTAAAGGGAATTACTAGTGAATTAACTGTTGGAAATTATTTTAGTGTTAAAATAGGCAATAGAGAATACCTTATGTCAAGAGCTGAAATATTAGAACATGTAAAAAAATTGAGTTTATCGGAGCTCAAAGGTATTAAAATAATACCTGTATCATTCGATAAAATTACAATTGTAGTATCTGCAATGCAATGTGGTAAGATACCCTATGAAGGGGATAAAATACTAATATACGATAAAAGCAATGCAAGCAAAAATCCTATTGAAGGAGTTGTAAATGCCTCATATGTTGTCCTCAAAGATATATCTTATTCAGAAACAAAGAGTGTTTCAAGTAGTTTAAATGATAACGGAGATTCTGCATCAGCTTCAAGTTCATCGTCGATATCCTATTCGTTGAATAATCTTCCAGGGGTGCTATATGCAACTGCTGCCAATAAACTTGATTATAATAAGATTAATGAGAAATTTGGTAGATACGGAGAAAAACTAAATAAAATACAATCAGATACTCAGATATTCGATGGTAATGTTAAATATCTATTAATATTATCCATTCCATCAGATTCTGTATCGAAAATTATCTCAATGAAAAGTAGCAATGCCTATATTGTAAAGGCAGGGTGATATTTATGATGAGGAAATATCTCATTAAATATATAATTCCCATAATTTTTTTATTACTATTATCTCAACGGGATTTGCAGAAACAATAGCTACAATGAATGGTTATTGGACATTGACTGGTGAAATTACCAACACCAACCCATATACGGTATTTGTGGCTGTGCCAGATAAAATAGAATTTACTGATAAATCCTTGATATCATCAAAAGATTTTTTAAAGGTTAGTTTATCAGATAATATTGAGAATAATACTCGGGGTGTGGTTTTTTACAATGCTGTATTGAATGGAAAAAAAGGATTTTGGATTCCACCATATACAACGATGAAAATAAATACTGTGGGGCTATTGGATTATACCTTAAATGTTGATGAATCTCAAACTAATTATGATATTGCAGGACCTGCATTGGTAGATACTACAAAGATTTTAAATTTAAAAAAAGTATTTCCCATATACAAAAAAGGAGTGATGCTTGATGATTTTAAACTCTATGTTAGAGGCTCTATAAAAAAACAGAATTCCGAAGTTATAAGCATGGTGGTTCCAGCACCACTAGTTTTAAAAGATTACTACCAATTTAATAAAGTTCTTGGAAGACATGATATAGATGTTTGGGTGGATTCCTATAACAGCTATATACACAAGCACAAGGAAATGACTTATAAACAAAATCCTGATTTATACAATAATGTAGATGATGCATTAGTTCCCAATATGGGTGATGATTTAGGGAATGAAAACATCAATTTAAAATTGTTTGATGTGCCTGCAATGGTATTTACCACATCAGATAACCACAATATAGATTATGCATATGTTATATATTGGGATAAAAAATATAGTGATGATTAACATTATTACTTATTTATTACTTATTTATTAGGTGTTTATATGAAAAGGGGACAGATTTCTTTGGAATTTTCTATATTATTTTTAGCACTGCTGATTGTTATTATAATATCTACAATGACCCCTGGAATGTATGGATATAAAAAGACAATAGAAACATCATCTGCAAGTTTAGGCCATGCTGCATTATCTAAACTAAAAACCAATATCGATATACTCTCTGCTGCGGATGAAGGTTCTAAAAAGATAATATATATAAAATCACCACCTGCAATATGGGAAATTAATGGAAGGAATATTACATTGGCAGGCAATGGCTATAATATAACAACAACATGCGATATAGATTTAACCTCTAATAACTACAACTATAAAACAAATATGACAGTTATTGCTGTTACATTGAGCAGAAATGAGAATAATATTTATATAAATTGGTCATAAACATTTTTTTAATTATTTTTTTCTTTACATTAAATTATGTATTATCGGCAATAGTATTAAAGAAAGCACCGTGGTTATAAAACATGCCGAAGCTACGAGCTTTACATCCAATCCATAAAGAACGGCAAATACAAGAGACATCATTGCAGAAGGCATTGCAGATTCAAGTATTAAAACATTTTTATCAAGCCCATTTATTAAAAACATGGATGAAAAAATAAATACTAATAATGGTGCAATTCCCATTCTGACAATGGAAGCTATAATTCCATAAATTGCACCAAATTTCGCCGAGCTCGGTGATAATGACAATCCAAGGGAAAGCATAATTAAAGGTATTGTAGCATTTGATAGATAATTTAATGTTTTTACAAGGAAATCAGGGAAATTACTAATGGATACCCCAAAAAATACAAGAATTATGCTTATGACCCCAGTCATCAGTGGTGGGAATTTTAGGAGCTCCTTTATTATGGATGTATCACTATTTTCATTTTTTCCAAATTTTATACCTATATAGGTTCCTAATAATAAACTGGCAAAAACACTCCCCATATCACAAAATATTGCTCTTGTAAGTCCTTCTGTTCCATAAAACCCATATATTACAGGATAACCTAAAAATCCAGTGTTTCCCAATGCACAAACTAATATTAACCCGCCCAATGATTGTTTATTTAGCTTTAAAAGTTTTCCTATAATATATCCTATAATTCCACACATAATAAATGTTAAAAATATCAAAAAAGGAAGTTTTAAAAATTGAGGTAAATCCACAGGTGAAACATTTTTCATAATTGTTAAAAATATCGTTGAAGGCATTGCCATATATACCACAATATTGTTGAGAATCACCCTATCATTTTCTTTTAGAATATTGAGATATTTGGATAAATAACCCGTCAATATTAAAAGAACGATTACAATCATTATATCCATACTATTGCACCGTATTATTTTATTATTTATATTTTATTATTTTTTATTTTAATTTTTTTCTTTGTTATTTCTTATTTTTTAATAATCTCCCCTTTTCATCTATTTCCTTATTCCTTATCCTTGTTGTAGATATGGGTTTTTTATCCTCACTTAATATATAGTTATAAACTATTATTTTTAATGGTTTCAAATTATTTTTAACTCTTATTTCATTTATTTTTTTAGCATTTTTTTCTGTTTCAGGCGTGACTACAATTATATCATAATCCTCTGTTATAGCATCCCCATAGGCATCGTCTATAATTGATATTTCGTATTTAATCTTATTTTCATCCAAATACTTTTTTAAATTTTTTAACCTAACACTCAGTGGATTTATATTGTGAGTTTTATATGTTTTTGCAAATTCATCGGATGTTATACCTATACGGAGCTCCCCAAATTGTGAAGCATATTTTAAAAGTTTCTTATGACCTTCATGAAGTATATCAAAAGTTCCGCCAACAACTACCTTGGACATCTAAACACCAATCTTTTTTAATATATCTTATTATTGCTTAAAATGCTAAATATTGCAATATATCATATATGATTATAGTATAAATAAATAAAATTGTAAAAATAATATAAAATAGGAACAAAAAATATATATAGTATGTTATTTTAGTTAATTGTATAAACATTAAAACATAGGATGTGATTTTTTTGGTAAAAAAAGGCGATAAAGTAAAAGTTGATTACATAGGTAAATTAGAAAATGGAGAAGTTTTTGATACCTCTATTGAAAGTGTTGCTAAGGAAGAAGGTATTTACACACCTGAAAGACCATACGAACCTTTGGAATTTACAGTTGGAGAAGGACAACTTATTGAAGGATTCGAAGAGGCAGTTCTTGATATGAATAAGGGGGATGAAAAAACAGTAAATATCCCAGCAGAAAAGGCTTATGGACAGAGAGATGAAAAATTAATTCAAAAAGTTCCAAAAGATGCATTTGAAGGAGCAGATTTTGAACCAGAAGAAGGTATGATAATCCTTGCAGGCGGTGTTCCTGCTACAATTATTGAAGTTAGTGATAACGAAGTAGCTTTGGACTTCAATCATCAATTGGCAGGAAAGAATTTAATATTTACAATAAAGCTTGTAGATGTTAAGGAATAAGTTAATTTTATTTTCTTTTTATTTTAATTTTTTAAAATATCAATAAGTATATTAATCATTATTTATTATTAATATTACATTTATTATTTATTCCAATATTTGGATTATTTGGTGAAACAATGAAATTAAGGTTATGCACTTTTACAAAATTATCCATTATTTTTGGTAGTTTAATAATCTTATCAACTGCATTATCAGGATGTGTGAGCTCCTCCAATACATCCAGTATGGTAGTTAAAAATGGAACAACAGTATCTGTGGATTATATCGGTAAATTTGAAAATGGCACTGTTTTTGACACATCAATTAAAAGCGTTGCAATAAAAAACGGGATATATAATCCCAACAGAGACTATAAACCCTTAAATTTCACCGTTGGAGATGGTAGATTAATTAAGGGTTTTGAAAATGCAGTAATCGGAATGCATGTGGGAGAGAATAAAACTGTTACTATTCCACCAGAAGATGCTTATGGTCTTAGAAACGATAAATTGATAATACCTGTACCAACAGAGGCATTTAAAAAAGCAAATATAACACCAATAGTTGGTAAGTATATATATGTTAGGGGAGCTCCGGCTAAAATTATAAAGGTAAATGATACACATGTAGTTTTAGATTTTAATTCCCCGATGGCTGGAAAAACGCTAATATTCACGATAAAAGTTGTCAGCATTGAAAAATAATTATTTATAATTTTATTTTTATTTAAATATTAATATATAATATAATTCTTTTTATTTTTATTTTTATAATGAATAATAATGATAAAATATATATAAATGAACTTTTAAAGATATATTATCTATTTTTTTAGTGCATTGCATATAAATTTCTGGTGAAAAAATGATTTCAAAGGAAGAAATTTTAAGCATATTTGATGGATACAACAGGGATGAAATAACCATAGCCACAGTTGGTAGCCATTCTTCACTCCATATATTGAAAGGAGCAAAATTGGAAGGTTTTTCAACAGCAGTAATTACAACAAAAGATAGGGATGTTCCATATAAAAGATTTAATGTTGCAGATAAGTTTATTTATGTGGATAATTTTTCAGACATATCAAATGAAGAAATTCAGGAAAAATTAAGAGAAATGAATGCCATAATTGTTCCGCACGGTTCCTTTATTGCATACTGCGGACTAGATAATGTAGAGAATGACTTTAAGGTTCCAATGTTTGGGAACAGAAAGATATTGAGATGGGAAGCTGAGAGGGATTTAGAAGGAAAACTTTTAAAAGAAAGTGGTTTAAGAATCCCTAAAAAATATAATAGTCCTGATGAGATAGACGGACCTGTTATGGTTAAATTTCCTGGTGCAAGAGGGGGAAGAGGATATTTCCCATGTTCAACAACAGAGGAATTTTGGAAAAAAGCAGAATATTTTAAATCAAAAGGTATATTAACAGATGAAGATATTGGAAATGCCCATATAGAGGAGTATGTTGTAGGGACAAATTACTGCATTCACTATTTCCATTCTCCATTAAAAAACCAGGTAGAATTAATGGGAATGGATAGGAGGTATGAAAGCAATATCGATGGAATTGTTAGGGTGCCTGCAAAAGACCAAACTGAGCTCGACATAGACCCATCCTATGTTATAAGTGGAAATTTTCCCGTAGTAATAAGGGAGAGTCTTCTTCCAAAAGTATTTGAAATGGGTGATAAATTAGTAGCCAAAGCAGGAGAACTTGTATCTCCGGGAATGATTGGTCCATTCTGCCTTCAAACACTGTGTAATGAAAACTTGGAAATTGTGGTATTTGAAATGAGTGCAAGAATAGATGGCGGAACAAACTCCTTTATGAATGGAAGCCCATACTCATTTTTATACCATGGAGAACCACTTAGTATGGGTCAGAGAATAGCAAGGGAGATAAAATTGGCTTTGGAGCTAAATATGATGGATAAAATACTGTCCTAATTAATATGATAATTAATTAATATACTAATATATTAAAAATAGTGAAATAATATTTATATGTTATAATATATTTTTTTATTATTCCAATTTTTCTTTTAATTTTTTATTTTCCTCTTTTAATTTTTCATACAATTCTTTATAAGTTTCTGGATTTAAACCACAATTTTCAATGGATGATATGAGCTCCTCTAAATGTTCTTCGGTGTGCTTTAAATTATGAAGTAACCTCTTAATCTTTTTTTCATTTTCATTTATTCCCATAATATTACCTCCCATATTTTAATGTATTTTAATGTAGTTATATCTTATAATATATTTAGTATAATTTTATGCCATAGTATTATTTAAATGTTATTAATAAATAATATATATTTCAAAAAAGTAATAAAATTATATAGAAAATTATAGAAAATTATAAAAAATAAACTAAACTATATAAAATTAATATGATATAAATTATTTGGACAATACTATTTCAATTGTGGATATATTAACATCTTTGCCATCTTCATTTTTCACTTTATCTGTGCCAAGATTTATCTCTTCCACTTTAATATCTGGCAAAAATCTATTTCTGACCATTTCTTCTACATCTACGGCTCTGCTAATAGCTCTGCCTCTTGCTTTAATTCTGACTTTATCTGCGTTTTCTGTGTTAAACTGTGTAATTACTGCAAGAACATAGTTCATTACACCTTTATTTCCCACATATACGGTGTTATTCATTATATCCCTCCTTATGATATCCTAAATATAATATAATAATATATATAGTTATCGATGGAATGATTATCCATTGTATGAAATTAAATAGTGATTATTGTTAATTATTAGATAGGTTATAATATATTCAATTATAATATATGTTTTTCTGATTTTTCTGATTCTGCCTCTTTTATCTCTTTTCCAAGTTTAATACCTATTTTTTTGGCTAAATGTATATCTTCAATATCACATTGGATTTTATCCTCTTTTGAGATAATATTATTTTTACCATTTAGAGTATAAACAACATCACATGTTAAATACAGTTCATTGTTTTTAGTATCATATTTAGATAGAGCTCCGAAGGGTGCTTGACATCCACCGCCATATTCCCTTAATGCGTATCTCTCTGCGATGGATTCTAAATATGTTTTGTTATCGTTTATTTTTTTAAGAATATCTATTATTTCTTTATCATCCTTTCTTGAAGCAACACCTATAACCCCCTGAGCAGGAGCTGGAAGTATTTTTAATCTTTTATAATTAAATTCTGATAAATCAATTTTTAATCTATTCAATCCAGCTTCTGCCAAAATAATAGCATCGTAGTTATTTTCTCTTAATTTCCTTAACCTTGTATCAATATTTCCCCTCAATAGTTTTGTCTTTAAATTGGGATATTTAATAGATAAAAAAGCCTTTCTTCTGATGCTGGAAGTCCCCACTATTAAATTATCCTTCTCAATGTCTATATCGTTATTTTTATTCCATATTATTAAATCATGGTAGCTTTCTCTTTTAGGAGTTGCAGATATTGTTAAATTTTCATTCCATACCGTAGGAACATCCTTTAAACTATGGACAGCTATATCTATTTCATTATTTAACATTTTAGTATCCAATTCTTTTGTGAAGACCCCCAACCCGAGCTCCGATAATTTTGATTTTTGATTTTTATCCCCTGTTGTTTTTATAATTTTTACATCTATACTTAGATTTTCATTTAAATTTTCCAAAAGATTTTTTATATAATATGTTTGGGCAAGTGCTAATTTGCTTCCTCTTGTTCCAATAATTATTTTCAAGATTTCACCTAAAAAAATACTAAAATATAAAAACAAAAAAATAGAGTAAAATAATATTATAGTATATGTAGTTATATTTTTAATATTTCTTTTGCAGCATCAATTCCGCTATCTACATCACATCCCAATTCTTTAAATGCCATTTCAATAGCAGCCAATGTTCCCAAGATATGATGTTCCTTAGCCATTCCCATATGGCCTACTCTGAATATCTTTCCGCTTACCTGAGCTTGACCACCTGCTACAAGTATGCCGTATTTATCTGCAAGCAAACCTCTGAATTCTGAATCTTTTATCCCTTCTGGGTATTTTGCAGAGGTTACAGTTACTGACCTTGCCCCTTCTTTTGCAAATAATTCAATGCCCATAGCTTCTAATCCTGCTCTTGTAGCTTTTGCAAGTTTTTCGTGCCTTTTAAATCTATTTTCGAGACCTTCATTAAGCACCAATTCAAGAGCTTCATTCATAGCGTAGGTTAATGTAACTGATGGGGTATATGGAGTTTCTTTTTTACTTTCATATCTCTTTTTATATGCGTTAATATCTAAGTAGAATGATTTTGTTTCTGTTTTATTGATTACATCCCATGCCTTTTCACTTACCGATATTGCTGCCATTCCTGGCGGAGCTGCGATACATTTTTGTGAGCCTGTAACACAGATATCGATGTTAAATTTATCCACATCTACATAATCCCCACCAAGTGATGAAACGGTATCTACGACATATAATGCATCATAGTCTTTAACGATATTTCCTATTTCTTCAATAGGGTTCCTTACACCTGTTGAGGTCTCATTGTGAATTATGGTTACTACCTTAATATCTGGGTTCTCATCCAAAATCTCTTTTACCTGTTCAGGTTTTGCACAATCGCCCCATTCATTTTCTAATCTAATAATATCTGCTTTATATACCTTAGCTATATTGTAGAATCTTTCTCCAAAGTTTCCATTTGTAATTGTTAATACTTTATCCCCTTTATCAACAGTATTTGAAATAGCCATGTCCATTGCTGAGGTCCCTGAACCTGTAATGAAATAGGTATCATTTTTTGTCATGAAGACCTTTTTCATTTTTTCTACGGTATCTTCCAATAATTCGCTGTACTGTTTTGTTCTATGTCCAATTATTGGATTTGCCATTGAGGTTAAAACGGTATTTGGAACCATTGTAGGTCCTGGAATCATTAAAAGCTTTTCATAATCTAACTTTTTCATCTTATCCACTCTTTTTATTTTATTGAATGAATATATTTTTTATATTTTCTTTTTTATATTTTCTAATGATTATGGTATATTATTACTTATAAAGTTTAGTATTTCTTATTTTAGATATTAATATTTCCATATATTCATGTATCAAATTTTTACATATAATTAGTATATATTAAACTATGATAATCAGTCATATATCTTATATATTTTGCTACTTATTCATTTTCTAAGATTATTCATTTTTTCTATTCTTTTATTTATTAAATTTAGTGTTCCAATATCTTTTCTATAAAATACATCTCCCTTTATGTATTGTATAGCATTTTCTGCTATTTTTTCTGCTTCTTCAATGGTATCTGCCACCCCAACAACTGCTGCACTTCTTGAACCTGTAATATATAATTTCCCATCATTCTCGTTTATAGATGCATAGAATAATATTGCACCAATTTCATTTATTTTATCTTCATCAACAAATATTTCTTTATTTTTTACGGGATTCAATGGATATCCTTCTGGAACTACATATTTACAAACCGTTGCTTTGTTTTCAAATTCTATGTTTAATTTATCCAATTCACCATTTGCTATGGCATTACATACCTCTAAAAAGTCAGTTTTTAATATAGGTAGCAAATTCATAGCCTCAGGGTCTCCAAATCTTGCATTATATTCTATAATTTTTGGTCCATCTGCTGTGAGCATGAATTGACCATATAAAAATCCTTGATATGGCCCTACTTCTTTTTTAATGGCATCTACTGTATTTTTCATTATTTCCTTTGCTTCATTTAAATCATCTTCTGTTAAGAAGGGTAGGCTATGATTGGGGCAAGAGTATGAACCCATACCCCCCGTGATAGGACCTTTATCATTTTCGTATGCATGAGGATGGTCTTGAACTGCGGGCATAAATGTTATTGTTTTTCCATCAACAAAACCATGTAATGTAAATTCAACACCGACGAGTTTTTCTTCAATAATTAATTTTCCACCGCCAATGCTTTTTTCAAATATTTCCTTTGCATATTTCTTAGCCTCTTCATTGTCCTTTAACTGCTCACCAACAACTTTGACTCCTTTTCCTCCTGTTAATCCAACAGGTTTAACAACAACATCTATATCTAAATTTGTCATTTCATCTATAAACTTTTCCACTCCATCGTAGCTGTCAAATGCAGCGTATTTTAATGAACCTTTTATATTATATTTTTTGAACAGGTTTCTCATAAATTCTTTGCTTGTTTCAATTTGTGCAGGGAGTTTTTTAGGTCCCACTGTTGGAATGTCCATATCCCATAACATGTCTGCAACGCCCACACCCAAAGGAGCTTCTGGACCTATTACTGCCAAATCGGGCTTTATTTCTTCTGCAAATTTTTTCACTGCATCTAAATCAGTTTCGGCATTTAATGAAACCTTTTCTGAGATTCTAGATATTCCCGGGTTTTTGTTTTTCATAAGGGTATATAGTTTTACAGAATTATTTTTTTTAAGAGCTCCTGCTATGGCATGCTCCCGAGCTCCTCCACCTATTAATAATACCTTCACATTATCACCATGATTAAGTTAGTATATATCAGTTATATACTTATAAATAATTAATAATATATAAGTCATAATTGCAGTTTATTTTAGTTTTATCCGTTATGTTTTATATTATATGTTTGACATTATGCTGTATATATAAATTCTATTTATACTTATTTTTTTATAATTTACATCTACTATTATTATATCTATTATTATATCTATTTTAATTATCTGTTATTTTTAAATATTAATAAATGATATATATAATTACTAAAAATATATCAAAAAGATGGTGAAATTATGTTAAAGGAAAGCTTAAAAAAAGGGGAAGCTAAGGAAATTCTACCAATAGCTTATGCTGTGCATTTATTGGTAAATAAAGTCCCAGTGACTATGAGGTCTAAGGAAAAACCCGGAGTAAGGATTGAAAAGGGAGAAATTGTAGATGATAATTATGAAGGTTATGTTATGAAACTTGCCATAAAATTGGGGAAGACATTAAGGGTAAGTGCTACAATGGGGCCATATACAGGACTACCAGTAATTGTTGTGCCTATAAAAGATGGTGATGAAGTATTGGGTGCAATAGGTGTTGTTGATGTAACCGCTGGAATTTTTGAGGATGTTCTGGCTCTTTCAAGACGACCTGAATTATACAAATTTCTACCAGATGATGCCTATCCAAAAATGTAAAAATAAAAATTAATAATGTAAATCAAATATAAATTTAAATATAAAATTAAATATATATTCCATAGAATTAATTGGTGATATTGTGAAAAAAATATTTATTTACCCACCAAATAGTCTTATATTGGGAGATTTAGTGGAGCGATTCGGACATAAGCCATTAATGTTAAATAATGTAATTGGTGAAAAAGTAAGAACTGCGGAAATTGACAGTCCGCCTTTGAATATGACTGATGAAGACCCTAAAAAAGGGCTTAAATATGCGGCAATTGAAGTTCCATCAGGAGTTAGGGGAAGAATGTCCTTAATAGGTCCTTTAATTGAAGAGGCAGATGCTGCAATTATTATGAATGAGGCACCCATAGCCTTTGGATGTGTGGGATGTGCAAGAACAAATGAGCTCTCAAAATATCTTATAAGAAGAAGGGAAATACCAAGATTGAACCTAATATATCCAAAAAATGAGGAAGAAGCAAAAGTTGTGGTTCAAAAAATAGCTTCATTTTTAAAGGAGCTCGAATAAATTTTTATTTTTAATATTTTATTATGTTATCTATTTTATAATTATTTTTAATTATTCTTAGTTTTATAGTATATTTTGTTATATTTGGTTATTTGTATATCATTATTTTATATCTTTTGTCTTTCATACATCATGGTTTATAACTATTATCTTTTTCTTATCTTTATTTTTAAAAAGGTGGTTATAATGATTATAAATGCAGATTTGCACATTCATTCAAGATTTGCAAAGGGAACCTCAAAGTATATGGATATTGAGCATATATTAAAATATGGAAAACTAAAAGGACTTGATATTATTGGCACAGGGGATTGCCTTCATCCGAAATACCTTGAAGAGATTAAAAAATATAAGGATAGCAACCACTTGCTTTTAACTACTGAAATAGAAGATAAAAACCGTGTTCATCATTTAGTTTTTTTGCCAAATATCCCAAAAGTTGAGGAACTAAGAAATATCTTAAAAAAATATTCTAAAAATATTGATACTGAGGGAAGACCAAGGATTGTTTTAGGGGGCAAAGAACTTCTAGAAATAGTCAGGGATGTGGGAGGATTAATCGGACCAGCTCATGCTTTTACACCATATACAAGTTTGTATAAATCATTCAATTCAATATATGATTGTTATGAAAAAAAACCTGATTTCTTAGAGCTCGGTTTATCAGCAGATACTGACATGGCAGACATGGTGGAGGAGCTCCGCGACATTCCATTTTTAAGCAATTCAGATGCTCATTCTTACCATCCACATAGGCTTGGAAGGGAATTTAACCAAGTTGAAATAGAAAATCTTGGAGATTTTGAAGAAAATTTTGAAGAGATAAAAACAGCTATAAAAAATAATAAGATTGTTGCGAATTATGGTCTTGACCCTGCACTTGGAAAGTATCATTTAACGGCATGTTCAAGCTGCTATTTAAGATACCATATTGAAGATGCCATAAAGTTAAATTTTAAATGTGCTGAATGCGGCGGAAGAATTAAAAAAGGTGTGTATGATAGAACTTTGGAGTTATCCAAGGATAAAAAAATTATCCATCCAGATTTTAGACCGCCGTATTATAAGATAATACCTCTATCTCAAATTATAGCCCTTTCAATTGGAAAAAATATAGAAACAAAAGCTGTGGAATCTCTCTGGTATGAGTATATTAATTTATACCATAATGAGATTAATATCCTTACAAATGTTGATATATCGGATTTAGTAAAAATAAACGAAAAGGTTGGAAAAACAGTTGATTTGTTTAGAAGAAACAAAATATATATTTATCCAGGAGGCGGTGGGGAATATGGAAAGATAATGAAAACTCCACCAAAAATAAGATGGTATGAACCCAAATTAACGCTGGATGGCTGGTTGTAAATAATAAAAATATAATAAATTATAAAATAGGGTATATTACCTTATATTATAGCATATCAATTTATTATTGTATCAATTATAATTTATTATTGTATCAATTATAACATTAATTAGATATAATAAATGCAAAATATGAAAATATAAAAATGTAAAATTAGGGACAGTGTAAAAAATAGGGATAAATAATGAGTAATGCTAAGAGTGAGGGTAATTGTGCCTCTATGAAAGATGGTGGTAAAGTAAATCCAATGGATATTGTAATTGTATTGTGGATTACCACATTTGTAACAATGCTTGGAATTGGTTTGATAGCCCCACTTATGTCAATTTATGCAAAACAGTTGGGAGCATCAAATTTTGAAGTGGGGCTTATTTTTGGTTCTTTTGCAATTGCAAGAACCATAGCTCAAATTCCTATTGGAAGTTTATCCGATAAATACGGTAAAAAAATATTTATTGTAATTGGAACATTTTTTTGCAGTATATTTACAGTGATGTATGCATTTGTGAGCTCAGTAATTGGATTGGTAGTTGTTAGGACGTTTAATGGGGTATTTTCTTCATTTATTACACCTGTTGCCGGTGCCTATGTTGCAACCGTTGCTCCCCGAGAAAAACTTGGGGAATATATGGGAATATTTAGTTCGGCAATTACACTTGGATTTGCCATGGGTCCTCTTATAGGAGGATTTCTTGCAGCGTGGTATGGCATAAGAACACCATTTTATTTTTGCGGAGCTCTGGCATTTATTGCATTTTTAGTTAGCTATTTTAAATTAAAAAATGTAGTAGTCGATAGGACTGGAAAATGTAAGTATATTTCCAACAATATAATCAGGGGAAACAGTTTTAATAAGAAATTAATCTCATTAGAATTTTTAAAAAATAAGAATTTTTCAGTATCCTATATCGTAAATACATTATACATGGCTATAAATGCAGGTATTGCAAGCTATTTGGCAGTTTATGCTTCTGATTACCATATTGGAGTAGCCTCCATTGGATTTTTAATATCCTCATCCAATTTAATTTCAAGTGTTCTTCAAAGAAAATTTGGAAAAATTTACGATACAGCAGGGATTTCCATTATGTATGTGGGGTTGATTGTAGGAGCTCTGGGGGTCTATGCCCTTTCATTATCTCATTCATTTTTAAGCATGTTGGTATCCTTAGTAGTTATGTCTATTGGGGGAGCCATGACTTCTCCAAGTATAAATGCATTGGCTATGAAGGATATCCCGCATTATAAAAAAGGAGAAGCCATGGGATTTTTTACCACAAGTTTGAACATTGGCATGGTTATTGGTGCATTAGCTCTTGGATTTGTTGCAGACTGTATTGGATTGTCTAATATGTATAAGTTTTCCGCCATTATTTCATTTATAGTATGTGTCGGGGCGTATCTTGCCATGAGGAAAGTGGAATAAATAATAGTAAATAATGGATAAAACAATAAATAAAAAAATAAAAATAATAATAAAAATAAAAATAGTAGTAGAAAATAAAGTTAATAAAATTAATAATATAATTAATAAAAAAATCATCATCATCAAATTAAATAATAAGTTAAGATAGGGGGTAATTCAATGATAATAAAAGAGATGATTCCAATAGTGGAAAGATTGGAGAGGGAAGGATATATAAAAGATAAAAAGGTAGCTGAGGCTCTTTTAAAAGTTCCAAGAGATAAGTTTGTTCCAGAGGAGCTCAGGGATTATGCATATATTGATACACCATTAAGTATCGGTTATGGTCAAACAATTTCGGCTATTCACATGGTGGCTATGATGTGCGGAGCTCTTGATTTAAAAGAAGGTCATAGGGTTCTTGAAGTTGGAACAGGTTCTGGTTATCATGCCGCAGTTGTAGCCGAGATTGTTGGAAAAAATGGACAGGTAATTACAATAGAGAGAATTCCAAAACTGGCTGAAAGGGCTGAAAATGTATTGAGGGAGTTAGGATATGATAATGTGATAGTAATTTGTGGGGATGGGACATTGGGATATGAACCTCTTGCACCCTATGATAGAATATACATAACAGCAGCAGGTCCAGACATTCCAAAACCATTAATTGAACAGCTAAAAGATGGGGGAAAATTAGTAGCTCCTGTTGGGCAGTACTTTCAAAATTTGATTTTATTGGAAAAAAAAGGTAATAAACTAATAAAAAAGAATTTAGGCGAAGTAGCATTTGTTCCATTAATTGGAAAGGAAGGATAGTATATTGAATAAGATTAACGGTAATTATAAAATAATACCATAATAAATAAAATTAAATATAAACTAAGGAACAATATTTAATTCGATAATGTTAAATATAAAAAAATAATTAAAATGAATGTAAAAATTTATGTTAAATTATATTAAAAATTAATTATATTAGATATATTATTAAATAGTATTAAGAAATAAAAAATAAAAGAGGCATATTATGAAAAAAGTTGGAACAGACATTTTAAAAAGAGGATTTGCAAAAATGGTAAAACATGGCGTTGTGATGGATGTTACAAATGTTGAACAGGCTCAGATTGCTGAGGAAGCAGGAGCTACTGCGGTAATGGCTTTGGAAAGAGTCCCAGCAGATATAAGAGCTCAGGGTGGAGTGGCAAGAATGTCAGACCCTGAAATGATATTGGAAATAAAGGATGCTGTATCAATTCCTGTAATGGCTAAGGCAAGAATAGGTCATTTTGTTGAAGCACAGGTTTTAGAGGCAATCGGCGTTGATATGATTGATGAGAGTGAGGTATTAACTCCTGCTGATGATGTAAATCATATCGATAAAAAAGCATTTAAAGTTCCATTTGTATGCGGTGCAAGAAATCTTGGAGAGGCTTTAAGGAGAATAGATGAAGGAGCTGCAATGATAAGGACAAAAGGGGAAGCAGGAACAGGAAATGTTGTTGAAGCTGTAAAACACATGAGAGCTGTAAATGAAGGTATTGCAAGAGTTGTTGGATATTATGAAATGGGACTTGATAGGGAGCTCGTCCAAATGGCAAGAAATGAATTGAAAGTTCCATTAGATTTGGTATATGAAGTGGCAAAATTAAAAAGATTACCCGTGGTTAATTTCGCAGCAGGAGGTATTGCAACACCAGCAGATGCTGCATTGATGATGCAAATGGGATGTGACGGTGTATTTGTAGGTTCAGGCATTTTCAAATCAGGAAATCCAGCAGAGAGAGCAAAAGCTATTGTTGAAGCAACATACAACTATGATAAACCTGATGTAGTGGCAGAAGTAAGTAAAAACCTTGGAGAGGCAATGGTTGGAATTAACATTGAAGACATTCCTGAGAAGGAGCTCCTTGCAAAAAGAGGGGATTAAATTTAATTTATATATTTTATTTTTATAAGATTTATTAATTAATTTAAATTATTGAAATCAAAAGGTTTATATAGTAGAATATCATTATTCAGTTTGCAAACAAAATGCCTCGGTGGCTCAGCCTGGTAGAGCGCCTGACTTGTAATCAGGTGGTCGGGGGTTCGAATCCCCCCCGGGGCTTGATGTTTAGAATGCTTATGTTTAATAGGGCCTGTGGGGTAGCCTGGTCCATCCTTTGGGATTTGGGATCCTGAGACCCCAGTTCGAATCTGGGCAGGCCCACCACTTATTAATTAATAACTATCCGGCGGTAGTTCAGCGTGGTAGAACGGCGGACTGTAGATCCGCATGTCGCTGGTTCAAATCCGGCCCGCCGGACTTTACGCATGGGCCCGTAGCTTAGTCTGGTAGAGCGCCTGGCTTTTAACCAGGCGGTCGAGGGTTCGAATCCCTTCGGGCCCGCTTTAAGCTTTAATTGGCATTTTTTGGCATGACGGTCATAGCGGAGGTGCCACATCCGATCCCGTTCCGATCTCGGAAATTAAGCCCTCCAGCGATATCCTAAGTACTGCCTTTCGGTGGGAACAGGATGACGCTGTCAGCCTTTTTTATATATTTAATACATTTGCCCTGGTGGTGTAGCTCGGCCTATCATACAGGACTGTCACTCCTGTGACTCGGGTTCAAATCCCGGCCAGGGCGTTTAATAATATATTATCAATAAAATACAATAATGGGAGTTTAAGAATTTTGGGCCCGTAGCTTAGTCTGGTAGAGCGCCTGGCTTTTAACCAGGCGGTCGAGGGTTCGAATCCCTTCGGGCCCGCTTTAAGCTTTAATTGGCATTTTTTGGCATGACGGTCATAGCGGAGGTGCCACATCCGATCCCGTTCCGATCTCGGAAATTAAGCCCTCCAGCGATATCCTAAGTACTGCCTTTCGGTGGGAACAGGATGACGCTGTCAGCCTTTTTTTATATATTTAATACATTTGCCCTGGTGGTGTAGCTCGGCCTATCATACAGGACTGTCACTCCTGTGACTCGGGTTCAAATCCCGGCCAGGGCGTTTTGTTTTATAAATATTAATTTATATATTTAAATATATTTAAATTAAATTTAAATTCTATTAATAATATATATTAAGAAAGGAAAAATTAAGTAATAAAATAAATGATGGGCAAATATGGTAATAAATAAGGGAAATTTATTAAAAAAGATTTTTAAAAATGTATTTAAAAAAAATGAATTTCAAGAACTTAAAAAAACAGAACATCCGATATTAGATAACTGTATAGCTTGTAGCTTGTGTGTCAAGGTATGTCCAACAAATGCTATAAAAATATTTAAATTTAGAAATATAATATGTTCTCATTGCGGGGCTTGTATGAATGTCTGCCCAAACAATGCTATTTTATTGGATAGATTTACAATTGATAAGGATAAATGCACAAAATGTGGATACTGTGCATTGGTATGTTCCATACCCATTATAAAAAATGAAATTCCAATGCCTAACACCCCCGTTATCACAAATGAATGCAATAATTGTGGTTTATGTATTACAAAATGTCCTAATAAAGCTATCTACTTTGAGAATGATGAAAAAGGAAACTGCAAGATTTCAATAAATCCTGAAAAATGTGAAAATTGCTCAATTTGTATAGATTTTTGTCCGATGCATGCAATGTTATCCCCAGCTGATTATGTAAAATCCTGTATAATTAAAGTTGATATAGATTCCTGTATATTTTGCAAAGAATGTGAGGAAATATGTCCAATGAAAAAATAAACGAGGCTAAAAAGGATTTCAAATATTTGATAAATAGAGGCTATAAAAAGGATTATGCTCTAAATGTTGTTTGTAATCATTATAAAATCCCAAAAAGAGACAGGTTAAAAATTATTAGGACTATACATACCGATGAGGAAATAAAAACTGTAAAAAGTAAATTAATAGATATTGAGAAATTATCAAATGGGGAAATAAATATTGATGGCTATAATGTATTAATTGGAATTGAAGCATTTCTAAAAAATAAGATTGTTTTATGTGATGATGGGATATATAGAGATTTTATGGGGATTTATGGAAACTATAAAATTAATACATATACCGAAAAAGCTATAAATTTACTTTTTAAACTATTTAAATATTACAACATAAAACCAATATTTTATTTTGATGCCCAAGTATCAAAAAGTGGTGAGCTCTCCAAAAAAATAAGAACCTTGATGGAAAAATACAATATAGATGGTGAAGTTTTCTGTGTAAAAAATTGTGATTATATTTTGATGAATAAAGAAATAGTGGCAACATCCGATAGCATAATTATAAAAAATAAAAAAGTTAAATATGTAGTTGATTTAGTAAGGGAGATAAAAGATAAATTTTTAGTATTAAATGAATAAAGTTAATAATATTAATATAATAATATTAAAAATAACAATTATAAGAATAAATATGAAAAAATTAAAAACAAAAAACATAGAATAATAATAAAAAAATAATATAAGATAATATATAGGGTGATTATATGATAACAGTTTCAATAATTGGAGGAACAGGATATACAGGGAGCGAGTTATTGCGGATACTTTCAAATCATCCAGAGGTTGAAATAAAATATATTACTTCACGAAAAATGGATGGAGTGAAAATAACAAAACTACATCCAAATTTAAAAGGCATTAAAAACCTTGACAATACAACATTTAAAAATATCTTTCCTGCTGATATTGATTCCGACTTTGTATTTTGTGCAACACCACATGGTGCTTCAATGCATATAGTGCCTGAATTATATGAAAAAGGCATGAAGATTATTGATTTAAGTGGGGATTACAGATTTGAAGATATTAGCACATATGAAGAATGGTATAACCTAAAACATACGGGAAAACTTGATGCAGTATATGGATTACCTGAGCTCCACAGAGAAGATATTAAAAAAACAAAACTTGTGGCAAATCCTGGGTGCTTCCCAACTGGTGCAATTTTGGCATTGGCACCACTTGTAAAGGAGGATTTAATAGAAGATAGAATAATTGTTGATTCAAAAACTGGTGTTAGTGGTGCAGGGGTTAATCCATCAGAAACTACTCATTTTCCAAATGTAAATGAGAATATAAAACCCTATAAACTTACAACACATAGACACAGCCCAGAGATAGAAAAAGAACTGGAAAAATTAACCAACAAAAACATAAAATTATCATTTACGCCACATCTTGCACCAATTACTAGGGGAATATTGACAACTACTCATACCTTTTTAAAAGAAAATGTTAAGAGGGCTGAGGTAATTGATATTTATAAAAAATTCTACAAAAATGAACCATTTGTAAGAATATTTGATGAAGGAGCTCCTACATTGACGGGGGTTAGGGGTTCAAATTTCTGTGATATTGGAGGATTTGAAGTGGATAAATATGGAAGACTTGTTATGGTTTCTGCAATAGATAACCTTGTAAAGGGGGCTAGTGGTCAGGCAATCCAAAATATGAATTTAATGGCTGGATTTAATGAAACCGAGGCATTGTTATATGGTGGATTAAAACCATGATATAATTAATTTTATTTAGTTATTTTATTATTTATCAATTATTTTAATTTTATTAATTATTCCATTTATTTTATAGATTTTTAATTTATATTTATTCGTATATTTAGTATTTAGAAAGATAAGGATGATAAAATGATAATGCACCCTAGACCATCACCAATAGCCGCATCAATGTATCAGCTAAGGGATATTGGGGTTGATGCTATAATTATGCATGGACCAAGTGGTTGCTGTTTTAGAACCGCAAGACTTTTAGAATTGGATGGAGTTAGAGTTTTCACAACTGCCATGGATGAGAATGATTTTATATTCGGAGCTCAGGAAAAATTAAGTAATACAATAGCTGATGTAATAGATTATTTAAAGAAAAACAAATCCGAGAAAAATAAATATCTCATAGGTATTGTTGGGACCTGTGTAAGTATGATAATTGGTGAGGATTTGTATGCACCAGTTGATGATTATAATGACAATAGGGATGTAGTGATTATTCCAGTTGAAGTCCATAGTGGAATGAACGATAATACTATTGGAGCCATTAAAACCATGGAAAGTTGTTTAAATTTGGGAATAATTGATGAAAAAGAATTTAATAGGCAAAAAGAAATGCTTATAAAAGCCACAGAAGTTGAAAAAACCAGAGGCATGGCTAAAAGTAAATATATAAAACCAACCTATGAAGATGATTTAGACGAGGTAATAAATTTAATAACTGAATATATAAATAAATATAATAATATTAATAATAGTAGCAATAATATTAATAACAATAATAATAACAACAGTAATAATAATTTAAAAATCGCCTGTGTTTTAAATGCTAAAAAGGAGACTGCATATTTATTTGCTCATCCACTTGTTGAGATTAATAAAATAATTAATAAAATAAAAAATAATATTGATAAAAATAAAAAGAACATAAATATCGAAAATATTGATATAATAAATATAGTCAATTTGGATAAAAATATAGGATTTAAAAAGGTTAGAAAAGATGCAGAAAATATATTAAATGAATATTCAAAAAATAATATAAATATAGATTATATTACTGGTGGATTAGATGAATACCCAATTACTGGAAAAAGGGCTGTAAATATATTAAAGGAAATTAACCCAGATATTGTAATAGTTTCAGGAGTTCCCCATGCACTGCCTATTGAAGAGTTAAAGGAAATAAATAAAGATGTAATAACTATTGGGATAAGCGATGGTCCAAGGTTATATTATCCGATAAAAGAGATTTACGATTATGCCATTATTGAATTGGATGCTCATGCAAAAGTTTTAGGTAAAAGAGCTATTGTAAAATCAAGATTTGGTGAAGTTCTAAATTATGCTCTAAATAAATAATTAAAAAATTATTAAATTAATTAAATTAAAGTATAAAGATAAATAAAATAAATAAAGCAATAATAAAAAAATAATAGTATAAAGTAATAATAAAATAATTAAAAATAATAAAACGATAAATATAACCATTGGTGAAAATATGGAAAAGCCATGGGTGGAGAAATACCGTCCAAAAACATTGGATGAAATTACTGGACATGATGAAATCATAAAACGACTTAAAAGTTATGTAAAAAAGAAATCCATGCCTCATATGTTATTTAGCGGTCCTCCTGGTGTTGGTAAATGCTTAACTGGAGATACAAAAGTAATTGTAAATAATAAAATTGAGAATTTAGGAGATATTGTAGAAAAAATTAGTAATGGAAGATTTGGAGCTACCCTTGTAAGTAATCCAAAAGATTTAAATGTTTTAGGTATTGATGAGGATGGGAATATTAAAAGATTCAATGTGCAGTATGTTTATAAGGATAAAACCAATAAGATAATAAAAATAAAAACTAAATATGGAAGAGAGTTAAAAATAACAACATATCATCCACTGTTAGTAAATAAAAAAGATGGAACTATAAAATGGGAGAAAGCCGAGAATCTGAAAATTGGAGATAAATTGGCTACTTCAAGGTATATATCACTTGATGATAATAATTCAGATAATTTAATCAATGAACATAAGTATAAATATGAAAACATGATGTTAGAGTGGCTTGGTTATTTTATAGGCAATAGCTATGCTGGTATGAGTAGTAATGATGGCATAACCAATGATAACATAATTATATTTATAAACAACAATTACACGCTTAGAAAGAGATTTGCAGAGCTCACCCAAAAATTATTTGATGATGCAGAAATAAAAGAAAGAATTCACAAAGACAACACACCATCCGTCTATGTAAATTCAAAAAAAGCAATTAATATAATTACTGATTTTAGGGGAAAAAAATCTCAAATAAAAATACCTAATTATGTGATGAATAGCTTATCCTTAAAATACTTTATTAAGGCATATTTTGATTGTAATGCAATTATAAAAGATGATTCTATTGTATTATATACTGCAAGCAAAAATATGGCTGAGGATTTATGCTATGCACTTGCAAAATATGAAATAATATCAAAATTAAAAACAGAACATGATAAAAAACATGATAAGGATTATTATTGTGTTATAATATCTGATTCATCTAATATTGGAAAATTTTTAGAAGAAATTGGATTCTATGATAAAGATAAATATAATAGAGCAAAAACATTATTAAAAAACGAAAACCCAAACCTTGATGTAATTGCAGTTGATAAATCAAAAATAAGATATATTGCAGATAGATTAAGAATACAACTTGATAATGACTATAAAAAAATATTGGGGTATGCTGAGACTAAAAAAACAAGTTTTGAGATATCCAAAAAAGTTTATTATAAATTGGAGGAGTTAAAAACTATTAAAAAGTTAATTGATAAATCCATATTAATTGATTGGGATGAAGTTGAAAAAAGAAAAAAACATATCTCAGAAAAGACAGGAATACAAAGCGATATAATTTTAGAGTATATCAACGGTAAAAGAAAACCAAGTTTAAAGGACTATCTTAAAATTGCTAAATGTCTTAATATAAATATTGAAGATACCATTGAGGCAATGAGATATTTTGCTAAACATTATGTTGGTTATGCGGAGCTCAGTATGGGCACATGGAATTCAAGTATCCAATCCTATCTTGAAGAAAAAACTTATGATAATATTGATATAACTAAATTGGAAGAGATAAGAGCTGTTGAACTTAAAATACTAAATGAGACACTAAATGATGAAAAATTAATGGATGCCATAGCTTATGTGTTATTCTTAACAACAAATAATCTATATTGGGATGAAATCACAGATGTAAAAACATCGGAAGGGGATTTTACAATATATGATTTACATGTGCCGAAATATCATAACTTCATAGGGGGAAATTTACCAACAGTATTGCACAATACAACTGCGGCGTTATGTCTTGCAAGGGATTTGTATGGTGAAAATTGGAGAGACAATTTTTTGGAGTTAAACAGCTCAGATGAAAGAGGTATTGATGTAATAAGAACAAAAGTAAAAGATTTTGCACGAACAAAACCTATTGGAGATGCACCATTTAAAATAATATTTTTAGATGAAAGCGATGCACTTACAAGCGATGCTCAGAATGCATTAAGGAGAACTATGGAGAAATACTCGGATATATGTAGATTTATCTTGAGTTGCAACTATCCAAGCCGTATTATTCCTCCGATACAATCAAGATGTGCCATATTTAGATTTTCGCCATTAAAACGAGAAGATATTATAAAAAAAATTAAAGAAATTGCAGAAAATGAGGGAATTACTATTGATGAAAGTGGTATCGATGCTATAATCTATGTATCAGAGGGGGATTTGAGAAAAGCCATAAATGTATTACAAACCGCTGCAACCGTTTCAAAAAATATCAACGACGAAATCATTTATAAGGTATCATCGAAGGCACGACCTGATGAGATTATAAAAATGTTAGAGCTCGCACTAAACAATAAATTCATTGAGGCAAGGGAGCTCCTATATAATTTGATGATAGATTGGGGAATGAGTGGTGAAGATATATTATTGCAGATGTTTAGGGAAATCCCTAATTTAGACATTGAAGAAAGAAAAAAGGTATCCCTTGTTGAAGCAATTGGGGAATGTGATTTTAGGATTGTTGAAGGAGCAAATGAGAGGATACAGCTTAGTGCATTGCTTGCTAAAATTGGAATGATGAAAGGCGATTAGATATTAAATATTTTATATTTTCTTTAGATGTATTTATTATATATTATACATTCTGTTTTTATAATTTAATATTTTTTATTATGCCTTATTATATCTACCTTAACTATAATTAACTATATATATCAAATTAAATATTTTATTAATGAAAAATATATAACTAATTGGAGGAGTAAAATTGCCGGGACTGAGAAGAATAGTGTTGGATGTTCTAAAAACACATGAGCCCAAATTAACGGATTTAGCTGTAAAATTATGTGCATTAGATTATGTGGATGGAGTAAATATTACAGTTTATGAAATCGATAAATCCACAGAGAATATTAAAATTACCATAGAAGGAATGGATTTACAATATGAGCCTATAAAAGATATAATTGAATCAATGAATGGAGTAATCCATAGTATAGATGAAGTAGCCGCAGGAAAAAGAATAATTGAAGAGGTAAGAACTCCACAGGATAGAGTGAAATATTAATATAAGTATTATGTTTAAATATTGAGTATTAAGTATTGCACTACATATTCTTATTTATTAATGGATTATTTATTACTATTAAAACCTTATTTTTTACAATTTATCTTTTTCTTTTTTATGTTTTTAATTTTATTTAAATTTAAAGAGGATAGTATGATAACTAAACCCGTAGATATTAACCACATATTTGATGAAGAAGGTATTGAACTGATTAAAGAATTAGGATGGTATGGTTCTGTATTTATTCAGTATCACAATGAATACGATAATGAAAAACTAAAATGTGCTAAGGAATATGGCGAGAAATATGGATTAAAAATATATTCTGGGATAAAAATATCATCAAAATCATCAAAAGAAATGCTAAAAACTGTTAAAAAATATAGGGATAAAGTTGATATGGTTCTTGTAGAAGGAGGCATTATAAAAATTAGTAGAAAGGCATTAGAAATGCACGATGTTGATATATTATCCACACCCGAGTTAAATCGAAGGGATAATGGTATTGACCATATTCTTGCGAGGTTAGGAAGTACCCACAGGGTAGCAATTGAATTAAATTTTAAGAGTTTATTGGAAAAGAAATACTATGAGAGAGCTCGGATTATATGGGCATTTAGAAGAAATTTGTCTCTTGCAAAAAAGTATAATACCCCTGTTGTGATTTCAAGTAGTGCAAAGGATATATACGATATAAAATCACCAAATGATTTAAAAAGTTTTTTAAACACCATTACAATGGATGCCAATTATTCAAAAGCCATAATGGAAATGTCTTATAAAATTGCAGAATATAGAACATATTTAAGAAGTAGTAATGTAGTAAGGTATGGCGTTGAAATAGTTGAGGATAGTAATAAGGAGTTAAAATAATAGATTAATATAAAAATATAAAAATATAACTAACATGAGGCAAGTAATAAAAAGTGATAAAATGTTCAAAGGTAAAAAATGTGAAATATGCGGAGCTCCTGCTACAACTTATCTTTTTGGTAGGTTTTTATGTGGTAGTGCTAAATGTGCTGAGAAGGCAAGATTATTAAGAGGAGGTCCCGCAGGACATAAATTAAGAGTAATTTCAGTTGGAAGTAAAAATCCCGTTAAAGTTAAAGCTGTTGAAATGGCAATGGAAAAATCGATAGGAAGCACCCTTGTGGTAGAGGTCGATGCAAATAGTGGAGTATCCAAACAGCCAATAGGATTTGATGAAACAACAGAAGGGGCAAAAAACAGGGCAAAATATGCATTTGAAGCTAAATCTTCATTATATGGAGTTGGTATAGAGGCAGGTCTTGTTGAAATCGGCAGAAAATATTTGGATGTTCATGTCTGTGCCATTTATGATGGGTTGGATTATACCATTGGAACTTCTCAGGGATTTCAAGTGCCTACTGAGCTCGTAAAAGAAATGAAACATGGGGAGGAATGTGGGGTTGTAGCAGAAAAAATATATAATATAAAAGATATAGGAAAAAAAGAGGGGATAATAGGATACTTAACCAATGGAGGCATTAACAGACTAAATTTGTGTGAAAGTGCGGTTTTAATGGCAATGGTTCCGCGATTGGTAAGTAATAAAGATATAAAATTTTAAATTAAAATAATAAAAATATAAAATAATAAAAGAATAATAAGAAAATAAAGTAATAATTAACAAGAAAAATTTTTAATATAATTTATAATAATTAGAAATAACTACATAATTATCTACATAAATATAATAAAAATTATTTAAATATCATTAGTATCTTTTATATATAATTCAAGATGATAGTAATTTAATATTTAAAGTGATATTATGAAAGTGAATCATGAAAAATGTGGATACTGTGGAGCTTGTGTAGGAGTATGTAAGGAGCTCGCAATAGAATTGGTAGAAAACATGATTGTTATAGATAACAAAAAATGCAATAATTGTAAATTGTGTATGATAGTATGTCCCTTAAATGCATTGGAGGAGTAATATGAGAGAGTTAATAAATAATGCTGAATATGATGTGGTCGTAGTTGGTGCAGGTCCAGGAGGAAGCATGGCTTCATATTATGCATCTAAAAATGGAGCAAAGACTTTATTAATTGAAAAATCTCAGGAGATTGGAGAACCTGTAAGGTGTGCAGAAGCTGTTCCAAAGATGGAGGATTTTGGAATAACACCAGACCCGCAATTTGTAAGGAGTCATATAAAAGGTGGATATTTAGTAGCTCCAAATGGTAAAATAATAGAGGTAAGCGGAGGAAAAACGGATGGGTATGTTGTGGAAAGAAAGATATTTGATAAATACCTTGCAGTAAGAAGTGCAAGGGTAGGAACAAAGGTGGCAGTTAAAAGTAGGGTTGTTGATTTGGAACATAACGGAAATGGATATGATGTAATAGTCAGTCATCTTGGTGAGGAATATATTATAAAGGCAAAAATTGTTATAGCAGCAGATGGGGTAGAAAGTTCTGTTGCTGAAATGGCAGGGTTAAAGTCTAAAAAAATTCCCACCCAAGTGTGTTCCTGTGCAGAATATGAGATGACGAATGTTAAATTACTTGATAACGAAATGATGGAATTCTATTTTGGAGATATATCCCCAAAAGGATATGCTTGGATATTTCCAAAGGGAGATACTGCAAATGTTGGTTTAGGCGTAATTGATAAACATAAAAAGGCAATTGATTATTTGAATGAATTTATAGAGCATCCTATTTTGGAAGGAAGATTAAAAGATGCCACACCAATAGAATTTAAATGTGGAGGAGCTCCGGTTGGAGGACCAATAGAAAAAACTGTGGATGATAATATAATAGTTGTTGGAGATGCCGCAGGACAAATAAGTCCTTTATCTGGTGGAGGAATCTATTTATCCATGAGTTGCGGTTCTATGGCTGGTGAAGTAGCGGCAAAATGTATCAAAAATAACAATTGTAGCGTAGATGCATTAATTGAATATGAAAATAAATGGAAGGAAAAGTATTATGATACCTTAATGACTGAGCTCAGATATAAGAATATTCTTCAAAAATTAACTGAAAAAGAATTAAATGCACTGGCTGATGCAATGGATGATAAGTTAGAAGAAGTGGATGTAAAAAAGATAGCATTTAAGGCTGTTAAAAATGCTCCTTCATTATTGAAATATTTTAAAGAGATTATATAAGTTTTTTCTTTTTTATTATTTTTAACATGTATTATTATTTTTATTTTTTATTATTTTTTAGATAAATCTTCCTTTTCTTTCTTACCTTTTTTTAAATAATCATACACATACCATAATACGATAAGTAATATTACCAACCATACATATTCTTTTAGAAGTATTGAGATATAACCAACATGGGGAATTACCAATGGTTTTCCATTTATAGTTACAACCCTTTGTTTTATTTGATTTGTGGATATGAGCTCTGGGTCATAGGTGGGATTATTGTCTCCTTTTGTTATGATGTAATTACTGTTATTAATTTTTACTTTTTCAATAACTCTATGTATTACAGGTTCAACTTTATTTCCACTAAATACAATTAAGGTTTTATTATTTATTTTAACCATATAATCCATATAATTTTCCTTATACTTTGGCCAATGTGCTTTATATACAACAATATCTCCAACCTGCACATTATTTGGGTTAAATTCCCAATTTGCATTTTCTACAATTACAAAATCTCCTCTTTCCATTATTGGATACATACTGTTTGATACGACAACATTTACATGGCTCCAAACCGTTAATAGCACGATTAAAAAAACCGCCCATTCAATGATATCCTTTTTGTTAAATCTTTTATTGTTAATGTTTATCACCAAATTTATTTTTTTATTATATTTTTTTATTATTTATTATATAATTATCACTTATAAATATTAAACATTTTATCTAATTTTTCAAATTTTCAGATGATATAATATATAATAGTCTCCCTTGTATTTAGATATAAAAGATGTATATAGATTATTTCCGAAAGATTTATATATATCTTAGTCCAAAGATAAATCCATAAAATCATGAGGTGATATAATGGCAGAACTTCCAGTTGCACCAGTAGTAAGAATATTAAAAAAAGCAGGTGCTGAAAGAGTAAGTGAAGAAGCAGCTAAGGTATTAGTTGAAGCCTTAGAAGATATTGCAATGGATATTGCAAAAGAATCCGCAGAATTAGCAAAACATGCTGGTAGAAAAACAGTAAAAGCTGAAGATGTAAAAATGGCATTAAAAATGTAAGATATTTACATTATAATTATTATTCTATTTTATTATTTTTTAAGAATTTAATTTTTATAATTTTGTAATTTTGCATTATATATAATTTTTTATATGATAATGGTTTATAGAATTTTTAGAATAATTTAACTTTAATTATGTGAAAATTATAGCTGCTTTATAAAATTAATTGAGGTCTAAATATGAAGATAGTTTTTGCATTGGGCGGTTCTGTTGTAATGCCAAAAGAAGGTGCATCAGTAGATAAGTTAAAAGAATACGCTGAGGTATTTAAAAAGATAAAGGATATGGGCAATGAATTGGGTATAGTGGTAGGTGGAGGAAATACTGCAAGAAATTACATTTCTATTGCAAGAGAATTTACAAATGAGGCTTTCTGTGATGAAATAGGCATACTTGCCACAAGAATGAACAGCATGCTTTTGATGTCTGCCCTTGGAAACTATGTTGTAAAGAAGGTTCCTGAAAACTTTAAAGAAGCTGAAATGATTTTAAATTTAAATAAAATCGTTGTTATGGGTGGAACTCATCCTGCACATACAACAGATGCAGTAGCAGCTTCACTTGCTGAATATATTAATGCAGATTTATTGGTTATAGCTACAAATGTTGATGGCGTTTATGATAAAGACCCGAGAAAATATAATGATGCAAAAAAACTTACTAAAATGACTACAAAGGAGCTCTTAAATATTACATGTAATTCTTCAATAGCAGCAGGTTCTTCATCTATAATTGACCCACTTGCATCTAAAATTATAGATAGAGCAAAATTAAAAACTTTGGTAATTGAAGGAGCTCCGGAGGAAATACTAAATGCTATAACTGGTGAGCATCATGGAACTGTTATAGTTCCAAAGTAAAAAATAATTTTGGTGATATTTTATGGAAAAACATAAACATTGTTTGAATTGTGGAATATCCATCCCACCTGATGAAGTATTTTGCTCTGAGAAATGCAGAGAAGAATATTTAAAAAAGAGAAAAAAAATAGTTAGGAATCAGCAAATGTTTTTTATTATGATGATTGCAATATTGGCAATTTATGTTGTTATGATGTTTTTTAAATAATGCAGTTGTGATTGATTATAACACATAACAACAAACTTTATATACTATATATTACTTCTTTATTTTGCGACTAAGTTAAAGAAGCGGGGTAGGGTAGCCAGGCCCATCCCGCCGGGCTCATAACCCGGAGATCCGAAGTTCAAATCTTCGCCCCGCTACCTATTTTTAATGATTAGTTTAATTGTAGTTATTTTTAGGCTCCAACCGAAGCGAAGCGAGGTTGGATTTTTGATGCAACTTTTTCTAAAAGTTGCGTTTGAATCTTCGCCCCGCTACCTATTTTTAATGATTAGTTATTTGGGTAATGATTATAAGCTTATTATCGGAGCTCCGATAAAGTTTTTTATATTTCCATTATTATTTGCTAAATATTGTAATATTATTTTTTATTCTTTTTAATCTATAAATCTAAATTAATAAATATAATCTAATGAAAAAAAAGAAAAAGAAAGAATTTAGTAGTTTTTAATTAAGTCTAATGCAGCTTCTCTTGTTTTGTCTCTGTCTCCACCTGCAACAACTAAAACATCATTTCCATTTGCTGCGTTATCAACAACAGCCAATGTTGCTGGGCTGTTGTTGTCGATTGAAACTTTACCTTCATCCTGGAGCTCTTTTGTTAATTTGTTTACAACTGGGCCTCCAACTAAGATTAAGTTTTTGTCTGCACTGTCTAATGATACTTCTGTATCTAATTTTGCAATTGGTGCTGTTACTGGAACTGCTTGCTGTGCATTTGCTTTAAGGTCATTTAATGTAATGTCTGCATTTAATACTGATGTTTTTTGTCCAACATCTAATGTAGCGTCTTTTGATACATCCATTTCGTATTCTGTAAATAATTTACCTGCTGTATCGTCGTCGGTGAATTTTAAACTTGCATAATCACTTACGAAGTCAACAACACTTCCGTCTTTTAATGAATCTTTTTTATCTCCTGTATATTTTAATGCTAAACCGTATAATGGTATTCCTGTGTTTTTGTCAGATATTGGTTTTTCTTTTGCACCGGCTGGAACAGCTCCTTCTGATAAGTCATTATCTGTTAAAACTAATTTAGTAGCTGCTGCACCTGCTGCATCAGTAGTTAATCCATATATTTTCCAATCTTTTGTGAATTCTTTACCTAATTCGTAACCTTTTACATCTTTTGTAATTATTAATGATGCGTATCCATAGTTTCCACCAACATCTTGATATGCATCATATACATCTACTCCAACATCTCCGCTTCTTAATTCAAATGGTGCTCGGTCATCTTTGGATGCAACTTCTTTTCCATCTTTTAATATTGCAACATCTACTTGTGGATTTCCTCCTCCGATTGGTATTAATACACTTTTAACTTTTACGGTGTATCCATTTCCTAAATCGTAGGATTCTCCTTCTTTGATATTGCCAGAGTATGCTTCTTTACCTAAATATATTTTATTATCATCTGTATCTACAATTCTGTAGTTTTCACCTAATAATGGGATTTCCATACCGATTGATAATTGTTGTAATTTTGTTATTGTTGACTGTCCATCTTGGAATGCCAATGTACCATATACCAAGTCTCCTGTATCTACGGTATAGTCGTCTTTTCCGTTTTTAAGAACTGATGCTAATAAGAACTCTGCTGCATCTGCGGATGTATCTGTGCTAATATCATCAGGGTCTATGTCTTTATTTCTTATCAATGTTGGTAATCTTGATAATGGTTGAATTGCTTTAGTAGGTGCATCATCAACAATCCCACCTAATATTGCATTTGTTCCCAATCCTGTTGTGTAATCTCTTTTTGGAGTAGTAAATACTAAAAATTTGTCACCAGCAGCATATACTGCATTTAAATCCTGGGTTAAATCAGTTTCAGATGAAACATGAACACCTAAATCAGCACTACCGTCTTCAACAGCTCCTGTTTTGTAGCACATTGAACCGATTTTTGCTGCAATATCAGCTGCTGAAACAACATCCATTGCTGCTGCGTTTGAACCTACTACAACATCTACATTTGGTTGTCCGTCTTTAACTGCATTTTTCATAAATCCTGCAACATCTCCTGATGTTGTAGCTGCTGCCATTGCACCGCTTGCTAATGCGGAAGCTACCATAGCTCCTCCAATAGCCATTGCTCCAATTTTCTTTAAACTCATAGCCATATTTTTTCACCCTAAAATTTTTTGAGTATTTAATTTTTTACAAATAACACTTTGTATTTTTACTATATATACTTTATCATCTGAAACAGTTTTAACAATAGTTTCAGGTCTAAGAAGTTAATTATATCTTATGTATATATCTAATATTATGTAAAAACAGATATTTTTAAAAAATAATTAGTTGCAAATATTTGCAACCTTTTTAAAGAATTTAAAACAAATATCTATTGATTAATATATAAAGTTATTTTGGTGTTTAAGTTTTTCTTTAAATATCTCCAATAATATAAAATCTACTATTTATATATTTTTAAATATATTTAATATTTTTATAATTACTCATCCACATAGTAGTATTCTCCAATTTCTTTTTGATATAAATCCCTCTGACTTCCCTCTTTATTGACCCTTGGTCTTCCTGTGTCGGGGTCTCTTCTAAATGTTATATTCATTTCCTTTAAGAATTTATTTGCACCGCTTCTTTTATCCAATGGTGAAGAACCTTTTCCAATTTTACCGACCTCACCGCTGAATACTATATATCTATCCGATATATAGTCTTGGAATAATATATCGTGGTCCACTACAAACATTGCTGCATCCTTTTCATCTGCCATTCTCCTTATTGTCCTTGATACATTTAACCTCTGCTCCACATCCAAAAATGCCGAAGGTTCATCTATTAAATATATATCGGCATCCCTACTTAAACATGCTGCAATTGCCACCCTTTGGAGCTCACCCCCAGATAAATCTTTCACATCAAAGTCCATTATTTTTTCCAAACTCAACGGTTTTATTATCTCAGATTTATAAAATGAAGTATTTATATTTGTTATACTCATCAATAGGTCTCTAACCGTTCCATCGTAATCGGATGAGATATACTGCGGTTTATACGATACTTTTATATCTCCACTTGAAACATTACCTTCATCAGGTTTGATAATTTTAGCAAGTATTTTTACAAATGTTGTTTTACCTATACCATTTGGTCCTAATATCCCCATTACCTCCCCTCTGTGTATTGTTCCGCCTTCAACAGACAGCTTAAACTCACCAAGGGTTTTTGTAACCTTTGAATATTCCAAAAGCAATGGTCTATTTGAATAATTTGCAGGAGGTCTTTTTTCAAATACAATAGGATTTTTTCTAAATCTTATATTTTCCTCTCTTAAAAATCCATTTAAATATGTATTTATTCCAACCCTTGTTCCTCTTGGATGGGTTACAACCCCATAGGCGGAAGGAATACCATACATAATATGTATATAGTCGGAGAGATAATCCAAAACTATTAAGTCGTGTTCTACTGCAACAACCTTTTTACCTTCTTCTTCAGATATTTTTCTAATTACTTTTGCAGCATTAAATCTCTGTCTTACATCAAGCCATGACGAAGGTTCATCAAAGTAATAAATATCACCTTCTCTTAAACATGCTGCGGCAATTGCCACCCTTTGGAGCTCACCCCCGGAGAGATTATCTAATGTTCTATTGAGTATGTTTTTTATTTCCAAAACATCTATTATTTCGTTAAATAATCCCTTTTCATCTACCTTTTTTAATAATTCTCCAACAGTTCCTTTTACAACCTTTGGAAGGACATCGATATACTGTGGTTTATGGACAGGTTTAATATTTCCATTTTTTAAATCTTCAAAATATTTTTGGAGCTCGGTCCCTGAGAAGTATTTTATTACCTTGTCATAATTCGGCTCTTCATTGAAATCATTTAAATTTGGTATAAGAGCTCCGCTTAATATATTAAGTATTGTGGATTTACCAACACCGTTTGGTCCCAATATACCAACTACTCCTTCTCTTGGAGCTATTAACCCATATAGTCTAAACCTATTTTTACCGTAGGAATGCACTATCTTATCTTCGGTGAGCTCCTCTGGAAGACCTATAATTGTGATGGCTTCAAAGGGGCATCTTTTTACACATATACCACATCCGCTACATAATTCTTCTGAAATCACTGGTTTTCCAAGGTCTTCATCCATAACTATGGTTTCTTCCCCCATTCTAACGCCGGGGCAGTATTTTATACATTCTAAGGAACATCTTCTCGGCTGACATCTATCATAATCTAAAATGGCCAATCTATCTGCCATTACATCACCATTTATCGTTTAATATTATTAATTATTAATTTATTGACCCTATTTGATTTTTTTATTTCTCCATTTTTTTTATTTTTTATATGCTCTTTTTTTAATTTTCTTTTAATTTTTATCTTATTTTCTTTTGTTTTTATATTTTTATTCCTTATTCATTTTAGCATAATTTACCAATCCACCAGCACTTAATATTTCCCATTCTATACCTTTTGGAACATTGCAATTTAGCTTTTTACCATTAACTGTTATTTTTTTATTTTCCAAATCAATTTCTATACTATCTCCGTTCTGTATCTCCTTATTTATGCCTTTACATGTAATTGGAATAAGTCCTATATTTATACAGTTTCTATAAAATATCCTTGCAAAACTCTCGGCAACAATAGCCTTAATGCCTGTATATTTTATGGAAATTGGAGCCTGTTCTCTACTACTACCACAGCCAAAATTTTCACCAGCAACTATTATATCCCCTTCCTTAACTTTTTTTGGAAAGTTTTCATCAATACCAGCCATGCAGTGTGATGCGAGCTCATAGGGGTCTGTTGTTTTTAAATATGCTCCTGGAATTATAGCATCGGTATCTACATCATCGCCAAATAAATGAACATTTCCTTTTATTATCATAAAATCACCTATATTTAAAAATCATAACTTTTGGATTACTTAAAGTGATATAAATTTATAATATAAAAATGTATAAAGAATATATAAAAATAATATATAATAATATATTAATTATTAATAATTTAATAATTTAAATAAAATAAAAAATAGAAAAAATAAAAAAATCATAGAAATAAAAGTATTATCAAATTTTAATTTTAGGAAGGAATATTTAATTACTTATATTAAATTCAATATTCAATTTATTATGAACAGATTATTATAACCTTATTATTATTAATACAGGTATTTATTTTTTATTATTATTTATATTATTTATTGGTGTAAGCATGGATGCCCTTATTGATGTAAATTATGATTCAGAAGATAAATGTATTTACTTATATTTAATAAACAAAGTTTTGAAGGAAAGAGATTTTAAACCATATTTTTATGTAGATGCCACTACAAAAGAGATAAATGATTTTTTAAGTAATGATGATAATAAAAATCTCTTAAATTATGTCGAAAATCTTGAAAGTGTAAGAAAAATAATTATAAACAGCAATCTCAACGACTCAAAAAATCGGATAATCGAAAGAAACTTTACAAAAATCACAGTGAGATATCCAAAAGATGTCCCAAAACTGAGGGTATTAAAGGAGCTCGGAGAGATATATGAACATGACATTCCATTTACAAAGAGATATTTAATAGATAGTGATATAATTCCAACGACTTATTATAACAATTTTGAGGATAAAAATAGAAGGACAATAATAAATAATAACCTTCCAGAATTAAAAACTATTTCCTTTGATATGGAGGTGTATTGCGAAGGTAGAGAACCCAATCCAGAGAAAAATCCCATTTTAATGACAAGTTTTTGTTCAAAGGACTTAAAAAAAGTAATAACCTACAAACCTTTTAAGCATAAATATATGGAATTGGTAAAGGATGAATCGGAGCTCATAAAAAGAACTATTGACATACTAAAAGATTACGATATAATTTACACCTATAACGGAGATAACTTTGATTTTCCTTATTTAAAGAGAAGGGCTGAGAATCTTGGAATAAATGTATTTTTTGACAAAACAGGTAATGATGATAAAAAGACAGAAATAGGAAAAAAAACAAAAACACAGAAACATAAACAAAAAATAAAGATTTCACGAGGAGGAATCCATTTAAGAAGCTACATTCCAGGAAAGGTGCATATTGATTTATATCCAATAGCAAGAAGGACGTTAAATCTAACAACTTATAAATTGGAGGATGTGAGTTATGAGCTCTTTGGGGTGCATAAGTTAGAAGTGGGGCATCAAAATATATCAAATCTTTGGAATAATATGGATAAAAATCTCGTTGAATACTCATTCCAAGATGCCTATTACACCTATAAAATTGGGGAGTATTTTTTGCCGTTGGAAGTGATGTTTTCAAGAATTGTAAATCAGACGCTATTTGAAGTTAGCAGGATGGGAAGTAGTCAAATGGTTGAATATCTTTTATTAAAACATTCATTTAAAAATAACTTTTTAGCTCCAAATAGACCTTCAAATAGAGAATATCAAAAGAGATTAAGGGAATATTATGAAGGAGGTTATGTGAAAGAACCAATTAAAGGCATGCATGAAAATATTGTTAGCATGGATTTCAGAGCTCTGTATCCCTCCATTATAATAAGCTACAACATAAGCCCAGACACCATAGATTGTAAATGCTGTGAGGATATGTCTGAAAAGATACTTGGACACTGGTTTTGTAAAAAAAGAATTGGACTTATCCCTATGGTATTGAGGAACTTAATTGAAAGGAGAAAAACAATTAAAAAAATATTAAAGGAAAAAGATACCGAAAAGAAAGAACTTAACAGCAAGAATAACAAATATTATAACGAATATTATAAACTACTTAATTATGAACAAAAATCATTGAAGATACTTGCAAATAGTCATTATGGATATATGGCTTATCCGCGAGCTCGGTGGTATTCAAAAGAATGTGCGGAGGTAATCACACATTTAGGCAGAACTTATATTCAAAAAACCATTGAGGAGGCAGAAAAATACGGATTTAAAGTAATTTATGCCGATACTGATGGTTTATACGCTGTATTGAATGAAAATAGCGATAAAAAGACATTATTAAATAAAACCTATGAATTTTTAAATAAAATAAATGAAAAACTACCAAAAGATATGGAGTTAGAATTCGAAGGATACTATAAAAGAGGCATATTTATCACAAAAAAGAGATATGCACTTATCGATGAAAACGATAAAATAACTATAAAAGGATTGGAATTTGTAAGAAGAGATTGGTCTAATATTGCAAAGAAAACTCAAAAAGCAGTTTTAGAAATCTTATTAAAAGAAGGGAATGTTGAAAAGGCTAAAAATATTATAAAAAATATAATAACTGATTTAAAAAATGGAAAAATTGATAAAAAGGATTTGATAATATACACTCAGCTTACAAAGGATATTAACGAATATAAAACCACAGCACCGCATGTTGAAGTAGCCAAAAAAATATTAAAAAAAGGCGGGAGATTAAATATAGGTGATGTAATCGGTTATATAATAACCAGCGGCAATAAATCCATAAGTGAAAGGGCTGTTCTTCCAGAGGATGCAAAGGATTACGATACATCCTATTATATAGATAATCAAATTTTACCGCCTGTATTGCGAATAATGGAATCATTGGGAATCTCAAAGGATGAGCTCAGGAATGTTGATAAACAAATTACATTGGAAGGATTTTTAATGGAATAATTTATATAAATTTATAGATATAATGATAATGATAATAATAATTTAAGGATAATTTAAGGGATAATATGAATGTATTTGCCTATGGAGAATTGATGAAAAAGGATAGGTTAAAGGAATTGATAAATAGGGTTCCAAAAATGAAAAAAGGAAAAATAATTGGGTATGAAAAATTTTTTGATAAAAATATAGGGTATTATGGGGTAAAAGAAGAAATAAAAGAAAAAAGAAAAACTGTTGATGGCATTATTCTTTTTGATATATCCGAGGATGAATTAAAGATATTTGATGACTACGAAGATGAAGGGGTATATTATCTTAGAAGAAAAACCCACGCCTACGATGATGAAGGAAATAAATATGAAGTATGTGTATATATAAGAAATTAATGTTTTTATATTTTATTTTATAACTTTAACTTATTATATTTATATTTCATAATTTATTTTATTATTTATTCTTTTTTAATTTAGTGATAGCATGACGATATTGGTAGAAAATTTAGATTATGTGGTTGATAAAAAGCTAAATGTATATAAAAATGTTGATATTCTAATAAAAAAAGAGTATGAAAATGAAAATGAAAACATAACTAAAATTATAATTGGAAAAAACTTAGTTAAAAAGGAAAACCTAAATAAGAATGATTTAAAAATAATAAATGGAAAAAATAAATGTGCAATGCCTGGATTAACAAATACTCACACTCACATACCAATGACACTTTTAAGAGGAATTGCCGATGATATGATTTTGCAAAATTGGTTAAATGAAAAAATATGGCCTAATGAAGCAAAATTAACAGAAGAAGATGTTTATTATGGTTCCCTTTTGGGATGCCTTGAAATGTTGAGGTTTGGTATTACCTCATTTAATGAGATGTATTTTTTTTCAGAAGAGATTATGAATGCCACAAAACAGATAGGGTTAAAGGGAGTAATAGGTTTTCCGATAATAGATTTTGGAACTCCTGAAAGTAAAGACCTAAACAAACTTTTGAAGATGGCTGAGAATTTTATAAAAAAACATAAGAATGAAAAGATAGTTAAACCAGCGATAGCTCCACATGCTCCATATACCTGCTCTAAGGAAACATATATTAAATGTAAAGAGATAGCCGATGAATACAATATATTATTGCACACTCATATATCTGAAACAAGATATGAAGTAGTTGAGATGGAAAATAACATAAAAATGAGGCCCGTTGAATACTTGGAAAATATTGGGGTATTGGATAGCAATGTAATAGGAGCTCACCTTGTATGGATTACGAAGGATGAGGTAAAAAAACTTGCAAGGCATAATGTGAAGGTATCTCACTGTCCTGGAAGTAATATGAAACTTGCCAGCGGGGGTGTTATGCCACTTGTGGAGATGTTAAATGAGGGCGTAAATGTTTCTATTGGAACAGATGGACCTGCAAGCAACAACAATTTAGATATTTTGGAAGAGATGAAAATTACCGCATTACTTCACAAGGCACACAGATGGGACCCAACAGTAGGGGATGTTGATACTGTTTTAAATATGGTTTTTAATAGTGAAATATTGGGATTTGAAAATAATGACATTGTATTGTTGGATATCAATTCACCACATTTAAGACCTGTGAATAATATAAAATCAAATATTGTATATTCTGCAAATGGAAATGATGTAGATACCGTAATAGTAAATGGAGAGGTATTACTAAAAAACAAAAAATTCATATTCGGGGATAAATTTTTAAATGATGTTTATAAGAAAATAGATAAAATAATAAAGGAAAAATTCAACATTGGTGAAAACTAAATGAAAGTTGATATGCATGTCCATACAATTTGTTCAAACTGTTCAATAAATCCTATAAAAGTTCTGAAAAAGGTATGTTCTGTAAAAAAAATATTTCCAATTATAGCAGACCACAATTTATTAACAAAGGTGGATTTTGGGATTCCTGGTGAAGAGATAGCCACAGAAAAAGGAGAATTTATTGGAGCATTTTTAAACGAACAGGTAAATGAAAAGGATATCTTTGAGGCTATGGACAGGGTAAAAGAGCAGGGTGGATTGATTTATTTACCTCATCCATTTGATGGTAGGAGAAGAAGGGCATTATGTAGATTTGATATATTGAATAATAAGGATTTTATTAAAAAGGTGGATATTGTTGAGGTTTTTAACAGTAGATGCATAGAGGAAGAACCAAATATTATGGCTTATGAATATGCTAAAATAAACAATTTATTAATGGGTGTTGGTAGCGATTCCCATTTTCCATGGGAGCTCGGCAATGCATATATGGAAGTCGATGAATTTGATAAAGATAATCCAAAGGAGTTTTTAAGGGTATTAAAAAAGAACAATAATATTGGGGATGGATTAAACTATTATGCAAAATTGGGAACTCCATTAAATATCCTGTTTTTTAGCAAATTATCTAAAAAATTGAGGAAATGGGGTGTTATAAAAAATAAAATATAAAACAGTATAAAGATATATGGAGAAAGATAGGCCATAATATGTTATATTATAAAATATATTATTGTGATTTTTATGGATATTGATATTTTAAAAGTCTCGGAAAGGTTAAAGTTGGATGAAGTGGATATAAAAAAGGCATTTGAAAGAAAAATAATTTCTTTTGATATGTATCATAACAAAAAATATCTATTATTTAAAAAGAAACTAAGACATATTGAAAGGGGGACTGTTTTATTTTTAAATAATAATATGGATATTGTAATGGGATATCCAAAAATAAGGCGTGCTATGATGCTTTATCCTACATTAAAAAATTATTTTATTAATAAAATCGTTGTAGAAGAAAAATTAGATGGATACAATGTTAGAATAACAAAAATTGACAATAAAGTTATGGCGATTACGAGAGGAGGTCGAATTTGCCCATTTACTACAAAAAAGGCGTTAAAATTTTTAAATGTTAATATATTGGATGATTATCCTAATTTAATGCTTTGCGGTGAGATGATAGGGTTAAATAATCCCTATGTTCCCCATTATTATCCAGAAGTAAATAATATATTAATTAAAAGTGATAAAAATAATAATAAAAAAACTAAAATTATTGAGAATTTAGGATTTTATATATTTGATGTAAGATATAGGGAAACAAATAAACCACTTTCAATAAGTGAAAAGGAGGAGCTCCTACAAAAATATGAGCTCCCATATGTGAAACCTATTGGTATATTTAATAAAGAAGATATTGAACATATAAAAAAAATAATACTGACTTTGAATGATAAAAAAAGGGAAGGAGTAGTTTTAAAAGACCCTGACATGATTATAAACCCCATAAAATACACAACTCATTATACCCAATGTAACGATTTATCCGTGGCATTTAGGTATATGTATGACTTAGGTATTGATTTTATGTTTAGCCGACTTGTGAGGGAAGGTTATCAATCGTTTGAATTTAACGAGGATGAAAAAGAAATGGAAAAAAGGGCAAAAAACATAGGAAAATCAATACTTTATCCAATGGTAAATAGTATAAAAAATATTTCAAAAGGAGAGTTGATTACAGAGGATTTTGAAATATATTTGGATAGTGAAGAGGATTTAAATGAATTTTTGGATTATCTAAAAAAACTTCATATAGCATTTGTTGTAAAGGAAAATCAAAAATTTGAAAATGGGATGCATAAGGTTAAAATAGGAAGAATATATAATTCAACCAACGACAAAATAAAAAGCCATTTGGATGGAAATCTTTGGTAAATAAATTTAATTAAAATAATAATAAATAAAAACTAATATGAAATAAATAAAAAAAGAAAAAAAATTATAAAAACAAAAAAGAAATAAATAAAAAAATAACATCCGATGATGAGAGTCATCCCTGCTGATGCTGTATAAGATGAGACCTGGGGTAGCTGAGGATGTTTTTTAAATTAAACTTTCTGCATCAATTTTATTTTTTATTCTTAAAACTATCTCAGGAATAAATGAAGTAATAATCGATTTATCGGCATTTTCCATTACTTTTTTATCATTTCCATTGCATCCATAGGCATTTATTTTAGCATCATTCAATATCTTTACAGTGGCTTTTTCCACCCATTTATTGGCATCGCTTATATATACCTCATCTGGTTTTAATGCCTTTGCTATTCCCCATGCTATGTATCTACCCCCTAAAAGACCTAATTTACTGCAATTGTCTATATCATCGATGGTTTTGTTATATATATTATTTATATTGTTATATAAATTGCTATTTTTAGCTGCTACCCAATGAGCATCGCCAATAAAGTGACCTCCTAAACTGTTTGGATAAATTAGGCTCTCATTTTTGTAGTTTAAAAATTTACTTCCCAATGCTATTGCCTTTAATATATTTCTATTCAATATATGGGTATCCAATTTATTATTTTTAATCTCTTCCTTGATAATTCTTAAAACTCTTGGAACCCCAAAATTTCCCCTTTTGGCAGTTTTTGGCGAATAACCACACATATAACCGTGATGATTTCCTCTAAAACCACTTAGTATTACATTTAAGCCGCTTCTAAGACCTATTCTGCATTCATCCTCATATGCCCCATTGGTAGCAACCACTCCACCTTTTACCAATATACGGGATACTGCAACTGCCTTTGCAAATGCTTTTAACCTATCCTTTGCCCTATTAAACGGAGCTCCTTCAACAACAAACACATCCACATCTAAATCTATGCAAGATTTTAAACCTGTGATTAAATCATCATATCCATCCCCAACATAAAATATACCTTCCAAGCCCTTACCATACTTTTTAGCAGCTTCTGCAACGATTTCCATTTCATCCAGTGGTGCAGCATGTTCCTCTCCCCCCTGTTCTCTTACAACATTAACGCATACCGTAGAGGATAATTTTATCCAGTCATCGAATTCATAGGAATATTTTTTTTCTTTGTCAATAAGTCGTTTATGTATTCTATCTTTTGGACATCCTTTAAATGGGGGTCCATTATAATAACAATCCCCCATACAATGTGTTATTTCTTTTGGAAATCTCATTGCTCCGTATTTTCCAAAATGGTCTAAATCAATTGGAACTTCAATTGCATTATGAATTGTTTTAAAAACCTCCAATGGAGTCATGCCTTCTTTTTCCGCTATATCGCCAAGTGCATAGGCACATATATGTATTGGAAATCCTATATAATCCGATAATATACAGTTCTCTATGAGCTCAGTTAAAGTCAATGATGAAGAACATGGACCTATGCCCATTTCCACTAAATCGCATCCAAGTGGGAATTTTCTAAAATTACTTCCAAGTTTTTGTATTTCTTCAATACTTAAATCATCCACTGCATCCACTATTTCTATTATTTCCTTTTCAGATAGTTTATTTTTTGTTATTTTTTCAATAACATCCTTTCTCAGTTCTAAACAGATATCCAAATCATTTACTGCATTTTTTATTATATCTTTCATTATTCCACCGATAATTTATTAATGGACTTTATAATAGATAAATACCTATCTTCAATTCTTTCAAGAGTATTTAAATCATATCTATGAGTATTTAGCATTATATAGGTTTTTTTACCATTTTCATCGATAGTTGTAATAGTTATATTTTTATCAACCATATAATCAGGAATTATTAAAATGCCATCATCTGAGATATTAAGCCCCAAATCAGCTATAATTTTTTTTATAAATTCCGTTTTTGAGTTGATTTTTACATTTTTAGGGTATTTTAGGGATTTAATCTCATTTTTCTTTTTTTGGATTGTTTCAATATATTTATCTATTTTATTAGGAGCTCCGATATTCAATCTTTTTAGTCCATTTAAGCTATCAATTAAATCATCAAAAGTGGCGGATTTTATTTCAAAAATGGGATAAGGATTTAATTTTTTCACCCTTTCTTTATACCCCTTTGAAATAATAAGTAAGTCATAATATTCTGTTAATTTGTTGTTGTATGGATTGACTACATCGTAGTTTTCAATGCCAATTATTTTTGCAATATCTGCATACATCTTAGTTATGCCCACTTTCATAATATCCCAGCTTTTTATTAATTTCTCGCCATATCCTTCTTTAATTTAGGCGTTAATCCAAGTTCTTTAATCATTTTAATTACCTCTTTTAAATTTCCCGTTTTTGGATTACCCACCCCTTTTATATTCATGGGATGGTTATCAGGTATAACTGTTGCTATATTACTTGCTCCTCCAAATAGTGCAAACTGCATGAGCTCAGCCCCTATTGTTGGAGTTGGTGATGTGATTCGTATATTTGGAAACATCAATCTTACAATTGCGATAGTTTTTGCCTGTTCCAATGAGGAACATCTTGGATGATTTTCCATAGGTGTGCCCTTATAGGGATTAAAACCCATTATAGGTATTTCATCTACACCGAGGTCCTTTAAAAATAGTAGGTGATTTACTCTATCCTCATAACTTTCCCCAACCCCTACCAATAAACCTGATGATAGTTCTATATTGTATTTTTTAACCAGCTTACAAACCTTTATTCTATTTTCCAACTCTTCCCCAGGTTTTATTTTTTCAAATAGTTCATTGTTTGTAGTTTCTAAATTACAGCAAATGGTGTCTATGCAGTATTTTTTCATTTCCACTATTGATTCCTCTGTTAAATCTGCTCCTGCATTTACTAATACCTCCAAATTAGTATTTTCTTTAACTATTTTTAGAGCTCTTAATACCTCTTCCCCTTCATAACCATGGGCAGATGAGCAGCTTACACGACATATCCCGCTTTTTTCTATTGCAATGGCAGATTTTTTTATATCCTCATCGGATATTCTAAATGGTGTGTAGTATCCCTCTTTTGAAGTTCCAGCGGCAAAACCGCAGTATAAACATTTTGGATTAACCTTGCAGATGTTCGTAATATGTATCGTTGATGTAATTTCTATCTCTTTTTTAAAATAATCCCTTACTTCTGAGGCTATACTGAATAATTTTAAATAATCATTCCAATGTGCAATATTAAATAAATTTAAAGCATCTTCTTTTGATATTAAACCCTGTTTTGCATCAATCTTTCCATCCTTTAAATCTTGAAAATTGCTTTTTATTTTTGAAAAATCCATTACATCACCAAATTGTAAATTATGGTTATATCAAATAAAAAAGGAAAAAATAAAAAAAGTTATTGTAGGTATCCATTATAAATTATGGTTTTATACTACATTCGCATTCGCATTTGTTATCCTTACCATGTTTTTCAAGAACATTAAGCACTGCTGGAAGGATGTCTGCCAATGGGCCAAAGCACATACTGTCTGCTGTTCCAGTTAGAGCTCTTGGGTCTAATTTATCTTCCATGTTTCTAATACCTTCTTTTCTCATCAATTCCAATATTTGGGCAATAGCTTCATCAGCCATCATCTGAGCGAAGTCAGCAGGAGCTCCCAATATTTTTGTAACTGCATCTCTATATGCCAATATTCCTGCATAAACTGCTGCTGTAACTGCTGAACCCATATCACATACAGGGCTGATTAAATTTGCAGGCATTTTATATGCAGTTCCTCTTGCAGTTTTTGCCATACAGTAAAGTTTTTCGACAGCTTCATCTGATGCATAACCTTCTGCAATATATACCTGTCCTTTCATTTCAGGAACACATCCTGGGTGGTATGAAGTAATGTTTAAATCATCCCTTCCTAAGTCTTTGAAGATTTTTGCGAATTTAGGTGTTGGAATGGTGCATGCATGTGTTACAATAGCCCCTTCTTTTATAGCGTCTGCAAATTTTTTAATGATATCTGGCTGTTTTCCCCCTTTTGGCAACCATGTAATTACAATATCTGCATCTGCTACTGCCTCCCTATCATCAGCGGTTACTTTTAACCCAACTTTTTCTGGATGAACTAAATGAATGTTTGCTTTTGGTGGTTTTGGAAGTTCTTTTGCCTTAGCCTTAACAGCTTCCCTAATTTTTGGCATTACCTTTTCAGGTTCTCCTGCCAAGTGAGCTTCCATAACTTCTTTTGGGTCAAATTCGTCAATTACAACCAATCCTGGCTCTTCTGCAAAGCATGGGTCAGAGATTACTACCTCATCGATTTCTGGAATAAGATGTAAAAGCTCTGCACCATAAGTAATTGATGAATGCGTTAAGGCAATTTCTGGTATTCCTACTTCTTTTGCAACTTCTGCTGCTCTTGAAAAGTTTGTAATTCCAGCTGCGGCATGTGTTCTATAACAACCTGCTCCTAATATAGCAACTTTCAATATATCACCTCAGATTTTGTAATAAATATGTTGTATAAAATAATATAAAAACTTATCTATCTAATTTAAAGTATTACGATATCTAAAAAAATTATTATAGCTGGTATTAAATTAATTAATATTGAAATATATAATATAAAATTACATAAAATATAAAAAATATTAACCCAATATTAAAATATTCAAAAATAATATCCATAAAACCTAAAAAAGCAAAAAGCCAGGGAAGGGATTTGAACCCTTCTGAAGCGGATCTGCAGTCCGCTGCCTCGCCGGACTAGACTACCCTGGCACAGTATTATATTAACTCTATAAATTAAGAATACAATTCTAATATATAAACTTTTTGGTAATGCTATTATAAATGTAAGATATAGATATATACATTTATCATGGACATTAGTGAGTATTATTTACATATTATTTATTATGGTATTATATATCATTATTTTTTATTATTTTTATGAATATCATCAACATTATTTAAAATTATAAAAAATTAAAAATATGAAGGAATTATTATGATAATCTCAATAATTGGCGGAACTGATGGATTAGGAAAATGGTTTGCAAGATTTTTAAAAAATAAAGGTTTTGATGTAGTTGTTACTGGAAGAGATACAATAAAAGGCAAAAAAGTCGAAAAAGAAATAGGAGTAAGATATACCAATAACAATATTGAAGCTTCTAAAATTGGAGATATTGTAATGGTTGCAGTCCCTATAAATATCACTGAAAAGGTTATTAAAGAAATAGCCCCATATGTGCGGGAAAATTGTGTTTTAATGGATATTACCTCTATAAAAGAAATTCCAGCAAGAGCCATGGAAAGATATGCAAAAGATGGTGTTTGTGTAATTCCCACCCATCCAATGTTTGGACCATCCACTCCCTCTTTAAAAAGACAGGTTGTAATACTAACTCCCTCTGAAAAGCATAAAAATAACCCATGGTTTGATAAAATAAAAATGTTTCTTGAAAAAGAAGGAGCTCGGGTTATAGTGATACCCCCTGAAAAACACGATAGAATTATGGGTGTTGTTCAGGGTTTAACCCATTATGCCTATATAGCTCTTGGTGCAACTTTAAAAGACTTAAATATAAATATCAAAGAATCGAGAAAATATGCCTCACCCATATATGAGCTCATGCTAAATATTATAGCAAGGATTATTGGGCAAAATCCATACCTATATGCTGATATTCAGATGCATAATCCACAAATAAAACATATTCATGAAACATTTATAAAAGAATGCAATACCATAAAACAAATTGTAGAGAAAAAAGATAGGGAGTCATTTGCAGAAATAATGAAAGAAGCTGCTAAACACTTTGGAAATGAAACCATTAGGGGTATGAATTATTCAAACAAGGCTGTTGGTGCAATTACAGAAGAAATCGAAAGAATTAAAAAATCAATAGGTAAAGAAATTGGATTAAGGCATGTATATTCCAATAAAGTCCATTTTGGAATTGTAAAAAATGTTGTTGATGATTTTATAATTTTAAATAAAAATGGAAAGGATTTAAAGCTTAATATAGCAAATGTAATGCTAATGAGTAATGAAGAGTTAAAAGAATGGAAGGAGCAAAATTTAAAAAAGTATTATTATGATATATCCATATTATTTAAAAAGGAGATAAATTTAGACATTATTTTAAAATTGCTTAACTGTATGTTTGATATTGAAATTATAGATATATATGAAGGTAGTAATGTTAAAAATGGGTTTAAAAGCGTTACATTTAGGATATATTCATATAAAAAAGATGATTTAAAGATATTGAAAAAATCATTTTTAGAAGTTATAAAAAATATTGGTGGAATTAATAGGTATAATTAATAATTATTTATTTTAAGTATTATTTTCATTATTTTATTTTTATATCCATCTTTAATCAATAATTTAGATTTATAGATATATATTTCTAAAAAAGAAAGTAATGAGAGTGACGGGCTTACATCATTCCGCCCATACCTCCCATACCTCCCATTCCGCCCATGTCGCCACCGGCTTCTTTACCGCTTAATTTTTCAGCAGCTATTACATCATCTATTCTTAATAACATTTCTGATGACTCAGTAGCTGATTGTATAGCTTGTGTTTTAACTCTTAATGGCTCTACAACTCCATTTTCACTCATATCTTCAACTTCTCCTGAAAATACATTTAATCCGTATCTTGCATTGCCTTCTGTTGCGTGTTTAGCTCTAAGATTTACGAGCATTTCGATAGCATCTAAACCAGCATTTTCTGCCAAGGTTCTTGGAATTACTTCTAATGCATCTGCAAATCCTCTAACTGCTAACTGTTCTCTTCCGCTTACTGTGTCTGCGTAGTCTCTTAATCTCATAGCTAATTCTATTTCTGCTGCTCCACCACCAGCAACAATTTTACCATCTTCTATGGTGCATGCTACAACTCCTATTGCATCGTCGATAGCTCTTGCTACTTCATCTACAACATGTTCTGTTGTGCCTCTTGCCAATATTGTTACCGCTTTTGGATGTTTGCATTCTTTAACAAATATCATTGCGTCGCCAGCAACCTTTTCTTCGGATACAAGTCCAGCTTCTCCTAAGTCTTCTGCTGTTAAGTCTTTAATGTTTGTAATAATATTTGCTCCTGTTGCTTTTGAAAGTTTTTCTATGTCTGACTTTTTAACTCTTCTTACTGCTAAGATGCCAGCTTTTGCAAGATAGTGCTGAGCTAAATCATCAATTCCTTTTTGACAGAATACAACATTTGCACCAGATGCTTTTATTTCATCAACCATGTCTTTTAACATTTTTTCTTCTTGTTCGATGAATTCCATCATCTTTGAAGGGTCGGTTATGCTTATTTTAGCATCTGTTTCTGTTTCTTTAACTTCAATTGGGCAGTTCAATAATGCGATTTTTGCATTTTCTACTTTCTTAGGCATCTGTGGATTTACTCTTTCTTTATCTATTACTACTCCCCTGATTAATTCTGTTTCATCAACTGATGTTCCTTCTTTTTTCTCTACTTTTATTAAATCTTTATCGATTTTACCGTTTTCATCAACAACTGCTGTAACTGCTTCAACAATAATATCGCCCAATTTTTCCTTAGCTTTTTCAGCACCTTTTCCTGTGATTGATGTCATTGCTATTTTCTTTAACATTTCTTTGTCATCAGCTTTTACATCAACAGCTATTTCTTTTAATATTTCCTGAACTTTTTCAAGTGCTAACTGGTATCCTTTGATAACAATTGTTGGATGAACATTCTGGTCGAGTAATTCCTCAGCTTTTCTTAATAATTCACCAGCTATAACTACTGCTGTTGTTGTTCCATCCCCTACCTCTTTTTCTTGGGTTTTTGCAACTTCGATTAACATTTTTGCAGCTGGATGTTCTACACTCATTTCTTTTAATATTGTTACACCGTCATTTGTAACTACAATGTCCCCCAAATCATCAACTAACATTTTGTCCATTCCCTTTGGTCCTAGTGTGGACCTTACGGTTTCAGCTATGATTCTTCCTGCTAATATGTTCATTCTTTGAGCATCTCTTCCCATATATCTTTTTACATTTTCTGGTAATACAACTACTGGCTGACCTGCTGCCATGCCATCACCTCGATTTTTTTATTTTTTATTTTAAACTTTTATTTTTTACATTATTATATATTATATTTTATAAATTTGATTTATCTATTTCCAATGTAATCTACTTTAACGGTATGTATATGATTATGAACTTCTATATAAACCTTACTGATATGTGCTGTTTTAAATCACTACCATGTATAACTATAAAAATATAATAATATATAGTAATAAAATAATATTAATTTTTATATCTTAGGAGTATATCCTTGAAGAGCTCCTCCTGAAAAATTTCAATTTTTCCATCATTTGCAAGATAAAGGGAAGGTAGAAAATTTTTTACAACCTCTTTTTTCTCGTAAAATTTATTTTGGAATACAAATTCACCTTCTTTTTCAAGTTCAGATATTAAATTTTCCATTAAATCGGAAATGTCGTATTCTTCTTCCATTTCTTCTATTATATTATAAATTGGAGTTCCTTCTTTATTTTTCTGTTTTTTTCGGGTTTTTTTAACCTTTTTAAGCTCTGATTTTAAAGTATTGATTAAATCGTTAAATGTTATCTGCTTACTTCCAATATTGTTATTCTTATTTTTATTTATATTTTTATTTTCGTTTTCTTTTATATTATTGGCAATATTTTCGATATTATTATCATTGTATTCAATATATTCAGTATTTACATATTCGTCCTCATGCCCTTGGAGCTCATCCCCTATCATATCTTCAAACTCTTCATCTTCCTCATTAAATGTATTTTCACATTCTCCATAAAGTATCTGGGATTTCATACGCAACAATATGCCCCCAACCAATATAACATCTGCGGATAATCTTATATCAAATTTTTTAAGTTCTTTAATGGTTTTGATATATTCATTGGTTATTTCTGCAATATTGATATTCCAAGGTTCTATGTTCCTTTTATCTATGCTCTCTTTAATAATCTTTATCCAAAGTTCAAATTCCATATTATCCCTTAAATGAGTATATCAATAATATTAATAATAATACGATATATATCTTTTATTTAATAATTTTCCACAGAGCATGCCAGTAAATAAGCCTCCAAGATGAGCTGCATGCCCTATTGTGGGCATTATTGAGAATATAAGACATAATATTTCAAATCCTGCAAATAATATTGTTGCATATTTTAGTTTTATAGGAATTGGAAATGGAAATATCATAATTTCCATATTTGGGTCTAATATTGTTAGAGCTCCTATGATACCACTTATTGCACCTGATGCACCCACCGCTGGAATATATTGATTGGTACTATAAGAATACAGAAGATATGCAATATTACCGGCAATGCCTGATATAAAAAATATTTTTAAAAAATTAGCCCCTCCTATCCATTTTTCAAGTCTTAGTCCAAAGAAGAATAACACAAACATATTAAGGAATAAATGCGTGAAACTTCCATGGATAAATATACTTGTTATAAACTGCCACGGCATATTTAATGCATACTGTGGATTAAATGACAATAGATTTACTAAACTGTTGGAAAATAATTCAAATAAAAATACTACGACACATACCCCAATAATTGTAATGGTATATCTCATATTTTCAACCCCTTTTTATAAGATTTAAATAAATTTAGAATATTAATATTTAATACATTATATTATATAAAAAACTTAATAAAATATAATTTATAACTTATAACTTTAATAAAAAAATATAAAACTTAAAAATATAAAACTTAAACTAAAATAAATTGATATTAAATAAACCCAACACCCATAAGAATAAAGGAATGGATATTATGCCCCATACCAAAGGATTCCAGCTTATAATTTTACTACCATCAAGTGGATATACTGGTATCATGTTAAATGCTGCAAGGTATAAATTGACATTAAAGCCTAAGTCAGATATTAAAGGAATATGCAACATATAAAATACAAATGCCAATAAAATATTTGTTAAAGGTCCTGCAAGTGATATAAGTCCATTCTCTTTTGATGTTAAGTAATCCTTGTAAATATAAACTGCACCAGGGGCTATAAAAGTAAAACCCAATATTATTTTCAATACCAATGCAATTGCTAATCCCTCATACCAGGCTTTAAATTCACTCAATGCACCAAAATGACGAGCTACTGTTCTATGGGCTAATTCATGTAATATAAACCCACTCCCAACTGTGAATATTGATATTAAAAACAGAATTCCAAACCATGAATCCAGATGTGGAATGCCTCTACCATACCATGCAAATATAAGTGCTATGGCTAAGGTTGAGATAATTAAATCCCTGATTTCTTCCTGACTAAATTTAAATATATCCATATAACCCATTATTTTCACCGAGATGATAACTTATAAATTAATATTTTTAAACTTTATTTTATGTTTATGCCGTATATCTTAAAATATATTAATATATTAAAATTACTATATACATTATATCACTATTATACATTATATCTATAATTTTATATATATTTTTATATATTTTCATTAAATTAGAAAATTATTAATTATTATATTATAATTAAAATTAAAGTTCATCTTATAGTTAAGGTTAGTAATAAATAGTTTTTAACTTATTCCGCAAGAAGTCCCCTTCCGTTATACAAATCCTTTGGATTTAGATGAAAATCTTACGATTTTCATTACTCACAACTTCGTTGTGATTGTAAAATCTCCTCGCTTCGCTCGAAGATAAGGGAGGGGATGAATCCTCAAAATCCCTTCGGGATTTATACGGTTTCCTCGCTATTGCTCGGAAATGCGGGCAAAACATTTATATGGTTTTTAGTATAAACTACTATTTATAAGTAAATCAAACTGTGATGCTAATGATGAGGACTTATAAGTTCAGGATTTATCCATCCAGGAAAATCAGGGAAACAATAGAAGAGCATCTAAACATTTGTAGATACATCTATAATTACCTTTTAGAACAAAAAACTAAAAACCCAAAACTAAACAAAAAGGATACTCAAAAACTAATCACAGAGCATAAAAAGGAATATCCTGAACTTAAAAAAGTCCATTCCAAAGTTCTCCAAATGGTGAATAATAAGCTTTGGGGCAATCTCAAAGCATTAGGAAAACTAAAACAGAACGGATATAAAGTAGGTAAGTTAAGATTCAAATCATCCAAAAACCATTACAAAACATTAGAATACAATCAATCAGGTTTTAAACTTGATTGTAAAACCAAAAGACTCAAACTGTCTAAAATAGGAGAAATTCCTATAGAACTACATCAAAAAATCAAAGGAGAAATTAAAGGAGTTATTATAAAAAAAGAACTAACAGGTAAGTGGCATGCCTTCTTCCAAGTGGAAGAAGAACCTAAACCACTACCTAAAACCAATAAGGTTGTAGGTATCGATTTAGGAATCGATGGTTATGCCATCGATTCAGATGGCAATAAGTTTGAAAATCCAAAGTTTATTGACAAAACTTTGGATAAAATAAAGAAAGTCCAGAAAAACCTATCTAAAAAAGTTAGGGGTTCGAGCAACTATAAAAAGACTAAATTAAAACTTATTAAGGTATATGATAAACTAAACAATCAGAAAAATGATTTTCTACATAAACTATCAAGATACTACATAAACAATTATGATAAAATAGTTTTAGAAAACTTAAACATTAAGTCCATGGTTAAAAATAGAAAGGGTCAGAAGACTCTAAACCGTCATATTCTTGACGGTTCTTGGCGTAAATTCATAAACTTACTTCTCTACAAGGCGGAGGGTGCTGGTAGAGAAGTAATATTAATAAATCCTGCATATACTTCTAAAAAGTGTTCCAACTGCGGTTGTGTAGTTGATAACTTAAAATTATCTGATAGGGTATTTTTTTGTCCCAACTGCGGTTGGAAGATTGACAGGGATTACAACGCATCCCTAAATATACTAAAATCAGGGCTGGGAGAGTCCGCTGTGCCTGCAGAGGGGAGACCCCTACTCAGAGTTATACCTTATATAAAGGTAATCTCTGGGTTAGACTCCCCTATGAGTCAGGAAGCCCCTTCCGTAAGGGAGGGGTAATTCACTATTATTATTTTGAAGTTTAAATTAGTAAATATTTAGGTGATAATATATGCATTTTGTTAGTGTATTGGATATAGGAAAAGATTTACTTAAAGCCAACAAAAAACATGCAGATAAAAATAGAAAATTGTTAAATAAACACAATGTCGTTGCATTTGATTTTATGGGAGCAACAGGGAGTGGAAAAACCCTACTTATAGAAAAATTGATAGATAATTTAAAGGATAAATATAATATAGGCTGTATTGCAGGGGATGTGGTAGCAAAATATGATGCAGGAAGGATGAAAAAACACAATGTTCAGGTTATGCCATTAAATACTGGAAAAGAATGTCATTTGGATGCACATTTGGTTGGACATGCCTTACCAGACTTAGATTTAGACAATATTGATATATTATTTATAGAAAATGTTGGAAATTTAATATGTCCTGCTGATTTTGATTTAGGGACCCATAAAAGAATAGTAGTAGTTAGCGTTACAGAAGGGGACGATACCGTTGAAAAGCATCCTATGATATTCAAAACCGCAGATTTAACTATTATAAATAAAGTGGATATTTCAGATGCTGTTGGTGCAGACCCATTAAAAATGAAAAAAGATGCCGAGCTCCTAAATGAAAATATGGATGTGCTATTAACATCCGTAAAAAATGATGAAGGTATCGATAAAGTCATAGAATTCATTGAAAAAACAAGGGATGAAGTAATAAATAATAATAAATAAAATAACCAAATAAATAAAAATAATAGATAAATAAAAAAATAAAAATAATAACAAAAATTATGGATAAAACTAATAAAAATAATTAAATAAAAATATTATTATTGGCAACATAAAACTTCTACAAATCTCGGAGCTCCTTTAACATTCTCATGCCATAAACTTATTCCAAGCATGAGCTCCCCTTTTTTTCCAATGATATAATCGCATTTACAACCTATATTTTCAAAAGATTTTTTTATAATCTCAAATCCAAAAGTATCTGGATATATTTCGCTTTCTTTTCCAAGTTTTTCGTTGATTTTTTCCATAAACAATATTATATCCTCGCTGTCTGCGATTTCAAAACCATTTTCTTTCAATTTACTTTCAAGATATTCTTTAATTGAATTATAATTTTCAAAATTCTTATCTCTGCAAATACCCCTAACAACTAAAAGTCCGTTTTTATCATAAATAGGTTTGGAACCTTTAAATGCTTCAAGGGATTTCATCATTCTTCCAGTGGTAATATTGACTATCATGGTTTCACCATTATATCATTATTTATTTAATTTTCTTTTTATTATTTTATATGACAGAGCTCCCATTATTGTGGCTAATCCATAGGAGATTATCCTATCTAAAATCGTTCCAGCAGCAGCTTTTGAATATGGAATGTTAAATAGTGAATACATGGCAATCATTACGGCATCGGAAGTTCCGAGACTTCCAGGCAATGTAGGGATGATGCCTATAAGGAGAGATATTAAATATGTTGAAGAGATGGCTACAAGCGAAATATTACATTTAATTGCTAAAAATGATACATATATTCTTAAAATATCTAAAATCCACCAGCCAAATGATAGTATAAATGGCATAATTATTTTTCTTTTATTTTTGTTAAAAAATCTTATATTATCTTGGAATAGCCGAATGGATTCTTTTATCTTGTCCTCATTAATCGTTTTTGAAGAAAATTTTGTTATAATTTTCGCAATTTTTAATGTGATTTTAAATGCCAGTGTTTTATGCATCAATATATATAATCCTACCACTGTAAGTCCCCCAACAAGAACCCATATAAATATGAGCTCCTTTGCGTAGATAATCCCATTTATTATAAAATATACAATTACAAAAAATGTTAGTATTAAAAATACAAAAGTATCCAATACTCTCTCGACCACAACACTTGAAAATGAGATATGGTTTGGAATATGTTCTAATTTTGATAGATAATATGCTCTAAAAGGCTCACTTCCTCCTTTCATAGATGGAGTTATATTGTTTATAAATTGTCCCATCATACTTAGTAGGAATAAATTTTTGAATTTTGCATTATATTCGTTTATTTGTAATATGGATTTCCAACGCATAACAATTGTAAATATCGTTATAATATATATTAGCACAGCCAATAAAAAAAGATATATATTCATGGATGAAAATACGGCGATTATCTCATCAATACCGATATGCCATATTATCAAAAATATTATGATAATACCTATGCCATACAACAGTATATTTTTTAAAATTCTTTTTATGTTCATGCACATCCCTATAACTTATAAAATACATTATAAAACATATATATAACATTTTTGCAAAAATTAATAAATAAAATGTTAAAGAAAGTTAAATTAATAAAAATTAAAAATAAATTAAAAATTAAAAGAAGGATATATGTTAGTTGCTTATTTATTTACTTATTACTTATTTTCTATTAATTTTATTATTCTTTATTTAAATTTTTTTATTTTTGATATTTTTTAATACCTTTTATTCTTTTTTTATCACATACTGAACAATTCTTGCAAATGCAGGCCTTGTAATAAATATCCCTATTAATACACCAGCTATGGTTGTAATGGCAAATCCTTTTAACATTCCAATACTCATAGCAAACAATGGAAGCATTGCGGCAATTGTAGTCCCTGCTGATGCAAATATAATAAAGAATGCCCGTTTAATACTTTTTTTAACTCTGTTTGACTCTCTTGAAAGTGTTTCATCGGTTATAACAATCTGGTCATCTACCCCAGTTCCAACTGATGCTATAATCCCAGCAATTGAAGCCAAATCAAGTTTCCAGCCAATTGCCGATGCAAATCCAAGTATTAACAATATCTCAGATGCACAGGTTATCATTATAGGTAATACAATCATAGGTTTTTTATATCTTATTGCAACAACAGCTCCAACTGCTAAAAATGCAAACAATCCTGCTATTATAGCTCCATTAATGAATTCTTTTCCAAGTGTTGGCGATATTGAACTTATATATTCAATATGTAGTTTAACAGGTAAAGAACCAGATTTTAATGCAGTATATATTGCCCATGCTTCATCTTCATCACTTTTGGTAGGATTACTACCTGAAACTGTGATTATCTGGTCTGGATGAGGTTTTCCATCTGCCAATCCCGGTGATAAAGTAGGATTGCTTACCAACTTACCATCCATATAGAGCTCAACAGTATGACCTCCTTTTCCATATGCCACTTTTGCAAATTTATTCGCTCCTTCGGAAGTTAATTTAAAACTTACTCCATACCCCGAAGGTGTATTTCCAGGTTCTTCAACATAAGCTACATCCTGCCCAGTATATGCTGTAATATTATCTATTTTAGCTATAAAGACTCCCTGTTGGGTTAAAATCTTTTTTATTCTATCTAAATCAGCAGTTTTTGGTATTTCAACTACTATCTCATCGTTACCTCTTGGATAAACTGTGATATCACTTAAACCATTTGTATTTAACCTATTTGATAATATTGTAGTGACTACCGTCATGTTTTGTTCTGAAAGGGGCTCATTAGTTTTTAATACAATTATAGAACCCCCACTTAAATCAACCCCATAAGAAATTCCTTTAAATGAGATTAGAAGTATTGACAAAACGATACATCCTATAAGGATTAATATTCTACTATCCTTCAATAGTTTCATAACCTATCCCTCAAATAGATATCATTTTATTTTTAATTATTTTTATATTTTTTATTTTGATTTTATTTAATTATTTAATTACCTTTCTTCTTATATTCTGAAACATAATATCTTAAAATACCTGCATTAGTCATCCATGTAGTCATTAAATCTGCAATTAAACCAAATAATATAACGACTGAAATATCCTTCAATAAACTTGCAGCAGGTACGATATATGTCACCACTAAATATAGCACAAACATTGCTACAATGGTTGTTATGGACATGGTTATTCCAGTTTTCATGGATTCCCTTATTCTCTCATCCAACGTTCCAGCTCTTCTTTTTAATACTCGTGTGGTTAGCATAATATCGGTATCAACGCTGTATCCAATAAGCATAAGCAACGCTGCAACCGTAGAAGTTGATACAGGTATTCCAAATAAGCTCATACCACCAATTGCAATTATTATATCGGACATTGCCGCAAGGATAACCGCACCACTTGGAATAGGTGTTCTGAATACGAGATATACCACAATAGCCATAAATACAAACGCAAATCCAACAGCTTTAAATCCATCCGTCCAGAATTTTTCACTTAGTGACGCTCCTATTTGTTTTTGAGAATATTGGAGCTCATTTAAATCATTAACATTAAAGAATTTTCTTAGCGCTTCATCAATTTTGGAGGTATCTACATCTTTTCCAGCCCGAATAATAATAAATGTTCCAGATGCTGATTGAGATTTTTTTACTTCAACTCCTTTTGGAAGCATATTTTTTAATTTGACTATATCTACATTATTTGGGGCAGTTATTGTTATTTCGCTACCTCCACTAACATCTATGCTTTCCTTTAACCCATGGGCATATACAAAAATACCTGAAAGTATAGTCAATATTATGGGTATAATTGCTATTATTTTATAATTTATTTTCATTTAGTTCCCTCCAACTTATATCAAAGGTTTTAAAATTAAAAATGTTTAAATGGTAATATAATCATAATTATAAAAATATGAACATAATATATAAATATATTTTTAAATGTATTCAGTAATATTTAAACCATTTTTATCGCAAATGTCTTTTAATTTATTATACAATATATCATCTAACTCAAAACCATTTTTGTTTTTTTCAATATTCATTTTTTCAATTTCTCCAGGTATTAATATGTTAAATCCTTCCGCTGGTTTAGAGTTTTTTATTTCATCTATGAGATTATCGATTTTATCCATAAATTCCTCTTTATCTCCAAAGAATTCAGGATTTATAGCCATAAAAAAGTCTCCCTTGGTGCATTTGTCCCTTGGGTTTTTAGTTCCTTTCACATTTGTTCCCATCTGAGCTCCGCCAATTGCTGAAATGATTTCAATAGCTAATGCAAGACCATATCCCTTAGGTCCTCCAAATGGGAGTATAGAACCTTCTAAGGCTTTTTCAGGGTTTGTGGTTATATTTCCTTCTTTATCCACAGCACACCCTTCTGGAATTTCTTTTCCAAGTCTTAGGGCTTCGAGGATTTTACCTCTGGCAATAGAAGCAGTAGCCATATCTAAGGAATAAGTATGTCTTTTTCCTTTAATTGCTATGGCTATTGGATTTGTTCCCAAAATTTTTGTAGTTCCTCCAAAAGGAGCCATTGCAGGTTCTGTATTTGTAATAGCAATACCAATTAAATCCTCATTAAGTGCCATTTCCGAATAATGCCCCGTAATACCAAAGTGATTTGCATTAACAGTGGCAATAGCTCCAATACCTATATTTTTTGCCTTTTCAATTGCCATATTCATGGCTTTTTCACCAATTACATAACCCAATCCCATATCGCCATCGATGGTTCCTGTTGCAGGGCTTTCTTTTATAATTTTCATTTTAGGATTTGGTTTAATAACTCCTGCTTCAAGACCTGTAACTGTTTGTGGAAATCTTCCAATTCCATGTGATGTAAAACCTTTTAAATCTGCCTCAACATATACATTTGCCGTGGTTTCGGCGTCTTTTTTATTTACTCCATATTTCATAAGGATATCTATAATGAGTTTTTTTTCATTTTCTGGTGTAATTTTCATAATATCCCAAATAATATTTTTAATTTTAATTAGTTTTAAGTATTTTTTAAACTTTTAATTTATTTCATTAATTTAATTTCATTAATTTACTATTATTTATTTTTTCATTTATATCATTTATTTTTTATGTCATATGGTTTTTATTATTTCTTTATCTTTTTATTATAATTATTTAAAGCCTTAAATATCCCATGTTGTAATAAACAATATCTCCATCATCATCAACAATGGCTATTATAAGTTTTTTTCTTACAGAATGTGCTACCCTCACAAACCCGGTGAGCTCTGAAATAGCACAGGGCCTATCTTCGGAAAAAACTTTAACAAGATATTCGGAATGAATCTCATCGATGTTTTCTCTACTGTATAATCTATAATCAGAACCATATTTTAATCCCGTTTTTACAGTATAACCTCTGTTTCTTAAATCTTTATAAACAAGGTATTTTATGCACAATTTCTCATCGATATTGTGTGCGTAATCATATAATTCTTCAAAAGATAAAAATTTATCTTTTTTGGATTTAACTTTAATCCATTTCTTGGAAACTAAATATAGGGATTCAACCAATGAAATAGATAAAAAATTATCATTTAATTCACCATATCCTTTTGCATTTAATCTTGAAATACCGTCCCTGTTAAATATCAAAACTCTGTCATCTGAAAGCTTCGCTATAATTGGTTTTTTAGCCATGATTTCCCCTATAAAAAAGTCAAAACTTAATAAAAATTAGATAAACTATGTTTTAATATATTATTTTATTTAAATTTTTTAATATTATAAATTTAAGGTAACCAGGTGCTATTATCTTCAATCTTAGCTGGAAGATATTCCTCAACAACATACTTCAAACCATATTTTGCCAAAGATTGCTGTTCTGCCCTTTCTTTCATTTCAATCATCTGATTTAATGCTTTCTGCCATTCTGGGAAACTTTTTACAAAATCATCGTTTTTTAGACCGTCTTTCAATCTTTTAAGGTCATGGTCTTTCAAAGGATGGGTGGGTAGGTCATAATCGACAATGTCTTGTGGTGTAACTCCAATTAATCTTGCCGCAGGAACTGCAAGTTTATCAGCCAAATGAACAGCCTTACCGCTACCTACTTTTAATGTCCTGTAAATATTAAGATACCCATAAGGGTCACCATCTGTAAATACCAAAACTGGGAGCTCATGCTCTTCATTCAATCTTTTTATAAATCTTCTTGTAGCCCTTGCTGGGACACCTTTTAAGGATGCTAAAATACAGTTGTGTTTTTTCCAGAATTTTTCAGCGTTTAATCTTGCAAACATACCTGCTGTTTCTATTGCCAGTATAAAATCTGCATCTGTTTCAAATTCCAATTTTGTAATATCGTTTGGAATATTGTATGCTCCACTACCTAATTTCTCACAATCTACCTTTAATTCCTCTCCTTCCGCTGATTTATCTACAACTTTGAGCGGTCCAACAACAGAAGAGCCATCTTCCTCAGGTATGAATCCGAGCTCCTCCCTTAAAAAATTCAAAGCAGCTTCAAGGTCTTCTATAACACTGTTAGAAGGCTGCTGGTCATCAAATCTTGCCTCCCCCCAGTTTTTTGAAACATAATATGCTTCCCTCAGTGTTGAGAAATCATCTGTATCCAATAATTCTTTTGAAAATTCCATCATTTTTACAGTTTGTGCAAATATTTTAGCTTGATTAACTGTTAAGGTTCTTTCTTTTTCTTTGCCCATCAATACAAATGTCCCTTTTTCTTTATCGAATCTAGCATTTGCCAAACTTCTAACTGGAAATTTAAGTTTTGGTCTTTTACCATTGAGGATGCTATTATACATATGGTTTGCAACATCAATAATTTTCTTCTTAGCATCTTCTCTTGCTTTTGATGATATCATACTTCCACCGTTAAGTTTTAATAATAAATATATATTTATATATAATAATAAAAATTATAACTATGCCATAACTTATAATATTTAATTGATTTATTATGATATATCTATTATTATGTGTGTATTATAATTAAAAATATCTGTAAGATAAATTATTAAAATAAAATTTTTATATATTTATTTTTATATATTTTAGAGTTATTATTAATTTACATTATATAATATATAATATATGTTATAAATATTATATATAACTGATTATAGGATATAGGAGGTAATAACTTGAAGTTCTTAAAGAATATAGTTATGGAAGATAATCCATTGGATGACGATACGCAGAATCTTTCCGATGTAGATAAAGAACTTTTGGAGTTAATAAATGAATCAAAAGTTCGAATAACAGTAGTAGGATGCGGCGGTGCAGGAAACAATGCCATAAACAGGCTTACGATTGAAGGAATAAAAGATGCAAAAACCATAGCAGTAAATACTGATGCTCAGCAGTTGATAAAAACAAAAGCCGATGAAAAGGTATTGATAGGTAAGAATCTTACAAGAGGTTTAGGTGCTGGTGGGGACCCAACTAAGGGTGAGGAATCGGCAAAAGAGAATGCAGAAGATATAAAAAAGGCACTTCAAGATTCTGATATGGTGTTCATTACATGCGGCTTAGGTGGAGGAACTGGAACTGGTTCAGCTCCAATCGTAGCAGAAATATCACGAAAAATGGGAGCATTAACTGTTGCAGTAGTTACACTACCATTTTCAATGGAAGGAAAAGTTAGAATGGACAATGCCATTACTGGATTAAATAAATTGAGAGAGGTAGCAGATACAATTGTAATCATTCCAAATGATAAATTATTGGAGATAGTTCCAAACATGCCTTTAAGGACAGCATTTAAAGTTGCAGATGAAATTTTAATGAATTCGGTAAAAGGTATGATAGATTTAGTTCAGAATGTTGGGGATATACATGTGGATTTCGCAGATGTAAGGGCTGTAATGTGTAATGGCGGTATAGCAATGATAGGAATTGGTGAGAGCGATTCTGAGAAAAGGGCAAAAGAAGCCATAAACATGGCTCTAAATAGTCCATTATTATGCGTTGATGTGGAGGGTGCTTCTGGTGCATTAATACATGTGACGGGTCCTGAGGATATGAGTCTTGAAGAGGCAAAAGAAATAGTTTCAACAGTTTCCGAAAGATTAGACGATAATGCAAAGATAATTTGGGGAACAACCATTGACGAAAATTCTGAAAATACATTGAGGGTATTGCTTATAATTACTGGAACAAAATCTTCTGGAATATGTCCATTTAATACTCCAAAAGGCTCTAAGAAAGTATTTATTGACCTTCCAAGGATTTAAAATATATATAAATGTATAGCTATATATTAATATATAAAATATGTAGCGACATATAGAGGCGATATTGTGGTTAGAGATAAGAAGAATAATCTTAATGATAATAGCACCAATACAAAAATAAATGCTAAAATTAACGATTTAAAATCATTTCTAAATCAATGTAAAAGGGTATTAATGATTTCAAGAAAACCCACAAGGGACGAATTTTTGAATGTATCCAAGGTTACAGGTCTTGGAATATGTCTTCTTGGTGCTATTGGTTTTGTAATACATGTGCCAATTACTTATTTAAAAGGGCTACTAAAACCATAAGATATATATAATATATTAAACATTTTTTTATAAAATTTTAGTTTTTTTAACATATATATTCTTTTTAATATATTTATGTCTAAAATTAATAACTTAAATTAATAACTTAAAATTGTTTATTAATTATTTATTAATTTATTAATTATTTTTAATTATTTTATTCTATTTTGAAAGTATTTATTTAATACTTATTTAATACTTATAAAATGAAGGTTTTAATCTATATCTAATTTTTATTATAATTTGGTGATGTATATGATTTTTGCCATTAGAACTACGACAGGTCAGGAAAAAAATGTTGCAGAGTTTTTAGCCTCGAGGGCTGAAAAAGAAAAGATTGATATATATTCTATATTGGCAACGGAGGATTTAAAAGGATATATCCTTGTAGAAGCTCCTAATAAAGGGGCAGTAGAAGATTTAGTAAGAAAAACATTTAAAGTAAAGGGCATAGTTCCAGGAGAAATTTCAATTGATGAGTTAGAACATTTGTTATCTCCAACAAAGATAATAGAAAGTATCGATAAAGGTGATGTGGTAGAACTTGTTGCAGGACCATTTAAAGGTGAGAAGGCAATAGTTACAAGAGTGGATAAACATAAAGAAGAGATAACATTAGAGTTAATGGAGGCCGCAGTGCCTATACCTATAACTGTTGGAATTGAACAGGTTAAAATTGTGTCTAAAAATCAGTAATCATAATATTATTATATAGTATTATATAGATGTATAGTAAATAGATGTATAGTAAGTTTTAAATACAGATATATATAATATGATTAAAAAGTTTAATTAAAAAGTTAATAAGATTAGATAAACACGATGTAAATTTGAGGTGAATATAATGGCTACTGAAATAGTTGAAATATTGGTAACTGGTGGAAAGGCAACAGCAGGACCACCACTAGGTCCAGCAATCGGACCCCTTGGTGTAAATATTATGAATGTTGTTAAAGAAATAAACAGCAAAACAAAAGACTATGAAGGAATGAGTGTTCCAGTAAAAGTAATTGTAAATACCGATGATAAGTCCTTTGAAGTGGAAGTAGGTATTCCTCCAACATCGGCCCTTATTAAAAAAGAATTGGGACTTGATAAAGGTTCAACAGAACCAAAACACAAAATAGTAGGCAATCTATCAATGGAACAGGCTGTTAAAATAGCAAAAATGAAAAAGGATTCAATGCTGTCCTATGACTTAAAAAATGCCACAAAAGAAGTAATAGGCACCTGTGTTTCAGTTGGTGTAACTGTTGATGGTAAAGACCCTAAGGAAGTTCATAAATTAATAGATGATGGAGAATACGATGAGTCATTCAATGAATAATAAAAAATAAAATAATAGAGTAGATAGAATTAATAAAAAATAAATTATAAATTTTTAAATATAACATAATTAACTTAATACTATTTTATTTAATTCTTTTTAACACTCGCAAGAGCTCCGATAAATTCATCAATATGTTCTTTTTTAACATGCGGCATTAATATTATTCTCAGAGCTCCTACACATTTACATATGGAAACATACCATCCTATTTGTCGGAGTTTTAAACAGGTTTCTGATGGATTATCATCCTTTAAAGCTACGATATTTAGGACTGGGTTAATAACTGGTTCAAATCCATATTCCTTTGCTTTTTTTACTAAATAATGTGTATTATCCATACATTTAGATACTATATTTTTATATCCTTCTTTTCCCAATAATTTCATTACTCCCCATGCCGAAGCCACACCAATTCCTGTTCTTGTTCCAATTAATGTAGCTTGATGAGTATCTGTTAAATATGGAGCTTCAACATCTAAGTATTTCTTAAATGAACTATCTCTAAAAATTATCCCACCAGCAGGAATTGGTGCAAGTCCCATTTTGTGCGGGTCTATTGTAATAGAAGATACGGCATTTAGTGAAAAATCAAATTCATAATTGTAATTGTCCATTTTATATTTTTCCTCTAAAAATGGTATTACAAATCCACCAAATGCGGCATCTACATGAAGATATATTTTATTTTCCTCAGCGATTTTTGAAATTTCCTTTATATTGTCAATAGTTCCCAATTCTGTGCATCCAGCAATTGCTACAATCCCATCTATTTTTTTATTATCATTTTTATTATTGTCTTCAATGTAATCTTTAATATATTTTACATCCATGGTGTAGCAATTTGTTAAAGGTGGTTTTATATATTCCAAATCCATCATTTCTCTTGCCTTTTCAAATGAAAAATGTGCAGTTTCAGGAACTATTACCTTAGGTAATCTTTCCTTTTTTATTGAAAGGTTTTTTATTATCCTCATGGCGGTAATATTTGCCTCTGTTCCACCAGAAATTATATAGCCAAATGGATTATCATTATTTAAAAAATTCCCCATCATGTGTATTACTTCATCTTCTATTTTTTTTGTTCCTTTGAATAATCCTGGGTCTCCCAAGTTAGTTTCAAAGAACATTTCGCTTATTTTTCTTGAAATGGGATGGGGTTTTGTGCACATAGAACCTAATATTCTACCATCCTCATATTTTAAATCCATTTCTCTATATTTTTTCAATGCCTCTAAAACTTCTTTTTCATCCATAATCATATTTTGCCTTTTTAATTTTTTAAATAAATAATTAAATAAAAATTAAAATATAAAATAAAAAGAAAGTAAATATAGAAATATAGAAAGTAGCTATAATTTAGATAAACTGCTATAATAAAATTAATAATTCTTTTCAAATTCAATCATGGCACTTAATACCTTTTCATCATCAAATGGTTTTCCTTGAATCTGTAATCCAACAGGTATGCCGTTTATATCTCCGCATTTAACAACTCCTGCACACATACCGCATATATTTGTAGGAACTGTCAAAACATCGTAGGCATACATCTCCATTGGGGTGAGCTCCTCTCCTATTTTATGTGGAAGTTTTGGAACTGTTGGTGATGCAATAACATCGACTTCCTTAAATAGTTTTAACATCTCCATTTTCATTAATCTTCTAGCCTGTAATGCTTTTTTGTAATATTTTCCACTGAACTCTTTCTCACTTATATGTTTTCCGATTAATATTCTTCTTAAAACCTCTTCGCCACATACCTCTTCTATTGGATAACCATATCTTCTACCATCGTATTTTCTTGTTGCTGAGAAGAACTCCACATAGTTTATTAAATAGTAGGTTGGAAGTGCTAAATCTGTGTAGTTATAGTTTAATTCTACAATTTTACATCCAAGGTCTTTAAATACTTCAATGCCTTCTTCTATTTTATTTCTTATTTTTTCATCGCTAACATCCATAAATTCTTTTACAATCCCGATTTTATAATTTTCTATATTCTTTTTCTCGAATTTTGGAGTATCCACTGTTGTGCTGTCTGAAATATCCAATCCTTTGATTACATTTGTTAAAACAAAAGCATCCTCTGCATTTTTTGTTAAAGGTCCAATTTGGTCAAAACTCATAGCAAGGTCGCATAACCCTTGTCTGCTCACTACACCGTATGATGGTTTAAATCCAACTACTCCACAGTGAGATGCAGGGTTTCTTATACTTCCTCCTGTATCGCTTCCAAGTGCCATATCGCATAAATCAGCAGCTACTGCGGCGGCACTTCCAGAACTACTACCTCCTGGAATTCTATCCTCTGCATTTGGGTTTTTTGTGGCACCATAATAGGATGTTTCACCACTGCTTCCACATGCAAACTCATCCATGTTAGTCATTCCAATTACAAGCCCCCCCTGTGATTTTATTTTTTTAACCACTGTGGCATCGTAGGAGCTCACATAGTTTTCAAGGGTTTTTGAGGCACAGGATATTGTATATCCATTAACATTTATATTTGATTTAATAGCAATTAATTTTCCATAAAGGGGTTTGTTTTTTAATTTTTCATTTTTTTCTAATTCTTCTGCTTCTTTTAACACTCTATCTTTATTTATTTGAACATATGCATTTATATTCGATTTTTCTATTTTTTCAAGATATTCATGAGCTCTATCAACAATCATCCTTTCATCACCATAAACTTTAAAATTATATTATAATAAGATAAGATTAAGTTATATAAAAATATCCATTATAATCCATTCCCCTATAAATCAATAAAAAATTATAGGGTATTATACAATATATTTGATTAATTAATATTATAAATAAACTAAAAAGAAATATCCAAAAAAATATATATAAAAGATATAAAAAAGGAAAATATACATTAAATGCCCCATAACATATCTAATTAATCATTATAATCATTGGAGTATTTTTTACCTATATTGACATTTTTGCTCGCAATACTTGTGATATAGGCATTTAAGCCCCCTGCAAGTGCCACTATTTTTCTACTATCATGGAATATTTTTTCGCTGAATCGTTTTTCGTCATCTCTCGCTTCCATGGCATATTTAACAACTTTGTTTTTCAAATATTCTGCATGGTCATCTATATAGTGTGTAGATATATTTCCTTTGATAAAATCAGGTTCTTCCACAACGGCCTTATGAAATGGAATATTGGTAATTACACCAAGAATCATATATTCCGATAACGCCCTTTTCATTCTTGCTATTGCCTCGTTTCTATCCCTTCCGTATGCTATAAGTTTGGATATAAGGGAATCATAGTATGGAGGGATTTCTGCACCACCATAAACCCCACTATCCAGTCTTATCCCTGGACCACCTGGTGACCTGTAATGTTTTATTTTTCCAGGAGATGGTATAAAGTCATTTACTGCATCCTCTGCATTTATTCTACATTCTATGGCATGACCTCTAATTTCTACATCCTCCTGGGTAAATGAGAGTTTCTCCCCTGCTGCTATTTTTATCTGCTCTTTTACAATATCACAGCCTGTAATGATTTCGGTGATTGGGTGCTCCACCTGAACCCTCGTGTTCATCTCTAAGAAATAAAATTCCCCATTATTATATAAAAATTCCACAGTTCCAGCACTATGGTAATTAATAGCCTTTGCAGCTTTTACTGCGGCTTCCCCCATCTTAACCCTTAATTCTTCCGTCATTATTGGAGCAGGTGCTTCTTCAATTAATTTTTGATGCCTTCTTTGGATTGAACATTCTCTATCCCCTAAATGAACCACATTTCCATATTTATCTGCTAAAATCTGGATTTCAATATGCCTTGGCTTTTCCAAATATTTTTCAATAAATACTGTGGAATCCCCAAATGCACTTTGGGCTATTGACTTTGTGGATTCAATAGTTTCTATGAGCTCCTGTTTATTGTATGCTACGCCCATACCCATACCTCCACCACCAGCGGAGGCTTTGATTATAACAGGATATCCTATTTCCTCTGCAACCTCTATTACTTCGTTGGGGTCTTCTATTGGGTCTTCTCTACCAGGTAAAACAGGAACACCGGCATTTTTCATTATTCTCTTTGCATTTATCTTACTGCCCATGGATTCTATTGCTTCCACAGGAGGACCTATGAACACTATCCCCCTATCTTCACAAGCTTTGGCGAATTTTGGATTTTCCGATAAAAACCCATATCCTGGGTGTATAGCATCCACTCCTGTTTTTTCTGCAACTGTCATAATTCGTTCTATATTTAAATAGCTTTTTGAAGCCTGTGGAGGACCTATACAATAACATTCATCGGCAAGGGTAGTATATAGTGAATGTTCATCAGCTTCGGAATATACTGCAACAGTTTTTATTCCGAGCTCCTGACATGCCCTTATAACTCTAACGGCAATTTCGCCTCTGTTGGCTATTAACACTTTTTTAAACATGATAATCCCCATGCTTATTATTTTTTATTTTTATTTATGCCATAAATAAAAGGTATTAATATAATTTAATAATTATTTATTACTTATTCTTAAATTTTTATTTTTATTTTTAATTTATATTAATTTTATTTATTTAATTTATTTTTTAATTTATTTAATTATTTTAGTAATTTATTTAATTATTTTAGTTTAGTTTTTATTTATTCTATTTTTTTCGTTTTATTTTTTTTAATTATTTTAATTATTTAGTTATTTATTTAATTATCATAAGTATATCTCCTACATTAACGGATTGTCCTTCATGAACAATTATTTTTTCAACCTTTCCATCAACGGGACTTTCAACAGGGTTTTCCATCTTCATGGCTTCTAATATAACAATTACATCGCCTTGTTTTACTTCATCTCCTTCTTTGACTTTTATCTTAGTAATCATTCCCCTAAATGGACATGTTATTGCCCCTTCTGTTTCTGCGGTGAATTTCTCTTTTTTCTTCTTCATTTCAGTTCCATATTTTGGATTAACCTTAACTTCGTATTCTTCCCCATCGACTTCAATAATATATTCTGTTGGAATTTCCATGAATTTAGATACTTCTTCCTCCTCGGGTATTACCTCAGCTTCCAATTCTCCCCTTAGAAACTTGACTGCAATCTGTGGGTAAAGTGCATAGGTTAAGATATCTTCTTCTTTTGATACTATGCCTTTTTTCTCAGCTTCTTCTTTTGCCTTTTCATATTCTGGTTTTAACAAATCAGCAGGTCTGCATGTAATAGGTTTTTCGCCATCTTGGAGGACTCTCTTCATGAGCTCCTTACTAATTGGTGCAGGTGGTTTTCCGTAATAGCCTTTTACATAATTTGCAACTTCATTTGTGATTATTTTGTATCTCTCTTCGGTTAAAACATTCATTACAGCCTGAGTTCCTACAATCTGGGATGATGGTGTTACCAATGGTGGATACCCTAAATCCTTTCTAACATTTGGGATTTCTTTAAGCACATCCTCAAATTTATCAAGGGCTCCTTGCTCTTTTAACTGTGAAACAAGGTTTGAAAGCATACCTCCCGGGACTTGATATAATAGAATTCTTGTATCCACTCTTTCAGATATTGGATTTATTAAATACTTGTATTTTTCTCTTATTTTATCAAAATAATCTCTAATTTCGTTTAACAATTCCATATCCAATTTTGTATCAAATTTAGTTCCTTTTAAGGCTGCCACAATACTTTCAACTGGTGGCTGTGCTGTTCCCATGGATAAAGGAGACATTGCACAGTCCAATATATCAACACCAGCCTCAATTGCTGCCAAATATGTAAGTGGAGCAAGCCCACTTGTGCAGTGGCTGTGAAGATTTATTGGAACTGAAACTTCTTCTTTTAATCGCTTTATAAGTATTTTTGATTCATAAGGTTTTAAAAGCCCAGCCATGTCTTTTATAGCAATAGAATCACATCCAAGTTCTTCAAACTTTTTTGCAAGATTTACAAACTGTTCTATTGTATGGACTGGACTTGTGGTATAACATATAGCACCTTGAACATGAGCTCCGCATTTTTTTGCAACTTTTATTGGAACTTCTACATTTCTTATATCATTTAAGGCGTCAAATATTCTAAATATTTCTATCCCATTTTCGTAGGATTTTTGGACAAATTTTTCTACAATATCATCAGGATAATGTCTATATCCCACCAAGTTCTGCCCTCTTAAAAGCATCTGCAAAGGGGTATTTTGAATCCGCTTTCTCAGAGATTTTAATCTTTCCCAAGGGTCTTCATTTAAATATCTAATACAGGCATCAAATGTGGCTCCGCCCCATACTTCCATTGAAAAAAAGCCTACTTCATCCATTTTCTCTGCAATTGGTATCATATCTTCAGTTCTTAATCTTGTAGCTATTAAGGACTGGTGTGCATCTCTAAAAGTGGTATCTGTTATCTTTACCATAATATCCCTCTTACATTTGTAAAAAAAGTATATGTGTGATATATTGATAAATAAAGTAAATTATCAAAATCAATACCTATAAATTTTAATTATTTTTTCCTTATGTAAATATATCTCAATCATATTTATATTTTTTCAAAAAAATAGATATGTCTATGAATGAGATGATATAAATAAGATAATATATAATAAGTCAATTAATATAATGTCACTAGGGGGTTTTTTATATAATAAAGATACACGGATTTAGATAAATAAAATATGATAATATAATGACAATATATGTTATATATAACATATTATACATAAAGTATAATGTTAATTACATATTTAAATTAATAAATATATGATAATAAACATATAAACCTTTAAATCAATAAAATATTATTTATATTAAAAGTTCAACCTCGCTTCGCTTCGGTTGGAACCTAAAAATTAGTATAAATAATATATTTAAATAAAATGCTCCAGCCGGGATTTGAACCCGAGTCGCGGGCTCGAAAGGCCCGCATGATTGGCCGGACTACACCACTGGAGCAATAGCAATAAAAGAGATTATTATATATCTAAAAAAAGATTATATAACAATAAAAAACTGCTTTAATCAAAACTATATTAGCGGACCCGGAGGGATTTGAACCCCCGATCCCCGGCTTAGAAGGCCGGTGCCGTATCCAGACTAGGCCACGGGCCCTCATTAACTTACCAGAACATACTCTAAGATGGATATTCTAATATATAAACTTTTCGTTTAATTATATATTTATATATTTTATAAATAAATATTATAAATAGATTATAGTCATTTTAAAAATCAAAAAATAAGGGGATATTTTGAAATTAAGATATATAGAATGTTATATTCCAAAACACATTTTTTCAGGCACGGATAAAATTTTGGAAGATTGTGGGGATGTTGTATGGTATAATGTGGAAGAGATAAATAGTAATGTAATTATAAAGATACTAACAACCTTAAAAAACACCGAACTAATATTGGATAAATTAAACAAAGAATATGGGGGTTCCAAGTTTAGAATTATTGTTTTTGAACCTAAAAGCACAATTCCTGAAATAGTGGAAAAAATAGAAAAAGAAGAAATAGAAGAAAAAGAAACAACTGATAAAAATCTAAATGTTATAAAAGCACCTATAAAAAAGAATATTCAAGAATTGGAGAGGTTAAGTCGTCAAGAAATACAAGATAAAGTATCAGAGATGATATATGCTCCAAAAGAATATTATTTAATGCTAATATTATCAACAATTGTTGCAGCAATAGGCATATGGAAAAATGATGTCGCACTTATTATAGCATCCATGATTATAGCACCACTTTTAAGTCCAAATATTTCATTATCCTTTTCCATGGTGGTTGCTGACAAACAACTGGCAAAAAAATCTCTAAAAAATTTGCTTTTAGGTGTTGGATTGGTGATATTACTTTCAGTTTTCTTAGGACATTTTCTTCCATTATCCTTAAAAAATCCACAAATAGTATCGAGAATGAATTTAGGAATAACCGATATAATAATAGCTTTATGTGCAGGTATTGTTGGTGCTTTATCCACGGTTTCAGGTATATCATCTGTTGTTGTAGGAGTGATGATAGCAGTTGCATTATTACCTCCTTTGGTGGCTTTTGGACTGACATTTGGAGCAGGATACTTTGTTGAGTCTATTCCAATATTGGTTTTATTTTTAATAAATGTCATCTGCGTAAATTTAGCTTCAAGTGTTATTTTTGCATTGTATGGTATTTCGCCATATAAATGGTGGAAAAAAGAAGAAGCGAAAAAATTAACGATTTTTGCAATATTGACATGGGTTATTCTTTTGATTATTGCAGTTATTTTGGTATATTTTGGGATTTAATGAATTTAGCTTGTATTTTGTTTTATACATTATACTGATATTAATCAAGATAAAAAAATAAATATATGGTGAAAGATATAACAAATAATTATAATATAATAATATCATAACTTAATTTTTTAAAAAAGGGGTGTTATTATGATAATAAGAAATCCCGCTGTTGCAGGTGCATTTTATCCAGCAGAACCCAATAATTTAATTGAAATGATAGAATATTGTTATTTGCATAAAATAGGTCCTGGAACCCTTCCTTCAAAGGGGGTGTTTAAAAAACCTGTTGGGGTAGTTTGTCCTCATGCAGGTTATATATATTCTGGACCAGTTGCAGCACATTCTTATAATGCCATTTCAAAAAAAACAGACGGCACTATAACTGCTGTAATTATAGGTCCAAATCATACGGGCTTAGGTTCGGGAGTTTCTACAATGAAGGGTATATGGAGAACTCCATTGGGTAATATGAGCTCCGATGATGAATTTATTGATAGACTTTGGAATGAATGTGATATACTTGATTTGGATGAAACTGCCCATATTAGAGAACACTCCATAGAAGTTCAACTTCCATTTTTGCAACATCTTGAACTTCTAAATGCTGTGAAGTTTAAAATTGTTCCTATATGTATGATGATGCAGGATTATGAAACTGCTGTGGAAATTGGATATTTTATAGCAAAAATATCAAAAGAACTAAATAGACGAGTTGTTGTTATAGCGTCAAGTGATTTTACGCATTATGAACCACAAGAAATAGCTTCAAAAAAGGATGCAATAGTGATAAAAGATATATTAAATATGAATGAAAAGGAATTATACGCCGATGTAATTAACAATAACATTACAATGTGTGGGTATGGTCCAGTTATAGCCATGATTAAGGCAATGAAAGAGTTAAATGCTAAAAATTCAAGATTATTGGCTTATTCCACATCAGGGGATATTACAGGGAATTATTCATCAGTAGTTGGTTATGGTTCTTTGTTGATTGAGTAACATATTTAGTAAATATAAAAAATTAAGATAAATAAAAATAAAAAATATAAAATAAATAGACTAAAATTTAATTAAACTATATATTACTATAAAATAATTAAAATCAAACAAAAGATTAAAAATGGATAAAATAAGGTATAAAATTATAGTAAATAATATATTTTTCCGTTTTTATGTGGGAGGCATATTATATTAAAAATATGTTCTTTTTAATATTAATTTAAAATTTAAATAATTGATAAAATTAATTTATATTTCCTCTGTATTTTTATATTTTTATATTTTTATATGACTTATATTATTATTTACATTTATTGCAAAATTTGATTTATGAAAATTAGAATATATATAATTTAAAATATACATTCCCTTAGAATTCTATAAATATTATATATATGATATATACTATATCTATAAAAATTACATTTAAAATTATATTGGGTGAAATTATGAGAAAAGATTTTCCAGATGAAGGAGAAATTGTTATAGGAACTGTTATCGATGTTAAACCATTTGGTGCATTTGTAGAATTATTGGAATACCCTAAAAAAGAAGGAATGGTGCATATTTCAGAGGTATCTTCTGGATGGGTTAAAAATATAAGGGATTTTGTTAAAAAAGGACAGCGTGTAGTGGCAAAAGTAATGAGGGTAAATAAAAGAAAGGGACAGATAGACCTTTCATTAAAAAGAGTTACAGACCAGCAAAGAAAGGCAAAGGTTCAAGAATGGAAGAGACTTCAAAGGGCAGAAAAACTACTCGAATTTGCAGGAGCAAAACTTGGAAAATCCCTTGAAGAGTCTTGGGAAGAAGTTGGGCATCCTTTGGAAGAAGAATTTGGAGAGCTCTATGAGGCATTGGAATATATCATCATAGAAGGCAAGGATGTATTAACAGAACTTGGAATTTCAGAAGAGTGGGCAAATGCATTGTATGAAGTGGCAAAGGAAAATATTGAGCTAACAAATGTTAAAGTAGATGGTATTTTAACATTAACAACTACTGAGCCAAATGGCATTAAGGTAATTAAAAATGCACTTAGAAAGGCTTTAAAGGCTAATCCCTATGAGGATGTTAAGGTAGATATAAGATATATCGGAGCTCCGAAATATAGGATAGAAATTCTATCTCCTGATTATAAAAGTGGTGAAGAGGTATTGAAAACTGTTGCAAATACTGCCATAGACTATATTAAAAAATATAAAGGTGGAGAAGGTAGTTTTGTTAGAGAAAGTAATTAAAAAATAAATAACTAAAAAAATTAAAGATAAGGCGATATTTTGCGTATGAGAAAATGTCCAAAATGTGGAAAATATACATTAAAGGATTTTTGCAATAAATGCAACGAAAAAACTATTACTGTTAAACCCCCCAAATATTCAATAGAGGATAAATATGGAAAATATAGGAGAATGTTAAAAAAATCCTCATCACTATAATAATTTTATTCTTATATCCTTAGAACATTTAAAATCGCTATTAGATATTGCATATATATGTGAAAGTATGGATAGCAGTGTTTTAATAAAAAGATGCAATGAAGTTTTGGAGGAATTGTTAAAATTTAGGGAGGAAATGTGCCTGAGATTTCTAAAAAATTTATCCTTAGATGACACCACATATAAAGAATTGGTAGTATTGTTAAACAAAAATTTAGAGATTTTAGAAGATTTAAAAGAAAAAATGGAGTTGCAAGGATTTGATACACCATTTATCGGCGTTGGGAAATTAAAAGGCAGTGATGAAAGCGATATTTATGAGATAAAGACTTATTCCACATATCTTAGAAGAATGGTTGATGAAAAAAAAGGAGCTCTGGAGCGTGTAAAGTACGCCATAATATCCCATAAGATAGCATTGGGACACTTACAAGATGCTTCTGGAAATAAAAGAATAATTTATTTTTTGCCTTATGATGGTTCCCACAAGGGATTGTTGTTGAATATGCCGCCCCTTTTTGTAAATACCTATAAAAAACTTTTAAATGTTTTTGAATCCGAGGGAAGAGGAGTTTTAAGTTCTATAACTATGACTTTAATCATAATGAAAGATGGAAAAAGAAAATTTAAACGAGTTAAAATAGAAGATGAAGATTATGAGGGATATATCCGAAAAAATTATGGTGATGCCTTAATAACTTCTTTGAAAAAAAATTATTCTAAAAATAAATTGTTAAATGATAGCTATGTTAAAAAAACTCTTGCATTAGTTTATCTTATGGCATATAAAGATGAAATAGAAGCAGAAATAGAAAAAAAATTAAAAAAACTACTGTCTACTCACCAGAGGGGATTAATTACTAAATATAAAAATGTTATGGTAGATTTTGATGCAGATGAAGTCGAAGAGGGGATAATTGATGTTAGAGTTCTGGATGAGTTAAAAATAAAAAAATTAAAGATGAAAGAAGAAATGGAAAAATTAGGACTTTACAAGCATGGGAGACCAATAGAAGAACTTAAGATATCACTTGATGTAGAAAAAGCAATTTCAGAGGAATTATGTTTTAAAATTCCGATAAAACATTTTTCACAGGATTTGTTTAGATATTATTTATACAATACACCGGATGAACGAGCTCGCTCAAATATGTTTCCTTCAATACTTATTACACCCTCAAAGGTTAATTTAAAATGGATGGTAGTTGAAGGAATAGATGCTCTGGAAGTTCTCGATTTAAAATTTTTGCTTGAAAGAGAATTGCCAAAATATAACATACCACTAAAAAATATTGGTGGAGTGGCATTGTATTTAATACATGATGATTGGAATATCGTTCAAAATTTTAACTATAAAAAAGAAGATATTGAAGAAATTTTAAAAAGCATTGCTCCAATTGATAATTTAAAATCAGTTTTGAAAAATAAAGGAATAAATATTGATAAACTGGAAAAATACAATAAAATCAAAAAAGATAGGACAAAAAAATTCTTGGATGCCCTTGGAAAACTATAAAATCCGTGAGACTATGATTAATCCCATAATACTAATTTTATCTGTCTTATTTGATAGGGTATATGGTGAGCTCCCAGAGAAAATCCACCCCGTTGTGTGGATTGGAAATATTATCTATTTTTTTGAAAAATTGTTTAAATCATCCTATTCAAAAAATAAGATTAAGGATTTTGTTTTTGGAATTTTAATTACATTATTGGTTATAATTATTGTTTTTGCAGTTGTTTATGTCATTGAAATGCTCATAGATAATTTAGGTAATATTTTAAATGATAATAATATTTCCAAAAGTATAAAATATATATTATACTCTTTTTTACTTTCAACGACAATTGGCTATAAATCACTTTTGAGTTTTTCAAAAAAACCAATCGACTATTTAAAAAATAATGATTTAGAAAATGCAAGAACCGCTGTTCAATGTATTGTGAGCAGAGATGCGTCAAAGTTGGATAAAGAACATATATTATCGGCATCAATTGAAAGTGCGTCGGAAAATATCACCGATAGCATTATAGCTCCACTATTTTACGCTACATTATTTGGCCTTCCCGGTGCATTTATATACAGAGCTGTAAATACCATGGATGCCATGATGGGGTATAGAAATGAAAAATATGAATACTACGGAAAGTTTGCAGCTCGTTTAGATGATTTGCTTAATTTTATCCCCTCCCGTATTGCAGGATTACTGTTAATTATTTCTGCACCGCTATACGGTGGAAGTATAAAAAGAGCACTACATGGATTTTTAAAGGAAGGGCACAAAACACCATCTCCAAACTCTGGATATACCATGGCTACACTATCTCATGGATTAAATATGACTCTTGAAAAAATAGGATACTATAAATTAGGAACAGGTAAAATAAATATTGATAAGGCATACAATTCTTTAAAAGCAATAGATGTTGTTATAGTCATGTTTTTAATTATTTATTTGATTATCTATTATTCGCTTAAATAAATAATAATTAAAAAATAGATAAAATAAAATAAATAATACATAAAATTAAAAATAATAAAATAAAAATAATTAAAATAAAAATAATTAAAATAAAAAAGTAAATAAGAAATTATGATTATTTACTTATAACTCTTGTAATTTTGTATCTTCCAACAGCTTCGAAGTATTCTACTTCAACACCACTTTCTAATCCTTCTACATCATCAGGCATTGGAATTTCTAAGGTTTCATAGGTTTCTAAATCCATAATTTGAACTTGGTCTCCCATAATTGCTAAAACTTGTCCTTTTCTTTTGTCAATAATTGGGACCTCTATTTTATGCCTTGTAGGTCCTACTACTTCTTTTTTAACAGGTTCAAATATACCTATTGCTGTAATTCTTGCTTTTGCTTCTCCATGTTTTCCTGGTTTGGATATTGCAATATTTACTATTCTACATGGCACATCGTCTATCATTATATATTGGCCTTCTTTTAAAGAACCCATAGTAGCTTGTTTTGTTCCTGCCAAAATAATCACCTGTTTTTATTTTTAACCTTTAAATTTGTTTTTATTTTTAAGTTTTAATTTTGCATTATTTATTATTTATCTTTAAAATAGGTCTCGTATCTAATTAGATATATTTAATATATAAATATTTCTTTAAACTCTCTAAAATTAATATTTAAATAATTATTGAATTTAATTATTGGTATTGTTTGATAATTACAATAAATTAGCAACTTCTTTTGCCCAATATGTAATTATGAAATCTGCTCCTGCTCTTTTTATACAGTATAGTGCTTCCATAATTGCTTCTTCTCTGTTTAACCATCCATTTTGAGCAGCAGCCTCAATCATAGAATATTCTCCACTTACACAGTATCCTCCAACTGGCACATTGAAGTTTTCCTTAGCCATCTTTAAAATATCCAAATAAGGAAGTGCAGGTTTTACCAATACCATGTCTGCTCCTTCATTAATATCCAATTCAATTTCTCTCAGAGCCTCCCTTGAATTTCCATAATCCATTTGGTAGGTTTTCCTATCTTTTATGGATGATTTAGGTGAGCTCTCTGCGGCATCCCTAAATGGTCCATAAAATGAGGAAGCATATTTTGCAGCATAACTCATAATAGCTACATCTTTATAATCATTTTCCTCTAAAACACTTCTTATCCTCCCAACTCTTCCATCCATCATATCCGATGGAGCAACTACATCAACTCCACTCTCAGCATAGGATAAGGCTATCTTTGAAAGTATTTCAAGGGTTTCATCATTTAAAACCTTGTTATCTTTAATTAAACCGCAATGCCCATGGGAAGTATATTCACATAAACAGGTATCGGCTATAATTAGGAGCTCATCCCCGAGCTCATCTTTTATCTTTCTTATGGATTTTTGAATTACTCCATTTTTATCGTATGCCGAGGATGCAATTTCATCTTTGTATCGTGGAATCCCAAATAATATTACCGCAGGAATGCCTAAATCTGCTATCTCTTTACATTCTTCAACAACACCATCTATACTAAACCTATATTGATTTGGCATTGAAGGAATTTCTTTTTTATCTCCTGCATTTAGGTTTTCATCAATAAAAAGAGGCATTATTAAATCGTTTTTTGTTAAAACCGTTTCTCTAACTAAATCTCTTATTTTTTGATTTGCTCTTAATCTTCTTGGTCGTATTATCATAATATCTCCATATTTTCATATTATATATACGTTTAAATATATTTATCCATATATCTTTATTGCAGTTATTAGTTTAGTATTACTTTATTACTTTTTAACTATCGTTATATATTATTACATATTATTATATTAGTTATCATTAAATTATTATTATGTCATCTTTATATAGTTTATATAATTGGGATATTATGAAATCGAAATTTGCAACATTTGTATCTTATATATTTCCATTTTTGTTGGTAATCACATTAATAATTGCTATAAATAATATAATTGAATTAATAATGTTGGCTGTTGTTCCCTGCATAATATGGTTAATATCTGCAAAATTAAGTGGTCAAAACTGGGATATTGAAGATAGAAACCATAGGCTAATTCCGTTAATTATATTAACAATTTATGGGGTGGTTATAAGCTTTATTTTCAATGATTTATTCTCCAAGGCATTTTTAATAAATATTATATTTATATTAATAATTACATTATTTTGGAAAATTAGTATGCATTGTTATGGATTATCCACATTGATAATGTTGTTGATGTATTTACTAAAATATACAAATAACAACTATTACTTAATAATATCCTTGATAATAAGTTATAGCGTATTTTTGATATTGACAATATGGTCTCGTTTATATCTAAAAAAACATACAGTTTTGCAGGTTGTTATTGGAACATTTTCTGGTTTTTTAGTAAATTTAATTATGCTAAAATTTGTATAGTTATATTTTATAAAATATTAAATTCTAAGTTAAATAAAATAAATAAAAAATAAAATATATAATTTTAGCAAATAATAAGTTAATGAATTAATTCATGGTGATATTTTGAGATTGGAAACCCCCATTTCAAAGGATATTGTAAAAAAATTGAAGGTTGGAGATATTGTTTATTTAAATGGAACGATATATACCGGTAGAGATGAGGCCCACATAACCATTATAGAGGAATACATAAAGAAGAATAAAAAAAATAAGAATAATAATATTAGCGGTAAAACTATTAATGATATTGTAAAAAAATTGAAAAATGGTGTTATTTATCATGCAGGACCTATAATGAAAAAGGAAAATAATAAATGGAAATGCGTGGCAATAGGTCCAACAACATCGGCAAGGATGAATGATATAGAAGCAGAATTTATTAAAATAACAAATATATCTGCAATAGTGGGTAAAGGAGGGATGAAAACAGAATTATTGAAAACATTTGAAAAATATGGGGTAGTTTATCTTGCAGCTCCTGGGGGATGTGCCGCATTACTTGCGAGTTCCATAGTTGATGTAAAGGATGTTTATTATCCTGAGCTCGGGATGCCCGAGGCTATATGGGAGCTCGAAGTTAAAGATTTTGGACCATTAATGGTTGCAATGGATTCAAATGGAAATAGTATATATAAAAAAGTTAATAATGAAGTTTTAAAAAATTTAAATACTTTAAAATCAAAAATAAGCAATAACTGTGAGTAAATAATATGTAAATAGCAAGTAATATAAATATAATACTAAGATTTTAAAATATGATAACTATTATATATATCATCAAAGAAAGATAGTTATAATAAATAATAATATTAGGAGGGGAAATATGGATAAATGGACTTTAAAGTATAAAACAAAGTGTTATAATTGTGGAGAGGTGGCTGACCAGATAATTGAGATATATCCCAATCAGGCATTTGTAAAGTGCTCTAATTGTGGAGCTACAAGATATTATATTTTAAAAAAGGTATGGGTAGATTCGGATAATATTATAGAAATTGAAAAAAATAAAAAAGGAAAATATGATAACTGGGTTTTAGAAAAGGATGTGGAGTGTTATAACTGTGGAAAATATGCTCCCCAAGATATATTAATTACAGATTCTGGCATGTATGTGAGATGTAGAAATTGTGGATTTACAAGGTATTATACATTCCACATGATGGATGTAGGCCATTAATATATTATATATGGTAGTGCATCTATTTGCACAAAATCAAAACCTTTATATAGAAGTTCTAAGGTATATTATAATTAATTAATAAATCTAAAAAATAATATTTATTAATATTTTATAATTTAATTTTAGAATATAAATTTAAATATAAATAACTGATATATGATTATTATAATTATTACATATATCTATAATATCGGGGTGATATTTATGGTTGAATTAATAGTAGCAGAAGCATATCAAGGGGATGTGGGTAAAGGAATCGTTAGAATAGACCCTATCACCATGGAAAAATTAGGTCTAAAATCCGGAGATGTAGTAGAAATTGAAGGTAAATCAAAGGCCTATGCAACTGTATGGAGAGGTTACTTGGAAGACCAAGGAAAAAATATTATAAGAATGGATGGAATATTAAGACAGAATGCAAAGGCAGGAATTGGAGATAAGGTCAAAGTAAAAAAGGCAGAAGTTAAAGATGCCACTAAAATCGTACTTGCTCCTATGCAGGCAGTAAGATTTAGTGGGGGATTTGAAGACTATGTAAAAAGTAGATTGGCAGGACAAGTAGTAAGCAAGGGTTCAAGGGTTGTAATTGGAGTTTTAGGAACAGCATTTCCATTTATAGTTGTTGGAACTACTCCAAAAGGTGCTGTTAAAATAACAGAATATACAACTGTTGAATTGAAAACAGAACCAGTGTCAGAACTAAAAGAAACTAAAATACCTGATATCTCCTATGAAGATATTGGTGGTTTAAGGGAAGAAGTTAAGAAAATTAGGGAAATGGTAGAACTTCCAATGAGATATCCTGAATTATTCGATAAATTAGGTATTGAACCACCAAAAGGAGTTTTGCTTGCTGGGCCTCCTGGAACTGGTAAAACATTACTTGCCAAAGCTGTTGCAAATGAGGCTGGGGCAAACTTTTACACCATAAATGGTCCAGAAATAATGAGTAAATATGTTGGAGAAACCGAAGAAAATTTAAGAAAGATATTTGAAGAAGCTGAGGAAGAATCTCCATCGATAGTATTCATCGACGAAATAGATGCAATAGCTCCAAAAAGAGATGAAGCATCGGGAGAAGTTGAAAGGAGAATGGTAGCTCAGCTTCTGACACTTATGGATGGTCTTGAAAGTAGAGGACAGGTTGTAGTAATTGCCGCAACAAACAGACCAGATGCATTAGACCCTGCATTGAGAAGACCTGGAAGATTTGACAGAGAAATTACCATTGGAGTTCCAGACAGAAAAGGAAGGAAAGAAATTCTTCAAATACATACAAGAAATATGCCTCTTGCAGAAGATGTTGATTTGGACTACTTAGCAGATGTTACACACGGATTTGTTGGTGCAGATTTGGCAGCACTATGTAAAGAAGCTGCAATGAAAACCCTTAGAAGATTACTTCCAGATATTGATTTGGAGAAAGAGGAGATACCTAAGGAAATTTTAGATAAAATTGAAGTAACGATGCAGGACTTTAAAGAGGCGTTGAAGGAAGTTGAGCCATCTGCATTAAGGGAAGTTCTTGTTGAGGTTCCAAATGTAAAATGGGATGATATTGGGGGATTGGAAGAAGTAAAACAGGACTTAAAAGAAGCCGTTGAATGGCCGTTAAAATATAAAGAAGTATTTGAAAAGATGGGAATTAGACCTCCTAAGGGAGTTTTACTGTTTGGACCTCCTGGAACTGGTAAAACATTACTTGCCAAGGCTGTTGCAAATGAATCACAGGCAAACTTTATAAGTGTAAAAGGACCTGAAATATTCTCTAAATGGGTTGGAGAAAGTGAAAAGGCAATAAGAGAAATATTTAGAAAGGCAAGACAAGCTGCACCAACTGTGGTATTCTTTGATGAGATAGACAGTATTGCTCCAAGAAGGGGCTCAGATATTGGTGGAAGCGGTGTAGCTGAGAAGGTAGTTAATCAGCTATTGACGGAGCTCGATGGTCTTGAAGAACCTAAGGATGTTGTGATAATTGCCGCAACAAACAGACCAGATATACTTGACCCTGCATTGCTGAGACCTGGAAGACTTGATAGAATAGTATTAGTCCCAGTTCCTGATAAAAAGGCAAGGTATGAGATATTAAAAGTCCATACCAAAAAAATGCCTCTTGCAGAAGATGTCGATTTGAAGAAACTTGCAGAAAAAACAGAAGGCTACACAGGAGCAGATTTAGAGGCAGTATGTAGGGAAGCTGCAATGATAGCACTTAGGGAGAATTTAAAAGCCGAAAAAGTTGAGTTAAGACACTTTGAAGAAGCACTGAAAAAAGTAAGACCATCAGTTAAAAAAGAAGAAATGAACCTCTATAAAAAGTTAGCAGAGGAATATGGAAGAAGTCCCGAAGCTGAAACTCATTCAAAAAAAAGAGGAATATTCTGGATACCATAGATAAATAAAATAAATTTATTTCTTTTTTGGTTTTTATTATTCTTTAATTTATTATAATATTCCATCTATTTTTTTATATTATTATTTATTATTTATTTATTTTAGTTTATTATGCATATATTCTGTAAGATAATTTTATTGTAATAATAAATAATACAATAGAAGTCAAAATGAAATTTTGAAGTTTTTGACTCATAACGCCTCCTCTCTCTTATTAATTTTTTTAAATTCTTATAAATAGCCCGTATTATTAAACCAATTAATATCCACCAATATATGGATAGCGGAATAATTATAAAAGGGCTATAATAATCACTTCCACCCATATTTTTAGAAACAAATAATTTAACATAAATAAATAAAGGTAGTGATAAGATATTAAATAACCAGTTTGGAATCTCGAATTGTAAGAATGGAACTATTAATCCAAATATTGCCAAAAATAACAAAAATTTATTTTTTCTCAAAATATATAGTGTAGTTAAAATCATTCCTAAAAGTAAAAACAATTTAGCTATATAAACTAATAACTCCAGATTTACAGATTGATTTACAACTTGTAGTATTAATACTATAAAATATAATATGGATAATATGGATAAAATTAAAAATGACTTATCTCTTTTAATATTCCAAAATATTATTGATACAATTGATAAGCTCAAATATAAAAGAAAAAATATTATTAAAGAATCCAATTAAACCACCCTATTGGTTAAGGCCCATAATCACGAATCATATATTGTTCTCCTTAAACAGTCTTTTATTCCAGTATTGACATAGAGGCAAAATTAATTTTTCATTTTTTATGGTTATGTATTATACAAAAACTATTATATATATCGATTTAAATTAAATAGAAAATTATTTAAATTAAATTTAAATGTTTAATTATTTATTCAGTAGTATTTTTAATTATATTTAAATATATAAGATTAATTTATAGTTCTCGACAACAAACTCAATCAATGAAATATTAATTTAATAATATTTGTCATTATATGCTGAAATAGTAAGTAGTTATATGGCTATTGTCGGGTAGTTTATTAGAAATATAATAATTTTCCGTCTTTTACTATAATTTTTTAATTCTATTTTATTTTATTTATTCATTTATTTTAATATATGGATAAGATATTATAAAGATTTATATATTAGTATATCAAACTATTTTTTATGAGCGAAATAAAAATTATAAGGGACCCGATATATGCAGACATACCCCTTAATGGTAGTGAATTATCTTTAATAGATACGCCAGAGTTTCAAAGGCTGAGGAATATAAAACAAACGGGATTGACCTGTATGGTTTATCCAAGTGCTAACCATACAAGATTTGAGCATTCCATAGGAACAATGCATGTTGCGGGAGAAATTTCTAAAAATTTAGAAGATGTGGATAGGGAATTAATAAGGATTGCAGCGCTTCTTCACGATATAGGTCATCCCCCATTTTCACATACTCTTGAAATATGCGGGTATAATCATGAATATATTACAAGAAAAAAGATTAAAAAAATGGATTTTGAGAGCTATACTCCAAATGAAGTAATAGATGTTTTGCAGTCCAAAGGATTTGAAGGAGCTCTGCTTAGTGGTGATGTGGATGCTGATAGAATGGATTATCTTTTGAGGGATAGTTATCACACAGGTGTAGCTTATGGTTCTATTGATTATGCAAGATTAATAAGATGTATGGTGCTATTGGATGATATAAGACCAAAATTAGGGGTTTTGGGAAAAGGCTTAATCGCTGTGGAATCCTTATTGATTGCAAGGTATCAGATGTATCCTACGGTATATATGCACCCAACTTCAAGGATAGCTGAAATAATGTTAAAAAATGCTACAATCTATGGATTAAATGAAAAATTGTTTAATTTAAATGACCTCTCAACAATGGATGATATAGATTTAGTTGCCACCTTGAGACGGAGCTCCGATGAAGAATGCAATAAATTGATTAAAATGCTTGATAAAAGGCATTTATTTAAAAATATTTTGACATTTAGATATGATGATTTAACACCTGAGGAAAAATGGCTTTTGATAAATTTAAATGAAGAGGATGTGAAACAACTGGAAATGGAACTTTCTGAAAAATTGGGAACTACGGTGTTTTTGGATATTCCAGATTATCCAAAAATAAATGAGCATAATGTTACAGTAATAATCGATAATAAAAGATATAAGTTGGATGAAATTTCTCCTCTTGCTAAAAATTTAAAGTGGGCTTATATGAAGTCTTGGGATGTTAGGGTGTATATTCCACCAGAACATTATAAATTACTTAAAAATGAAAATAAATTTAAGGAAAACAATAAAAAAGAAGTGATTTTTGATTGTATAAGAAAAAAACATAAAAAGAGTATGATGTTGGACATTATGCAGAATGAAGGGGTTATAAAAGGTAGAGGAAGACTCTTAACAATTGCAAAAGAGATGGGTATGTCGGAATCTGAATTTTTATCGGAGCTCCAAAAATTAATATTTTGTGGATTAATAAAGGAAAATGTTGTAAAGGTTAGGGGAACTTATAGGTATGATTATGCTATAAATCTTTAATAGTAATTATTATTAAATATAGGATATATAATAATTTAGTTTATTATACTTTAATTAATATTAGTATATGGAATATAATAATAAACTTAAACAGGCAAAATATGAATACGAATATGAATCCTAGGATAGGTAGACAGGTTAAGCATTTTGAAGCCATAGATATTAAAAACATAAGTGCAGTATTTTCAGAAGATAATGTATATCGATATACTTTAGAAATGAAATATAACGATAGAGAAAATTATAGAAATACAATGACTGTAATTTTAAAAAATCCTTCATCAGCAAATGAGAAAAAAGCAGATAACACAATAAGAAGGGTAGAAAAATATGTTTATGAAAAATTCCACGATGTAAGTCATTTAAATATTTTAAACATATTTGCATATCGTGCCACAGATGCAAAAGATTTGAATAATGCTCTAATGTTATATGGTTTGGATTATGTAGTGGGCTTAGAAAATGACAAGTATATTAAATCATTTGTAAAAGAAAGCGATTATATCATCAAGGCATGGGGAGGTAATAGCGGAATCAATAAAAAATTATATAACCAGCGAATTAATCAAGTAAATAATATGCTGGCTAAAATAACTAAAAAACAGAATATTCCAGTATATAGAGTGGATGGCAACGGCAAAGGAAATGATTTTTATCCATTTCATGCCTGTTTTTGGGGATATAATATGAGATTAATAGAGTATCGCCAATAAAATAAAATTGATAATATTATTTTATATTACTCCCTTGCAGCTCCGACATCTTCGAAGCCTTGTCTTAAACCTTTTCCAGCATTTTTCTCCAAAAACTTCTGATTGAATAGTAAATAATAGACATTTTCAGCATGTTCTTCTGCCCTTCTTTTTGCAAGCCATGCGAGCTCCTTCTCATCCTTAGCCTCATCCTCATGAACAAAGACTTCAATTATATGTTTATTAGTCATGAGTTGTGCCATCATAAGACCTTGGGAAGCTTCATGGGCACATACTTTGTCTTTATCTTTGCCTCCCGGCATTCCAAGTGCCATAACTATTTCGCACCCTTCTTCTTCAATTAGTTTTTTGCAGGCTACTGGAAGGTCTTTCATTCCAGGGACTGTGTATCTAATTATTTTTATTTTAGAGGTCATTTCATTTAATTTTTTTATTGCAGCAGATGCCATATCTACTCTTGCAAAAGTGGTGTCTGCTATGCCAACTTTTATAGTCATAATTCCACCAAATTTTAAAAAATTTTAATTAATAAAAATAAAATTAATAAGAAGAAATTTATAATAAGATTTTATAGCTTATAATCATTATTTTATTATTTTTATTTATAATTTTAATATCAATTTTACATATGCTTATTATCTCTTATTATTATTTTATTATTAAAATTATTTTTCGGTATGTTCTAAGTAGTAGTTTATTAATTCTTCACCGCTTAAATGAACTAAATTATTTTTTTCGGCATATTTTTTAGTCTCGCTTTTTTTCATGGCATATCCATCGTCTCCCATCATCTCGCAAATTGTGGTAATTGGAGTTAATCCTGCCAATTCAGCAAGTGCAACTGTCATCTCTGTATGTCCTCTTCTGTTTCTTACAAGTCCTTCGGTAGCCCTCAACAATGTAACATGTCCCGGAGCTCTGAACTCTTTTCCAAAATCACCAAATCTTTTTTCATTGCAGAGCTCTGCAAATTTCTTTATAGTGTATGACCTGTCATTATCTGTAATGCCTGTGAAGGTTTTTCTATGGTTTATTGTAATAGAGAATGATGATTTTTCATCATAAGGTATATCATTTGGATAGAGCTCCTTTAATACTGGGAACTTTTCTGAGGCGTAGTCAAAAACATCCACCATAAATGGAATACCCATTGCTTTACAAAAATCTGGATGGATTGCTGTGCAAATTAATCCACCGCCATTTTTTCTCATGGTTCTTATATGGGCAGGCGTAATTTTTTCAGAGGCAACAACCATATCAGTTTCCCCTTCCCTATCATCGCTGTCATAAAGTAATATCATTTTTCCATTTTTTAAATCATTAATAGCTTTTTCTATGTCGTTCTTCATTTTTTTTCACCGTTTAATATAATCATAACAATATCATTATTTTTTAAAAATAAATACTTTCTCAATTTAATGGGCGCTATTATTTCTATTATATTATTTGAATGTTCGGTTTTTTTTGGATATACAATAGCACCTTTTACACAAAAATCTTTTGTGCATATTTTCACAGGTATTAATTTAACTCCATAGTATTTATTATTTTCATAACGAAAATCGTCAATTTCCAACGGATTAAAACGATTTAAGTCAATTGCCTTATTTAGCTTAATATTTAATGTGCCTTCATAAGGTTCATATCCAAGGATATCTTTAAATTTTTCTTTGTATGGCAATAATGACATGTAATATCTTCCTTCGCCTTTTCCAGACATTACACGACCAAATAATTTATTTAACATTTAACCATCACCAATTTTATGTAGTTATTTATAAAACACTATATTAAAAATTTTTTAAAAATTAAAAGCATAATATAATTTATTAAATTTTAGAGTTTCATTTTTATATGGGAAAACATATTTTATAAACTATTATACCTTAAAGTTATTAAATTATATATACCAATATTAAATCTTTATACTTTAATATATTTCTTCTTTTAATCTATTTAGCGTATTAAATAAACCATCATAACTTAAATTTTTTATTTTCTGCTTTTTATAATATTTTTTATATATTTTTTATCTTTTAAGTTTAATTTTTTTCATTTGGGGTAATATATAAAATTTAAAAACTTAATAATAGTTTAAAATAAAAAATAAAAGATTTTCTTATCTATTTTTACTTTTTTTAATGTAGTTTTTTTATCATATGTCATTCTAATTAATGTTTTAAAGAAAATGTAAATTACAATATATAAATTTTTTATAGTAATATTTTTTAGTATAAAGTTATAATTAGTATTATAATAAGTTATAAAATATATTTTTTACAACTCTTAAAGTAAATAAATAAAAGGTGATATTTTGATAGGGATAATCGGAGGAACTGGGGTATCATCCATACTAAATAAAGGTGAAGAGAAAATAATAAACACAAAATACGGAAAATCGAAGGTTTTAATAGATAATGAAAATGATATAGTTTTACTTTTTAGGCATGGATTAAAACATAACACCCCACCACACAGGATAAATTATAGAGCTAACATATATGCATTAAAGGAGCTCGGTGTTGATAGAATTTTGGCAATAAATTCTGTTGGTTCATTGAAGGAGCATATAAAACCAGGAACATTTTTTGTTCCAAACGATTTTATAGAATTTACAAAGATGAGGGAATGCACATTTTACGACGGAGAGGATGGCGTGGTGGTTCATATAGATGTTTCAGAACCTTATTGTCCAGAAATGACTTATATTTTAAAAGATGTACTAAACAAAAGAAGCTATGAATACAGTGAAGGAGTTTATGTATGCACAGAAGGACCGAGGTTTGAAACAAAGGCAGAAATAAACTTTTATAAAACTGTTGGAGATGTTGTTGGGATGACGGGATACCCAGAGGTTATTCTTGCAAGGGAGCTCGGAATGTGTTATGCCTCATTATGTTCAGTATCGAATTACTGCACAGGCATATCCAAGCACAAACTAACAGTTAGTGAGGTTTTTGATACAATAAAGGAAATGGAAGAGAAAATTTTAAAAATAGTTGAGGATATTATGCACTGCAATTATGAAAAAACCTGTGCTTGTAGTGATGCTTTAAAAGACGCCGTAATCAAGTGATGTTATGAAGATACTAAAATTAAATGAATTAAATGAATTGAAAGAAAATAATATGGAAAATGAAAAAACAAAAAAAGAGATAGAGAAAATTAAAAAAATGATATTGGAAGGAAAAATAATTATTTGCGGAACAGATACTCTTTACGGACTGTGTGCAAATGTACTGGACGAAAATGCAGTTAAAAAGGTTTATAAACTGAAAAAAAGGGATTTAAATAAACCAATTTCAATATTTTTAAAGGATAAGGAAGATATTGAAAAATATGCCTATGTAAATGAAATCTCCAAAAAAATAATCGATAAATTTTTACCCGGAGCTCTGACTATAATATTAAAGAAAAAGGATACAATACCAAATATCGTTTCAAAGGATTATATTGGAATAAGGATTCCAGATAGCGAAATAATTAGGGAATTGTCGATAGTTCCATTAACTGCAACCAGTGCAAATTTAAGTGGAGAAAAACCACCAACCTCTGTTAAGGAGATAAGTGATGAATTAAGGAAAAATGTGGATTTAATAATTGATACTGGCGTATGTAAATATAAAACCCCATCTACAATAATTAAGATATTAAATGATAATATAGAGCTCATACGAGAAGGGGCAATACCTTTTGATAAAATTAAAAAATTAGGTAATGTCATATTTTTATTTATTTGCCCTATAACTTTTAAATCCACCAATCAATCTTTTTACTTTAAAACCCATTAATTTTAAGATTGTGGCAATGGCTTGACTTCTCATACCGCCCCTTGCACAGAATACAACAATTGTCTTGTTCCTATCAAGATTAACTGCTGTTTTAGTTATTCTTTTTATTCCTTCTCCAATAATATCCGATGCAAGTTTTATGGCTTTATCTTTTCCTTCTTTTTTGTAAGTTTTTCCTATTAATTCGTGTTCATCGTCTAAAAATAAGGGGATATTTATAGCATTTGGTATTGTTTGTTGGGCATACTCCCTCGGAGCTCTTGCATCTACAATTATAATATTATCTTTATCCATCTCTTCAAGTTCTGAAATTGTTATAAGTTCATCTATAAGCTCTTTTCCTATGGAATTCAAATATTTTTTAATATCGATAGGTTCAAAATATAGGAGCTCATCTTCATGTTCTACAACAGTTGGTGCTTCAATATCTTTTGAATAATTCAAAATAAATGATGCGAGCTCACCACTTATTTTTCCAGCGAGTATTTTTTTTCCATCGGTTATCATTTTTTTTCCATCTTTTAATCGTATTGCCAATATTACATTATTTTTAAATGTTAATAGTCTTGAAAGTATTTCTTCATCCATTATATCCCTTTTATTATATATTTAAATTTATTTGATAATATTGTTCTCCTTTAATTTCTTATTTATAAAATCGTTTATTATTTCAACGGATTTATCAAGGTCTTCATTATAAACTACTAAATCAGGTTTAACCTTTTTTATAGAACGCATATAAGATTCTCGGTATAATTTTTCCTCAATAAGGATTGCAGCATTATAATAATCGTCCTCTTCAATTAATTTTATTATATCGCCTATGATTTTCACTCTTTCAGGTTTTTTAAATATTGTTTTAAGCATTTTAAACTTTGAAATGAGTATTTCCTTTTCTTCACTGTTTTTTGGAACATAATATGTTAAAAGTCGCTGTATTTGGCATTCATAGGGGCATTCTATCAATATATTGTAATTATAATTTTTCAGGTCGGAATATGGTTCAGGAACACTTAATTTTTCAGTTCCTCCTATTTTTCTCCCTTCAAATTCTACGATACAGTAGCCCTTTTTTTCCGCTTTTTTATGCTGTTTCTTTAATAGTTTTTCAAATTTTTCCTGGGAGTGCTGTTTTAGATGGTATAAATCACCTAATACGCTTCCCCTTGTATTTCCACACTCTTCAATATCTACAACAGGATGATATTGCTTTAACTTTTGCAAAATTTCCGTTTTTCCGCATCCTGTTTTACCAAGTAATCCAAAAATTATCATAAATTCACCATAGTCAATTATTTTAAAATAAGATAGTAATACGTTATTAAAAAAGTTAATTGATATAATTTTAAATATGTAATTTCATAAATGTAAAGAAAGAAAAGTAATAATTAAAAAAATGTAAAAAATACATAATTAAATTTATGAATTAAACCATAAAATAATAAACTAAATAAAATAAAGAATTACATAAAGAATTATGTGGTGTATTCTGAATTCAATTTTACATAATCATGTCCTAAATCACAACCATAAGATGTATTTTCGTAATTTCCAAGTTTTAAATCAACAACTATTTTTATTTTATCATTTTGCATAATCTCCTCTGCGAGTTCTAACTCTTTTGTTCCTTCGTCGGCAATAGGGATACCATCTTTAACAAGATAGGTCTCTTTATCAAAATTAGAGATTAACACATCCATTTTATCCATATCCATCTCTACGCCACTGTATCCAACTGCAGCCGTGATTCTTCCCCAGTTAGGGTCACCTCCATAAAGTGCAGTTTTTACAAGCAAAGACCTAACGATAGATTTTGATGCTTTTACTGCATCTTCCTTTGAAGCACATCCCTTTACACAAACTTCCATAAGCTTGGTGCTACCTTCTCCGTCCATTACTATCATTTTAGCCAATTCTGTGCATACATAGGTTAAAGCCTTATCAAAGAGCTCGGCACATTCACTGTATTTAACTCCACTTTCACCATTTGCAAGAGCAAACACTGTATCGTTGGTGCTTGTATCCCCATCTACAACGGCATTATTAAATGATTTATCCACTGCATTTTGAAGGGATTTTGTTAAATCACTACTGTTTATAGCTATATCCGTAGTAATAAAACACAGCATTGTTGCATGTAGCATATCTGGTGCTATCATACCTGCTCCTTTTGTTATGCCCCCAATCCTTACAGTTTTTCCATTCACTTCAAATTCCACTGCAATGGTTTTTGGAAATCTGTCAGTAGTCATTATGGCTTTCACTGTATTTGAATTACTACTTTCTTTTAATAATTTGCTGTATGCTTCGTTTATTTTACTTATTATTGTATCCATTGGCATTTTCCTTCCAATTACACCAGTAGATGCTACTAAGACACTATTTTCAGGAACATTCAGTAGTTTTGCAGTTTCTTTTATCATTTCTTTTGCATCGTAGTATCCATTTTTTGTAAAACAATTTGCATTACCGCTATTTGCTACAATTGCTTTTATTTTATTCCTATTATTTTTTAAAATCTCTTTTGATAGATTCACAGGATGTGCCACAACTTTATTTGTTGTAAATGTTGCAGCAGCCACACAATCTTTTTCTGAGTATATTATACCTACTCCATATTTTCCTTTTTTAACCCCGTTTGTTTTGAATCCCTTTGGGGCAATTACACCATTATCTATTATTTTAAAATCCATATTTCCACCTAGCATCATTAATTATTATAGTAATTATTATAGGTATTTTTTATTTTAATTCATTTTACCATTTTATTTTATTATTATTTATTGTTATAATTAATACACTATCAACATTATTAAATTGATAAAAAGTAAATACATTATCACTTTCGATATTAACAAATATAATATAAAATTGTTGGGAATATAAGAACACTCATCATATATGACATATTTACTTTAAATTTTACGCATGACACTCCCAAACATGCCGCTATTGCATATACTAAGATATAATATAATAAATAATTTGAAAAATATCCCAACATAAAAACAACAGCACTACAAAAGATGATTAAATAAAATGAAATTTTTCCATAGTTGATATATGATATATATCTCAAAAAATGTTTTGATATAAAACACAGCATAGCATATCCCAATCCAGCCACTATTAACATGTAAATAACGATATTAAAATTTAAATCAATTGATAGATTTTTTATTGCCACAGCTGTTCCACTTCTTCCATGGCCTATTAATAAAAGTGCCAATATAGAAAAAACCTCGTTTGAAAGTGTTATGGCTCCCTGAGACACTAAGAAGTTTTTTATATCATCCTCTCTTATCAATTTACTTAAAAAGAAATTTATCTGAGCTCCGCCAATAGCGGGTAAAAATATTCTCAAAAATCCACCAATGGTTCCAGCAAAAGAAGATTTTAGAAGAGATATGTCTAAATCAGGAAATGTAATGATTTGATGGTTTAGTTTATCGGTTTTTAAGTTTTCCAACAGTAAGGGAACGCCAAACATTCCTGTAAATATTGCAGTCAATATATAACTAACAGGGGAATGATTATACAAGACCTCTATACCAAAAAGACCTGATAAAATCACAATAACAATAGTCCAAAATCGGTTTTTTGAAAGAATAATTGATATAAATAATAATGAAATTAACGCATAAGGAATGGATGGTCTAAACGATTGAAATGCCCCATGTAAATCTAAGTTTAGAGATAGTAATAAAACAATATAATCAATGAAATAATTATGCCCATAAATCCTCCAAAACCGCATAACATTACCCCCTCATGTCCGTATCCTTTTAATGTTAAATTATGCAGTGGAATGACAGAAACAGCGGTTTCATCATCTGGAACACCAATAAATGCCGAAGGTATATAGTTTATAAAATAATGGGTGATTACCATACCAATTAAAAAACATACAAAATTTGAAGAGCCAACATAGGGATATATCACCATAATTGAAATTGGTATAACAGTATTTGGATGGATACCTGGTAGCAATCCTGTAAAGGTTCCGCAAATACACCCTAAAAACAAAAAAAGTAAATTAAATAAGTTAATTATTTGAGGCATCATTACACCATTTACATTTTTTATAACCCAGTGCCTTTGCATCCTCCTCAGAATAGAAGTAAATCTTATTTTTATCCTTTATTTTCTTACCATACGGACAATTTTTAGATGTATGATATGTTTTTCCATATTTTGAAGCGTAAATATTAGTTGGGTTAGGGGATAGATATATATCCCTTTCGAAATTTTTCTTTTCAATCAATTTAAAATTGGATGCATCATCCAAAATTATTTCATAAATGCCGTTATATACTTTAATCGTACCTATTACCTCAACAATGTCTCCTTCTTTTATTGTAGGGTTTGTGCTTTTGATATAATTGGTTAAATCATTATTAACATCCTTAAACGCATATATTCTTAAATCTCCACCAGAATCATCTCTTATTTTTATATATTTAATTTTTTGGATATATCTGCAATCATCTCTCACTACTTTCATATCTTGAATAACCCCCACGATTTTAACATAATCCCCCTCTTTGATATCCGCTATCTTTTCAGTTTTTGGTGTGAGCTCATAAAAATGTAAAAATATAATCCCTATCAGAACTGCTCCAATACATATTATTCCAATTCTTTTTTCTGTTAGTTTCATAATTATACCTGTTTCATTGAGATATTTAACTTTTTCTATTTTTTGGAGAGCTCGCATTTTTGGGGGTTAATAGGAGCTCACATTCTACGGATTATAAATGAATTATCTTAAAAATATGATAACTAATTAAATTTAGATTTTTGGATTATAGAAAACTTTATATACTAAAATAACTTATTTCATTTTGCGTTCTTAATCGGTAAAATTAGTTTTGTAGGGCAGTGGCTCAGCCTGGTTAGAGTGCTCGGCTGATAACCGAGTGGTCCGGGGTTCGAATCCCCGCTGCCCTACTTTTTATTTTGGAAATAAATATTTATGTATTTATATACATTATTTTAGGTTTATGTAGTTATATACATTTTTATTTATTGATTATTACTATTTCATTTTTAATCTCTTAATTTCGTTTCTTAATTTCAAATTTTCAATAAAATTAACTAAATCACTATTGGTTTTTTCCAATAAATTTCGAGATACATCCTGTTTTCTTCTTAAATCATCTATTACATGGTAATAGTCAAATTGCATTATAAACCCATATATATTTTCCATGAATTCATAATATTTTTTAGCATCTTCAACACAGTCATTTTTAATAGATTCCAAAATAATCCTTCTTAATTCCCCTATAACATCACAAAGTCCAAGAATATAGTTTTCTGGTTTTATATGTTCTTTAAATTCAGAATATCCTAAAAATCTATTATTAAAAACGATATTATAAAACACAGTAGTTTCTACATATTCCTGCTGAGGTGTTTTTAGGTATTTTTTAAAATCATCATAATTTTCTACCATAGTGTTTAGTTTTATGATTTTATCAGTTAGTTCATTAGTTAGTTCATTAAGTGGGATATTTTTATTCTTTTTTTGAATATGGCGTATGTTCATTGCACAGTCCTTACTATATCTCTTGAATATTTTAAAATTGATTCCCTTAGATTATCTTTTTCTTCAAAATATTTAATTAAATCCATATCACACATATAATCACCAAAAGTTTTATATAATATTCAATTTTAATAAAGTATATCTTTTTAATTATTCTGCTATAAGAGTTAAGTATATATATAACAATACTTAACACTAATAAGGCATCATGTCGAAAAACCTGAAAAGGCATATATGCTACTGACAGGTTGTTTTTTTATATATGTTCAATAGTAGAAAATATTTATATATTTTTTAATTATATATCTCAAAAATTCTATGTATATCTAAATTAAATTTATTAGGAGGTTAGATTATGGGTATGAAAAGAAATAGACCTCGTAGGGGTTCTTTGGCATTTAGCCCAAGAAAAAGAGCAAAAAGACCAGTACCAAAAATCAGGTCATGGCCAAACGATGAAAAAGTTAGGCTTCAAGCATTCCCTGTATATAAGGCAGGAACAACTCATGCTTTGGTTAAAGAAAACAATCCTAAAAGCCCAAATGCAGAACAAGATGTATTCACGCCAGTTACAGTGTTGGAAGCTCCCGATATTACAGTAGCTGGGATAAGAGTTTATGAAAAAACTACAAAAGGTTTAAAAACATTAACAGAGGTTTGGGCTGAAAACTTAGATAAAGAGTTAAATAGAAAAATAACCACACCAAAAGAGCCAAAAGCTAACATAGAAAAATTGGACGAAGTGGCAGATAAAATTGCAGAAGTAAGGGCAATCGTTCATACGAATCCAAAAAATACTAACTTGCCAAAGAAAAAACCAGAAATAATCGAAATAAGAATAGGCGGAAATAATATCAGCGAAAAATTGGCATATGCTAAGGAGATACTTGGTAAAACATTATCTATAAATGATGTATTTACAGACGGTGAATTCATAGATACCATAGCAATTACAAAAGGTAAAGGATTCCAAGGACCTGTTAAAAGATGGGGTATTAAGATACAGTTTGGAAAACACAGAAACAAAGGTGTTGGAAGACATACTGGTTCTATTGGTCCATGGACACCAAAAAGAGTTATGTGGACAGTTCCTATGGCTGGTCAGATGGGATACCATCAGAGAACAGAATATAACAAGAGAATTTTAAAGATAGGAAACAATGGAGAGGAAATAGTTCCAAAAGGTGGATTTTTGCACTACGGAGATGTTAAAAACAACTATGTTTTAGTTAAAGGTTCAGTTCAAGGACCTGCAAAAAGAATGGTTGTATTAAGAGGAGCTATAAGATGTCCAGAAGATAGGTTTGGATTGCCAGAAATAACCTATATAAGTAAAGAATCCAAGCAAGGAAATTAAATGATTAAATAAATAAAATAATAGCATAAAAACACGGATGGGTGTTATAATGAAGGTTAAAGTTTATAACATGGACGGTTCTGAAAAGGGAGAAACTGAATTACCTGCGGTATTTGAAACAGAATACAGACCAGATTTGATTAGAAGAGCGTTCTTATCCTCCTTAACTGCAAGATTGCAGCCAAAAGGCGTAGATTTTATGGCAGGGAAGAGAACCTCTGCAAAATCAATAGGTAAAGGACATGGTAGAGCAAGAGTTAAAAGAACAGGACAAGGACAGGGAGCATTTGTTCCTCAGGCTGTGGGTGGAAGAAGATGCCATCCCCCAAAGGTAGAAAAAATATTGTATGAAAGGATAAATAGAAAAGAAAGATTAAAGGCATTGATGAGTGCAATCGCTGCATCGGCAAACTCTGAAATTGTAAAAAGTAGAGGGCATGTTATTGATGAAGTTCCATCAATTCCATTAATCGTAGATAATGAATTTGAAAACCTTAAAAAAACAAAAGAAGTTTTGGAAACATTCAAAAACTTAGGCTTGGATAAAGATGTTGAAAGAGCTAAGGAAGGAATTAAAATTAGGGCAGGAATTGGTAAATTAAGAGGACGAAAATATAGAAAACCAAAAAGTGTTTTAGTTGTAGTAAGCAGTTTATGCGATGCTGTTAAAGCTTCAAAAAACCTCCCCGGTGTAGATGTAATTACAGCTGATGACTTAGGAGTAATGCATATAGCACCTGGTGCAGATGCTGGAAGATTAACATTATGGACTGAAAAAGCTGTGGAAAAACTAAATGAAAGGTTTTAAGATTATTTAATAATATTTAATAATACTCAATAACATTTTAATTTAAATATAATCCATTTTAGGCATTAGTCATATAGTGGATGATATGTTTATTTTATGAGGTGATGGCATGGATGCCTTTGACGTTATCAAAATGCCAATAATCAGTGAAAAAACAATGAAACTCATTGAGGAAGAAAATAAATTGGTATTTTACATTGATAAAAAAGCTACAAAAACAGATGTTAAAAATGCTATTAAGGAACTTTTCAATGCAGAAGTAAAAGAGTTAAACACATTAATTACCCCAAAAGGTCAGAAAAAAGTATATATAAAATTAAAAGATGAATATGATGCAGGAGAAATCGCCGCTAATTTAGGTATTTACTAAAATCCTTACTAATTTAATATTAATAATTCATAATTCATCTAATTATTTGATAAATTAGGGGTAATAACTTAGAATTATTAGGAATGATTTACTTAAAACTGAGCTCATAGGTGATATAATGGGTAAAAGACTAATGTCCCAAAATAGAGGTAGGGGAACTCCAAGATATACCTCACCAACCCATAAGAGAAAAGGAGAAGTAAAATATAGAAAATTTGATGAGATGGAGAAAAAGGATAAAATCCTTGGAACAATTGTAGATATACTTCATGACCCTGGAAGAAGTGCCCCAGTAGCTAAGGTAAGATTTGAAAATGGGGAAGAAAGGCTGATATTGGTTCCAGAAGGAATGAGAATTAATGAAGCAATTGAATGTGGAATAAGTGCGGAAATAAAACCTGGAAATGTTTTGCCATTAGGTGAAATACCAGAAGGTATTCCAGTTTATAATATTGAAACAATCCCCGGTGACGGTGGAAAACTTGTAAGGTCTGGTGGATGCTACGCACACATTATTGCACATGATGTTGGTAAAACAATAGTAAAATTACCATCAGGATTCATGAAAACATTAAATCCTATGTGTAGGGCAACAATCGGTGTAGTTGCAGGCGGTGGTAGGAAAGAAAAGCCTATTACAAAAGCTGGTAAAAAATACCATGCTATGAAGAATAAGGCAAGCATCTGGCCAAAAGTTAGAGGTGTGGCAATGAATGCTGTGGACCACCCATTTGGTGGTGGAAGACACCAACACACAGGAAAACCTACAACAATTTCAAGGAAAACATCTCCTGGTAGAAAAGTAGGACATATAGCTGCTAGAAGGACAGGAAAAAGATAAATAAAAGATAAATAAAGGTTTGACAATATATAATAAAATATAGGAGATATATGGTTGTCATAACCCAAAAAATATAAATGGGTGAAAAAATGGCTAGACAAAAAAAATTTAGCGGTAAAGGAAAGCCTAGAAGAAAATCTAAAACGAAAAAACAAGTAGCACCAAGAAGAAGAGTGGAGTTTAAATACAAAGGATATACATTAGAGGAGCTCCAAGAAATGCCAATGAAAAAGTTTATGGAAATAATTCCTTCAAGACAGAGAAGAAGTATGATGAGAGGAATTAGCCCAAAACAGAAAAAATTGGTAATAAAAATTAAAAAGGCAAGAAGATTGTTGAATAGGGGAAAAGAACCAAGAGTTATAAGAACACATTGTAGGGATTTTGTGATTACACCAGATATGGTTGGATTAACATTTGGAATCTACAATGGTAAAGAATTCCAAGAAGTAAAAATAGTTGAAGAGGCTATTGGAAGATATCTTGGAGAATTTGCACCAACAAGAAAAATTGTTCAGCACGGTTCCCCAGGTATGGGAGCTACAAGAGGTTCTATGTTTGTTCCAATTAAATAAACCTTTTTTATTATTTTTTTTATTTTTAAATAAATCTGTATATCTAAATATAGCATAATATTTATTTAGTTATCCATTTTTATATTATTTTATATATATTATATTTCATCATATTATATTGATATTATTATGTTTATTATATGGTTTTTGATTATTATTTTTAATTATTATATTGGTGGGATTATGGACAATAATAAAAAAGAAAATATGAGCTCAGCTGGTGAGGTTGTAAATAGCAACATAAAAGAAGAACCTTTTAATAAGGATTTAGTGATTAAATCATTTAATACCTCCCTAAAAAATGGTTTATCATCAGAAGAGGTTAAAAAACTTTTAGAAAAATATGGATATAACGAGATAGGAGAAAAAAAAGTAAATCCAATTATAAAGTTTTTATCTTATTTTTGGGGTCCAATACCTTGGATGATTGAAATAGCAGCTATTTTATCGGCATCAGTTAAGGATTGGGCAGATTTTGGAATAATTACAGCACTTCTTATTGTTAATGGTATTGTTGGATTTTGGGAAGAGCATAAAGCAGAAAATGTAGTAGAGGCTTTAAAACAAAAAATGGCATTAAGGGCAAAGGTTTTAAGGGATGGAAAATGGGAAACCATAGCTGCAAAATACCTTGTGCCAGGGGATATTATAAGGGTAAAGATAGGGGACATTGTGCCTGCTGATATGATTATAGTTGATGGAGATTATGTTTCTGTTGATGAATCCGCACTTACTGGGGAGTCTCTTCCAGTTAGCAAACATATTGGTGATGAAATTTATTCAGGTTCTATAATAAAAAGAGGAGAGGTTATCGGCGTTGTAAAAGCCACAGGTGCAAACACCTATTTTGGAAAGACCGTTAAATTGGTAGAAAGTGCAAAAACTGTGAGCTCATTTCAAAAGATGATAATCACTGTGGGAAATTATTTAATAATACTTGCAATAGTATTGATTGCCATTATATTCGCAGTCTCACTTTATAGGCATGAAAGTTTAATTGAAACATTGAGGTTTGCATTGGTGCTTGCAGTGGCATCCATACCAGCAGCCATGCCCGCAGTGCTTTCTATTACCATGGCAATCGGAGCTCTAAATCTTGCAAAAAAACAGGCTGTTGTAACAAAACTTGTTTCCATAGAGGAGCTCGCAAGTGTGGATATACTATGTTCGGATAAAACAGGAACCCTTACAAAAAATCAGCTTGTCTGTGGAGACCTTGTTCCATTTAATGGTTTTAAAAAAGAGGATGTTATATTCTATGCAGTATTGGCTTCAAGATATGAGGATTCCGATGCTGATGCCATAGATATGGCAATATTAAACGAAGCCAAAAAATTAAATATATTTGACGAGTTAAAGAAATATAAGTTATTGGAATTTAAACCATTTGACCCTGTTATAAAAAGAACTGAGGCTTTGGTATCCTCAGATGGAACATCATTTAAAACAGCCAAGGGAGCTCCGCAGGTAATAGCTGAATTATGCAATCTTGATGAATCTACAAAAGAAGAAGTATCAAAAACCATAGATAAATTGGCAGAACAAGGATATCGAGCATTAGGAGTGGCTGTTGATAGGGGCAATGGATGGGAGTTTGTAGGTATTGTTCCATTGTATGACCCTCCAAGGGAGGATGCGCCAGAAGCTATTTCAAAAATAAAACAGCTGGGTGTATTTGTTAAAATGGTTACAGGAGACCACATAGCCATAGCAAAAAATATAGCAAGAATGCTCGGCATAGGGGATAAGATAGTTTCCATGACTGAGCTCCTAAAAATGAAAAAAGAATCAGAAATGGAAAATTTAGTGGAGGAGGCTGATGGATTTTCAGAGGTATATCCAGAGCATAAATACAGAATAGTGGATATTCTTCAAAAGAAAAAACATTTTGTTGGTATGACAGGGGATGGTGTAAATGATGCACCTGCACTTAAAAAGGCAAATTGTGGTATAGCTGTGGCTGGAGCAACAGATGCTGCAAGAGCTGCTGCTGATATTGTGCTTTTATCTCCGGGTATATCGGTAATTGCAGATGCCATTACCGAAGCAAGAAGGATATTTCAAAGGATGGAATCCTATGTAATTTATAGAATATGTGAAACCATAAGAATTTTATTCTTTATGACTTTATCAATACTTGTATTTAATTTCTATCCTATTACTGCATTGATGGTAGTCCTTTTAGCACTTTTAAATGATGTGCCAATACTTGCAATAGCCTACGATAATGTAGTAGAACAGGATAAACCTGTAAGTTGGAATATGAAAAAGGTATTGCCAATATCCACAGTTCTTGGGTTAGCTGGTTTGGTGAGCTCATTCTTAATATACTACATTGCAGAGATGTTATATCCTGGTCAATACGGATTTATTCAAACATTTATATTCTTAAAACTTATAATTGCAGGCCATTCTACCATATTTGTTACAAGAACAAAGGATTGGTTATGGAAAAAACCCTACCCAGGTTCAATACTGTTTTGGGGTGTTATGATTACAAATATTATCGGAACACTCATTGCAGTGTATGGTATATTGATAACACCAATAGGTTGGAAATGGGCAATATTTATTTGGATATATGCGACAGTTTGGATGTTTATAAATGATATTGTTAAAAAAATAATGGTAAAAAAGCTAAATATGTAATTTATACCTAATTTTTATTTATTTAATTTTTTAATATCATTATTTTTATCATTATAACTTATTATTATTTATTAATATTTTTTAGTTTTATCCCCTCATTATTTCCATAATTTTTCTTTTTAACTTATCCAAATTAATATTCTTTTCAGTGGATATTTTCAAAGCATCCATATTTTTATCCGTTAAAAACATCTCTATCTTTTTTAGATTTTTCTCATAACCTTCAACATCGATTTTATTTATTGCTACGATTATCGGCACTTTAAAGGTTTTTTCAATTTCATTTAACAAATTTAACTGTTCTTCAACGGTATAACCGCAGTATTCTGTTGGGTCTATAACATATATTATGGAGTCAGCGAGATAGTTCAAAGCCACAACTGCGTGGAGCTCTATATCATTTCTCTCATAAATAGGTCTATCCAAAACACCGGGTGTATCTACAAACTGAATACCGTAGTCAGAATATCCAACATTTAACCCCTTTGTTGTAAATGGATAGGCATTTACTTCTGGTTCTGCATTTGTTAATTTTTTTAATAAGGTAGATTTACCGACATTTGGGTATCCCGCTATTACAACAGTTGGAATATCTTTTACAGTTGGAATATTCTTTAATTTTTCTCTTGCAACGGCAATACATGCTAAATTAGGGTATATTTGTTTTAAAACAGATGAAACTCTACCTAAAAACTCCTTTCTTATAATCGATGTCTGTTGAGCAGTTCTTGCCTCTCTAATCTTTCTACCATATATATTCCCAAGTTTCTTTATAAATTCAGAAGCCCATTGTAGAGCTCCGAGAGATTTTTTAAATTCATCGGTATCTATTAAAATTTCAAGTATCTCTCTATAAAATGGATTTAAATTATCCACTGATGGAGTTTTTGCTATTACATTTGCTAAATAATCCCCTATAACTGATGCCGTTGTTCTTACCTTGTGTTCCTCGATTATTCTTGATTTATATAAACTCTCTCCACGGGTAGTTTTTCGGAGCTCACCTGCAACTTTTTCAGCTCTGTTATATGCCTTATCCATGAGCTCATCTGGATATAATATTGTAGGTATCTTTCTAAATGGGTTTGCTTCTATTCTCTCTTTCATATAATATCACCTAATGAAATGAAGTTAGTTATAAAACTCAAATTTATTTAATTCCTTATATCATAACTATTGATGTAAATAATAAATAATAAAATTTTATAAAAATCTTAAAATAAGATATAAAATGAAGTAAATTACTCCTTATCCTTTATTATCTTATAAAAACTTTTTATATTTAAATATTAAATTCGTTATATTTCTTATATCTTTGCCCTGTGTTTTTGCCTCATTTAAATAAATCGAATATAACTGTTTTGTTAGAATATGTGGATTTGATTTCCAATTTTCAGCGTGAAGAAGTAAATCAAAACATCGGGCTTCACTTTCCGTTAAATTTAATCTTTTGTATGGACCTAAATGGGTTTTAAATGTTGGATTTTTCTCAATAGGCGTATCTAAAATTAAATCACATAATTCGGTTTTTGGTATTGGTTCTGCAATGGATACAAAAACATCGTCGAGCTCGGCATCTACTATAAAATCTTTTGTAAGTAAATAATCTACTTCCTTTTCCTCAGGATGTCCAACGATAAAACTTCCACCAACCTTTACACCGCACTCTTTTGCCAAATTTACGGCATTAAGATTTTTTTCTCGATTTGTTCCCTTTTTCATGGATTTTAATATTTTATCACTTCCGCTTTCTATACCATAAAATACCCATCCAATGGTATATTTTTTAACAGCCGTTAATGTATCTCTATCAACATAATCCACCCTCATATCTGGGACAGATAGGTTTTTATTTCCAATGATTCTTGAAACCTTTTCCAAAAGTTCAATAAACATGGATTTATTTACCTCTTTTTTAAAATTGTATAAACTTCCTGTTCCGCCACTTATGGCTATTCTTTTAACGCCTTTCTTTTTAAATTCTTTTACTTCCTCCAAAATTAATTCCAAAGGTTTGCTTCTTATATCCTTTCCAAAAAACTTTGGAACTTGACAAAAAGTGCAGTTTCCTATGCATCCCCTATGGGTTTCAATATATACATTTGCACCTCTTATACTCTGAGCTCCGATATCCTTTGGTATTAGCGGTTTTGAAAAGTCAAGTTTTGGTTTTGGTTTTGGTTTATTTATTATTATTTCTCCATTTTCCAAATATGCAAGACCTTCTTTATCTCCTTCTATAATTTTTGGAGTTATTATCTCCCCTTCTCCCAATATCACGCCATCTACATTTAATTCATTTAATACAATCTCTGGATAGGCAGATACTGGACCACCAACAAATATCTTTGTTTTTTTACTGTTGTGTTTATTGTTGTTTTGTAGGAGCTCTATGACTTTTTTTAAATTTTTATCCATAAGATGGAGTGTTGAATACAAGCTCAAAAGAACATAATCAGATTTTAAAAATAAATTTATGCTATTGTTATCAAGTGTTTTAACTAATTTAACATCGTATTTGTTTTTAAATTTTTCCTTTAACACTCCTCCAATAAGCATTGCACCGTATGTGTAGTAATTAGGTGAGTAAATAGTTATTTTTTTCATTTTTACCACATATTAACAATAATAGGATAATAATTGTTAGATTCAAGATACGGATTTTTTTTCACCATCAATATGGCATCTGAACCATCATCATAATATTCTGATAGCAGTCGTTTATCCTCATATCCTTTTTTATAATAAAATTTTCTTGCATTTATGTTATCAAACCTTACTTCAAGAACTATATATTTTGCATTGCATTTTTTGAATAGATAGTCCTCTATAGCATTTAACAATAGAGCCCCTACACCTTTATTTCTATAATTTTTACCTACTGCAATGGATACTATATGTCCATTTCCCCATTCCATTGTAGCTATAACATATCCCATTATATTTCCATTGCTATCCTCTGCTACCAAAAATCCATCTGGAAATGATATATATAGTTGCCTTATCAATGTAGGTGGATAACTATATTCAAAAGATTCCTTTTCTATTTCTATTATTCTATTTATGTCCTTTTCCATTAACCTTCTAATTTTGACCATTACTCTCACATTAGCTGTAAATTAATATAATCTATAATTAATATGATAATATATAAAAAAATAATAAAATAATAGCGAATATAAAAAAGCAAAATTTTCTATTTTCTATTTTCTTTTATTGTTATATTTTATTTTTATTATTTTTTAATCATTATTTTTTAATTTTTCCAGTATTAACTCGGCAACCTTTTTACCTGAGAGATACATCCCTCCAAATATTGCACCCATTCTGTATCCACCATGTGTAGCATTTGCAGCCATTCCACATACAAATAATCCAGGGAATATTTCTCTTGTATGTCTCAATATTGAGTTTTCAGCCTTTTCTGCCCAAAGTGATTTTTCGCCTGGAACTTCAAGTCCTAAATCTTTATTTTTTCTTGCAAGGGTATTTGTAACTGAGGCATCATGTCCAGTGGCATCTATTACATATTTTGCATTTATTGTTAATGGGTCTATGTGAAGACCTGCTTTATCGATAGCGTATGAGTTAATTACCACTCCTGAAACTTTATTTTCTTTTAAAATTAAATCTTCGACAATTACGCCTGTTAAAATTTTTACGCCTGCATCTATTGCACCAACTCCTAACTTTGCTGGAACTTCAACAGAGTCGGCAACATATAATCCACCATCTATCTCTTCCAATTTTACACCTACCTCTCTTAAAATCTCATCAGCAGGTTTCTGAACGGTAATATATGGGTGTCCCATACCTCCGCCCCATGTTCCTCCTCCAAAGGATAAATGTCTTTCCACTACTACAACTTTTACACCTTCCTTTGCCAAATATCTTGCAGCAGTTAATCCACTTGGACCTGCTCCAACAATTACAACATCAACATCAACAATATCCATCCACATATTAAATGTAGCTTTTAATATTGAGGTGGTAACATCTTTTTCTTCTATTTTAAATTTATCCATTATTTCACCTTATCATTTTAAATCTTTCTTTTTTCTTTTTAATATACTGTTATTTATATATCTCTTTTTTCTTTTTATTACTTACAGAAGTATATAATTATTTAGCGTGGGCGTAATAATTCGTTTTCATTAACTTTTTAATTTTCATTCATCATATGAGAACGATTAAATTTGTTATAACATTAGGTGTTGATATTTAAAGAATTTACAAAATGACCCGCACTAAGTATATAATTATTAAATAAATAATTCATCATGAAAAGTATAAATACCAATTTTAATTTTAACTTAATTAATTTTAGTATATATAATTAAGGTATGTCTATTTTTATTTTTATTTTTTTCCATAAAATTCCATGGATTTTAAAATGGAAGATACTACCATCTCTCTTACATTTTTAACATCTTTTTCAAGATAGTCAAGGATTTCATGGGATTTTTTTCTTATACTATCTCCTTTATCCCTACTGTATGGACATTCGTCCTTATCTCTGTAATAGGATATGCTGCATTCGTTAAGTGCTTTTATAATCTCCTTTTCAGATACACTTAATAACGGTCTAATAATTGTGCTTTTTTGAAGTTTAAGTTTAAATTCTTTGAAATCAAATACAGCCTCCTCAAAATTCTTTAAAGGTTCTAATGTTTTTATTACATCTCCTTTAAGTATATTTGCAAGTATTGTATCTGAATTGTCCTCTAAGGTATGTCCAAGACATATTTTTATTTTATTTATATCAATATTGTTTGTATTTACTTCCAGCAACTTCATAGCAAAATTTGTTAATATGTATCTTCTTACAACAGAACATGAGAAGCAGGGGGAATATTCAATACCTTTTGTATTTTCAGAAAGAATTTTAGACATTTCAACTACATCTTTATCGAAACCTATGATTTTATGAGGTATATTTAAATTTTCGCAGTGTTTTTTTATAGATGCCATATTTTTATTATCGGAGCTCCAAGGTCTAATACCATTTATATTTAAATCAATTGTAATGGCATAAATTTCTATTCCGTATCTCCTCCGATATGGTTCTAAAAGATGCAGTAATGCCAAACTATCCTTTCCACCACTTAATCCTACAATTATCTTATCTTTGGGATTTATTATTTTATATTTTGATATATGTCTTCCCATCTTTTGGGATATATTTTCATAACTTCTTGAATAAATTACAGGTATTCCAAACTCTTCTTCTATTTTTTTTATTTTAGTTTTAGACAATCTCGCCAATCTTTTGTTGTTTATTATTATTTTATCGTTTCTTATGGTTAAATAAGATGGATTGCAGTATTTTTTTAGTTCTTTTATATTTATCATAATTTCACAATTTAATAATTTTATTATAATTTAATAGTTATACATATTTAAATAACAGCGATATATTATTTTCATTAGGTCTAATATAAAAATATATTATTGGTGAAACATTGGATATTGATGAAAATAATAGAACTAAAAATAAATTAATGAATAGATTAATGAATAAAGTAATAATTAGGTATGGAGAGATAGGGACAAAATCAAGACATACAAGAAAGAGATTTGAGTTAATACTTAAAAATAATATTGAAATGACTCTTAAAAAATATAATATTGAATCGGATGTGGAAATTCTTCATACAAGATTGCTTTTGACGATTGATAAAAATAATATGGATAAAGCACTTGAACTTTTAAGAAAAATCCCCGGAATAGTTTCATTTAGCCCATGTTTAGAATGTGATTTAAATATAAAAGATATTGAAAAATTTTCAATTAGCGTATTTAAAGATGAGCTCCGTCAAATAATCCAACATATCAATACAGATATTTATGATGATGACAACAACAATAAAACCATAACTTTTGCAGTAAAAACTCAAAGGATTAAAAAACAGTTTAATATGAATTCAATGGAATTAAGTAGGCAAATTGGAGCAGTAATTATAGATGAATTTGATAAACTTAAAATTGAAGATAAAAATAACAGTAATAACAATAACAATAATAATAGTAATAATAGTATCAATAATAAACAATTAAAAAACATTAATTTAAAGGTAAATCTTAAAAATCCCGATATATATATTGGTATTGAATTAATTGATAAGGCATATATATTTACAAGAAGGATTGAGGGAGTTGGGGGAATACCTGTTGGAACACAGGGAAAGGTTTTAATTCTGCTTTCTGATGGAATAGACAGCCCAGTAGCCTCATATCTAATGATTAAAAGAGGATGTAATGCAGTGTTTTTGCATCTAAAAATATCAGAAGAAGGACTTAAAAAGACTGAAAAAATCTTTAATGTGTTGAATGATTACGATTATACATCAAAACTTATAGTTAAGGATTACAAAGAGGAATTACAAAATATAAAAAGCTGTTTAAAGGAAATTGGAAAAGAAAAATATACATGCATATTCTGTAAAAAAAACATGCTCAAAATTGCTGAAAAATACGCGAAAGAACTAAACTGTGATGCTATTGTAAATGGAGATAATTTGGGTCAGGTTGCATCTCAAACACTGAAAAATATAGCTGTAATAAGTCGTGGAATATCTTATCCTATATTGAGGCCACTTATTGGACTGGATAAAAACGAAATCATCGATATATCTAAGAAAATTGGCACTTATGGCATATCAACAAGTAAGGAAATAAAGTGCTTTGCAGTTCCAAAATATCCTATCACCAATGCGGACCTTAAAGAGATTGAAAGGATTGAAAAGATATTAAACAGTAAATAGATAAAAAAGTTAGACTAATTTTATTTTAATTTTTATTATTTTTACATTAAACATTAAGTATACCTAACTTTTCCAAAAACATACAAACTTTGCATATTTCAGAAGCTGATGGCTCATTGCAGTATTTGCATACATTCATTTCTTTCTCAACGGGTAAATATTCTAAAAGTTTTTCAAAACCTGAAACAATGGAGTATTTTGTTCCCGGATGGTTTTCTTCAAGTTTATCAATTATATCAGATATTTCTGCCCTATATGACATTGAGGAATATGGACAGGGTGCTTTATGATATTTTATTTCAAGTAAATCGGCAAATAATAAAACTTCATTTTCTGGAATATATTTTAATGGTTTTATTCTTTTAACAAACATTGGATTATTTGCATCATGTCCTAAAATTGCCAATTTTTTAACATCTCCCTCAATATAATTCATCATTATAGCCTGTGCCATGTCATCTAAATTATGGCCTATTGCCAAATAATTGCATTTTTCATTTAATGCCATTTTATTCAATATCTTTCTTCTAATGACTCCGCAGAATGAACATGGGTTCATTGTAAGGTTTTTATCTTTTGCTATTTTGACGAGCTCATCTAAATCATATCCAATATATTCTTTAAAAGTGGCTATTTTATATGCTATGTCATATTCTTCGCAAAATTTAATTGCCATATTTACTCCATCTTTTCTAAATCCTTCAATACCCTCATCAACGATAAGAGCTATTATATTTGAGTTAGGTATTGGTTTGTAAAATTCATTTAGTATATATGCCATTACTAAACTATCCTTTCCACCACTTAACCCCATACCTATTGTCATATTTTGTTTTATTATATTTTTACCAAGGGTTTTTCTAACTTTCTTTTTTATGTATTTTACAAAACACTCCTTACAGAAGTTTAATCCAGAATGGCGTTGATGATAGAAACTTATATTTTTTTTACAGATGCTACATTTCATAAATATCACCAAAAAAGTAATTTAATAGATTATATAAATAAAATAATAATTATCCCTAAAATAGAATAAAGTTAAGTAATTATTAGTAGTTAATTACAAGTCAAGAATATTTATGGCTTTAACAGGACAGACATTGGCACAATTCTTGCATCCAATACATTCATTTTCGTCGAATATTACTTTAAAATCTTCATTCATGGTTATGGCTTTAACAGGACAATGGACTAAACAGGCACCACAATCTATACATTTATCATCGTTTTTTTGTATCATTTTAGGAACATCCTCAACTTCGCCATACATCGTTAGGATTTTTAAGGCATCATTTAATTGGTTTTCATTTCCATTTAATTCAAGCATTAAAAAGCTTTCCTGTGGTTTTATTTTTGCCATCAATATGTTTATCATAATTTTTGTTTTTAATATTACTTCTGAAATTATCGGCTTATTTACAAATTCCTCTGCTACCCAGTAATATATCCTTTTTTTCATATATTATCACCTAATGAAATGAAGGTGAGCTCCGTCACCTAAGAAATAATATTAATAATAATTAAAATAATAAAATAAATAAATTAGATTTTCATTCTCATACCTATAAGTTTTGATAGGTCTTCTGCTGTTACCACTCCTAAAACTCTTCCGTTTTTATCCACAACTGGAACCCCAGATATATTGTTTCTGCTCATTTTCCTTGCTACAACATCGATTGGTTCATCAACCGTTGAACTTATAATATTTCTTGTCATTATTTCAGATATGGATTTTTTATTCTGTGCTACTGCTCTTGCTATGTCCCATGATGTTAAAATTCCTATCAACATATTATTTTCATCTACAATTGGAAGGTGGTTGATATTATTTTCAATTAATATCTTTGAAGCCTCATCAATTGTTATATTGCAATTTACTACAATTGGAGGTTTTCTTATAATATCTCCCACAAGCTTTGCTTTGGCCTTCATGGGTTTACTGGAACCCTTTCCAAGAGTATCTACTCTTTCGGTTAATAAAAATTCCCCATTTAATATCCACTTTTTGAGCTCCTCTGCAACTTCCCTAGATTTTTTATAACTTGATACAGATGCCGTTTTTATGGTTTTTTCAATTTTTTTAGTTCCATTAATATTTAATTCTATACTAATTTTACCTTTTCTTAATTCTTTATAGTTGGTTTTTGCCACAGTTGGCCGTTCTCTCCTTGGAACTCCATAATCAACTATTGGAACTTCAATATCTTCATCCCTTATGGCACATGCCTTTGCAATATCTTCATTTAATACGGGAATTGGAACACCGATACCTACAAATAAAGAACTTCCATATTTTGGAATTGTAGCTCCTCTTAAATATTTATTATTCATCGTTTTCAAATCTCCCTTTACCATAAGTGTTCCAAATGCAGTATTGGGATTGTGCTGTGTTCCTTCACCAATTATATAGCCAATGCCGCCACCGAGGAATATTCTTGTTCCAATGCCTATGGTGTTGTAGGACTTGGTTGTTTTGTTATAATCGTTTTGAAGTGGGTTTAACTGTCCAGCACCTGAGTAATTTATATTTCCAAATTCTGGAAGGAGGGTTCCCATATAGGTATATATTTTTTCTTCCCTGCTGTTTGTTGCTGCGGCATATGATTGATAGCAATTTCTTGGGTTGAGAAGTATGGCTTGATTCAGATCATCTATTGTTATTGTGGTGGATACCCTCTTCCTAGGATAGCAGTCTGTTGTATATCCTTCCGCAGTGAGCTCAATATCTTTACCTGCTACCAAATCCTCTATTACATGAGCTCCTCCATAATCGATATCTATGTCATCATCTGAATTTGGCTGAGTAGCTCCTAAGTAGGCATCTACTGCGGCAAGCCCAGAATATGCCTCCACGCCGTTTAAATATGTTTTCATCATTTTTATTGGCGGGTCTGAATGTCCAAAATTTAAAAATACACCACTTGAACACATTGCTCCGAAGGTTCCTGTGGTAACCACATCTACTTCCTTTGCTGCATTTTTTGCACCGAGCTCATCTACAATTTTAATCATTTCTTCGGAAGTCACTACTATGGCGTCTTTGTTTTTTATCCTTTCATTAATCTCTTTAATAGTTTTCATAATATATCCTCATCCTTATAATTTATTTTTATAGTTATCTAATGACTTCATATATAAATAAATATGGATGTATATTATTATCATATAATTTTATCCTGTTTTAACAATATATCTAATATTTTTAATATTTTTATTATACTTTGTAATGTATAATGTATAATACTCCCATATCCTTTTAAATAAACTCAAATCGAAAATAATATATAGTTAGAAATACATAATTTAAAGCGTGTATATATGTATATCTTATTAGATAAAGGAGGTGGTAGGGGAGTTTTTTTATTTTAAACTATTGCATAATAATAAAATCAGGGGTGATATAAATGAAAAAATTATTTATTTTAGCTATTTTAGGTTTGATTTCAATGGCTTGTGCCTATGGCGAGAATATGGATACGATATCAATAGGTTCAGGCATTGGAAATATTGGAGATAATGTTACTATACCATTAAATGTAAATTGGATGGGTAACGACAATACAACACTAAATGCTGTAATATATTATGATGTAAATGGTGTAGAACTTATTAATATAAATACAATAAGTAATACTACAACATCCAATGGAACCAGTGGAAGTATAGGCTATATAAAATTAACAACCACAAATGGAAAAAATGCTGGATTAATAAATTTGGCAAACTTAACATTCAAAATAATAGGTAATGGTTCCGGTTTAACCGCAGAAGGATGTAAAAACTACACTTGGACATATACAGAATCATATTATGATAATTCAACAAATACTACACAAAATATATCTAAAAATATGTCAGAATGCTACCAAGTAAAAGGCTCCTTAGGTGCTATTAAGGTATATCCTGATATAACAATAGGTGGAAAGACCTGTAAAATTGACAAGTTAGTATTGGACAATAAAAAAATGGAATCCAATGTAGTAAATTTAAAACTTGGCAATGATTCAGGAAATGTTATGAGTATTTTTGGAGATTACATGCTTTTAATTAATTCCACATACAATACAAAAGATATAAATTATTTCTGGAAAAGTGAAAAAGAATTCAACGATACCTCATATATCAACTGTCCAATGAGAAATAACAGTGGAGAATTTGGGATATATGTAAATAACTCCAATGGCAGTATGCTGGTAAATAGGGCAGAATATACAGTATATGGTAATTTTTACAGTGGAAATAATGTATGGTTATTTGGTAAAAACTACACTGTAATAAACAGTTCTTCCAACAGTATATTGTTGGGCAATGTACTAAATACAGGAGTATTGGGAAGCAGTAATTACAATGCCTATATTGGAGAGTACAGGTTATACTATACTGGAGGCTCATATAACGATTACGTATCTTATAACTTATACAAAAATGGAGCATATGTGAGCTCCGGCACATTACATTCAGGGGATGTAATTTCATTAGGCGATAAATTATTTGTTGTAAATTACATATCTGGATATAATGCATACTATACAGTAGCTAAACCTAAAATGAACCTTGTTATTGGTGCAGATTTCAACGGCTACACCATAACAGGAATGTATGGTAATTATTTCGATGGATATGGTGTTAAATTCGTAAAAGTCATAAATCAGCCAGCAACAGCAGGTATGGTAATACCTTCACCAACAACTCTAATAAAAGCTATATTTGATACAAATAATAGTTATCACTATGAATGTGCATGGAAGGCTTCACCATTTAAACCATTGAAATTGTCATTAAAAGTATCTTCAAATTTAGAGGATACTTACAGCATGATTAACAATAAATTATCAAAAATAACAAATAATATTGTAGTATTTACAATATATCCAAAATATAGTCATATTACATCGATAGTATTGGAACCTAAAAAATTTGGAAACTATTCAGTTATTGCAAATGCCGATTATAACAACACCATTGTTGAAGAGAATGAAAGCAACAATGTCTTGACAATGAACTACGAAGTAACTACAAAAGAGAAAATACCTATAAAAACAGGCTGGAATTTAATATCAGTTCCATATTATGCAACCGTGGAAATTCCAAATTCAGTAGATATAATATATACCTATGAGTCAAGTAATTGGACTCAAATTACCAATAACAACAAAATAGTTCCATTATATGGATACTTTATACATTCAACGGAAAATACAGAGGTAAATATAACCTTTAAAATTCCACAACCAGGAGTCATAGCACCTCCTCAAAGAACTTTTGATAAAAAAGGATGGTATTTGGTTGGAGTTAATCCAAATGAATACACCGATGGATGGAAATGTATCCAAAATAATCAATACGATGATTACAGTACAAATACTGTAGGTTATTATGGATATTTATTCCAGAGAGTAAGAGGAGCAGTAGCTGTTAATGATTTTGTAGCACCATTGGGAGGCTCTTGGAGCATAATAATTACAGATAACGGTGCATATACCAATGGTAACTGTTATAACTGTGATGAGTGCTCACCAAACCTCTATGCATACAAAGGGTACTGGCTCTTTATGAGATATACCGGCAGTAATATCCTCGCAGGAAGAAGCACTCATTAATTATCTAAATTTTTTTAATTTTTTAGAGGGATATTATGAAAGAAAAATATTTTTTATGATATTATTGCTAATAGTAGGGACAGGTGTAGCTTTTGGAAGCACTGACACAGTTCCTTCTCTTCCTGCCTCCTATTATGGTAAAATACTAGCTGAAAATAACCAAACTCTAAATGGTATTCTTGTGGCAAAAATAAATGGAACAGAGAGGGGGCAGATTGAAGTAATAAATAACATGTTTGGAGGTCTTTCTTACACAGATTCTAAGCTTGTAGTTAATGGAAGATACAATGATGATGAAGGAAAAGAAGTTGAGTTCTACTTTAATGGAGTTAAATTAAATTCTACAAGAACTGTATATTGGCATAGTGGTGATGTTGTAGAGCTCACCTTGTTATATGGAAATGTCTCTATTCCGAATAACCCGCCAGTTGCAGATTTTAGTTATTCCATAATTGGAGATGTAAATGATGGAAAAGATGTTCAATTTAACGATAATTCATCTGATAGTGATGGAACTATAACTAAATGGCTTTGGAATTTTGGCGATGGCACTGCATCAAATAATGAAAATCCAAGTCATGTCTATCATTCAGCAGGCGTTTATAATGTATCATTAACCGTATGGGATGATGATGGTGCAAATAATACCATTCAAAAAACCTTAACTATAACAAATACGCCTCCAAAAGCTGATTTTACATACAGCGTTAATTACTTAAATGTAACTTTCATGGCAAATGCTTCTGATGATGGTATAATAAAATCTTATATTTGGAATTTTGGAGATGGAACCACAGGAACTGGGGAGAGTATTAGTCATAGTTATATAAATGCTGGAACTTATACGGTAACTTTAACTGTTATAGACAATTTAGGTGCAAAAAATATAACTAAAAAACAAATAACTGTTGTAAAACCTGTGGATTTTGAAATGAATAATATTATAGTGCCAAGTAGCATCTATGCAGGTAATGAATATACGATATATGGCAAAATATATTCAAATGATGCAAAAACCGTAGAAATTGCCTTTTATGTAAATGGGTCATTACATAAGTTAAAAAATAAAAGTTTAGTTTCTGGAACAAACTATGTGGCATTTAAATGGAAACCAAGCCATGACGGAACATACAATCTAAAAATAAAAATAGACCCAAATAATAAAATAAATGAAACCAATGAGGCAAACAATGAATTAACAAAACTTGTAAAGGTATCATCTGTTGATTACGGTGTATATGCAATACATAAACCATACAGCACCACAGTAAATAAAAGCACAGGCATAGCTGTTGTGCTGACATCGACAAAGTATTCTCAAAATGTTCCATTATTGATTAAAGCTGTTGATATTAACGGGAGCTCTGAAATTATATTTGATGGAAATATATCCATTTGGAATTATAAGTATTTTTATACAAACTGGAAGCCATCCCATAGTGGAACATATATAATAATAGCCAATATCGACCCAAATAATATAATACAAGAATCAAATGAAAATAACAACAAAAAATCTGTGAATATTACAGTAAGCAAGCCTGATTTAAGAATGGGTTGGACTAACTTACCATACAGAATAATAGTAAATAAAACAGTAACTCCGTATCTCTCGGTATATTCAAATACGCCATTAAATGCTACGGTAGTTATAAAGGTAAATGAAACAGGCGAAGTATTATACAATAAAACAGTCTATGTGAATTACTGGAAGTATTTACACTACAACTGGACACCTACAACCAACAACAGCTATCACATTGTGGCAGTAATAGACCCATATAATCATATAGACGAACAAAATGAAAATAACAACAAACTTGTAAGAAAGGTAATTGTAACTAAACCTGATTTAAGAATGGGTTGGACTAACTTACCATACAGAATAATAGTAAATAAAACAGTAACACCGTATCTCTCAGTATATTCAAATACGCCATTAAATGCTACGGTAGTTATAAAGGTAAATGAAACAGGCGAAGTATTATACAATAAAACAGTCTATGTGAATTACTGGAAGTATTTACACTACAACTGGACACCTACAACCAACAACACCTATCACATTGTGGCAGTAATAGACCCATATAATCATATAGACGAACAAAATGAAAATAACAACAAACTTGTAAGAAAGGTAATTGTTGAAAATCCATACTTTAAAATTACTGGAAAATACTGTCCTACGGTAGTTAAAGAAGGCAATTACTTCTATGTAGGAATATATTACAAAACCAACTATAAAACAAATTATACGCTTTATTTAAATTATAATCATACGATATTCAACAGTAGCCAGTGGGGTATTAAAAACGATACATTGAAAGGATATACATATCCTACTGGCTGGTGGAGTAGGAGTATTTGGATTAAAATGAAAGCCCTCCATAATACCGACAACAAAGAGTGCATAAATGGAACTCTTATATTAAATACATTAAATGGAACTCTAATTAAAAACCTCAGTTGTTGTATTGAAGTTCAACCACAAGGCGTGATAATGAAATCCAGTAATATCACCAAATTAAATGGCAATGACAATAAATCGTTTAATTTAACAGTATATAATGCAACACCTATAAGAAAAGTTAAAGGAACCATAGAATTGGATGGGGGTTCTGATGGAGCCATATTTAAGGGATTGTATTTCTTAAATAAGATACCTAATGCATGGGGCTGTATAGAACAGATAGCAAGTCCAACGCTTGCAAACATATATCAGAAAAAATATTACTATGATATGAACAATATAGATGATGGAGGAGCTCTCCTAAATAAAACTAAAAAGAATGTAAAAATAGGGATAGATACCATAATATCACGACAAAGAAATGATGGTTCATGGCAGTGGTGGGGTCATGGTAAGAGCTCAGTATATTTCTCAGCATATTCCATATATACAATGAGTTTGGCATATAACGACCATGATTTCAGAGGAATAAGTGGAAATGCATCAAAAGAAAAGGCAGTAATAGAAAATGGAGTAAAATGGTTAATTAGTAATCAGAGCTCAGATGGTTCATGGAGAGCAATTCCAGGAGCTCATGAATATATAAGACAGACAATTCCATTAACTGCATGGACAATGACGAGTTTGGCAGAAGCAAGAGATGCAACAGACAATAACACATTGAAATCAGAAATAAACAATTCTCTTGAAAAAGGAGCTAATTTCTTGCTAAAACAGAATCTAACTAAAACAGAAGAAATATCTATGTCTATGATAGCACTAAATAGGACAGGATTTAATTGGGCAAACATATCAGGCAATATGAGCTCGCTGGCAACTAAACTGAAAAACAAGCAATCCTCGGATGGACATTGGAATCCAGATTTATGGAGTGGATGGGCATACTGGGAACCTGAAACTACGGGATATTCTATATTGGCATTACACTACGCAGGATATCCAAATAATGATTCAAATGTCTCCGCAGGTATGGACTACTTGCTAACTCATTTCAATCCCGGATGGGGATGGGGCTCTACAAAACAAACTGCAACAGCAGTTCAAACAATAGTAATTATTAATCCAAATGTGGAGCTTAATTCAAATGTTTCTGTGTATGTGGATGGTAATTTAATAACCAATGTATCATTAACTAAGAAGACACCTCATGCAGTAGTAAATATACCATCATCCAATTTAGCTATTGGAAATCATAAAATCACCCTGAAATCAACTGGAAGTGGTAAAGTAGTAGCCTCAGGATTAATAAAACAGTGGGTATTGTATGGGGATGTTCCAGAGGACCTTAAACAGTATATAGACCCAATAGCAGAAAATTATAGCCTTAAAGTATCGACTTCATCATCAAAGGCATATGTTGATGAACCTATCAAAATAACCGCAATAGTAAATAACAGCAACAACAGCAATGAATTAAGATATGTGTTCTTTGAGATAAAATTACCATCAAACACAACATTTACAAATGCCACCGATGAAAGTGGAAATCCACTGGTATTTGAAAAGAATGAAACCACAGGAAACTATTATGTGGCAATTGGAGACATAGCAAATAAATCGATATATAAATTCTACTTCAATGCAACAGTTCATAAACCCTCGATAGTAAATTTCACGGCAAAAATCTATCAGATGTATAAACCAGATGAGATAGCAATAAGCAATATTACAAACTTGGAAGTAGTATCAAGAGATATATCCATCAATGCATCCATTCCAACAAAAACATACAATAGCACAATTTCAATACCTACGAATATTACATATGATGGTGTAGGAAGTGAAAATATAACAATAACTGTGAAATTAGATAACTCAACAGTAAAAGAAGAAAATACAACTATAAATCCAGGAAGTAATTTGTTAAATATTAGCTTAGAAAATATTACCGAAGGAAATCACACAGTTGAACTATATGCAGGAGTTCTACCAGATGAGATAAACACCGAAAATAATAAAGTTGTAGGAGCTATTACTGTGGAAAGTCCAGAGAATAAATTTGTGGATGTATGTGTGGAAAATATTTCAATAAATGGTAGTAATATAATTGAAGGGAACAATTATACAGTAAATATTGGGATAAAAAATATTGGAAATGCAAATGCTTCAAATGCATATGTTGCCCTTTATGCAAATGGTACATTATTAAATAATAAATCTATAAATATTAGTTCAAATAGTAGTAAATATGTATCCTTCACTTGGACACCTTCATCAAGTGGAAACTATACACTGAGCTCAGAAGTTACATTAATAAATGATTCAGATGTATCAAATAACAATAAAAATATTACTGTATATGTAAAACCACAAACTGTCGTTTTACCAGATTTAATTGTAGAATCAATTTCAACGCCATCAGAAATTACAGTAAATAAAACAGTAACCGTAAATATTACCATTAAAAACATTGGAAATGCAAATGCAACGAAGTTCTCTTTAAGACTTTCAGACAGTAATAACAATACAATAGATTTAAAACAAAACATAACATTAAATGTAAATGAAAGTAAGACATTCTCCTTTAATTGGACACCAACAACAGAAGGGAATATAACATTGATTGCAGGTGTAGATGGTAATAATGCAGTATTTGAGAACAACGAAACTAACAATGTAATGAATAAAACAGTGACTGTCAAAAGCTCATATATAAAAGGGGATGTTACCGGAGACGGCATTGTTGATGCAGGAGATGCTATAAAAATATTAAGATATGATGCAGGACTTATCACTAATATAAACAAACAGGCTGGGGATGTTACCGGAGACGGCATTGTTGATGCAGGAGATGCTATAAAAATATTAAGATATGATGCAGGACTCATAAGTCATCTCTAATTAATTATTTTTTAAATTTTTTAAATAATAGCATGGGTGAAATCTATGAATATAATTAAACCAATTCTATTAGCAATTATAGTTTTGCTTACAGGGATGGCATCTACCTCAGGAATGGCAACGGTGGAGTTACCAAATGTGGCATTGCACCCTGGTGAATGTACAAATATAACCGTTACGGTGAAAAATGTAAATGATTTAGCAGGCGGGAGAGTTGTTCTTTCATATAATGCAAGTGTTATAAAAATTGAAAAATTAAATTTTCTTATCAATGGATTGAATCCAACTCCTAATTTAAACTACGAACGAAACGGGACAGTAATATGTTCGTTTGCAGGTTCAACTGGAGTGTCTGGAAATATTTCATTAATGAATGTATCTATAAGAGCCATTGGTGTAGGTAATACATCCACACCAATTTATCTTAATAAAACGGTACATATTAATAACCGTGATTTTTATACTTACTTAAAAAATTCAGCATCTAACAATATTAATTTTAGTATGAAAAATGGCATTATAACAATAATCCAGCCAGATTTAACAGTAACAAACCTTCAAGTTCCAACAAATCCAATAGTAAATAATACCTACGCAATAAATGCAACTATTAAGAACATAGGGACAGATAATGCATCATCATTTAATGTAGTATTAAAAGATAATGGAAACAATGTAGCTACAAAAACAGTAAATTCATTAAATGCAAAAAGCACTACAACGATTTCATTTAATTGGAAACCTTCAACAGAAGGAGCTCATAATTTAACAGTAGTTGTAGATAGCAGCAAGCAAGTAAATGAAACAAATGAATTAAACAACCAGCTTTCAAAGATGGTTTATGTAAAACCAATTCCTATTCATGATGTAGCTGTTGAATCAGTAAATGCTAACAATACAGTTGTAAATACCACAATAAATGTAACAGCAACGATTTCAAACAAAGGAAATCAAAATGAAACCAACATAAATGTTTCATTATATGCTAACAATCAATACCAGAGCTCATCCTTTCTTAACCTGGATGCTGGAAAAAATAAAACAATTACTTTCACATATATTCCAACAACTGTTGGAACTGTTGCACTTAAAGTAAAGGCAGTAATTAAAAATGACAATAACCCATCAAATAATGAAAAGGAAACTACAATAACTGTATCAGCTAAGCCAAAACCTGATTTAATTCCTCAAAATATATCATTAAAATCCACCGAAGGATTAAATGAGTATGTTGAAAATCACACATACAATATAACTGCATTAGTAATAAATACTGGAACAAACGATTCAGGAGCATTTAATGTATCCTTAAAAATAGATGGCAATACAATAAACAAAACAACTATCAATTCATTAACCAAAGGTAGCAGTAAGTTGGTATCCTTCTTATGGACACCAAACACAACCGGAGCTCACACCATAGAGATTGTAGCAGATTCAGGTAACAATATTGATGAATTATCGGAAAATAACAATAAAATATCTAAGCAAATCACTGTAAATCCAGAAAATACAAATTTCTCAGCAACACCAAAAAAATAGTAAGAGTCGTAAAAGAAAATGAGGTCATAAATACAAATATTTCAATAGAATATTTAGGAAATATTAACACAGTATTAAAGGCATGTGCAACAAATGCCTCAGCAACAAACGCTTCATGGGTATTGAATTCATCAAAAGGAAAAGATGTATTTACTATTAAGTTAAACAGTACCTCATTAACCACAGCATTAACCACCATATCAAATATAGCAATAGGTAAAAAAACATTAATATTACCATTGTCCATAGAAACTCCAACAAATATCAGTAAAAAAGGAAAAACCTACAAATTTGATATAATTTTAAAAATAAAAGATAATAAAATAACAATACCTGTTGAATTCCTTGTAAAAGGAACAGAACCTGTTGTAGATAAAGAGAAGATAAACACTACGGAAGAAAACAATACCTTGAATAAAGTGTTGGATACCATAAAATCTATGAATCTAACCAATACAACCGTAGTTGATGGAAATAATATAGATTTATTGGTAAATAATATATCCAAGGTATCGCCTGAAAATGCAACACCAGTAATAGTTGCAGTAAGTGAAAATATCACACCAAGTATAGAAAATGCCTCAGTAAAAGTGACATCTAAATCAGAAACATCAGGATACACAACATATAATAAGAAGGTAGTAAATATAACAGTAAATATTTCATTTGAAAATAAAACAAACAGTTTGGTAGTAGTTGCTATACCATTGGGTGATTATGGAATTACCGATGTAATTAAAAATGGAAATTCAATTCCAAAGGACACTCCAAAAAATGGAACACACTATGAAATAACTACCATTAATGGTAAAAAAGTAATATTGCTTTACTTAAAAGATGACCCAGTTATTACCTTAGTAGCTGAAAAAACAGTGAGCTCATTATACAATCCACCAAGTGGTGGAGGCCACCATGTAACAGTAACTACTAAATATCCCGATGTAGCACAAGATATTAAATCAGAAAAGATTAAAGAAATCGTTCATAACTACAAATTAATATTAGGTTCAGAAATTGACAATAACATGTCAGCAAAACATCTTAAAAACACATCAGAATTAATAAATAAACCATTGGAAATAAAAGAAGACTGTATATTAATAGGAGGCCCAGTAGCTAACCCATTGGTTAAAAAATTCCTCTGGACATTCCCAGTTAAAGTAACAAATAACTACCCAGGAGCTCATAAAGGAGTCATACAAAAACAGATAATAAACGGACATAATGTAATATTATTGGCAGGTTCAGACAGATACGGAACAAAGGCAGCAGTAGAATACTTTAAAACATTGGATGATATTCCATCAGAACCTATATTCGTAGAATGGAAAGATAACAAAGCAATTAAAATAAATAAACCTTAATTACTTTTTTATTTTTTAATATATATTTATAAAAAACTTATAATTTATTATTTTATTTTTTATTATTTTTTATTTCTAATTTTGCAAGAATGATTATTTTTTATTTATATTTTTGTATAAACTAAGCGAAAAAAATAAATAGTAGTAGGAATTATTTTGTATGATGCACATAATAAATTTGTTCTATTTTAAATTTACGGAGGCCATAATGTGAAAGTGTCATCACACCAGATGGTTCCTAAACATGAAGTTGTACCAAAAGAAGATATTCCAAAATTACTTGAAAAATACGGTATAAAATTACAACAACTGCCGAAAATATTTGATACCGACCCAGTTATTGAAGAAATTGGGGCAAAAGCTGGTGATGTTGTTAAGATAATCAGAAAAAGCCCCACCGCAGAAGAGAGCATATATTATAGATTAGTCATTAAAAAAAGAATTTAAAGAATATTAAAGAATATATTTTATTTTTAAAAATTTTAATTTTAATTCATATATATTGAGATATATTAATCTAAAATAACTCTATATCTATTTATGTTATAATTATAATTTAGTTATTTAATTATAATTTAATTATTTTATATTAACACAAAGGGGGAAAATATGGAATCCCGAATAATTGTTGATTCATTTTTTAAAGAAAATAGTTTGGTAAAGCACCATATAGACTCATACAATAAATTTATAGAAAGTGGTATTCAGAGAATAATTGATGAAGCAGGTCTTGTAAATACCGAAGTTAAAGGCGGATATAAAGTAAAATTTGGAAAAGTTAGAGTAGGAAAACCAATAAATAAGGAAGCAGATGGTTCAGTTAAAGAAATAACTCCTATGGAAGCTAGAATAAGAAATCTGTCTTATTCAGCCCCTGTTTATTTAGAGATGACTCCAATTATTGGTGGAGAAGATGATACTGAAGAAATACTTGGTGATACCGTTGAGGTATATGTAGGTGAGCTCCCTGTGATGCTCGGTTCAAAGGCTTGCCATCTTTATGGAAAAACCAGAGAGGAATTAATAAGCATGGGCGAAGACCCAGAAGACCCATTGGGTTATTTTATAGTTAATGGTTCTGAAAAGGCTGTGGTAGCTCAGGAAGATTTAATTCCAAATAGGATTTTATGTGAAAAGGTAACTAAAAGCGGTAAAACAGTTTATATTGCAAAGGTATTTTCAACAAGACATGGATTTAGGGCATTATGCACTGTGGAACGACATGAAGATGGAAGGTTAAATGCTACATTCCCAGGAATGTCAGGAAATATCCCGCTGATAATTTTGATGAAGGCTCTTGGAGCGGAAAATGATAGCGATATATTTAAAATGATATCCGAGGACCCAACGATAACCATGCAGTTAATTGCCAATATATTGGAAATCAGGGAAGAACACAACATTATTACAAGAGAGGATGCACTGGAATACATTGGAAAAAGAGTGGCTCCTGGACAACCAAAAGAATATAGGCTTAAAAGGGCTGAAACAATATTATGTAATTATTTGCTTCCACACATGGGTGTAGAAAAAGAAGATTTAATTGAAAAATGTATATTTTTAGGAAGGATGGCTAAAAATGCTATTGAATTATATTTGGGACTTAGAGTAGAGGATGATAAAGACCACTATGCAAATAAAAGATTAAAATTGGCAGGAGACCTAATGGAAGATTTATTTAGATATTCATTCAATCAATTGATGAAGGATATAAAATATCAATTGGAAAGGCAGGCTATAAGAAATAAATCCCCTTCAATCCAGGCAGCAGTTAGAAGCGATGTTTTAACTGAAAGAATAAGACATGCAATGGCTACTGGAAACTGGGTTGGTGGTAGAACTGGTGTAAGCCAGTTGTTGGATAGAACCAGTTATCTTGCTACGGTTTCTCAACTTAGAAGGCTTGTATCTCCACTATCAAGGTCACAACCACATTTTGAGGCAAGGGATTTACACGCAACTCAATGGGGAAAAATCTGTCCATCAGAAACACCAGAAGGTCCAAACTGTGGTCTTGTTAAAAACATTGCTGTAATGTGTAAGGTTACAACCGATGAGGATGATGAAAAAGTATTGAATTTACTGAAGAAATCAAATTTAGTAAAATCAGTCAAAGAGAAGTATTAATTTAAAAAAATAAAAATTAAAATAAAATAATAATAAAAAATAAGATAATGAGATAAATATAGAATGAGATAAAGATAAATTAGGATAGGATATAGCAATCATAAAATATATGCTAAATTAAAAATTTTATTTAAAGGTGAAAACCTTGGAAAAACAGACAAATTTATATGTTAATGGAAAATTAATAGGTTCAGTGGATAATCCTGAGGAATTTGTAAAATATTTAAGGGAAAAAAGGAGAGAAGGTGAGCTCTCCCCATATACCTCAATATCTTATAATGAAGAAAGCAACGATATCCATATATCAACCGATGCAGGTAGGGCAATAAGGCCATTAATCGTGGTTGAAAATGGAAAACCAAAATTAACCAAAGAACATATCGAGAAGTTGAGAAATGGAGAAATTACATTCTCTGATTTGGTTAATGAGGGAATTATTGAATATTTAGATGCAGAAGAAGAGGAAAATGCCTATATTGCAGTTTATGAAAAGGAATTAGACGAAAAGCACACACATTTAGAAATTGACCCTATGTCTATATTGGGTATCGGTGCAGGGGTTGCCCCATATCCGGAACATAACTCTGCTCCAAGGATTACAATGGCTGCGGCGATGGGAAAACAGTCTCTTGGTATCCCAATGTCAAATTTGAAGTTAAGGATGGATACAAAGGGTCATCTTCTCCATTATCCTCAGGTTCCAATTGTGAGAACAAAACACCAAGAAATACTCGGATTTGACAAAAGACCAGCAGGACAAAATTTTGTTGTAGCTGTAATGAGTTATGAAGGATACAATATGGAGGATGCTTTTATATTTAATAAGGCTTCTATTGAAAGAGGTCTTGGTAGAAGTAGCTTTTTTAGAAGTTATGAAGGCTTTGAAAAAAGATACCCTGGTGGGCAGCTCGATAGATTTGAAGTTCCAGAACAGGGCGTTAGAGGATATAGAGCAGAAGAGGCTTACAGAAATTTAGGTGATGATGGAATTGTAGAGGTAGAATCCGAAGTGAAGTCAGGGGATGTAATCATAGGTAAAACCTCACCACCAAGATTTTTGGAGGAGCAGGATATTTCATTAAGAACAAAATCTCAAAGAAGGGATACTTCCGTCACTGTAAGACATGGGGAAGGCGGTATTGTAGATTCAGTTATCCTATCAGAAACAAAAGAAGGCAATAGGCTGGCAAAAATTAGAGTAAGAGATGTAAGAATACCCGAATTAGGGGATAAATTTGCTTCAAGACATGGTCAGAAAGGAGTTATAGGTCTTATAGTTCCTCAGGAAGATATGCCATTTACAGAAAATGGGGTATTTCCAGATTTAATTATTAACCCCCACGCGATTCCATCAAGGATGACTATTGGTCAGGTTTTGGAAATGATTGGTGGTAAGGTAGGAGCTCTGGAGTGTAGGCGAGTAGATGGAACGATATTCAGCGGGGAAAAAGAATGGGATTTGAGAGAAACACTTGAGAAATATGGTTTTAAACATCATGGTAAAGAAGTCATGTATGATGGAAAAACTGGGAAAAAATTAGAATGCGAAATATTTGTTGGAATTGCATACTATCAGAAATTACATCACTTAGTTGCAGGAAAGATTCATGCAAGAAGTAGAGGACCTATACAGGTGCTCACAAGACAGCCAACAGAAGGTAGGGCAAGAGAAGGAGGTTTAAGATTTGGGGAGATGGAAAGAGATGTTCTTATAGGACATGGTGCAGCATTACTTTTAAAAGAGAGGTTATTTGATGAATCCGACCCTTATGAATGTTATATATGTTCAAAATGTGGGGAAATTGCAATATATGACCATAAAAGAGGTATTAAATACTGTCCAGTTTGTGGGGAAACAGAGGATATTCAGAGTAATAGAAAGATACCCCCAGTAAATCTTCCTTATGCATTTAAACTACTGCTTGACGAGCTCAGAAGTATGGGTATTAATCCAAAAATGGAGCTAAAAGACAGGGCATGATATTATTATTGTATTTATATATTTAATATTCATTTTATTATTTATTATTTATTTTAATTTAAATTTATAAAATTCTAAAAAATAAAAAAACCTAATAATTCAAAATAATTAATTAATAATTTCTAATATAATTTCTAATAATTAATTAATATATAATATATTGTAATAATTAATAATATTTTTTATTTTACTTTTTAATCGCATATAAAGGCAATAATTTAAGTAATAGGTGAAATTGCATGGATAAATTTGATGTTCCAAAGGAAATTGGAGAGATTGTATTTGGGTTATTATCTCCTGAGCATATTAGAAAGATATCTGTTGCAAAAATCGTAACAGCAGATACCTATGACGACGATGGCTATCCAATTGACGGTGGATTGATGGACACAAGATTGGGTGTGATAGACCCAGGATTGGTCTGTAAAACATGCGGTGGTAGGGTTGGTAGTTGTCCAGGTCATTTTGGACATATAGAGCTCTCAAAACCTGTGGTTCATATAGGTTTTGCAAAGGATATTTACAAAATTTTAAAGGCAGTATGTCCCCACTGTGGAAGAGTTGCCATAAGTGAATCAAAAAGGGCAGAATACTTAGAAAAGATGAAAAGATTGGAAGAAGAAGGCGGAGATAAATGGGCATTAGCTGATGAAATCTTGAAAGAAGCCGCAGGAAAAGATGTATGCCCTTACTGTGGCGAAGTTAAATATGATATTAAATACTCCAAACCAACAACCTATTATCAAATAGATGGAAAATCTCAAAGGCAGATTACCTCCTCAGAGGTTAGGGAAATTCTTGAAAAGATACCTGATGAAGATTGCACATTGCTTGGAATAAATCCAGAAGTTGCAAGACCAGAATGGATGGTATTAACAGTTCTTCCCGTGCCACCTGTTACTGTGAGACCATCCATTACCCTTGAAAGTGGGGAAAGAAGTGAAGATGATTTAACTCACAAATTAGTGGATATAATAAGAATCAATCAAAGATTGGAAGAAAATATTGAAGGAGGAGCTCCGAACCTAATCATAGAAGACCTTTGGGATTTGTTGCAATACCACATAAATACCTATTTTGACAATGAAGCACCTGGAACGCCACCTGCAAGACACAGAAGCGGAAGACCACTTAGGACAATTGCACAGAGGTTAAAGGGTAAAGAAGGAAGATTTAGACATAACTTAGCTGGTAAAAGGGTTAATTTCTCTGCAAGGACTGTTATTTCACCAGACCCATGTTTGAGTATAAATGAGGTTGGAGTTCCAGAAAAAATTGCAAAGGAATTAACAGTTCCAGAGAAAGTTACAAGATACAACATCAACAAAATAAGGGAGCTCCTTAAAAACGGTTCAGAAAAACATCCCGGTGTGAATTATATCATAAAAAAGGTAAAAACAAGGGATGGAAAAGAAGATGAATTAAAAATAAAAATAACCGATAAAAATAAAGAAGTTTGGATTGAAAAAATTGAAGAAGGAATGATTGTTGAAAGACACTTAATGAATGGAGATATTGTTCTTTACAACAGACAACCTTCACTTCACAGGATGTCAATTATGGCACACAAAGTTAAGGTTTTGCCATATAGAACATTCAGGCATAACCTGTGTGTATGTCCTCCCTATAACGCTGACTTCGATGGGGATGAGATGAACCTTCATGTTCCTCAGTTGGAAGAGGCTAGGGCAGAAGCTGAAAACTTAATGCTCGTAGAAAAACACATAGTATCCCCAAGATATGGGGGACCTATTATTGGTGCAATTCACGATTTCATCTCAGGTGCCTATATATTGACGAGCTCCTATTTTACAAAGGATGAGGCTTCTATCATATTAAGAGGTTCGGGTCTTAAAGATGATTTAGGAGAGCCTGATATTGTTAAGGATGGAGTAGAGCTATATAGTGGAAAAAATTTATTTAGTAGGACATTACCCCATGATTTAAATTTAAGATATAGGGCAAAAATCTGTAAAAAATGTGATAAGTGTGAGGAAGAAAATTGTCCTTATGATGCCTATGTATTAATTAAAAACGGTAAATTAATCAAGGGAGTTATTGATAAAAACGGATATGGTTCAGAAGCAGGGATTATATTAAACACAATTGTTAGAGAATTTGGTTCAGAAGAGGCAAGGAAATTTTTGGATACCTCAACCAAGATGTCCATCAGAGCTCTGATGATAAAAGGATTTACCACAGGTATAGATGATGAAGATATTCCAGAAGAGGCAATTAAAGAGATTCAAAAATCGTTAGATAGGGCAGAGGAACAGGTAGAAGAAATTATTAAACAGTATGAAGAGGGAACTCTTGAACCATTACCTGGAAGAGGATTGGAAGAATCAAGGGAAGCGTATATTATGCAGATACTTGGTAAAGCAAGGGACGAAGCAGGTAAAATTGCAGAGAGATATTTAAGTGAAGATAACCATGCCGCAGTAATGGCAAGGACTGGTGCAAGAGGTTCATTATTAAACATTACAATGATGGCAGGATGTGTCGGTCAGCAGGCTGTTAGAGGAGGAAGGGTTTTTAGAGGTTATAGGGGAAGAACACTCCCACACTTTGAAAAAGGTAGCTTATCTGCAAAATCACACGGTTTCGTTAGAAGCTGTTATAAGAAAGGTCTTTCACCAACAGAATACTTCTTCCATGCTATGGGGGGAAGAGAAGGGCTTGTAGACCAAGCAGTTAGAACTGCACAGTCAGGATATATGCAGAGAAGGCTTGTTAATGCTCTCCAAGACTTAAAAGCAGAATACGATGGCACTGTAAGAGATTCAAAAGGACTTATAGTTCAGTTTGCTTATGGGGATGATTATGTGGATCCATCCAAGGCAGACCATGGAAAATCTGTGGATTTGGATAAAATCCTTACAAAGGTTAAATCAAAATATGAATAATGGTAGTAGATTAATTATAATGAAATAAATTAAAATTATAATATTACGAGTAAGGTAATGAATAAGGATAGTAATAACAATATGGGGAAGAATAATAGGTTAATAAGTTAGTTAATAATATGGTTAAAAAAATAATAAAAGATTTTTAAAAGTAATGGTGAAAGAAATGGAATTGGAAAAAAAACTTGAAAATACATCATTGCCTCTTTCATTAAAAAAAGGACTTATTGATAAAATAACTAAAGAAAATATCACCGATGAAAATGTAATCAACGATATAATTGCTGAAACAGTTAAAGCCTATGAAAGAACTTTGGTTGAACCAAATGAAGCAGTTGGAGTTGTAGCAGCTCAGTCCATCGGTGAGCCGGGGACACAGATGTCATTACCATATGAAGAGGAAATAATAATAAAAGATGGAGAGCTCATAAAACCTATAAAAATCGGAGCTCTTGTTGATGAATGTATAGAAAAATATGGATATATTAATATAAATGACTCAGAAGTTTGTGATTTACCTATTAATTTGTATGTCCCAAGTTTAGACCAGGATGAAAAAATACATTGGAAAAGAATTATAAGCTGTATAAGACATGAAAATCCTAAAAAGTTAATAAAAATAAAAACAAAATCAGGGCGAAGCATTACAGCAACACCATATCATTCCTTTGTAATAAGGGAAAACAATAAAGTAGTTCCTGTAAAAGGTTCTGACTTAAAAACTGGAGATAGAATTCCTACTGTGAAGCATATACCTGCAAACTGTATAGATGCCATAAGTATTGGTGAATATGTTGCAAATTGTGGAAGATATGCAATAGATGAAAACAACAACACAATTGCACCAAAAATAAACGGGAAGCCGATAATAAATAATATAGACCTTGATTATGATTTTGGCTATTTCATTGGTATTTATTTAGCAGAAGGGCATTCTACAAAGTATTTTGTATCAATTTCTAATGTAGATGAAAAAGTATTGGAGAAGATTAGAAAATTTGCCGAAAAACTTAATTTAAGTTATAATGAATATGATAACAATAGTGGATTTGCAAAAAGCCATGATATAAGAATAAACTCCTCAGTTTTAGCCGAGTTTATGAATAAGTTCGGAGCTCATTCAAAGGAAAAGAAAGTTGCGGATTTTGTATATTGTGCTAAAAAGGAATTTGTTAAGGGAGTAGTTAGAGGATACTTTGATGGAGATGGTAATTTAAATCCTGAAAGAAAAGTTATAAGGACATATTCATCTTCAAAACGGCTAATAGATGATATGGCATTGTTGCTGTCAAGATTTAATATATTCTCAGTGAAAACTATAATGAAAGGGCAGTATGGTTTAATTATACCTCACAGATATGCAAAAGCATATTATAATGAAATTGGATTCACAGTTCCTAAAAAGGCAGAAAAATTAAAGGAATTGGTTGAATCATTGAACGATGAAAACACATACGATTCAATTGATATGATTCCATCAATAGGGGATGCATTCCAGGTATTATCTGATAAAGTTGGATATCCATCGGTTTATGCAAAGAAATTTACAAATAAACAAAAAATTGGAAGGGGAGCTCTTCAAAAACATATAACAAAAATGGAAGAAATTGCAAAAGAAAAAACATCGACATAACCAAGATAGAAGAGTACCATCTATTAAAAAAGGCAGTAAATTCCGATGTAGTTTGGGATGAAATTGTATCAATTGAGGAAATAATATATGAAAATAAATATGTTTATGATATTTCGGTAGAAGGTCTTGAAACATTTACAACATATGATGGAATACTAACGCACAATACAATGAGAACCTTCCACTATGCAGGGGTTGCTGAGCTCAACGTTACACTAGGTCTTCCAAGGATGATTGAAATTGTAGATGCAAGAAAGGAGCCATCCACTCCTACTATGACCATATATTTAACAGAAGAATATAAATATAATAGAGAAAAGGCAGAAGAAATAGCCAGAAATATTGAGAGCACAACCGTTGAAAGTGTTTCAGATGATATAAGTATAGATTTGGTTAAAAGCTGTATAAATGTGATATTAAATCCTGAACAAATGGCTAAAAGAGGAATTACAGTAGATGATGTAGTGGAATCAATTAAAAAGAAGATGAAATTAAAAATCGATATTGAAGGAAATGTGCTTCATTTGATAATAAAAACTCCTTCATTAAAAGCACTTAGAAAAAGAATTCCAAAGGTCAAAACAATACACTTAAAAGGAGTTCCAAATATACCTAGGGTAATTATAAGAAAGGAAGAAGGGACAGAAGAGTATATATTATACAGTGAAGGTTCAAATTTAAAAGAAGTCTTTGAAATCGAAGGAGTAGATACAACAAGAACAACTACAAACAATATTTTGGAAATTCAGGATGTTTTGGGTATAGAAGCTGCAAGAAACGCAATTATAGATGAGATAAATGCAACTCTTAGCCAGCAGGGTCTTACTGTGGATATTAGGCATTTAATGCTTGTTGCAGACATTATGACTGTGGATGGTTCTGTGAAACCAATTGGAAGACACGGTATTAGTGGTGAAAAAGCCTCTGTCCTTGCAAGAGCGGCTTTTGAAGAAACCGTAAAACATTTATATGCTGCTGCTGAAAGGGGATATGCTGATAAGCTAAATGGTGTTGTAGAAAATATAATCGTTGGAAAGCCTATATCCATGGGAACAGGATGCGTTGATGTTTATATCGATAGAGAATATGAAGAAGGAAAAGGGTTAATTTTAAATAGTGAAAAGGATATAGAATGCAACGAATGTATTGATGAAAATAAAAATAAAAATAAAAATGATGAATAGTAAAATAACTAAAAATAAAAAGATTAATAAATAATGAATGATAAGATATTAAAATAATTTATTTTACTTTAAATATTTTTTATATTAAAATTTAATATCTTTTTTAACATTTAAATATAACACTATATACAAAAAGTATAAAAATAACTTTTATCTATTTACTATGGTTATAAATTTATCACACACTGTGATATATACTGTAATGCATATGTATTATTGAGGACTTCACTGAATAAAAAAAATTAAACTTAATCAGGAAGGACCTCTGGAGTAAAAATGAGAAGGAGGTAATATTATGGATATAAACAGAGCTATAAGAGTAGCAGTAGATACTGGAAATGTAGTTTTAGGAACAAAACAAACGATAAAACTTGCAAAACACGGCGAAGGGAATTTAATAATATTGGCAGGAAACTGTGCAAAGGAAGTTATGGACGATATAACATATTATGCAAAATTATCAAACATTCCAATTTACAATCATGATTCAACATCATTAGAGTTGGGTGCTATCTGTGGAAAACCTTTCCCTGTTTCTGCACTGGTGGTTATTGAACCTGGAAACTCAACTATTTTAAATGTAGTAAAATAAAAATGAAGAATAAAAAATGAAGAATAATCAGGTGATGGTTTAATGAAGGTCAAGATAACGAGAGACGACATGATGAAAATCGGTCTTTTTGAAAAAATAACTGGTGCGGATGTAATGGACTGCATTTCTGACGATGAAAGAATTGTATTTGTGGTTAAGGAAGGAGACATTGGTGCAGCAATTGGGAAAGGTGGAGAGAATGTAAAAAATGCCATGGAAAAATTTGGTAAAAAGATAGATGTTATTGAATACTCCTCAGATTTGAAAAAATTCGTTAGAAATGTATTTGCTCCATTGAAGTTAGAAGATGTCTGGATAAAAAAATTTGGAGATGATGTGGTTGTATATATTAGAGTTCATCCCAAATTAAGAAGGACAATTATTGGAAATAGGGGAAAAAATATCGATAGGGCTGTTAATATTGTGGGCAGACTTTCAGATATAAAAAATATTAAGGTAGTTTCAGAACCTAGGAAAAACCCAAAAGGAAAATATCATAAAAAATTTGAAAAGACTGAAAAACCTAAAACTGAAAATAAAGTAGCAGAAAATAAGAATATAGAGGCAGAAAAACTGAAAGAAGAAGTAGTTTCAGAAAGTAATGAATAATATTGGATAATTATTAAATGCTTAAATATATATATAAAATTAAAATATAAGGTGGTAATAGCATGTCAGGAAGTAAATCCCCAAGAGGAGAATTTGCTGGAAGAAAATTAGTATTAAAAAGAAAAGGAAGTAGATGGCACCATTATAAATATGTAAATAGGGTTTTAAAATTAAAAGAAAAATCAGACCCATTAGAAGGAGCTCCGATGGCAAGAGGAATTGTTGTTGAGAAAGTGGGATTAGAGGCAAAACAGCCAAACTCAGCTATTAGAAAATGTGTTAAAGTGCAGCTAATTAAAAACGGTAGGGTTGTTACAGCATTTGCACCTGGAAACCACGCTATAAACTTCATAGATGAACACGATGAGGTCATAATTGAAGGAATTGGAGGTCCAAAAGGACAGGCAAAAGGGGATATTCCAGGAGTTAGATATAAAGTAGTTATGGTAGGTAAAAACTCATTAAAAGAACTTGTTAGAGGAAGACAAGAAAAAGTTAAGAGATAAATTATAATAAAATGAATAATTATCTAAAAAATTAAAGAAGGTGAGATATTGGAAATTAAATTATTCAACAAATGGGATACCACAGAAGTTGTAGTTAGAGACCCAAGTTTAAGAGGCTATATAAATATAGCACCAGTATTTGTGCCACACAGCGCAGGAAGAAACTCAAAAAAGATGTTTGATAAAGCCAAAATGAACATTGTAGAAAGATTGGCAAACAATTTAATGAGAAAAGAACATAACACTGGTAAAAAACATTTAGTATTAAGCACAATTGAAGAAGCATTTGATATAATTGAAAAAAGAACAAAACAAAACCCTGTTCAAGTTTTAATTGAGGCATTGGAAAATGCAGGACCTAGGGAAGAAACTACAAGAATTTCTTATGGAGGTATAGCATTCCTTCAATCAGTTGATGTATCTCCATCAAGAAGATTGGATACTGCTTTAAGAAATATAGCCCTTGGTGCAATGCAATCAGCACATAAAAGTAAAAAAACCTTTGCACAGTGTTTAGCTGATGAAATAATCTTCGCTTCAAAAGCAGATATGCAAAGAAGTTATGCAGTAAGAAAGAAAGAAGAAAAAGAAAGAGTTGCTCAATCTGCAAGATAAATGATTATTTATTATTATATTTTATCATTTATCTTTAATTTAGTTATTGTTATTTATCCACATTTAGATATCTATTTATTATTTTTTATATAAATATCAGAAAGGTATTTAAATCAATTTTAATATAATTAGCTATATTTAATGAAAATATATTCATAAATTATGAACTATATAAATTCATCATGAGGATGAGATTATGGGAAGAAGAGCAAAAATGGTTGAAAAAGTTAAAAGCTTAATGGAAACCCACGACAGAATAAGAAATATTGGTATTTGTGCACATATTGACCACGGTAAAACAACATTATCAGATAACCTGTTAGCAGGGGCTGGAATGATTTCCAAAGACCTTGCAGGAGACCAGTTGGCACTTGATTTTGATGAAGAGGAAGCAGCAAGAGGTATCACAATCTATGCTGCAAACGTGTCTATGGTGCATGAATATGAAGGAAAAGAATTTTTAATTAACTTAATCGACACACCAGGACACGTTGATTTTGGTGGGGACGTTACAAGAGCAATGAGAGCTATTGATGGTGCCATTGTTGTGGTATGTGCTGTTGAGGGTGTCATGCCACAGACCGAAACCGTTTTAAGACAGGCTTTGAAGGAAAAGGTAAAACCTGTTTTATTCATTAACAAAGTAGATAGATTGTTAAATGAGCTAAAATTAACACCAGAAGAATTAATGAACAGATTTACAAAAATTATCAATGATGTAAATAAATTAATCCAAAAAATGGCATCGGAAGAATTTAAAAAAGAATGGATTGTAAATGTTATGGATGGAAGTGTTGCATTTGGTTCAGCATACCATAACTGGGCAATTTCCGTACCATATATGAAAAAAACAGGTATTACATTCAAAGATATTATAGACTACTGCGAAAATGAAAACCAGAAGGAGCTCGCTCAAAAGGCTCCACTTCATGAAGTTCTTTTGGATATGGTAATCAAACACCTTCCAAACCCACTTGAAGCTCAGAAATATAGAATTCCAAACATTTGGAAAGGAGATTTAGAATCAGAAATTGGTAAGGCTATGATTAATTGCGATCCTAATGGTCCATTGGCAGGTGTAATTACAAAAATTATCATGGATAAACACGCTGGTGCTATTTCCGCATGCAGATTATTTAGTGGTAGGGTAAAACAAGGAGATGAACTATATTTAGTAAGCATGAAACAGAAGGCAAGAGCTCAGCAGGTAGCTGTGTTTATGGGTGCTGAAAGAATTCAAGTTCCAAGCGTTTCAGCAGGGAATATTTGTGCTTTAACAGGGTTAAAAGAAGCTAGTGCAGGGGAAACTATATGTAGTCCAGACAGCATAATTGAACCACCATTTGAATCAATTACGCATGTAAGTGAGCCTGTAATTACAGTAGCAATTGAAGCTAAAAACACAAAAGACCTTCCAAAACTAATTGAGGTTTTAAGACAAATAGCAAGAGAAGACAACACCGTTAGGGTAGAAATTAACGAAGAAACAGGGGAACACTTAATCAGTGGTATGGGTGAGCTCCACATTGAAGTTATTACAAACACAAAGATAGGTAGGGATGCAGGTATTGAGGTAGATGTTGGAGAGCCTATTGTTGTTTATAGGGAAACAGTAACTGGAACCTCACCTGAGGTAGAGGGTAAATCTCCAAACAAACACAACAAATTGTATTTCGTAGTAGAACCACTGGAAGAAAGCGTATATAATGCATACAAGGAAGGAAAAATTAAAGACGAAGACTTTAAGAAAAAGACACCTCAAGAAGTAGAAAAAGTTTTAGTAGAGGCAGGACTTGATAAAGAAGAGGCTAAAAGGGTAATGTCTATCTATGAAGGAAACATTCTTCTCAACATGACAAGAGGTATTGTTCAATTGGACGAAGCAAGGGAATTGATAATTGAAGGTTTCAAAGAGGCTGTAAGAAACGGTCCATTGGCAGCTGAAAAATGTCAGGGCATAAAAGTTAAATTGGTAGATGCAGTATTCCACGAAGATGCAATTCATAGAGGTCCTGCTCAGTTAATCCCTGCTGTAAGATTTGGTATTAGGGATGCAATTATGCAGGCAAAACCTGTATTATTGGAGCCTATTCAAAAGGTATATATAAATACACCTCAGGACTATATGGGAGATGCAATGAGAGAGCTCAGTAATAGAAGAGGGCAGATATTGGATATGGAGCAGGAAGGGGATATGACTCTAATCAAAGCAAAAGCACCTGTTTCAGAAATGTTTGGATTTGCAGGAGCTATTAGAGGAGCTACCCAAGGTAGATGTTTGTGGAGCGTTGAATTTGGCGGATTTGAAAGAGTTCCTAATGAATTGCAACCAAAAATTGTAAAAGAGATAAGAGAAAGAAAAGGATTGAAAACAGAATAATGATTAATCACCACAAAATATATATACCACTTTGGTATAATGAATATTACAATTTTATAATCCTTATAAATTTTAATTATTTCTTTTAAAACTCTTAAATCCATAGAGTAATTATATATAATATTTAGTAGTTATGTATATAGAGTATTTATATTTTAAAACTTTAAAATAAAAACATATAAAAATAAAAATATATAACATAACCTAAATAAAAGATATTAAACTAAGTAAAACTAAGTTAAAATAAATTTGGAGGTAATATTATGGCAAAAGAAAAACCTGTACTAAATGTTGCATTTATTGGACACGTAGATGCTGGTAAATCCACAACAGTTGGTAGATTATTATTGGATAGTGGAGCTATTGACCCACAGGTATTAGAAAGATTAAAAAGAGAAGCTGCTGAAAAAGGTAAAGCAGGATTCGAATTTGCTTATGTTATGGATGGTTTAAAAGAAGAAAGAGAAAGAGGAGTTACAATCGATGTAGCTCACAAAAAATTCGAAAGTAAAAAATATAGTGTAACAATTGTAGATTGTCCAGGACACAGAGATTTCATTAAAAACATGATTACAGGAGCTTCACAGGCAGATGCTGCTATTTTAGTAGTTGATGTAAATGATGCTAAAACAGGATTACAACCACAAACAAGAGAACACATCTTCTTAATTAGAACACTCGGTGTAAATCAATTGGCTGTTGCAATTAACAAAATGGATACGGTAAATTACAGTGAAGAAGAATATAAAGCAATGAAAGATATGCTCTCAAACCAGTTATTAAAAATATTGGGATACAACCCTGATAACATACACTTCGTTCCAGTGGCATCATACCTTGGAGACAATGTAGTTAATAAATCAGACAAAATGCCATGGTATAAGGGGCCTACACTGGTAGAAGTAATTGATACATTCCAACCACCAGAAAAACCAGTAGATTTACCATTGAGACTCCCAATTCAGGATGTATATACAATCACTGGTGTAGGTACAGTTCCAGTAGGAAGAGTAGAGACAGGAGTTATGAAACCAGGAGACAAAGTTGTATTTGAACCTGCTGGTGTTACAGGAGAAGTTAAATCCATTGAGATGCACCACGAACAGCTTCCAAAAGCAGAACCTGGTGACAACGTTGGTTTCAACGTAAGAGGCGTAGGTAAGAAAGATATTAAAAGAGGAGATGTTGTAGGACACCCTGACAATGCTCCAACAGTAGCAGAAGAATTCACAGCTCAAATAGTTGTTTTACAGCACCCATCAGTAATTACAGCAGGATACACACCAGTATTCCACGCTCACACAGCTCAGGTAGCATGTACATTTACAGAGCTCCTCAAAAAATTGAACCCAGCAACTGGTGAAGTTAAGGAAGAAAACCCAGACTTCTTAAAAGCAGGAGATGCTGCAATAGTTAAAATCGTACCAACAAAACCAATGGTTATTGAAAATGTAAGAGAAATTCCACAGCTCGGTAGGTTCGCTATAAGAGATATGGGTATGACAGTTGCAGCTGGTATGTGTATAGATGTTAAAGCAAAAAACAAATAAAATAGATAAATTAGGTAGGAATTAATTATTTCTTCCTTTTTTATTTTTTATTAAAATAGATTTATATCATTTTAAAATATTTAACTATGAAGGAGATATTATGCAAAAAGCAAGAATAAAGTTAAGTAGCACAGACCATAAAGAATTAGATGGAGTTTGCGACCAGATAAGAACAATCGCAGAAAAAACTGGTGTAGATATGGCAGGACCAATTCCACTGCCAACAAAAACATTGAAAATTACAACAAGAAAATCAACCGATGGTGAAGGTTCATCAACCTTTGATAGATGGACAATGAGAGTTCATAAAAGAGTAATTGATATAGAAGCAGATGAAAGAACCATGAAACATATTATGAAAATAAGAATTCCAGAAGCTGTTCAAATTGAAATTGAATTAAGAAGCTAATTTTATGCATTATTTACTCTTGCATAAGCCATTAAATATTGCAATATTATATATGTGTCATATGCAGTATATTGCAATACTTTATTTTCTTTTTTATTATTTAATTCTTACATTAAAATAGCCAATGTTAAATCCTTATTCCGCAGTGGATAAGGAGCAATTGTTTAACCATATTCCATAGTGAATATGGTGTATTTTTTTAATTTCTAATATTAAAATATTATAATAATTTATAATACATAATTTATAATTTTTTATATAAAAAATTAAAAGGGATATGTTGATTATTTATTATTTTTCCACTGGAAATCCATTATTTTTCCAGTTCGTAATTCCCCCAATTAAATTATATAATTCTTTAAAGCCTGATTTTTCCATAATTTCGCATGCTTTCATGCTTCTAACGCCTGACCTACAATATACAATATATTTTTTTGATTTATCTAATTTGTTTATCTCATTTTCAAATTCTGCATCATTTACATTTATCAATTTTGCATTTTTTATATGTCTTTCTTTATATTCCGCAGGAGTTCTAACATCCAATATATAGAGCTCATCATCATTTTTTGAAATCATGTCATAAATTTCTTTTGAACTTAACGATTTTATCATTTATACCACTTTAGTATACATTTAATTTATTCTTAATTTTATTTGGAGATACTATTTTTATAATTATTTTATTTTATTAATTGTTTTTTTCTTTTCCTTTTTCTTTTTCCATAAGTTCTTTAACTTCTTCTAAGAATTTACCTTTTCCAATTCTTGCCATAACAGCGGATAATCTTTCTCTCTGAGGTTTTTTACCGTGTTTATTATAAACTACCATAACTTTATCTATAAGATTCAATATCTCATCTACGCTCATTAACTTCATGCTTATTCCTTCGACAACCTCACGACCAGACTTTCCACCAACATATACCATATATCCTTCTTCTTTCACATCCCTTCCTTCATTTGGGCATGCCGCTATACATTTACCGCATCCTATGCATGCATTGTAGTTTGTATATGATGTTTTCCCTTTCATATGTATTGCTTCGACCTTACAGACATCTGCACACCTTCCACACCCATTACAGTTTTCTTCATTTACAATAGGGTATTTTACCCCAACTATACCAATATCATGGATTTGTGGCCTTACACACTTATTAGGACATCCACTTATTGCAATTTTAAATTTATAAGTGTTGGGTCTCTCTTTAAATCTATCTTCAATGCTTCTACACAACTCCGTAGTATCTATCAATCCACTTCCACAGTTTCCTTTGCCAGGGCATGCAAGTGTAGCCCTTACAAGTGGTCCTTCTGAACCTGTAATAAAGTCTTTTTTAGCGAGCTCTAAAACCATATCTTCGGCATCAAATGGACTTATGTTATGGATTTCAAAAGCCCCCCTGTTGGTAAGTTTTACCTTACCGTTGTATTTTTCAGTTAGTTTCATAATTTCTTTAACTTCATCAATTGAATACCATCCAGCAGGTTTTGCCCTAATTCTTATAAATATATTTCCATCGGCCCTTTTACCAACTCCTCCATAATCAGCAAGCCAATAGAAAGATACTTTTTCGTTATTTTCTTTTCTTCTTCCGAGCTCCTTTTTAAATCTATTAAGTTTTAATTCTTTTAATTTATTTATTTCATTTAAATCTACGCCTTCTTTCAATTCAACAGCATTTTTAATTTCTTCCCCTTTTTCAGTTCTTATTATTACTGTTGAATATCCATCTGGACTTCCAACGCATCCGACTGAGACATCGGCTATTTCTGCGTCGAAATCTCTACATATCTTACAACCTTTATTTATTTCAATGTCTTTTAAATCAAACTCTTTTTTCTCTCCATTTATGTATGCCAATAATTTTCCTCCTTTAACATCAAATTTTTCAACTTTTGCAATATCTATTTCATGTTTGGCTAAAACCTCTTTCATATTGTCATATTCAAACTTCTCAGTGCAAAATAATCCAATAAGGTATTCTATTTTTGGTAATTTTTTATTTTTACATTCTTTTTTGTCGTATTTTGCTAAATATGGGAAATATTGTAGTTTTCTTAAACCATTTATTTGGCAAGGTAATCCTACAACTGCAACCTTTTCTAATCCCATCTCACCAGCTTTTTTTAGTGCATCTAATATTGAAACGGTATATTTTGATTTTGTAGTTTTTAATAAATCTTCAGCATTTTGCACTACTAATGAAACAGGTTTCCAGCACTCATCCCCTACAACTATAGCTCCATCTATCTTTTTATTTTCCAATAAGTATTTTAAAAATGCAGTTACAACTCCCCCATCTTGCCCTTCAATATCACTTTTTGCATAATAATATTCTTCTTTGAAGTTTTCCCTTATCTTTATTTGATATTTTCCTGATGAGACTCTTGGACATACATCATAACACATACCGTTTCCTTTTCTTAAACATTCGTCTTTTAACTTCGGAACTCCTTCAAATGTCAATAAGTCCTTTATACATACTACAACACACATACCACATTTGGCACATAGTCCATTATCAACGATTTCATTTAGCTTCCATTCATACATTTTTATCACCATTTTAGGTATGGAAAATTTTAGTAATTATATATTTATTTTTACATAATTTATTTTAATTTAATTTTATTTATTTTACTGTAATTTATATTATATTATAAGTATGTTATGTTATAGAATATGTGAATAATTTAATCACACATTATTATGCAACTTAATTGTATATATATATTACGATAGTGTAAATAATTTAATCACAGGATAAAAAATAAAATAGCAAATTATATTTTAAAAATATAAAATAAAAAATTAATGTGATATATTATGAAAGATAAAAAATATAGCAATTATAGGCTTATTTGGTGTATATTATTTGGAATACTTCTTATTTTAATGTATAATATAGGAGCTCCGTATAAATTATTTATTAACGGATTGTTATTTATTATGATTTTTATTGATATAACACTACTTTTTATTAAATTTTTTTTAAAAAATAAATAACAATCTTAACTTATTTATTTTTGAGGTGTATTTATGCTAAATTTAATGGATTATATCTTATTATTCGCAATATTTTTTATAGTGTATGATGTTTATTATTAGAAATAAATTATAAAAATTAATTAATGGTTTAATTTTTTTAACTTCATAGTTCATATTTTCAAAGTGCTAATTCCTATTAACTAAGTTTAATAATAGATAAATCCTGTTAATTATACTTAAATAACATTTTTTTAATTAAAACATAAAAAATATATACCAGTTTTACATATATTAATTATGAAAAAAATGAAAAATTGGTGGAATATTAAAACTTAAAATATTCTTATTTAATATTTTTTTAATCAGTATAGGTTGATAAAGATGGATAGTTGGATTATTATTACCATTTTTATAACAATATACGCATTAATAGTGCCATGGTTTGTTAATTGGGTAATTTTAAATAGAAATAAAAAAGTTAGTTTTTTAAAATCTCTTCATTATTTAGAAGAAAATTTTAATACCAAAGAAAAAATATCTGTTGAATTTGTTATGTTTATTTTAGTAATTATCTTAATGTATGGATACATGCTATTAACAAATATAAACCAGTTATATAAAATATTTTACTTATTTTTCGGCATTCTAATCGGGTTTTTGGTTAATTATATGGTAAAGATTCAATTATTTGAAAAAAACCTAAATAAGCTTTAATTAATAATTAATGAATTTTATGAGGCTATCGTTGAAATAATATTTATGGCGATATTATGAAAATAAACAACAATGAATATGGAGATAAATGCATGAAAAATCTAAATTTTGAAATTACGGGATGCATAATTTTATTACCAATTGCCATGTCAATTATAGCAGGCATGTTATATCTTATAATACCATTATTTCATAAGTTTCCTATTTATTTATTGGTGCAAAGTAATTTAGGTAATTTTGGATTTGGAGCTATATTGGGATATATATTTATCGATAAGATATTAGACATTTAGTTGGATAATTGATGAATCAAAAAAACCACACATGTTGATAATCAAAGATACAAAAGAATCGGCAAATTTTGTATTTATATCTATGTTAGTTGGGTTTATTGGTGGTTTAATATTTGGAATTCCATTATATATGATGTTGGAAAATGGAATAAAATATTTTATCTTAATGGGATTTTTATTTTTAGGTGTAGGATGGATGGGATTTTGATTTGGAGGATTTATAAAAGTTAAAAGATATATCGATAAATATTATAAAATGATAGAGTGAGCTCCTATTCTTAAAAAACTAAGAGTTATTATAAAATATATTTTTATTAGTGATACTCCATGTATGTTGAAAATAAAGAAATAAATAAAAAATATATTGGATTTATTTCCTTAATTGGTGTTTTATTCATACTGTTATCTTATTTTGTAATAACATTGCAGGTGTATTATGAACTAACGAATATAACCAATATTATCTTAAACACTGTATTAATAATTTCTGGGGTAATAATCAACATTATCGTTATTAAATTATTAAAATTAGATGAAAAATTATTGGAAAATATAAATTTATTAAAAATATATTTAATAGTTGTAGTTATTTTTGTTAATGTAGCTGATTGGTTAATTCAAAATGTATTTGATTATTTTAAGGTAATTAATTATTTACCATTATCATTTTTTGTAGGTTTTGCAGGGGGGATATTGGCATCATTTTATTTAATTTATGGTATTAAGAGGGACATATATTTTGTGTGAAACCATGAAAAAACTACCATCAATATTAACAATCTTAATCTTTTCAATAGGTTTTATCTCAGGCATTACATTCATAAACGACTTTTCAAAAAACTACAAAGGAGAAGAAATAAATCAAAAGTTAAATATAAAATTCAACTTTCCTACAATCTTATTAAACAACTTAAAAGTTATCTTTCTAATGTTGGTTGGTTCTATCACCTTTGGTTTTTCTACTTTTATAAATCTAATATTTAATGGTTTTAATGTTGGGGTTTTAATCGGCTCTACTTTTCAAACTAATGAATCATTAAAATTAATAACCGCTTTAATACTTCCACACGGCATATTTGAAATTCCAGCAATGTTAATATCAGCAGTAGCAGGTTTTAAAATACCTTATGAAGTAATTCAATATCTAAGAGATAAGAAAGAAAAGCCAATAACAGAAGATGATATAAAAGAATTCTTAAAATTAGCATTAATTTCAATAATATTAATAGTTATAGCTGCTTTTATAGAGGTTTATATAACTCCAGAAATAGCTAATTATCTATTAACATAGGTTAATAACAGTTAAGTTTAATTTAAATAATTTTCTATTTAATTCAAATTGATATATATAGGGGTTTTGCATATAATAATTACGAAAAAAATGGAAATTAATTGTGATATTAAATAAAATATTAAATCACTATTTAAAAATATTAAAGAAAAATGAAAAAAGGTCGGCGATGATGAATAGGTGGGAACTATTCGGAGCCGACCTTGGCGATGATGAACCTTTGTAGGTTCGGAGCCGAAGACTAATGAACTTAACCACCATAAAGGAGGTGAATAAACTATGAAATTGAACCTACTTAAAGGTTTCGCTGCTATTGCTATGCTGTGTATGGTAGGAGCTGTGTTTGCTACACCAGTGGCTTTGGGAGATATTGGCGGTGCATTATATGGATATTGTGCAGCTGCAGATAATGCAAATAATCATCCAATAGTTCATGGAGCAAAAGCAGGATTTGAGGTAGGAGTGGGAACAGCCGCTCTTTATGCAGGAATAGTTGGTGCTGGAATAGCAACAGGAGGTACTTTTTGGGTATGTTTAGGAATTGCTATGTAAATCTTTTTACATTAATTTTATTAATTTTTATTTTTTGATTTAATTTAAAAAATACTTTAATTAAAAATACTAATGGTGTGATTGATATGAAAATTAATAATCAATATATATATCATATCTTATTTCCTGAGTATTATTTATATTTAATGGGGGAAAAACAAACAGGGAGAATTAGGGAAGCGCTATTTTCCATGTCATTTTTATGGATATTTGTTAAAATCTATTTGATATTGGGATTTATAGTTAGTATAGTATATCGAGTAGATTTTTTTACATCTAGTGTGTTTTTAATGATATTTGTGATGTTAATAATTACATTTAGTATTATTGCTAAATACAAAAAATCCAAAAAGAAGAGAGGTAGTAATAATTAATAACCTAAATTTAACTATTAATGAGAATAAAAATGTGGTGGTATGAGAACTGAAAGTAAATTATCACTGTTATTAATATTAACAATCTCAATCTTTTTAACAGGTTTCATATCAGGCATTACATTCATAAACGACTTCTCAAAAAACTACAATGGGGAAGAAATAAATCAAAAGTTAAATATAAAATTCAACTTTCCTACAATTCTACTAAACAACTTAAAAGTTATCTTTTTAATGTTGGCTGGTTCTATTACTTTCGGTTTTTCTACTTTTATAAACTTAATATTTAATGGTTTTAATGTTGGGGTTTTAATCGGCTCTACTTTTCAAACTAATGAACCGTTAAAATTAATAACTGCTTTAATCCTTCCACATGGCATCTTCGAAATTCCAGCAATGCTTATATCAGCAGTAGCAGGTTTTAAAATACCGTATGAAGTAATTCAGTATCTAAGAGATAAGAAAGAAAAGCCAATAACAGAGGAAGATATAAAAGGATTCTTAAAATTAGCTCTAATTTCAATAATATTAATAATTATAGCCGCTTTCGTAGAGGTTTATATAACTCCAAAAATTGCTAATTATCTATTAACATAGGTTAATAACAGTTAAGTTTAATTTAAATAATTTTCTATTTAATTCAAATCATAATATATATATATATATATAGTAGTTTTGCATATACAATAATTACGAAAAAAATGGAAATTAATTACAATATTAAAATACTCATTAAATAATTTAATGGAAAATAAAAAAGGTCGGCGATGATGAACATTTGAAGGAATGTTCGGAGCCAACCTTTTGGCTGTGATGAACCTTTGTAGGTTAGGAGCCGAAGACTAATGAACTTAACCACCATAAAGGAGGTGAATATATTATGAAGCTAAACTTACTTAAAGGTTTCGCTGCTGTGGCTATGCTCTGTATGGTAGGAGCTGTGTTTGCTGAACCAATAAGCACAGGAGATATTAGTTTAGGACTAATGGCTGCTTCCTACCTTGACGAAAATCCATCATATGCTGAGCTCGCAACGATTGCATTGAATTATGGGATAGATGTTCCACCAGCAGGTCCTTTAGCATATGCTAAATTAGCCCTATTATTATAAAGTAAATTGGTAGGGGTCACTTTGCACATTCTTTAAAAATATCAACACTTGATATTATGAATTTAATCCTTCCCATATAATTAAAATTTCAATAGGGCGAATATTATAGCTTACAATAAATATAATAATTTATCTTTTTTAATTTTTTTGGAGGCGGTATATGTTATGATTAAAATATATTATCCAAAAACAACTAAAATTTATGATATTTCAGAAGAACAAAAGTATTTAGAAGCAAGTATGGAAAAAATAATAACCACAATTAAAACTGAGGGTATTAATGCAATTTTAATTGCAAATAGTAAATATGACACATATAAAAAAATAACAACCTCAAAACCAAGTAATATGTTGGATAAAAAATTATATCCTCATTATGAGAAAATATACACAACCGTGGTAAATAACATAAATAAGTATAAACAAAATTTAGAAAACCAAGAGTTTAATGTGGAGATATATAATAAACCATTAAATACATCTGCCCCAGTGCATGATATCTTAAAAAGATATGGAGAATATTTAGGCTCGTTTGTGCTTATTATCGGAATGCTTATTACTTTATTAATGTTACCGATAGATTTTGTATTGCGAGTAATTCTTAAAAAAGAAAATTCAGCTGATAAATTTTTTAGATACGCTCCTCTTAAAAAATTGGCTGAAAAAAGTTATTCTTATGAAAAAAAAGATATTATAGAATACGCCAAGAAGCTGGAAGATAAATATGGAAACATTGCCGTAATATTGGTATAAAGATGATAGTATGAATATTTTAAAAAACTATAAGTCATATTGTTGTATAATGTCTCTGGGTATTTATCTAATTGGGATATTATTTGGTTTTTTATCATTGCCACAATCTAAATTTGAATCAGTAAACATATATCAAAATATATTAATTTTAAAAAGTTCATTTTGTATTATATTATCAAATAATCTAAAAGTTATCTTTCTAATGTTGGCAGGAGCAATAACCTTTGGTTTTTCTACCTTTATAAACTTAATATTTAATGGTTTTAGTTTAGGAATGTTAATTTCTAATGCATATAATTCTGGAGTGCCTATAAAATTAATATTGGCTTTAATCCTTCCACATGGCATCTTCGAAATTCCAGCAATGCTTATATCAGCAGTAGCAGGTTTTAAAATACCGTATGAAGTAATTCAGTATCTAAGAGATAAGAAAGAAAAGCCAATAACAGAAGATGATATAAAAGAATTCTTAAAATTAGCTCTAATTTCAATAATATTAATAATTATAGCCGCTTTCGTAGAGGTTTATATAACTCCAAAAATTGCTAATTATCTATTAACATAGGTTAATAACAGTTAAGTTTAATTTAAATAATTTTCTATTTAATTCAAATCATAATATATATATATAGTAGTTTTGCATATACAATAATTACGAAAAAAATGGAAATTAATTACAATATTAAAATACTCATTAAATAATTTAATGGAAAATAAAAAAGGTCGGCGATGATGAACATTTGAAGGAATGTTCGGAGCCGACCTACAAAATCTACCAATTAAATCACCATAAGAGGTGACAGAATGAATATATTGAAAGGAAACATACTTAAAGGTTTCGCTGCTATTGCTATGCTGTGTATGGTAGGAGCTGTGTTTGCTACACCTTCCATCCTTAATTCAGCATATACAGGATATGAACTCGCACACAGTGCTGATGAAGCGTATCATGGTTCCACCGCTGGAAAGGCATTATTTGGGGTAAATGCGTTTTTAGCTCCAGAACATATAATAGTCGCAGGTGCTTTAATAACAGGTGGCGTTGCTGCATGCTCTACAGGGGTGGGTGCTGTTGTTGGAATACCTATGGTAATAGGTGGAATTGCTTTATAATACGCATATTTATTTTAATTTTATTTTTTGGTGATATTTATGAAAGATATTACACACACATATATAAACAATCCATGTATTGTTGGAATAGGTTTAATGATTGAAGGCATATTATTATGGATAGTTCCCATACTTGTTTTTAATTTCTGGTTAAATTATGGTTGGGCCTTATTAAAAAATATATTTAGTATTTCAACAATGTTCGTTGCAATTGGTATAGTAATTGGACTTTATTCTTCAAAGTATTTAATAAATAAAGATGTTAATTATGTTATATTTGAAAAAAATAACTTAGAGAAGTTTTTTAAAATAATTTTATTTTTATTTCCATTAATTGTTATATTCTCAGCATTAGTTATTAAATATTTAATCATATTTCCAATGACATATAAACAGACAGAAAGCATGATTTTGATATCTATATTAAGTTATGGAGGAGGAGTTTGTTTTTCTATGGGCTACAATGTGTTAAAAATATTTATTAAAAATATTTAAGAGTGGAATACTATGAAAATATATAAAACATTACCTATTGTATTATTTATAATAGGGTTTATTTATGGCTCATTCATACCGCTTGACACATTCAAAAGTACCTCCATAAACTCATGCGATGTTTTACCAACATATTCATTTTCTGGAATTTTGTTTAATAACATTAAAATAGTATTTTATAATTTAATAGGTGGTATTTTTTTAGTTCCTATAATGTGTAATTTATTATATAATGGATTTGCACTAGCAATTCAATACAAGGCATTAGCTTTAATAAAAAATTGGTTTTTTGTGGTTATAACAGTACTTCCACATGGCATCTTCGAAATTCCAGCAATGCTTATATCAGCAGTAGCAGGTTTTAAAATACCGTATGAAGTAATTCAGTATCTAAGAGATAAGAAAGAAAAGCCAATAACAGAGGAAGATATAAAAGGATTCTTAAAATTAGCTCTAATTTCAATAATATTAATAATTATAGCCGCTTTCGTAGAGGTTTATATAACTCCAAAAATTGCTAATTATCTATTAACATAGGTTAATAACAGTTAAGTTTAATTTAAATAATTTTCTATTTAATTCAAATCATAATATGTATATATAGGGTTTTGCATATACAATAATTATGAAAAAAATGGAAATTAATTACAATATTAAAATACTCATTAAATAATTTAATGGAAAATAAAAAGGTCGGCGATGATGAACATTTGGGGGAATGTTCGGAGCCAACCTTTTGGCTGTGATGAACCTTTGTAGGTTAGGAGCCGAAGACTAATGAACTTAACCACCATAAAGGAGGTGAATATATTATGAAGCTAAACTTACTTAAAGGTTTCGCTGCTGTAGCTATGCTCTGTATGGTAGGAGCTGTGTTTGCTGAACCAATAAGCACAGGAGATATTGGAGCTGCAGCATACATTTATGGCGATGCTACAGGAAATACTTCTGTTAATAAGTTTGGCGAATACATGGGACTAATTGGGGGAGTTTATGGAGCAGGTGCTGCAGCTTTAGGGGATGCTACTTATCTATATGCCATTGGAACTATTGCAGCAGTTGGAGTTTCTGGGCCTGCACTTGCTGGAGCAACACTTGCTGTCTTAGCTTAAACACGTTAACCTAATTTTTATATTTTTTAATTTTATGATATAGGGTGTTATTATGCTAAGTTTAATGGATTATATTTTGTTATTCGCAATATTTTTTATAATTTTAGGGGCTTTTAGAAACTTTATAAATGCATATGAACAACCAAAAGAAAAAAATATAAAAATTATAAAAAAACGGATATTTAGCCTCTATATTATTCCTCATGTAGGCAAAAAAACATATTTTGATTGTATATTATGGATGAATTTTGTGATTTTAATATTTAGTATTGCTCTTGGTATTATTTTGATAAAATATCCAATAAATATCAAACTCTTAATAACACCCATGTTTTTAATCTCTGCGGTTTCAATTTATACTATTAGTATGATGTTTATTATTAAACATTATTATAACTAACTTAATTTTGATTTTATAAAACTATAACTCCAAAATGAACATAATAACTGTGAAACCATGAAACTACCAGCTCCAATATTAACAATCTTAATCTTCTCAATAGGTTTCATATCGGGCTTTATTTTTATAAACGACTTCTCAAAAAACTACAATGGGGAGGAAATAAATCAAAAGTTAAATATAAAATTCAACTTTCCTACAATCCTATTAAACAACTTAAAAGTTATTTTTCTAATGTTAGCAGGAGCAATAACCTTTGGTTTTTCTACTTTTATAAATTTAATATTTAATGGTTTTAATGTTGGCATATTAATTGGTTCCACTTTCCAAACTAATGAACCGTTAAAATTAATAACTGCTTTAATCCTTCCACATGGCATCTTCGAAATTCCAGCAATGCTTATATCGGCAGTAGCAGGTTTTAAAATACCTTATGGAATAACTCTTTATCTCTTAGATAAGAAAGAAAAGCCAATAACAGAAGATGATATAAAAGAATTCTTAAAATTAGCTCTAATTTCAATAATATTAATAGTTATAGCTGCTTTTATAGAGCTTTATATAACTCCAAAAATTGCTAATTATCTATTAACATAGGTTAATAACAGTTAAGTTTAATTTAAATAATTTTCTATTTAATTCAAATCATAATATATATATATAGTAGTTTTGCATATACAATAATTACGAAAAAAGTAAAAATTAATTGTGATATTAAAAACATTATTAAATAATTGTTTAAAAATATTAAAGAAAAATGAAAAGTCGGCGATGATGAATAGGTGGGAACTATTCGGAGCCGACCCTGGCGATGATGAACCTTTGTAGGTTCGGAGCTAAAGACTAATAAACTTAACCACCATAAAGGAGGTGAATACATTATGAAATTAAACCTACTTAAAGGTTTCGCTGCTATTGCTATGCTGTGTATGGTAGGAGCTGTGTTTGCTACATCTACTGCAGTATCTGGAACTAGTACAATATCAGGCGAAAAAATTGGAGCATATACTCAAAAATTGTATGATGAGGGAAAAATAACCAAAAACGAGTATGACAGACTTATGGGAAAATTACAATATATGGCTCTTGCAGGGACAACAATATCGATATTTACTGCCCCTTCTATTGTATCAGGCATTGGTGCAATAGTATTTGCTGCTGGCGTATCAAGTTCGGTAAGTGCAGTGGTTTTAATGAGCTAATCACCCATTTTAATAGTTTTTTATTTTTTTATTTTGTATAATGGTGATATAATGGATTTAATGAATTACCCTAATACAACAGTAATAATAACATTTATTGCTGTTGGTATCGTGTTATGCGTATTTTATTATATGCAAAAAAAATGGATTAACATGCCATTTCATTTTATTATAAGTCGCATATTTATGTTTTCGAGCATAACTATAATGATGTGTATAGCATTGGGGATTCTTAGTTGGATGATTTCTGAAAATGACCCAATTGGAGCAAATGGGATAATAAGTATATCCGCACTGATTTTAATGATGAATTCAATGGTTATGATGTTATGTAATACCTTATCTAAGGTTGGAGAAAATAGTTCAAATGGAGAAATTCCGAGTAGGATTCAATTTAAAAAAAATTTAGGGATAATTTTTATTACTAGTTTATTAACGGTTGTAGCAATTATTTTATATGTATTTTATATGTAGGGATAGTATCAAATAGTAATTTTTGTTGAGGTATAATATGGTATTGATAATCACTAAAAACAAATTTTGTACACTTATGTCACTATCATGTTTAATATTTGGTATATTATGTGGAATATGTCTCAATCAACAACCAACCAACTCAAATTTGGGAAATAATAATCATCTTTTAAAACATCAAAAAATATCAAATTTGGATGAATTTATTTTGATATTAACAAATAACTTAGAAGTGTGTTTAAAACTTTTGTTAGGTTCTCTAACCTTTGGATTATTAACATTTTATACATTATTCTTTAATGGATTGTCAATTCCAATATTACTTTCAAATGTAAAAATAATTGATATTGTTGCTTATGTTATACCTCATGCAATTTTTGAATTTTCAGGATTTATTATTGTTGGAGCTGCAGGTTTTAAAATCCCATACGAGATAGTTCAATATTTAAGAGATAAGAAAGAAAAGCCAATAACAGAAGAAGATATAAGAAAATTCTTAAAATTAGCTCTAATTTCAATAATATTAATAATTATAGCCGCTTTCGTAGAGGTTTATATAACTCCAGAGATAGCAAATTATCTATTGACATAAGATTTAAATATAAAAACATACAATAATATTTTCTTAAATAACTATATTAAAAAAAATAAAGAGGGGAGAACATGAACCTATCGGAGCTCATCCTAAATCCAAATAACTTCTTCAAAAATCTATCCAATAAAGAAATATCTCTTAAAACACCATTCCTTATAGTCCTTATATTTTCGGCATTAACAGCCATATATACATATTACACAACATCGATAATGTTTAAGATATTTCCAGCAGATATGCAAAATATGATGGCTATATCTACTATAATTGCCGCAGTATCTGCTTTTGTAGGTGGATTTATAGCATGGCTATTAATAGCTGGAATAATGCATATAATTTCAATAGCATTTAAAGGAGAGGGTTCTTTTAAAAGAACTTTTGAATTCACAGGCTATGGACTATTACCAAATTTATTGGCTTTATGTATAACAATACCAATTGGATACTATTTTCTTTCAAATGTTCATATTCAACCATTAACAATGGGGCAACTTCAAAATCCAATAATAGTAAAACATGTCATGTCTTCGATAATTCCAAAAACCATGGTATATACAAACCTTTTAATAGGTATTGCCGTTACATTATGGAATTTAGGTTTATGGACTTATGGGATAAAATATGCAAGGAATTTGGAATTAAAAAAGGCATTTATAGTTGCACTAATTCCAACAGTATTATTTGGGGCTTATCAATTATACAGTGTAGTCAAGTTCTTATAAGGTGAAATAATGAAAAAATCCTTTTTTATTTTTTTATCTATCTTATCTTTATTTTTAATTTTAAACACAATAGATGCAGTGGAATTTACAAGCATTGACTATAAAAATCAATATTTGGAACCATCAAAGACCTATGATTTATGGGTGGTAATCACACCAGAAAAGGAGATAAACAACACCGTAATAGGCATATATCCTTATGGGGAAAGTAAGAATTACATACAAATAATTAAAGGAAAGGATTATGAGGGGCAATTATTTCCATCTGAAAAAGGAGTAGGTCATTTTATAATAAAAATTAAAGATAATACTCCGTCAAAGGACTATAAAATTGTGGCATATTGCAACTATACAGAGGATAATAAACAACATTCAGAAAATAGAATATTTACTATTCCAATTAGGGGAAAACCAATACTTACAATTGAAAATCCACCAACAATAAAAGAAGGCGAAAATACCATCTATTTAAAAATAACAAATGAGGGAACAGGGGTAGCAAAAAACATAAAGATGCAATTTAACAACGATAATAGTAATATTTTTTCATTATCGGAGGGTTATATAGACGGCTTAAAACCACACCAAACAAAATTGATGGAGATTAAAATTTATGCAAGTGGAGATGGTATTTTAAAACTACCCTATGAACTAACATATAATAATCCATATGATAATTTACAACTAATGGATAAAACAGAAACAGAACAGGGGCATTCCAATACAATCACATACAACTACAAAAATCAAAAAATTGTTGAAGAGAAAGGAAATTTAGTATTTAAAGTAATTCCAGATAATGCCGTTGATTTAAATGTAATTAACTACACTTATCCCGTTGGAGAGGTGAATAATTTCACATTATCCCTAAAAACAATTACAAGGATGCTAATTTTATTATATCTATTGAAAAATATTATTTAGGAAATAATCAAAAAACTATCTTTATACCTTATGGAAAAACCAAAAATGTTTCATTTAAAATAAAGGTAAATGAGATAGGAGTTAAAGAAATCCCCATAAAAATAATTTTTGATGGAAATGAAGTGGATAAAAATATCTCTGTAAATGTTATAGGAAGGGCTGATTTAGTTTTAACTGGAATAAATATAGAGGGAATAACCGAAAAAACAATTACTGGGGATTTATCCAATATAGGAACTACCAAGGCAAAAAGTGTATTGGTTAGCATTAAAAGAACAAAGAATATTATCCCAAAAAGACCATACGAAAATTATTTTGTAGGAACATTAAATGCAGATGATTATGGAAGTTTTGAATTGCACTGTGTGATAAATGGAAATGTAAGTGAAATTCCAATTGTAATTACATACAGGGATGAAAACAACAATTTAATAACAATAAACAAGGAGATAAAAATAGATAATGGTCAGGTAGTATCGTATAATGATTATAATGGAAAAAAAGAGGGAATTAATTATGCAGTTATTGGAATAGGTCTTTTATTTTGTATTGGAGTGATTTATTTAATTTATAGGGGATTTATAAGAAAAAAGGAATAAAAATAATAATAAAGGGGAATTATGATTATATTAAAAAATGTTGTAAAATCCTACAAAATGGGGGAAGAAGTAATATACGCACTAAATAATGTAAATCTAAGAATAGAAGAGGGAGAATTTGTCTCAATTATGGGACCAAGTGGAAGTGGGAAATCTACACTTTTAAATATTATTGGTTGTTTGGATAGACCAGATAATGGAGAGGTATATATAGATAGTGTAAAAGCAAGTGATTTAAACGATAACCAATTAACGGAAATTAGGAGAATGAAAATTGGATTTGTATTTCAACAGTTTAATCTTATTCCATTGTTGAGTGCATTAGAAAATGTAGAGCTCCCCCTAATATTTAAATATCGAAGTAATATGAGCTCGGAAGAAAAACGAAAAAGAGCATTGGAATGTTTAAAAATGGCTGAATTGGATGAAAAATTTGCAAATCACAAACCCAATCAATTAAGTGGGGGTCAGCAACAGAGGGTGGCAATAGCACGAGCTCTTGCAAATGACCCACCTATTTTATTATGCGATGAACCAACAGGGTCATTGGATTCAAAGACTGGTGCTAAAATTATGGAGCTCCTAAAAAAATTAAACAAATCTGGAAAAACGGTTGTTATGGTTACCCACGATATAAATGTTGGAAAGGTTGCCGATAGGATAATAAATATTAGGGATGGAGAATTAGTTGAGGAATAATATGTATTTTGAAATGGCTAAGAGGAATTTAAAAAGACATACATTGAGGAGTATTTTAGCACTTTTAGGTATAATTATTGGAGTTATGGCTATATCCTCATTGGGCATATTGGGTGGCGGATTAAAACAAGGCATATCCAAGAATTTTGAAGGCGTGGCAAATTTTGTTGTGGTATTTCCTAATGCTGGGGAAGGTTATTTGCATTTTACAAAAAGGGATGTTGATAAATTAAAAAGGCTAAACTGCAAAGTAATTCCAATATGCACAAGAAGCGATATTGTATATATCAAAGGAAAAAATAAAAAAACTTATACTTCAATTTATGGCATAGGCAAAGGTGATATAAAATATTTAAATTTAGGAATTAATAATGAACTCTCTGATACAACGGTTTATGTAGATAGTGTCTTTTCAAATCTTAATAATGTTAATAAAGACAGTATGATAACAATAAATAATGTTTCATTTAGAATAAGAGGCATATACAATAGTTCATATTTTATAATCTCTCAAAATTCCATAATTTTATCTCAAAAAACCTACAAAAGATTTTATGGGAATAATTATTCAATGGTTGTATTGTATGTTAAAAATAAAGATGATATAAACGATATTAAAAATAAAACTGAAAGTATTATGAATAAAAAAGAAAAGAAAGTAATAGTATTATCAATGGACACACTTCTTAAATCTATAAATGATGCCATGGATAAATTATCCTTATTTTTAATGGGAATAGGGGGCATATCCTTATTGGTTGCTGGGATAGGCATTGGTAATGTAATGTTGATGAGCACAATTGAAAGGACAAAAGAGATTGGAGTTATGAAAAGTATTGGAGCTTCTAAGAGCGATATAATGATTATGTTCCTTTATGAGGCACTTATACTTGGAATCATTGGAAGTTTAATCGGAGCTCTGATAAGTGTGGCTATTGGATATTTGGTCGTGGTGTTTTTATTAAAATCTTCATTAACATGGTATTGTATGATTTATTTATTAATTGGGATATTGTTTGGCGTTGGGACATCATTAATCGCATCGCTTTATCCTGCATATAAAGCATCCAAATTAGACCCTATAAAAGCACTTAAAAATGAATAATTATTATTAATTTTTTAATTATTATTTTATTTTTTATTTTATTATTTTTTGCAGTTTTATCCATTTATAGTTTTTCTGCATATATAACGACAAAACTTCCTTTATTATCCATTTCACTTATTTTAACAGAATTATATATTATATTTTTATAATTTAACTCTTTTAACCAGTTTAAAACTTCATCCAAAGAATAAAACTTTGCATATTTATAGAATTTACTTTTTTCTTTTTTAGATTCATAAAATTTTCCCAATGGACTGTTTTTATCAATCATACCTATAATTAATACCCCATTTGGTTTTAAAATCCTTTTTATCTCTTTAAGTCCTTTAATAGGGTCATTTAAAAAGCATAATGTTGTAGTCATCAGCACATAATCATAGGATTCGTCATCGAAGGGAATATCCTCAGCAATCCCTTCATATACATTTATTCCTCGCTTTTTTGCAATCTCTGCCATGGATTTTGATGGCTCTAAACCATACTCGATACCAAGTGGTTTTGCAAACCTTCCAGTTCCCACTCCAATTTCTAAACCCTTCTTTTTTTCATCTGATTTTGGAATAAATTTTTTAATGGCATCGAGCTCAGCTTTATATATTTGTTCATTTTCATCATACCATTTATCATATTCCTTTGCATATCTATCAAATGGAGTTTTATCATTATTTTTATAAGTTTTTTTCATTTTTTCCCATTTTACCTTTTTTTAAAATATTTTACATTAGTTTTTTAGATTTTTTTTAAGTTATTATTTTATTATTTTCTTTTAAGTATTCTTAGTATTTTTTTACTTATTATTTTATATTTTTTATTTCTATTTAAGTTAATTTATTACTAACATATATTTTTAAATCATAACATACTAAATATTTATAACGGTGGTGATAATATGATAGAGGAAATTATTAGGGAATCCAATGATAAAAAAGGCGTTTTAATTGATATAGATATATCACCAAACGCTAAAAAAAATGAAATTGGTGGTATTAATGAATGGAGAAAAAGGATTATTATAAAAATAAAAGCACAGCCGATAGAGGGAAAGGCAAACAAAGAAATTATAAAATTTTTAAAGAAGATATTTAAAAAAGATGTGGAAATAGTTTCTGGATTAACCTCTTCGCAAAAAACAGTTCTTGTAATTGGAGGTAATAGGGAAGAAATAATAAATATAATCACTAAACAGTTAAAATAATTAAGATAATTAATAAAATAAGAAATGGTTTAATTTAATGATTTATAAAGCTATATATGAAAATTATGATGGCAGTATAAAAATTGAAAATAAAATAATGAAATAATGTTTAAAATATTCAATATAATATAATAATATAATGACATATTAATATAATACAATATAATACAATATAATATATTTATGTGATATTATGGACTCTATTGATTACGCCTTAGAAACATATAGAATATGCTCACCAAAGAAAACATGGAAAAAAATAGAACCTATATTGGATAAGATAAATATTGTTAATATGGAGAGAATTGATAATTTGGACAGAATTGGTATTCCCGTTTATTCTGCAACAAGATTAACCAAAAATGGAGATATAAAAATCCATCCTGGAAAAGGAGCAACGGATATTCAGGCAAAAGTATCTTCTGCAATGGAATCTATTGAAAGATATTCCGCAGAACTAAGCAAAGAGGATAAGGAAAAAATTATAAAAAAACCCGATAATCCTGTGGATTTAAAGGAGCTCATCCTATCTATTGAAGCATTTAAAAATTTGAATAAAATAAATAATAATTTAAATAGTATTGATTGGATTAAAGGGACTGATATAATAAATAATGAAATTGTTGAAGTTCCAGCAGATGCTATATTCCACCCATATTCTGGAACTTTATTTAGAAGCAATACCAACGGCATAGCCTCTGGAAACTCAACGGAGGAAGCTATTTTTCACGCCTCTTTTGAAGTTATAGAAAGGGATTCGTGGAGTGTTTCTGAAATTTCTAAAAACACATATAGAAAAATAAATGTGGAGGGGGCAAAAAATCCCATAATACATGAGCTCATAGAAAAATTTGAAAATGCAAATATAAATGTAGTATTGAAGGATTTAACAAGTGAAGTTGGTATTCCAACAGTGGCTGCCATATCCGATGAGGATGTTTTAAAAGACCCTGCTCTTTTATGTATTGGAGTAGGCTGCCATATCCATCCAGAAATTGCAGTAATTAGGGCATTAACAGAGGTTGTTCAGAGTAGGGCAACGCAAATACAGAATAAAAGGAAAGATACAATAAGAGGGGATATTGTAAGGAAAATAGATTATGGTAGGATGAAAAGAATACATAAAAAATGGTTTGAATATAGGGATGAAGTAGATATAGAGGATATGGAAAATAATGCCAAATTTAACCTAAAAAAAGACTTAAATACAATTAAAGAAAAACTTATTGATGCAGGATTTGATAGGTTGATTGTTGTGAATTTAAAAAAAACTGATGTAGATGTAGTTAGAGTTATAATTCCAAAAATGGAAGTTTATTGTATGGACAGGGATAGAATATCTCCGTGGATAAGAGATAGAATTAAAAAGATAAAAAATAATGAAAATAAAGAAATAAAAAGATAATTATAATAAATAAAAATAAAATAGATAAAATTAAAAGATGAAATATAAAAATATCAAAAGAAAATAATAATATTAAATTAACTCATTTTGCATTCAAATATGTCAATAACACCTATTTCTTTTAAATGTTCAAGTAATTCCTCTTTTTTATTATTATTCACTAAGATTACCACAACTCCACCGCCTCCAGCACCTGAGAGTTTTGCACCATATCCATATTTTTTCCCGATATTTACAACCTTATCCATCTTTTCAGTAGATACACCTAACTGTTTTAACAATTCATGATTTTTTACCATTAATTTTCCGAGCTCCTGCATGCTGTTTATAGACTCTGCCTTATCCACAATTTCACCTATGGATTTAAATATTTCATTTTTATATGGATGATTTGCTACCTCATTTACGAGCTCGGCTGTTTTTTTCTTTCGTTCTTCAACATGAACTATTAAGAAATTACATTTTTTAAGTAAATTATGTAGATTGGAATTTTTCATTAACTCAAATGTGTTGTTTTTAATTTTTAATATAGTGTTATATGTGATGGTTGCAGTATCGGTTATGCTGGCTTTACCCTGAACCTCCTTTTCAACGGAATATGCTATTTTAGCTATTTCATCGTCGGATAATTTTATATTGTTTGCATGTAAAAATGACTTAATTGTGGTAATTATTACAGAAGCCGATGAACCTAAGCCACAGCTTACAGGAATATTTGAAGAAATAATCAATTTAAAAGGTTTTATTTTTTTGTTGTTATTAATATTCATATCATAGTCATCAAAATCGTGAATATTAAGTAAATTTTTTTTAATTAAATAGTTTGCAACATTTTTTAAAGAACATATTACATACTTCAAATCATTTTCGTAATCCTTTATATTTATATTTGGAAGGTCTTTAATATTTAATTTAATATTTTTATTCAAATCTTTCAAATCAATTATTATTTTATTTTTATTATTGTTTTCATTTTCAGAGCTCACAATCTCTCCCATAGTTTTTAAATCAACTGCCATTGAAATTGCTCCATACCCATCAACTACTGCATGTTCTCCAAATAATATAACTTTTGAAGGAGCTCCGATAATGTTATTAATATTATTACTGTATCTATCAATATTACTATTTTTATTATCATATTCATTATCATATTTATTTTCATTTTTATAATTAGATTTATTACTGGATTTATTATTTTTTTCAATCTTAATGTTATTGACACCCATTATCCCCACCTTCTAAGCCTCTTCAATACAACGGTATCTTTGTTATTTACATTCCCATCAAATTCAGCAGTTAAATATCCCTTAGTTCCAAAAGTGCCTTTTATTTTACCTTTTATGTTTTTTTCTGGAATAAATACTTCTTCTCCAATAAGTTTTTCAGCGGATAATTTTGAATTTGCCAATCCTTCAATAAATACCCTATTTTTATTTAGTTTTATGGTTCCAGTTTTTACAACTTCTTTTTTAATATTTAAGTCTTTTGCACTTATAAACTCGACTATTTCACCTTTACCACATATTCTAAGTGTTGTAGGTGGTAAATCCAACCGTGTTATAAGTATGCTGTCCCCTACTTCTGCAACTACATTTTCATCCAGTTCAAATGCACAGTAGCATTCATCCCCTTTTGCAACCTCTTTTAAAATAATATTTTCAGTTTTTCCATTAATCTCTATTTTTTTAAATGGAATTGCAATTGCAGGAACAATTAACATTCCAACATTCAAATGAACCTTCATTTTTGGTTTTATACTGTATTTAAATATATCCGATATTTTTATTTTTGCCACAATATTATTGACAATTTTTAAATTGCTGTCATTTGAGGTTAAAACACATCCTCTGAATATCTGTTTTGCATCAACACCGCTAAGTGCCATTCCAATCCTATCTCCTGCAACTGCTTCATTTACATCCTTTTTAAATCTTTGAATACTTTTAACTTTTATAGCCTCCATATTCAATGGTAAAATCTTTAATTCATCTCCGACTTTTACCTTTCCCTTTAATATTGTTCCTGTAATCACTGTTCCTATTCCTTTTATTGGAAAGGCGTGGTCTATGGGCATTTTAAAATAATCATCTATATTCCTAATAATTTTCATATTATCTAGGGTTTCTTTTATAGTGTTTTTTAAATTATCTATTCCTATATTTTCTTTTGCAGAAATTCTTAATATTTTGCTACCTTTTAGGTTTTCTGTTGAATTTAGGATAGCATTTACAAATGTTTCTGTTCTTTTTATATCCTCATCAGATGCCATATCTATTTTTGTTATAACCACAATTGTTGGTATATTAAAATAATCAAGTATAAGAAGATGCTCTCCTGTCTGTGTTTTTGGTCCCTCCCTTGCATCCACAACTAAAAGAGCCAAATCTATAATATCCGCTGCACTAACTACGGCTTTTATTAAATCTGCATGCCCTGGTGCATCTACAAGGGTAATTAAATAATTCTCTATATTAAATGATGAAAAGCCAATATCTATTGTAATACCTCTTTTTTTAGATTCTGGAAGTTTGTCAAGTGAGGATGTGGAAGCTATTTCTGTTAAAATTCTCGCCAATGATGTTTTTCCATGGTCTATATGTCCAAATATGCCCAAATTTATATTTTTAACCATAATTATCCCCTATTTAGATACATACATATTTATATCTATACATTTATATTTATTATATATTTTATTATTTATATTAATGGTGAAATAATGATAAATGATAATGATTATATTTTATAATTAAAATGCTATATAGATATAATGCTATAATGATTTAAGGATAATATATCATATAATACTTTAAAAATAATATAATCTTTTTATATTTTATAATAATGTTATAATTATACTTGGTGATAAATTGATACCTGATTCATTGAAAAAGGAAATATTAATTATGGGATGTGGTAATCTATTATTTGCAGATGATGGATTTGGATATGAGGTAATTACACGATTGGAAAAATCGGAGCTCCCAGAAAATGTTGGAATAATTGATGCTGGAACTGGTGGTTCATTCTATTTAATGTCAATAATGGATGAAGAATGCAAAGTTAAAAAAATAATAATTGTTGATATTATTGACTTTGGATTACCACCTGGAACATTGAAAAAATTTGGTGTGGAGGAGCTCCCAAACATTGAAAAATATAATTTTGATGCCCATGACCTTCCACTTGCACCTTATTTGATAGATGCCAGTAAAAAAGGTATAGATGTTGTAATAATTGGATGTCAAGCTAAATATGTTTCTGAACCTAACATTGAAATAGGATTAACTGATGAAGTTAAAAATTCCCTCGATGATGCAGTTAAAATGATATTGGATGAGTTAAATGAAGTTAAAAAATAATATTATATAATTATTATAATTTAAAAAATTTGTTTTCTTTTGATAATTTATTTTTTCTTCCATATAACATACCCAAGAATTATAAATATGAATATAATTACAACACCATATAAATAATAATTTATTTTATTATTTTCAGTTTTTTTGATTGTATTATCATTAGAATTTTGGATGTTATTATTAAATTTATTTAAATTACCAATTTTTTTATATTTTCCATTGTTAAATATATACAAGGATGAGTCATTTCCAATTAAAAGAAATGTTTTTCCATTATTATGTTTTACATCTACTGGATTTAAATTATCAGTATTTATTTCAACAATGTTGTTATTTTTTAAGTTTATTTTTTCAATACCTAAACTGTAATTTTTAATTTTATATGAGTAATTATAGTCTATGTTTGCCAAATTATTTAATCTTTCTAAACCTTCAATATCTACTGTTTTTGTTCCAACTTTTATTTCTTTATATTCTGTAAAATAGCGTGGAGGTGTTCTATTATTCTGTTTATATTCTTTTATTTCTTCCTTACTAAAATTCGTTTTAACCTTAACTTTTTCTATTTTATAAGTATCTACGACTATATTTTTTGGATATACCAAATAAACATTGTCTTTATCTATTGGAAAAACCTTAGGAAATGCTTTATATATGCATTTATTTGTGTTAATGGTCTTTATTGTATTTAGGTTATCATCCAAAATGTATAATTTATCATTACCTACGCCAATGAAATTATTTCCATATTTGTTATAAACTATTTGGGATAATGAACCATTAAACATCTTAAAATCATAAAAACTGCTGCTGTTGTATTTTACAAAACATGAGATATTATTATACACATACTTTAAACGGTCATCATTTTGCATATACGCTACTGAAAAAATTCCTTTGGTGTAAATAAGCCAATATTTATCTTTTGAATTGTAATCAAAGCAGTAATTTTCTGAATAATGATATCTATAAGAGTAGTAATTTTTAGAGTGATTAACATGGTTAAATAAGTATTTTTCTAACTTTGAACTTAATTCATAATAAAATCCATGATAACAATATCTAACCCATATAATATTATTAGATGATGTATTATACTTTAATTCAATTAATATTGGTTCTGCCCCCATTCCTTCCTTATTATCAAAACATGCCAAAACTTCCTTATTGTTACTTTTTAATTTATGATAATCTCCAAGGACTCTCCCATCTAAATATAAAGTTCTATTCTTAATATCTAATTTACCAATATGATAGCCATCCCAAGCATTATATACAACATAACTTTTATTTCCTAAGATAAAAATATCCCTATAAGGCTTATAATAATGTCCAAAATGTTTATTAATCTCATCATTTGTATAGGTTTTATTCATCCAGGTAATAACTATATATTTTGGAGTTATATTATACAGAGTTCCATTGTATAGATAGATATCATTGTTATAAATTAAATATAATGCCGAGGTTGATTGGGTTTTAATATTTGATGCATTTGCAGAGGATATTAATATAAAAAAACTTAAAAATATTATAAAATATTTTTTTATCATTTTATCACCTTAAAAAATTAATATATAAAATTAAAATATAGATAAGTTAGAATGTGTTACCATTCTGGACAAGTATATCTAACTCTATCAATAACTTCCTTTTCTATATCAAAATAATATGCTCTCTGTGGCCAAATATCACCAACTTTAGAATCTTTCTGTGCATCAACATATTTACAATCTCTTAATACTTTATTAGAATCGCTAAGAACTTTGCTATCAGCTTCCAATTCAATATATGAATTTTGTGATGCGTTATGTACCCAATTTAAAATCTCAACAAATTTTTCATATGTGTATTCCGAACCATCCATCATGGTATCTTTTTGATAGTAATTTGGCTGACAAAATACATAATTAAAATATCTCATAGTATTTTTTACTCCAGAATCTTCGAGTTGTTGAGTAGTTCTCCCCCCTAATGAAGGAATCCATATAACTTGTTGATATCGTTCATTTCGTATATAATTCGACAACTCATTTAATTCAGAATCAGTTATATATCCCCAATTTACTTGCCCACATGATTCTAATTCCAATAAAATCCAATTTGGTAGCCACTAGTATTGTTATATATACCATCTACATACCCTTTCCAATACTCCAATCCTCTTTTTTCTCCAGCGTTGTTACCACCTTCTTCATAATAGGGAATTGCAACAAAGTAATCTATTCCTCTTAAATGTGGGTCTAACCATATTCCCAGTTCTTTACCATCATTATACCCATTATCATATGAATAACCACTTTGTGGAAGAGATTTCCCTTCACTAACTTCCAAAGCAATTGCATAGTTAAAATTTCTATTTAATAAATCACTTACCTCTCCATTGAATCTTTTTTCATATTGGTTCATATTATATTCAAAGTACCACAATGCATAACTTCCCATAAATTATTCGCCTCCTTTGGTTTTTAAGAGAGTATAGGCTAGAACCATTTAGGTTCATAATCGCCAAGGTCGGCTCCGAACATCCCCTTAAAATGTTCATTATCGCCGACCTTATTTTAATTAATGTTTTTAAGTGTGCTTTAAATTTTCTTAATGTCCTTATTAATTTTTCATTTTTTTATAGTTATGTATTATACATAAACTATTATATATATATCTATTTAAATTAAATAGAAAATTATTTAAAATAAATTTAATTTTTATTATTTATTTAATAGTATTTTTGATTATATTTAAATATGTAAAATTAATTTAAAAATATGAGTAGAATATATAAGGGCTATTCAATAGAGGTCTATAAATACCAAATAATAAATTACAGAAATACCTCTCAATAATCATTTAACTATGAAAAAAATTCCAATATAAAATTTTGAACTCATTAATTTCCCTAGATTTTTTTTAAATAATTCTTATAAATAGCCCGTATTATTAAACCAATTAATACCCACCCATACATGGATAGCGGAATAATTATAAAAGGGCTATAATAATCACTTCCACTCATATTTTTAGAAACAAATAATTTAACATAAATAAATAAAGGTAGTGATAAGATATTAAATAACCAGTTTGGAATCTCGAATTGTAAGAATGGAACTACTAATCCAAATATTGCCAAAAATAACAAAAATTTATTTTTTCTCAAAATATATATTGTAGTTAAAATTATTCCTAAAAGTAAAAACAAGTTAAATATATAAAATAATAACTCTAAATTTACAGATTGATTTACAAATTGTAGGATTAATGCTATAAAACATAATATGGATAAAATTAAAAATGACTTATCTCTTTTAATATTCCAAAATATTATTGATACAATTAATAAGCCCAAATATAAAAGAAAAATATTATTAAAGAATCCAATTAAACCACCCCTATTTAAGGCTTATAATCAAGAATCATATATTGTGTCCTCCTTAAACAGTCTTTTATTCCAGTATTAACATAGAGGCAATAATTGTATAGATAGATATTGTTGTTATAAATTAAATATAATGCCGAAGTTTGTTGAGTTTTAATATTTAATGCATTTGTAGAGGAGATTAATATAAAAGAACTCAATAATAATAAAATTAAAAGACATTTTTTTATCATTATTTCATCTCTATTATTTTATCTATTGTCATATAGATAGTTATTAATCTAACGACATAAATAATTAATGGCAGATTTCTATCATAGTTATAAGATTGATGTAAGGTAATCTCAATAACTGCACATATAATTCCAACCAATAAAAAGCCAATATCAATTTTTAACAATTCTTTTACGATAGGATTTTCTTTATTAAACAGATAAATTCCAATTAAAACAAATGTAGAGCAGGATATTACTGAGATAACATAAAGTAAATAATTAAATGCATGGTTGGAGATTGAAGATACAGAAAAACCTATAATAATATATAAAATTAACCAAATAAAGAATCCAACTATGGCTCCTACTGATTTGTTTTTTAATCTTATTTTATTTTCCTGTTCATTCTCATTTGGATTCATAGTTTCACCAACATTCCATTTAAAACTAATTATAAGTTATATTTTTAAAATAATTCCTAAAAATTCTTCCAATAACAATTAAAAAATAAAAAACATAGAAATCTTTAATATATTCGAAAAATAAATATTTTAAATCAAATAGGTTAGAGGGCATTATACTAATATATCCATAAATGTATGATGGAATAAGTGATATTAAAATACATCCACCTACTAATACCATGATTGCAAAATACTCGACTGAAATATGATTTTTTATATTAATACTAAAACTATTATTATCGTTTATAACTTTAAAAATTATTATAGGGGATATAATTAAGAATATCCAGTAAAATATAGACAGTACTATATAATATGGCGTATTATAGGATATTGGATAAAATATACAAAGTATTGGATAAAATAAACCATCTATTACACTTGAAAAAGCCCATGTAATTTCATGAATTATTATAAACGGGTAGTAGGATATAACATAAAATGGTAAAAGGTTAGATATCACATTAAATGTCGTATATTTTATAATTTTCTCTAAAATCATATATAAACCATAATTTATAACACCAAATATTGCCATAAAAATTAGTATAACTAAGTTTATTTTAACCCCTGCTATAAATAATTGATTTTAAATCACTCCATTTTGGTAAGGAGTCTCCATTATCATCTGTTATAATTAAACCTATATACCCATATATTAAAATAGAAAATGGTAATATCGATAAAAAATCGATTATTTCCTGTGGAGTTGCACAGTATATTTGAAATATACAATATGCAGTTAGCATCATAAATATTTGAAATAGATAACATATTGTTAGTATAAGGGCTCCGATAAATAATTTTTTAATGTCTTTAAGTGGAAATAAAAATGGTTCTTTTATGTAATTTATTGTGAAAGATTTAAAGTTCATAATCTACCCTTATTGAATTTATTTAAGAATTTATTTAAGAATTATCGGAGCTCCGATAAACTAAGTAATATTGAAAATTATAGTCAAAGACAGAACTTTGTTAATTATTAATTCACATACAATAAAACCTATGTGATACTTATAGTTTCTATACAATAAAATGAGACAATATTAGGTTAATAAATTTCTATTAATTAAATTTGTTATGTCGAGAACTATAATAACAGTATTAAGAGAATTAAAATTCTTTCTTTTATTTTTTTATAGGTGAAAATATGAATCGTAATGGTTTGTTATTTGGAATATTTCTTTGGATTATTATTGTAGTGTTTTTATATATGGGTTTTGCAATTTTTCCAAATAAGGCATATAACTATGTATGCTATTCATTAACTACTATTTCGATATCAACTTGCTGTATAATTGGATTGTATTTAACAAATAAAGATAATTTAGTAATACAAAAGTTCTTAAAAATTGATATTTTTTGGCTATTTATAGGGATACTCTTAATGATTTTTGAAATTATACTGAATAAATATCATTCGTACGATATGTATTTACCTTTAATAATATATTTTGGTAGATTGATATCAATATATGTAGATAATGATTTAAGCATTATAAATCCTAAATAATTATAGTTCTCGACATAACAAATTTAATTAATAGAAATTTATTAACCTAATATTATCTCACTTTGTTGTATAAACTGTAAGTATCACATTTATCAAGAATATTGAATTTAAGTTATATAATTGCATACTTTTTCAGAGATATTACCAATAATTGGAAATTTAAAGCATTTTCCACCAGACGAATAATACACTCCCAATAAAATAGGGGTTATAATCACTAAGAGATATAACAACCCTATAATTATAGTAAGTATGCCATAAAAATCCCCATATTCATATTTTACTGATAATATAGCAAGGTTATTACAATAATTCATAAAAAATGAAAGTGTCAATGATATAAATGCCCCTATAATTATATGTATAAATAATGCTTGAACAGAATGAAATAAGATAAATTTATTTTTTCTGAAAATGATTGCAAATATTAATGGAACCAAAACTGGAATTGGTATGTAAAATAAATAAGGTAAAGCAGCCAATGTATGTTCTATATTTATATTTCTTACCACATAATCACCCAATAAAAACATCATTCTTAGAAAAATTATTTAAAAAATAAGAGATATAAAATTCGATTTTAATACCTAAACATCTATTTCTTATTAATTAATAACTTTAACATGTATCACATCTGAATTCCACATATAGTTCCATGGAATTCCAACTGGTTGTAGTCCTATTTTACCTTTAATCTCTTTATTTCCAGTGCTAATATATTTTATAATTAAATGCTTTGTATCGGATAATCCATCACCTAATATATCTAAATCTGACCAATAGAGTATCGTGCAAGGTCCCAAAATATGTTCATGCACACCAGTACCCATAGGAAGATTAATGGATTGTCCGCTTGATAGTTTATATACCGCAGTAGGATTACCATCTTCAATATATTTTACACCTGGTGGAAGTATAACATAGTATTTAATAAACACGAGCGGATCATTTGAATTGTATCTCGCGTTTGTATCTACTTTCAAGTAATCTTCTGCCCCAATATTAACCACAGGTTCTGGTAACTCTAAAATAATATTACATCTCGGAGTAATGCCTGTCCTTATATTGGGCATATATTTATTTCCACCCAATAATTTCTGGTAGGTTATATATTCTATTGGGTTATTTTTTGTTATTTTTGTATGTATTAATACCCCATTTTTATATATGCTAACATGGTAGCCGTCTTTCAGTTTTACAGTTTTTAGAGTATATATATTATTTCCATTTACATTTAATTCCTTTATGGTCATTGTAGAGTAATCTTTTGAAATTATATATTCTATTTTTCCATTATTTTCAAAATTATTGATAATCTCAATTTTGTTATCTAATATTTTTACATTATTAGCTGCCTTCTGAACGCTAATATCCTTATGACTTCCAATATTATCTCCTGATATAGTCACTGGTGTAGCTAACACACTACCAATTAAGCATAGCATAGCCACAGCAGCGAAACCTTTAAATATATTTAGGTTCATAATTTATTCGCCTCCTTTGGTTTTTAAGGGAGTATAGGCTAGAACCATTTAGGTTCATAATCGCCAAGGTCGGCTCCGAACATCCCCTTAAAATGTTCATTATCGCCGACCTTATTTTAATTAATGTTTTTAAGTGTGCTTTAAATTTTCTCAATGTCCTTATTAATTTTTCATTTTTTTATGGTTATGTATTATACATAAACTATTATATATATATCGATTTAAATTAAATAGAAAATTATTTAAATTAAATTTAAATATTTAACTATTAACCTAAAATTTTTAAGATATTCAAAAAATAAATATTTTAAATTAAAAGATAAACCAGAAACTTTGGTAGTATATATAAACATAAAATGGAATAACCGATATTAAAATACATCCAATTAGGGTGGGTCATTTTGCATTTTCTTTAAATATCAACACCAAATATTAAAAAATTTAATCGTTTCTATATATATGAAAATTAAAAAGTTAATGGAAACGAATTATTATGACCCACGCTAATACATCCAATTATTATATCATGGTTGCAAAATAATATGTAATAAAATATATATCAATAGTAATATTTAATAATAGTCTATTTTATAATGTTTTAATTAGTTTTATTGATTATATGCTATTTTAATATCGATTATTGGAGTTCCCTCATAGGCATCTATTTTTTCAATAAATATATTGTTCTCATCTATTTTTGAAATTTTGGCTTCATATAAAGCTATTGGATTTGGTCTAATTGGAGAGCGAGTGGAGAATACACCCCTAATAGGATTATGTGGATTACCTAAGGGATGGACTTTTAATGTTTTCCTTTTTTGTGGAGTGTCGCTTTTATCAAACCATAAAATTAATACTATTTTTAATCCTTCTTTTAATCCATCCAATCCTTCTTTATACTCTTCAAAAATATTTAGAACTGTTTTATCATCTAACTGTTTAATGTATCCTATTGGATGTATTTTGAATTCCATAATATCCTCTATCATTAGTCTTAATTATTTTATTATATAAAAACTTCTTAAATTCTTCAAAAGCTCTTTTTCTGTGGGAAATTTCACTTTTTTCTTCTGTTTTCATCTCTGCAAAAGTTCTATCTTCACCATCTGGAATAAAAATACTGTCGTATGCAAAGCCATATCCTTTACTTCTTATTTCATGGGCTACTTTTCCTTCTATAACTCCTTTAAATAATTTTACGCCATTTTCATCACAGTATCCTATTACTGTTTTAAAATATGCCTTTCTATTTTCGCCTTCTATATCCTCTAAAAGTTTTAAAATACCTTCGTTTCCCAAAGTCTCCTGAACATACTTTGAGTATGTTCCTGGAAATCCATTGAGAGCTCCTATAAAAAATCCACTATCTTCAACAATTATGGGTTTTTTTATTTTTTCATAAACATATTTCGCCCCAAATTCTGAAACTTCCTCCAATGTTCCCTGTATTTCAGGATAAGGGCATTTTAAATGTTCAACAGATATATTTTTTAAATCCTTTAAAATAATATTGGCCTCTTTAATTTTATTCGGATTCCCCGTTGCAAAGTAAATTTTCATTAAATCACCAAATACCGCCTTTATTTTTATTATTTTAGTTATTTTTTAATTTTATTTTTAATTATTATTTTTTTCTTTATTTATTCTCTTTTAAAATTTCGTAGTATATCTTAGCCATATTTATTAAATCATTTAGTTTTATATGTTCGTTCGGTTGATGTGCCGTTTCTTCACCAATTCCCCAAACAACCGTATCATAATTTTTTGCCCTTAAAAATGCTCCAACTGTGCCTCCACCCATACCGCATAATATCGGTTCTTTGTTCAATACCTTTTTTATAGCATTTCCGAGCTCGACAATTATTTCAGAATTTTCAGGTGTTTTTTGTGAGAGCTCCTTTTGAAGAATTTCATATTCGATTGTTATATGTTTTTCTTCCCCTCTGTCGTAGTATTTCAAATATTTATTAATATTATCTTTAAAGAGAATAATAAATTCATTTATATCTTTTAAAATTTCCTCAACATTGTAATCAGGCAATATTCTGCAATCAAAGCATAATTCTACATAGCCTGGAATAGTATTTACATTTTCAACATTGTTAAAAATCATAGTAGGTTCAAAGGTTGAGTAAGGCGGAGAAAATAAATTATCTCTCTTAGTGTATTTGTTATACAGTATATTATAAAGGTTATTTGCAAAATTAAATGCCAAAATATCCGCATTAATACCGTGGTTTGGAGCACTTCCATGACATTGTTTTCCTTTAATTTTAAATTTAATCCATAGTATATTTTTTTCTGCTATTTCTATATAGTTTCCATCAGGAGTTCCAAAATCTGGCACTATTATTAAGTCATTTTTGTTAAAAATCTCTTTTTCATATTTTAATATGTGCTGAATACCATAATTACTTCCACTTTCCTCATCAGATACAAATATTAAGCTTAAATTATATTTAGGACAAAATTTATCCTTATTATCAAAAATCATCTTTAACAATAGTAAAGATGAAACTATGCCCTTATGGTTATCCTCACTACCTCTTCCATATATATTGCCGTTTTTAATCACAGGTTCGTATGGATTTGTATCCCATAAATTAATATCTCCCTCTGGAACAGTATCAAGATGAGAAATTATGTGGAGTGTTCTATCCTTTCCAAAATCAAATTTTGCCACAATATTTGGTCGGATTATACCTTTGTCATCTTTTATAGTATAATGTTTTACTGAATAATTTTTTACATTATATTCCTTTATATATTCATTTAATTTATTTAATACATAATCTGCCTTTTCTTTTTCCCCAACTCCACCAAATGCTGGATTGACTGAATTTACTCTGATTAAATCTGATGCTATTTTTATAGTTTCATCCATTAAATTGGTATTCTTCATAATATCCCCTTGTATGTGAATAATATATTAATAAATTAAAAAATCATAAAAATATTAAATTTTTTATAATGGAGTATTTATTACCATATATATTATAAGAAATTAAATGCAATAAATATATCGTTCCTTAAATATTAAAAACCTAATCATTATCTGTATGACCGGAGCTCATACTAATTATAAAATCTTTAATATTATGAAATAAAAAAATATATATTAAAATACAATGAAACATAAAAAGAATGAAAAAAAGAAATTATATAACCAATTTTACCGTTAAATATATAATACGCTTATTTTTATATAAAAATAGTTAAATAATTATCTTGGTTTAGATTTATAATTTATATAATTTAATAGTATTTGGATAACCACTGTTGCACTGTCTTCTTCATCACTGTTAAAATTTAACTCGTTTAACATCCTAATAATTTTATGTATTGTTTGATAATTATTTTTGTAAATTTTGAAGATTTTTAACGAATCATTATTTAATTTATATATTTTTTTCTCCTTTCCTGTTTTTGTTATTTCTTTATATTTTAAAGTTAAACATCCAATTTTTTCAAGTTCTTTGATTATATCGCTTATGGTCTGTTCTCCAACATAATGTTTTTCAGCACTGCACTGTTTCATTTTTTGGTTAATTTTTTTAGTAAGATTGTAAATAGTGATTTCTTCATTTGAACTTCCAAGATTTATTATATTTTCCATTAATTCTAATTTGTTGTGTGATTTTTTTGGCATATTCTCACTCACTTTTACCTACTGAAACAGAATGTTATAAAAATATATATACAAAAAAATTCGTTGTTTTTGCTGAATATTGTTATATATACTATTAGCTGATGCAATAATATTAAAACTAACAAAGGGGGTGACAACATGGTAGCTCCAAGAAAACCAAAAAACCCAAAAAACTAATATAATAATATAATTTCTTTTTATCTTTTTTATCTTTTTAATTAAATTAAGTTATATTATGTTTTGTAAAAAATATTGCATTATTGTTATATTTTTTCGGCATAATCTCACCTATTTTATTGCATAGGGAGATAAAATATTATAAAAATACATATTCAAAAAAATGCCCGATTTTTGCTGAATATTAATATATATACTTTAACTGTGTAGTATAATTAAAACTTATTAGGGGGTGATTCCCATGGTAGCTCCAAGAAAACCAAAAAACCCAAAAAATAAAATACTAAAAAATGAAATGTATAAGAGATAATGGAATATGTGGGATAATATACCTATTATTTCTTATCTTTTTTATTTTTATTCTTTTTATTTTTATATTCCCCCTTTTTTACTTTTCTTTTAATTCTTTTATTTATTCTTGTTCCTCTTAGTTTAATTTAATTAATTTATTAATTAATAATTATAATCCAAAGAATACTGCAACTTTATGTCCAAAATATGCTATTAATAGGAATCTTGGAAATCTGCCAACAAGCGTCCCTATGCTAAAATATAGAATCTTCATTTCAAAAATTCCAGCTAACCATGCTGCAACCTTATAAGGTAATGGTGAGAATCCTGCTATTAAAACACCCCAAATACCATATTTATCAAAGAATTTCTCCCCTTTTATTAAATATTTTTCTCCAAAAAGTTTGTTAAATACTGGTGTTCCAAGTCTATATCCTAAAAAATGCCCAACTCCTCCCCCAGATACTGAACCAATAGTTGATACAATGGCACAAGTTATAGGGTCTAAGCCAAATGCAGAAGCTCCTATTATAAATAAATCAGGTGGTACAGGTTGGATAAATGCCTCAGTAAATGCAACTAAAAATATACCCCAATACCCATAACTATTTATTAGATGCTGTGCAATTAAATATAAATCCATAATTTCATCTTTTTTCTTATTTAATGGTATCTTATAACTTATATGTTTATATTTTTTTATATTTATTTTATATTAGCGTGGGTCATAATAATTCGTTTCCATTAACTTTTTAATTTTCATTTATATAATAACGATTAAATTTGTTTTAATATTAGTGTTGATATTTAAAGAAAATGCAAATGACCCACCCTATTTATTTTATATTATAATTGTTATTTTATTTTTATTAATATTTTATTTAATTTTTGTTTTAGTATGCCCTTATATTTATTCCTTATAGGTTATTCTTAACAATTACCCTTAAAATATCAGTTTGAGAGATTACACCAACGCAGGCGCCATTGTTATCCACAACAAGGAGAGCGGTTATATCGGCATGAACCATTATTTTAGCTGCATCTTTTATGTCATCGTTTTCATTTATCTTTAAAATTTCTTTTGTAGCAATATTTCCAATTTTGCCATTTATATTTAGTAATTCAGATATGCTTTTATTCATTATTATATTTACCAAATCCCTATAACTTATAACACCTATAATTTTACCGCTTTTACCATTATCTTCCACAAAAATTCTTTTAATTCCTTTATCCTTCATTAATTTAAATGCCTTATATAATGATTCGTTTTTACTTATTTTATATACCATAGGGTTCATAGCTTCTTTTACTTTCATGGTTTTCCCCAAATTACAATTTATAGCATATATTACTATATTGCACTATTAGTTATGCTGTATTATATTATTTATATTATTATATACTATTTATATTATATATCATATTTTATCATTTTTACATTACAATATTAATATATTTTTTACATCATATATGAAGATAATATATAAAAAATAATATATGTAAATTTTTATCTAAATTAAAGATAATAGGTATAATATATCATGGTGATAATGTGGCTAAATTGATGATTAAAACACCCTGTTCTACATTTACATTGGAGAGTATAATGTGTTGTATGTTTGGTATTAAGACATTTGATGTGGCAGTATATTTCTCACTGTTAAAAAAAGGTGCATCGAATGTTAATGATATAGCAGAATTACTTAACAGAGATAGAAGCACTGTTCAAAGAGCAGTTCAAAACTTGGTAAATGCAGGTCTTGTAAAAAGAAAACAGATAAATCTTAAAGAAGGAGGGTATTTTTATAAATACGAAGCAATTCCTTTTTCAGAAGTAAAAGAAATTATAAAATGCACCATGGAAAAATGGTGTAATGAAGTTAAGAAATGGATTGATGAAGTTAATGAAGAAGATTTGGAGAATATTGTTAAGGAAATGCTTTAAATAAAAAATAAAAATAAATAAAAATAAAAAATATTACTTTTATTATATATCGCTTAATTATATATTATTGATAAAGTGAGATACTATGAAAATTGTTTTTTTAGGAACTGGGGCAGCTGTTCCTACAAAGAATAGGAACCATTCATCAATAGGCCTTAAATTTGATGGAGAAATATTATTATTCGACTGTGGTGAAGGAGCTCAGAGGCAGATGATATATACCGATATATCTCCTATGAAAATAAATAATATATTCATTACTCATCTTCATGGAGACCATATTTTAGGACTTCCTGGACTTCTCCAATCAATAGGATTTAACGGAAGAACTGAACCGATTAATATATATGGACCTCCTGAAACAAAGGAAACTATTGAGAATATTTTAAAAATAGGATATCATTCAATAAATTTTAATATAAAAGTTTATGAGTTATCCACTAAAAATCCGATGAAAATAAAAGACACTGAAAAATACGAGATATATAGCTATCCGATGAATCATTCAGTTCCAACCGTAGGATATATTTTTAGAGAAAAGAAAAAACCACAGTTAAATTTAAAAAAAGCCATCGAGTTGGGCGTAGAAGTGGGTCCAAATTTGAAAAGATTAAAGGATGGATATCCCATAAAAATAAAGAATGGAAAAATAATATATCCCGAAGATGTTCTTCTTCCACCAAAAAAAGGTATTTGCATAGGATACAGTGGAGACACAACACCACTTGAAGACTTTGGAGAATTTTTAAAATCATTGGGTTGTAATATATTAATTCATGAGGCTACTTTTGATAGTTCTAAAAAAGATAATGCCTTAGAAACCATGCATTCAACAATAGGGGATGCTGTGAATATTGCAAAAATCGCGGGAGTTACGGAGCTCATACTTACACATATATCAGCAAGGTATGATGACAAAATGGATGATTATATAAATGAGGTTAATAGTCTTAATGCGGAAAATAATAATCTTAATATTACTATTGCTGAGGATTTTATGAAGTATCCTTTGAAATCAAAGAATAAATAAAAAAATTAATAAAATAAAATAATAAAAATTTAAAATAATAATAAAAGTAATAATAAAATATAAAATAGACTATATAAATAAATTAAAACTAAAAACTAAAATAAAGGTGATATCATAGAAAAAGCAATTACATACTTTGAAAAGGCAGGAGCTCAGAACACAGAAGAAACTTTAAAATTAGCCATTGAAAGAGCCAAGGAGTTACATATAAAAGATATTGTTGTGGCATCATCCTACGGGGATACGGCAAAAAAGCTATTGGATATGGTGGAAATTGAAAATCTCGATTTGAATGTGGTTGTAATTTCATATCACCAAGGATTCCATGGAGAGGATGTAATTACCATGAGTGAAGAAACCATGAATGAATTAAGGGAAAGAGGAGCAAAGGTATTTATGGGAGCTCATGCATTAAGTGGTGTTGAAAGGGCAATATCCAATAAGTTTGGAGGAGCATATCCTGTTGAGATAATTGCCCACACACTTAGAACATTTGGTCATGGATTAAAGGTTTGCTATGAAATTACATTAATGGCAGCAGATGCTGGATTAATTAAAACAAAAAACGAAGTAATAGCGATAGGTGGAAGAAGCAGAGGAGCCGATACAGCAGTAGTAATTAAACCTGCGAATTTAAACAACTTCTTTAATATCGAACTAAGGGAGCTCATCTGTATGCCGAGGGACAAAAAGAAACCCGATGAGGAATAACATCTGATATTTTATACATATATTATGATATTTAAGATATTGTATTAATTTTATAACAGAAAATTTTTTATACCATATAATTTTTTTACTTTCTAAGTGTTGCTATCAGCCTTTTTTCATTTAACAGTAGATTTATAGCATCTTTTATATCATTTACAACAATATCTGAAGATAACAAGGCTTTAACACTGCAACCTTCTTTTCCAATTACTGCTATTCCAAGTTCAGCATTTTTTAGCATTTCTACATCATTGTTTCCATTGCCTATTCCTATATACGGGGTATATTTTTTTGCTTTATTCATTTTTTCTTCGGTATTTTTTATTATTTCAATAGTTATATCATCATATCCTTCAAATTCCTTTTTTATAGTTCCAAATGTGTCTGCTGTTAGCACAACTATATTATACATTTTATTCAATTTATGTAGGAGCTTCTTTGTTTCATAATCTACTATTCCATCTTCTGCAAGAGTGCCGTTTAAATCAAAAACAACAGTTTTAGCATTTATATTTTTGTAATTTGGAATGTTTATCATAATATCACTATTAAAAAAATTAATATCATTAATCATATATTAAATTTTTAAATAAATATCTATAAATTATATTAGTTATAAATTAATGATTATTAAATATATATTATTATAAATATTTTTGATGATGCCATATAACGAAGTATATATTTATAATAATTATAAAATCATTATGGTGATATAATGGAAAAAATGAATAAAATAAATAATCCATCAAAAAAAGATATAACCAATATAAAACTCACTGAAATGGTTAAACTTCACGGATGAGCATGCAAACTTCCCAACACCGAATTAGAATTTTTAGTAAAAGGAATTGTATCAGAAGATGATTTAAAAAAAGCCTATGTCGGATTAGGTGATGATGCCGCAGTAATTATCAGAAACAATATGGCAATAGCAAAAACCGTCGATGTATTTACACCAATAGTTGATGACCCCTATTTGCAGGGAAAGATTGCAGCATGTAATTCCACGAGTGATATATACGCCATGGGGCTATTGGATGTAATAGGTGTATTGGTAATTATGGGCATTCCAGAAACCCTTCCAATAGAAATTCCAAAAGAAATATTGCGGGGATTCCAAGACTTTTGCAGAGAAAATGAAACAACCATTATAGGCGGACACACAATTTTAAATCCATGGCCTTTAATAGGTGGTACTGTAACAGGAGTTGGAAAGAAAGAAGATGTTTTAACGAAAAGTAATGCAAAGGAAGGAGATACCCTAATACTAACAAAACCACTTGGCACTCAAACGGCAATGGCATTATCACGAATAAGTCCTGAATATGAAGATTTAATAGATATTGAAAAATCGGAAAAAGATAAGATAATAAATAAAGCTATTGAATTGATGACTTCATCCAATAGAAAACCACTTTTAGCACTTCGAGAACTTGAAGAAGAGATTGGTAAAAAAATAGCCCATGCCATGACTGATATTACAGGTTTTGGTATTTTAGGACATGGCAATGAGATGGCAGAACAGAGCTCTGTTGAAATTGAAATTAATACACTTCCAATAATTAAAGGAATTGGTGAATTAGCCCCATTATTTGGACATGCCCTGTTAAAAGGATATGGTGCTGAGACTGCTGGTGGATTGTTTATTTCCACAGAATCAGAATATGCTCAGGATTTAATGGAAAAACTTCATAAACATGGATGTTATGCATTTGAAGTTGGGAAGGTTAAAAAATCAAGCGGTGTTGGGAAGGCTTATTTAAGTAAAGATGCGAAAATTTTAGAGGTTTAAGGGATTTAGTTATAGGCATTCCGAACCTTTTTAGGAGGAGTGCTTTTTTTATTTTATATATTATATCTCTCTATTTTATTTTTAGTTTATATTTGATTATATTTTTTTATCTATTTTTCACTTCAAAAATCGTTTTGCATTTTGGACATAATATTCTTTTACCAACGCAGTTAAACACATATCCACAGTTTTTGCATTGAACCTTTTTTGTTTTCAACTCATCCAAATCAATAATGGTCCATTTACATAATTCATTATCCAATAAATCTACATCCTTTACCATGGGCTCACCTATTTATAAATAATATAATAAATTATAACTGCAATAATATTATAAGTAAGTGGTTTTTATATTTTATACGATACATTATATATCGTTATAGGTGAAATTATGGAAGTTATTGAATTAAAGGGAAGAAGTATATCAAAGGGACAGGTTGAAGCTGAGGTTATTGTTTCAAAAGCTCCAATATCGTTTTTAGGTGGTGTAAATGAGGACGGTATCATCACCGATAAGGAAAATGAATTATACGGACAAAGTATAAGGGATAAAATATTTGTTTTTCCAACAGGTAAAGGAAGCACTGTGGGTTCTTATGTGATATACGGGCTTGCAAAAAAAGGTATTTTAAAAGGCATAATAAACAAGGAATGCGAACCAATTGTAGCCACTGGTGCAATACTTGGAAAAATTCCAATGGTAGATAATATCGACATAAGTAATATAAAAACTGGCGATAGGGTTTTAATTGATGGAAATAAAGGAATAGTTAAGGTTTTTAAAAATTAACTATTTTTTAATTATATTCAATTATATTCATATTTTAGTTATATAGATTTATAGAATTTTATATTTTAATCAATATATTTATATATTTATTTATTTTTAAAGTATATTCCAATTTATTAATTAATCGAAAGGTATAAATATAATAATATATTACTTTATTTAATAAATAAGGTATAGAGGCGATATTATGATTATATGGAATTTAATATGTCCAAATTGTGGTAAAAGGATAAGGTATGAAGTGGATGTATGCCCCTGTATGGCTTCTGAGGTGCCTTTGCCAAATTGTCCAAATTGTGGTGAAAAAATGACCTATGATATAGGAGCTCTGAAAGGTAGAAGAAAGGTGAAATGATGGACATAGTTGGAATATTATCCCATGCAACAAATGTGGGAATTCAAACACTTGTGGATTACCTAAATATAAATAGAACTATAGCTCTTATAATAGCGTTTTTTATGGCAGGGGGCATATCTTCCATGATAAATAAAAATTTTATAATAAAATATTTTGGACCAGAAACTCCAAAATATATATCATATATGGTATCATCTGTGAGTGGATGCCTTCTCGCAGTGTGTTCATGCACAATTCTTCCGTTATTTGCAGGAATATATCGAAGAGGTGCAGGAATAGGCCCTGCTACAACATTTTTATTCTCAGGACCTGCTATAAATGTGCTTGCCATATTTTATTCTGCGGCACTTCTTGGATGGGATATTGGATTTACAAGGGCATTTTTTGCAATAATAATGTCCATATTAATTGGGTTATTGATGGCATTTATCTTCAAATCAGATGAAAAAAAGAGAAATTTCAGAATTGGAAAGGCAGAGCATATATCAAACAGACCGGGATATCAAACCATAATATTCTTCCTTATACAGCTTGCCATGCTGTTAATAATAACGGCCTCACCAAAGTTGATACCTGTACTTAGTATCCCAGTCTATGGGGGAATTTTAATCAAACATATATTAACTGCAATATTGGTGGTTATTTTAGCAATATCTGTTAAAAAATGGTTTAAATCTGAGGAAACAAAGGCATGGTTTAAAGAAACATTTACTCTTGGTAAAATCGTGTTCCCGCTGTTAATATTTGGTGTAGCAGTTGCGGGTATAATAAAGGCATTTGTTCCACCAGAGTATGTTAGTCAGTATGTCGGTGGAAACACTATAATGGCAAACTTTATTGCATCATTTATAGGAGCTCTCATGTATTTTGCAACACTCACCGAGGTTCCGATTATAAAGTCACTGATGGAGCTTGGTATGGGGGTTGGTCCAGCAATGGCATTACTTATTGCAGGTCCAAGCCTCAGTATTCCAACAGTTCTCACAATTTCAAGAATATTGGGTTCTAAAAAAGCATTAACCTATCTTGGAATTGTGGTAGTATTTTCAACTATTGCAGGAGTAATTACTGGAATAGTCTTGTAAAATTCCATACTCTTTAAATATAAATATACTATTGTAGTATATCGATTGATAAAAATTATATTATATGTATTTAAAAATGGTGATATGAATGTTGATTAGAGTATTTGGAACAGGATGTCCAAAATGTAATGAAACTTATGAAAATGTAAAAAAAGCTGTTGAAGAATTGGGTATTGATGCCGAGGTTGTAAAAGTTAGCGATATAAATGAAATATCTGAATGGATTTTCGTAACTCCTGGTATAGCTTTTGATGATTTAGTAGTATTTGAAGGAAAAATACCCACTGTTGAAGAGGTAAAAAAAGAATTAGAAGATTATATAAAATGATATTTTAAAATTTCTTTTTTTTCGTAAAATATTTTTAAATTCAGCATTAAAAAAATAATAAGGATAAAAATAAAAAGTTATGTATATTGCATAACCTAAAAAAATATATAAATTTTATTCTAAAACTTCTAATATTTTTGCTTTAATTAATCCTTTTGAAGCTTTTGGTTCAGCAAGGGTTTTCCCGCATGTTATGCATTTTACAACTGTTGCTGGACATCCAAATATTATCTGTTCTGTTCCGCAATCTGGACACTGGATTCTTAAAAACCTACTTCTTGGTTTTTGCACTAATGCCATTATTTCACCTCTAATTAAATTAAAATATTAAAATTAATAAATGATATGCAATTATATTTAATAAATTATAGATATAAATAGATAGAGATAAATATAAATATTTTTAATTATTCTATCAATTCAAGGATTCTTGCTCTAAATCCACCGTTGCTTCTTTCATGCATTTTTCCGCATTCTGAACATTTGTATCTTAAATCCAATTTCTTAACAGGTTTAGCTCCACTTGGTAAAGGTCTTGGATAACCTCCATACCCAGCAGTGACTCTTCTAAACTGTCTTTGACCCCATGTTAATTCACTTGCTTTTCTCTTTTTTGCTCTTTCTACTGTATGAATTGTATGTTTTTTACAGTATGGACAATATCTTTTTACCTTCTTTTTCATCTTCATAATATTCACCATTTATTTTTCTAATTATATTGTGTTTTTCCAGAATTTTAGAAAATTTTTTATTTAATGTGATTATATCGTTTTTATTCAATACATAAGTAAATTTCCCATCTGTAAATTCTGGGAACCTTGTAATTACTCTTACAATATCAATATCATTCTGAGTATTTATAGGTTTTGGTTTTGAAGATATTGGTTCTTGATTTATACATATATGTTTTTGTGATTTATTATTATCTTCCTGTGGTTTATCCTGAATATTTTGGATATTCTGGTTATTGTAATTATAGTTATCGTAGCTGTCAATAATATTACTATTTTTTAATAGGAGCTCCTTTTTATCTTTCATACTATTTTTAAAATCGTCATAATATTCTATGTCTTCAATTAATTTTAGGAGCTCCTTTTCCTCTTCAAGAAGATTATGCCTGTTTCCGAAAAACGCTTTGTATAATCTTAATTTTCTTAATTCTTTAATATAATATTTTATTCGTTCAAGTTCTGTTTTATTATTGTATTTATCATGTTCTAAATTTTTTAGATACTCCTTAACATTTTTGTAGAAATCATCTGATAATTTTAATAAATCATTGCTTTTTAGTTCATTAAAAAATGTATTCATTATTTTTTTATACATGGTTTCACACATGGTTATAATAAAAAATATAAAAATATGTAATATATAGAGATATATGATATGTAAAAATAATATAAATAGTATGATATAAATAACATGTAAAAATAAAATAATTAAAAAATATTTTTATGTCTCTATCCTTGGAGCAAGGAGGAATAGTATTTTTGCGTTTCCTATATTATATTCTATTTTTACAGGCATATCGGAACCAAGATATATATGCAAAATGTCATCTGATGATGTAGCCTTTGTAATATCTTTTAAATAAGCTAAATTAAATGTGCTCTTTGAAGATTCTGTAATTTTTAAATCCAATATGGATTCACTGTTGTTATCATATATGGTCTCGCTCTGGTTTATATCTCCTTTTGAGAATATTATAAACTTACCATCTTCACTTATTTTTAAAGAAACATGGTCATTTACTAATTCCGCATCTTTTAAAGCTTCTACAAATGCACCTGCTTTAATCATTACTTCATTGGGATATTCTATGTCGGGAACTTTAAGATTTGTAGAGCTCACATCATAAAGTGAAACTGAAAATTTCCTTACAGCGTCATTTTTAAGAATAAGGTTTAATTTATTTTTTTCTTCATCTAACTCCAATGTGAGCTTTTCATTAGATTTTGCTCGTCCCATTATTTTTTTAAGGGCTTCTAAATCAACTCCTATATCATGGACATCGGAAATATATTCTTCAAAGGTATCCTTTGGAATATTTACACTTACCAATGCAACATGAGATGGGTCCATGGCGTTGGCTTTTATGCCATTTTCATCCACCTCAAAACAAATTTCATCTACTAAATTACTTGTTGCATCTATAATTTTTTTAAAATCCTTAGCATTAATTGTGGCTTTAAACATTATTTCACCATATTCTAAAATATTATATATTATTTAATGTAATTTAATATCTTATGTAAGGTTATTAAACATTATTATTCATTATCCATTTATATATCGTTATATTTTTTGATATATGTGTTAAAAAAACTAAAATATAATTTTACGATAATAAAAAAATAATTAAGTAACTATTTATGTTTTATATTATAAATATAAATCGATTTAATTTTTAATTTTTATTATATATTATATATTTTATCTTTTATTTCATATTTTTTATTTATTTACAAAATCCCAAAAAGATTTTACAGCACTAGGGTTTCTTGGTTTTCTACCTTTAACCAGATATAAATATCTTGTTAAGTCTAAATCTTCAATTGGAACGATTTTTACCAGTCCTGCTTCTGCAGCTTTTTTTGCTGGGATTTCTGATACTATACTTACACCATATCCTTCTGAAACCGCAGTAATTATTGAAGAATGGCTACCTAAACTCATTATTATGTGTAAATCCATCATTGAATAACCTTTATCCATTAATGCCTTCATCAATATCTCTCGTGTTCCTGAACCAGCTTCCCTATCTATATAATCTTCTTTTAAAATATCTGAGAGTTTTGCCACGCCTTTTTTTGCTAAATGATGGTTTGGTGGCACTATCAATACTAACCTATCCTTACCTATGACTACATTTTCATAACTTTTATCATAAATGTTTCCAACTGCAATAATATCTACTGCACCTGTTTCGAGTAGTTTAAAACACTTTTCTGAGTCTGTTATCTCTATATTGAAATCTACATCCTTAAATTCTTTTTTATATTCACTTATAATGCTGGGTAGTAAATGTTCTCCTGGCGTTGTGCTTGCAGCAATCCTTACAATGCCCTCAGGATGTTCGTGAAGTATTCTCATATATTGTTTTGCATCGTTTATATGGTCTAATATTTTTTCAGCTTTTTCATATAATATCTTTCCCTCAGGAGTTAAATCCACACCTTCTGGCGTTCTTAAAAATAATTGGGCATCAAAATACTTTTCAAGAGCTGATATATGATTACTTACAGTTCCTTGGGTAACTCCTAATTTTTTTGCAGCTTTTGAAAAACTTTTTGTTTTCGTAGCAGATATAAATGTTTTGAAATAACTTATTTTTGGGTCCATGTAATCACCAAATTATGTTAAATTTTAATTATTACTTAAAACCTATCCAAAATATTATAAGTATTATTAAAAAAACTAATATATATAGTTATGGCATACCTTTAAAAATGTATGAGGTATAGTAAATATTATGAAATAGGGTAAAATGGCAAAATAAAGCAGTAAATAGCAATAAGGATAAAATAATTAAGAAATAACTAAAAAATAAAGATAAAATAGCATAATTAATTAAAAATAATAAGAAATAAAAGTAATAAAATATAACGGTGATTTAATGATTATTCCGCATAGAAAACCATGTTTAGAAGGTAGATTAAATGTTGAGGGAAATATAGAAGAGTTAAAATGTGCCTTAAATGATTTAATTTATTATAAAAAAATATATCTATTCTTCCCTCAGGAAATGCTGGAATATATGTTGCTTCAAATATACTATATAATATTTTAAATCCATCTTCAAAACACAATAATAATATTTTTGTTCCAAATATGGGTGGATGGAAAGGTTTCATGAACTATCCAAAAATGTTTAATTTCAATATTGTAGAGCTCCGAACAAACAACGGTATTGTGGATACAGATATGCTAAATGATGAAATTAAAAAAACGATATATCGGCATTATTTTTAACAACCCTTGCAGGATATTTGGCACATCAACCAATAAAAGAAATAAAAAAAATCTGTGAGGAAAACGAGGTTATATTTGTAGAGGATATTTCAGGAGGTATTGGTGGAGATTGTGGATACGGTGATATGGTAGTTTGTTCAACCGGAGCTCCGAAAATAGTAAATTGCGAATATGGAGGATTCATTGGAATAAGCGATGAAATAAAGGAGAAATTGACAGAAAAAAACAAGATGAATGATTTAAAAAATCTGTTAAAAACATACAAGGTTCCAAATATTTACGGTTTAATGAAGGAAGAAACCCTTAAAGCAAAAAATACCTATAAGAGATGTGTTAAATTCTCCAATATATTAAAGGAAGAATTTGAAAATGCATATTTTAAGGATAATGAAGGAGTATGTGTATTTTTAGAACATAAAAATCCAAAAGAAATATCTAAAAATATAAATACTGTTATAAAACTCGATAATGGAAAATCCATAATTACTAAATGTCCTATATATGAGAGAATACTAAAACATGGTATAGTTATTGAAATAAAAAAGATGGATGTATTAACTATTTCTGAGGATGACTTTAATGATGTTGTATCAAGTATCAGAATAATAATGTAATTAAAAAATATCAATAAACTGTTTTTATAATAATTCTTCAAATTTATTATTTAGTTGCTATTCTACAATATTATTTTACAATATTTAATTTGGTAATGTATATACCTCAAATTCGCAATAGTCATCCCCCATAGCACAGCATTTTTTTCTACAACTTTAACTTCACTGCCAAGTATGCCTTCTAAACATCCTGCTATAACTCCTGCATCAAAATAACATACAGGCTTACCTATATTGGGTAGTCCTGAGCATTCAACACATTCTTCAATCCTAATTACCATCGGTTCTGTGCTAACTATGTTTATAATTCCAATACCTAATTCCTTAAAAATTTCTTTCATATCATCTATTGAACTAACCCCGAGCTCTCCTCCAAAATACATTCCTGCATGATATAACTTGGATGCCGCATTAAATCCTAGATATCGTATAATTGAAAGTATGAGTGCTCTAATCAATGAAACATCTGCATTCCTTCCTAATGTAGGTCTATCTACGGTATATATCTCTTCAAAACTCAGTTCTAAGTAATCCCTTAGTCTTTTCATAATATCCTCATTTGTAGAATTTTAATCCCCGTCATATATTATTAATTAAAAAAATAATTAGTGGGACTAGTAAATTATTATCCCTAAATATTTAAATTAACCCTCCCTATTAATTAACTCATTATACTACTTAATGTCATATATTAACATATTCTCTGGAATTAAAATACATGCCACCCGGTATTTAATTATATAGTATTACATATATATACTTTTCTATTTTTTTTATTTCAAAAATAATAAAAATAGTCAATATACATCAAATAATATTACAACATAGATAATATATATTCCCTTTTCTCTTTTTTAAATCTGTGCTGGCTTTCCAGTTCGATATGTTTCTTTTCCAAAATTTCTTTTATATTGCCTATATAGTATGTTTTTGGTTTTTTGCCATCAGATTTTATTATTCCTTTCTCCTCCAAATGATTCAATGTACCATATAATTTTGTTTGGGAAATATCCAATCTATTCAACAATTCCCTAGCACTTAGCCTTGAATTTATTAACTCAGATATGATACTGACCTCATCCTCAGAAAATTCAAAATATCGCAAGGCTTTTTTCCAGTTAATATTATCCTCATCACCTTCTAAATCAAAGGCTACTCCAACAAATGTTAAAGTGTTGTGAAATCTTAAAATATCTTTTACAATGCTTTCTCCATAACTCAGAAATCCTATGCAATTATTTATAATATTTTTATTATTCGAATTGTATGATTTATTATTAATAAATAATTTTTTAAAATCTTTTGAAACTAATTCACTACTATATTGTGGATTTTTTATAAATTCCCTACATATACATTCAGCAATAAATATAAACGGTTTCTTGAAATTTTTTAGTTTAGAAATCTCTTGATGTAATGAATTTATAGTTTTTTCAGGAGTTGTTTTCATTAGAATTAAGAATGCCCCTTCATTTACCCCATGTTTGAATTCAAGATAGTCATTATCTACATTATTTAAAAATAAAATTCTATAATTCCCATAGGCATCTTGAACTCCCAAAGGATATAATATTGTAAAATCAAGATTTTTAAAATCATGAGGAGTATATTTTATAAGGTGTTCCTCAGGGATTCCTGAAATTTTGCTTATCATTTCTCGATATACTTTATATGCTGGTTTTCCATCTAGTTCATAAATTTTCTTTCCTTTGGCCTTTGTTATTCTTGCATAACATTCTGTTGGTTCATATCCATGACCATACAATATTTCAAATCTTTTTCTATGAGAGATTACACCCAATAAAACATGGCCTGATAATACCTTATCCTGGTATATTTGATATGTTCTATTGAATTTTAAATTATCACCTGCAGTTCCCCCAATAATGGGGAATGAAAGCCTTTCCGCTAAACCATTTATAATGCCATCTTCATTATCTGCATTCCAATCATGAAATACAAATCCTAAAAATTTTTCGTCTATGTTTATCTTTGGGTATTTAATTTTTAATTTTTCTTTTATATCTTCCGCTAAGGAAGTGCCAACATTTATTGGATTTCCCTCAACTTTTTTATGCCCTATTGCTACCTTACAGGTTTCGTCAAAGGCTATCAATAAAACACCATTTTGATTGATATATCCTTTCTTTGAAAATTCTCCTGCTGTGGTGCAACCTATTAAATTACTAACATCCATTTGTGTTTTTAACCCATTTATTAATTCTTCTATATCCTCTTTGTCAGCGATGGATGTTAATAATATGGTCAGTGATGGATTTTTTATTTTACTTTTTAATTCTCTTGCAATTTCCATACCATCTTTAAATGGTACTCTAATTTCTTTGTGAATGGAATACATGAGCTCCCCCTCTTTATTTTTAATAGGGTATAATAATTGATAGGTTATAATAATAAAACTTTTTATTAAATATAAATTATGTAATATAAAATAAATAAATTAATTTTTATTGAATAGGTAAAATAGGAAATAAAAAGTAAAAATAATAAAAAATGTTATTATAATGCACTTTTAACCTTTTCAGTGCTTCTCTTCATGGCTATCCTAATCAAACCTAAATTTACTTTGGCATCAGTTAAAACAACTAAAATACCTTCCCCTGCATCAGTCATTAATGTTTTCCCATATTCCCCTTCAATCATCATCTGTTGTAGAGCTCCTTGATTTATCTCTGATGCTGTTCTTTCAGCAGAACCATAGGCTGCTGATGCCATAGCACCAATTAATTCTATATCTATGCCTGAGGGTATTTGAGATGCAATTACAAGTCCATCCTTACCTACAACCATTGAGCCTTTTATACCTTCGGTTTTGTTTAAGTCTGACAATATTCTGTCTATCATGATTTCACCTTTAAGTTTTTATGGAGTACTCCATTATTTAAAAATATATATTCCAATTTATATATATTTTATGATTAATTCATAACTTAGCTTAATATTATTATACATTTAATATTACATAATATATTGTATATCTTTATATATTAATCTTTTTACTCCCTTTTACATTTTATTCTATGCATCAAGATTGGCTAAAACATTTTTTAATTCATCAAAACCTTTATTGTTTAGTGCTGAACCTTCGATAATATAGCAATAATTATTGCATAAAATTTCAATTTCTTTTTTTAATTTTTCAAGTTCTTTTTCAGTGGCACCATCTGTTTTATTTATGAATATAACATAGGGTATTTTTTTGGAACATAATTTATCAATTATTTTTTTATCAAGATTTTTTAATCCAGTAGTGGCATCTAAAACAAGCAATACATAATCCACCCCATTTAATGTTAATTCCCTCATGAATTCAAACCGTTCTTGTCCAGGAGTGCCAAATAAATGTAGTTTTTTTCCATTTATTATTATATTTCCATAATCTATTGCCACAGTAGTTCCGTTATGCTCCACTTTACCTATATGTCCAATGAAATTTTCCATTAATGTAGTTTTACCCACATCTTCTGAACCCATTACAACAATTTTTATTTCTTTTTTTATTTCTTTCATAATACCCCTAATCTGTGAATAATTTTTTCATGCTCCTTTTAATTGCCCCATTTGCCGCAGCTCCTCCAATCAATGTTCTAATTTCTTTCACAAGTGCCTGAGCTGCAACAAGAGTTGTTGGATTTACCGCTGCATTTTGAGATTCTCTCAATAATTTTTCGTTCAAATTATTCAATATATTTAATGCTTCATCTAAATCTTTCTGTTCTTTTCTTAGATGCATAGATGAAGCACTTCTAACTATTAATTCAGGATTTATGGCTTTTAAGAGTCCTTTAACTCCTGAGGTTTCCACAAGTGAAGCCATTGTTTGGAGCGTCATAATAATCTGCTGTTCAATCATTTTTTCAGGAGCTCCCATAATGTCTATACCTACACTATAATAATCTAAAACACCGGCTAATGCAACGGCAGTTACAAGAGAACCCATATCTGCAACAGTGGATGAAACATCAGCAGGTACCACATAAGCTTTTTTATTGGCACTTTCTGCAAGTTCAACACATTTTTTAATCTGTTCCTCAGTGGCATAATGTTTTCCATCTGTTGAAATTCCACTTATTACATAATGATTATGTTGTGGAGTTCCAGGAACAGCGGCAGGATGCATTGAGGATATACCTACATCTTTTCTCTTAGTTCTAAGTTGCACTTCAAGTGCAGTGTATAAAACAACAGGGGATATCGTGCATGTATTTGCTATAATACCATTTTCAGGAAGATGAGGAAGTATATTCTTTGCTATTTCAATGGTTCTTTTTCCAAAAGGTGTAAAAAATATACATATTTCACCATGTTTTGCAGCTTCAATATCATCTGAAACTACTTTAACCCCTGATTCTTCAACTTTCTTCCACATCTCCTCCGTTAATATATTTTTGTTAGGTTCTGAAAGTATAACATCATGTCCAGCTTCTGCAAACTCCATAGCCATTCTGCTACCACCGTATGGAGGTTCTCCTCCATAATTTTTAGGTAGATTTAATTTATTCACATATAGATTTTGGTTTCCTGCACCGTATACTGAAATTTTCATAATCACACCTATATCAACTAATATAATTTTTGTATTTAAATTTATTATATATTATTATGTGGTTTAAATTCATATAAATATTTTTAGTGCAATCATAACAGTATGGGTTATATAAGGATAGACATAATAAAAAAGCTATAATTATTAATATTAATGCTTAAAAAATAACTTAATATAAAAATAGAAAAAATGTGGAATATAAGATTTTAATTATATTTTTTCAATTACTAAAATTCCGTTACTTAGAGAGGTATGTTTAAAATCATAACCCATAGATTCCAAGGTATCCAATATTTCTTTTTTCGAATGGTAGTTTTTAAAAAATTTGTTTAATCTATTGTAGAACTCAAACAATTCAACATTTATGTCAGAAACGGTGTCTTTAAAGAATTCCACTGCAATAAATAATTTACCCCCTGAACGCAGAGCATCCATCATCTTTTTTAGGAATGTTTTTGGTGATGAAACATATTTTAACATATATGTACATATAACATAATCATATTTATTTTTAATTATTGCATCGTGAAAATCCATATGTTTTAATAGCACACTACCATTATCCCATCTTTTAGTCCTTATTTCAGCTATTTTCAGTAAATTTTTCGATATATCTATGCCTGTATATCTACCCTTGGGGAATATTTTAGATATATAAAATTCAGGGGAGCGAGAACCACAACCTACATCCAATATGTAATCACCATTTTCTAGTCCCAAATATTCCGCAGCAATATTTCGGCATGATTTTAAGTATGAGGTATTTAATATTATATCCCAAATATCGGCATCTGCTATAAAATCAAGCAATATTTTTGGATGATTATATCCTATAAGAGCATATTTAGATAACTTAGTCATATGGTCATAGTTTATAGAATAGTCTTCCATAAATTTGTCATATTCTGGATGCTCTATAATTATTTTTTATCCCTATTTAATTTTAAATTGCCATCTTCATCTTGATGAATTATCTCTAATTTTAGGGCAGTTTTTATATAATCATTTAAAAAATCATTATTTGGATAACCTAAAAGTGAATTTACCTTATTTATTTTTGGGTTGTATTTGTCAATCACACCATATATTCCAAAATCCATGCCCTGCTTAAAAAACGCTACAAGTAACTCATTGCTAAGATATTTTATAGTAAAATCCATGGATTTAAGAGCCGTATTTATATCGTCTATTTCATATTCATATTCATAGCTACTTCTACCAACTATATTTTGTATTCGGTAATTAAAATTAATACCCATAATATCACCATCTATCAATTGAATCATAATCTTTTAGATATTCAACAATATTTTTACCATATCTTGTTATTACATAGATTTTCATGCCTGCTTCATCTATACATTCAACAAGCCCCATTTCAATTAGTGAATAACTTCCATTATATCGAGTCCCCATTCCTTTTAAGCAACCCAGCACATTACTTGGGTCTGAGTTCACCCATCTTGAGAGCTCTGAAAGATATACTCCTTGTGGGTGTATTTTATATAAGAAAAATAATATTTTTTTTCTTAATTTGCTTTTATTTAATGACCTTAATATTGTAGGATTGATAAATATCATATCTTTTGCTATCATGTCACCACACCTGAAACATGTTATTTTCTTAATAATGTTGTAATTATTTAGTGTTGCTATTATTATCACATAGGTTAATGTCCGATGTTATAAACCGATAATAATTTAATATATAATTTTGAGTAAAGTTATTGATAAATTAAAGAAATATCAGACTACTAAAAAACCGTAGATATTAAATTTTTAATAAATGAGTAGATAGTATTGAATAAACTTATTTTTTTAACAGTTGTATTATTCTCATTTTTAGGAATTGAATGGTTAAATATTCCTGATATCGAATGAGTATCTACGCTATTGTTAATATCGGATATTGGAGTTTGTGTAATGCCCGTATTGTTTTTGTGAATTCCATTTTCAATAATATTTTCACTTTTTTCTAAAATCATTGGGCGATACATTCCATTGTCTTTAATAAACTTAGGTATCTCAACATAAAGCTTTAAAGTATAATTTCCATTATCCAATTTTTTTAATTTTAGATGGATATGATTAATTCCCCGTGGAGTTATGATTTCAGTATGTGTTTTAGTTTTAAATATAGATACGTTGTTTTTAATTAATTCAATCCAATAATTATACTGTATACTTACGGGAAATTCATTGGAAGAATTAGAAACTATTTCTGCATGAACTAAGGAATTATTGTAGGTTAGATTTGATATAGACAATGGAGCTACTACATCAATTGTTTTAACAATAAGAGGAGTGGTATTAGAAATATTTTCATTGTAGTTTATTGTGGGTATTGCATATAACAAAATATGACCATTAAATCCTTCGTTAAATTTAATTTTAAAATTAACAGTTTTAAACCCCTTTGGTGGGATATATATAATTTTTTTTGGACTGGTAATATTCACATGCCCATCACCCCTTACAACCTTAACCCAAGTTAAACATTTAATTTTTTCATTTAATGGATTATCCAATTTAGCTGTAAATGTATTATAACATCCTGCCACAGGGTGCTGTTTAAACACAGGATTCTCGTTGGCAACAGCAATTTTAGGATTGAGTGTGTCATTATAGTATAACTCAGCTTTTACATTATGTGCATTAAAATGAATAGTTTTAGAAAATTCTGCTAGTGCATTATTCGTTTTTATAGTAAATTGTAAGTCCCCATTAGCCCCCCTATTGAATCGTATTGGTATATAATATATTTTTTCAGCACGAGCTCCTAATGTAAATGGTGTTTCCGAAGGATAATAATCTGCAACCTTTTTGAATTTGGATTTAATAGATATATTCCCAGAGAGCGTTTTGTTATAATTATTTACCAAAGTTACTTTCATTATATATGTCCTTCCAACCAATACATCCGCATAATTGTTGTGCATTATGTAATTATTGGTATCATACGAGTATGTGATATTTTTTATTATTACAATGGGGATTTTTTTAGGTGATATATCAAGATTTTTAGTTTCAATATAGTTATAGCACCCAGCTGAACATATTGTAATGTTTATTTGTTTATTTCCACTGTAATTAATATAACAAGGCATATAAACTTCCCTAGTTTCAAACCCACTCATATTTATATATTTAGTAGTGGAATGCATGTCGTTTTTAATAGATATAGTTCCAGAAGCTATGTTATTATATCTATTTTTTAAGGTTAATTTAACAATTGCCAAATAAGGCTCAGTTTTTAAATATGCCCTGGGTATATCATTATAATTGGAGTAGTAATTATAGTGGTCAATCATCGTTTCTAATTCATCATCTTTAATATTTGAATCTCTATAATATTTTTTTAATATATTCACAGTAGATTTATTAAGTTTAGTAACCACTTCAAAGTTCTTCAAAATTATTGGGTAAAAAAATATTTTATTGGATATATTGCGAGAATATACCGCTATATTTGAATTGCTACTCCCTTTTATTTTGGTATTTGCAGGACCATCTGCGTAATCATGAACCCCCATTATACTGGTATGAACTTGAATTTTTAATTCATCATCATTTTGAGATATTGGTGGAATTTTAAATGATACTTCGGATTCACCACCTTTTGGAACATATACTAATTTGCTATCATTTTCGCCGTAATATAAAACTCCCGCATCATTTTTATTTTTACTTGCATCTTTGGTATAATCTTTGGATACTACTGCAATCCATGTTTTAACAACATAATCTGATTGGGAATATTTGTTATTTTTTAAACCAATTTTAAACCATGGAGAATTACATATTTCAATATTTGGGTTGGATTTATTAATGTATGAATCACTACATGATATATACTCAATATCAATTGGATTAGCCACATATACTGTTGCTGTTTTAGATGCCAATATTTTTTTATTTTCATCCAATATGGATATATAGACTTTATGGAACCCACTTTCTTTAAATTTTAATTTTGCACATATTACCTTACCTTTTTTTGAATTCGGGGTTATGGGTGTTATTGGTGATTGCCATGATGGTGTTTCTTCATCAGATTTAATGTTTAGTATAATATTATGCTGATATGAGTCATGATTAATAACTGTAACATAAATACTGGGAGAAATATCTACATCAATATAGTATTTCCCATATCCATTATTTAGATTTACAAGCGTATTTGACTCCCAAATGTTAGATATTTCAATATCATTCCCATATATACCCTGAATGCTGTTAATAAGAAGCCCCATAAAGATTATATAATACATTATCTTTCTCATAATGTTCCCAATAGATAACTTAATATAATTAGCAATATAAATTAAAATCAATAATAAGACTATATAACCTAAATATAGTATTTGATAGTATTATTTAAAGATGCTAGCGTATATGAGCATGTAATTGTTTATGTAGGTTTATCAACAATATTTTATTTGTGGGCAAGCAATTAATATAGATAGCCAATCAAATAAACGGGTGATTTAATGAAGCTAAAATATTTTAGCCTACTTCTTTGCATGATATTTTTATTGATAAATGCGGGGTATGCCTTGGAGTATAAATGGTCATCAACGATACCTATTGAATTTGTTCCACTTTCAAGTATTCATGATAAAAGTGAATTAGATAATTATCTTTCTAATTCCAATATAGTGTTGTTTTATATGGATGATGATTTTATTAAAAATCCTAAAAATTGGATATTGTATGAGTTAAATATCACAGAGGTTGAACCTGATAAGATACCTGATTATGGAAATTACACCTATCTAAACAAGAATAACATATTTACCATATATCCAAAAAAATATGTTTATAGAGATAATAGCGGAGCTCTCATATATAGCACGCCAAAAGAATTCAATAATTCCAAATATAAAATAGAACATATAACTCCTGAAAAACAATATATTCCATCTAAATTACCTGATTTGGATGGATATGCATATATATCCAAAAATAATGTATGTGTGATATATCCAGAAAAATATGTTTATAGGGACAACACCGGAGCTCTCATATATGTATATTCAAAATATGAAAATAATGATAATTATAATAATAACAATAATAGCTACAATACCAACAACGACAATAATGGAGAATATAAATTAATATACGAAAGCCCAAAATATGTGCCAGATTATTATAACTACGCCTACATAAGTAGAAATAATGTATTTATTATTTATCCAAAAAAATATTTATATATGGATGATGACGGAGCTCTTATATACAACCCTCCTGCAAATCCTCCTAACGAAGAAAAAGTATATAATATAAGCACAAGATTATTGGATGGAGAAAAAGGCATATTTGAAATAAAAAATAAAAAAATCTTAATTACTCATCCAATATCTAAAAATGATAAATCTATATTGGATTTTATAGGACATTATGTTTCAGAAAATAATGGAACATTTGTTTATATAAATAAAGCTCCTCCTTATTACAAACATGTCCTTATAAATGGAGTGGTGGTTCAAAAAGCAGTTCCCGATAAAAATGGAGATTATGTAGTAGATGTTGCAGGAAGAAAAATAAAAGTTGATTTAAGAGATGATTCCATAATTAATAAAAAAATAAAAACATTAAAAGGTATATGCAATATTTTAAATGCAAATCTAACCTATATATCCACAGGTTCAGAAAATTTAAAGGTAATTAAAGAAGAAAATCCTGATAAGGATGAATTAGACACATTGTTAAATGATTACTGGTTTAAAAAATGGTATCAGGGCGAATATCACCATACATATTATGTCCCTTCAAATATCAAAAATAATTACAATATTAAGCATTTAGATGTATTGGCAATGAGTTATTATCCTATAATTTATGTGGATAAAGCTCCCGAAACCTTTAAAAATGACCCCGCAGATGGTTATTATCCAGAAACTATAAATTACAAAGGCACCGATGAGGTAGGATATTGGGAAAAGGGGACAAAATCCAATAATAAATATTACCACTATGATGAGAATGAACCTCATTGGAATGATAATAATAAATATACAAGTAATTGGTATTATGAAGGAAAACCTGTATTGCCCTCAGAAGATTCTGCAATGAATGATAAATATAAATATTTTAATCACTGGTTTGTTAAAAATTACGGTTATGCAGTGAGTGAAGGTGTCAATGGATTATTGCTTACCTCCAACGATAAGAACTTGGTTGATGCAGTATTTGGAAGAGATAATGATAACCTATCGTGGAAACTCGATATAAAGAATAAATTAAATTATGTTGTAATTCCAGATTATAAAGGATTCTCAGAAGAAGATAATATATCTATAATAAAAGTTCCTGGATTGACCAACAACGAAATATACGGCATGCATCATATAGATGAATACTATATTCCTCCAAAGGATGAAGAATTTGGAGTATATGTAGCAGATATTGTAAAATATGATACTGACAAGATATATGCCTTAAAAGACAACTATACTTGGATTTGTTCATTTAAGAATTATGCAGATTGGGCAGATAACTACTTACATAGTGATATAAAAACAGTGAATAACAGAAATAATAGCGATGTAATTGTAAAATCAAATAAACCTGTAAAAATAACCATTTACAAAAAGGGATTGAATATATCATCATTCAATAATAAAATGTCCATAGAAGAATATAATAGAAATTTAAACAAAATTATAATATACACTAATGGGAGCTCAGTAATAAATTTGAATTAAGTTATAACTTAATAATATCTAAATTAATATATCTGGATAGGTGATTTTATGAAATTAGGATTTTATAATATCCAAGGAGGGACTGGAAAAACCACCATTGCTGCAAATATGGCATATTATATTAGCGATAGGATAAAAACTATATATATAGACTGTGATGTATATGGAGGAACTGGTGCATTGTTATTTGGACTCGAAAATGAGCCTAATACATTAAATACATATCTTGATGGAGAATGTGGTTTGAATGATATTATTCATGAATACAATAATTTATCCATTATTGCTTGTGATACAACCCCAAATGCCTTTAATACAGATATGGACCAGAAAAAATTTTTAGATGTTATAAAATTCGCAGATGAAAACTATGATGTAGTTATACTAGATTTACCTCCTAATATAACCGAAAATAATCTGCTATTTTCCAGTGAGAACATATTTAACAAAATAATAATAGTGGCAGAGGACAGCATTCCGGGAATTGCAAATACCCTAAAAACTATTGAATTATTAAATGCTCTTAGTATTGAAATTGTTGGTATTATTGTAAATAAGGACAGGGGCATTGTGGATTTTGAGGGAATATTGGATAATGTCGTGGCCATTATTCCATATGATAAAAAAGTTGAATATCAATGGTTGGATGGAGTTCCAATTGTGGAAAAAAAATCATCATTTAGTAAAGAGCTAAGTTTTTTGGCGGATGAGCTAACTGAATCATATATAGAAAAAGATTTGGCTACACTAAGGGCTCTAAAAATAGCAAAGGAATTTAGGGGTTCAATTATTGGAAAGGATGAGAACAATGGTAAAGATATAGATAAATTTTAAGGATAATGCTAATATTTAATTAAAATAATTAAAATAATTGAATAAATTATTATGAATAACTTATTATTTATAAAAATTTGATTAATATAAATGGTGAAATAGGTGCTAACAAAAAGAATTATTCCATGTTTAGATATAAAGGAAGGAAGAGTTGTAAAAGGAACAAATTTTGTTGAGTTGAAGGATGCTGGTGACCCAGTAGAGCTCTCAAAAATATACAATGAACAAGGTGCAGATGAGCTCGTATTTTTGGACATTACGGCATCTTATGAAAAAAGGGATATATTGATTGATTTAGTTGAAAGGACCGCAGAGCAGGTATTTATCCCCTTAACTGTTGGTGGAGGTATAAGAACCGTTGATGATTTTAGAAAAATACTTAGAGCAGGAGCTGATAAGATATCGATAAACACTGCTGCGGTTAAAAATCCAGAACTTATCAAGAATGCCAGTGAAATATTCGGTTCTCAGTGTGTGGTTGTTGCCATCGATGTAAAGAGAAACTACATAGATAAGGATAAACTTGAATCCAAAGAATTGGGGGATAAAAATATTATAAAGATTGATAATAAATACTGCTGGTTTGAAGTTTATATATACGGTGGTAGAAAGGGAACTGGTATTGATGCTATAAATTGGAGTAAAGAAGTGGAGGAGCTCGGTGCAGGAGAGATACTATTAACCAGTATGGATGCAGATGGAACAAAAAATGGTTATGATATCCCATTAACAAAATCCGTATCCGCAAGTGTAAAACTTCCAGTAATAGCAAGTGGAGGTTGCGGAGCTCTTGAACATGTCTATGATGCATTTGAATATGGAAAGGCAGATGCAGCACTAATGGCTTCAATATTGCATTATAGGGAATATACTATCCAAGAGATAAAAGAATATTTATTAAAAAAGAATATTCCTGTTAGATTATAATAATATTCAAATAAATTAGCGTGGGTCATAATAATTCGTTTCCATTACCTTTTTAATTTTCATTTATATAGGAACGATTAAATTTGTTTTAATATTTAGTGTTGATATTTAAAGAAAATGCAAAATGACCCACCATATAATATTTAAATAAATTATAAAATTATAAATAGCATAACTAACTAAATATAAAAATTATATTAATCTCCTTTTTTAATTTTAGAGTTTATATGATAATTTTATAACTTTTTCTTTTTTACAGTAATTAATTTTATAATTAGTTTATATTTGGTATATATTTATATATTATATTTTTCAAAAAAATTATTAAATTATGAATATAGTTAAAAATAAATAAAATTATATCTTGTATGATTATTACTAAATAACAACGGAGGAAAATTATGGCAAAAAGTAGTTTAAAATCATCATCAAATGTGGAAAACGCAAAATTTAGGGTAGCAAAAGAAGCCGCTAATCTTGTAAAGGATGGCATGATTGTAGGTCTTGGTTCAGGCACTACTGCAAATCTGTTTATAGATGAGTTAGGAAGAAGAGTGGCAGAAGAGGAATTAAGTGTATTTGGAATACCTACATCTTTTGAATCTAGGATGTTAGCTATTCAATATGGTATTCCATTGGTTTCACTTGATGAATATGGAGAAATAGATATTGCCATTGATGGTGCTGATGAAGTAGATAAGAAATCACTCTGCCTTATAAAAGGGGGCGGAGGTTGTCACACACTAGAAAAAATAATAGACTATTGTGCAAAGGAATTTGTAGTTATGGTAGATGAAAATAAGATTGTAGATTCATTGGGTGATAAAACACCAGTCCCATTGGAAGTTTTGCCTATTGCATATTCCACTGTTTTAAATGAATTATTAAAAAGAAATGCTGCACCCTCAATAAGGATGGCCGATAGAAAAATGGGTCCTGTAATTACAGATAATGGAAATATGATTATAGATGTATTCATCGATTTAAAAAACCCAGAAGAAACTGAAAAAGAATTGAATAGTATTCCTGGGGTTGTAGAAAATGGAATATTCACAAAAGTAGATAAAATTCTTGTTGGAAGTCCTAAAAAGGTCAAGATATTAAGTAAGTAAATAATTAAATATATTTTAATATATTTTAATAGTATATATTGCATTCATATTATTTGATTATTTTAATTTAATTTATTTAGTTTAATTTTTATAGGTATTCTTCTTAATAATTCTGTATGCTGGTGATTAAATGGAAAGTCTTTCAAATAAAAACCCTGGTACATATACTGTTGTAAAAATAATAAGACCTTGCAATAAATTTCACGAGCTCGGTATAATTCCAGGTTCCAAAATAACGGTGATATCTTCAAACAAAAGAGGACCACTTCTTATAAGGATAGGAAATTGTAAAATGGCGATAGGGAGAGGCATGGCTGATGCTATACTTGTGGAATAATACATATCCATATTACTTAATTAATCTTATATTACATCAATTTTTAATTATAATTAAACATTTTAAATTAAATAAAATGTAAGGGACAATATGAATAATGATAAATTAGAAACTAAAATAAATGGTTTAGAAAATCATAAACCATTCAAAAAAAGCAAATCCATTGATATCGTTAAAAAACCTTTTAATTATATATTAAAATATTTTATTAAACAATCATGTTGCTTCTGTTTAAATAAAGACAGATGCGAAACATATCTAAAATATCATAAAAAAAGAGAATAAGAGAATAAATATAAAAACGAAATTAAACAAATGAATAAATAGATGGTGGTGCAAATATGGGCAATGCTGATGGCAATAAACGAATAGTGGCATTAACAGGTCAGCCAAATGTTGGAAAAACTACATTATTTAACTCATTAACTGGGATGAGGCAGGAAATAGGGAACTGGCCAGGGGTGACTGTTGAAAAAAAGGAAGGTTTGTTAAAATACAACAATAAAGAATTTAAAGTAGTGGATTTACCTGGAATATATTCATTAATGTCTAATTCCATAGACCAGAAGATAGCCAGAGATTTTATACTTGAAAATGAGGATGCTATAATTGTGGATGTAATTGATACTCCAAATATTAACAGGAATTTATATTTAACACTACAACTTATAGAGCTCGGGAAATCACCAATATTATGTTTAAACCTTATAGATGAGGCTGAAAAATATGGAATAACCGTGGATGAAAAAAAGCTAAGTGAAAGATTAGGGGGATTACCAGTTATAAAAATGTCTGGAAGGTATAATGTAGGAATAGATGAGCTGAAAAAAGAAATTTATGAATATAAACCTAAAAAACCTTGCAAAATTACATATTCCAAACTTTTGGAGGATGCAATTGAAAAAATTGTTGAAAAAATAGATTCGTATAAGGATTTAAAATTAAGTGATAAATTCAAATCTGTTCCAAAAAGATGGCTTGCAATATCCTTGCTTGAAGGAGACCCCGAGGTTTTGGAAGAATTTAAAGCATTTAACGAATTATTAACATTTGTAAAAAATATAAAGGATGATATTGAAAATAATATAAAACATGATGTTGAGAGTTATGTTGTTGAACAGAGGTATCAGAAATCTGACGAAATTTTAAAGGATATAATGACTGATAGCCAACTGCATGAGGATATCGATACAATAATACTCCATCCCTTTTATGGCTTTGTAATTTTTGGAATTATCATGTATTTAATGTACAGTTTTGTATTTGGAATTGGTGATTTTTTCTCCAATTATATCGATATATTCTTTGGATATGTTGGCGATTATTTAACAAAGATACTTCCCCCAATATATGCTGGATTTATAGTGGATGGTGCATTGTCAGGGGTTGGTGCAGTGTTGGAATTCTTTCCGCAAATATTATTAATCATGTTTTCTCTTGCAATACTGGAAGATTGCGGATATTTATCAAGAGTGGCAGCTCTTATGAATGGTATAATGTCTAAAATAGGACTTGGTGGGAAGGCATTTATTCCATTTATAATAAGTTTTGGGTGTAATGTTCCCGGATTAATGGCTACAAGATTTATGTCAAGTCATAAAGAGAGACTTATTACTTTACTTGTAGCTCCGCTTGTTCCCTGCTCGGCAAGATTTGTTATAATAGGATTTATGGCTTCGGCATTTTTTTCACAATATACCGCTTTATTTACCCTCGGGATATTGGCAATCGTATTTATGCTGTTGGGTATAGTCTCATATCTCCTGAGTAAATTAATAATAAAAGGAGAATCTGAGGATTTTATATTTGAATTGCCACCGTATAGAACGCCTGACTGGAAAAATATTTTAAAAATAACATGGGAAAGAAGCAAAGAATTCTTAAAAAAAGCGGGAACAGTTATTGTGGCAGGTTCTCTTTTATTTTACTGGCTACTGAATTATCCAAGTATTAATAATAGTTATGGAATTGTTATAGGCAAGATATTGGAGCATATTACCTTATGGATGGGCATTGATTGGAGAGGGGCTGTTTCTTTAATGTTTGGAATTGTAGCAAAGGAGCTCGTAGTATCCACAATGAATATTGTTTATGGGGGGCATATAAGCACAGCATTAACACCATTAAAGGCATTTGTTTTCACACTTGTATCGGTTCTTTATATTCCATGTTTGGCAACAGTGGCTACTCAATATGCAGAAACAAGAAGTTTAAAATGGACTTTATTCGCTATAACATACAACCTTTCTCTTGCTACGGTGGTTGGTATTATTGTGTATAATATTGGAAAACTTCTTGGATTTTAAGAAAATTAAATAAAAAAGATAAAAAATAAAATAATAATAAAAAATTATAATTAAAACCAAATAAAATAAAAAATAAAATAAAAATAAAATAAAAAATTAAAATAGTATAAAAAATAAATAAAATGATAACTAATAAATGATAATTAAAATTATAATAACTATAAATGAGTACGCAATAAAAATTAAATATGCTTTTAGAGATGTTAGACTGGTGGGTATTATGGTAGCAACTTATGAGTTAAAATATATGGAAAAGTTCAGCATGTTTGGTTTAGGGATAGAATAGAAGATATTGGAAGAGGTTTAGGGATTGATGGAGTAATTTATAATTATGAAGATGGAACTGTGAGGATTTTAGCAAACTTTGACGATGAGGAGACTAAGAGTTATTTTAAAATAATATAAAATTTTTAGAAAAGAAGATATTTTAAAAGAAAAACTTTAAGATTTTTTATCTCTCATCCATCAACACCATCTACTATACATGCGAGTAATATTTTAGCATTTTTCATGCTTTTGTAAAATAAATAATTATTTTTCATATTTTTTATTTAATCATATAGCAGGGGATAGCATGGACAAAAATAATGTATATGTGGTGATTCCAGCATACAATGAAGAAAAAATGATAGGCAATACTTTAAAAAAATTGAAGAGTGAAGGCTATAAAAATATAATTGTTGTAGATGATGGAAGTAAAGATAACACCTACAACATAGCAAAAGAAGAGGGGGTTATTGTTTGCAGACATATTATAAACAGGGGTTTGGGCGGAGCTCTGGGAACTGGATTAAAATGTGCATTGGAATATAATCCAAAGGTAATTGTTACATTTGATGCCGATGGACAGCATGACCCAAAAGACATTGAAAAGGTTGCAAAACCTATTCTGGATGAAAATTATGATGTTGTAATTGGAAGCAGACTAATGGATGAAAATGAACTAAGAAATATGCCAAAAATAAAAAGAATAGGAAATTTAGGGCTGAATTTTTTAACATACTTGATGGGGGGACATTTTGTCACAGATAGTCAAAGTGGTTTAAGGGCATTTTCAACGAATGCTGCAAAAACAATAATAAAACAGTTAAAAAGTAATAAATATGAGGTTTCTTCTGAATTTATTGTTTTAATAAAAAGAAATAATTTGAAATTTAAGGAAGTTCCTATAAAAACTATATATACAGAATACTCTATGGCTAGGGGAACAAATATCATTACTGGATTTAAAATACTTTTAAAGCTCATAATTCATAAATTGGTTTAATTATCTATATCTATGTAAATATTAATAGTAAGTAAATTAAAGATATATTGCAAAATTGTGATAACATGAAATACCTATTGATATACTCCACAAAGGATTTGGCAGGAATGAATATCAAAAACAATCTAAATAAATTAAATTTACAGGAATTGGAAAAAGATATATACTTTTTTGAAACTGATAAAAATCTCACCGAGCTCTCACAAAAAGATATTCCTAATAATCATGATTACAGTTATTATATATTTCTATCAAGGCATAGAAGTGAAAGCAAAAGACCAACATTTACCGTCCATACATCTGGAAATTTAACCAAAGATAATTCACATGGCGGTAATATTGAAGAGGTATGCCCCTGTGATGCAGTTTTAAATTCTATTTTGCTTAAAAATATTTATAAACACAAATTAAATGAGAAAGAGCTTAATAATTTTGAAATATCCTTTGAAGCTGTTCATCATGGACCTACTGATTTAAATGTCCCGTCGGTATTTGTTGAAATTGGGAGCTCCGAAAAAGAATGGGCAATTGAGAAAGCTGGGGAAATAATGGCAAAATCTGTTATGGATAGTATAATATCCATTAAAAGTCGCAATTATGAAAATTTGGATAAAGTTATTGGATTCGGTGGAGGACATTATGCCCCGAGATTCACTAAATTGGTATTGTTAAATAAATGTTATGTAGGATATATTGTTCCAAAATATGCCAAAATTTCTGAGAATATGCTTAAACAAATATGCACTAAACAGAAATTTGATTATATATTATTTGATTGGAAAGGTCTCAACAGTGAAGACAGAAAAAGATATATTGAATTCTTTGAAAAAAATAACATTCCATGGAAAAAAGTTAAGGATTTGTGTTAAATATTTTTGTATTGGCAGTTTATTTATTGCATATCATAGAATATTATATTATTATATTGTTATTGTTTTATGGTTATATTATAGATTATGTGATATTATGAGAGAGATTCTTACAAAATTTAGAAATGGAGAATTAAGTTTAAATGAAGCAGAAAAAAAATTAAAATTATTTTATCTTGATGAAGTAGAGAAGCTATATAATTTGGATTTTAACAGGAAAAATAGAACAGGAGTTCCAGAAGTAGTATATGGAAAAGGAAAAGAAACAGAGGATATTGCAAATATTCTTTTTAAACTTGCAGAAGATAATGGCACAGCACTTGCAACAAGAGTAAATGATATTGAAGGAGTAATGAAATCGTTAAATAATATAAAAGATATCGATAAATATTACAATATTGGAATTAATAACATAGCAAAAACAATAGCTCTTACAAAAAAGAATTATAAAATAAAAAGTATTGGAAAGATTGGAATAATTACAGCAGGAACATCTGACATACCTGTGGCTGAAGAGGCAAAAGAAGCGGCAAAAATCATGGGATGTGATGTTTTAACGGCTTATGATGTTGGAATTGCAGGCATACATAGAATTACAAAGCCTTTAAAAAAAATGGTAGATGAGGATGTATATTGCATAATTGTAATTGCAGGAATGGAAGGAGCTCTGCCCTCGGTAGTATCATCTCTTGTAGATGTTCCAGTTATTGGAGTTCCAACCTCAACAGGATATGGTATAAAAGAAACTCCTCTTCTTACAATGCTTCACTCCTGTACTCCTGGACTTGCAGTAGTAAATATGGATAACGGTTTTGGTGCTGGAATATTTGCAGGGTTGATAGGTTATAATATATACAAGAGGTTAAATATTCAATGAGATGTTAATATTATTAATTATTATTAAATTGAATTGGATATATATTTTATACATTTTAATTTTTTTAAATATTTTTTAAATATCTTATTTTTAGCAGAATAGGGGATTAAAATGAGTACCAATATTATCGAAGGAACCTTTGTAAAAATGGGTAAAAATTGTGAAGAATTAACTAAAAACTTACAGAATTTTAATGGATATCTAAGATTATCAATAAAAAGGGATTATGGTTTTGAAGAGGGTTATATTTTTTTGGAAAATAGTATGCCTGTGGGTTATTATTACAGCTATAACAATACCGAGTTATTTGGAAACAGGGCAATTGAATATATTGAAGAAATGAAAAAAAATAATAACTGCATTGTAGAACTTTATCAATATGATTTAGATAAATTAAAACTTATGAAAGATTTGTTTAAAGAAATGTTTTTGAATAAACCAGAACCAAAAGTAGAACCAAAAGTAGAAGAAAAAATATTTAGGGATATGGATAAAGATGTATTATGCAAATATCAAAAAATAGTATTAAATATCCCTTCTGGAAAACCTTTAAAAATGGGAATAACAGGAGGATGTGAAGAATACAAAGAATATTTAGAAGATTATAGATTATTGGATGTATTTAAAAAAGATAGTGATGGTAAATTTAAAAGAGCTCATATAATATACCACAACAAAGAGCCCATTTTAGCTTATTATGAGGATAACAATGGAGTATTATTTGGAAATTGTGCATGTGATTTTATTAAAGAATTATTAAATGATTCAGATGTGGTTATAGATATATATGAGTATAATATTGAAAAAATAAATATATTAACAGAGTATTATCCACATAGTAAATTAAAAGAAGACAGTTCAAAGGATGAAAATAAAAATGAGTCAAATGGGGAAGATTTAGATGAGTTTATATATAAATTATCTGAAAAGAAAGAAATAAGCCCTACTAATAAGGATAATGAAGAAAAAGATAATGAACCTTTAAATAAAGAAGAACTTCTAAAAAAACTGGGAATAAATGCACCAAGTGATGATACAATAGATAATATTATTCAGAATGTTGTAGTTCCCGATGCATATGAATTAAAAAATATTGAGAACGAGATAAATGAGAAAATCTCAGAATTCTTAAAAAATCAAGAAGACATTCAAGATTTTTTAATAGATATTTCAGTGGAATACAATCAAGGATATATCTGTAATTGTAAAATTAAATTAAAACCTAAAAAGAAATTTGGACTTATTAAAAAGGATGTGAATGTGCAGTATATAAAGGATGGGATATATAATATATTAAACAATTATATTATAAATATGGATTCAAAAGTATCTATTGAATTACTGTAAGGGCGGTGTATTTTATGGAACTCATATATATATTTATCGTGGCATTAATTTTAGGATTTACCACTACGTTTTTAGTCTGGGAATTAAATAAGGTGGAAAAATATAAGCAGGAATCTAAACAAAAAGAAGAACTTGAAAATGAAATTATAAACGGTTTGCTTGAACTAAAAAAACATACTGTGGATTTTAATAATAAAAAATTATCTGACAAATATGATTTAATGGAAATAGCTTTTGAAAATAATGTATCGGATATAACCATAGCTAATGAGGAAGGTTTGCCTATTATATCTACACTTAAAGACCCCGATGAGGACTCTGCTCAATACAGTGCATTATTTCAAAATATCGATAAATCACTAAATAGTAATTTATTAAAAGTAGCTATTAAATGCGAAGATGGACATAGATATATAATACCTATTGTTAAAAATAATGTTAAACTATATATTGTTGTTAGTTCAAATGGTGAAATTGATTCAGTTAGTGAAAGAAAATTGGTAAAAGATATTCTAAATGTTCTTGATAACTATATTCCAAATTAATTTAATTAATATTTAATATAATAGATTTTATATTATAAAGATATACTTTAATAAAAAGGCAGATGATGATGTTATCCCCGGCTGATAATGATGAGAAAATTATAAAAAACTGATGCCTTATTTTATATTTTATAATTATTAAGTTTTTTGATATTATATAATTTATGTTTGCAGCTATAAGTTATTAATTTAGATATATCGATTAAATAATAAAAAAATAAAAAATAGAATAAGAGAATTATAATCTTTCAGCAAAAGCAAATTTTTGTTTTACTGATGTGATTTTAACTGTGAGTGTTTCTCCTTTTGTAGTGTTAGGGACGAAAATAACGAATCCTTCGATTCTTGCTATTCCGTCACCCCCTCTTCCTACATCTTCAATTGTTACATCATATTCTTTTCCTTCAACAACAGGAACATTTCTTTCATTTTGTCTGTATTCGCCAAAAACCATTTTATTCACCTAAGTTAAAAATATATTTATTTATTCACCATATTTATGGTTAAGTATAACTTGTTTTTATAGTATATAAATATATCTATTGTTCATTATTTAAAACAATAATATATATGCCATCTATTGAAATTAATACTATGTTATAAACTATAAAAAAATAATATAAAAAATATCCAAATTAGCATAATAATATAATAATATATATTTTGAAAAGTTAATTTTAAGAAATTTAAAATATAAGCGGTGATTTTTTGATTAGTGAGATATTTTCATCTATAATGGGGGAAGGAAAGTTTATTGGAAGAAGATATATTTTTGTTAGATTTAAGGGATGCCCTCTGAACTGTATATATTGTGATGAACATGTAAAAGATAACCTGATATGTAGGGTTGAAGAGATTCCCGGAAGTGGGGAGTTTAAGGAATATGACGATATAAATGATAATGATAAATTAATCGATGTTATAAACAAATTAAAAACCCCTGATTTGTTTGCAATATCATTTACAGGGGGAGAACCTTTGTTATATGCAGATAAAATAAAAGAATATTCCAAAATCCTTCATAATTTAGGTTATAAAACTCATTTGGAAAGCAACGGTATGTATCCAGATAGAATAACCTTTTTTGACTATGCTTCAATAGATATAAAGCTTTTAGAACATTTTGTTAATATGGATATTGAAACTTATACTAAACTTTATAAAAACGAGTTAAAATCTATAAAAAAATTGTATGATTTAGGTTCTGATGTATATGCAAAGGTAGTAATCATGGGAAATACAAATCCAAAGGTTGTAGAAAATATTGCAAAGGATTTATCGGATATTGGGGATATTATGCTATGCATACAACCAGTGAGCTCATGTTTAAATATAAAAACCACACCTACCAATAAGAAGTTATTAGATATTATGGAATTGTGCGGAGCTCATCTAAAAGACAATGTAATTTGCACCTCACAGATGCACAAATATTTAGGTATGCTTTAAAGGAATAGAAATAATAAAATTAATTAAATGAACATATAAAAGATATATTATTTAGATTCCAATACATAAGCCCCAGGACCTACTTTTGTGTAGTATATCGGGCAATTCCATGTTTCTTTAAATATTTTTTTAACTTCTAAGATATGTTCCTTTTTAGGTAAGGATATTATTGCGGGACCTGAACCACTTATGGTGATGCCATATACTAAATCTTTAACCTTTTCTTTAACCTCTGAATAGCCCTCAATTAACGGAGCTCGGCATGGTTCAACCACGGCGTCATGCATCATATATTTTCCAAAGAGCTCTATATTATTTGTGTGAAGTGCATAAACCATTCCACATGCCTTTCCTACATTATTTACCATGTCTTTTATAGGAATATTTTTTGGAACAAGTTCCCTAGCTTCTTTTGTAGGTATTTGTATATTTGGAAGAGCCACCAATACTTCAAATTCTACGGGAGTATGGAGTATTTCTAAGGGTTCATAACCAACAACCATTGTGAATCCACCAAATATTGCTGGTGCAACATTGTCTGCGTGTGGGGCTCCTGCGGCAACAGCTTCACCTAATGATGCATATTGGGTGAGCTCTAATTTTGAAAGTTTTAAATCAAACAATTCATTCATTGCCACAGCAATACCCGCACAGGATGCGGAACTGCTTCCCAATCCACTTCCAGGTTTTATACCCTTTTCGATATGTATATGTATATTGTCGGATATATCAAAATCTTCCATCATTTTTTTAGCTACAACTCCTGCTGTGTTTTTATCAACATCAGTTGGTATTTCTTCGCATTTTTCTCCTTCCATAGTTATGGTTATTTTATTATCATTGTCGTTACTATCATCTGTTTTCATAACGGTAATTGTATCGTAGGGTTCATAAAGTGCCAATCCAAAAACATCATAACCAGGTCCTAAATTTGCAGAAGTCCCAGGGGAGCATACTTTAACCATTTTCATAATTTCACCTAAATATATACTTATAATTAAATAAAATTAATAATAATAAGATTTAGTAATAATTTAGTAATAATAAGGTTAATAATAGTTATTTATAAGACTTATTTATTTATAATACTTTATACTATATATTGTATGCATATGGTGGTGGGATTAACTTAAATTTATATCAATAAATATTTGGTGGTGTTATGAAGGGAGCCCCTATTTTAATTGGTATATTTATATGCTTAGTAGTATTTTGTGGGTGTGTGTATACAATAGTAATAATGAAAACGGAAATGCAATGAATAATACTACAATTAATAGCGAATTTAAGATGGTTCCAGCAAATGAAACCACATTTAAGGAATTTATTAATAAATCAACAGACCATAGTTATAGTTATGGATATCCAAATATGATTGGTGGTTTTAGCACTTCATCGAGAGGAGAAATAAAAGCTTTATCTACAACAGAGGCTATTTCAAATTCCAATAGTGCGAATAGATATTCTGAAACCAATGTGCAGGTAAAAGGCATAGATGAGGCAGATATAGTAAAAACCAATGGAAATTATATCTATTATTCACCAGAAAGATATCCTATTGTAAGATACAGCACCAAATATTATTATCCTATGGAAGTAGAGAATCATATATATTAAATGCCCTTCCACCAGAATCAGCAGATATTATTAAAAATATTTCACATGGAGGAAATTTATATTTCTGATAGTGTGATTTAACGATATCAACCTTAACATCAAAAAATAAAAATAGTTAAAAGCAATATACTCAAATAAAAAAGTTTAGTGATAACAGGTTAGAAACACTTAATAATGTACTCACTAATTCTATAAATAGTTTAGGATTTAACTGTTCAGATGAGTTATCCAGGTTTGCACAGGTTAGAGTGCTAACCCCAATAAAGACCATTAAAGCATTTTCAGAGAGTATTTCAAAAATCCACAGAACTACCATCATCAAAAACATTCAAAAACTATCAAAAAATGAGATTTGCGTATATAACCAATTAGCAAGCCTTCCCGATATCTTGAATGATAAAAGGTTTAAATTCACTGCAATAATTGATTCAACATTCATAAGGAGATGGAGTGAAAAGGTTTATGGATGTATTATTAGATATAATTACATCGAAGAACATAGAAAATTATATCAAGAACAAATAAATTGCTGTATTTATCATAATAAAAAGGGATATACTCAATTTATACTACAACAAAACCTTTAAACAAAAAATCTACAAATATATTTATAGATATTCTTGGGTTCTTATCCAACACCGATATCAGGACGGTAATAGGAGACGCTTTTATAACTACAAAGGATGTTATGAAGGAGTCTAAGAAATTGGGTCTATGTTACATTGGGAAAATTAAGAAAAACATCATAGTTGAGTATTTTGGTAAGAAAGTCCAAATAGAAAAACTATTTAAGAAGGATTTGGAAGAAAATAAGTTTAAATTAAGGACAATTAACGAAACAGAAGTTAAACTATATCATAAAGTGGTTAATATCCCTAATGTAGGTAGGGTTAAAATCGTTGCAGTGCTAATGAAACTTAACAAAAACCCAAGGGGTTTTTGTAAGTCAGCGAATCTTTCAGATTCGCTTCGAAACCAGGAGGAACCCAAGTATTTGGTATGTATAGACCATAAAAAGAAGGCAGAAAATATAATAGGGGAATATATCAAGAGACCTATGATAGAAGAAAAGCATCAAAGGGATAAATCAGTTTTAAAAATTGAAGGGAACTATTTAACATCTAAAAATAGTAATATAGGGTTTATTAGATTTTTAGCAATAGTTTCAAATTGCATAGAATATTTAAGCCATAAATATGGTTTATCATTTTATGAAGTGGTTAAATCGTGTAGTAAAGAACTAATAAAGAGAGGAATACCGTAATCACACTGTCAGTTATATTTATACAACAACAATTTAATAATAATCGACAATAAGTATAATAAAATACTGAATTACAATGTATCTAATCCAAAAAATCCAATATTAAAATGGGAAAAGGATTTAAATGGTTTTTATGTGGAGTCTAGGGTTTATAATGGAAAATTATATTTAATTATACAAAATTTGACTGTAAATTATCCAATTATTTGGAATGATGTAAAAATAAATTACAATAACTATTACATTCCAATAATACCAGATACATTATTGAACAATTTCGATAGAACCTATATAATATCATCAATCGATATAAATAGCGGCAATATTGCACATACCATAGCTACAGCAGGCACTTATGAAACCACCACACATATGTCAAAAAATATTTATTTCACATATCACCTAAGACCTAATGAAAATAAATTTTTTATTAACTTCTTAAAGGAAAACTCAAATAAGTATTTTCCAGAAAATACTTCCAATTTAATCAACGAGGTTTTAGATTCAAAAATATTTGGTGATGAAGCAAAATCTGTTGAGATTAGAATAATATTGGAGCGTTATTTAAAAACCCTTTCAAATGAAGATAGACTAAATTTAGTGAATAGAATAAATAATGATTATGAGTTATATCTCGAAGAACACTGGGAAGAATTGAAAAAACAGGAATAATGAAAATAAACATAAATACCTTTGAAGTTAAAAGTGGAAGCGTTCCTGGAAGATTGATAAATCAATTTGCAATGGACGAATACAACGGCAATTTAAGGGTGGCTACAACAATAGGAAACTATTGGAAATTTAGAGATAGAACTACTAACAATATCTATATTCTTGATAATGAACTAAATATAAAGGGAAAACTTACCAATATTGAAAAAGGGGAGCGAATATATGCAGTTAGGTTTATGGAGATAAGGTATATATCGTTACATATAAAGAAACTGACCCTTTACTTGTAATAGACTTAAAAGACCCAGAAAATCCAAAATTACTTGGAGAATTAAAAATTCCTGGGTATTCTACATATTTGCATCCAATAGGAAATAATAAATTTATAGGCATAGGAAAAGACGAGGATAATAAATTAAAAATCTCGCTATATGATGTGAGCGATTACAATAATCCAAAAGAGTTGGATAAATACAAACTTCTAGAATATTGGTCTTCTGCCCTTTATAACCATCATGCATTTTTGTGGGATAAAGATAAGCATATAATGGTAATACCTGTGGGAGCTCATGCATATATGTTTAAAATAGAAGATAATAAAATAACGATGAAAAAAGATGATAAACATAAATTAGATGTTTTAAGGTCTTTGTATATCAATAACTATGTATATACATTTTCAAAAGAGAAGTTCATGTAATTGATGAAAATAACTGGACTGTTGTTAAAAGAATTAGAATTAGATAAATAAAATAAAAATAGTGTGGGTCATAATAATTCATTTCCATTAACTTTTTAATTTTCATTTATATGGAAATGATTAAATTTGTTTTAATATTTAGTGTTGATATTTAAAGAATATACAAAATGACCCGCCCTAAAATAAAACTAATAATTAAAATAAAAAATAATAATAAAATTAAAATCATTAACCGTATAATTTAAAATATTTTTAATCTTTTAAATATTTATTCAAATACTTCAAATGGAAAAGGAAAAATACCTTCTGGTGATATTTAAAATATTTTTAATCTTTTAAATATTTATTCAAATAGCCCCTTGGAGTAATCATTTTATTATCTACTATTTTTGTGTTTGAATTTCCAACTATTAATGTTGTATTCATATCAATGTATGACATATGCTCATCCAAATTATTTATTAAATCATTTATTGTAGTTAATTTATATTCTTCTGAATCTCTTCCAGCATTTTTAACAATTCCAATAATATAATTTATTTTTCTCTCATCGGCATAATTTTTAATAATATCAATAGTCTTTAAAAATGGTTCTTTTCTTGATTTACTTAATGGATTATATACTGCAATAACAAAATCTCCTTCCAATGCACATTTAACTCTATTTAGGATGACGTCCAATGGTGTAAGTAAATCACTCAAACTAATTACACAAAAATCATGATTTAACGGAGCTCCCAATATTGCAGAGCATATGCTTGCAGATGTTAAACCACCTATCACTTTTATGGGAACATTGATGTTATTTTTTTGCCTGAGCTCATAGGCTAATGATGCCATACCATAGATGGTGGCGTCTCCACTTGATACAAGTGCTACATCTTTATCCTTTGCTTCATTTAGTGCATAAATCGTTCTATCAATTTCTTTTCTCATACCTGATGTGTAAATTGGCTTATTAAATCTTTTTATAAATTTTTCATAACCTTTATAGCAGACAATTAAATCAACATTATTTAAAATAGATTCTGCCTCTTTTGTAAAAAAATCTTCATTGCCGGGCCCTATTCCAACGATATAAAGCATAATATCACATTATATTAAATTTATGAAAATATAAATATTTAAAATAATCCTATAAATGGTAGCTGTGTCAGACAGTGCTGATGTCGTCATCCTGAGATATATTAATGTATACATCTCAGTCAGCGGGGGTAACTCTCATCATCCATAGCTTTTTATACCTTTTAGGTATATTTTTAGTTGTTCTAATTACACTTATATACTAATGTTATTGGTGGTATATATGGTTGTCGGTAGGAAGATAACATTCAAAGATGAAAAAGAGTTGAAAGAATTTCAAGATATGGCAAGAGAGTTTGGCATGACTTTAAGCTCTTTTGTCAGATATGCTATGAGATTTACCTATGAAAATAGAAATGTTGTTGATAGGTTTAATTATCTTTTAGAAGAAGTAAGTAATAAGTTGGATAGTTTGACTGTTAAGACAGATGATTTGCAAGAAAATACAGCATCTGAGTTGGATAAAATAAAAGAAATTATGTATAATTCAGTTTCAAGTTATAATGTTTTGAAATTAAAAGAAAAATTAATTTATTTGATGAATGAGGATGCTTATAAGTGGTGGTCATTTTCTGAATTTGTAAATCGTTTAGGTTTGGAAAAAAATTATTCACTTCAAAGGGAGTTTAGGGTGTTGATAGAGAGTGATAAGGAGTTTAACGCATTGGTTGAAAGAAAAATAGGGGAAGATGGAGATATTTATTTTAAGCTTCGTGATGAAATGTTGCCCGTTGTTGATGATAATTATGAGATAATTCCTAAGGATTAAAGAGGTGGAATTTTGAATGAAGTATCTAAAGAATTAGTCAGGAAGTATTTGGATTTTCATTCTTCAAAGAGTAAAGAGACTTTAAAGAGATATAGAAGTTCTTTACATATTTTCATGGAATTTTTTCCAGATAAGTCTTGGGATGATATAACTGTTGATGATGCAATATTTTTTTATAATTCGTATTTATCAAAAGTTTCAAAAGATACAGTTGTTAAAAGATTAAAGGATGTTTCAAGGTTTTTAGATTGGTGTGTTGAATATAAATATATTCTTCAAAATAATATAAAGTTGTATGTTAAATCCTTGAAGTTGCAGAATAACGGGAGAGATATATCTCTTAATGAGGAAGAAGTTAATATTTTGCTTTCTAACATTAAAGATTATCTTTATTATGTATATACTCTGTTTATTTTAACGACTGGAGTTAGGATATCGGAGTTTAAAAATATTACAATGAATGATATTCACTTAGAAGATAGGTTGGTATATATTAGAGGAGGTAAAGGGAATAAAGATAGAATGGTTTTTATTTGTGATGAACTTTATCCTTTTTTGAGTAATTATATAAAACATAGAGAAATGTTGAATCCTAAGACTGATAAGCTTGTTAATAAAAATGGATATAAACTTTCAGAAGGTCATATTTGTGAGTATAGGGATTATCTAAGAGAAGTTTCAAAAGGTTTGTCTGTAAAGGTTACTCCTCATGTATTGCGTCATACATTTGGAACATTAGCTTGTAAGCATGGAATGAATTTGCAAGTGTTATCTAAACTTATGGGTCATTCTAGCATGGCTATTACTTCGAAGTATTTGCATCCAGATAGGGACACTATGAAAAATGATTTAAACAAAACCATGAGTCGGATATTTAAGGATTTATGATTTTAAAAACATCATATTTGTTTGTAATTTCCCAATTTTTTAAAACACTTGGGAAAAGAGCGTTGTATTTGATTTCATTTAGTGGCATTAAATAAACATTATCTGGATTTTCTGGAGTTCCTCCAAGTCCCATGGCAATATATGTTTGTATGTTTTCTTTTTTTTCTATGGTTCTGTATCTGTTAGATTGTTCATTACTTTTAGCCCAGTGAAATTTATCTTGGTATAATTTACTTCTGTATTTGCATTCAACATAAAAAAATCTTTCCAGTTTTTTTGTCTTTAAACTTTAAATCAGGCTTTAAAGAATCTTCCACATATCTTTTATTATTTGTTTCATAGTTGTGAGTTTTGCTTAATAAAATGAAGTATTTTTCTGGAAATAAGTTGTTTTCAATATAATTTTCAAAAGCTTCTCCTTTTGTAAATGATTCAATTTTTTTGTTTTTTCGTTTTTCTTTTGGTGGTATTGATTATATTCTTTTCTTGGAGAAATAAATCTTTCGTCTTTTTCGTATGTTTTAGGCTTCTTTTGTTTGTTTTTATTTCCATAAATTAAATTAATAATTTTCTTTATAAAACCCACAATACCACCCACGATTATTTTATATTAACAACATTAGCATTGTTGATAACGGTGTGATTTTTACTGTTTATTATTTGGTATTTTATTATGATATTTTGGTTTTCATCTAATTTTTCTAATTCTTGTTCTAATTTGTAAAATATTAGTGCCTTTTTTCCTTTTTCAGTTAGTGAATAATATTTTTTTGGTATTCTTTTATTTTCTGCAACTTTTTTGTAGGTTATTAAGTTATAATCTTGTAATTCTTTTAGTATTTGTGATAGTGTGCTACTACTTATTTTTAGAGTGTTTTCTAGTTCTCCATAGCTTACTCTCCCTTTATCATTTAACATGTTAAGGAGTTTTTTTGTATATTTTCTTGATAGAATTTTTAGTAGCATTTTGTCCCTTTTGCATTAATTTTATTTCTTAAATTAATTTTTTTTGTATATATAATATTACTTTTATATATTGAATTAATTCGATTATAGAAAGCTTTATATATTTGTCTTATCAATAATTACTACTGCGAATATTAGAAGTAGTTCGTTATATAAAAGGTGAAACTATGGCAAGAGGTAGAAAATCAAAATCAGAAAGATACTTTGTTCAGAGTGGAATAGTTAGGCAGTCTGGAAATTCAGGGGCAATATATGTTCCAGCAGAATATATTGGAGTGGAATATGAAGTTAAGATTAAACTTAACAGCAAAAAAGAAGAGGATGATTAACATGTTGAGTGAAGATAAAAGAAGAATAAGTGCAGTGATTAAAAATGTATATTCTGATTTTGAGAGGGAATTAGCAATAAAGGCTTTGGAGTATATAAAAAGTGATTTGTGGGATTATAATAATTGTAGTGACATTAAAGTAGAAGGCAATACTGTTAGAATAGAGTTTGAAGCTCCATATTTTAAGTTAGATGATGAAAGGTATTGGGCTAAGCGTATTAATAAGCAGTTAATTAATGATATGAAATTTGAGCTTGTAAATTTAGAAAAATATGGAGGATGTTTCAAAAATTATTTGATACTAACCTGTCGGAGCTCTGAAGTTATGTTATGATAGTGATATTATGTTGTCAGAATTAAGGATTAAAATAAAATATATTATTGATAGCGATTGTGGTTTTTTGGCTCCATTTGTTGAGTTTGAGAAAGTTGAGGATAATGAAATAACTGCTTCATATGCATACTATTATCCTGAGGATTACAGGAGTTTTGTTAATAGCTTGAAATTAAGGGGTTTTGAAGATAATGAAATTGAGAAGATTGTTTCTATAATTGAACTGTGCTCTGAATTTATTGATTGAAGGTGTTATCCATGATATATTATATTGTATTGGTCCAGGGAGTTCCTGAGTCATATGGTTGTGCAAGGAGTAGGATAGATTTCCAAAAAAAGAAAGATTTGTTTGATGGTTTTGGTTGTGAAATTAAAAATGTTTCAAAAGAAGAGTTTGAAAAAGTTAAAAAGAAGGTTGATATTAAAACTCAATTATATCGGAAACACTTCCAGTTGATTCTTGGAGGTGAAAATATGTGAGAGAAGTTAGAAAATCTGCAATATTTCGAGAGTTTAAAGTTGTTGGAGGTTTTGCTCCTGAAAGAATCAAAGTTGTTGAATATAATATATACTGTGAGCCATTGGGTAGTAAGTTTGTTACATTATATAAATACATCGTTTCAGATGGTCGTGATAAATATATTCTTCCGTTGAGGACTAATAATTTGAAACAGGGAGATTATATTAAAGTAATTTATTTAAATGGAAATTATCAAGTTGTGAGGTTGGAATCATGAAATATGATGCAAAAGAAAAAAGAGCAGTAATTTATGGTAAATTGTTTAGGAATGATGTGCAGATGATAATTGAAAGAGGTCAGTCTAAGGCTGAAGATGGAAAGTATTATCCAGATGATTCGAAGGAAGGTAGAATAACGCTATTTTTAGATAGTGTTCACTCATACAAGAAAAAAGATGGGTCTATGGGTTATATTGTGAATATTCCAATTTCAATTCTTAAAGAATTCTATGATGCAATGGTTGTAAATGAGAGTTTTAAGGAGTTTTTTGATTGTCTATATACCAATGGCAAAATATGGGAATTAAAATCAATGTTAAAGAGAGGAGCAAGTGAATCAACAATAAGGTGTTATGCTAAGGATTTAGGATTGTCTGATGATGTAGTTGATAAAGTATTGTCAGGAGGTGAATAAAGTGGCATTAATTGATTTGGATAAGATACCTAAGCCAGTGAGGATTAACTTGTCTTATGGTAAGATTGTTTCGTATCCACATAGTTCTGTGAAAGATGATACTTCTAAAATAATACATTCATTTGACCCTGCGAATTCGGGATATGTTTTGATTTCTTCTTATGCTAACTGTCCATCTAGGGAGTTATCAAAAGAATTGCATTTGACTCATTGGGATGTATTGAAGATAGTTGAGGCATACAATAATAATAAAGATTTTAGAAATTCGATAGATGAGGGTGCAAGGTTGAATAAGATAGAAGAATTAAAAAAAGTTAAAGCTAGTGGTGTAAGTTTAACAACTTTAAAATTACTTGGTAAAGATTATGGAGTTTCAGAAGAGGATGTATTGAAGGTGTTTAAGGGTGAGCTCTGAGAGGAGAATAGTTATAGATAGGGTGTATCTCACTATGGATATACCCTTTTTATATTCTAAATTAGGTAATAGTTTTAATAAGAAGGTATATGAGAGATTAAAGGAGGAGTTTCCGCAATTTCTTCAGAGAGTTTCGGAGGGTAGAGGTAAAAGAGGAGATTTTCATTTTCGAGTTCCGGTTGAGGTTTGGAGTGAGGATGATATTGAAAAGTCATTAGATGGTAGGGAAATAGCATCTTTATCAATATCTTTAAGAAGTCCTTACAGGGCAAGGGGTTATTTTAATGTTAATAGGTTATTTATGAAGGAGCATGGCTTAAATCCTTATCAGGACTCATATAAAGATGATAATGTATTGCCCATTGATGTTCTTGAAGATGAAAATGATAGTTTGTTAAGGGAGTTTTGTAGGTTGTTTGTTGATAGACTTGAGCATTTTAAGATTGAGTATGTTTATTACTTAAAAAAATTATTTGGTATTGATATTTTTGATATTTTTAGGGGTTATGACATTTCTGAGTTGGTTAGGTTATCAGTTCAATCTGCTGAGGTATGTGTTGAATGGTTACATTGTGAGTCTCTTCAGTTTCGACATATAACTGATGAAAGAAAACATAATTATCTTAAAGTTTATGGTGATTTGACTCAAACTGAGTATTACACACCAGATAAAAAAAGTGTTCATATTCAGTGGAAACGTTATCAAAAAGGAGCTGGAATTAATAGACATGAATTTACTTGGAATTCTGAAGTTTCAAGAATGTGGCTCTCTGGTGATGTAGATTATTTGGTTAATTCAGTGAAATATGGAATTGAGCAATCTTATAGACTATTTGGATTTGATTTTAAAACTTTGAAGCCTTTGCCTTTGACTTGTGAGGATGTGATTCAGGATTATGCTGAATGGTGGAAATTGCCATTGGACTTAGTAAAGACTATCTTGTTTGGTCGGGCTTATGTTTTGTCTTTTGATTTTCATACAAAGGGGCTTAGGGAAAGGTTAAAGTCTCGAAGGTTAATAGTTCCTCTTGAAAAAGAGTTGGGTGGAAAAAAGGGTCTTTGGAGGTGGTCAGATACAGTTCAGAGGATAAGATTATCACTTCAAGGATATTATAGATGTCCTAAATGTGGTTCGATTATGAGGTATTCCGATAAGTGTTTTAAACATGTTTGTGAGCATTGTGGTTATGAGATTGATTATTCGAGATTTACATTAGGTAGTGAGGATTCTCAAAAAGAGTATGAATCTATGCTGTTATCGTTTAAAAAGGTTTGATATTATGTTGTTAGTTCCAAATACTGCTATTCAGATTAGAGATATTATAAGTCATACAGTTAGGGATGATTTAAGACAAAAGGTTAAGAAAAAAGCTGAGGATTTTGTAAATAATTTTGATGTTGATTCTTTGTCTATTGATGAAGGGGAATTTGTGAATATTAGTTTTAATATAACAACGAGAAAAGGTAATCATCTGTGTTTGAGGGTTCTTAGAAGCTCGGATGGTTATGAGTTCTATTTGGTTTCTGTTAAATATAAAGATGTGGATTATTTTGCTTTTGAGGATAATAATTTTTAATTACTTTTTTTATTTTTTGACATTTAGGACATTTAAGACATTTAGGGCGTTTTTGATAGTTATATATTCTTTTTTTTGTAAAGTATATTATGTAAGTTTTTTGAGGTGGTATATTTTGAGTAAATATTCTTTAAAGCGTGTTTCTTATAAAGTTAAGAAGCATGCTGTTGGAGTGGCTAAAAGGTCGGCTGCACTGTGTTTTTTGGTAGTTATAGTGGTTGGTCTTTTATTACCTGCTGGGGTTGGATATATGATGAAAACAGCGGGTAATGTTGGTGTAAATACATTAGTTGCATCAAGTGCAGATACTAATTCAAGCACAATACTTGGCAAATCAGCTGAGTATTGGAATGGTCAATATAGGTATGGATTACCTGTTGTTTCAATGAGTGGATGGGACTATGTAATTACAGATACTAAAAATCAATTGGGGTCATGTTCAGGGACTCAGACATTTTTTAGGTGGGATGTTAATAGGTCTGTTTTAAAGAATGTTGATAATATCGTAGTATATTATAATGCAGTAGATGGGGTTCTTAAAAATAATTCAGGTAGGGTTGTCATCAGGACGAGTAGTGGGGATATTTGTTATTACAATAAAGAGTATGACAACGCAACAGGAGCATATAAAATTGAAATTCCTGTGACTCCAAACATTCTATTGAAATCTGCTGATGATTCGACAGTTCAGATAATTGTTGATGGGTTAAACTGTGAAGATGGTAATCCAGTTGGTAGAACATACAAAGCAAGATTAGAGTTATACGACACAAAAGGAATCAATGCTGTTACTACAAAAAATATCGTGCTTGGAGCATCTGGAATATTATTATTGGTTGTTGGGCTTTGTGCTACCCCTTGGATTAATCCTTCTGAGTGGTATGATGAGTTATTTAATAGAAGAAATAGAAGGAGGAGATAATATGGGTTATTATAGAATTCATAAAAATCCAGTTTCTGATTTGGGGCATATTATCCCTTATTTTTTGGCAATAGTGTTTAGTATATTGTCTTCGTATTTGGTTGGAGATTGGATGAGCTCATTATTAATGAGTATTGGTTCAATGCTTGGAGTTTCTGCTTATGTGTCTCCTGTTACTAATAGGTTAAAATCTGTATCTGGTCTATTAGGGGGATTCTTAGGAGCTATTGTTGGATACTATACTCAGTTTGGGAATTCGGTTGTTGGAGGTGCTTTGTCAGGAGACCCCTATTGTCTGATGTTTTTAATGGGGTATTTTGCTTTCTTTGGTGTAGTATCATTTAATTACTTCACATCTGGTAAATTGATAAGGTGATTTAATGCTATGAATAAAAAATCTTTGCTTTACTTTTAATTTTATGCATTTCTATAAATTCTTGTTATGCTTGGAGTTTTGGTTCTGTTGTGAGTGGTATATCTGATACTATTGGCTCAGTTGCTTCAACGGTTAGCAATACAGTAAGTTCTGCGGTCTCAACAGTTGGTTCTTGGGCTTCAAATGCAGCTTCAACGGTTAGCAATACAGTAAGTTCTGCGGTCTCAACAGTTGGTTCTTGGGCTTCAAATGCAGCTTCAACGGTTAGCAATGCAATATCAACAGTTTCTGGTGGTTCAGGAGGTGGCGGTGCTGGTGCTCGTGATGATTCAGGAAGTGATGATGGAGGCAGTTCTTGGGATGATGATTCAGGAAGTGATGATGGAGGCAGTTCTTGGGATGATGATTCAGGAAGTGATGATGGAGGCAGTTCTTGGGATGATGATTCAGGAAGTGATGATGGAGGCAGTTCTTGGGATGATGATTCAGGAAGTGATGATGGAGGCAGTTCTTGGGATGATGATTCAGGAAGTGATGATTCAGGAGATAGTGGTTCATCTGTAATTAATGCGGTTGTAACTCCAATAAAAAATGCTGTTGGTATAACAAAAAATAATATTGAAAATTTAATAAGTTCTGTTGTAGATTCTGCAATTGGTTCATTTGTTAAATCTTTGCTGAGCATACCAAGTAAATTTATTCAATCGTGTATTAATTTTGTTAAAGATGGTATTAATTCCGTATGTAATATTGTAAATTCAGTCTCTGAGAGCTTTGGTATCGGAGCTCCGATTGTATGGACTTTGGCATACATAATAATAATACTGATAGTTTATGGAATAATTAGATTTATCATAGGTTTAGTTATACCTACATAGAGGTGGTATTTGTGGATTTTACTAGTTATTTTCAGAGTTTTTTTTCTGAAATTATGAAGGGCATTATTAATATTATAAAATCATTCTTTGATTTGGTTACATCTCCAATTAGTTATTATTTCCATACTTGGGATATTGCTAGTTCAAGTTCAAGCCAGTTTGGTATCGGAGCTCCTATTGTGTACTTGGCAGTTATTTTGGTGACTTTGCTCTTGCTTCTTTGGTTTGGTAAAAAACTTCCAATTATAGGAGAATTTTTGGGAGATGATGATGAATGATTTATAAAAAAAAAGAAAATATTTCAAGAGGCGAGATTGGGGATTGATAACTATAATATTATTTGTTATTGGTTTTTTTGGGATACAAGATATTTTGTTTAAGAATTTATTTTTGTATCCTATTTTAGGAAGTCATGATTTGGTTTCTTTATTTGGTTTTAAGATAGAACTTTCGGATTTACTTTGTAATATTATTGATTTTTGTTGGGGTGCTTTGGTTTGGAATACAGGTAAAAAGGTGTTTTTATGAGGATGCGTTTGATTTTTATTTTATTTTTATTTTTATTATACATGAGCTCATTTGCTTTTGCTGAAAATACTGGAAATATTACTAAAAACATAGTAAATGAATCAGTTCAAAGTATTCAGAATAAAACATATTCGATTTTTAAAGATGTAAAATCAATAAAATATGATTATAGATTGTTGGATAAAACTAATTATGGGAAGATTTATAAAGCCAGTAATGATTTTGATGTTCATATTATATCCGCCCATGAAAATAGTTCAATTTCATTAGCATATAAAGAAAAATGTTTCATAATTTACGATAGTGTTTATTTGGATGTTTTTAATAAAAATAATAAAAATTTAGCTTTATTTGTTTATGTAAATAATGATACTTTGAAAGAATACAATTTTAGCGATAGTTATGTTAAATTTAAGTTTAATTTTAATGGAGAAGTAAATAAGGTTAGATTTAGAGTAATTTGTAATAGTAATAAGACAGCTAATGATACAATATTTGACACAGGCTGTTTGACTGTTATACATCAAGATTATATTGATTATTATAATGAAGAACAGAAAACATATACTAAGGTTGAAGTTGGGCAGTTAATACTTTCGAAAATAGTTTATTTCATAAGTGGTGGTATTTTGGCATTGGTGCTTGCTATATTAATCGCTAGAAGAGAAAAAAAGAGAAAGGAGAATGAAATACTTGCAGGGTGGCAATAATGGAAGAAGTTAAAAAAAATGTTGATAATATTACTTATCAGTATGATTGGAAGTATGAGGTATTTTTATCTTTAAAATCTTTTCTTTTGAAATTTTTAAAAGTGGCTATTGTATTAATTGTATTGTATTATATTTTGAAGTTTGCTCCTTTCTGGTTATTTTCTATATTATTGGGTTCAATTATATTTTTCTTTCCAGTTTATTTATTTGTTAAAAGTTTCTTTAAAGTGGATTATTTAGTTTTTCTTCATGTAGATTTAGAAAAAAGAAGTATAACGCCATACTATTTCCCAAAAAAATTATTTTTAAGTGGAGAATGGGAAATAGTTGGGTTGAAAAAGAAATATATTAGTAGGATTGAATTTGCAGGTAGTATTAAAGAATTAGAAAAATTATTTAAAGAAGTAAGGGAATTGGAAGCAGAAATAAAAGCAAAAGAAAAGGTTGTTGATGATTTAGAGAAGGTTATTTTTTATTACAAAGCCCTTAAAAAAATTACTAAAAAAAGAATTAAAAAAGCATACAGAAAAGCTATTGGAAAAGAAAAAACTAATTACAAAGAATATAATAAAATCGTAGATGAATATATGTCTGCAAGAGAACGTTATGAACAGTTGAAAGATGAAATTAACGAACTTAAAAATTATAAAAATGAGCTCTTAGAAAGTTTAAGCTTTACTGGTGAAGATGGTGGGATTGTTTGGTTGGTTGATAGAATTGACTGGGAAAATAAAAAGATATTTTTTTCTGATGTTCATATGTTTTCAGAAATAGAATTTCTAACAAATGCAAATGTTTTCAAAGAAATGAATGAGAAGATTTCAAATATGTATGTAGAATATTCGAAATTAAAGAACGCATTTGCTAGCGAAGTTACTAAAACTGTTTCTAAATTAATAAATATTTATATGAAAGATTTAAAACCTGAAGTTAGTGAATTCGAACTGGATAAATTAGAAAAAATTGAGGAAGAGGATATTATTGAGGAAGATAATAAGCAACTGCAAGAACTTATAAAAATGTTAGGTGATGTGAATGGTAGAATATACGAAGGAGTTGGCAAGGTCGATAATACCTCCAAGGTATCCGAGCCAGCTCCATAATCTTTTATTATCAGTTATGGAAAAAGCTGAGGTTTCAGATGAAATAAAACAACAATGGTTGAAAAATAGGCTAACAAGATTATGTCATCGTAATCCACAATTGTTGCCATATTATATACAGATAGTTAGTAATCCAGGAGTTCTTAGGAAATTGTATAGTCTTATTGAAGTTGAGAGTTTGGAGAATGGTGATAGTAAATGAAAATTTCGGAATGGTTAAAATATAATATTGAAAAAACTGAGCATGATTCTTTTATTATTTCTGGTGCAAGAGGCTCAGGAAAAACTACACATATGATGGCTATGGCATACGAGATGATAAGTAATAACTTTAAGGTTAAGATATGTTATGATGTTGAAGATATACCTGATGACTTATGTAATTATCATTGTATTTTTTTGGATGATTTCGCTACTAAGTTCTATAAAAGAGATAGTTCTTCTAAGAAAAATAGAGAATTTGCAAAATTAATTCAGGAAATACGAGAGGTATTGCCTATGATTATTACCACTTCCCCAAGTAAATCATTGTTTGATAAGGATATTCGTTCCATGTTTAAAGAGTTGAATATATTGTCTCCTGGTTTATTGGTTATTGAAGGAGGTGTTTTTTTTGAAGTTGATTTATTGCAAGAAGGATTTCCAAAATTTTTCAGAGCTCAGAAACTGAAAGAAAGAAAAAGAAAAGCTAAAAGAGCTTCTGAGTTTATTAGGTCTATGAGGTGATTATATGAGAAGAGTTTTGGATAGGAATGATAGGAAATGGCTTACAGATTTTGTATCATGTGTTAAGGAAAGTATATTCTCCAAATCAAAACCTGACGAAAAAAAAGCTCTGGATTTTTATAGACTGAGTCAGAGTTTTTATAAAAAATCAAAAGAATCATCTAATAAAAAGACAGCATACAAAAATAAATGTGTTGCAGACGCATTATATAAGGAATATTGTAAATTAAAGCCTAAGAAACTTAAAGATTTTATGAAATAATCCCCTCTTTTTATAACTTTTCTCCTTTCATATGTTATTACTCTTTTGCCAGAGCTCACATTTTTTAGTATTACTTACACACATATGTGTGTTAATGCTACGGGACCGAGCTCCTGAACCCAGTCTACTTTCTCTTTTCTCCCCCCAAACTTTACCGCCGAAGGCGGTTTATATTGGCATAGCTATGCTATGCCATCTTGACTTTTTTAAGTTGTATTATTACTATGAGCTTTTAGTTGTGACCTTGCCCGTTAGGGCTAATAATAGTTATCAATGTGTTGAGCTGTGAAATTTCAGTATAAGTAAAAGAAGGTTTATTTTTGATTTATTTATTTATGCTTTTTTTGTTGTAATAATGTTATAATTGTGCTTTAAATCGATTTTAAAGCTTTGAAAAAATAAGGCTTTTTAGGTCGTTTTTTTGAAAATTGTTAAAATAGTAATATTTATATAATGTAATGTATTAAACATATATTATACCTTTTAGGTATATTTTTAATGTTATAACTCTCATCATCCATCGAAACTACCGTCATTATACTGTTATTATATATGCTATATGCTAATTACCTAAATAAATTAATATATAAATAAGTCTGTAACTATAAAGGTATTTATAAGTATCGGAGCTCAGGTATAGAATACTTACTTTAAAGATTGACAATTTTAAAAACATCATATTTGTTTGTAATTTCCCAATTTTTTAAAATACTTGGAAAAAGAGCGTTGTATTTTATTTCTTTTAGTGGCATTAAATATATATTATCTGGATTTTCTGGAGTTCCTCCAAGTCCCATAGCTATATATGTTTGTATGTTTTCTTCTTTTTCTATTGTTCTGTATCTGTTAGATTGTTCATTACTTTTAGCCCAGTGAAATTTATCTTGATATAATTTACTTCTGTATTTGCATTCAACATAAAAAATCTTTCCAGTTTTTTTATCTTTTAAAAGAAAATCTGGTTTTAATGATTTTTTAACATACCTTTTTGAATTAGTTTCAAAATTGTGCGTCATATCTAAGATTTCAAAATATTCTTCTGGAAATAATTGATTTAATACATAACTTTCAAAAGCCTCTCCTTTTTGATGTGCTATCCATGTTCTGTATTCTTTCTCAGGTAGGGTTAATTTTTTGTATATTTTTTTACTTCCATTGAATATTTTTTTAAGCATAGTTTTTCCCCATATATTATTAACAATATTGACATTATCAATAACAACAATACAATTTTTTAAAATGTAATTATGTTTTTTAGTTATTGTTTTTGTTTGTTGTTAATTAGTGAGGTAAAATAAGGTTTAAATCGTTTTTAAGATTTGATGGTTATATTTATTGATTATATAAATTAACGTAATTGATTACTATAATTTACCGGCATATATCCGTATTTTTTATAATGTTCCTCATCCACGATATAATGTTATAAAAATGATATTTAAAAGTATCAGGTCATGGAATGTTTAATATTTATTATTTTTAAATTAGTATTATGGGTAATTTTCCGAGCTCAGGTTTTTAGTTTTATGAGAAATAAAAACAGGACATAATAATTATTAATCATAGATAAAAGATAAATTAAAATTCTATCAACATATTATTAATAAATTATTTAAAATAGGAGGCAATATATATTTAACTTACCGATTTAAATGATATTATTAATTATTTATTTTTATTTTTATTATATTATATTTTACTTTTTAGTATATACTTAGAAGAGAGGTGAAATTTTGATACTTTTAGATGAAAACACAAGAGCAATAGTTCAGGGAATTACGGGAAAGCAGGGAAGTTTCCATACAAAAAATATGCTTGAATGCGGAACAAATATAGTTGCAGGAGTAACTCCTGGAAAAGGTGGAAAAGAAATTTATGGAATTCCTGTATATGATACAGTTGCGGAAACTGTTGAGAAACACGGTGCAAACGCATCAGTAATATTCGTTCCAGCACCATTTGCAAAGGATGCAGCCTATGAGGCAATTGATGCAGGTATTGAGCTTGTGGTAATTATTACAGAACATATCCCCGTTCATGATACAATGGATATAATAAATTATGCAAAACAGAAAGGAGTTAAAATAATTGGACCAAATACCCCAGGAATCGCATCTCCAAAGGTTGGGAAATTAGGTATTATTCCTATGAAAGTTTTAAAAGAAGGAAGAATCGGAATGGTTTCAAGAAGTGGAACATTAACCTATGAAATTGCAAATGAATTGATAAGTAATGGATTTGGACAATCATCCTGTGTAGGAATAGGGGGAGACCCAACTATTGGTCTTGGATATGTTGAAATACTTGAAATGTTTGAAAATGATAAAGATACAGATGCTATTGTAATGATTGGAGAAATAGGAGGAAGTAATGAAGAAATAGCAGCAGAATATATTAAAAAAATGAAAAAACCAGTAATAGCATATATTGCAGGACAAACAGCACCCGAAGGTAAGAGGATGGGACATGCCGGAGCAATTATAGAGAGAGGAGTAGGCACAGCGGAAAGTAAAATGAATACATTAAAAAATGCCGGAGCTCATGTTGTAAGAAAAATTTCAGAAATACCATCTGCATTAAAAGAGATATTATAATAATATTTTTATTTTTTTAAAACAATATATAAATATGAATATCCACTAAAAATAAAAATGGACTGGGCGGGATTTGAACCCGCGGCCTCCGCATAGCCAATGCGGCGATCTCCCAGTCTGATCTACCAGCCCAATTTATATATAATTTATTTACTTTTATTAAATAATACATAGTTATATATAAAATTTTTGGTTAAAATAAAAATAAATATTAAAAATAAAAAATTAAATAAAACATATTATGAAATATGGAGATTTTTGGATTATTATTTCATTATCATTTTTTTGTTTTTATATTCAACGATGACCTTATTATTTATTTTTTCTCCATTTACTTCAACTTCATCCTCTATTTTTCCAATGATATAAGCTGGAATATTATAATGGTTTGCAATTTCAATAACCTTTTCAGCATCTTCTTTATCAACTACCACACAAAATCCAATACCCATATTGAATGTTCTAAACATTTCCTCGTCTGAAACATTTCCAATCCTTTGTATTTCTTTAAATAGTGGTAGAGGTTCGGGAATATTGTTAATTAAATAAACTACATTTTTATTTAACCTTATTAACTTCCTAAATCCTCCTCCTGTAATATGTGCTAACCCCTTAACATCCACCTTTTTAATCATATCTAAAACTGGTTTAACATATATTCTTGTTGGAGTTAGGAGCTCCTCTGCAATGGTTTTTCCATGGGATAATTTGTCGTTTATATTCATCTTTCCAATGTCAAAAAATACCTTTCTTGCAAGGGATAACCCATTACTATGTATGCCACTGCTTCTAAGCCCTATAATCACATCTCCTTTTTTTACATTATTTCCTGATATTATTTCATCCTTTTTCACAATGGCAAGCACCGTTCCAGCAATATCTATTCCTTTTACCATATCTGGAAGTGTTGCGGTTTCTCCACCAATTAAGTTTATATTGGATTCTTTTAATCCTTCGTTTAGTCCCTTACCTATTTGTTTTGCGATATCCTCATTTATATCTTCAACTGCCATATAATCCACAAGTGCCACAGGTTCTGCCCCTATACATATAGCATCATTTACATTCATGGCTATCATATCTATTGGAACAGTATCAAATTTATTTGCCATCTCTGCAACAATCATCTTACTACCTACTCCGTCGGTGCATAAAACTAAATAATAATCTCCGAATTCTATTGCCCCGGCATAGTGTCCTTTTAATTCTTCTGCTGGTTTTATACTATCGTTCCTTTTGAATGTTATTTGAGATATCAATGCTTTTATTATTTTATCTTCTTTATAAATATCTACTCCTGCATCCTTATAAGATACCATTTTTTCACCAATAATTAAATTATTATTTAGATTTTAAAAAATTATTCAAAATTTATTATTATAGTTTAATTTATGATGATTTTTATAATTTTACATTTTAATTATTATCTTAATTATTTTTTTATTTTCAATAGTTTATAGCATTCATAATTTTACATTTTTTTATTTTTTAACAGTATATTATCACCAACATCAACACCTATAATTTCAGCAATAGGCAAGCATTTTGCTTTAAATATATAATAAATAGGCTGTTCAATGTCATATTCAGTTAAACTTTCAAAGTTGCCCATACCTTTTGCTATAATTATGTCTGCGTCTTTAAATTCTTTCAAGAATTCCTCCGACGATTCTTCCAATCTTACACCTATGGCATCGTTTCCGCTTGTAATTACTTTTGCAATTTTATCGATTCCCGCCACCTTTGCATCTTCAAGTGTGGCATCGTTTAATATCGGAGCTCCTTTAACAGAAACTACAACCTCGCAATAATTTTTTAATTCTTCAATTAATATTTTATCGAATACCACTTCACCAGCATTGTCGCAGATATATAGTATCTTATTTGCATCATTTAAATCATTTAACAATTCTTTACTATGGTTTATTCTTAGTTCCCCATTAAGTGTTTCTTCTATTTTTTTAGTAATATCCATATCTGTGCTGTATGGTCCAAAATCAATAACATTACCTGCTATGGATAATTTAATCTTACATATTAATCTATCCAATGCATTGTCGTTCTTATCGCATAGGTTTAACTCATCTTTTAATTTTTCCAAATAATTTAATGCTATTTCATTTGCAGTATCTTTTAATCTTTTATAGGGGTCAGGATTTTTACTTACCTTTTTTAAGTGCCTATGGACAGTAGTGCCCATCCAAGCTGCAACTGCTTCACTTCCATACATTTCTGCTATAATATTCAAACAGGATTTTATAATTCTAAACTGCTCTTTGTCATCATCGCTTACTTCTTTTGCAGCATCTACTACTTGTCTAACAATACAAGTCGCACATTCTGGTTTAATTTTCAAAAAATCACCTTATGATTGAATAATATATAAATAATTTAGAATAGGGCCTATTAGAGTCATATCTATTAAAATAATATATATTATGCTGGTTATTACTGGCATTGGTTATCTATTGAAAATTATATTTGCTATAATAAATTATTATGTATAAATTCACTATGATTTTTACTATAATTATTATATATAAATTATCTAAATAACATTAATGAAACAATTCTTCCAAGATATACCATTCCAATACATCCGAAAACATTTAATAGTATATTTATTGTAAATTTTACAATAAATCCATTTTCAAGTAGTGAAAAGGATTCATAACTAAATGTAGAAAATGTTGTCAATGCTCCACAGAATCCCGTAACAATTAAAAGTCTATATTCTGGTGGAATATTCAATGTTAATGAAGAATACATAATAAAACCAATTATAAAACTTCCTATTAGATTAACAATCAATGTTCCAGTTGGTATGCCAAATTTAACTGGAATAATACCGCTTATTATATATCGTAATACTGCTCCTATGAATCCTCCAATACCTATTATTAAGAGCTCTCTCAAATTTTCACCAATAAATATTTATATAGCATGATAGTAATATCCAATACATATTTATATAACATGACAGTAATATAAAAGATATTATTAGGTATAATATTTACCATTGTTATAAAGGGCCCGTAGTTTAGCCTGGATAGAATACGGGGCTTCGGACCCCGGGATCGAGGGTTCAAATCCCTCCGGGCTCGTATTTTTATATATATTTAGGTTCCAACCGAAGCGAAGCGAGGTTATTTTAGGTAGCATCTTTTTCGAGCGATAGCGAGAAGTCAGAAAAAATCCTACGGATTTTTTACTGCCTACGGCATCGTATAACTTGACAAAACCTTTTCAAGGTTTTGTAAGTCAGCGAATCCAAAGGATTCGCTTCGAATTCACGAAGTGAATTTTGAGATTTTTAAAGGATGCTTTTAAATCCCGAGCTCATATTTATATAATGCAAGATAATTAATCATCATTAATGGCTATTTTTAATACCTTTTCTAAATTATTTAAATATGTGGTGTAATCTTCTTCATTAATAACAACATAATCAGCCAAAGCTATTGCCTTTCCAATGGAAAACTCCAATTCTCTCAAATCCCTTTCAACAAATTTATCCCATTCCGATGTATCGTCTTCTCTTTTTCTTGATTTTAATCTGTTAAATCTGGTCTTTGGTGAAGAGTGTATGGCTATAATAATTAACGGATGGAATTTTCTAAAATAATTAACTTCATATATACTTCTTATACCTTCAATAATAACTATTTCTTCGTTGTTATATTTTTCTTCAATATATTGGAGACATGGAACTGCTACCGCCTCATTTCCATATTTTTTCCTTAATTCTACTGCTGTATTTCCCACATTTTCAGGATTTAATTCCAACCCCTTTTTCACAGTTTCATGACGAACTATATCTCCCATAGAAATTACTGGCATATTGTATTTTTTTGCTATATCTATTACTGCACTTTTTCCAGAACCTGGCATTCCTGTAATACCTATTAACTTCATATTATCTCCTTAATCCACAGTCTTTAATGCATTCATTGTAGCATCGGATGTTTTGTTTATGGTATTGATATTTGTATTTTTAACATCTATTGAGGATTTAATCATATAATATCCAAGCACCACTGCTGCGGTTATGCCTGCAAACATTAGAATAGAAAATTCCAAACTTATCTGTCCTCTTTGGGAGTATATTTTTTTTATCATAAAACCACCAAAGTTAAGATAAATTATAATTAAAGTATAATTTAATGAAATACTAATTGTTAATAAATATATTATTTATTCTTTTTATATATAATTTAATTCGGTGATATCTTGATTATAATAAGAAAACTAAAAAAGAAAAAACAAAAACAGGAGCTCGAAATAATTGACCTTATAAATAATATAAAATATTATGGCACATTGAGGGGAACTAACGCTAAATTAAGTTTATATAAATGTAAAGAAGAAAAAGATGGGAATATAAAACCAATCCAACCTTCAAAAGTGATGAATATCTTAAAAACCTCTAAAAAGGTTTATTTAAACAATGATGAAGAATCATTAAAATTGGAGGACTTTTTAAAACAATATAATATTAAATACAATTACATAGAACTCTGCCCATTCTGTTTAATAAAGGGAAGATACAATGAATTAACTAAAAATAACAGATATAAATTTTATAATCAATATATATGTTTTGACTGTGCAATGGAAGAAGTTAAACATGAAGTGAATATTAACGAGGAATTTATAGAAAAACTTTTACGAAGATTTAAAGATGTAAATAAGGTAATAGATTTATTTGTTATGAAAAATCCTCTCGACAATCCTGAATTAACAAAATATGATATTTTAACAGGTAGCGAAGAGGATAAAATAAAAAATTATACAATAGACCAGTTAAATATCCCTTATGAATTAAAGAAAATTATAAAAAATAGGGGCATAAAGGAGCTCCTGCCAGTTCAAACACTAGCTGTTAAAGGGGGTTTATTGGATGGAAAGGATTTAATAATTACCTCTGCAACATCCTCTGGAAAAACTCTTATTGGAGAATTGGCAGGTATAAAAAACTTAAAGGAAGGCAGAGGAAAATTACTATTTTTAGTTCCTCTTGTAGCATTAGCAAATCAGAAATATATTGAATTTAAAGAACGTTATGAAAAAATGGGGCTAACTGTTAGTTTAAGAGTTGGTATGGGAAGGTTATCAGAGGATAAATCGGAGCTCATAAACACAGATATAAATGCCGATATTGTTGTTGGAACCTATGAAGGTATCGATTTTTTGGTCAGGTCTGGAAAATTAAGGGATGTGGGAACTGTTGTAATAGATGAAATTCATTCTTTGAATATGGAAGAGAGGGGAGCTCGCCTTGATGGACTAATTGGTAGGTTGAGATATTTAAAAAACATATTGAAAAGCGATATAAAAAACAATATCCAGATGATTTATTTATCTGCTACTGTGGGAAACCCAGAGGAGCTCGCAAAGAACCTCAATGCAAATGTGGTAATATACAACGGAAGACCTGTTCCACTTGAAAGACATATTATTTTTGCTAAAAATGAGTACAATAAATTAAATTTAATAAAAGAAATCGTTAAAAAAGAGTTTAACACAAAATCAAAATATGGATTTAGAGGGCAGAGTTTGGTATTTACATATTCGAGAAAAAGGGCAGAATATATTTCAAATTTCTTAAATACAAAGGGTATAAAATCCGATTACTATCATGGAGGTATGGAATATAAAAGAAGAAGGATGGTAGAGGATAATTTTTTAAATCAAAAAATCATGTGTGTAGTTACAACAGCAGCACTTGCAGCAGGTGTGGATTTTCCAGCATCCACGGTAATTCTTGAAAGTTTGGCAATGGGTGGGGATTGGCTTAATCCATCAGAATTCCAGCAGATGTGCGGTAGGGCAGGTAGAAAAGGCATGCATGATATGGGAAAGGCTTATATGCTTGTGGAAATTGGTAAAAAATACCATGCCAAGATGGGAAATACTGAGGATGAAGTGGCATTTAAATTACTGAGCTCGGAACCTGAGGATGTTATGGTGGAATATAATGAGGATGAAGAGATGGAACAGATACTTGCAAGTGTGAGCTCTATTGAAAGATATTCAAAATATTTAAAATTAGTCAATAAAAATTATAATCATAATACTAATAACAATATTAAAAATAACAATTATAATATATCAATTAATAAAAACGAATTAAATAAGATTCCATTAATTGGGAAAAATCACGATTTGGATTATATTGTTGGTAAATTGAACGACTACCGCATGATAAAACTATATAACAACAAAATAAATATTACAAGATATGGTTATGCCACGGCAATATCATTCTTATATCCCAAGGATGCCGAGCTCATTCGAACTAATTTAAATAAACAACTTGTGGATTTAATAGCTTTAATAAATCCTTTTGAAAATTTATATGTGCCAAATAGTATAAAAAATAAGATTTCAAAAATAATTCATACGAATATTCCAACAAGATTTATAGATGCTTTTGAGATTGTGAAGGAAAATATTTCAAAAATAACCGATAAGGATTTAAGAGATAGGGTCTTACCGTGGGTAATAGAATTTGAAGGCATGATTGAGGAGGATATAATAAAATATTTCTCAAAATATGTATTAAATCTAAGAATAAACAGAAAAACTCCATCGCAGATTTCAAAGATTATCTATGAAAATTTCAACCTACAAACCTATTCAGGAGATATATATTCATACCTTGAAAATACAATAAAAATTTTGGATGCAATTGAGAGAATAGGAGGTATCTATAATAAAAACATGTCAAATGAAGCAAGGGATTTCAAGGAGAAAATTTCCAATCCTTATAGATATAATAAAAAATATCATGTAAAATCAAAAGGTAAAAAAGTTAAAAGAGAAAAAAAGAAAAATAGATAAAATAAAAAATATAAAAAATATAAAATAAAAATACATATTAAGTAAATATTATTTTATTTATTTTAAATCATTTTGTTTTATTTAAGAAATAATCTAATACTACTAAACCCCCGCCATAACATGCAGGTTTTGGATGCACTGAGATATAGAATTGATATTGAGAATTATGGTAATCTGATAACGCTTTATATTCTTTGTATTTAATTTTAGTTATATTTTTTTGAATATACCAAGTATATTCCTTATTTGTGATTTTTTCAATGGTGTTATTAGGATAAATCAGTTTATCGGTTAGTATTATCGTATAGTTATGATTGAGAAGCACTTTTGTGGATTCATTGTTTAATGCCCATGCAGGTGGAAGAAACAAAGTCATATTATTAAATCCACATTCTGACATTATAGTTTCTGCATCATGGAGTTTTTTAGAGGCTTCCTCTTCTGAACAATTGAATTCATGATATGTGTGCTTATAACCATGGAGCTCAATTTTATATCCTCTTTTTTCTAATTGGTGTAGATAATTAACAAATTCCTTATTTTTTCTCAAATCCCATTTTCCACCATTAGGCGGGTTTTCTAAGTCTGGAATTACAAATAAAATTGTATTTTTACTATAATTATATTTATCAATAATTGATACAATTTTTTTGATATCATCAAAATATGCTGGACTAACATCATGGACAAGAATAATTGGTTTAATGGATTTATTCGATATATTGCCTGAGCAGTTGTATATATTATTACTAATATTATTAATTGTTTCAACAGCAGTTGTATTAATTGAATGGTTAAGTTTGTTGGTGTTAGTGTTAGTATTAAAACTAAGTATCAATAATATCATACTTATTAATAAAATAAATGAATATAATATTTTTTTATACATCACCATCCCCCTTTATAATAATATTATACATGTATTTTTAAAAAGCAATGTATATATAGGTTATTATAATTATAATTAATTTAATAAACTAAATATATAAATTAATAGATATATATTTATAAAAAATACTAACTCTGCGATTTTAATAACATTTAAAAAATATCATTAAGCTAAAATAATATATCTAAATTAATAAATATATATTTTTAAAATAAAATGCGCCAGTCGGGATTCAAACGCATCCTTTAAAAAGGATGCTACCCAAAGTCCAAAACTCACTTCGTTCGTTTTGGAGCCTAAAAATTAGTATAAATAATATATTTAAGTAAATGCGCCAGTCGGGATTTGAACCCGAGTTACTGGCTTGGAAGGCCAGAGTGATACCAGGCTACACCACTGGCGCACATAAGATATTTGTAGAGATGCGGCCTCCGGGATTTGAACCCGGGTATCGGCCGTGGCAGGGCCGTATGATACCAGGCTACATCAAGGCCGCTTTTTCGCATTATGCGAGCAAACTATACAAAGGGATTTATCATATATAAACATTTCGGTTGTGTGATGCATCCTACACATCTATTTAATATATCCTGCCGATGTTCTGAGCTCCGATATTCAATTTATATATCCAATCAATATTTCCCTTTAAAACACATCTTGCCACAGAAACAAAATCACAATATTTCAACATTTTTTCTGCATCTTCAATAGAATTTATAGAATTATTCCCAATGATAATTTTATCTTTAAAATTATATCTTATTTCTTTTAAATAATCTAAATCAGGATAATTTTTGCCCGGATTGAAGCAATCAATATGTAGCCCATTAAAATAAGGTCTTACATTATTTAAATTATTTATTAATTCATTAACAGGCACAAAATTTGCCCTTACTTTTAAAAAAACAGGAATATTTATATTTAATTTTATTTTTTCTAAAAATTTTTTTAGAATAATATTATTTTCTTTTTTTAGGAGCTCCTGCCCAATACTTAGCTGTGTAATTTCTGGCTGTCGGCAGTGGCAATTTAATTCGAGAATGTCGGCGTATTTTCCAATGGATTTTATATTATTTAAAGCTTTATCTATGTCTTTAAATCTAACATTTACAGAAACCAGTGCGTTGCTTTTTCTTGCATCATTTATTTCCTTTTTTATTAACTCATCGAATTTATTTAGATTATACAAAAATTCTTTTCTTCCTCTTTTTACAATTTTTTCACTTGCAAGCTGTGTGATATTATCCAAATCATATGCACCAATGGTGACAATGGCAAATAAATCTTTATAGTTTTTGCAGAATTTTCCGTCTGTAATACCTGCCATTGGAGCGAGAACTACTTTTTTATTTTTACATAGTTTTAATATATTTTGATTATTAAAACACATATTATCAATTTTATTTTTTAATTATGTTATGAATAATGTTATAATATATTAACATTCAATTAAATTGGACATAGAAAATTTTTAGGAGATTTTTTCTTTATACTGTGGTTTTCATAGTTCAATGTGCATACTTGACATTCTGTTTTTCCATCCCTTATAAGTTCTAATCCAATATCAGCCATATTCGAAGCATCTTCTGCTGTTTTTCCAATTCCAATACCTGCTTTTAATTCAACACCTGTGGATTCTTCTATATCATTAAACATGTTTATAAAATCGCTTTCAGTCATTCCATTGCATGGGCACATAAAATTATCCCCGCCAATAAAGAAACCCATAGCACCATATTTTTTTAACTCCTTCATAAGTTTTAATTGCACTTCTTTAACACTTAGATATGTATCATAGGCATTTTCCAAATCTGTTAATGTTCCTGTAATATTATTTATATCAACATGTGCCAACTGGACATATCCATTATCTAGGAAATCATTTGCAACATCCAATACTTCCTTCCTATATTCATCCTGAGCACTTCCATGCTCTTGAATCTTTCTAGTTGCAAGTTTCTGGGCTTCATAGGGAGTTTTAGCTGATGCCACAGCCATACTTACTGTAAATGGATATCTGTTTTTAATACTATTTTGAATCCTTTCATGGGTGGTTAAATCTATACCATTTGTAATGGCAATAAGGTTATCGAATCTTGTATAAAATACAAGCCCCTTATGAGCTCCGAATTGTAGGTTTAAATCACAGTAAAGTCTTGACTGTAAGGCTTGTAAATCGCTTTCTCTCCTAGGATTTGGAGTAACTGTCCATGGTCCGTAGTTATCAATTTGTATAAGGGTAATTTGAATCATATTATCATCTTATAACTATATACATTTATAAACTTTTTTTGTAATTTTTATTGTTATTTATTTTTTGTAATTTTTTTATCGATACTTGTAATAATAAAGCTTTTCATTAATAAATTTATTTTTTAATAATTTTTTTAATAAATGATTTTAATTATAGTAATACATCTAATGATATTATGTATGTGGTATGTAATTAGTATGTAAATTTTATATATCTATATTAAATTTAGAATATTAATATTCTTTGATATATTATAATTCCTTGGTTTATTTTACTTCAATTATTTAAGTATTATTTTTCATTTAATGATTTGTATCCTACAATTATATCTTTCGCCAAGTTTATTTTATCCGTTAAATCGTTCATTATAGTATTTGTAGCTAAAACATTGCAATCTATATTGTTTATTTTATCCTTATCTATGTTGTCTATTACAAGGGTATTTATTATGTCTTTATAGAATTCATAAACTCCTACTACATTTACAGGATAGCCCTTAGCCTTCATTAATATCCCTGCTGGACCACTTATGGCACTATCTCCCACTATTGGGGATACGGCAAAGACTACTTTATCTTTAATTGAGTTTTTAATATCTTTTATACTTAATATTGGACCTATTGAAGTTATAGGGTTGGATGGTCCTATTATTACAAAATCACAGTTTTCAATGGCATCCAATGCACTATCTACTGCGTTTGCATAGTTGGAATTTTCATAAAATACATCTAAAACATTAGCTTCTCCTTTTTTATTAATCCAAAAGTTATGGAATTTTAAAAGAACCTTATTATCATGTCCATCATTATTTTCATTTATTAATATTTTTGTTTCAACATTATCATCCGTCATTGGATATATATTGGCCTTTATATTAAGGAGCTCCCTTTCCATATCTACAATTTTTGATAAGGGATAACCTTTATTGATGTAATGAGTTTTATGCATTTTCAGAGCTCGGTCTTTATCACCTATTCGTAGGAGCTCACTAAAATCCCTTGACTCAAATTTCTTTAACGTTTCATGGGTTATAAATGTATCTTCTTTTACGCCATACCATGTTTCTTCATTTATTTGGTCTGAAAAAGTATAAAGAACGGTATCTATGTCTGGAGAAAGATATAAATCCCCTACCCAAGTATCTTCCGCAGTATTGACAATTACAGAAATGTCATTTTCAGGCATGACTTTTTTTAGCCCTTGTATAAGTTTTGGAGTGCCAGTTCCTCCTGATAAAACACATACTTTCATTATACCACTCCTATTTTATAAATTCCTAATAAATAAATATCCAATAAATAGTATATATATAGCATATTACTATAATATTTTTAGTTAATTAATTGTTAAATTTAGTTAGTTTAACAGTTAGTGTATAGAACTTATGATACATACATATAATAATTAATTTCTAATGACTATGTTCTGTGATATAATTAATAATTATGTTAAAGTTTTTTGATATTTATATTTAATTAACCTTAAATGCTTTAAAACTAGATAGGGATTTATTAAATAAACTTCTAACTGGTTTATGATTGTTTATTATTTTTTTATATTGTCTCTTCCATTACAATTTCTACATATTTTGCTTAATTTCTTAGCGTTTTTAAAATAGATATTGTTATTACTTATTTCATCAACAGCATTGCTTAAATCATGCTCCAATGTTTTGTGGGATAATGCTATTCCGCATTTTAGCTCGTTTATCTTTTTAGCATTATTTTCCTGTTCTGGATGGTCTAAATCAGGAATAGTAATTACGGGTTTTCCAAAACTAATGGCTTCCATGAGTGTAGAATGTCCTCCATGGCATACAATAAATGAGCAATTTTTTATTAATTCTTCCATATTGGTAGTTAGGGGTATTACCTCAACATTTGGTGATTTTATTTTGTTGAGTTTTTTTGCAACCTCATAACTTCCACAGACCATTTTTACTTTAATATTTTTTTCTTTTGATACTTCATTTAACAATTTTAAAATCCTAAATCTATATTCAAATCCCCCAATTACGCTTAATATATAATCTTCCTTAACATGCGGGTAGTTGTTATAACTATTGTTGTTGCGGTTATTATTACTGCTGTTGTTATTATCATAATTACCAATATTACCTCCATTGCTATCATCATCATTATTACTACTATTATTATTTAGATTGTATCTAATAAGAGGTCCAATAAATGATAGGTTATTTAATTCCGTTAGATTATATTCACATATTGTATAGGGCATAGGTAAATCTGGAATAATAACTTTTTCAGCAGATTTATTTATTACATTTAACAGTTTCATAACAGGATAAACAATAATTTTCTCCTTATTATGTGTTCTTGTGCAATTTTGATTTGTAATAATATAGTAAGGCACTCTTAGAAACCTCGATGCCACCACTGTGCTGTATTTGCAATCTGATATAATTAAATCAGGATTGTATTTCCTTATTATCTCCATCTCTCTTTTTATAGCCTTTGCAGGATTATATTTATTATTAAATATACTTTTTTTAATATCAAATTTACCATTATTTCCGGATAATTTTATTTCAGGGTATGTTTCAAAAACATCGTAATTATATCTTCTTATAAAATCCATGCTTTTACCGTAGGCTATGAACTTTACATCATGCTCTTTTGAGAGCTCATCCCCTATTGCTACACATCTTGTTGTATGTCCAAATCCTTCACCACATACTGAAATTAGTATTTTCATGATATATCATCTCCCCTGAAAATAATGTATTATAATACATAAAACCCTGAAATTAGTATTATATTATTAATTATCATTATCATATTATCATTATTATTTTATTATATCATTATATCATTATATCAATTTTATAGTATCATTTAATGTTAAATATTATGTATGGGCATATCTATTAACATAAGATTCTAAGTAATTATAGGGTATATTGTATTTTTCCACAGGTATATTTTTAGACCATAGTTGTGTTTTTGCCTCGTCCAATGATTGCCCAAGGTCTCCATTTTGTTTGTAAATCGCCATGGTTTTTTCAAGCACCAGTATATCTACTGCAACTGTAATACTATTATTTACTGCATCAGAATTAAATTTAGATAATATATCCTTATTAGATTGAGTAGTTATTGGAATATTCAGATATTTTAACAGTGTAAGTGCAGAAGTGCTATTTTTATTCAGTAATATATTATACTCGCTGTTGTTATAATCCGTAGTAATATTTGCCTTTGGATATCCAAATGCATGGATATTATCATCATAGCAATATTTTACATCTATGTTGGGTTTATTTAATATAATTACTTTTTTAGGAATTTCTAATACATTATCTTTACTATATTCCCCGATAAATCTTTTATCATGTATGCTGTATATCTTTACACTGCTGTTTCCATAAACCCTAATGACTTCATTTGGATTATAAACTTCCACACCAGCATAGACTGGAATATTATTATTAGAAGCTACAATAATAACCTCGCTGAAATTATATCCATTAACAAGAACCTTAGTATTGTTGCTATTTAATAATTTTAATATGTTTTCATCAGTTTCTACCCTTGTAGGTCCCCAAATTCTAACCACTTCACCGTATTTTTTTAGACTATCCTCAACATTTTTGGAAACTGCCAATGGTCCTCCAACAATCACTATCCTTTTTGGATTTATGGATTTTATCATATCTTCAACATTTATATTTAGATGGTCGCTTTCTGTTTGAAGCACAATTCCATTTATTTTATAGGCATATTCCGTAGCAACAACACAGTCTGCCCAGTTATTATTTGTAATAATCACAGTATCAACGAGAGAAGGTTTTTCGCCACCTATTTTTACGGCATTAACACATCCAAAAGAAATAAACAAGATTAATAAGATAATAAAAAATATATTATAATATGTTTTCATCGTCAATTTAACCACCCATCTAATTCATCCGAGAGTGTTAATTTATTTATTCTACCAATTTTAACCTTTTTAATTATACCTCGACCTTCTAAATCAGAAACTATTCTCGAAACCTTAGGCTTTGTTAATCCAGTGAGCTCTACAATTTCCTTCTGAGTAATCTCTTTATATTCCCTTATCAGTTTTATTATCATTTTTTCTTCTTCTGTTAATATACTCATTAACATTTCGCCTTTGGTTTTTTCATATTCATTTAGAGTATTTTTTAAATTAAGTATTGTTTGTTCATATTCGTTTATTTTATTTTTTAATTTTGTTATAGTTTTTTCTTTTTCAGATATTATATTTTCACTGTATTTGTTTAATTCATCAATTTCTTCCATTTCTTTATTATAAAGTTCATTTAGTTCATCTATTTTTGAATTTAAAGTGCTTATTTCATTTTTATAATAGTCTATATTATTTGATAGTTCGTTGTTTATATCTTTAAGTTTTTTAATGATATCTTCTTTATCCTTTATCTCCATTTCTAATTTATTTATTTTTAATATTAATTCATCTAATTTATTATTTAATTCTTTATTTTTATCCATTAGTTCTTTAATATGGTCATCTTTAATATTATTCTCGGATTCTAAAATGCCAATTTTACTTTTTAAATTATTTAATTCATCCACTAACTCTTCTTTTTTAATACTCAATTCAGTGATATATTTGGTTTTAGCAGTATTTTTTTTCTTTTCATATATAATTCCGTATAGAAGAGCCCCGGCTAATAATATAAGTATTACAATTAATATGTTGTAATAAATATTGTTTGTATAACTAGTAGAAGGAGTAGTTTGATTATAGGATGAGCTCAGTATTGTATAGGATACAGTTGCTGTAAAATATTTTTCACTTTCGCTTAATTTTCTTTTCCATTTTATGAAAATCTGCTTTCCATCGGTATCGATAATATAGTCCTGTGGAGTAATACTCAAAAGTCCCTCAGCAGGAGATACCACCGCAGCTCCGGGTGGTAATTTTATGACCATACTAAAATTTGAATCCACTGCTGGAACACTTATAGATAATAATTTTTTAGTGCCTTTGTCCCAAACGATATCGCTATCAAATACTATTTTTAAATAACCTCTTTCTCCTTTTTTTATTGGATTTTTTAATTTAGTGATAATCTCAGTAGAACCTTCGTTCTGATTTTTTGAGAATGAGCCTATACCTCTGTCAGAATATACCTTTAAATTGTAGGCATTCTGTGGGATTATATAGGTAATATCATCTATATCCTTGGAGTTGTTGTTGTATATATCCAAAAATATTATTTCATGAACTTTATTATCTTGGTCAATATTGCATGTAATGTTATAACTTTCAAATTTTATAGCATTAGCTACGTTAAAAACCCCAAATAAAACCAGAAATACCAACAATACCCCTTTAAATTTGTAATTACTCATTTTCCCACTTTTATAAAAATAATAAAAATAAGAATATATTACTTATTGTTTTAATTTATTCTTGATTATTAATTAACTATATTATTTAACTATATATTTATTTCTGATTAATTATTATCTAATTGATTTATTTATTATTTTATTATTATTTATTACTTCTTCATCTCTACTTCATTTTCAAACTCTTCGGATGCAATTACCATATTTTTTAATTTATTATAGGCAACATCCAATGGTAAAAGCCTCATACCGCAGTCTGGGTCTATTATTACATAATTGTTTAATTTGTCAAGTGTAGTTCCCTTTAATCCAATAAATGATTTGTTATTGTTTAATATTTCCAAACCTTCATTAAGCAAATCCTTTACCTCATCCACCGATTCAACAGATTTTAATTTTGTATTTATACATCCAAAACCAACTTTTCTATCAATAAATTCAAGAATATCTAAATTTTTTCTATTAGAAGCAAATTCATGGTCTAAAATATCTATATTAAATGTATTCAACTCTTCAAATATATTCGATACATTCCCACATACATGCATGGCAACAGGAACCTTTAAATTTTCTGTAATTCTTTTAATCGCCCTTTTTGCAGTGTCTAACTCGTACATACCCGTAGATAATATTGGTTCATCTATCTGTATCATAGATACATGATTTTGAATTGCTTCTGCCTCCTTTTTTAACGCATTTGCTAAATCGTATATCAATGATTCGTCTTTATTATCTGAATAATAATTTTCCACCCTTATAGATGATGCAATTGTGCAAGGTCCTGTTAATATGCCTTTAATACTCTTCCTCTTATGTTTATTATTTTTATAGTTGTTTTTAGTATTTTTATTTTTTCCCATATTTCTGTTTAAAATAGCATTTGCAAATTTTATATCTTTTAAAGTAATAGGTTGAGTATATTCAATTTTATTTACCACCTTTTTTCCCTCAAATCCATATAGGTTGCTAACGAATATCTCAACCATGTCTCCTCTTACCTGTCCATCACTTAATATATCTATTCCAGCATTTAATTGGTCCATTACTGCCTTTTCTATGGCATATTTATATTTATCAAACAATCCAAGTTTATCTTTAATTTTTTCTAAAAAACTTTCTGGCTCTTTAATTACCACTGGATAACTACCAACAACCGTTTTTATCATATTATCACCAATTTAAAATATTAAATATTAAATATTAGAACACTAAATCAACAATTTTATTATCTTTTACAAGTCCAAAATCTGTTATTTTTAACTCTGGAATTACAGAAAGCGTTAAAAAGGATAATGTTAAAAATAAATCCTCATTATTATATATGGCATAATGTTTTGTTTTTTTAGTTATGGACTCGATTTTTTCATAAATATACTCTCCATCATCCCCCATAATTCCGGCAATATTTAATCTAACGGACTCTAAAATTTTTCCATTTTCAACAGCAACAAATCCACCATTAATATCCTTTAAATGATTTACTGCAATGGATATGTCCTTTAAATTATTTCCAACAACTACAACATTATGACTATCATGGGCATAAGATGATGCAATAGTTCCTTTTTTTAATAGATGAATTAATCCCTTGCCTATTCTATTGGTTCCTTTATGTCTTTCTATAACATATATTCTATTTAATTTATTTTTATTTAATTTATCCACTGTTTCGGAAACTTTTAGTATATTTTCTTGGGTAATAAGTGAATTTTTTATGGGATTTATTACCCTTGCCGATTTTTTTGGTTTTATATCTATATCGATACCTTCAATTAAAAAATCCTTTTCTGATTTGTAAGAATAATTCATTGAATTATATTTAAGATAATCATATTTTATATTTTTATGGTTGTTGGTATAGTTTATATAGTGCGGAGCTCCTTTTTTAAATAAATCATATTCTTCCAAAAATTTTCCTCTTATCATTACCTTATTTATTTTAAAATCAGTTAAATCTTCAAATATAATTAAATCTGCATTATTTGAAGGTTTTATTCCAACATCAAAACCAAAATAGTTTGCTGGATTAATAGTTACCATCTGGATAGCTTCAACTGGTGAAACATATCTTGTAGCTTTTTTTAAGGTATTTACTATATAACCATTTTTTAAATCCTTAATTGATATATCATCACTTACAAGCATAATATTTCTAATATCATTTAGTTTGTCCCGTATTTTCAATATATCAATATTTTTTGAGGCTGTTCCTTCCCTTACCATTAATTTAAGTCCCAACCGTATTTTTTCAAGGGCTTCCTTTTCTGAGGTGCATTCATGGTCTGACATTATGCCCATTCCAATGTATTTATTTAAATCCAACCCTGTTAGTTGTGGGGCATGTCCATCTATTAGTTTTTTATATTTTTTTGTAATATTTATCTTTTTTAATAATTCGCTATTTTCATTTATTACACCGATGTAATTCATTACCTCCCCAAGTCCAAGAATTTTATTTTTATAGGTTTCATCTTTAAATATATTTTCTATAACTTTTGATGTAATTCTTGTTCCACTTGTTTCGAGCTCCGATGCAGGCACACATGAAGGGACCATACAATACACATCAAGAATACGAGCGTCATTTAACATAAATTTAATACCTTCTATACCTTTAACATTAACTATCTCATGAGGGTCAATAACCACCTTTGACACGCCGTTTAAAAGAGCATATTTTTCAAATTCTGAGGGGATTATATGTGATGATTCTATGTGTATATGACCATCTATAAATGTAGGAGTTATAAATTTTCCATTTAAATTTATTATATGGGCATTTTTAAAATTATTTAAATTAATAGTATCATAATAATCTACAAAATCTATTTTATCTCCTTTTATACCAATATTTCCCTTTAAAATTTCCCCAGTATACACATTTATTATATTGGCATCCTTTAATATTAAAACCATAATTGCACCCAAAATAAGTTTAAATTAATGTAAAAAATGAAAAAATAATAAAACTAAAAAAATATACTTTATACTATAAATATTAAATATTGGCTGTAATCATTAATTTTATCAAATCATTTTATATTATTTTATTATTCCATTATATTATTTATATTTTAAGTGCTATTAAATAAATATTAATCTATTGAATTTATTATTTATGGTAATTAATAATCTTAATTATTTTTATTTTTATTCTTCATCGTCATATTCATCAGTATTTCCAAAGATTTCATTTAATTCATCCTTTAATTTTTCTTTTCCATCTTTTGTTCTCTTTTCATATAGTTTTAATGGCGTAAATGCCTTATATATTTCATTTTCATCAATACCCATATCTCTAGCCCTTGCCTGACAGATTCTTATGGCAATATCGTTCAAAGAGGCGTCTATGTTATCTGCATAATGCAACAACCATCCCTCTATTGAATCTGGTTTCATAGCTCCATATTCTCCATGATGGGAAGCTACTATTTTTATGAGCTCCATGGGAAACCCCTGTTTATAGAGCTCTGCAACTGCCAAGGTAAGATGCTCCAAATGGAAATTTGGTATATGGTCATATTTTTTTGTTTCATCATTTTCAATATAATTTTGTGGTTTCATAATATCGTGAAGTAATCCTCCCGCTATTATTAAATTCTTATTTATATTCAAACCATACACATCTTCAAGAGCTTCAGCCATCTTTAATGCCATTTTCGTGACTGCCAATATGTGTTCAATTAACCCTCCCTCATATTTATGATGCCATTTTATACTAGCTGGAGAGTCTTCAAGAGATATATGCGTATCTTCAATATCTTTATGAGTGGGAAGAGGATTTTTTATAAAGTTTATAACTTTATCCCTTAAATCTTTATTTTCTATTTTTTCTGCCAATTCAAATAAATCATTTATAGTATACCGTTTTCTTTCAGATTTCTCCATTTTTAAGTTATTTTTTAAGTTATTTTGCATTTATACACCTTTTTTTATTTTATTTAAATTTTTTATAATTTTATAGTATATCTAACTATTTTTTATTTTAATTTATTTTATAACTTCTTTATTTTTTATAAAAAACATATATAGATTATATTAACTAAAACATAAAAAATAAAAACGTAATATATAAAATATAATATAAATATAATATAAAATATGATATAATTGGTGGTATAATGATAGAGCTCGCAAAAAAACATCTAAAAAAAGTCCTTAGAGTTTGTGGTGCCAATAGAAATTGTCAATATTATCCATGTCATTTTGATGGACAGGTATGCTTATGGTGTTATTGCCCATTTTACCCATGTGGAGATGAGGAACTTGGGGAAATGATTAAAAGGAAGGATGGAACAGAGATTTGGAGTTGTATGAATTGTATATGGGTGCATAAACCAGAAGTTGCATGCGAGATATTGAGGGAAATTTTAGAGCTCACAAAAGATAAGGAGATTGATGAGGCAATTGGGATATTAAATAATAGGGAATTGATGATGAAAATTAAAGAAAATGTTGAAAAGAAGGTTGGAAAAAACAACAATTTATAAATAATACATTAAAAAAGTATAGTATGTTATAGTATGTATATATTATAATGTAGTATAATATAGAGAGATTTTATTTTATTTAACTCAGTATAACTAAGATGTGATGTATATGATTGATTTTAATTATTTAACTATTGCATATATTATTAATTTTGTCCTTTTAGCTATAGCCTCTTATACAGACATTAAAAAAAGAGAGATTCCACATATCATCGTTATTTTAATGTTATTGATAAATTTACCCATTGGATATTATTTATTTGGTATTGAATCTATTTGGGCATTTTTTGCAACCTTAATTTTATGTTTGATACTTGGAATAGGTATGGGTGGTGGAGATATAAAAGTATTTACTGTATTAGCTCCACTGTTTGTAGGTGGTGGAAGTATATTCCATATTCCAAAATCCATATTACTTTTAATAGGAATAAGTGCAGGATTGGCGGCATTATATCCTATGACCAATATATTGAAGAGATATTGGAAGGATATCATTCCCTCATCAACAGGTTTAGCTGTGGTATTTGGTTTTTTGATATATCTATTAAATCATTATCATGTTCCATATGCAACGCTTTTCCTTTGGGCTTATATTATAATTTCAATAGTCATATCTCGAAAAATACCGAAATATAAAGATATTATAAAAAAATCAGGTTATTTAGCACCAATTTATTTAATAGGATTATATTTAGTGGATAGTAATTATTTTATAAACAACAATATTCTCCTTTCATTTTTTATATATTTAGGTGAGCTCACCCTTATATCCATAGTAATTTATGCTTTAACAGGTGCAGAGATATCCTCAAAAAAACCCATATCTGAATTAAAGGAGGGAGATATATTAAGGGATATGGTTTATTTAAAGGATAATAATGTTAAAGTAGAAAGTGCAAACATTTTAAAAAGATTTAAGCAAATGGTGAATGCAGAATTGGGAAAAAATAATGAGTACGATAAAATAATTATGACCGATGGGGAAGGACTATATAAAGAAGATGTAGGGCTCCTGCAAAATTTACATAAAGAAGGAAAACTACCTGATGAATTGAATATAATTACAACATACCCATTTGTTCCATTTGTATTGGTTGGTTATGTGGTGATTTTGATAATTCACTATTATTTTAATATATTTTAGATATAAATTTTAAAAATAAGGTGGAAATATGATTTTGCTAAAAGACGGGGTAGAATACATACAATACAATATAAATATGAGAATGAATTGGAGAAAATGGTTTTTGAGCACCACAAAGAAATTTTTGGAGATAATATATTATTATTTAATAAATCTAAAATAAAAACGATGGCTAATGTTGGAACTATCCCCGATGCCTTTGTAGTGGATTTAAAAAACAAAAATTGGTATATTGTTGAAGTAGAATTAAAAGACCACGATATATGTAGTCATGTAAATTCTCAAATTATGAGATTTTTAGACGCCATTGACAATCCAAATACTAAAAAAGAATTGTCAGATAAATTTTATAATGAAGTTAAAAACGACCCATATAAAAAAGTAATATTTGAAACAAACAATATTAATGAGATTTACAAATATATATTTGATATAATAAATACGAGACCTTCAATTGTAATAATAATTGATGAAATAACCAATAAAGTTAAAACGGGCTCAATGGATTATCAAAATACCACGATATAAAGACAATAGAATTTAAAACATTTAAAAGAAAAAACTCTAACTGCTTAGAGGAACATATTCATCTGTTTAATAAATTATATACTTACAATAAAGAACCACGAACCAACAACGGAAATACCGATAAAAATAATAAAAATATGCATAACATTAATAATAAATCAAATTACACAGAAGAATATCATTTAAATGGAAAACCCAATAATATTGTTGAATTATACAACGAATTAAAAAAACAAATTTTGAAGATAGGGGAGATTATATTTATAATACCACGTCAAAAATATATTGCTTATAAAGTATCAAATAATTTTAAAGGAACTTTTGTAAATATAACTTTCCAGAAATCAGGAATTGAATTAAATTTGTGTTTTGGAAAAGATAGTTATGGCAACTTTAAAAGAAAGTATCAAAATAATGATATGATTAAGCGGTGGAATGATAAGTATAATTACTGCGTTATGTACTTGAAAAAAAATAATGAATTAGATAAAATAATTCCATTAATAAAAGAATGTTATGAAATAAGAAAAAGAGATTTAAAAAAATAGATGTATAAAATTTTAGGAATTTTTTAGGAGCTCCTATAATTCACTATTTCTATACTCTATTATTTAAAGAATTTCACAAATGCATATAAATTTGTAAATGGGTGTGGTGGGCATCCTGGAATATATAAATCCACAGGTAATATTTTATCAACGCCTCCAACTACTTCCTCATTTTCCCTAAATAATCCACCTGATATAGCACAAGCTCCAACTGCTATTACACATTTTGGAGAAGGGATGGCGTTATATGTTTTCATAAGTGCGAGCTCCATATTTTTGGTGATAGGTCCCGTAACCACAAGACCATCGGCATGTCTTGGAGAAGCTGCAAATTTAATGCCAAACCTTGATAAATCATAAACTGGCGTATTTAACACATTTACATCGGCATCGCAGGCATTGCATCCACCTGCACAAACATATCTTAGATATACGGATTTTCCAAATAATTTTTTTATCTTTTTAATTTTTGAATTGTCCATTTTAGGTTCTTTTAATATATCCTTTATTATTAAATCCTCTCTTTTTAAGGCAAACATCCTATAATCTCTTGTAAATTTTATAAAATCCTGTTTTATAGTTTGACATTTGCCGCAGAATAGGCATTTACCTAAGTCAAGAGTTCTATCCTCTGGATTTACGGCACCTGCTGGACAGAGTGAAGCTACCTTTTGCACATCCTCATCTGATGCATCCTGATTTAAAACGGGTCTTCCTCTGTATGCTTTTGGAAGGTTTATTTTATCGCTTGGAAATTCGACAGTTCTATATCCCTGTGTTAATCTATTTGTAATTACATTGTTAAATATACTCATAGTATCCCCTCATTAAAGGTCAAAACCGCAGTATGATAAATTAAAACTTTTATTACAAAGTGGGAAATCATATATTCCTTCATTTCTAACGGCTAATTCAAGGGCATTCCAGTTATGGAATGAAGGGTCTTTTATTTTATATCTAATTATCCTTCCGTTTTCGTCCGTTATTATACAGTGGGAGAGCTCACCCCTCCAAGCTTCTTCCATAGTAACTATGAAGCTGTTAGGTTTTAATGCTATTTCCGATTCTATATCTGTATTATTATTACTACTATTATTAATTTGAAAATCTGCAACTTTAAGAAGACCTATACAAAAATCTATTGAATTTATCGTTTCTTTGAAGTATGTTTTTGCCCTGGAACTAACAGCACCATCTTTTCTAACTACGATTTCTATACCTCGGTCATAGATGTCCTTAGCATTTGAAAAACTCTTTCTTACATCGTAATTTATTCCTGAGGCTCTACCTGCTGGACCTACCATGCCTATTAATTTGGCAGTTTTAGTATCTACCATGCCTGTATAGTCAAATCTTCCAAGAACCTCTGGATTATCAAGCATTAGGTTTCCAACATCTATAACTTCTTTTTTAAGAGTTTCAAACCTTTTTATGAGCTCTATTATCTTATCATCGTCGAGTTTAAAAGGAGCTCCGAATGGTCGTACTGAGCTCCTGCCAAATCTATTACCGCATATCAACACAAACATGTTGAGGAAGTCCCCTCTAATTCTACCATAATATGCTGCTGTTGGTAAATAGCCTGCATCTCCTGCAAGACCTCCAAGAGTTCCAATATGATTTGCAATTCTTTCTATTTCAAGTAATAATCTTCTATAATTTAATAAATGTTCATCCGTATTGTAATCGCATAATCCTTCAATGGCTTCTGAAAAACAAATGCTATTTCCAATTACAGTATCCCCTGCTACTGACTCAATTAATGGAGGCAATATATTTTTTTTGCAGTTCATAAGTTGTTTTTCAATGCCCCTATGTTGATAGCCATGCACCATTTCGAGGTTTAGAATTTTTTCACCTATGCAGTTAAATCTAAAATGTCCTGGTTCTATAATTCCTGCATGAACAGGACCCACTGCAACTTGATGTATTTCTTCCCCTTTAACTTCGTAAAATGGATAATTTCCAGGAATTGATTTATTATAATCGTTGCCAAATGCGTCCTCATTTCCAACATAATTTTTATGGTATCTAACGGATTTAAACCATGGATGATTTTTTGGAATAATACCATACTGTTCTGCAATTTCTCGTTCGAACATTTGAAATTTTACGTTATACTGTGAAAGTGATTCGTAGGAGTTGGAAACTATCGTGCTTACCACATACAATCCATCTTCGTTTCTTAGAACAGAATAAATTATATATTTATTATTACTATTATTTTCAATATTATTAATTTTAGCAAATGGAACTGCAAAATGATGAACAATATACCCATTTTCTGTAAATTTTAAAACTTTCTCTTTAAATTCCTCAAATGATAATACTGGTATGTCATCAATATTTACGGGCACACCATTGTGTATTTTTAAGAATCCCATTCTATTCACCTCAATGCAATAGGAAATTTAATAAAATGTCTTGATATGGACTAAACATAAGTGCAGTAATTACTAATGAAATAATTAATAATGTTAAACTTGGTGCATATAAACCAAAACTTTCTTTAACTGGATTAAGTTGATTAATTGGATTTGAAGTATTATAACACATCTGAATGATTTTTTTGGAAAATCCTGCTATTACTAAGATTAAGCCTGTTATAAATAAGAATCCTATTAAATAATAATGATTGGCAAATGCCCCAAATATTATCAATAATTCACTTAGGAATAATCCAAGCGGTGGAAATCCCATAATACCAATAGCTCCCAATGTGAATGCAAACGCAGTTTTTGGTAATAGTTTAAAGAAATTTGTCACCTTTGAGATATCCTTTGTTCCATATTTAATAAGCATATTTCCTGTGGCTAAGAATAAGGCACATTTTATAAGGGAATGGTTTATCATGTGAAATATTGACCCTAACAATGCAATTCCTCCAATTCCTGTTCCCAATGCAATAATGCCCATGTTTTCAATACTTGAATAGGCAAGCAATCTTTTGTAATCCTTTTGAGCAGGCATAAATGCAGCCGCTATAAATACCGAGAATAAACCAAGAGCCATAAGCATGTGATTTGTAATGTTCTCCAATCCAAAATGTCCTGCAAGAACATTGAATTTATATATTGGTAAGAATGCACAGTTTAACAGAGCTCCGGATAATAAAGCAGATGCTGGACTTGGAGCCTCACCATGGGCATCTGAAAGCCATATATGCATTGGAGCAAGACCAACTTTTGTACCATAACCTATGAGAATAAATACAAATCCAAGCAAAAACCACAGTGGATTTATTGTTCCAGTGTATGCCATAATATTGGAGAATAAAAGACCTGATAACTGTTCAGGCTGAGAAATTGACTGTAATGTTATAAATGAACCTAACAATGCAAGTGAAATCCCAACAGAACATGTGATTAGATATTTCCAGGTTGCTACAATGGATTCTCTTGATTTATGTAGGAATATCAATGGAGCACTTGAAATTGTGGTGGCTTCAATGGCTATCCAGGTAAGTATTATATGGTCTGAAATTGCCGCTAAACTCATTGCTGATACAAAGAATAACAACATGGAGCTGTAAATATTTTCTGATTCATAATGTGAGTTTTTAAGATAATCTATGGAATAATAAGATACCATTAAGAATAACAAAGAAGTTATACCAAGCACTATTTTTCCAAGAGGTGTAATAAATATATAGTCCTTTAACATAATGGTTTGGCTTGGTTCAATGCAGATATATGCGGTAATAATAACCTGCACTATCGCCGCTAAAAAGGGAATATATCTCGTGAATTTTCCCTTTATAAAATATGCTACAATACCGGCTAATGCTGGAATTATAACAACCAATTCATCCATAATATACGCCTCGTTTTTGATAAATATTTTATATTTTTCTTCGTTCTACTCTCTTCTTACTATTGTTTTATTTTTTATTCTAACTTTTAATTATTTTAATTTAATTTAGTTTATTTTAATTTAATTTACTCTAATTTTTTCTATTTTTCTATTTTTTATTTATTCTATCCATTTTTTTATTTATTTTATTATTTTTCTATTATTTTTCTATTTTTTTACGGTCTTCGGGGATATATAGTTGATTTATCTGATTAATTAATATGGTCATAAGCATTACACATATAAGAATATCCAGAAGTATTCCAAATTCAACAACATATTGCATGTTTTTTCCAATCATTAAACCTACAACAGATATACCATTTTCAAGCATTAAATATGAAGATACCTGTGTAATTGCCTTTTTCCTAGCCATTAAAAGGAATAACGCTGGTATTATTAAAGTCATTCCTCCAATAAATAGTAATTTTTTAGTTATATCAAAATCAAGATATCCTGACCAAATATAAGCTATGGCTATAACAATTAGTCCAAATAATAAGGATGCCCTATATCCAATTAATGGATTCAATTCTCTCTTAATATTACCTCTTCTCGTGGCATATACAAGAAAACTTGGTATAAATAAAGACCTTATTATTAAAGTGCTTAGGGCAATAATTAATCCATAAGTGGTTATATCTCCGCCTTCAAGAACTATCGTTAAGGTAGATACTAAAAAACTTTGAAGAGCTACTGTTTTTACCAATGAGAATAACCTATGAGTAGATAATGCAAATAATACTGTTCCAATTATAAATGCAATAATTAATTTTTCACAATATATTATTTCAATCATTTATTCCACCCCTATGGAGAATATCAATGCAAGTGTAGCAATTGCAAATGATGTCATTAAGAAAGTTGTATTTTTTGGAATTTTATACCTTACACCAATGGATTCAATAATTCCTACGGCAAAGGATACTACAAGCAAGCCTGCTATAAATACCAAATAATTCAGAGCTCCGATATTAAAGGCTACTGGAAATATCAATCTTGAAAGTATTCCTCCAAAGAATATGAATTTTAGAAATGTCCCAAGTTCCATTAACCCCAAATCAGGACCGCTATTATCGAGAATCATTACTTCATGAATCATGGTTAATTCCAAGTGTGTATCTGGGTCATCAATTGGTTTTCTTGCATTTTCTACAATCAGTATCATAAACATAACAATTATGGATAATATGGCAAATATTCCAGCCTGATGCCACAATACCTGAGCTCCTACATTACCCAAGATGCCCATCAAACTCGGAGCTCCTGTAAGTTTTACCGCCAGTATAAATGTCATAAATAAAGAACCCTCTGCTAAGAACGACATAAATGCCTCTCTGCTTGCACCCATTCCCTCAAATGATGAGGCTGTGTTTAATGAGCTCAGCAATAGAAAGAACCTACTTAGTGCAAATAAATATACTACAACTATGAAATCATAAGAAAATGATATAATTGGTGTTTCTCCTGCAATTGGAAAGAATAACAATGCTATTAAATATACTGCAATTATAATTAAAGGGGCAAATCTAAATATCCAAGTAGTATTTTTACTATATACAAGTCCCTTTTTTAAGAATCTTACTAAATCGTAGTATTTTATAAACAGAGAAGGTCCCTTTTTGCCCACCGATAATGCCTTTATCTTATCTATAATAGCTAAAAACAGTGGAGCAAGTGAAATCGTGATTATATAATATATTATTGATTCTACAATGTATGCCATTCTACCACCTTACTAAATAAACATAGGATAGGAGTATCGTCAAAATTACAACTACATATCCCACATAATAATTGAAGTTTCCATCTTTGATATATCTCAACAATGATAATATTACTGAAATCGGTTTTACCAATAATACTTCGAATATAGCCTCAGCTAAATCTTTACTATGGGATTCATAACTTGCTTCATTTGGAAATACTCCCTTAATCTGTTTTTTATGCTCGTTTATAATTACAAATGGTTTAAAGAATTCTATTATCGGGCTTGCATAGGATGATGCAGTGTATTGCATTTTTACCGTTGGATTACTATATCCACAATCCCAAGTGCCTGCTTCAACAATAGGTTTATTTCTGTAAGTTAATGTTCTCAATAATACCAATAATGCCGTTAATGCAATTAATATCAAATAAATTACTGTAAGGTGTGGAAATACTGAGATTTGAGGACATATATCAATTCCTGCAAGATTTGAACCATATACTATTTTTGTAATTGGATTTACAAAGAATATCGGAAATATACCAATTATAATACAGATTAATGCCAGTGTTATTTGAGGGATAGTCATAACCTTTGGAGATTCTTTGGCGTTTTCTGAGGCTTTTGTTTTAGGAGCTCCTAAAAATGATATTCCCAATACCTTGGTGAAACATGCCGTTGCAAGACCACCTATAAGTGCTAATGCAATAATTCCCAATGTGGAAGCTATTAATAATCCAACTGAGCTGTTAAGTCCATTAAATCCACCCATGTATATTAGGAGCTCACTTACAAATCCATTAAATGGTGGTATTCCAGATATTGCAAGAGAACCTATAAGAAAAGCCAAACTTGTTATAGGCATTCTTTTCATTAATCCTCCCATTTCTTCTAAGGAGTGTGTTCCAGTGGCTTTTATTACAGCACCAGCACCCATGAACAGCAATGATTTAAATAAGGCATGGTTTAAAACATGGAGAAGAGCTCCTGCAAATCCAAGCAACATCATGATTTCATTGTTGTAATATTTTCCAATTAATCCAATACCTAAACCTATCAATATGATACCGATATTTTCTACACTGTGATAGGCAAGCAGTTTTTTAATATCGTGTTGTGCAAGGGCATAAGCCACTCCAAGAATTCCTGACAATATACCTAATATCAATATCATATATCCAATATAGATATTATTTATCCCAAGATTCAATAATAACATTATAATTCCATAAATACCCATTTTAATCATAACACCAGACATTACGGCTGAAACATGACTTGGTGCCACAGGGTGAGCATAGGGTAACCATGAATGGAATGGAAATACTCCTGCTTTTGATGAGAAACCTACAAATCCAAGTAAAAATATTGCTATTTTTGTAATGTCCGGTATATTTGAAAAACTGTCAAAACTTATAGAACCTGAGCTCATATAAGCCAAGGCAAATGATGCAAATATGAACATTCCGCCTGCATGGGTATATATTAAATAGATATAACCAGATTTTTTAACTTCTTCTTTGAATCCGTCAAACATTACTAATAAAAATGATGAAATCGACATTAATTCCCAAAATAACAAGAAAACAACACTGTTGTTTGAAATTGTAACTCCAACCATTGAAGCTACAAGCACTGCAAAATTTAAATACTGGAATCCTGTTGCCAATTTTCTTTTTTTATCGTCCATATATCCATAACTGTAAATTGCAGCCATGATTGAAATTAATAGCACCACACCTGAAAAGAACATTGTTAAAGGGTCTATTTTAAAACCAATTGGAATTATACTTCCTACTAAGTAATTCAATTCATAGGATTTATTGCATAGTATTACCATTATTGAATTATATAATCCCAATAATGAACCTACTGAAATAGTTAATATTGCTATTATTTTTGATAATTTAAACCATTTTGAGAATAGAGCTCCGAATAGACCTCCCAATATAATAATAGCCATACTTACAAGCATGCTATTGTCCTCTAATGAATTATTACATGGATTGTTTAATCCATTGACTACATTTACACCTGATTCTGCTATTACAGGCGATACAAACATAAATATCATGCCTGTCAAAATCAACAAATATTTTAATTTCTTCCTTAAATTTGGTTCTAATTTTATAGCTTCCATTTTAATCACTTTTTTAATTTATGGTAAAGTTAGATTACATTACACCATCCTATATATAACCATTTCGAAAATTAAAATCTGTTTAATACAAATAAATAGAATTTAACTTATATTTAATTAAATATTGAAAATATCATAATATCTATAAAATAATTATAAAATAGGTATTATATAACATTTTGTAATTCACTTACCCTTTAAATATAAAAATAAAATAAATAAAAAAATAATAAAATATAGAATAAAAAACTAAATAAAAAAATAATAAGTAAAAAAGAGATAATAAAATAAAAAAATAAAAAATAAATAAGACTATACAATAATTTATTGGATTATGGCAATTCCATCTATTAATCCGTCTATATCGACAGTTTCTACAACTTCTCCTTTGCTAAATAATGCTCTTTTAACACTTTTAATATGTTCCTTTGTTAATAATCCAAATTCTGTTTCAATTCCTTCATTTAGCATTTTTTCAATAGTTCCTTCATCTGCGTTTTTTATGAATTCCATAACTTTTTTAGAGTCTTTTTTAAATTCTGGACCTATTTTTGATTTGTTAGGTATAACTTCAACAATTTTCTGCTCTAACTCTGGCTTTCCATTTATTATATTCAATTCTTTTATATTCAGGGCTCCTTTTATATCTTCAACTACCTTTAACATTCCTTCATATTCGTTATTATCCAAAACATATATTTCAACATTTCTGAGTTCAGTATTTAAAGGCATACCTTTATTAGATTTATATCTTCTTATGGATGCAACGGTATTTTTAGCTAACTCACCGATATATTCATTTTCTTCACTTATTAGATTTTCATCAACTACGCACCATGATGTGTGGAGATTATCTACTTTATAAATATATCCAACTACATCGGCAAAATGTGGTGCAAATGGAGCCATAAGTTTTAATGTGTTTGTAATTACTGTATATAAAGTATATTGTGCGTTAAATTTAGAAATTTTTGCTTTTTCAGTGTTTTCTTTATTATACAACCTATATTTTACCATTTCGATATAGTTATCACAGAGCTCATGCCATACGAACTTTTGGATATCTACTATTGTGTTGAATTTGTAGTTATTTAGGTCTTCGCTGACTTTTTTAATTAATCTATTCAATTTACTTAATATCCATAAATCAACAGGATTGTTTAAAGTAATATTAATGTTTTTAATGGTATCGATGGTTTCATCATCTAAATTCATCTTTGCAAATCTTGAAGCATTCCAGAATTTTCTTAAAAATCTATATCCAAAATCTACCTCCTTCCATGCAAACGGAACATCATTTCCAAGGGTGCTGTTTGCTGCCCACAATCTTAAAGCATCAGAACCGTAATTTTTAGTTATTTCGAATGGTTCTACAATATTTCCCCTACTTTTACTCATTTTATATCCATCTTCGCCAAATACCATTCCGTTTATAACTATTTCATCCCATGGTTTTTTATCGGTTAATGCTATGGATTTTATAATGGTGTAAAATGCCCAGGTTCTTATAATATCGTGACCTTGTGGTCTTAGTTGAACTGGATAGTGGGATTTGAAAAACTCATCGTCATCCAACCATCCAGCTATTACCATTGGAGTAATAGATGAATCCATCCATGTATCCAATACATCAGTTTCAGGGATTAAATTTTTATTTCCGCATTTACATGTGTAGGGACATTCTTTTGTTGGGTCTATTGGGAGGTCTTCCTCCTTAGCCACAATTATTTCACCACAATCTGGACAGTACCATACAGGAATAGGGGTGGCAAATAATCTCTGCCTACTTATGCACCAATCCCAATCCATATCCTCAATCCACTGTAATAATCTTGTTTTCATGTGTTCAGGCATCCATTTAATCTCATCTGTGGCTTGTTTAACTTTTGGCAATAGTTTTTTAACATTTACAAACCACTGGTCTCCAACAATGATTTCAATAGGTGTTTTACATCTCCAACATACGCCTACATTCTGTTCTAATGGCTCTTGTTTTATTAAATAGCCCTCATTTTTAAGGTCTTCAATTATTTGTTTTCTTGCATCTTCTGTTTTCATGCCTGCATATTTTCCACATATTTCTGAGAGCTCACCTTTTTCATTGATGGCTTTTTTAACTTCAAGACCATGCCTATTTACCCAAACAACATCCGTTTTATCCCCAAAGGTGCATACCATTACAACCCCAGTTCCAAATTCCTTCTCAACATCCTTATCAGGATATACCTTAACCTCTTGGTTGAATAATGGAACTTTTACAGTTTTTCCAACAACATCCTTGTATCTCTCATCCTCAGGATGCACCACAATACCAACGCATGCTGCCAACAATTCGGGTCTTGATGTTGCTATTTCTAAGAATTTGTTTTCATCTTCACTATATGGGAATTTTATATAGTTTAATTTAGATACCCTATCTTTATAATCCACCTCTGCAAAGGCAATTGCAGTTTGGCATCTTGGACACCAATTTACAGGATGTTTCCCTCTATATATCAATCCCTTATTATACATTCTTACAAATGCAGTTTGGGATTTCTTAACATAGTCTGGATTCATAGTAATATATTCTCTATCCCAGTCTATGGATATACCAAGGGATTTAACCTGCTCTCTCATCTTTTCTATATTTTCTTTTGTGAGCTCTACACATAATTTTCTAAATTCATGCCTGTCAATATCGGATTTTGTAATGCCATGGATTTCTTCAACCTTAACTTCTGTTGGAAGACCGTGACAGTCCCAACCCTGTGGAAACAACACATCATAGCCGTTCATTCTTTTAAATCTTGCTATAATATCCATGTATGTCCAGTTTAAAGCATGTCCTAAATGCATTCTCCCCGTTGGATATGGTGGGGGAGTATCTATAATATAGGGAGGTCTTTTTTCATCATTTTTAAATTTATAAATTTTGTTTTCTTCCCATTTTTTTTGAATTTCCTTTTCAAATTCGATGGAATATTCCTTAGGCATTTCCATGTTTTCCCTCTATTGCATTTACTTAAACATTTCTTTTTTTCGTTTAGCAATTTATATATAAAAAATATAAAAAAATAATAACAAAAATTAAATTATAATAGAAATATAAATTATATTTTAAAAAGATTATGTTTTATTATATTTTAACTTATAAATTTATATTCTATATTCTATAAATTCTCAACATTATATAATATGGAGTGGTATGGCATAGGGTGAGCTCGACCGAAAAGTATATATATAACTTCTGATTATGTAATGATGCAAGTAATTGAGCAGGGGTTGCCAAGCCTGGCCAACGGCGCTGGACTTAAGATCCAGTCCCATAGGGGTTCGGGGGTTCAAATCCCCTCCCCTGCACTATTTTTATTTTAGATAAATATATTTATTAATTTATATATATCATTTATTTAATTTATACATTATTTTTAGGTTCCAGCCGAAGCGAAGCGAGGTTACTTTTGATGCAACTTTTTCGAGCGATAGCGAGAAAAATCAGAAAAAATCCTAAGGATTTTTTACTGCCTATGGCATCATATAACTTGACAAAACCTTTTCAAGGTTTTGTAAGTCAGCGAATCCAAAGGATTCGCTTCGAATTCACGAAGTGAATTTTGAGATTTTTAAAAAATATAGGGTAGTTTTTATTCTAAAACAAAGGATATTATAAAAATAAAATAAAAATATTAAATAACTAATACAATTAGAATGTTTTTATTTCTCCGTTTATTATTTTATTCCTAACTTCTGGAATGTTATCCAACCATCTTTCAGCTATTTCTTTTGCTTTTGGTTCTATATCTTTTAAATCACAGTTATCCTCAGTAATAACTTCAATATCAAGAATTTTTGGCTCGTTTATTGGTTTTCCTATTTGACTTAATATCCTTACATAACATTCTTTTACTCCATCGAGCTCAGCCACATCGTGTGCAATAATATTTGCCAATATGTTGTATATTTTTCCGATGTGGTTTATAGGGTTTTTACCACTTGTGGCTTCCATACTCATAGGTCTAAATGGTGTAATTAATCCATTTGCCCTATTTCCCCTTCCAACAGAGCCATCATCTCCCATTTCTGCGGAAGTCCCTATTACTGTTAAGAATATACAGTTATCATCGTCTGCTGTGTTTATACATACCTCAACTTCATAGCCATCGGCAAGTTTCTTTGCCAATTCTTCCACTTTTGCCTTAGCCTTCTCTTTTACTTCATTGTATTCTTCAACTGAATTTACATATCTATCTACAACTGCCATGGCAATTGTTAATGTAATTTTTTTACCTTCTCTTAGCCCCATAACTTTTATATCTTCTCCAACAGCAGGGAGCTCCTTCTTCAACTCATCACTGTTTAAAAGTTTTTCAGTTTCAAAAACGAGTTTTTCCGTAACACTAAATGGAGCATGACCTACACCAAATGAGGTATCGTTTGCTAAGGGAATGTCTGTTTTTTTTCTATCAAATACATCCATTAAATCCACAGAACCCTGTCCGATTCTACAATCTACAACAACATCCTTTTCTAAGTCGGCATTTCTTAAAACCTTTTTTAAATAATTTCTTGCAGCATTTACTGCAACAGTTCCAACTGGAAGTTTAATAATTTCATTTTTCTCCTTATCTAAAATTTCCATGGTAGCCCTGCCTGACAAAAGGATATATATTGGGCTCACCATATTACCTCCACCTAATTTTGGGTAGGCATGCCCACCTACGAGCTCTACCTGGTCAGTATTATGGTGGAGTATTGTTCCCATTTTTTCCTTATACATCTTACATAATGCAGCACTTACACTTTCTGCTATACCATCACAGATGCTGTCTGGATGCCCTAATCCCTTTCTTTCTACAATTTCTGTTGGTCTTTCTTCTATCGGTGTAGTATCCAATTTTTTAACCACTATATTTGCCAATTACATCACCTATATTAAAAAATTTAAATTATACCTTAAATTAAATCATAAAATATAATAAAAAATGTATTATTTAATAATTTCTATAAAATTGATTTTATTTTTATCCTTATATCTATTTTATATATTTTTTTATATTCATCCTATCTTTCATATTATTTTATATCCTGTTATTTATATTTTTATATATTTTTATGAGCTCCGCTACTTTTTTAATTACATCCACTGAATCATTACCAAGCACCCGTATCATGGGCTCCTTTCCATCTCCACCTCTATCGTATATTATATCCGGAGCTCCTCCAAATATTTTACATGCAAATTTTGTTCCCCATTCCATTGAAGATACATGTTCTGGTTCGTCTTTTCTGTTGAATGAAGATATGGTGAATCCGCAATCTTCATTTTCAAGTATATTAACAAGTTTTTTAGAATATCTTATATTCATACAGCTTCTTATTTTAGGGTCATAATGATTTGCTGCAAGTATTATTTTTGCTATATGCTCAGAAGCCCCAAACTCTATATCTCCAACAATATAAAATTTATTACCTTTATTATTTGTGTTTCCAAGTTTATTTTTTATAATCCTACCCGTTAATGCAGCAATATCCTTATAACTCTTTGGAAGAACAAGCCCCTCGGCAATATTTGAGCCAACCTCTGGAACAAAATATTCAAAATCCATCTTTTTCAGTAAATAGATAGCATAATTAAGGTTTTTTATAACTACCTCTTTGTTTATGTATGTTGGATTAGAGTTATAACCATATTTTGTTTTGTTGGCATAAATTACAGAGGATAAGACCAGATTTTTTGCCTCTTTAATGGCATGGACAATATCGTATCCTTTGGCTATAAATGAAGCAATTGCAGAAGAAAAAACACATCCAGTTCCATGAACCTCTCTATTTATAGTTTTTCCTTTAAATATTCTTAATTCTTTGTTTTTATATATCAGTTTGTCATCCTTTCCAGTGATTAATATATAATTGTTGTTATTTTTTAATTTTTCATACGCATTAAAGTTCTTTATTATATTGTATTCTTCGCTATTTGGGGTAATTATAAGAGATTTTTCAAATAATTTAAAATAATTATCTATTAAATTATTATCATTTCCTTCTGTGAAATCATATCCAGTGGTGGATTTTAAAACTGGGTCGCAAATAATTTTAAAATTGTATTCTTTTTGATACTTTAATATTAAATTTATAGCATCATTATTTAATACGCCAGTTTTTACAACGGGCACTTTAAAATCTTCAAAAATAGCATTTAGTTGATTTTCTATTTCTTCTTTTGGTAAATCAACTTTACTATACACTTTCAAACTGTTTTGTGGTATTATGGCAGTAATTGCCGTTAATGGATTACAACCTAATAATTTAATGGTTTTTGCATCGGCAATAATGCCTGCTCCCCCTGTTGGGTCATATCCACCTATTGACAGCACATTAATGTTCAAAAAATCACCATATAATATTATAGATATATTTAGGTTATTAAAATACTACTTTATTTTTATATATCATTATTTTATTTTACAATTTTGTCATTAAATTATTATTAAATTTATTTTTCATCGATAATATTATTAATAAATAATATTTCACTATTCCCATTTTCCATTAACCAATTTATTAATTTTTCAGCATACTTTAACTTTTTTATTTTAACGCCATCCGCTTTTTCAATATCATTTTTTAAATAAGGTCTAGAGTATTTTGTAGTGTATTCCCCAAAATCCATACCGCATAATATTATCCTTTTAGCTCCAAAATGTTCTGCAAAAAAACAGCATCTATCACCGTCTGTAAATCCACCGTAATTTATAAGATAGGGTATTTCTTCTGGAACTTGGGAGCTCCCAATAATATTTTTCAATTTTGGTGCATAGTTTTTTATAAGGGCTATATTGTCCCCATGGGCATGGACTACAACAACAGAACCTCTTTCATTGCTTTCAAATATTGCGTTTAAATCACCGTCTAAATCTGAAACAATTATATCTGGAACAATATCTTCTTCCAATAGGGCTTTTGTGGCACCATCTGCGGATATTATTATGAAATTTTTATCATTCTTATTATTTTCATCCTCTATAATACTTTTTAATATTTTTATATGTTTTTTTAAAGATGGTCCTGCTCCAAAGACATAAACATCTTTATTTTTTATCAATTCTTCCATACTATCCAATGGAATATTATTTTTTGTATTATTTATTATATCACTTAATATAAAGGCACTTTTTAAATCATTCTCTTTATTAAACCCAAAATCATCCATAATTTTATCATATATAGGTTTCCATTCCTTTAATTCCATAGTATCCACTTTTTTATTATTTTTATTATGTATTATTACATATCATCAATTATTTATCTATAATAAATAAAATTATTTTTTATTCTCCATTTTTTATTATTCCGCTATATTAATCATTTCGTCCTTTGATTTTACAACAACATCACTATTTTTTAAATATTGCGTTGATATCTTTCCGAGCTCTACAAGTTCATTTGTTGTGGGTTCTCTTATCTTTTTATATTCATCTTTCCAGGCATGTTCGTTGTCAAATTGTTGAATTGTATATAAATCGCAGTTTTTTACGGATTTGGCTATTTCTATTATATCTTTTTCATCCATTACATTGGGCACAAAAGTTGTTCTGCATTCGATAAAAACATTATTTTTTTTGCAGTAATTTATAAGTTCAAGCATATTTTTTTTAATTTTTTCTCCGTCGTAATTTGTAATTTTTTTGTATTTATCAAAGGCACATTTTACATCAAGGGCTATATAATCTATTAGTTTATTATCTATTAAATCCTTTATAATTTCAATATTTGTTCCATTTGTGTCTAATTTCACTGGAAAGCCTTTTCTTTTTGCAATAATACAGAGCTCCTTTAAAGCCTTTGGTTGAAGCGTAGGTTCCCCTCCACTTATTACTATTGCCTCTGCAAACATTAAATCTATACTGTTAAATACTTCTTCGGGGGTCATTTCATGGGTATTTTCCAGCATGTGTTCGTAATTATGACAATAACCACATTTCATATTGCAACCACTCATAAAAACAACAGCAGAGCATTTTTTTGGATAATCTATTGTGGATATATCTATAATTCCAAAAATTTTCATATTATCACATTTTTTAATTGTTATTTATTATATTTTAATTTTTATTTGTTATTATTTCCTTTATAGTATAATTAATACATTATTTTATGTTTCTTTAAATGTTATTTATAAAAAATATATTTATTTTTTTATTTTGCACTTATGGGATAAATATATATTAGGTTGGTTAATACATAAATACCAATAATATTATAATACCAATACTGATACTAATAATAATACAATGGTGGTTAAATGGAGATAAAAATTCTTGTTGATGATATAGCATATAAAAGATACTTTGCTCAGCATGGGCTTTCGATATTGGTAAAAACTGCTGATGATAAGAAAATATTATTCGATGTAGGTCAGAGCTCCTATGTATTAAATAAAAACTTAGAGCTCATGGGTGAAGATGATAATTTTGATTCCATAGTTATAAGCCATGGACATTATGACCATACCGATGGATTTACATATTTTATGGACAAATATAATAAAAATAAAAAATTTGAAATGGATATCCCAGTATATATTCATCCAGATGCTTTTCTCGATAAGTATTCAGACGATAAACGATACATAGGTATTGATAAGAATATAAAAGATTTTTTAAGGAATTATAAACATCTAAAATTGGTTAATGAACCTTATTTTGAAGATAATGTAATAATATCTGGAAAGGTTGAAAGAACTCATCCCTATGAACCTGAAATATTCTACAAACGAGATGATAATAACAAGTTTGAAGTGGATTATGTAAATGACGATATGTTTATGATAGTTGATGATGTGGTAATTACTGGATGCTCACATAGTGGGATTATAAATGTAATAGAATACGCTAAAAAGATAAACAAAAATAAAATTAGGGGGGTTATTGGAGGATTCCACCTTGTCGTATCGTCGAATGAGTATATAAACAAGGTTTATGACTATCTAAAAAACAGTGATTTGGAATTTATAATGCCAATACATTGCACAGGCTTTAACGCTATGAAGGTTTTAAGTGAGCTCGACAACTTTATTTACGGTCATGTTGGAAAAACAATGGAGTTGTAAATAATTGAATAAAATAATAAAAAAATGAAATATGACATCTAATTAAATAACTATAATTAATATTTAATCATATTTAACCATAATATAATTAATTTAATTAATGTGAAATTATGCCATTTAAATCAAAAATGTGCTCATTGTGTAAAGGACGAAAACTATTATGTGGTAAATCAAAATGCCCCATAATTGAAAAACTTAGAGTATTTAAGGATATTAGTCAAAAATTCGATAAAAAATTAAATAAAAATGAAATATTCGGAGCCTCACCACCTTCAATATTTGTAGGGGAGTATAATTATCCAAATGTAAAGATTGCCCCTCTTGTTCCCCCAATAGAAGGGGATACATCGTTTTTAGATAATCCATTAAAATGGGAAAATAAATCTATAAAGGCAATTATAAAATATCGTTCTATACTTGTAATGGGCGAAACTAATCATACCAATGTGAATCTATATAAAGACAAAACCTCCAAAATATTGGAATCGATACAGGAGCTCGCCATGGCAACAAAACCTGTTGATAGTGAAATTGTATTAAAACATAAACCATCATTTGATATTATTTCAAGTGGATTTGCTCCTCCAATATCTCCAAAAGGAGATTTATTAAAATTTACCATAGCGGAAAATCCTAAAATTCCTTCAAAAAGTGATTATATTGTAAATGATGAATTAAAGGCAGGAGATTCAATAATATCATTATATAACAGTGGATTTGACGAGTATTATATAGTAAAACTTCTATCAGCAGGTCTTTTAGGAATAAATAAAAAATTGGTCCCTACGAGATGGAGTATTACAGGAGCTCAGGATACTATTGGAAGGTATTTAACAAAAAAGATAATAACATATCCATTACTAAATGAGTATGAAGTTTATTACAATGAATTTCTTGGAAATAGGTATGTTGTATTGCTTATACCTGATTATTATGCTTATGAGCTCATGGAAGTATGGGAAAAAGGAGCTCTTTTTGGATGTGATAATCCACCAGTTTTGGGAGATTATGAAGATTTAAAAACAAAGGGATATGCAAAAGAGACTACTGGTGCATTTTATGCCTCTCGTTTAAGTGTTCTTGAATACCTAAACAAAAGAAAAAGACAAAGTAAAATCGTTATATTTAGGGAGATTACCTCGGAGTATTATGCACCAGTGGGGGTATGGCAGGTAAGAACTGGTGTTAAAAAAAGTTTTAATAACAATGGCTTTAAATTTAATACATTGGCAGGAGCTCTTAATAAAGTTGGTGAGTTATTGAATAACCCTCTTGAAAAATACTTACTTAAAAGCAAGATATTAACACTTAGAAATGGTAAGCAAATGCGTATTGACGAGTTTTTTAAATAAAAATATTATTGGTATGGTTATTTATGTTAGCATATATCCTTATGTAACATCTATTTTATTTAATTTTTTAATATAGCACCATGTAAAAATATAATCCCGTTGGGTATAACCGCTTTTTAGTAGTCCTTTAAATTTTCCATAGGTATTATATATAAAAGAGCTATAATTTATTTTAGGACTTAATAAAATAACGCTAAATAAAACAGTAAAAGCATAACGCGGAGGCCGAGATTTGAACTCGGGTTGGGCAAAGCCCAACGGGATTAGCAGTATTGCGTAATAAAAAGGCATTTTTTAAATGATAATTAAGCGTTTTTAAAGCGTTTTTAGTATTATTTTTAGAGATTTGCATAAGTCCGATAGTAGTTTGATGCTTTTTTAAACCAAATCTCAAAGGAGAATTTAAAGGACGGTTATTTTTTTGGCAACAACCAACGGGATTATATTTTGATGGTATCAAAGAAGTTTTTCTAAATCAATCGGAGCTCCTGTGATAATAACATGATAGATATACAAACTCAAAACCTGAACTAAGAATGTATATTCGACTCCATTGATTTCTTTAATTTCGAAACAACTATCATAAAGTTCATCCAACACTTCTTGGAAATCCAATATTCCATTTTCATTAGTGTATTCTTCTATTTTTTTATCGAGTGCTTTTAATAATTCTTTTTTCCTATCTTTTTCAATTGGATAATCAACATAAGGTTTTAATTTTTCAACAATGTCAATGTTTTTCGAAGTTTCGGCTTTTCTGTTCTTATTAAATATTCCCATTTAACCACCCAATAATATTTCTATCAGTATTTTAATGAAGGGGATTACTCCCTTTGAGATACCAAAATAACTGCACAAGATTAACAATATATGTTCAATTAACTTAATACCAATTATTTTTGCTATAACCTTCCTTTTGTTTGTGTTCTTTTGGTAGATTGCTATTAATTGGAGCAATGCTCTTAACTCTCTTATGAGCATTGAAAGAGTCTTTTTTAAACAGTTTAATATTGTCCAAACTAATGCCATGAAAAAGTTGCTCATGGAACAATGCTAAAATTATAATGAATATTGGGATGCATACTAATGCGGCTCTAAACTCTTTTAGGAGCAATAATATTATTTCAATCAATAACAATGTAGCCATATACTGTTTTTGATACTCATTCATGTTATCACCATGTTAATTAAAATGTTAGCATTTTTAAATGCTAATGCATTAGGATAATCCGAACAAAACCTAATAAAACAGAATAAATCCGAACATATATTGAATGGTGATTATTGTGGCCAAAATTACTCCAATGATGCATGATGATATTATCCTATGGAGAGCACAAGGAAGCTCATGGAGGGACATATCAAACAGAATTCAAAAAGAATACCAGGTTAAAGTTAGCCCGTCTTCAGTGTATGAATACTACAAAAGAAATCTTGAAAAGGAGGCCAATGTAAGATTAAAGGAAATGTATGAAAAAGAGAAAGGTGAGGGAAGTGTTGAAACGGAGCTAATGAGGGGGATTGAACTATTAAATAAATCACTCGATGTTGCTGAAAAAATATTAGATAGAGAAGACCTTATTAAGCACCCCCACCAATTCCAAGCAACCGTTAATGCAATATGTTCTGCTTTAAAAACAAAAACTGAGTTATTAATAGGGCAGGAGAAGGAAGAAGAAGACCCAATTGTTAAAGCATTAATGTCCTAGTGGAGATAGTATGTCAATCAGTACCAAACTACGACAATATTCAGCACAAGACTTAAAAACAAAACTAAAAACAGATTTAGAATTCTTTGTAGCTGCAATACTTAAAGAAAAATTACATTCCGCACAACAAAAAATAATTGATGCATATATCTCAAAGAAATATAAAACAATTATAGTAGCTGCAGGCCGTAGGTTTGGTAAATCAAAATTAATGGCATTTTTGCTAATATTCTTATGTAGTACTCAAAAAAATAAGAAATATGCTGTAATAGCTCCATTCTATGCCAATGCAAGAATTATATTTAGGGAGCTAAAAAAATACATTGAAAAAAGCAATGTACTAAGTAGATTAGTTAAGAGAATGGTTGAATCCCCATACATGGCTATTGAATTTAAAACAGGCTGTACTATTGATTTTAGAAGTGCAGATAATCCAACATCCATAAGAGGAGAGAGCTATCATCTTGTTATATTAGATGAGGCTGCATTCATCAAAGATGATGTAGTGAAATATGTAATTAAGCCACTTTTATTGGATTATGATGCTCCATTAATTGAAATTTCAACACCCAACGGGCATAACCATTTTTATGAGTCATTTTTAATGGGGAAAAATAAACAAAACAGACATATTTCATTTAGGTTTCCAACCTGGACAAATCCTTTCTTACCTAAAAATGCAATTGAAGAGATTAAGCAGGAAGTTGGGGAAGATTCGCCAGTTTGGAAACAGGAGTATTGTGCAGAGTTCATTGATAATAATGAGGCGGTATTTAATTGGGAGTATATTCAGCAGTGTATTGATGGCACCATTAAACTATTAAAATCAGGAGAAAGCGGGCATCAATATGTAATGGGTGTAGATTTGGCAAAATTTGAGGATTATACAGTAATTACAGTACTTGATGTGAGTGTAAAACCATATAAACTCGTTTATTTCGAACGGTTTAATTTAATGCCGTATTCATTTGTTGCAGATAAAGTTAAAGAATTATACCAATTGTTTAATAAACCGCAAGTATGTATGGATGCAACAGGACCTGGTGCGGCAGTAGTTGAACAGGTAGAATCTCTAAATCCAATTGGATTTACTTTTACGAGTAAAAACAAACTCCCACTTATTACAAAACTCCAAACATCTATTGTAAAAAATGAAGTATTGTTCCCATATCTCGACCAGCTTATAACTGAACTGAAATATTTCAGATATGTTAAAAGAAAAACACAATTATCTTGTGAGGGGAATGGACAGCATGATGACTGCGTTATGAGTTTAGCTCTTGCAATTTATGCTGCTGAATCAAAACATACTAAGATAATCAATAACTATGCTTACACTTTGAGGTGATTATATGTTCTTTACAGCAGTTTGGGGACATTCAAAAGATAATAATGCCATTACTGAAAATACGAAAGACGATGATATTGTTATACAGCACTTATCAAACTACAAAAGACCTACAACCATAGGCTCCACCAAATACGCTCAATTATTAGAAGACCCTGCATTCAAAGAAATGATATATAAATACGATGCTACGGTTAATCTCACAATAACAACATTGAAAAATAAACTATTCCAGAGCTATGAAATAATTGCTGACAATGATACACTTAAAGAAAAGGTGCAAAATTGGATTAATGAGATAGGGTTAATTAACACAAATCTACACGGAGACAGCATATTGGAAAAGATATTTATTGATTATTTAATATATGGGGAATGTTTCGCACAAATAAGGTATAAGAACGGTGAAGTCGAGTATATCCAGAGAATAGACCCAACAACAATGGAGGTTAAAAAAAGCCCTTTCGACGATAGAGAAGTTTATTTTATCCAAACGGCTAACTATGAAGACCTGCAAGGGAATGCTAAATCTAAAACGATATACTTCGTACCCTCGGAGCTTCGAAATAAAATCAAAACCAACGGTGCAGAAGTTGGAAAGGCAGAAAATATAATATGGTTCAAAAGGAACGGTGGCTCGGTAATAGATAAATGTATTGAATATGTTTTGGCAAAGTGGGACATAATTAGGAGGATGCCCACTACAATTATGAGATATTCCGCACCGTTCATCCATGGCATAGTTGGAAAGTTTGATAAAGATGGAAATCCAATGTTTCCAACTCCACCAGCAGACCCCAATGATGAGGTTGCTAAGAAAGCTTATGATAATTTTAAAAAACAATTAGAGCAGTTATCGGAAGAGTTTGAGAATTGGGATGAGAGGAAGGAATTATTTACAGACCCATTCCTTGAACTTAAAACGATTGAAGCAGGTAAGGCTATTAATCCACAGATATATGAAACATCAATTTCTATTTTGGACAAACAAATAACATATGCACTGTTATCGAGCATGGCACTCATAGATGCGAGAGGTTCGGAATTAGCAACATCACGAACAGTGGCAGATTATCTTAATGCAGTATATCGAGGAATGCAAACTGATTTTACGGCACTTATTAATTTTATATTATTCAGAAAGTTCGGAAATGGAGTAAAGATAAAATTTGCAGATATAAACCCTGAAGATACAAATCAGAAAGTAGAAAGATTGGATAAACAGGCAGATATTATTGGAAAGTTAAAAAATTGTGGAGTTAAAGAGAATGTAATAATTGAAGTTATGAAAGAATTTGGTTTAAACATTGAATTCGATAAATCCACAACAACAAAACCAGCACAGCACTCAGACATACCAACTGATGACACCGATAATGTCATTGTTGAGGAGCTCACTAATAAAATAATGAATAATATTGAAAATGCAACAATAGCATTTGATGATGATGTTAAAGAGTTTTTGAAAAAGAACAAATCAATTACTGTTGATAATTATATAGAACTAAATAATATGTTGGATGAGCACTTCAAAGATATAGATAATAATCTAAAAGGAGAAATTAACACCGCAATAGATACGGTGGTAGCAGGAACGGGATTACAAATAGATGTAAATAGCGATGCTGTGAAGTTTGTAAAAAACTACGCATTGGATTTATGCACTAAACTAACTGAAAACCAGAAAAATAGACTTAAATATATCATTGTTTCAGAGCTCAATACTGTGGGGGATACAAATATTACACAAAGAATAATGGATACATTGAAAACTACAAAAGCAGATGCTCAAAGGATTGTGGAAACAGAATTAAGGAGGGCTAAAACATGGTCTGAAAATGAATATTATAAAGAATTTGCAAAAAAGCACAAAGGGAAATATAAGGTATATGTTAAAATCATAACGAGGGGAGATAGTAAAGTATGTCCAATATGTAAAGGATATGCCAATAAAGAATGGGAAATTAATGAAGCCCCTATCATCCCGCCAATACATCCGAGATGTAGATGTACGCCAGTATATCGCATAGAACCTATTAAGTGATATTATGGGGGATTTCAAAATAGATGTTAAGATAGATAAAAATATACTAACTATGAAGGATGAGATGTTTAAAAATCTGCAAGATGCCGTCAAGACTGCAACATTAATGGTTAAGGAAGAGGTAAAAGAAAATATTATGACAGGATATGAAAAGGCGGATTTAGGATGGAAACCTATATCTAAATCATACGAAAAACAGTTGGAGAAAAAAGGACTTTTACCTCACAATGGTTTATTCAGTCCAAAACAAGATAAGAAAAAACTTCAAGATTCTATATCTGTTAAGTTCCGAAGTGGAGGATTAACGGGCATAATTACAACTGATAGACCTTATGCAATATATGTAGAAAAAGGAACGAGTAAAATGCCTGCTAGACCATTTTTTGAACCCGCACTAAAAAGAAAACAAAAGGAAGTAGAGGAGATTATTAAAAATGCAATAGAAGATAGCTTAAAATAGTTTATTTTAGCATGCTTAAATAATCTTTCATTAGCTTTTTTTCTTCATTAGATATTTTTACAGATAGTTTCCTGTTTGATATTGATATATTAATTGAATATATGGGGATAGTTCTTAACTGATTATCAATACAAGTATCTAATGTAATATTTTGATTTATTTTCGGTAATTTATCTGGTTTTGTCATAATTTGGAATGTTTCTATTTTCCTAACATTTCCTAAATCTCTCATAATGGCTTTTATTAATTCTTTCTTTTCTTCATCAGTATATGTTGGAAGATTTAGTGTTTGTGATGCTATAAATGGAGTATAACAAAAAGTATATTGATTTAGTGGATTATTGGTTTGAGTCGATTGAACAACATCGAACTCTAATTGTGGATTTATAAATATGCCAGATATTTTATCATATTCTTTATCCAAATTTGTTATCCCATTTTCATAATTTACAACCTGAGCTCCCACAAACATTATTTTTTCTATTTTGTTTGAATTTATCATAACATTATTTGCTTCAATGTTATGACTATTATAATAGCCGTTTGTTTCGCACCAATCTCTATCTACATAAACAGTTATTCCATAGCTTCCTAAACCCAATGCGTTATCATCAGTATTTGGTATTATAAAGCTGTATTTACCGATATCATCTTTTGTTAATGTTTGTTGCCAGTTTGTTTTTATTTTACCATCTGGGATATCGATATATTTACCTTGTTCATCTGTAATATTTATTTTTATATTTATATTACTATGTAAATTTTTGTTATATCCAGCCGAAGTAGGCTGTGGTATTTTATCAATTTCAGTCCCAGCTTCATCATACATTTTTATATCTATTTTTATGGTGTTGCAGTATTTTTGTCTTATTACTTTTATTTGTTGTTCGTCTAATTTATATTCTTTTTTGTTATATTTTGCAATTAATTCCCATTTACCATCAAATACAGTATTTTTCGATAAATTAAATGTATAATCTATTGTTCCAACATTTTGTTTTGTAATATCTTTTTCTGTTAATTTATTATCATCTTTATCAAATAATCGTAAATACCATTTTGTGTTATCTCGTAAATTCTCATAAAATATATTTGTTAATTGGGTATTTGAATCATTTGGAAATGCATTGAACTTTACGTTCGAAACTGAATAATTATATGTTATTTTTTTTGAATCAACGCTATTTAAATAACATTTACACACCGGCTTTATGGCTAAATCTCCACTAATTTTTATATTTATATTTTCTTTCATCCCTTCTTTTATAGTAAATGTAAATGTTTGAATTATTGTCCCAACGCCTATTTTATTAGTAAATGTAATTTTATAATCCCCCGGCTGAACTGAATATCCAATAAAAGATGAAGAGACAATATCACATTGTGTATCATTATCTTCCGTTATTTCTGCTGTCGAATCAGAACTTATCCACCAACCATCACCAATATCTTTATTTATAATATCTGTTATATTTCCATTTTGATTGTATGATTTTATATTTTTTCCATCTTTTTCTATTGTAAATGAAAATGATTTTGATACATTTTCTTCTTTATTTTCAATAGATACTTTTTTGAAAACATCAGTCATTATTAGTCCATTTACATAATATGTTCCGTCACTATTATTAGTAATTGTTGCTGTTCCATTATCATTTTCAGAAAAAGAATTTAAATTAACATTTTTATTTATCGAAAACTCTGGTAAATTTTCATTTGGTGAGGCTCCATCTGATGTAATATTATAATAGTTTAGATGAGTGCCATTATAATAATCATACCATCTAACCCTTCCAGATTTTGTATATTTTCCATCATTTGATTTTATTTCATAACATAAATCTATTACTATTTCCGCCATATATGAGTCAGAATTATGATATTGTAATTGAACAACTGTTGTATCATTCTTCCATTCAACAACATCATCATATTCAACAGTTTGATGAGCAATCACGCCCCAACCCATCTCGCCATCATAATGATTTGTAATAAGATTATATCTAAAAATTTTGTAAGTTGAATCATTCATTATACTTGTTGAATAATGCTCACTCCCATACGCAACAACATCAAACCAAAATTTAACAGTCCAAGTTCGTTTTACTTTTGCTATAATTTCATCATAAGTTAAGGGTGTATTTCCCATAAAACCACCAATTAATATTTTATTTGATTTACAATTGTTGTATCATATTCATAACTATAATTTATTACTTTTTTATTTTATTATAAAATCCATCCGTTTTATCTGTAAATACTAACTTATTGTTCTCATAATCAATATAAAATCTGGTATTATAGTTTTTTGTGTAAATTACACTTTTTTTCAACATACTAAAATAATCTATTTTTTCAACTGCCATTATTGGATTTTTATCTAATCTATAATCTAAATATAAATTACACATATCGCAGCATTGTTTTAGAAACAATTGTAAAAAAGTAGTATAACTATTTTCTATTTTAGTCTTTTTCAATAAAAATAATGGGGAATTGACTGTATAACTGTAATTCTTTTGTCCAAAAGCTATATTTAATTCAGTATCCGTAACTATGCCACTAAATATTTTATTATTTGAATATATAATATTTACTTTATCAAACGGTTTTATATCTAAATAAATTAATGAATTTATATTTGCTTGGTCAATAGCATTTATATTCATATCTAAATCAATAGATGTTTTTGCATCAATAATTATATCTTTCATAAACATCACTATTGTGTTTTTAATAAAATATAAAATTTATTTTTCAGATGGTGTTCTACTGCCTAATGTATCAACTTCTGCACACCAACTTGCGTATAATATTGGTAAAGCTGAGTTGAAAGTATCATTTGCATCATCCGTTAATCTAGTGAGGTTTGAAAATACTGTTTGGTCGAAATTCTTAATTGTATCAATTGTACAGAAACATAGGACAATATTTTTACCGTGCATATCTGATGTAATATGAAACTGTTTTTTTACAGATTTAGTTATTGTATTATAAGTTGAAAGGTTTATAATATTACCCGTATCACTTTCGATTATTGCTTCAATGGGATGTGTTTGCCATTCTAATTTTAGAACAACATCACCTTCAGGTGCGTCTGGTGGAATATAAGTACGAACATAAAAGTGAGCTATGCCGTTGACTTTTACTTGATGTGAAAACATCGTATAGAATGTTAAGTAACTTTCTTTATCATTTGGCATAGCGTCACAAACTAATGTTGGAGTTGTTGTTTTAACGGTTACATTATATGTTTTTGTTAGATCCAAACCAGATATTTTTACTTGATAATCTTCTAAATTATAATTATTTGGATTTGATATTGTTACAGTATAAGAACCATCTGAATTTTGTAATACATTAATTGTTGGTTCTTCGTCTGCGTATTTTCTAACAAAAACCCAATCGACAGATACTTTACATCCACTATATGATTTTAAAGTTATAGATTGGTTATTTAAACCTTTTTTAGAAGCACTCTGACCATAATGTCCATTAGCACTTACACCTACTTTATTTGGAGTATAATATGCTACAAAATAATCATACCCATCATTATGATTTATTGTTTCTATTTTTTCGTTAGGAGAGTATATTTCAACTGAAGAATCAAATCTCCAATAACATAGATTATTTCCAAATGAGTTTCCTTGATAAATACCAAACCAATGTGATGTATCACTCGTTGAAGATATATATTTAACTTTTGTTTCTATAATTATTGGTAAAGTAAATGATTTCTTAGAATGAATATCCCAATTATTACCAGTTATTGTTCCATTATTTATTGATGCACTTCCTGTCCATTTATTTGTATCTAATGAATTTCCATCAAAATCATCAAAAAATTCAAATATATTATCTGGATTAACCGGTTGTTTATTGCTATCTGGTGTAAATGTAACAGTAATAGATTTATTTGCTGGTATAGAACATTTTAACCAAACATTATTATCAAATACTGTATATGGTATTGGTTGTTCAAATTCTGTTGCTTCTAAAACATAATTAATTGTATTATGTCCAACAATATTTTGGCTTGTCATATCATCCCAAACGGTTGCTTCATTAACCAATTGAAACGAACCATCTGATAGGAATTTGAAATTATTAGGAATATTTCCCAAATTTTCCATCATTTTTTTTACTGTTCTTATAATTGTTTGATAAGTTTCATAATCAACCGTCATAATATCACCAAATCGATAGAAACATTATAATTGAAAGATGTAATTCTGGAATATGATAAATTTTGTATTAATGTTTGTTTATAAGTTTCTATTTCATCGAATTTTACTTCACATACTGGATTTATTTCTAATTGTTCTAAAAATTGTAATTTTTCAATTGAATCTACATATAAATCAAATGTCCATTTCTTTTGCGGTTTTCCTAAAACTTCATATTGTGAGCTGCCATCTATTGCTGGTTGATACGCTGCGTTTATATCTGGCTGCTTATTTCTATCAATTATTGGAAAAATATATTCTTTATCGTCAATTTTTATCCACAAACCACTATTTACTGGATGTAAATTATTATAAAGTTTTATTACATCATTATCTGATAATATATATGAGTTTATTTTACTTTTATTGTTTGTTAATGTAATATTAGTTATTATGTTTGTATTATTTACAGTCGCTGTTATAGTTTTGAAATCAACACTATTTATACCATCAACTTTACCTTTTGTATATCCATTATTATATTTACTTTGTAATAAAACTGCAATATTATATTTTTTTGTTATTATAGTTCCATCTGTTAATGTTATTTCACATATTACATTTTGTGTAGATGAATCATAACACATTTTAGTTGATTTTATCGATGAACCAGATTGTTGTGGATTTTTAGGATTATTTATATCTAAACCTTCTTCGCTATTCAAAAGAGAGTAATCACTATCATAATTTTTAGTATTATTATTATTATAGTTTGAAATATTACTATTATCATTATCGGTTGAATAATTGTGTAAATTGCCCATATTAAATCACCAAAAAAATAGAAGAAAGATTTTTATTATTCTGTTCCACCACCACTGCCCATTTGTATTTCATCATATAGGGCATTTTTATTGATTTTCAATATTTCTCTTCTATAACTATCATATACAATTACAACATCAAAGTTTTCTGGGGCATTATCATTAACTGTCAAAATATTATAATTTTTATATGGTGGTTCATCCGAAGTATATTCTGGTGTTGTATTATCACATATTATATTATTTATTCTTTCCATAGTTTTTGGGACAACTTTTATAAATGACAAATTGAAAGTATCTGTTTCATTTGCATCATCTGAATAAATATGAACTTTAAATCCATTCATTGGATCCCATTCAATCTTATTTAAATTACATTCTGTACAATCGCTTTTATTATATATCATCGGACTAACTATTGAACAAGAATTTGGTCCATTGGTCGGGGCTTCAATATAAGCATCGATTATATTACCATCACCGTCTTTTGTAACTGTTAGTGTTGAATCGACCGATACAACTTTGGCTATAATTGGAGATGTTATATATATTTTATTTGTATTGGGAATTGTATCATTTGTTGGTCCACCCGCTGGCATTTCAATCACCTATAAATTTGTTTTTTTAATAATTTATTCAAATGATTAGCTAATTGTTGCTCATCATAAGATTTACCAACAACATTAATTGCCACATTATAGTTGGTTTGCGTGTCTCCACCATAGTTGAGTACATTGCTCGTTGTAGGAGCTCTGCCTAATCGTGTATTAATTGCCATAGTGGTAGTTATGCCCCCAACTACATTTTGGATTTTAGATTTATGTTTATTTATCCCTTCTGCAATTGTATCTATAAAACCAGGACCTACTTTATCCAATCTGCTTAACGGTCCCTCTTTTGCAGGGCTGTGGGGTAGGTGGTTATCAATCCAATGAAGTAAATCCAATATTTTTTGCTTAATTTCATTTATTTTGCTTTCAATTCCATTTTTAAGTGAATTAATCATCCCTACACCAGCCTGATAAAATCTACGAGGTAATGATTTTAAGTAACTAATCATCTCATTAAATACTTTTTTTAACTTATCTCTAATTCCAAAGAGATTGTTATCCCATGCTGTTTTGAGTGGTGCAAATGGTCCGAGCAATGCGGTAAATAATGCTTTTTTAATATCCTTTGTATGCTTTTTAATCTCAGTAATTACCCATTTTAAAGCTCCTGCTAATTTACTTAATATCCCCTTTATTTTTTTAACAACTGCATTTATTGTATCCCTAATCCCAAACCAGTTATTTTTCCACGCTAAATATAAAGCTGCCACTGCAACAGCAACTGCAAGGATTATCAGAATAACAGGATTTATTGCTAACACAATGCCCCCTATTACGGTAATTACCGATGATATTACCCCTGAAACTGCACCAATTGCTGCACTTAATCCACCTATTGCACCAACTACTTCACTGATTGAAGAGATAGCCATTGCAAACCCGCCAACCACCAACAGAATAGGGCCAACTATTGCAGCTATTGCAGCTACCAATCCAACAAAAATTCCAATGGCTTTTTTAACTGGTGCAGGAAGATTGTTAAATATTTTTAACAATGGAAGAATGGCTTTAACTATCACTTTCCCAACGGTAGCCATCCCTTTTGAAATAGAGACAACAAACTTTTTTATAGCAGGCATGGCTTTAATGAGCTCATCTAAAAACTTTTTAATCTGTCCTTTATTGTCCTTAAAAATAGATAGTTTTATCCCTTCAATTGCTGATTTTAATGCCTGTATTTTATATTGAACTGTGTTTTTCATTTCATCTGCTGTCTTTTCTGCTTTTCCTTTTGAATCATCCAATACTTTTACATATTTTTTATAGGCATCTCCCCCCTGTGTTAGCATAATATTTATTGCAGTCCCTGCTTCCGTTCCAAATATCGATAATATTTGTGCCGAAGATAGTCCTTTCTTTTTTATTTCATCTAATATAGTCCCCATGCCTTTTAATTTTCCATTTGAATCGAGGACATTAATACCTAATGCTTTTAATTTATTTTGCACCCCCGTATTAACTAAGCGTGACAATACTTCCCTTAATGCAGTCCCTGCTTCTTCTCCTTTTTTTCCAGCTTTATATAGCATCATTAATGCAGCAGTTGTTTGCTCTAATGAATATCCCATTGAATTAGCCAGAGCTCCGACATATTTTAAAGAATATTGTAAATCACCAAGTCTTGCAGGGGAATTAGCAACAGCCTGTGAAAATACATCAATTATCCTCGCACTTTGAGATGCCTTCATATTGAACTGTGCAAGTGTTGAAATAATAATTTCAGATGATAGGTTTAAATCAGACTGTGTTGCCGTTGCAAGAGTTAAAACACTACCGAGCGATGCGTATATCTGTTTTGTTTTCATTCCTGCTGCTGCCATATTCCTCATGGCTTCTGCTACTTCTGATGCAGTATAGGCTGTTGTTGCACCATAATGCATCGCAAGTTGTGATAGTTTTGTAAAGTCTTGCTGTGATGCCCCCATAACTGCCTGAACTGTTTTCATTTGCTGTTCAAATTCTATTCCTTTATTTATTGCTGATGCCATTCCTGCAACAAAAGGAGTGGCAAATGCAGTCATTCCAGCACCAGCAACAGCTAAACCTTTACCTACTCTGTTAAATGTTTCTGCTATTCTTGCTGTTTTGTTTTTAATTACATCCATCTTCCTTTGAACCTTTTCCAATACAGCTGATGCCTTATCGACTGCTGAAATAATTATTTCCATATTTACCATATTATCAGCCTGTTAGTGCGTATATTTCACTGATTACAAAGATTATAAAAACTAAAATAAAGAATATTAACATAAGCACTCCAAAAATTAGAATAGTGTTTTTTTTCCATCTTTTTATATCAACGGGCATTATACCTCCTCAATAATTCTTTATATTTATTGTTTAATTCTGTTTTATCAACAACCTTTACCTTACAGCCTTTTTTCTCTGATTCTGTATCTGCTGAATTAACCGCAACTGCAATATTTATGTTAAATTCTACAACTGAAAGATTTAAAATGTCAGAAGGGAGACAGCCGTATCTTTGAGCAACAGCATCTAATAATTTACTGTTCTTTCTCACGAAAGGATGATATTTTTTTATCTGCTGTAAATTGTGATAATATATACTCCATTAATGCATCTTTATCCTTACCGTCTAACTGCTCCCATTTTATGCCTTTTGGTTCGATAATTGATTTTTCAACCAATTCAGGAACTACTTCAATTATTTTCTTAGTGTATTCTTTATTCGCTGATAACTTTTGCACATTCTCCTTTACTTCTTCTTTGTTTAGGTTTGTCATCTCCTGTATTGAGGGAATATCTCCCATCACTTTTAAAACATCTATTGAGGATAATGTTTTTATCTTGAATTTGAATCCACTGGGGAGCTCTACGGTAGTATATGCTTTTTTTAAGTATTCTTCAACAGTTACCATTTAACCACCTACTGAGGTATATATTCATAGAATATTATGTCTTCGTTAGCATTTGATAAAACAAACTCAATTTCTTCTTTAATATGTTCTTCCTTGCCTTCAAGTTTAAATTTTGGTTTATTAAGTATTGTTACATTTTTCATTTGTACGCCTTGCAGGTGTCCATCACTCCCTTTTATAAACCCTTGAAGGTTGAATTTTGGAACAATTGTTGGTTTTCCACTTTTTACACCTGCAACTGTTGAAACAGTAACTTTTGTATCTGAGCTCAGTGTGCCAGGGATTGCAATACTATCAATCTGTGAAAATAACAAACTTCCAACAATAGTTTCAAGGCAAGTATAATTGAAATTCTCAGTAATTGTATTACCAAATGCATCCTTTCCAGCAATTACAATCGCATCGGGAGTAATTGTTGGAACAGTAGTTCCACTTTTAGAGAGTGATATCTGTAAAATAGATGGGAGCGTTGGCTGTGCATCAGCTGTTGCCGTTTGGTCTGCACCAGTTCCAGCACCAGAATATAACGATTCAGCAGTTGATTCCATAGCATCAATTCCCATAAACATGCTCCAAAACTTATGTGTTCCTGCTATATCGGTGAATTTACCTTTAAAATCTATCTGCTGTGAAACATCTTTTATAATCCCCGCAGTAGTGGCTGTCTGCATTTCTTTATGATTCAATTCTGCTTCAAACTCTACAATTGCTATGCTTTCTCCATTAATAAATAACGTCCCGCCCCCTGTGTATCTCGCATATCCATCTCCATTAATATATGATGTAGAACCCATTATAATCACCTATTTGTAATCGTATATAAAAATGAAGGAATAATTATTTTTGTATCTTTGTTATTATCGTTAGATGTGGTAATCTGCTGAACTCCTTTTAACTTATTTAATATGTTTCTTGTCAGCTCGTCCCCCATTCCTTCATATTGTGAAACCTTTTGCATTTCGTATCTATCGACCTGTAATTCTTCCCAATATTGCCTTAATATTTCAGCTCCTGCATAATACATACATGCCCGTTTTAATAGTATCTTTGTATCTTCATCAGGATTCTCAATAAGTCCTACCTGTGCATCAATCCTTGATGATGCCACGGTTATTGCAGAATTAAGGTCGTTTTCAATGTCTTTATATTGAATTTTAAGTTTTAGAAAGTTGTAGAGCTCTGCGGGTGTGCAATATCCCATAATAACACCTTTAAATTACTGATTTTATTTCGGCAGTAGCATTTGGTCTTTGGATAACTGGAATAAATGAGAGCTCTGAAACCATATTAATTACACCCGTTGCCTTCATCTCATCAATGTATTTGAAAATAAGCGGGGTATCCTTATTTGCCTTTTGCAATATCTTTCCCTGCTGAACTTCTTTCCTTGTTGGATATGTTGCGATATATCCTGTTCCTCTTGATATTACATTAGATGCAACTGTTAAGTATACTGATGTGCTTGAAAACTTAGACAGCTCTTTATTATTTACGCTTTTAATTGATTCGGGAGCTTCAATAATAGTTAATCCTCTTAGTTTTATCAGCGTTCCATTTCCATCTACTGCGTTGGGCTGGATATATTTAATATAATCTCTTGTGTTTGCATTACTTGTCAGTGCATCAATCACATCCGCCTTAGCGATGAGGGCGTTTGGAATTAATCCAGATGCTTTTTTAACTGCTTTGATTGCATTATTTATTACCTTTATGGGGTCTTTTGTATCATCTGTCCATTTTGCTGATGAGGCATCTACCTTGTTGGAGGTTGGAATATTCGACACCAATTGGTTTTCAAATTCCGCCTCAATAGCATATCTTGCCGCATCCAATTCCTTAAAAACAGCATCCTGAACTAAATCCACAGGAGCGAGCCCCCTATCTTCACCCAACAAAGGTAAGGTTAGTGCATGAAGACCGCAAGTGTATGATTTTAATCCTTTTTCCAAATCTACTGTTTGAATTGATGCTCCTGCTGCTGTTGATGGAGTTGCAAAGATTGTGCTTTTATCAACAATTTCTGAAAATGTTTTTGATTTTACATTAGCAACTGGCATCACTTTTCTATATGGGAGCTCCGTGGTGTTGGTTTCATACTCCTTAATCATCCCCTTAATTGCTAATGAATTTAGTGCTGGGTTATTCCAATCAATTCCTGACATTTATACCACCTATAATTGTGAATCTTTAACAAAGTATATCGTTGATAAATCCTCTTTTGCGGTTGCATCTAAGCCTATACATTTGCTTTCAATAACAGCTCCTGCTATCGCATATATTATGTCTCTATCTTCATCTGCTGCATCAATATCACACAGTGCAATACCTCTTGCTACTTCTGTTCCGTCAGTAGCCGAGCTGTTATACGGTGAGAGCTCCCCTGATGCAGAAATAATCCCAATAACTGTTCCAGCAGATATTGCCTCTCCTGGTGCTGCATTTCCTTTGAGTGTGATTAATCCTTCTGTTGTATATAGCGGTGCATAATTAATCTTCATAATATCACCTTATAGCTCCCCATTTCTTAATTTTTGTAGATACTCCTCGGGGCTCATATTATTGGAATGGTTCCCTTCGCCTACTGCAAGGGCATCATTTTCCTTTGGTTTCAATGAATGAACTAATTCCGCAACTTTCAATGCATCATTGTTATCAATTGCTTCAATAAGCTGTTTTTCAACTTCTTCATCAATGTTATACTTGGAATGCAATTCAAGTAATGTTTTTGCCTTTTTAAATCCCCTTTCTTCTGCTGCTTTTAACTCTTTTGAATGTTCTGCTTTGAGCTCCCCAATAGTCTTAGAATGTGAAGCTGAAACAGACTGTATTTGTTTTTCCTTTTCTTCCAACTGCTGTTTTAAAAGGGTGTTTTCTTCCATTATTTTCTTAATCATCTCATCATCCATATTTTTCCTCCTTGAATGGTCTATAACTCCACAATCAGGGTCATCAGGTATAGTATATTGACACAGAGCTCCGCCCTTTGGAAGCACATCAATAATGTTTTCACCTAAATATGTAATCCAAAATGAGGGGCTAAAATACTTAATTTTACCTTCTTTAATTAAATCTACTACTGCTTTTGCCTTATTAAATATCCCCACTTCTGCAAAACCTTCATTTGTAGAATCATCCCACCATGTTTTCAGGAACTTCCCAACGATTGAATCCCCGTTCCAATCGTCATGGTCAATATCTAACAACTTACCTTCAAATTCATTAATTCTTTTTTTAACTAGTTCGGGGGGCTCTGGTAGGTTGGGTGTGTAGATTTTTAATTTAATGGTTTTAAAAATATCATAAAGGTCATTAGAATGGTTTGTAATATCTGTTATTTCCGTTATTGCATTTTCTATATATTCCCTCTGTGTTGCCACAAAACCACCTTAAAAAATAAAAAAATTAGAGTTTCTTTAAAACTATTTCTTTCAGAAACTCAACCTTACCTGTTAGATGTGCCACCACCAATTCCAATTCCCCCTGTTTTCCCTTTTATGGATCTAATTTCCTCTTTCAATTCGTCTATTTCCTTATCTTTTTTAGCAAGTTCTGCTTCTAACTTTGCAATCTTTTCATTTTGAGTATTCTCATGATAGAATTTTCTCATTTTTGTTTCAGCAACAACATCGTCGTATTCTTTCTCTTTTATTTTCTTTTCAGCAATCTTTTCAACCACATCAGATTTTCCCATCATAAGGTCATCTGGTGTGGGATTAACGGCTTGTGTTGCTTCTACTTTTTTTCCTCCAAACAATGCCATAATTTCACCTTTTTAGTTTTCCGTCATATGTAGGGCATGCCCTTCCCTACATATTTTCCCGTGTAGTTTAGCATTTAAAAATGCTAACTTAATTGGTTTATTTACATTAACTAATATACTTAATTAAAAAAATAAAAAAGTTGTTCATAAACTTGTTCATATTTGTTTATATGGTCTCCCATCTCTTTTATAATATAATATACCTTCTTTCAAAAAACGCTTATGCAACTGCCACGCCCACTTATAACTCATACCATATTTATTTGCAACTTCTTTAATACTCGTGCCTTTTTTGAACTCCCTTTCAATATCTTCTAACTTATATTTGTATTTCTTAATTTCCTCTTTATTTAGATACTCTAAATCGATTAAAAAATAAATTACTTCCCCGTTCAACCCTTTAACCTTTGCTAATAGTTTCTTTTTCATTAATTGTCTTAATCTCTGAGATATATTCCCCAACCCATTCCCCTTAGATATATTATAGTGTTTTTTTAGTTCTCTCGTTGAAATTGCTCCGCCGTTTGACCTTATTAATTTTAGTATTTCATCTTGTGAAACCATCTCTACCCCTTTTTATCTCAATTATTAATTTATCCCCATAGTCTTTGATGTCTAAAATATCTAAGAAATATTTGCTAACTGTCCTTATAATGTCTAATGCCATTTTTCCTTTTCTCTCAGTCATATAAATCAACTCACTTTATATTATCGAAGCTTGATGGGTAGAAGCTCCGATTACAAGATATCATCCTTCATAACTTCATCCAGGTAGTTGATAGAGCCAGCATCTATTTCATCAAAGAAATATCCCTTATCCTTAAAATCTTTAAGTGCTTTTCTTTCTGCTTCTCTATAATCATTAGCTTCGATTTCATATTCTACTGACACATCATCCCCCTCTATCGTCTCATAACATCCATGATCGACCCTTTTCCAGTTTTTATATCCACATAGTGTCATTTTATATTTTCTCATTTTTCCACCTCAAAAAGTTAAATAAATAATTAAAGTGCTTTAACTTCAAGATTTGTTCCTTTTCTTACAAGTCTAACTACAGGCTTATACTTCGGATACACTCTTGAACCCCATGCAATTAAATCTACCACCGTCTCATTTTGAGTTCGTTTAACAGGTATTGCTCGGTATATTTCCTTAACAAAAAAACTCCCTTTATCTCCAAACGGCGTAAGTTCAATATACTTTTTTCCATTGTAAGTGAAATGTTCAGTCTTATTCATTTCAGAAGTTGGTTGGTTGGTAACTACTGCATAACAATCATTTTCCACGCAGTAATCCTTCAATGTATAGAGTATAGCTTGAACATTGAGCAACACCTGACCTTTACCATGCATGCTTGAAACTGCAAATTTACCAAGAGCAGGAAGTCCAACAGAATCTAAAATCAAATAGTTATATCCCTTTGGAAGTTTCGAAGTTATGAAATTAACTAATCTATCAAAATTAATAATACACCTATAATCACATCCAGCGTCATTTAGCTCTTTGATTTGCTCCTTTGTCATGTTTCTTTCTGTGTCGATATAGATTACTTTTTTACCTGATTTTGCTCTTTCTACTGCAAATTTATATGCCGTAAATGTTTTTAAGCTTCTTGTTTCTCCATAAATCTCCATGATGTCTGGCATACCTAAATTTTTCTCAACAAAATCCATGCTTCTTACCTCTCCATTATTTTTCAACTTTTTAAACTCACCCCTTAACTTTAATTCATCTAACCACATCACAAATGCCGAGCTTTCATTAATCAAACCGTTATGTTTTTTAATTATTTCTTTAACATCCTTCTTAATCGCTTCGGGCTTTATTTCTTTTTTATAAATATTATAGTGTGCCTGTGCAGCTAAATCATATTTACACATTTTAAATCCCTCCTTGTTGCTAAATATCTTCTCATTCTTTTTTTATCATTTTCATCAATCTTCTCTTTTATAGCCTGATACTCCAACTGATTGATAACTTTTAATACAGCTCCTGTTAATTTTAATAATTCCGCTTTTTTTATAACTTCTTTCTTACTTCGAACTGCTCCATAACTAACTATTTTACCATTTTTTATTACTGCATAATAATATCCCATAGCATCACCTTACTTGATGAATATTGCATCTCTATGTCCAACATGTAGTTTGAATTTAGCTTCCGATTCCATTGCTGCGGCAAGCCTCTTTGCTTTATATAACGATTCTACTGCCCCGTGCTCATCACCTGACATCCATTGTTGTTTTGCTTTTTCCACATAAAACTCCAATTTATTGAAATCCATCATTTTACCACCTCTAAATATTCTCCATTTTCAACTCTTTTTATAAATCCGTCCCTTTCCATCTCGTTTATTATGTCGTTAAACTCTGAGTAAGAGCCGCATCCTGATACAAAATATGTTGTTAATGTTTTGGCTCTTCCATTTCTGCTATTTAAGAAATCAATAATTCGTTCTTTCATTATTTCACCGAAACATTTTTATCTTAGAAAAGTTAAAAGAAAAAGTGGTTAAGGCACTAATGGTTGAGCTAAAAATGCATCCAAACCTTCATGCTCATCCACTTTTCTATTTTTGCGTTTTGCCTTTCTTGCAGGAGCTCTGGAACTCCTGCTTTTTAAAGGCTTATCGATATTTTTAGCACATGTTTTTCCGTATGGTTTTCCGTTAATCCACACAGGATGTTTTAACGGTTTGCCGCATCTGGCACATATTATCTCTTCTTCTGTCATGTTTTCACCTCTTTTTGTAATTCTTTTGCGATTAATCCGCAAGTATATGGACCGAAATGCAACTGTTCTCTAACTTCCCAAGCCCAATCCCATTCCTCTTTTGTTACTTTTACATCCCCATAAAATACCCTCCTACAAAACTTTTCAAATCTACTCCATTTTTCACTTAGAAGCTCTTTTGCCAGTTCAATTCTTAGATATTCTATCTCTGGGTGGGTGGCTGCCAACTTACTTAACCCTCTTATTACTCTTAGAAGGTCTGCGTATTCCTCTTTAGTTACTTCTTGCTGGGAGATTCCTCTCCACTTCTTACCTTTATGGTATCCAACTGTTCCATCTGGTCTTGTGTATTTCCAATATTTTTCTGTCATGCTTTCACCTCGTGGGTTAGTTGTATTTTTTTAAACTATTTTTATATTTTAAACTCTTTGCTTTTTTGCAAATAGTAATATTGTTAAACTATTATTTATAACTTTCTATTTAATTTTTTTAATATACCATTTAGAAAAGTCAATAGTATAAGTTATAAAATATACATTGACATCCCAAAACTAACTAAAAATAGATACTTTTTAATACAAGCATAGTTTTATAATGTAATAGGAACTGTTAAACTATTAAAAAAAGGATAATACAAACATAAGTGAAGTTATAAAATTATTTTAAATACAAAGGAAGAGACTCTTTAAAAAACTAAAAGTTTATAATTATTGAAATAGGTCGGTGTTCATGCGGTGTGTTTATTGTGGTAATCCCAGCCCTAATATATCAATGCTTTCAGCAAAATCAAAAAAAATTAAGATACCATTGAATAAACTAATCGATATGTCTTTTTCATACGATTACAATGTTTCAGCACCCTTGCTTGTGGATTGTGGCTATTGCGGTAGATGTTATGAATTGATAGCAAATAGTAAAGAAAATAAAAAATTTTTAAAAATCCAAACAGAAGATGCACTTAATCACATTCCTGATAAAAGATTAAGGCATTTTGCAATATTATTTGCCAAGTATGGTATCGGTGTCGATGAACTGTTAAATGGCGTTTATTCTATTGTTGTGCCTTATTCGATGTACAATAGAATGAAAAGAGGTATTTCCAAAAAATCAAAAAAGGTATATTTTGAAATGCACATTTTGTTTAATGTGAAAAACCAAAATTATGCATTGGTAACCTATCGAAATTATAAAAACGGAGAAAATATCCCTTTTACCATAGAAAAAATAGGGGGATACTATGAGTGAGATTTTGAAGTATAATAAATTAGAAAAACTTAAAGAATTAATAGAATCAATGAAAGGAAAAACAATTCTTACCACCAAAGATTTGGTTTTGATAATTTTATATGCTCAAAACAAGCCAATATATGGTAGGACATTGCTATTTAAAGAAATTTTCCTATTATATATGGAAGTCTTAAAAGATTACAATGATTTTGAAATTCAAAACCCAAATTTTATTCCACATCATTACGGACCATATAGTTTTGATATTGCAGAGATTCTTAATCAACTTGAATGGTTTGGATATATACAAAGAATTGGAAGAAAAAACTCAACATCAGAAAAGTTTGAACTTACGGATAAGGGTAAAAATGAAATAAAAGAGACTTTTGAAAAACTTCCTGATAAATTAAAAAAAGAGATAAAGAGAAAAAGGAAGGGATGGGACCAGTTAGGAACTGATGGTATTCTTAGATATGTGTATCAAAACTATGAAAAATATAAAGAAAAATCGAAAATTAAAAATAAATATAAAGACATAATTTGGGGGTGTGGTAGGGCATGATAGTAGTAAAACCATTAAATATTGACGATTCACCAAAATATACATATAGAACAAGAGTGGCTAAAATAAAGATTAGTAGTTCAGTATCTATTGAAACGCCAATAAGAGCAATAACTAACTCAGAAATGAATGCAAAAAAAACAATACCTACTCCAGTAGAAATTAATGCTGAAATTGGAGGGGTTATTTTAAAATTTACCGATAAAAGAACACGAAATATTAAAGATTTTATCTCCAAAAATAAAAAATTTAATGACATTAAAAAAGTTGTGATTTCACATTTAGTTACAATGCAATATTTTAATTTGAGATATGTATTACTACAACCAACATCCTCTGCTTTGAATTATTTACATACTTCGGATAGTATTCTCGAAAAATTTATACGATTACAATGCATATTACAAAAGGACATTGAAGAGTATAATTTAAATATAATCACTATCCCCTGGCTAAACTTACCTATTGAAAAATTTAAACAGGTTCATAAAAAATATGTGGAGAGTAATCCTAATAAAACAATAATGCCAGTTATTGACCCAGGATGTGATGAAAACTTATTAAATGATATATTGGAGTATGTAATTTCGTGTGAAGATAATGACACTTTAAATTTAATTGGGATATTATATAAATCTTTTAGAAACTATAGGGTTAGTTACGATACAATATGGAACTCATTATATGATAAAAATATTGGAATAGTTATGTTAGATGTAAAACGAAGTCTATCTTCCTTATACAATGTATCGGGAGTTCATTATGGAGAGTTTGTTGTAGGCGATATATTATCCTCATATGTTGGTGTTGGGGGTCCCATCCAAAAAACCGTTAATCCAAAGCCAATAGGTCAGGAACTCAAATTATTTAGAAAAAGGCTTTTGGATGTTACCTCCCTTAGTAATGAAATAATATCCAACCCTAAATGGGTTGATGATATTATCTTAGAAACTAATGAAAAGTCTATAAAAAACCCACTATTAAATTATCAAGAAGCTGAGCATGATAAAAATAAAAAACAATACTTCATGCAATATTAAAGTTTCATGAGTTTAAATCCAGCAGAGACGAGTTTTTAACATCCCAAAAATATATCAAACAAAATGATACCTTGGATTATATACAAGATAAAAAAACGCTAAGAAATCTATTTAATCAAACTAAGATTTAATATATGTTAAATTGAACTATTGAAGTTCCATTATATTCGGTGTCTTAACTAATAACAGAAATGCTATATATTGCTATAAATTACAAAGGTATAATCGGAGCTCCGATAATATAAAAATAAGGATTAAAATATAATCTATATCTATTAGTTATATTCCTCGCCAATTGTTGTTCCATCATCTAATTGGTATCTAGTGCCTAATCCATTGGCAAGATATGACTTATAAGCCACATTACCATATTTCCAACCACTATCTATATCTACAAAATCTATAACTATACGCATGTTATTATTGGGGCAATACATATTATATTTATGATATATATCCTTAGCCATAATTACAAATGCCTTCATATCATCTTTTTTAACTCTTTTTGAATAGATGGTCATGACAAAATTACCGTGGTCAGTAATATTAAAGTTATAAAAATATGACATTACATATTTATCATTAAATATTTTAGTCCCTTCTTCCTCTAAAAATTGTTTAACATTGTTGTTTAAATCTTGGGGGACACCATTTCCTACAACCCCACCACCTTGGTCATATAATTGTTTTTTTCCTTTATTAATGGGTCATTCATGTTAATATATATTTTATTTGTTAATGTAGTATAATGAGTAGTATGATATGGTTGGATATCAGGGTGAAATTTTACAATGCTGGATTGTTCAGGGGAAGACATGCAACCGCACATGCATGCAGTTATAATTCCAATAACTGCCATAACAACCATGGATTTTTTCAACATAGACATCACCTTTATAGATTTTAAATTCTATATTTATTTTTACTATATACTATTATTATAGTATATACCCAAGAAAAATATAATATGAAAATAAGAATAATATAATAATATAATAATAAATAAAGGATAAATAGGGCTTAAAAGTATGATAATAAGGGTGATAACAAATGATAACGAAAAAGCCAATATTTGCCATTTGGTTATTATTTCTAAAATATTGAGTAAATAAGGCTTAAAAGTATGAAAACGGACGTTAATTACGCTCATTTTCATACTTATATCCTTTATAATTGCTTGTTTTCAAATTAATAAATTGCAATCTCAATGGATTATGCTTAAAAGTATGATAATAGGTTTTATTATGTGCTATTATCAGGGTTTTAATTTAAAGTAATCGGTTATTTCGAAAAATAACATTGTTTTACCGCGTTATGTTTTTTTGTTATCAAGTATTATCACCCTTATTATCATACTTTTAAGTTTAAATTATTCTTATTTTTTAAAATTAAAGAAGCTATGTTTTTATTATCACATTGCATAATAAACACAATATATTTATTTTATATTTTAATCATATTCTGCAACAATATTTTGAATTTTTAAAAACTGGTTATCTGGAATATCCTTAAATTTATCATCTAATTTATAGAATATTAACGCCTGTCGCCCTTTTTTAGTTATTTTATAGTATGATTTTGGAAGTTTATATCCTTCTTTTTCTTCCCACTTTTCTACCAGTCCCGCATTTACAAGCTCATTTAATAATTTACTTAGATTACTTTGATTTATATTTATAATCCTTAAAATCTGCCCAAAATACATTTCTTCATTTTTATTAAGTAATTCTAATATTTCTTTAATGTGTTTTTTTGCTAATAATTTTATCATCTTCATTATATTCACCTCACTTAATGACATAAAAAAACAACTGTCATTTTAAACTTATGTATATATTTGTTTTAAGTGTATATATTGAAATATTGTATTTTTTAAAACTATTTTATAAAAACCAAAAAATTTATATAGTAGTTTAATAATTTTATTATTTGTAAAAAAACAAATAGTTATATCTTAACAAATGGTGAATATTATGATAATCAAAAAACCAAACTGGAAAAAATCACGGGAAATTTATCCAACACTCCTTGTAAAATTAAAACCACAAGGTGGTGGAGCATCTGCAATAGTTCCCCCAGAATACGGTGGAGAGTATGCACTATTAACGGTACTGACAAAAGAAGATGCTAAAAAATTAGGATTAAGCGAAACCCTTTAAAAAATAAAAAAGAGGAGATTTTATGTCTATTGCTGACGAAATTATCGACTTACTAAAAAAATCACAAAACCACTCTATGGAATGGGATAATATATATAGATTATTATGTGATGCAGGGTATTCAAAAGGAGGAATATCTACAACAAAAGACAGGCTAATTAAAAGAGGAGTTATTTCGGAGGAAATCATCAATAATAAAAAAATTATCACTCTCTTAGAAACTCCGAAAGAAGAGAAGGAAGAAGATGACTATGCATTACTAACTTACAAATCTCAATTAATTCAATTCTTTAAAACTGCTCATAGTGAAGACATAAGAACAGATTCGGAATTAGTTGAGATAGATACTTCTAACCTAATAAGCTCAGGATTAGGAGCTGTTGTAGATATGTTAATTGAAAATCCTGAGAAAACATTAACTCTCTTATCGGAAGCATACAAAGAAGCATATTATTCATTTAACAATGAAGACACTGACGCCGTAGTTACGATTAAAAAACTACCCACATCAACAACTATTGAGGACATTAGGAGCAATAATCTAAATAAATTAGTTGAATTTGAAGGAATAATAGCACTGGCATCGAAACTAAAAACGGCAATAATAGAAGGGAAGTTTTACTGTCCAAACTGTGGAAATACCTTTACTATACCTATTGACCCTTTAAATCCTGTTAGAGAACTTCCTTGTAAATGTAAAGAAAAGGCATATTTAGATGAGAAGGGTTCAAAATATGTGGATTTTCAGGAGTTAAAAGTCCAGCAGCCTATCGAACAAATGAAAAATCCAAACGACCCTCCAAGATACATGACGATAATCAATGAGAATGCAAAGGGAATATACAGCGGTAGGGTAAAAGTAATAGGAATTCCTATAAAAGTGGCAAGTTCAAAGAAACTGGCAGTATATGACATCATAATCAAAGCGATAAATATCATTCCAATTGAAAACACAAAGAAAGCCACTATTTCAAAGGAAGATGAGGAAGATATTAAACAGCTTTCAAAGATACCTAATGTTATAGACATTCTATCAAAAAACCTGTTCCCTGAGATAGAGGGGCACGAAACCATAAAAAAAGCAATATTTTTACAACAAATAAGAGGAACAGAGAAATTAATAAAACGAAATGTAATACACATATTATTAATTACAGACCCTGGGGTGGGCAAGTCGATAATGCTTCAAAAGATAGCAAAAATGCCAGGCAATACTTATGCGTCAGTAAATACAGCGTCAGGAGTTGGATTAACCGCAACAGTAGAACGAGTTAAAACCGAAATTGGAGACGATACATGGGTTATAAAACCAGGAGTTATTCCAAAAGCACACGGCGGAACCGCATGTATTGATGAATTTACAACAAAGAGCAGTATTGAACACTATCTTTTAGAAGCTATGGAACACATGAAACTTAGCATTAATAAAGCATCCATATCAACAGTCCTACCAACCAACACCTCGATTTTGGCAGCATGCAATCCAAAGCGTGGAAGATATGACCCCGAACTTACAGTATGGGAGCAAATCCAAATTGGAAAAGCACTTCTATCGAGATTTGATTTAATATTTCCTTTAAGAGATAATGCAAATAGATACTCAGACAAAAAAATAGCAAAGCGTATTTTAAGATTAAATAAGCAGTTGGTAAAAAAAGAGGATATTAACGGGGAAACAATTGAGATAGATGGAAAACGGATAAAATTAACTCCTGATTTTATTTATAAGTATATCCAATATGCCACAAATAAAATAGTGCTTCTTTCAGATGAGGCGGATAATGTAATAGAAGACTTCTATGTAGAATTAAGACAAAAAACTAAGGATGCAGGAGAAAGTATCACCCCCAGACAGTTGGAAAGTGCTGCTCGTCTAACTGAAGCGATAGCAAAGGCTAAACTTAAAGAGATTGCAGATGGTGAAGATGCAAGAGAAGCAGTAAATATCATAATGGAGTGCTACAACGAAATAGCAAAAGACCCCGAAACTGGTTTATTGGATTTCGCAAAAATAGGGGGCGTTCCAAAGTCTGAGGTTGAGAAATTAGATTTAATTAAGGATGCGATTAAACATTTAGAACAGACTAAGGATACCCCTGTTAGTTTCTATGATTTGGAAGAATTACTGTCTAAAAAGGGCATTTCAGAGGAACAGTTAGAAAGGTATTTGGAGAAATTAAGTAATTTTGGAGAGGTAATGGAGGTAAGACCTGGTAAGTATAAGGTATTATCATAATAAATAGATAAGGGTGTAAAAAATGGACAGGCGGAAACATGCTAAAATTTTTTATCTCTGTAAAAATATAGATAGTCGAAAATTAAGGTATTTGATTCATAAACTCGAAAACACAGATACTATAAACTTAGATATATCTCGTCTTAGAAAAGCATTGGAATCTAAAAAGAAATATAAGAGAGTAATTACTTTGTCAAATGAGGAGAAAAATATTATAGAAAAACATGGGAAAGCAGTTGGGTTATTAATAAATTATCAGTTGGTAGATGGGAATGAAGAGTATTGAAAATTTAATATTGGTCAAACCACAGAGAAAAGAAAATGTGAGGGATGACCCGAGAATAAAGCAGTGGGTTGAGAGGTTTAGAGAAGAGCGGGAGTTTGATGGCATTAAGCCTTCTACAATTCGCAATGATATACTGCGAATAACTATATTTTTAGATTTTGTGTATAATCGATTAAACAAAGAGCCTGATAAGTTGGTAAATTCAGATTTTGTAAGGTTTTTTAATTATTTGGAACGGGAGAGAAAATTATCTAGGAATACCCAGGATAAATATTTCCAATTGTTAAAGGTATTTTATAGGTTGGCAAGGTTGCAAAATTTTAGAAAATTTGCAGAAGAAAGCAGTGAGAGAAAGAGATTTAGGAGGTATGAAGTAAAACATTATGATGCTGTTGATGGAGGTATATTAAATGAAATTCTTCAAAAGATATTATCCAGCAATAGCAGAACGAATATAAGAAATTCATTAATTATTAGGATGTTGTGGGATACTGGATGTAGAGTATCGGAGCTCCTGAACATTAGGTATAAGGATTGTGATTTTGAGGAAGGCACTTTTAGAATAAGGAATACGAAAGGTAAGGAGGAAAGGATTGTGGTATGTTCTAACGATACTTTGGAAGCATTGCGGTATTATATTCAGTATAATATTGATAAAAGCCCCGATGCCCCAATATTCCAAACTGTTGATGGTAAGCAGATAAATAGGAATACCATAACGCATGTATTTTCAAATGTTATTAAAGAATTGAAAAAAGAAGGTAAGATTCCGCAGAATAAACGAATAGTTTTGCATTCTCTGAGGCACGGTAGGGCTGTGGATTTGCTGAATAAGGGTGTGCCTTTGGATGTGGTAAAAGAGGTATTGGGCCATAAGTCGATAGATACTACCCTGTTTTATAGCCATTCGAATGATAGAGCCAATAGTATGTTGAAAGATATTAAAAAATTATTATAACTCCGATGGTATATTATGCCACGGGATTAAAAGAGCCAACCGTCTTAATCCTGCTTAATAATATGGTGCAAAAGTATATAAATTGACTGTGAATATCTAAAAATTAACCTTAAAAAAGTATGACGCGGAGGCCGAGATTTGAACTCGGGTTGGGCAAAGCCCAACGGGATTAGCAGTCCCGCGCCGTACCAGACTGGGCCACCTCCGCATATTACCACAAATTCTAAAAGTACATTATTATATATATACTTTTCTATTTAAATTATCTAAATAAATAGATGGGTAAAATAATAGGTAAATAATAGGTGAAATATTGAGAGCTCTTGTAGTTGGACGATGGCAACCCTTTCATAACGGTCATTTGACAATAATAAAAGAAATCGCCAATGATGTAGATGAGATTATTATAGGTGTAGGCAGTGCTCAAAAAAGCCATACCCTTAATGACCCATTTACAGCAGGGGAACGGATAATGATGATTATCAAAACACTTAAAAAATTTGGATTCCCGTATTATGTTATTCCAATCAGGGATATAGACTTTAATGCGTTGTGGGTATCTTATGTTGAATCTTTGACTCCACCTTTTGATTTAATATATACAGGTAATGCATTAGTAAGAGAGCTCTTTGAAGAAAGAGGTTATGTGGTTAAAAAACCTAAATTATATAATCGAAAAGAATACTCTGGAACTGAAATAAGGAGAAGAATATTAAATAATGAAGAATGGAAACATTTGGTTCCAGGGGAGGTTGTTGAGGTTATTGATGAAATAGACGGAGAAAATAGAATAAAACGGTTAAGTAAAAAGGATTATCTTATTTAACTTACAATATTATAGTTGGTATATATAAGGATAATATAATGATAATGATAAAAAGAAAAGAAGGTGCATTTATTTTTGACTTTTAATATATTCAATTATCTCTTTTAATTTATTATATGCAGTTTCCAAGTCGTTATTATCTACATACACCTTTAATTCCATAAATTGAGATTCGATATATGGATGATACAAATCGTTTTTAATAAGGTATTCCTTATATTCATAAACCAATGAGGTGAGCTCCTCCTTTTTCATCTCAATTTTTATTTTATTTATGTCATCTTTTACATTGGTAAATATTGTGCTTTTTGGCAATTTCAACATATTAGCTATTTTATTTATCGAATATCCCTCTCTATATAGTTCGAGAATTTCCTGTTTTATATTTTCATTTAGTTTTTCTTTTCGTCCCCTTTTGTTATTTTCCGATTCTACGATTATGTGATTTTTTCTCATAAATTCGATTTTATATGTCATTTTTGGATTATTATATATGCTAAGTGGTAGTTTAACTATAACCATGTTATTTTTTGCCTTTTCCACGAGTTTATTTATTTCATCCCATCTTAAAAAATGGCTAAATTTTAATTCAATCATTAAAATTACCTTTATTTTGTTTTTTATATTTTTACATTTTTATTTACTTATTATATTTATCATATAATTATTGTAATTTTTTTATTTGATTTATTAATATCTTTTAAAATTTTAATATGTATTTATTAATATATGCAAATATTCAGTTTTAATATTATTAATTTATAATATTATATATTTAACTATAACTATATTTATTGATAATAATATAAACATATAATAATATATTTCTAAAAATTTAGTAGTTTAGTTCATAAATTTTTTACCAATTATTGCCTTATGTATCGTAAGGCAACATTTTATATAGGAGCTCTAAAAATATAATAAAAATATAATAAAAATATGGTTATATCGGTGGTATTATGGAAAACATTAAATTAAATAAAAGAAATAGGTCATGGGATAAAGGTTTAGATTTTGACAGCATGTATCGTTTATTTGAAAGAGATATTGCAAAAATAAGGGAAAATATAAACAACGGATTAGCCTATAAAAAAGATATTAAAAGCTTAGCTTATTTAACCATTGCATTATTGCAACTTAGAAATGGATGCAGGATTGGAGAGGCAATTGAAGGCATGATTTTAATATGTAAAAATAATAACTTAAATTGGGATAAACCTATTGAAGTTAGAATTAAAGTGGAAAAAACAAAAAAAACAGTATCATATAGAGATATCGTCTTACCATCCACAATTAAAAAGGAAGACATTGAATTAATAAGGGATGTGGTTTTAAATTTGGAAAAAGCCAAAAAGCCAAGAATGAGAGTATATACATGGTTAAAAAATCATTATGGGATAAATACTCATTCTTTAAGGTATGCATTTATTACCAAATATGCAGTAATGAACACATCACCACAGTTAATAGCTAAAATAACGGGTCATGTAAATTTAAACCATATTATTACATATACGCAGGAGAAAGTAGCAAAACAGATGTTATATGATTTAGAAAAACATATAAAATAACATAAATTAATTATTATAGATATTTTAATATTTAAAATAGATTCCAAGAACCGCTAACCAATCCCTTTTGAGATAATTGACCAAGTGCTTTCAAAGTTTTTCTATCCAATATCGTAGGTTTTTGATTTTCAAAGTATGTTCCAGGTAACGGCATAAAGTAGTGAGCATGAGCTCGCCCATTCTTTTTTATGATATAGTATAGGAGCTCCATACTATCTTTTCTATGGAACTCATTTTCATTAGGAAATCCAAATATAAAATCAACCTTTGGTATAAGATTGTAATCTATGCATAAATCAACGGCATTTAATACATCATTAACGGTATGCCCACGCCTTATATATTTTAACATCTCATCATTACCACTCTGAGCTCCGAAATGTAAAAACTTATTATCGCAGTATTTAGCAATTAACTCAACAGTTTCCTTTGTAATAAATTCTGGTCTAACCTCTGAGGGAAATGTTCCAAAAAATAATTTTCCTTTACCTTCGCTTAATTTTTTTAGTAATTTTTCCAATTTTTCAATATTTGGTTTAGTCCCGGTTTTTGACCCGTAGCAAAGGGCATTTGGACTTATTACTCTAGTGTCTGTGTTTGGATTTACAAGTCTTAAAATGCTATCAATACTTCTATGCCTAACTTTACTACCAAATATTTGAGGAGTTTGACAAAATCTGCATTTATATGGACATCCCCGTGTTATTTCAACTGGTGTTAATGGTTCGATTTTTTCAAAATTGTCCAAATTATCAACACATTCACCTATAATGATTTTTTCATTTATATTATCCAATTCATTTTTATTTATTGGTGCGTTTATTTCCCCTTCTCTTAATTTATTTATCAATTTAGGCAATGTAATTTCTCCTTCACCAACAATTACATAATCGAACCCCATGTTTATTGTATCAATAGGAGCTCCTGTTGGATGAGGTCCTCCTGCAATTAATATAGGTTTATTTGAATTAATTAATTGTTTTAATTTATTTATTTCAGTTATTTCATGCTCCACAGTGCCCCAATTAAGTGTCATAAAAGAATATATTAAAATATCTAAATTATTATTTTTAATCTTATGTAATATGTCCTTAAACTCTTTGAATATTAATCCACCAGTTAATGGATATAATTTGGATATGCTATATTTATTTTTTGATGTTAGTCTATATCCGATAATCATAAATTATCACCAAATAACTAAAAAAATATAAAATAACAATAAAAATATAAATAAAAATATAATAAATAAAAAAAAGAGTGATTTATAAGATAAATGGATAACTTTTGAATTTATAATATTTTGGCAATATAATTATATATATAATAAGCAGATGAATGAAGAATTTTATAATTTTATATTTATAATATTAAATATTAAGTTTATTTTAAAACTGCCCCTTCATCTGCGGAAGATACCAATCTTGAATATCTTGCTAAATAACCTTTTTAACCTTTGGTTCTGGTTTTTTCCATTTTGAAAGTCTTTCTTTTATTTCCTCATCGCTTAGTTTTAAATCAATTTTTTTAGCCATCATATCTATGCTGATGATATCGCCTTCTTCTATTATGGCAATAGGTCCTCCAGCCATAGCTTCAGGAGATATATGTCCTATACATGGTCCTCTACTTCCACCGCTGAATCTACCATCTGTAATTAATGCAACGCTATCATCCAATCCCATACCACATATTGCAGATGTTGGAGAAAGCATTTCCCTCATTCCTGGTCCTCCTGCTGGTCCTTCGTATCTTATTACAACAACATCCCCCTCTTTAATCTCTCCACTTAGTATCGCTTTTATAGATTCCTCTTCTGAATTGAATACCCTTGCAGGTCCCTCGTGTTTATACATCTTTGGATTTACTGCCCCAATTTTAACAACACATCCGTTTGGTGCAAGATTTCCTTTTAAAATTCTTAAACCAGCCTCTTTATGAACTGGTTTATCAATAGGTCTTATAATATTATAATCAATATACTTTACGCTTTTTACAATTTCTTTAATGGTTTTTCCACTTACTGTTTTTACATCCCTTATTTTGTCCTCTAAAACCTTCATTACTGCGGGAATACCGCCTGCCCTATGTAAATCTATCATAAAATGTTCTCCACCTGGTCTAAGGGAAGCTATATGCGGAACTTCACTACTTAACCTATCAAAATCATCAAGAGTAATAAATCCACTTTCTATCTCATTTGCTATCGCAGGTATGTGTAGCGTTGTATTTGTAGAGCCACCAAGTGCCAAATCAACCAATATGGCATTTTCAAATGATTCTTTTGTTAATATATCCGTAGCTTTTATATTGTTTTTCACCAAATCTACTACAATCATCCCACTTTTTTTAGCAATTCTTACCTTTTGAGCATCGACAGCTGGCGTTGTAGCACACATTGGAAGTGATAATCCAAGTGCCTCTGTTAAACATGCCATACTGTTTGCCGTAAATAATCCTGCACAGCTCCCAGCACCAGGACAGGCACAGTTTTCAATCTCATTTAATGACTCTTCATCGATTTTTCCAACCTGATATTCCCCAACTCCTTCAAATACACTTATAAGGTCATATTTATTTCCATATTTTTCTCCTGGAAGCATGGGTCCTCCTGTGACTACAACAAATGGTATGTTTAATCTCAGAGCTCCCATAATCATACCGGGAACTATTTTATCGCAGGACGGAATAAGCACCAATCCATCAAATCCATGTGCCTTAGCCATGCTTTCTACTGTATCTGCGATTATCTCCCTTGAAGGTAAGGAGTATTTCATACCTTCATGTCCCATAGCTATTCCATCACATACTGCCATTGTATTGAATTCAAAAGCTGTTCCACCGTTTGCATATATTCCTTTTTTTACAGCTTCTGATAATGTATTCAAATGAATATGTCCTGGAACTACCTCTGTAAAGCTATTTACTACCCCTATGAAAGGTTTTTCTATTTCTTCGTCGGTATATCCGCATGCCTTTAATAAACTTCTATTTGGAGACCTTGTAATACCCTTTTTCACATTGTCGCTTATCATTTTATCACCCAATATTATATCATATATTGCTCATATGTCATATATTATTCATATAAAAAATAAAAATGAAACAAGATAAAATAATCATTCAAATAATATAAATCTATTTATTTAAAGTCATATAAAAATCCTATATTAAAAATAATTTATTGTCATTAATATTTCATCAATATTTTATCATTAACATTATTTATTTATTCTTTAAAATATTATTTAGTCGTCTTCTTTTTTATATGATATATAAACAGTAAAATTATCAAAAATATAAATGTTGATGATATTAAAGTGGCATAAGCTCCGCCGACTATTCCCATGTTATTAATAAGTATATAATTTAAAACACCATTTAATAATATGCCAAATAATAAAATATATAACGGAATTTTGGCATAACCCAATCCTTGAAGTGAAGAACTACATATTGTATAGGAGCTCATAAAACCAGCAGAAATTGATAATATTTTTAAACATATTGATGCTCGATAGTCATGAACTCCAAAGAACACCAATAAAAGCTCTTTTGAAAATATAAATACTACTGCAAGGGCAGGTAATATTATCAAAAAATTCATTAAAATTGCTTTTTTAAAGTAGTTAAAATCCTTCGTTTTTGCTATCCTTGGTATTAATGGAATAGATATTGCAGATGCAAATAAAAAAACTCCTCTTGAAAGTAGAGATGCATAACCATAAATACCGTTATCATAAGCCCCTAATATTGACATTATAAATATACTGTCCAAATCATTTAAAAGGCGATAAGATGCTGTCCCCAACGCTATTGGAATAGCATATAATATTATCTTTTTAACAAGCTTTTTATTTTTATTATTATTATGTTCATGTTTATTTAAGGATGATGATTTAAATAAAGATATATTTAGATTGGATGATTTTTTTAATAGATAATATCCAGCAATTCCACCAATAATATATGCAAAGGATATGGATAATAGAGCTCCGATAACTCCAAACAATAATGCAAATATTACTAAAAATAATATCTTAAATGTGTATTCCACTACCCATGTTAAAGAGAGCTCCTTTATTTTTAATTTACCCTGCAATACCCCCCTACTCCATGAGATAAATGATGAGCATATTACTGCAAATCCAACTGCAAGGTATAATGTAATATCTATATTTTTATAACCTCCAACAAGTGTATATTTTAACAGGATTGTAATCAGAGCTCCTATAATGGAAAATATTATCATAATTTTTAAAATTGATATAATCCATTCGTTATGATTTTCCATGTCATATTCTGAAATATGTTTAGCCATTGACGGCGGGATACCTGAGCAAAAAAATATAGTCATTACATCCATTAAAGGCAAAAGTCCCCGAAGTGTCCCGAATCCTTCTGTTCCAAGAATAATGGCACTTAAAAAATAGAATATATAAGCCATGCCCTTTGAATAGATATTGGAAAAAATCATGTAAAAACTATCCCTTATCAATCCATCATTTTTTAAATTTTTAAATTCTCTAAATTTTTTAAAATTTTTTAACATGGTTATCCCTAAAAAAAGAGAAATTATTATTTAATTTTATTTAATTATCCTTATTTAATTTTTCTTTATTACTTAATTTAATTGGTTTTATTGTTTTATCTAATTTTTGCCTTTGTATATATCTCATTGTCATATATATGTTTTTTAATATATCCTAAAAAATTAGGTATTTTTAATCCAAATATATTTTTTAATTTAGTTATTGCATTTTTTCTCTTCATATCGGGTGTTTTTAAAGCATTTGTAGATATATTCTCAATACCTCCCTTTTTATATTTTTCAAGTAATGAAAAGGCTATTTCTCGTATGTCATCACCATATTTGTTTATATGGTGAATATGGGAATTTATAAAGTAATTTACTCTTTCATCTTTTGTCAATAATGGGGCATCAAAAACCAAGTGAGCAATAATATCAAAGGTATCATAATCCAACTTATTTTCAAGTTTTTTTATGAGCTCTATATCTATCTTTTTTTCTTCAAGTTTATTTAAAAATTCCCTTCTTAGGTTGTCATTTATCCATAGGTTTTTTAAATCCTCTGTGGTATGAACTTCTTTTAGTATATGCTCTTTTGTATATTGCTTATACTCTGCAAAGGATATTTTATTCCCATCAAACTCTATATCTATTTCTTCGGCAATTTCCACATTTATTCCCTTTACAGTGATGGTTTTAGGTTTCTTTTTTATGGGTTTTAACTCAAATATGGGATTTTCTATTTCTTTTAAATCGTTTAGGTTTATTTTCTTTTTTAGGGTTTTATATCCTTCCTTTGATATTGTAAGTGGTAAAAAGCTGTTTGAAGGTAGTCCATTTAATTCAAAGTATCCGCTTTTTTTTGGATAGTGTATCTTTTTTAAATCTTTCAATTTTTATTATTACATTTGCATCTTGTATCGGTTCTTTTGTGTCTTTATCAATTATAAAACCTTTTAATGATTTATCATAAGGCTTTTCTGGTGTTTCTTCGTTTGGTAATGTTATTGGGGAAGGTATTTCCCATTTATCGATTAATCTTGTTGCATTGGTAAAATCTATAATTCTAAAAAATCCCTTATTATCTGATAATCTTGCACCTCTTCCAATAATTTGTTTAAATAAAACTCTTGAATTAATTGGTCTCATAAAAACTATATTTTTAAGATGGGGTATATCTATGCCTGTTGATAGTAAATCCACAGTCGTGGCAATCTGGGGATAAATATTTTCACTGTCCCTAAATCGTTCTAAATCATCTTTATCCTCATAGACAATTTTTGTTGCGAATTCTTCATTGTTTGTAATTTGGTTTAATGTGCTTCTAACATTTTCTGCGTGTGTTGTATCTACGCAAAATATTACCGTTTTTTCATTGTCGTTTGTTCTTTTAAGAATTTCCAATAATTTTTCACACATTAGTTTTGTTCTATCTGGAAGGTGTATATTTATTTCAAATTCGGAAGGCTCATAATAATCTTTAATATACTCTTTAATATCTTCGATTTCATTTATTTCGTCATCGTAGATTATCTCTTCTGCTTGTGAAATATCCAAACCATTTAAATCAATATTTGTAAAAATTTTATGAATTTTGTAGGGAACTAAATAACCATCTTCTATTGCCTGTGCCATTGAATAGATAAAAACAGGTTCTCCAAAGTATTCATAAACATCGATGTTATCATTCCTCTTTGGCGTTGCCGTCATACCTAACTGATAGGAGTTTTTAAAATGTTTTAAAATGTTTCTCCATTCTCCATATCCTGAACGATGGCATTCATCAATAATTATTAAATCAAAAAAATCCTCAGGTATTTTTTTATATAAATCATTAGAATATAAAGTTTGATATGTTGAAAAATAAACTTTTCTGTTTTTGTTAAATTTTCCCGATTTTATTTGATACCTCGCATCTTTAAAAGGTTCATAATCTTTATCGTGTGCCTGTTCTCTTAAAAATACCCTATCTGTTAAAAATAAAACTCGCGATATGTAGTTGCTCTTTATTAATTTCCAAACAATTTGGAAGGATGTAAAAGTTTTCCCTGTTCCTGTTGCCATTGTTAAGAGTATTCTTTTTTGACCTTTTAAAATTGATTCTATTACTTTTTTTATTGCAGTTTCTTGGTAGCTTCTTACTCTTTTATTTGTGTTTGAATCTACATAGTAAGGATATTCTAATGGAGATATATTTTTATTTTTATATTCCAATCCCTTCCATTCTTTGTATATGGTGTATAGTTCATTTGGCGATAAAAATTCATCTACTTCTTTTGTTTCTTTTGTTCTTCTGTCATAGACTATTATTTTTCTCCCGTTAGTTACATAGGCTATTGGAACATCCAACAGTTTAGAATATTCCTTAGCCTGAGATAGTCCTTCTTCTGCATCTTTTTTGTATTTTTTTGCTTCGATTACTCCGACTATTACATTATTTACTTTTAAAACATAATCTGCAAATCTGTTTTTTATTTCGATTTTTTTGTATTCGTCCCCTGTTATATAATATCTGTATTTATTTTTTATAGCGTATTCTCTTACTAAATTATTTTCTCCCCATCCTGCCTTTATCAATTTTGGTTTTATTAATTTTTCCTTAGTATCTGCTTCTGATAAATTATTTAAATCCATTCTTTCCCTCATTTAATTAAGATTTTTATATTATTTCCTCGGAGCTCCGATTTATATATCATTGTCGAGCTCTTTTAAAATTTGTATAATATCCTCTTTTAGAAGTGGTAATTTATTCTCAATAACATCCCAAATAATTAAAAGATTTATTTTAAAATAACTATGGATTAAAACATCTCTAAATCCTGCGATTTTTTTCCAATCACTGTTAGGATATTTTGATTTTATTTCGTTTGGGATTTTTTTAACTGCTTCACCAATTATCATTAGGTTTTTAATCACTACATCTTGAACTATTTGCTGTTCTAAAAATTTATTATAGGTATTAATATTATAAGTATAATTTTCTATTCTTTCTATTGCATCTAAAATATCACTTAAATATAATTTATAATCCCTCGGCATATTCAACCTCATTTAGAATATACTTTTTTAGCTCTTGTTTAATATCATCTTTAATTACTAAATCGACTTTTTTATTGAATAAATCCTCTAAATAGTATTTTAATCCCATGTAGTTATCAAAATTTATATATCCTTCTTCAAATTCAACTAATATGTCTATATCTGATGTTTCTTTCTGCTCCCCTCTTACATAACTACCAAATATTCCGATGGTTTTGACTTTATATCTTTCTCTTAATTCATTTTTATGTTCTAAAAGTATTTTTTTAATTTCGTTTAAAGTTTTCATATTATCACTTCGGAGCTCCGATTTATATAATTCCTATTTACAATAATAATTCTATATATTACTGAGCTCATATAAAAAATTTAATTTTAGGCTAATAATTTTAAACTAATTCTCCTTTAAATGCTTTATTTAAAATGGATTCTTTTAATTCTTTGAATAGGTTTAGTTGTTTTTCTTGTAGGTTTTCTAATCTTTTTATTTTGTTGTGTAAGTTTTCTAAATATTTGGCTATTTCTTTTTGTTTTTGTAGGTCTGGTTTTCCGTCTTTGTATGGGATGGGGATTAGGAGATTTTTTGCTTCTTTAATGCCGAAATGGCTATGAACACTATTTTTTAAAATATTATCAAGTGCCGTAGTATTTTTTATGAATTTCATTGTATATTATTATCTTTTTTCAATAAGATACCTGCAATATTTTGAGTTATTGCCACAGGAATTTTATTTATAACAACCTCTCCAACTGTCCCATACATGCTTAATAATATCGAGCCCTCATTAACTAACCATGCACTTGAATTTTTTAAACCATTTTCTGTTATTTTTTCCTCTGTATCTAATAAATATTTATTTGATTTTGTTATATCTGAAATTTTAACTAAATTTATAGTTCCATTTTCCCAATATTCTTTATTTTTTCTTAATGGTGTTCCTCCTGCTTTTATTTTTTCTGCAATATCTCCCAATCTAACCAATTTAAAACCCTCATCTTTAAAAATTTTATTTAAAACTGAATTAAATAAATCTTTTGTTTCATTTATTGCTTTTTGTCTTAATTCTATTGCTTTGTCAATGTTGTTAAAAAGTGTTTCTATTTTATTAACGATTTCTTTTTGTTTTTGTAAGTCAGGTTTTCCGTCTTTGTATGGGATGGGGATTAAAATTTCTTTTAGTTTTTTTTGATTTAATTTAAGTCTAGTAGCTCCTGAACAATATTTTTCTAAATTCTCAAAATATAGTACGTAATAAACATATTTATTTAATGAGAATTCTTTTTTAATTTGTAATACATGAACATGGTTATTAGCCCAAAATTTTCCTTTAAAAAGGTAAGAACTCCTTTCAAATTTTTTGAAAAATCCTCCATCTTCTGCAACCAACAAATATTCCCCATCAAATATGTAATCATTAATATAATCTATTATACCATTTGCCCCGCAATATGGAATATTCCCTTTTCTAGTTTCTCTTTCGTATCTATTCAATGGTTTCCTAAATTTGTCTAAAATATCTGCAATATCCCCCAACTTAACCAATTTCCAACCTTCTGGCAATTCCATAATTTAACCTCATTTATAAATTACTTTTTATTTCATCAATTAAATTTTTAATATTAATATCAATTTTTTCAATTTCTTTTATGACTTCATTAGGTTCTTTATATTCGATTTCTTCTTTCTTATTTGGATTTTTGGCAGTTAAATCATAATCCCTTTTTTTAATCTCATCAATTGAAACAATCCAACTATTTTCAGAAATTTCACGATTTTTAATTTTATTCAAAACATCCTTAAAATCTTCATCTTTTATCCTTTGTTTTTTAGTATATTTACCCTCTAACTCATAATACCAAATTTCCTTTGTGCTTCCTGTCTTTTCAAAAAATACAATATTTGTTTTAACCCCTGCCCCCATTTGGCTAAATACTCCCTGCGGTAGTGATACAATGGCAAAAACATTAAACTTATTTAGGAGCTCCTCTCGTATGGATTTAAACTTCTTACCTCCAAACATTATTTGACCCTCTGGAAGAATAACTCCTGCCCTTCCTCCATTTTTTAACTTCCTCATTATGTATTGAAGTGCCAATGCCTCCGTAGATTGTATTTTATGGGGGAAATTATCCTGAACCTTTTTATTTTCTCTCCCACCAAAAGGCGGATTTGTAATAATTATATCGTATTTTTCACTTTCTGGAACATTATGAATATCTTCATCCCCCAAGGAATTTCTCCTATAATAATTGGGCGTTAAAATACCGTGCAAAACCATATTCATAGTCCCCAACAAATAAGGAAATGGCTTTTTCTCATGCCCGTAAAGTGTTTTATGCATTAAAATATCATTCTCTTGAACAGTTATATTTCCGAGCTCCTCCTGAATATATTTTAATGTTTCAATCAAAAAACCAGCTGAGCCCCCAAATGGGTCGAATACTGTTTCACCTATTTTAGGCTTTATCACCTTAATAATAAACCTTATAATAGGTCTCGGCGTATAAAATTCTCCTCCCCATCCAGCTTCATTACCCATGTTTAATAGGAGCTCCTCATATATTTGAGATAAAACATGAGTATCCTCATAGTCATCAGTATTTATATTATCAATTTTATTTATTACATCCACTAAATTATAGGTGGATTTCATTTTATTTCCCGAAATTTCTTTAAAAATGCTTGCAATTTTCTCTCTTTCTGGCGTTCCCTCTAAACTTCTCAAATGTGGAAACAAAATATTGTCAATAAAATAAACTAATGTATTATCTAAATCATCAATATTTTTAATTTCTTCATCAACATTATCAACAAAATCTTTTAAACATTCTTTGGGCTTCCCTATCCAGTCCTTTTTTGCCCAGTTTGACCATCTATATTTTTTATCAATTATTGGATTATAATTTTCACCATTCATCAAGGCGGTTTCTTCTAATTCCTTTTCAACACTTTCAAACACTTTTAAAAACAAAAGCCATGACAGTTGTTCCATATAGTCCATAGCACCAGAAGTTCCATCATCCTTTCTTAATATATCACATGCAGATTTTACTTCGCTTCTTACAATTGATTCCCTTTTCATATTTATCACCAAAATAATCTAAAAATACATATGTAGTATAATCAATATAAAAACTACGATTAAAAATATTAAATCTTAAAAATAAATTGAAATTTATCATAACTATAAATAAAAAAATAAAAAAATAAACTTATTCAAATTCAATTGTTGCAGGTGGTTTATCCGTAATGTCTAAAACTACCCTAGCAACATTTGGAACTTCCGATGTGATTCTTTTACTTATTCTTTTCAATACCTTGAATGGGAGCTCAGGCACACTTGCAGTCATGGCATCAAGGGACTCAACAAACCTCAATGCAACTACCCAATTGTATTCCCTTATATCTCCTTTAACGCCTGTTGCTTTTGTATCTAAAACCGCTGCAAAATACTGCCATAAATCTTTATTTAGTCCTTCTTTTTCTATTTCCTCCTCAACTATGGCATTTGCTTCCCTACATATATTTAATTTTTCATCTGTAATTTCACCCAATATCCTTACTGCAAGTCCTGGTCCTGGGAATGGCTGCCTATTTGCCACATTATCTGGGAGACCCAACTCCTTGGCCAATATTCTTACCTCGTCTTTGTATAATTCCCTCAACGGCTCAACAACTTCAAGCACCATACCACTTGGTAATGCTATGTTGTGGTGTGTTTTAATAGCCCCTTCACTTTCTATCCAATCTGGTGCGATAGTTCCTTGAACAAGCACTTCTTCACCGTTTTCCTTTGCAACTTCCTCAAATACCTCAATAAATAATCTTCCTATTATTTTTCTTTTCTGTTCTGGGTCAGATACTCCCTTCAATTCTTTTAAAAATATATCTTTTGCATCGATTATTTTTAAATTAAGTCCCATATTCTCTTTAAATATTTTATAAATTTCCTCTGCTTCATTTTTTCTCATAAGTCCCGTATCAACAAATACCGCTAAAAGTCTGTCACCTATTGCCCTGTATGTAAGAACTGCGGCTACTGAACTATCTACTCCACCACTAAGTGCTATTATCGCTTTTTTGTTTCCTATCTTTTCTTTTATTTCTGAAATGGATTCTTCAATGAATTTTTTAGCATTAAACATGTAATATCACCAAAATAACTAATAGATAATTATAATGAATAATAATTAATAATTACAAATTAATATGATAATAATGTGATATAATTAGTAATAAATATATAAGGTTTTAAGCTAGACTTTAAGATTTTAAGTTGTTATTACATTTTAATTCTCCAAGAGAAGCCCTAACAAGACCATCAAATAATGGATGTGGCTTATTTGGTCTTGATTTAAATTCAGGATGTGCCTGAGTGGCTACAAAGTATGGATGGTTTGGGAGCTCTATAAATTCTGCAAGTTTTCCATCAGGAGATGTTCCAGAAATAACCAATCCATTTTCTTTAAGAATATCGTGATATTCTGGATTTACCTCGTATCTATGCCTATGCCTCTCATATACATCGGTTCTTCCATACAAACTATGAATAAGAGTGCCCTCTTTTAAAATTGCAGGATAAGCACCAAGTCTCATTGTTCCTCCTTTTTCTTCTATTTCTCTCTGCTCTGGGAGAAGGTCTATTACAGGATATGGTGTTTCTTCATCAAATTCTGTGGAATTGGCATTTTTCAAATTGCAAACATTCCTTGCAAATTCAATTACAGCACACTGCATACCTAAACATATCCCTAAAAATGGAATATTATTTTCCCTAGCGTATTTAACAGCATTAACCTTTCCATCAACGCCCCTTTCTCCAAATCCTCCGGGAACAAGTATTCCATCTAAAACTTCATTCTCCCTATACCTATCAAGGATTTCTTCATAATTATCAGTTTCAAGCTCTTCTGAACTTATCCATTTTATATTTACTCTTGTATCATTTTTAGCCCCTGCATGAACCAATGCCTCTATTATGCTCATGTATGCATCTCTTAATACGATATATTTGCCTACAATACCTATTGTAATCTCATTTAATGGATTTATTATTCTATCCACTATTGTTCTCCATTCCTTTAAATCGGGTTCTGTATTATTTATATCGTTTAGTTTAAGCTTTTTTGCTATTAATTTACCAATGCCCTCTTTTTCAAGATTTAGTGGAACTTCATAAATTGTTCGTGCATCTTTCGCTTCAATTACTGCCTCTTTATCAACATCGCAAAATAGGGCAAGTTTTTCCCTAATTCTTTCACCTATTGGTATCTCAGTTCTACAAACCAATATGTCAGGTTGAATTCCAATGCCCCTGAGCTCCTTTACACTGTGCTGAGTTGGTTTTGTCTTTACCTCACCAGCGGTTTTTATGAACGGTAGAAGTGATACATGGACATATAATACATTATCTCGCCCTACATCTTTCTTAAATTGCCTTATTGCCTCTAAAAAAGGAAGACTTTCAATATCTCCAACAGTTCCTCCGATTTCCACTATGGTTATGTCGCTTTCTTTTCCAAGGCTTTTTATTCTATCCTTTATTTCGTTGGTAATATGAGGGATTACTTGGACGGTTTTTCCCAAATAATCTCCTCTCCTCTCTTTTGAAAGGACGCTCCAATATACCTTTCCTGTGGTGATGTTGTTATCTGCCTTTAAATTTATATCAACAAATCTTTCATAATTTCCAAGGTCTAAATCTGTTTCCCCACCATCGTCAGTGACAAATACCTCACCGTGTTCATAGGGGGACATAGTTCCAGCATCTATCTGCAAATAAGGGTCTATTTTTATCATATTTATTTTAAATCCTCTTGCTTTTAAAAGCCTTCCTATGGATGAAGCCGTTATACCTTTACCTAATGAAGAAACTACGCCACCAGTAATAAATATATACTTCATATTTTATCTCCTCAAATAATAATAAATAAAATAATAAAATCTTAAATTCTTAAAAAACTATAATATATTAAACGATATTTTATATAAAATATATGCCTACAAAATAGTAAATAAAAATAACTATAAAAATAAAAAATTATTATAATAAATATATATTAAAAAATTAAAAATAATAAATAAAGTAAATAATAAATAAAAATATTTAAAAAGAAAAGAATAATTATGCTACATTAGCCCCTTGAAGAGTTTTTTGTAATGATTCTTGCAAATCCATTAATCTCTTTTGCATTTTTTCTTCCTGTTTTTCCAATGTTTTGGTCCTTAATTTTAAGGTTTCCAATTTTTCGGTTAGTTCTTCTTTTATCTCTTCTTTATTTCTTTTTATCAAGATGCCGCCAGCCATTTTATATACATCCTCTGACTGTGATTTTTCCATTTCTTCCAAAGCCTTTTCCATTTCTTTTATTTGTGTTTCTATCTGTTGTTTTTGAAAAACAATAGCCTGTAATTGCTGTTGAAGCTGTTGAAATTGCATTAATTGGTTTTGAACATTTGGTGGTAATTCCATAATTTCCCTCCTTTTTTATGATTTATCATATAATGTAGTATTTATGTTAATGTAATATATCTTTACTATTTTAGCTATATATAATAATATTTATGACATTACATTTACTTTTACTCTTTGTTTTTATTTTATGTTTTATATATTTTCATAAAAAATAATTATTTATTATAATTGTTATTTCATTACTATTTATTTTCAGATGTTAATTTATATATACTTTCCGCAACCTTTATCCATCTAATATATGAATATAGTGATGCCTTTAATATACTGAGCTCAGGTGCAACAGTTTCTATAATTATTGTATTATTTTTAAGTTTCATTATGCTTTTTGACCTTATTTGGGAATTAAGATGTTCTAAAAGTATGCTGTTGTATATTATTTTTGCTTTGTTTTTTGAATTGTATCTCAGTTTTAAACTGAAACATGGTGCATTATCCAAATTAAACTCATTATTTTTATTATTAAATTTTACATCTACATTTATATTATCCTTACCACTCGCAGTATTGGATGTATTGGTATTCATAGTATTATCCTTTTTATTTAATTTTAATATGATATTACATTATAAATATGTAAATTTATTATATAGCAGTTTTTTATATGGTTATATTAATCAATCTCTAAAAGCTTCAAAGATTTAACAATAATTAAAGGACCTATTTTTTTATCATTTTCATAAAATTGTATATAAAATATATTTTTATCTGATAAGGAACCTTCAAAACGCATTTTAAAAGATGAATTATCATCGACTATTCCAAAACCGCTGAAAAAATCATAAAATAGTTTTTGATATTTTTTGGCATTTTCCATAAATTCCATACTTATTTTTCCTTCTACATTTGTAGTCTCTTCCTCACAGACCTCTCTTTGAAGTTTTGCAGATATTAATATGGATATTATTTTATTTTTAGCAATATCATAAAACTTTATTTTCCCTGGATTACCCTTGTATTCTTCTACAACAATTAATTTATCGTATTCACTTAGTATGTCCCCTAATGGACTTTTACCCCTATTGAGTATTTTTATACTTAGTATCCTTGCAAGGTCATTTACAAAACTTCGTGTTCTTTGAGATGGTTTTCGCGATGTTGTGATTACAACCATTTTTCTACCTATATAATTATTGTATTATTTATAATATATATTACAATTTACTGTTATTTCATATTATTGATTATTATCTTGCTTTTACTAATTTAACAACTCTTGGTCTTAATTTTATCAAAATCTTATTACTGCAATAGGGACATTTTGCTTTCATACCCAATTCATCCTGAGTTATGATTTTACCACAGTTTGAACATCTATATTCCGCCATGATTTCACCAAATAAAAATAAAAATAAAAAAATAATTAAAAAGTAATAATATTAATTAATTTAGTTGATAATAATAAATTAATAAATTATGGTTAATAAATTAATAGTTTAATTAATTATAATACTATAAATTGCATAACTTAAAAGATAAATAAATAAAAGAAAAATAATTAAATTTCCCTACTCTTGCTTTCAATAACTCTTCTTATAGCTTTAGTTACTACCTTACCAGCACCAGTTTCTGGTGTATATGCTCCACCAGCCATTTTAGCACCGCACTTTTTACATACCCATATTGAAGTGCTAACCCTTTTTAATTTTGGAAATCCACAAACAGGGCATTTATATTCTTTTTTCTGTTTTATTTCTACATCTCTAACTCTAACTCTAATCTTTCTACCGTATCTTGGTCCAAATCTTCCTGATGAACCTATTTTTTTCGTATGACTAAATTCTGGCATTGTTATCACCGTTTTTACATTTTAATTTATTTATATTAAATATTATCCATTAAATCTTTTTAATAATTTAGTTTGAACATTGCCTTTTGTGACCTTATTTAAATATCCGTAGAATTCATTTTCAATTCCACTTGGGATTTCAATAACAAATACCAATGAGCCATCGGACTGCCATTCCTCCTGTTTTATTGTTCCATATTCATGGAGAGAATGGTAAGCCGAAGAAGCATATTCTGGAGGTATTCTAACTGCAATATCCCTTTTTTCAAATTTAATCGGCAAAATCCTCCTAAGGTCTTTAATAATATTGGGGATTTGCTCTTCTGCACTTTTATAAATATCAATATTTGCCCTTATTTCCTCCAAAGCATTTTCAATTCTTTTTGGAGGATGAGGCGCATCTGTTTGAGGATTTATAGTGTTTCTTGCAATTAAAGAAACTATCTGTTTTCTTTTCTGTTCTTTCATTTCTTTTCGTTGCTGGGCGGTAAGTTGAACATTGCCTTTTAATATAATTTTTTTGGCTATTTCATGAATATCTGTTGTTCCAAAAACTTTTTCAAGAACTTCTTCCGAAGCTTTTTCTCCTTTTCCAGAATCCTTATAAACCGCCTCAGCTGCCAGTATGTCAGAAATATTTATTGGTTGTCCTTCCTTTAATTTAGCAGCTAAATAAGGATCTACCAATATTTCAAATTTTTCCCCATGGGATTGAAGCCGTGCAATTACAGCCTTTTCCAATGACACCATAATATCCCTTTTTTTTATTTATATACCTTTCGATTTATCTAAATTCAATAATTCAGATATATAAAATATTAACAAAATATACGCCATATAAAATAAATAAAAAGGTAAAAAGAATGACTTATATATTTTATTAAATTTACCCCTTATACTTTTTTAATATTTTAATCCTTATTTATTTCCTTATTTTTATCTTTTATATTATTATATTATATTTAATTTTGTTATTTTCCTATTTTATTTTTTAATTTTAATTTTATTTCTTATTTGTAATATCATTAATAATACCATTATTTATTATTTTTATTTATTATTCGTTTTCTTCTTCGTAGCTATCATTACTATTGCTATCTTCATAAATCTCATTTTCTTCATCTAATTTTTCGTCCTCTTCATTTTCTTCAGACTTTATTTTATCTGACACTGTTTTTACAAGTTTTTTAATTTCTTCGAATGGTAGTTTTTCCACAGTTTTTGTTTCTGATTTAATCACTGCCATATCTACATTTTCAGGTTTTAATTCACCATCTGTGGTTTTTCCTAATGTATATATGGCAAGTTCAAGGGCTCCTTCAAGTGTCAAATCTTCACTATATTTTTCTTCAAGGATTTCCATTGCAGCAGGTCTTCCAGAACCTATTGCTGTTGCTTTATACTCAATTAATGCACCACTTGGGTCTGTTTCAAACAATCTTGAACTATGCCTATCTATACCTGCAATTAATAGGGATAATCCAAATGGCCGAGCTCCGCCATGTTGTGTGTATGCCTGTTTAATATCACAGATTTTTTTTGCAAGTGCTTCAACTGTTATAGGTTCTCCATATGTAATCCTATTTATCTGAGCTTCTACCCTTGCTCTGTCTATTAAAACCCTTGCATCCGCTACAAGCCCAGAAGTTGCTGCCATTATATGGTCATCTATTTGGAATATCTTTTCTATGGAGCATACCTCTATTAATTTACTTGTTATTCTTCTATCAACTGCTAAAATAACTCCGTCTTTACATTTAATACCTATGGCAGTAGTGCCCCTTCTAACAGCTTCTCTTGCATATTCTACCTGATAAAGTCTTCCTTCTGGACTAAATACAGTAATTGCCCTATCATATCCTGATGCTGGAACCATTTGCATATCTATCACTCCATTTATAAATTAATGTTAATCATGTTAATATTAAAATTTTTTAGTAATATTTACTACTATATTTTATTTATAAATTATAATCATAATTTTGTATGTATTAAATTATTATATATAGTTTATAACTTATATAACTTATATAATATACTTCAGTTTATAATGTTTTAAATACATTTTAATGTTTTATTATATTCTATTATATTATTTTTAAGTTTTTATTATATTTTTATTATAATATTCTATTTTACACTAATCCATATTTAGGATATAAGAAAACTTAAACACCCACATGTTCATAATTATGACACAACATTTAAATATTATAAAATCCAATATTAATGTGGAAATAACATTCATTATTATTCCAGTATGAAGGTGATATTATATGATACCAGTTAGTATTTCCGAAGAGGCTATGGAATTTATAAAAGAAAAGACTAAAAAGGCTGGGTCTGATACATTAATAATATATTTCGAAGGATTTGGATGAGGAGGACCTAAATTTGGAATAGATATAAAATCCCCAAATAAAAATGATGAATTAATTTACGATGGGGAATTTAAAATATATATCGATAAGGTGGCAAGACAATTCCTCAATGAAGTCAATATTGTATTAAAAAAGTCAATGTTCTATGGGAAATATCTTGCTATTAAAGGTGCAGGCGGAAAATGCTAATGCTAAACCTAAGAACCCTTTGGGATTAGGTTTTTAACCTTATTTTTAATTTTTATTACTTTTAGTTATATTATTTTTAATTTTATATATAATATACTATTATATTTTAGTTTTTAATTTAATTCATCCTTTTTTATTTTTCTTTATTATTTTTTCTTTAATTGCATATAGATTCATTTTTAAATCATTTTTAGTGAATTAAATCTAAATTTACACAATAATCCAAATATTAAAGTCAATTTTACTATTAACCAAAAGATTTTAATAACTTAAAAATTATACCATCATAAAAATAGAGGTGATACTGTGAAATCTGTTATTTTCATTATTGATGGATTAGGGGATAGACCAAATAATGAAGGAAATACGCCATTAAAAGAGGCTAATACACCTACAATGGATAGAATGGCTAAGGAAAGTATTTGTGGATTAATGAATGCCGTAGATATTGGGGTTAGACCTGGAAGCGATACTGCCCACTTAGCCATACTGGGATATGACCCCTATGAAAATTACACAGGCAGGGGACCTTTTGAAGCCGCAGGTGTGGGCATTGATGTGCAGCCAGGAGATATAGCATTTAGATGCAATTTTGCCACTGTTGATGAGAATTTTGTTGTAATAGACAGAAGAGCAGGTAGAATAAAAAACACGGCGGAGCTCGAAAAAGTAATCGATGGTATTGAAGTTGATGGCGTCAAGGTAATCTTTAAACAATCAGGAGGATATAGGGCTGCACTTGTTTTAAGAGGCGATAAATTAAGCGATAAGATAACAGAGGGGGACCCACACCATGAAGGTGTAAAGGTTCCAGAGATAAAACCACTCGATGATTCAGAAGAGGCAAGAAGAACTGCTAATATTGTGAATAAAATAATAAAAATAGCTTATGAAAGATTGAATAACCATCCAATAAATGAAGAGAGAAGAAAAAATGGACTTCCACCTGCAAATATCATATTACCAAGAGGTGTTGGAAAAGTTCCACATATTTTACCATTTAGTGAAAAATATGGATTAAAAGGGGCATGTATTGCAGGAACAGGTCTTATAAAAGGTATTGCAAAAATGGTAAAATTGGATTTCATAGATGTTGAGGGAGCTACTGGAACGCCAGAAACAAACTTTATGAACAAGGCAAAAGCCATCGTGGAAGGACTTAAAACCTACGATTTTATATTGGTTAATGTCAAGGGAGCAGATGAAGCATCCCACGATGGGAATTACGAGCTCAAAAAGAAAGTGATTGAAAAAGTAGATGGGATGTTGGAATATATATTAAATAATATCGATAAAAATGAGGTTTATTTTGTATTAACAGGAGACCACTCTACCCCAATAGAAGAAAAAGACCATTCAGCAGACCCTATTCCTATAATTATATGGGGCAAAAGCGTGAGAGTTGATGATGTGGAGAAATTCGATGAGTTTTCCACACATAAGGGAGGATTATGCTGGATAAAAGGTAAATATATTATGCCTACATTACTCGATTTGATGGGATTGCTAAAAAAATACGGTGCATAAAAATATTGATAATATTATCATATTAAATATTAAATAATTTTTAATCCTTTTCATGTATTTTGGTATTATCTATTTTTTATTAAAAATTTTATTAAAATGATTTATTTTTAAATAATCATGTTAGTGATACTATGGAGCTCCTACAAATTTATGAAAAATCTATTAAAAATAGGATAACATATGAAGATGCCGTTAAACTTTGGGATTATGATGTTTATGATTTACTTTATTTGGCATATTCCGTTAAAAAATACTACAATATTAAAAAATATAATAATCCTTCTAAATTTGATTTATGTTCTATAATAAATGCAAAATCTGGAAGATGTCCTGAAAACTGTGCTTTCTGTTCTCAGTCTATATACAATAAAACAAATATCAATATTTACGACTTAAAACCAAGGGAAGAGATTTTAAAATATGCAAAATATATGGAAAAATACAGCCATAGATTTTCAATAGTGGTAAGCGGAAAAACGGTAAATGATAGCGAATTTGAAAAAATAATAAATACAATAAAGGAAATAATAGAAAAAACAAATTTAAAAGTCTGTGCTTCATTGGGCATTCTTGATAAGGACAGATTAAAAGAATTAAAAGAATTAAATGTTAGAATACATAATAATTTAGAAACTTCGAGAGCATATTTTGATAATATATGCACCACCCATAAATATGATGATAAAATAAAAATGATAAAAATTGCCAAAAAATTTGGATTGGAGGTTTGTAGCGGGGGCATATTTGGGCTTGGGGAAACCTTTAAAGATAGGATTAAGATGTTTGAGGAATTGAAAAACCTTAATGTAAATAGCGTAGCATTAAATATTATTCACCCAATAGAAGGAACAAAAACCTATAAGTTAATTGAAGAGAATAAGATAAAGAAAATTACACCAATTGAAGCATTAAAATCCATGGCAATAGCAAAAATCTATATGCCTGATAGAGAGATACGGCTTTGCGGTGGAAGGGAGTATAATTTAAATGATTTACAGGGTTTGGCACTTTTATCACTTGATGGGCTTATGGTTGGAAATTATTTAACCACTAAGGGAAGAAATATTGATGACGACATAAAAATGATAAATGACATGGGATTTAAATGTTAATGGAAAAATATAAACGATTAAAAGACTATTTTAAAAGAAAAAATGTAATAGTATCATATTCTGGTGGTGTGGATAGTTTATTGGTTGCTAAGGTGAGCTCCGATAATGCAAAATATACCCTTGCTATTACGATAGATAATGGTTTTTTTTCAGAGAATAGCATAAATAATGCAGTAAAACGAGCTAAAAAATATAATATAAATCATAAAGTCGTAAAACTAAATTATATGGATTATAACTATATAATATCCAAAATAAATAGCGATTTAAAAAATAGGTGCTATTACTGTAAAAAGTATATGGCATCGGAGCTCTTGAAAGAAAAAAATAAATTAAAAAGAAAATTGAATAATGATACTGATAATAACAATAATAATATAATCATAGTGGATGGCACAAATTACGATGATTTATTTGAAGATAGGCCTGGAATAAAGGCATATAATGAATATAATATAAAATCGCCGCTTGCAGAATTAAATTTTTCCAAAGATGATATAATAAATCTCTCAAAATATCTAAATATCGATATTCCAAAAAAAGATACCTGTTTAGCAACGAGAGTTTTAAATCCTCCTATTACAAAGGAAAAAATAAAAATGGTAGAAAGAGCAGAAGAATTTTTGGTTTCATTTTTGGATATTGAGGGTTATTTCAGAGTAAGACATTTTTACGATATTGCCATTATTGAAATAAATAAAGAGGAGATTTATAAATTTAAAATGGATATGGACAATTTAAAAATAATAAATGAGCAATTTAAAGAAATAGGATTTAAAAAGTGTGTGTTAGACATTAACTTAAAATAATCTTAATGGATATATATTATATTAATTTATTAATTATAGATTTTTTAAGATAAAAATTAAAAATAAAATAATATCAAAATAGGATAAGCTATAATCTATTTAATAAAAATATAAAAATAATAATTTAGGTGATTTTATGACTGAAAATATAAATTTCGACAAATACAAAAATATTAAAAGACATATGGGAAGAGAATTAATAGATTTAAATCCTATCCAAAGAGGGGGAATTATACCAGTAGAATCAAAAAAAGCAATATATGAATACTGTGATGGATACAGTGTTTGTGATTACTGTGGCGGAAGACTTGATAAGGTTGAAACACCGCCAATCTGTGAATTTTTAAATGATATGTCAAAATTTCTGAATATGGATATATCGAGACCAACACACGGAGCTCGGGAGAGTAAATTTATAGTCATGCATTCGATATGTAATGAAGGTGATTATGTAGTTCTCGATGAAAACGCCCATTACACATCCTATGTTGCTATGGAAAGGGCAAAATTAAATTATGCAGAGGTTAAAAATGAGGGTTATCCAACATATAGGATAAATCCCGAAGGTTATAAAGAGGTTATAGATAAATTAGAAGATGAAGGTAAAAATATAGGTTTAATACTGCTTACACATGTGGATGGAGATTATGGAAACCTTACAGATGCCAAAAAAGTAGGAAAAATTGCAAAGGATAGGGGCTATCCATTTTTATTAAATTGTGCATATAGCGTTGGAAGAATGCCCGTAAAAGGTAAAAAATTAAATGCCGACTTTTTAGCATGTTCAGGACATAAAAGTATGGCAGCATCTGGTCCTATTGGTATATTGTCAATAAGGGATGAATTTGCAGATAAGGTATTGAGAACTTCAAAAACTCATCCTGTTAAAGAGATTGAGATGCTTGGATGCACAAGTAGAGGAGCTCCGATAGTATCACTTATGGCTAGCTTCCCGCACATTGTGGAAAGGGTTAATCATTGGGATGAAGAAATTAAGAAAACTAGGTTTGTAGTGCATGAGCTCGAAGAGATTGGATTTAATCAAATTGGTATAAAACCAAAGGAACACGATTTAATAAAATTTGAAACGCCTGTGCTCGATGAAATTGCACAGAAAGATAAAAGAAGAGGTTATTTCTTCTATGATGAATTGAAGAAAAGAGGAATCGGCGGTATAAGGAGAGGAACCACAAAAGAAATAAAAATGAGTGTTTATGGTTTAACATGGGAACAGGTGGAATATGTTGTAGATAGCATTAAAGAAATTGTTGAAAATTGTTGAAAATAATCTTAATATAACTAAAAATTATTTTATTATTTTTAAAACACTTTAATTTTTATTTTTAATATTTTATTTTAAATAAAAAAAATAACAAATTTTATAAATTAAGTTAAGATATAATTATAAGATTAAGATATATATTATGAAATAATATTTAACTAAAAAAATTAGGGGTAAATATGCTTGATAAAATCTTTAATCCAAAATCCATTGCAGTAATTGGAGCATCCAGTATCGAGGGAAAAGTAGGGCATGCCATAATGAAAAATCTAATGGCATTTGGAAAAAATAATCCTGATAATAAAATTTATCCAATAAATCCAAAATATGACGAAATACTCGGCATTAAGTGCTATAAATCGGTGTTGGATGTTCTTCCAGACAATATCGATTTAGCGGTAATCACCATACCTGCAAAACTTATACCAAATATATTGGAAGAATGTGGAAAAAAAGGGATAAAGGGGGCTGTGATAATATCCGCAGGTTTTTCGGAGGTTGGCAATTACGAGCTCGAAGAGAAAGTAAAAAGTATAGCTAAAAAATATAATATAAGAATAATAGGTCCAAACTGTTTAGGTATAATAAACATGCACAACAGATTAAATGCTTCATTCAGTAAAGAATATTTTAAAGAGGGAAATATAACCTTTATATCACAAAGTGGGGCAATATTAACGGCAATACTTGATATAGCACCGCTTTTAAACTTGGGATTCTCAAAAATAGTAAGTCTTGGGAATAAGATTGATATTCAGGAAAGCGATTTAATGGAATATTTAATTCATGATGATACAACAGAGGTTGTTGTTTTCTATATTGAGGGGTTAAAGGATAAAAAATTTATAGAATCTGCAAAAAAACTTGCAAAGATAAAACCAATTATTGCCTTAAAAAGCGGAAAAACAGAGGCTGGAGCTAAGGCGGCATCTTCCCATACTGGAAGTTTGGCGGGAGATGCTCAAATATATAACGCTGCATTTAAAAAAGGAAAAGTTTTAACGGTGGAAACTTTTGAAGAATTGGTTAATTTAATGCATGTATTCTCAACACAGCCCCTTATGAAAAGTAATAAAATAGGAATTATTACAAATGCAGGAGGATTTGGAGTAATAGCTGCTGATAGCTGTAAAAAATATGGTTTAACCATTGAAGAATTTGAAGAATCCACGAGAGAAGAGTTAAAAAAATACCTTCCACCAACCTCATCCATTTCAAATCCTCTCGATTTAATAGGCGATGCCGATACCGATAGATATAAAAATGCATTAAATATCGTTAAAAATGATAAAAATATCGATGGAATGCTTGTAATACTTACACCGCAGGAGATGACTAAGCCCTTGGAAGTTGCCAATGTAATTGTTGAAACAAAGAACAAAATAAAAAATGAGGGAATAGGTAAGCCGATTGTGGCATCATTTGTTGGAGGGGCATCTATTAAAGGAGCAAAAAGCTATTTAAGAAAAAATGGAGTGCCTGCATATATATCTCCTGAAAATGGAGTTGAGGTATTGTCGAGCTCCTATAAGTATAATAAAATGAAGATAAAAGAGGATAACTGTGATTATTTAAATAGTATAAAAAAGGAATTATTAAAAATAAAAGAAAATTATAAAGATATTGTTAAAAATCTTCTTAAAAATCCAAATGAATACAATTCAAAGGAATTTTTAAAGATACATGGAATGAATGTTCCAAGAAAATATTTGGCAAAGACTATCGAAGAGGCAGAAGATTATGCCTCCAAGTTAGATAATATTGTAATGAAAATATCTTCTCCCAATATTATGCATAAATCAGACGCTGGATGTGTAATTGTTAAGCCAAAAGATATTAAGGAAGCATTTAACACCATTATGGAAAACGGAAAAAAATATTTGGAAAAAAATAGAATTAAAGGCGTTATTGATGGTGTTCTAATTGAAGAATATATTGAAGGTCTCGAAGTCATTGTGGGTGGAAAAAGAGACCCCGTATTTGGTCCCGTTGTAATGGTGGGATTAGGTGGGGTATTTGTAGAGGTCTTAAAGGATGTTTCCTTTGGTATCTATCCAATTACAAAGGATTATGCCTTGGATATGTTAAGGGAATTAAAATCATACAAAGTTTTAGAGGGAATTAGGGGAAGGCCTAAAAGGGATATTAACTTTATAGTTGATATTATGATTAGGTTGGGTGTAATAATGGATATTTATCCCGAAATAAAAGAAATTGATATAAATCCATTGTTTGTAAAAGAGGATGGAAAAGGTGGATATGTCGGTGATGCTTTGATTATTGTTGGAAAATAATAAAATAAACATAAAAAAATATTAAACATAAATATAAACATAAATATATAAAAACCTTAAAAATTTTAAGATATTAAGGTATTAAAGCATAAATAAGTTAGATATAAATTAGATATAAATATTCTATTAAGAAATTTAAAGTAAATAGCAAAACTGGGAGTTATGAATCTAATTCATATAAATGCATCATTAATGTTAATTATAATATTACTATTGATAACAGTTTTAATTATAGTATCAATATGTTTGGGACTTAATCAATATTTAACTTATAAAAAAGCCAAAAAATCGTGGAGAGTTCTTTATTATGCAGAAATGGACTTGTTAGAAAATTTTAAACATAATTTAGGAATGAGTGAAAAAGAATACTTAATTATGGTATTTATTCTTATTTTAAGTTCATTAATTTTTATAGATGATATGGCACTTCGTGTTATAACTATTACAACAATGATAAGTTTAGTTATTATTTTAAAAAAATCTAAAATAAGAAAAGTAAATATTTGCGATAAAGGTGTAATATTAGATAACGGAAGAGTAGCAGACTATTGGAAAGATTTTAAAGGATATAAAAGAATAAAAATTATATTTACTTAACTAAAAATTCATTATTATCAAAATTTGTTCTGTCTTTAAAATACAATAAAAAACTCGAAAATATTATTAAGAGATATTTAAAAGAAATAAATTAAAGGAATAAAGGAATGAAAAATAAAACTTTTAAATTTATAAATTAATTAATTATAAATCAATTAATTCTATACTTTTAATCCATACCTTACCATCTTTATCAAATATATCGGATATTAAGAATGAGCTCTGTGATGGATTGACAATATAGCTGTTATTTATTTTATCGATGCATTTACTCTCATGTATATGACCGCATATAACCAAAGATGGACTGTATTCCTCTATAATCTTTCTTATAGATGCGCTTCCAACATGGTTTCCTCCAACTCTATCAGCCATGGTATTTTTTGGGGGTGCATGGGTAACTAAAATAAAGTTATTTAATAAATCCTCTTTTTTCATGCCTTTAATTGCATTTTTAAATTTATTGTATAATTCTTCCTCGGTATATTCATTCGGTGTATTGAATGGTGTTGGATTACTTCCCCCTATGCCTATAAATTTTATATTGTTTATCTCTATACATTTTTCATCGATGTTTATATTCAATTCATTTAATTTAGTTATAGATTCCTCAGTGTCGCAGTTTCCAGGAACTGTTAAGACCTTAACATTTTCTTTTTCTTTTAAATATTTTAGATAATCGATTATTTTTAAATCCTTTCCAAAATGTGTAATATCACCAGAAACAACAATTGCATCTGGTTTATATATTAGGATTCTTTTGAAATTTATAATTTTACCGTGTAAATCGGTTAATGCCGCTATTCTCATGAAATCCCCCGTTGCCATTATTTTATAATTTAATAATGGATTATATAAATATTTATTAGCTTATTAATGGATTTTAATAAATTTTATATTGTTATTGCATACAACTAAATTTCCCTTCCATTCATCTTTTGTTTCTGGATAATCCGAACGATAGTGAGCTCCCCTACTTTCTCTCCTTTCCAATGCACATTTTATAATAATTTCTGCAACAGTAATCATATTTTTTAATTCAAAATATTTTTGGATTTCAATAATTCCATTTATATTTATATTTTCTGCTTTATCTCTTAAATTTTTTATCTCCAAAAGTGCCTTTTTTAGCCCTTCCTCATTTCTTACTATCGAAACATAATTCCACATAATATACCTGAGCTCCTCTATCAATTCAAATACATTATATGATATAGATGGATTATTCTTTTTATTTTCTAATTCATTGTTAATATCCATTATCACTTTATTTACATAGTCCTCAATATCTTTTAAATCAAATTCTGATTCTTCTGCAAATTCCCCTGCACTTCTTCCAGCAATTGCTCCAAATACCTGAGTATCGGCAAGTGCATTTCCCCCAAGTCTATTTGCACCGTGTATTCCGCCTGTAACTTCACCACAGGCAAAAAGCCCTTTTATATTTGTTTCACATTTTTCATTTATTTTTATACCTCCCATAAAGTGATGTGCCGTTGGTGCTACAATCATGGGTTCCTTTCTTATATCTACTCCAATACTCATAAACTGCTTAAACATTGTTCCAAGTCGCTCTTCGATAATTTTATCATCTAAATGAGATACATCTAAATAAACACCACCATTTATGCCCCTTCCCTCTTGTATCTCATTGTATATTGCCCTTGCAACGACATCCCTTGTTGAGAGCTCTAACCTATCTTTGTCATAATTTGCCATAAATCTTTCTTTGTTTTTATTGTATAGAATACCGCCTTCCCCTCTTACAGCTTCTGTAACGAGTATTCCTTTTCCAACCATTCCTGTTGGATGGAACTGCACCATCTCCATATCTATTAACTCCACCCCTTCATTATAAGCCATTGCAAAACCATCGCCAACCTTCTGAATTGGATTTGATGTAATTGGGTATAACTGCCCAGCACCACCTGTTGCAAGAACTGTGGATTTTGCATATATTGGAAAAATATTCCCTGTAATCATATTTAAAAACAGAGCTCCGTAGCACCTACCATCCATTACTATTAATTTTATTGCCATTACATCTTCCAAAACTTTAACCTTTTCAAGTTTATTTATATATTCCATCAATCCTGCCATGAGCTCATGTCCAGTTCTATCACCGCTATAACATGTCCTGTTAAAACTCTGCCCACCAAACGGTCTTTGAGCTATTGTTCCATCCTTGTTTCTGTCGAATATAGAACCAAATTTTTCTAAGTTTTTTAGTTCTTTTGGAGCATTTTTTACAAGAATTTCTACAAGTTTTGGATTATTTATATGAGCTCCCCCTTTTATTGTGTCTTCATAATGCTTTTTAAAATCATCCTTTGGATTCAATACTGCGTTATATCCTCCTTCTGCCATAACTGTGCATCCACTTTTACCGAAAAGCCCTTTAACTGCAATAATTACATTTTTATTTCTGCACTCTATGGCACATCTTGCCGCAGCTCCGCCACCACCTATAATTAAAACATCCGTAATCACAAAATCACCTAAAAATAACTTTTTATAATAATGCAATAATATATCTCATACTATACATTATAACCGCATATAAGATAATAAATACCAATTAACAATAAATACGCAAAAAAAGTAAAATAATTTATATTTATTTTTTATTTTTTATTTTAATTATTTTATTTAATTAATTATTTTTATTTATTTTAATTTTTTATTATAATTTATTATAATTTTATCATTTTTATTTTATTGAATAATTCCATAACCGATTAATCTCCATCTTGAACCTACCCTTCTGCTCATTGCCACTCTGTCTCCTTTATCGGCACATATTGGGAGTTTTAATTTTATATCAGCAATATCGTTTCTTGCAGATAATATTACACCAACTGTTGTTGCAGTCCCTACATTAAGCATTAATACCTCATTTGATTTCAACGGTTCGATTGTTAGTTCCTCTTTTGAACCCACGATTCTTTCAAGAAGATGAGCTTTTATGGTGATTTTATCAAGTGTTTCAGGTAATGTTCCCGGTTCTCCTGCAACACTACCGCTTAGAGCATCTGATTTTGTAAGGGCAGGGTCTAATTCTGTACCAACACCAACTAATCCACCTGGATAAGCTTTTTTAACCTTGGAACCTCCAACCCCAAGGGATGTAATCTTTGTAATAATTGGTTCCCAGTGTGTTTTATTGCCTTCTATAACTTTCAATCCCGGTTTTATTTCAATTTCTTTTCCAACTTCAAGAACTCCCTGAATAATACTTCCACCAATAACCCCTCCTTTAAGGTCTTTAATTTCGCTTCCAGGTTTATTGATATCAAAACTCCTTGCAACATACATTCTTGGTGGGAGCTCAGTATCCCTTTCAGGTGTTGGTATAAAATCTTCAATAGCCTTTAACAGCACATCAATATTTGCACCATGGTGTGCTGAAACTGGAATAATAGGAGCATTTTCTGCAACAGTTCCCTTTACAAACTCTTTTATTTGTTTGTAGTTCTCCTTAGCTTTTTCTTCATCTACAAGGTCTATTTTATTCTGAACAATTATTATATTTTTTATTCCTAAGGCATCCAATGCCATTAAATGTTCCTTTGTCTGTGGTTGTGGGCACTCCTCATTTGCTGCAATTACCAATATTGCACCGTCCATTAATGAAGCTCCTGAAAGCATTGTAGCCATGAGTGTTTCGTGTCCTGGTGCATCAACAAAAGATACCTTTCTAATGATTCTGGTTTTTGAACCACATCTTGGACATACGGGATTCACAGTATATGCCTCAGGTTCTGGACATTTTGGACATTTTCTTATCTCACAATCTGCATAACCCAATCTAATGGATATACCTCTTTTTAATTCTTCACTATGTGTGTCTGTCCATACTCCTGTAAGTTGTTTTGTTAAACTGGTTTTTCCATGATCCACATGCCCAACCATTCCAATATTTACTTCTGATTGTTTAACTCTTGCCATGTTATCCCTCTAAAATTTTTCCTTTTTATTAATAATAACCAAACATAAATTAAAATTTAATAAATTTATAAATTAAACTAATGATAAAATAGAATATAACATTTAATAATGTATATTATTTTACTTTTATCTTTTAAATGATTAATATCACATACCATTTATACGACACCATATATATAATTTACATTAAACTATAAAATAAAAAAATAAATAGGTATTAAAATTAGGGAATAAATTTTGATAAATTTATGAATAAAATAATATGAAATAATAAGAAAATAAAAAAGCAGCTAATGTAAAAAAATAGCAGGTAATGCAGAAAAATAATGGGTAAGATAAAATTATGGATAATATAACTAATAATTAAAATATAATAAAATAAAGCTATAATAAAATTTTAAAAATTAAAAATTAAATATTTAATAATTATAAAATATTATACTTGAATATAAGAATTGTAATTATAATCTAAAATTATAAAATATATGGTGAAAATATGAAATCCACAGCAGTATCTCCTGCATCTGGAACAATTATAAATGCAATAGCTACTGGAAAAGGTTCTGCATTTGGCATCGATTTAAAGGTAAAAGCCACTGTTGAGCTCTTGGATGATGGTAAAAAACACATAGTGGGAGAGGTAAAAGACCATCCGAATGTAAATACAAATCTCATAGAAACATGCGTAAGAAATGTTTTAAATTATTTTGAATTGGATTACTCGGCAAAAGTCATTACAGAAACAGAAATTCCAATAAAATCAGGTTTAAGTAGTAGCAGTGCAACATCAAATGCAGTAGTTTTAGCAACCTTCGGAGCTCTGGGAAAAAAATTAAACGATAAACTTATACTTGATTTGGCAATAAAATCATCCTTTGATGAAGGTTTAACTATTACTGGGGCTTATGATGATGCTACGGCTTCATACTATGGTGGAATTACCATTACAGATAATATAAATAGAAAAATAATTAAGAGGGATATTTTCAATATAGAGGGAATAAAAAATGATGAACTAAATGTTTTGGTGCTTATACCAAATTTAAATAAAAATGTAGATGTAAATAGGATGAAACTCTTAAAAAATTATGTTGAAGTGGCATTTAATGAGTGTTTAAATGGAAACTATTGCAATGCATTGTTTTTAAATGGAATTTTATATGCTTCTGCCCTTAATTTTCCTACAAATATTGCCATTGAAGCTATTGAAATGGGAGCTCTGACAGCAGGGTTATCTGGAACAGGACCATCATATATAGCACTATGTGACAGAGACCATACTGAGAAAGTTAAAGGAGCTCTTAAAAAATACGGTAATGTAATTGTTACGAAGTTAAATAACAACGGTGCTGAAATAGTTAAATAAACTATAAAAAAGATAAGATAATCCAAATAAACCAAAAAATATATATAATAACGATTAAATTAAATTTAAATTAATAAATGGTGGTAAAATTGGTAAATAAAGTTTATGGAATAGGCGTGGGACCCGGAGATGAAGAATTACTAACTTTAAAAGCTGTGAAAATATTAAAAAAGGTAGATACTATTTTTGTTCCTATATCCAAAAAAGGAAAAACTTCTGTGGCATACAACATCGTTAAAAATATCGTTGATGATAATAAAAATATTGTGGAATTGCTGTTTCCAATGAGTAAAGATAAGAATTACTTAAAAAAACACTGGAATGAGGCATTTAATATTATCAAAAACACAGATGGGGAGGTAGCAGTAATTACAATAGGAGACCCCACACTTTACAGCACATTTTCCTATGTTTGGAACTATTTAAAGGAAAATAATATTCCTGTTGAGATTATAAACGGTATTCCTTCACCTTTTGCAAGTGCTGGAAGATTAAATATTCCACTTGTTGAAGGGGACGAAAATCTGGTAATACTTCCTCAGGGAAAAGATTTGGAAAAATATTTGGGGTTATTCGATACTATCGTAGTTATGAAAACTAAACGATTAGGAGAAAAGCTTAAAACCCTTCTTGATGAAGAACATAAAGATAACTATCTTGTTGGTATTGTATGCAGGGCATGCTGTGAAAATGAGGAAATTCAAATAGGAAAAATCGATGAAATTGATTTTGATAAGGTAAATGAGTATTTATCTCTTGCTGTGATTAAAAGAATTAAAAATTAAAAATAATACCTACTTTAAAACTATATCTTTCAATATTCCGTCCTTAATCATTTTTAAATTTAATATTGTCACACCACTATTGAAACTCTCATTTAATGGGTTTTTAGCAGTAGTCCATCCCTTACCATCAGTTATCCATATAAATTTAACATTTTTATTGTTGTTATGTATAAACTCATTTAGTGTTTCATACTCTCCCGCTGTTGATTTTAATTTTGAACCGCCCCCACTATAAAAATTAACTTCGATGAGGTATAATATTTTAGTATTTTTGTTGTATAATGCAAAATCAAATTTTCTATTTGTTTTATCTAATATTAAATCTATCCTCCATTTATGTTTTATTTTATTTTTAGTGGCTTGAGGTATATACTCTAATTCTTTATGATTTGCTAAATTTTCCATAATATATTTTTCAACTATATTTTCCATTATTTTACCAGTCCTGTTTTTTCTTGCATTGGTATCCATACCTACCTCAACACCAAAAACATAATCTACTAAATTTTTTATTTTTTTATTTTTTAATAGCTCCTCCAATCCACTTTTTTTAAAAAATTCATAATATCTTTCAATTTCTTTATCCGATAAATTACTTTTTTCTTTAAAATCCAAATCTTCAACTTCCACATTCTCATTTAATATTTTTATTTCATCATCTCTTACAGCTATTAATATTGGAAAAACGGTAATAACTTCTGGATATTCTTTTAATAATCCAAAAAATTCTCCTTTAAAGTTTTCTTTTCCAATTAGATAGTTTAAGATACATAATCTCTTTTCTATCTTTTTTACATTATTTTCAACTTTATTCCAATCAACAAAAAAATCATAAGTTTTTATCGTATCAAGCAAATTATTAATAATATATTCAAAATCCATAGAACTCACCTAAAAATAATAATTAATAATTAGTAATTAATAATTCGTATATATTCCCTCTTTTATCCCCTTTACAGTTAATCATTCTCTTAGCAGTTATCTTTTTTATAAAATAGTTACTATATAATTGCCTAAAAAATTCAATGTCGTAGGAGTTACTCAACATTAACTTAGCCCCTCGTCTATCTAATTTTTTGTAGAGCTCTGATAATCTTATCTGATCACTATCTGAGAAATTGTATTTTGTATATGCTGTAAAAGAGGAGGTTTTATTTATTGGCTTATAGGGTGGATCAAAATATACAAAACTATCTTTATCAACATATTCTTCAATTATTTCAAAATCCCCACATAATATTTTTACATTTTTTAATAATTTAGATATTTGTTTTAAATTGTCCGCATCAAATATCTTTGGATTTTTATACATTCCATAAGGAACATTAAAACCACCTTTTTTATTAACTCTGTATAAACCATTATAACAGGTTTTATTTAGAACTATAAAATATGAAGCTCTTTTTATATCATCCATTTCCTCTTTTGATTTATTAAATTCTTCTCTAATATTATAATAAAAATTTTTTCTATTTTCATCACTTAATGATAAAAATCTATCTTTAATTTCAGATAGTTCATTGATTAAATTATTAACATCATTTTTTACAACCTTATATGTTAAAATCAAATCACTATTAATATCATTTATAACAACATCCCTGAGCTCATACTTCTGCAAAATATAAAAAAGAACAGCTCCACCACCAACGAAGGGCTCTATATATCTTTTAATCTTACCATCTTTTAAGTCTTTTGGTAGATTTTCATCTATGGAGTTTATAATTTGGGTTTTACCACCAGCCCATTTTAAAAACGGTTTAATCATCTAAATCCTCCTAAATTTTACATAAGTCTTGAAGTAAAATAAAATATAAAAAAGTAAATAAAGAGATAAAAAATATAAACCATATCTTATTTATTTCTAAATATTAAATATTAATTTATTAATTATTCAACAATATCCTTTAAAATCTCTAAAAATCTTCTATCCTCTTTAAAAGTTCCAATGGCTATTCTTACATACTCTCCATCAAGACCTTCAAAGGATTTGCAATCCCTAATAATTACACCTCTTTTTAGGAGCTCCTCACAAAACTCACCTGAGCTCATACCATTCTTAACCTCAACTAAGATATAGTTTGCCTCAGAGGGATAAACTTTTAACTCTTTAAATTTCTTTAATCCTTCGTATAGTATTTCTCTACTTCTTATACCATCATTTTTTGATTTATTGAAAAATTCTTTATCCCTCAGTGCTGTAATGGCACAGATTTGGCTTAATCTTGTTAAACTGAATATAGGTTTAACCCTCATCATATAATCTACGAGTTTTTTGTTTGTAATGCCATAACCTATCCTCTGACCTGCTAAACCAAATACCTTTGAGAATGTTCTTAAAACCAAAACATTGTCATATTTTAATGCCCAGTCTGTTAAATCGTATTCCTTTTTTGAGTATTCAATATAGGCGTGGTCTATTACCACCAAGGCATCTGTGGAATTTATGATTTTTTCGATATTCTTTTTATCGATAATATTTCCCGTAGGATTGTTTGGAGAGCATAAAAATATAATTTTTGTTTTATTTGTAATATTGTTTAAAACACTATCAACATCTAATTTAAAGTCATTTTCCTTGTCAAATTTTGCATATTTTATCTTTGCACCATATATTAATGCAGATATCCTATACTGTGTAAAAGTAGGTATTGGGATAATTACCTCATCGTCTTTATCTATTAATATTCTCATAGTAGCATCTATTACTTCGTCTGCACCATCTCCACCAACAATAATATTTTCCATAGGAGCTCCTGTAAATTTGGAGAGCTCCTCCATAAGTGTGGGATTTATAGGTTCAGGATATTGGTGAATTTTTGGAATTTCTTTTAATATCTCGTCTTTTATCTTTGGAGAACATCCCCATGGGTTTTCATTGGAACCTAATTTTATGATATCATTGGGATTTATTCCGTAATTTCTTGCTATTTCTTCCTTTGATTTTCCTGGAACATATGCTTTAAAGGTTTTTACAATATCCCTTATGTTGTTATCTATCAATTTATCACCTTTTAAGTTATTATTATTTTATTAATATTTTGAATTATTTTACTATTTTCATCTTTAATTTATTTTTTTAATTTAAATAACAACAATATAATAAACAAAATGAAAATATAATTCAATAGTATGTTCTATTAATGTTATTAAAATAATAAAGTATTTCTCTAATTAGTTTATTTTACTGTTATATTATTATTTCTTATTATTTCATTTCTATTTCTTATTATTATTTTGCTGTTTTATTTTTTATTTAGTTATGTATTTTTCATCCATATTATCTCCAATTTTACCTTTAATATATCGCATTTGTTTTGAATCCTTTATTTTTAATACCATGGGTAATATTATAAGGACATACACGGGTATTATCTCCAACCTTCCTACCCACATAGAGAATATGCCCAATAATTTTCCAATGGGATTTAAATTATAGCTTATTATATTTACAGAAAGACCCATATTTGCTACAAGTGAAACTGATTCAAAAAGTGATTTAAATGGCTCATATCCAAGAGATATGAATAAAAGTGTTCCAAGTATGTAATGTAATACATAAATAAAAGCCACAATATAGGCATCCACAATAAGATTTGGAGTAAGTGGATTGTTTCCAAGTTTTTTATATATCACTGCGTTGTGAGGATATACTGCCTCTTTTAATTTATAGTAAAAACTTTTTGCCATTATTGCAAGTCTTATAAGCTTTATACCCCCTGTTGTTGTTCCTGTGGAACCCCCAACCATCATAACAAGTATCAAAATGGCAATAGATAAATTGCTTAAATTTGGAATATTAACAGTAGAAAATCCCGTGCTTGTCATAGCAGAAACTACTGTAAAAAGTGCATCAATTGGGCTAATATTGGATGATAATACAATAATAAAAGAGGCTATAAATATAATAGGAATTGCCACCTTAGTTTGAATATCGCCTGTCCATCTTTTTCCAACTAATATTTTATGATGGACTGAAAAAGATACAATACCCCCAATTGCCATAATTATTATCATTATAATCTTTGCAAGATTGTTATATGGAAAACTTGAATTACTAACACTCATTCCACCAGTAGATATACCACACATGCATATATTTATTGCATCCCAAAGTGACAAACCACTTAAATAAAGTAGATTTATACCTATGGCAGTATATAATAAATAAATTTGCCATATTTTTTTAACGGTGCTTGATGTGCTTGGAAGTATTTTTTCTTCCCTAGCCTCAGCTCGGTAATATGCAGAAGCTCCTGTTTTTGATAGTATGGTAATAACCATTACAAGAACCCCTATACCTCCAACCCATTGCTCAAAACTTCTCCAAAATTGCAGTGTATGGGGAAGAGATTCTACATCACCTATAAGTGTAAATCCTGTTGTAGTCCATGCTGACATGCTTTCAAAAACACCATCTATATATCCAAAGTGAGATATACCTAAACAAAATGGTATTGCTCCAATTAACGATGCAAATAACCATGTCAATGCAGATATGACCATGGCATGTTTTAATTTAATATGAATCGGTTTTGTAAATTTATTTATCAAAATTCCCAGTATAATAACCGCTAAACTGGGATAAAAAAAATAATAGACAGGTTCATTAAAATATAATCCAACAAAGATAGGCACCATCATAACAAGCCCAATAATTGATATTAACATACCGAGCTCATGCAATATACCCAAAATATCCTTTTTGTTAAATACATCCATACTATCCCAATAATGAAAATAAGCAAAATAAAAGTCATTATTTTGAATTATTATAAATTATATTATTCCAAATCCATATAAAAAAAATTTTATTATTTATTTTTAATTATTATCTTAATTAATTATTATCTTATTTTTTATTTTTTTATATATTTTATTAATTTATCTTTTTTATTACTTTTAATACATATCATCTTCCCCGTTTTCTCCGTTTTCTGTTTTATCTAAATAATTAAATCGTTCTGTTATAATCTCTAAACATTTTTCTACGCTTTGGCTTATAGATACATTTTCAATTATTGGAACATCATTTTCTTTTGCCCTATCAACGATATATTGATTTATTTTCCTTATTATTTCAAAATTTTTCAAATATCGCTCCATAGGTCTTGCACTAACCTTAGCCCTTGCTGAAAATCTTTTTTTATGCATTTTTTCAGAGCTCAGTGTTAATATGATAGTAATGATATTTGGCATTGATGTATATTTCTCCTTCATAAATCCAGGAACTATATGGGTTCCCTCTATAATAATGCTTAATCCCTCAGTTAAACTTCTATCTATTAGGCTTTCAATACCAACCAATACAGGTTCTATATGCCTTTCAAATCCAAGTATATGTTTATCGCATACATTATCATCTAAACTTGGAATTCTAAGGGATTTCCACGCAGTATATGAAGATTCATAAAGCATCGGAACTAAATCTTTTGATATACTTCTCCTCATTACCTCTCTAATTGAATCAGTCCCTATAACGCTTGGTATTCCCAGTCTTGAAGCTAATTCAAAAGCTATTGTGGATGTTCCAACTCCACTTGCTCCACCAATCAGTATAATAATGGGGTGTTTTTTTAAAATTCGTCTCCATAATAAATATTTTTCAGCAATACTTTCATAATTTTTAGTTAATAGGTAATAATATACCCTTTTTCGGAGCTCATCCTTTGTAATACTTTCATACCCCTCATCTTCCAAAGTTTTTTCTATTTCCTTTGCTACCATATAAGCCTCACTTGGCTTCATTCCCGCAGCTGTTAATGACCTTGCAAGAAGACCTTTTGAAAATGGCATTTCGTAATTTTTACCACTAACGATTATTTTATCAGTAATACTTTTAAAATCGATACCCATACATATCCCTTATATTTTTATTAAACTTAAATTATTAAATTAAAACTATAACGGTATAAATATAACCAAAATTCCATATCTATTAAATTATATATAAATCTTATAAAAATATAATATACATTAAAATGTAAATATATAAAAAAGTAAATATATTTTTATTTTTATTTTATAATTATTTTTTATCTTAAATCTATTGTTTGATGGAGCTCAGGTCCTGTGGATATGATGGTAACTGGAACTCCCACTTTTTCTTCGATTTCTTTAATAAAAGCCTTTCCTTTTTCAGTTAAATTATCATAGTCAGTGATTCCATAGCATTCTTTATCATATTTGTCTAAACAGGTTATTGCTATTTGAGTAGCACCATTTAATCTACATACTCTTCTTGCAAGCTCATAGTCAAAGAATCCTACCCTTCTTCTTCTACCTGTAACTGTTCCATACTCTACAAGACCTAATTTTTCAGATTCATCAAATGACATCTCAGTAGGGAATGGACCTTCTCCAACTCTCGTAGGGTAGGATTTAAATACAACTACAACTTCATCAACTTTTGTAGGTCCGATACCAACATCAGCTGCAAAGGATGATGCAGTTGTGTCTTTTGAAGTAACATAAGGATAGCTTCCATAGTATAATGATAGAAGTGTTCCCTGTGTTCCTTCAATCAAAACATTTTCGCCATTGTCAAGTGCGTCATTTAGTGTGTTTGACACATCGCCTAAAAATGGTTTTAAAACCTCAATATCCTTTGCAAGTTTCAATGTTCTCATTGCCCTATCAACATTTGCTGGGCCGCATCCTGTCCCAGTGGAGCCTATTTCTTTTGATAAATGGTTGTTTGATTTATCCATTTCCTTATGTTTTTCTTCGATTATTCCACAGTGTTTATCTACAATCAACCTATCTTTTATATTGAATTTATCGAGCATTTCAATTTCTTTTAAAAGCACCTCAGGGTCAACCAAAACTCCTGCACCTATTGCAAGTTTGGAGCTCCTATTTGGGAATCCTGTTGGAACCATTCTTATACCGTACTTTTCACCATTAACTTCAACGGTGTGTCCTGCATTAGGACCTACTCCCCCTCTTGCAACTATTGAGGGATTATCTTTATCACATAAATAACTTATAATTTTACCTTTTCCTTCGTCGCCCCACTGGCCACCTACTACTATGGTGCATGTCATCGCTTAGACCTCCATAAAAATTAACCTTTAATTAATTTAATTATAAATTATTTAAAGATTTCTATTATTTACAATATATTCCAATTAATTAAGATGATTATAAGCTGGAAAATAGGACTATAAAAAGGATATAAAAAGTAAAATTAAAATAAAAAGAAAACTAAAATAAATCATTAATATGATATATAATAAATTAATAAAATAAAATGATAAATAAACTAAAATAACCAAAAAAATAAAATTAAAAAGAAAATTAAAAAATAAATAATTATGAAAATATATCTATAAATATAATTTTTTATCAATGGTGGTAATATGGTATTCAAAGCTTATGATATTAGGGGAGTTTTTAAAGAACAGATAGATGAAAATTTTGCATATTCCCTTGGAAAATCCATTGGAAAACAATATAACAATATACTTGTTGGAAACGATGTAAGGATAGGTTCAAAGGAGCTCACCAAACCATTTATATATGGACTATTAAAATCTGGTGCAAAAGTCTCCTACGCTGGAACAATCTCCACGCCATTGATATATTTTGGAACAAAGGATAATTACGATTTAGGGGTAATATTAACGGCATCTCACAATCCACCAGAATATACTGGATTTAAGATGTGCGATAAAAAAGCCATTCCAATATCACCAATAGATGAAATAAAGCCTATTTTTGAAGAATATAAATTAAATGAAACTCAGAAAAAGGAAATTGAAGAAATCGATTTGGATAAATTAAAGGTAGATATTATTACAGATTATAAAAGGTTCTTTTTAAATAGATGTGCATCTTGGGATATTAAAATAGCTGTTGATTTTGCAAATGGAAGCACATCACTTGCAGAAAAGGATATACTGGAAAAATTGGTGCCAAATCATGTATTTATAAATGATTATCCTGATGGAACATTCCCTGCACACCAACCAGATACATTGAAAAAATCCTGCCTTGTAGATATAATAAATGCCGTTAAAGAAAATAACTGCGACATGGGGGTAATATTTGATGGGGATGGTGATAGAATTGGAATAATAGATGAAAAAGGTAATGTTTTGCAGGGGGATATTTTAACGGCACTAATTGCCATAGAAATATTGAAGGAGAAAAATAAGGATAAAGAGAGTAAAGGTGAAAAAATAAAAATAGTATATGATTTAAGATGTAGTAAAATTGTCCCTGAAATTATTGAAAAATATGGCGGAGCTCCTATAAAAACAAGGGTGGGACACTACTTTATAAAAAAACTTATGCACGAAGTAGATGCAGAATTTGCAGGTGAGCTCTCAAACCACTTTTACTTTAAAGAGGTAGGATATTTTGAAAGTCCTTTGCTTGCTTTAAATTATATATTATGTGCTGTAAGAGATATGAAAAAACCGCTTTCTGAACTATCAAAGGAGTATAAAAAATACTTCCACAGTGGAGAGATAAACTTTAAAGTAAAAGACCAAAAATTAATAATGGAAAAACTAAAAGCTAAATACAGTAAATGTAAAATTGAAGAAATCGACGGCATATCTATATACTGCGATAATTGGTGGTTTAATATTAGAGCTTCAAACACAGAACCTCTTTTAAGGCTAAATTTAGAGGCCAATACTGAGGAGCTCATGCATGAAAAAATCGAAGAGATAAGAAATATTATTGAAGAATTATAATAATTATTTTAATTTTTTTATCAGAGGTCCTATATATAAAAAGTTAAATTATTTCTTCACTTCGATAAATTTTATATTAACAAACTCTTGGAATTGGGTCTCCAATAGGTGTATCTACAATCCTTTTACCAACTATTGTTTCCATGATAACCCTGTTGTGTTCTGATACAACCTCCCCAATTATTTGAGCATTTTTACCGAGAGGGTGTCTTCTTAAAACTTTTAGTGCTTTTTCAGCATCTTCCTTTTTAACAGCCATTACAACCTTCCCTTCATTTGCCACAGTCATAGGGTCAATACCAAGTGCATCAGCTATTGATTGGACTTCATCACTAATGGGGATTTTTTCCTCATAAATATTTATTCCTAATCCACTTTTTTCAGCCATTTCATTCAATGAATCGGCAAGTCCCCCTCTTGTTGGGTCTTTCATGGCATGAATATCTACACCTGCATCGAGAACATTTTTTATAAGATTATTCAATGGTGCAACATCGGATTTTAAATTGGTTTCAAATTCAAATCCTTCCCTTGATAAAAGTATTGCCATACCATGTTCTCCAATATTTCCAGATACAATAATTACATCTCCTTCTTTCATTCCAGAATCCCTAATGGCTTTTCCTCTATCTACAATACCAACTCCCGCGGAGGATATTACAATATCATCTACATTTGATACCTTTGTATCTCCTGTGATTATCGGAGCTCCGGCTTCTTTACAAGCTTCATTTATTGACTTCATTATTTTATCCAATTCATCTATATCAAAACCTTCTGGAAGCACTATTGATAAGGACAGTGCAAGAGGTTCTGCACCCATAACGGACAAGTCGTTTATTGTTCCGCAGACAGATAGTCTTCCTATATCTCCCCCTGGAAAGAATATTGGATTAACGGTATGACCATCAACTGTAAAAACGATTTCTTTATCACCAATCGGAATTGTGGCACCATCATCTAAATCTTTTAACCCTATCCCACCATTTACAGAGGTATTTTCTAAATTACCCAATATTGTGTTTTTAATTAAATCCTGCATAACTTTTCCGCCAGCACCATGCATTCTTGTTATTTTCATAAAATCATCTCCTTAGCTAATCATGTAATAAATAAAAAATAAATAAAATAATTAAAAGTTAAATTAATAAAAGTTTAAGTAATTAAGTAATTACAAAAGTAAATATTAAAAATAAGGAATAGTACTACAATATTCATTTAAGACCCACCATGGAAATATATGACATATATGGGATTAATTTTGATTTTTTTATAATTTATAATAATAACATTAGTTTATAATATTTATAACATTTATAACATTTATGATTTTTTTGATTTTAATATTTTTGGTCCTCTCATAAGTGCAGTTAATCCAGTTCTTGCCATTTCTTTAATGCCCATTGGCCTAACAAGCTCAATAAATGCATTGATTTTGTCTATATTTCCCGTAATTTCTACGGTCAATGATTCAGAACTTAAATCTACAATATTTCCTCTAAATATATTTGTATATTGTATTACCTGTGATTTACTACTTTCAGTAGGTGCATAGACTTTAATAAGACATAACTCCCTCTCAACACATTTTTTATCATCTAAATCACTTACTTTAATAACCTCTATAAGTTTATTAAGCTGTTTTACAACTTGTTCAAGAACTTCATCGTCTCCTTTAACTACAATAGTCATTCTAGACATATTTGGAGAATCTGTGGCACCAACTGTGATGCTCGAAATATTATACCATCTCCTCGTGAAAAGCCCAGCAATCCTTTGAAGCACCCCTGGGTTATTTAAAACTAAAACTGAGATAATATGAGTATGTTTCATAAAACCACCATTTGGTTAATGTTCCATTAAGTCGAATTACTATTATTATCATTATCATTTATTATCATTATATATTGTTATTTTTTATTTTTTATAAACTAAGAAGTTAATAATACGTTATAATTATTATAATAAATTAATATTAAATATTGGCTGTTTCAGATTCTGATGCTCCATGCCTCTTTACATTAAAAGTTTTGGGTTTTTCCTTATTGTTAGCCAAAAATCTTCTTTTTATTTCATCGAAACATATTATTTTTTCATTTGGATGCTCCCTTACAGGTTCTATGATATTTGTTAATTTGCCACCTGGTGGAACCATGGATAGTGCCTCAGCAGGGTCAATAATGAAATCAAGTAAGTAAGGCTCATCACTAATTATGGCTTCCCTAAGAGCCTCTTTTATTTCATCAGGTTTTGATATTCTAAGAGCATTTATTCCAAAACTCTCTGCAAGTTTTACAAAGTCTGGTGTTTCTCCGAAATTAACACTGCACTGTCTTTTTCCATAATATAGGTTCTGCCATTGATAAACCATTCCAAGGGTTCTGTTATCGAACAAACATAAAACAATAGGTATTTGATAATCCGCAATTGTCCCGAGCTCCTGTGAATTCATCATAAATCCTCCATCACCACTAACGCATATTACCTTAGAGTCTGGTTTAGCTATTTTGGCACCAATTGCAGCAGGGAATCCAAAACCCATTGTTCCTAAACCACCAGATGATAAAAATGACCTTGGAGCACATGATTTAAAGTAATGTGCCATCCACATTTGGTTCTGCCCAACATCTGTGGTTATTATTGAATTTTTATTAAGATTCAAATCGTTTATAACTTCCATCAATTCTTTTACTATTCTTTGAGGTTTAAGTGGTATATCATCGTAATCCATTTTAGGGGTACTTGATTTTTTTAGAGATGCTACATATTCCATCCATTTTTCATTTGGTTGAATGTCTATTTTTAGGATATGGATAAGCAAATCCTTTAAAACGATTTTTGCATCTCCAACGATGGGAACTTCAACTTTAACATTTTTTCCAATTTCAGCAGGGTCTATGTCAATATGAATAATTTTTGCGTATGGTGCGAAGCTTTTTATATCTCCTGTTATTCTATCTGAAAATCTACATCCTATTGCTATTAAAACATCACTTTCAGATACACAGTAGTTTGCAGCTTTTGTTCCATGCATTCCCACCATTCCAAGTGCTAATGGGTGCTCCTCTGGAAAACTACCTTTTCCCATCAATGTTGTGCATACTGGAATGTGGGTGAGCTCTGCAAACTTTATGAGCTCAGGTGTAGCATTTGCAATATTTACCCCACCACCTGCAATTATTACAGGTCTATTGGCTGTGGATATTAAGTTAGCAGCTTTTTTAATCTGTCTTGGATGGCCTATTGTGGTAGGTTTGTAGCCTATTAAATTTATTTTGGCAGGTATTGGATATTTTTCTAAATCCAACTCCCTTTCTTGAACATCTTTTGGTAAATCGATATGAACAGGTCCTGGTCTCCCTGTTTTTGCTATTTCAAATGCTGCTCTAAATGTTTCAGGAATTTCCTCAGTTTTGTGAATTTGAAAATTATGTTTTACTATTGGCATAAAAAGCCCAAGTGCGTCTATTTCTTGAAATGCATCATTTCCTATTAATTTTGTAGGGACTTGTCCTGTAAGGGCTACAACAGGGGAAGAATCTGCATATGCCGTAGCTACACCTGTTACAAGATTGGTTGCACCAGGTCCTGATGTTCCTACACATACTCCAACTTCTCCACTAGCTCTTGCATAGCCATCTGCTGCATGAGCTGCGGCCTGTTCATGTCTTGTTAGTATGTGTATGAAATCGCTATCATATAACGCATCATAGAATGGCAATAGTGCCCCACCAGGATACCCGAAGAGAATATTGACTTTTTCTGCTTCAAGTGCTTTTATCATTGCTTCTGCTCCTTTCATAAAACCACCAAATATACATTAAAATCTTTTAGATTTTTAGATTTTACGCTTTAATTCGTTGAAAAGATAATAATTTTGAGTATTGATAATTAATTAAATTAATATTATATAAATTTTTGTCTAATGAAATTTTCAACAAAAATAAGAAAAAAGAAAATTGAAGTTAATCCTTTATTTCACAACTTACAAAACCTCTAAGGGTAGTTATTATCTATTTATAATTTTTTAAATTAATTAAATTAATTAACTTATTTTAATGTTCATCTATGATTCCATAATTTATATTTTAATCCAACATATCCGCCAATATCCAATAGAATGATATTTATTATGAGAAACACAAATGTGGTGTATATTAACGCGATATCTTGTGTAGATAATGCCAAACCCACTAACAATGCAGGTATTAATATGGATACATCTATCGTAACTCCTATTATTTCATAATCTTTTCCAGATGCTATACTCATACCCCCCGACACTCCTGCAATAATTGCTATAATTGCACTTAACAATAAGGTGTTTTCATGAAGGTATGTTGTAATTATAGGTTTTGGTATATCAAATAAAATACCCAATAAAAATGCACAGGCTATAACTATTAAGGTGCATATTATTTCTTTTTTCATACCTTTATATACTAATTTTTTTTCTCTAATCACATTCCCAATGGCACTGGCCATTACAGTATCCACCAAGGGAGCTATAATCATGGCACCGATTAATGTGGGTATATTATGTTCAATTAAGCCAATAACTCCCATGACACTTGCCAATACGATTTTTATTATAACGTCCTTTGATAATTTCACCATTGATGTGGCTTTGTAGTAGAGCTCTAATGGTGAAAGTTTTGATGATGCTAAACCTTCATCCCTGCATGAAAATGTGATATTTGCAGGCATAATATTTATTGAACCATAACCTTTTTCGCCGATGCCCATTTTCCTCAGTTTTATAACTATCTTTTCGGCATCATTTGTCTTAGCATTGCAGGTAATTATTACTCCATCTTTTATTGAAGTTTTTAAAGGTTCAATTATAGATATAGAATATGCATTATGTTCTTTTAAAATATCCTCCACTTCATTTAATAGTTTTTTAGGCACTATTATTTTAATATACTTTATATAACTCACCCCTCTCTATTTTATTGAAATATATTATTTTATATTATATAAATTCCACCAACAATCTTGATAAAAAATAAAATAATAATAAAGATAAAAATTAATAAAAAAAGGAAAAAATTATAATTTATTTCGCAACTTAAAAAATCCCTAAGAAACTAAAAACTATCTTATATGTCCTGCATTTATTTTAAAAATTTTATTTTTTAAATTTAAGTGATATATCCGTAGGATAATTACCCGACACACATGCAAGACATAGATTTTTTCTGCCTATTGCTTTTATTAATCCTTCAATACTCAAATAACCCAAAGAATCAGCGTTTATAAATTCCCTTATTTCATCAACAGATTTTGAACTTGCAATTAATTCTTCCTTCGTAGGCATATCTATCCCATAAAAACAGGGAGATATTATTTTTGGAGAGCCTATCCTTAAATGGACTTCCTTTGCACCTGCTTTTCTGACCATATCTACAATTCTTTTTGAAGTTGTTCCTCTAACGATACTATCATCAATTAAAACTACTTTTTTATCTTTTAATATGGATTTTACTGGATTTAATTTTAATCTAACTGCTAAATTCCTCTCTTCTTGGGTAGGTAGTATAAATGTTCGTCCGACATACCTATTTTTTATTAAACCCTCATAATATGGAATATCCAATTCTTCGGAGTATCCTATTGCTGAGGTTATTCCAGAATCTGGAACAGGGGACACTATATCTGCATCACAGGGCTCCTCTTTTGCAAGTATCTTCCCAATATTTCGCCTTACATTATATACACTGATACCGTCAATTACTGAATCAGGTCTTGCAAAATAAACATATTCAAACATACAGGTTGAGGCATTTTTCGGGGATATGTTATCTGAAACATAGCAGCTCTCAATACCATCTTTATTGATTGTTACTATTTCTCCTGGATTAACATCCCTCACCAATTCGGCATCTACAACATCTAAACCACAGCTCTCCGATGAAATATAATAGTTATCATCATCTTTTCCAATGCACAACGGTTTAAAACCTTTTGGGTCTCTAACAGCTATAAGTGTATTGTTGTATAATATTATTAAAGAATAAGCTCCAATTAAATCCTTTGAAACATTTGATATAGACTGTATAATATCTTTTGTTTTTAGGAGCTCCTTTACAATGAGATGTGCCAAAACCTCAGAGTCTGTTGATGATGTAAATATATGTCCTTGTTTTTCGAGCTCCTTTTTTATAATATGGGAATTGACGATATCTCCATTATGAGCTATTGCCAAGTTTCCAAGTGAGCTATTTACTATAAATGGCTGGCAGTTTTCAATTACGGAACCTCCTGTGGTTGAATATCTAACATGACCTATTCCAATATATCCTTTAAGAAGGTTGATATTTTCATTGTTAAATACTTCTGGAACCAACCCCAATCCTTTATGAGAATGAAATTCAGTTCCATCGCTTACCACAATTCCTGCTCCTTCCTGACCTCTGTGCTGTAAGGCATAAAGACCATAATATATTTTTCTTGCAACATCTTTATTTGAAAAAGAGTATATTCCGAATATTCCACACATTTTATCACAGTTTAATTTAGTTTATAAAATTATAAAATATTTTGATAATGATATATTATAAAACTAATAATAAAATAATAATAAAATTATCAACCTAATATGTGAATTACCCCTCCCTTACGGAAGGGGCTTCCTGACTCATAGGGGAGTCTAACCCAGAGATTACCTTTATATAAGGTATAACTCTGAGTAGGGGTCTCCCCTCTGCAGGCACAGCGGACTCTCCCAGCCCTGATTTTAGTATATTTAGGGATGCGTTGTAATCCCTGTCAATCTTCCAACCGCAGTTGGGACAAAAAAATACCCTATCAGATAATTTTAAGTTATCAACTACACAACCGCAGTTGGAACACTTTTTAGAAGTATATGCAGGATTTATTAATATTACTTCTCTACCAGCACCCTCCGCCTTGTAGAGAAGTAAGTTTATGAATTTACGCCAAGAACCGTCAAGAATATGACGGTTTAGAGTCTTCTGACCCTTTCTATTTTTAACCATGGACTTAATGTTTAAGTTTTCTAAAACTATTTTATCATAATTGTTTATGTAGTATCTTGATAGTTTATGTAGAAAATCATTTTTCTGATTGTTTAGTTTATCATATACCTTAATAAGTTTTAATTTAGTCTTTTTATAGTTGCTCGAACCCCTAACTTTTTTAGATAGGTTTTTCTGGACTTTCTTTATTTTATCCAAAGTTTTGTCAATAAACTTTGGATTTTCAAACTTATTGCCATCTGAATCGATGGCATAACCATCGATTCCTAAATCGATACCTACAACCTTATTGGTTTTAGGTAGTGGTTTAGGTTCTTCTTCCACTTGGAACGAAGGCATGCCCACTTACCTGTTTAGTTCTTTTTTAATAATAACTCCTTTAATTTCTCCCTTTGAATTTTTGATGTAGTTCTATAGGAATTTCTCCTATTTTAGACAGTTTGAGTCTTTTGGTTTTACAATCAAGTTTAAAACCTGATTGATTGTATTCTAATGTTTTGTAATGGTTTTTGGATGATTTGAATCTTAACTTACCTACTTTATATCCGTTCTGTTTTAGTTTTCCTAATGCTTTGAGATTGCCCCAAAGCTTATTATTCACCATTTGGAGAACTTTGGAATGGACTTTTTTAAGTTCAGGATATTCCTTTTTATGCTCTGTGATTAGTTTTTGAGTATCCTTTTTGTTTAGTTTTGGGTTTTTAGTTTTTTGTTCTAAAAGGTAATTATAGATGTATCTACAAATGTTTAGATGCTCTTCTATTGTTTCCCTGATTTTCCTGGATGGATAAATCCTGAACTTATAAGTCCTCATCATTAGCATCACAGTTTGATTTACTTATAAATAGTAGTTTATACTAAAAACCATATAAATGTTTTGCCCGCATTTCCGAGCAATAGCGAGGAAACCGTATAAATCCCGAAGGGATTTTGAGGATTCATCCCCTCCCTTATCGAGCGAAGCGAGGAGATTTTACAATCACAACGAAGTTGTGAGTAATGAAAATCGTAAGATTTTCATCTAAATCCGGAGGATTTATATAACGGAAGGGGACTTCTTGCGGAATAAGTTAAAAGATATTGATAAAAATTTAAAATAAATGTTCTAAAAATTAAAATAATATATGTTGTAATTTATCGAGCTCCTGCACCTCCCCCTCCAAATCCACCACCTGCACCGAATCCACCACCACCAAAGCCAGTAGTTCCACCAGATGGGTTTGTAGTGGCAGTATATGCCATATTTACTGAGGAATACATGGAGCCAAAGGAATAATACATCATAGGATAGTAATATACCATCTCCTGCACATTTTCGGGTAATTCAATATCCAATGATTTCAATGCCTTTTCAACATTCTTCCCAACACCAAGGGCTGTTCCATATATTAACCAGTCTTTCCACATATTTATGTCTTGAATACCATATTTTTTTATCATGGCTATATTTGATAAGAAATTTTTAAAGGCGTCCCATTCAAGTTTTTCTTTATAATAATCATTTTTCCATCTACCAAATAGAGGTTTAGGGGCGATAAGTAATACAATACATTGTATAACCCATACTAATGATAAATGGGATATATTTGGAATATCTGGATACAGTATGTTATAATTTTCTGAGAAAGAAAGTCCAAAAAATACAAGTGCTACAATTATAGAACAGGCAAGTAAAGCCCATATTATGTAGTTTCCAGTATTGCTTATATATTCACTGACATAATTTCTATATGTTGGTGTGTATATAATACCATTGACTTCATTCCATAGTCTCTGAGCTCCGGTGCTGTCTTTATGGTATTTATAATCTGAGGCCATTTTCTCAATTGTGGATGGTTTAAATATATTATTTGTTGAATATCTTATTAAGAAATCCATTACCTTTTTTTCGTAGTAATCTAAATTGGACAAATCCTTATTGAGTATCTTTATATTAATATCTTTATTGGATTCCCCGGGTAATATTTTAACATATTTTTTGTCGTGAAGGTATAATAGCGTGGCATAAAATCCTTCCTTTCCAAATTTTCCAAATTTTCCATTAAATATTAAATTAACAATCCAAGGTTTTCTATTTTTATTTGGAACATAGCTTAAATACTCTGGAACAATATAATTCTTCTCTACACCGTATTTATTGTATATAATATAGGCTATTAATGGAAATATTATAATTATTAAGGCAAATAAATATTTTATTATTGATAATATATTATTTATTAAAAAATAAAAGTTATTGGCTGATAAGGTCTTTTCCTTAACATTATTTACATGTTTATAATATCCTGTAATGGCATTTGGTTTTAAAAGCATTTCCAATTCAATCAATCCATTTTTAGGGCTATGTCCTGTAATAATATAACCATCATAAGTTTTTGATACCTTAAAACCTACTGGATGCACAAACAAATTTAGAATATCATTATTTTTATCTACAATATATATATTCACATTTTTATATGGGAAATGTTCATCTGCAAGTTTTAAGTTTAAATGAGATGTATGGTTATCATATTCTATTGGGGGATATATATTAAATAAATAGGATGTGGAATAATCTCCTGAACTGTATCTATTGGGGTTATAAAATCCTACCTCGTTTATTACATGATATTGAAATATTAAATCTTGTAGTTTAGTAATATCTTCGGAGGATTTGGTATTTGCATACAATATCCCCCTATAATTTACTACATAACCAATTAACTTATTATTTGATGCACTTAGGTTAATCACAGTTATATGTGGGGATGATATATCATCATCTGTATTATTAATAAATGGATTATTGGAGTATATACCTACTTTTGGTATATCACATTTGCATATCAAAGGCTTCTTCCAATCCCTGTAAAGCATTCTATACCTATTATTCTCGTTTATTTGATAATTGTAGGTTTCTTTTAGCGATATATTTTTATCCAATATGAGCTCCGCATTGTAGGATTTCACATTTATTGGACTTGAAGATAAGGATATATCTTGACCTTCTAAATTTAAGGTTATACCTACCCCTAATATGCCTATAATTCCTATTATAACCAATATAATAATCAGTAATTTTTCTTCCCTCATATTATCCCATAAAATAATATTAAAAAGTAAAATTTTTAGTTATTCTACATTTATAGTATTTATATTTATATATCCATATATTTCTATAACTTTTTATATTAAGTTTTTATAATTTTTTCGTTTTATTATTTTTTATCTATTTAATAGAATAATTATGGATTTTAAAACTCTATTTTAGGTCTTTGATTTAATTCGTGTTCTCCTTCCTCAAATTCTAAATAATCCATCTTTTTAAAATTAAACATATTTGCAACAATATTTGATGGAATAACATCAATTTTTGTATTGTATTCCTGCACTATATTATTGTAAGTATATCTGTGTCGTGCTATTTCATTTTCTATATCTTTAATGGCATCCATAAGCTCTTTTACACTGGAAGAAGTCTTTAAATCTGGATAATTCTCAACTGCTACCATTACATTTCCTAAAAGCTGTCTTGACTGTTTTTCTATGTCTTGTATTTCTGATGCAGAGTGAGCTCCTAATACACTACTTCGGAGTTCTGTTATTTTTGATAGGGTTTCTTTTTCAAATGAAGCATAACTTTTAACGCTATCAACAAGTTGATTTATCATATCCAATCTTTTTTTAAGTGCTACTTTAATCTGACCAAGGGTAGCTTCTGCCCCGTTTTTGAGAGTTTTAAATCGATTATATACTATTATAGTATATACAACAATAATTAAAATAAGTATTAAAATTGATATGCCTATAATTACGCCTAAAATTAGCATTAATGTCATAATATTACCTCCCCATTATTTTAATATCACATTGAATATTTATAAAAATATACTGATTATAATTATATATACTTATATGTATTAAGATTTAATAAGGTAGAATTAAATATATATAAATTAATAAATATAAATGATAAAATTGCGATAAAAAAATAAAATAAGAATAAATAAAAAATAAAAAAAGATTATTAATTATTTTTATTAAACCTATATTATTTTACTCTTGTTCCATTTACTTTTTTGGATTTCCATGAGTATCTTCTAATTTTTTTGCTTGCTCCAAATCCACATGCAGCACATACTTTCTTTTTAACATGATATGCCCTTCTTCCACATCTTCTGCATATTATATGATTTGAACCTTTGTTATGCTTACCTTGGGAAGGCGTTCCTTTGCTCATTTTTTCACCGTGTTTTATTTTTATTTCCTTAGGGTAATAAAATAACTTATAAATTTTATGTTATATCGATGTATAGGTATTTTATTATACAATTTACAAGATTATAAGGATATAAACAGAATATTGTCTCCTCTTATAACAATAACTTGATATTCTTTTTCATCATTTTCAAATTTTGCACTTTCAAGTGCCACATTTAAATGTAAATCGTAAGCTTTCAATTTACCTTTTACTATGTTACCGTCTTTTAAATGAACTACTACATTTGTATTTATTGATTTACCTAATGCATCTAATGGTCTTTGAGTATCTATCATTTGCTACACCTCATATAATAAAATAGTGTATTTAAGATTTAGAAATTATTAAATACTTCTAATATATAATAGTTTCTAATATATTTTTAATACATAATTATATAAATATATTAATTTTTTAAAATTTTAAATTTTTATGATAAATTTATATAATAATTCTTATTAGTGTATTTTATGTCAAAAAATAAAAAATAAATTAAATTAAAATAATATAGTAAATAAATAAATTAAGTAAAAATAAAAAGTTAAGTAAATAAATTATTAAAAAATATTTAATAAATTATAATTAAATCTGTAAAAATGGAGGTTATACTATGGGAATGACATTATCTGAAAAAATACTTGCAAAGGCATCAGGAAATAAAACCGTATCTCCTGGAGATATAGTAATGGCAAAGATAGAAACAGCAATGGCACATGACATTACAGGTCCATTAACTGTAAATACCTTAAAAAATGAAGGAATAGATAAAGTTTGGGATAATGAAAAGATAGTAATATTATTTGACCATCAAATACCTGCTGATAGTATTACAGCAGCAGAAAATCATATATTAATGAGAAAATTTGTAAAAGAACAGAATATAAAGAATTTTTACGACATAAGGGAAGGAGTATGCCATCAGGTATTGCCTGAAAAGGGGCATGTTCTTCCAGGCACTGTATTGGTTGGAGCAGACTCTCACACATGCACCCATGGAGCATTTGGAGCATTTGCAACAGGTATAGGAAGCACAGACATGGCAGCAGTATTTGCAACAGGAGAATTATGGTTTAAAGTTCCTGAAACGCTATATTTTAATATTACAGGAGAATTAAAACCTTATGTAATGTCAAAAGATGTAATCCTTCATATCATTGGAGAAGTTGGATTCGATGGTGCAACATACAAAGCAGCACAATATGGTGGAGAAACTGTTAAAAACATGACAATAGCTTCGAGAATGACAATGTCAAACATGGCTATTGAAATGGGAGCTAAAACTGGAATAATTGAGCCAGATGAAAAAACAATAAACTATGTAAAAACTGCCATGGAAAAACACGGAACAACAAGACCATTTGAACCACTCAAAGCAGATGAAGATGCAGAGTATGAAGAAGTATTCGAAATTGAAGTAAATGATTTGGAACCTGTATTTGCATGTCCGCATGCTGTTGATAATGTGAAACAGGCAAGAGAAGTAGCAGGGAGACCAATTGACCAGGTATTTATAGGTTCATGCACAAACGGAAGATTGGAAGATTTAAGAGCTGCAATAAAAGTTATAGAAGAGCATGGCGGCATAGCAGATGATATAAGGGTAGTAGTTACGCCTGCTTCAAGAGAGGTTATGCTCGCCGCAATAGAAGAGGGTATAATTCAAAAATTCTACAAGTATGGATGTGTTGTAACAAACCCCTCATGTTCCGCATGTATGGGAGCTCTGTATGGTATATTAGGACCAGGTGAAGTTGGAGTATCTACCTCAAATAGAAATTTCAGAGGAAGAGAAGGTTCATTAGACTCAGAAGTATATCTTGCATCACCCATTACAGCAGCAGCCTGTGCAGTTAAAGGAGAATTAATTGACCCAAGAGATTTATAAGGGTATGTGGGTATATTTTATAATGTAAATACCAATAAACTATAAAATTAAATAATTTAAAATTAAATAATTTTTTATTTAATTATTTTATCTTATTTACTAATATTTTTAATGTCATGTTTTTATTTAATGTTTATTGGCGAAAATATGTGTGAATTGAAAATAGGCTGTTCAACACTGTTTTTTTGGGAATACTCTATTGAAATCATCTGCGATATATTCAAGGATATGAATTTAAATTGTATGGAATTTTTTCCAGAAAATCCTGAATTTTGGGAAAGAAGAAATGATTTAGATTATATATGCAGTTTAAAAAAAGAATTAAAACATTTTAATTTAATACTTCATGCACCTACCATAGAGCTCAACCCCTCATCCACAAATGATTATGTTCATGAAGCATCCATAAAAGAAACCCTTTGGTCAATAAATCTTGCGAAATTATACGGTGCAAGGTATATTACAATACACCCCGGAAAGAGACCAACAAAAAGACCCCCTAGGAAACAAGAATATGACAGATTCTATAGATATTTGGATGAAGTCCTTGATTATGCTAAAAAAAATAACATCACTTTATGTTTGGAAAATCTTCCAAAGAAAATTAATTATATCTGTTATTCACCCCAAGAAATGGGAGAAGTTTTAAATAAATATAACAATAAATATGATGACCCTAACAATGATAAATATAAAAAAAATGAAAAAAATAATGATTTAAATTTAAAAATGACCCTTGATTTTGCCCATGCAAAAGAAGAAGCTCAAAATTTTGTTGATAGGTTAAATCAATATATAAAAAACATCCATATATCTGGAGTAGTAAATGGCAAAGACCACTATCCATTGGAGCTCTCACAAATAGATTTTTCAAAACCTGTAAATGATTTAGTTTATAAATATAATTATAAAAATTGTTTTAATCTTGAAATAGACGATAAAAATTGTAAAATCCGTTCAAAAAATGAAAAAATAGAGTTTATAATCAAAGAAGCAGAATATTTAGAGAATTTAATAAATAAAAATAAATAGAAGATAAAATAATAAAAATAAAATAATAAATAATAATAAAAATTTTAATGTCCAATCATTTCTTCTTTTTCTTCCTCAGTTAATATCTTAACGATTTCTTCTGGTTTTCCCATTTTTATTACTTTTCCATTTCTCATCAATGCAGCTCTATCACAAACATTTAAAACAAAGTCCATATCGTGGGATACTATAATATATGTTTGTTCCAATTCTTTTCTTGATTTTTGAATGGATTCTGCTACCATATTTCTTGTAAATGGGTCCATGGTTCCCGTAGGTTCATCGAGAAGTATTACACGAGGTTCTTTTATCAGCACCTGAGCAAGTGCCACCCTGTGCTTTTCACCTACACTGAGCTCCCTTGGATATTTATCCAATATAGTTTCTGCTTCCTCCTCGGTGAAACCTACTGATGTTAATGTATGTTCTGCCTTCATTCTTGCAAATTCCCCTGGGAGCTCTAACCCTATGGATTCTGTAAGGTTGTATAATATTGTTCTATGGGGGTATAATGTATATTCTTGGAAAAGCATTCCAATATATCTTCTTGCCCTTCCCCTATACATAGGACCTGGTTTTGTCATATCTATCCATTCATCGCCAAGCCTAAATTGGTATTTCCCTTTTGACGGTGGAAGGACTCCCGCTATAATTTTTGATAATGTGGTTTTTCCTGCACCGCTTGTTCCAACAAGTCCAAATATTTCCATCTCATTGATGTCCAATGAAACTCCATTAACTGCCTTTACAACACCCCTTTCAACTGAACAGTATTTTTTTTCAATATTTTCCAATATTATCTGTTTATCTTTCACCTCTACCTTTTCAAACTTCTTAAACTCGGTTATTGTTTCCATAAACTTATTTACGACCTCTTCACTATCCCCGTATTCTTTAATCTTCCCACCTTCAAGCCATATCGCTTTGTTTGAGAGTTCAGCTATAACCTCAGCCCAGTGGGAAGTAATAATCATACCAATATTGTTTTTAATAACGGTTTCTTTTAGTGCCTCATGCACGAGTTTGGCAGTTTTTGGGTCAAGTGTTCCAGTAGGTTCATCTGCTAAGAAAATCACAGGTTTTTTAGCAATCTGTCTTGCAAGAACAACCCTCTGCTTTTCACCACCACTTAAATCCCTTGCAATATGTGTAATTCTATGTTCCAATTTAACCATTTTTATTAATCTCATGGCGATATCTGTTGCTTCTTTACCTTCAAATCCTGCTGATGATAATGCCTCCAATATATTTTCAATTACCGATTTTTCACCATATAGGGCAAAGGTTCTTTGAAGCATTATGGCAATTTTTTTCTTTAAATTATAGGTTATTTCTTTGTTATTCCAGAAATCTACTGAAATTTCATGAAAGGTCCCACCGCATTTACACTTTTGACCGTCTTTTGAAGGAACATCTACCTCTCCACATTTATCACATCTTGCAATATGGTAAATAACCTTTCCTTCCGTAGGTTCATAGCCCTCCATACCTCTGAGCATGTGGAGTAAAACTGATTTCCCTGCACCACTTCTACCGAGAATACCGAGAACCTCTCCTTCATTTAATTCGAAGTTTATATCTTTTAATACCTCATGTTCTCCAAACTTTTTTGAAACATTTTTAACTTCCAACAAAAGCATATTATCACCAAAATAATTAATAATAATACTTTAATTCTTTAATTTAATTTTATTATTAATTTAATAATTTGTTTTATTTTATTTAATTAATTTAATAATTTAATTTTATTTATTTTATTTATTTAAAATCGTTAATCTTTATTATCGGTGTTATTATCAGTATTATATCTATCATCATCATTAACCTGGAATCTAGGACAACATCTTGTAGGTTTAAATATACAGTATTTGCCCTTACCACATATATCATTCATTCCACATTCTCTTAATTTATAATATCCACCTTCTATTCTTATAATTTTTCCATTAACTAAAAAATCACTTACCTTTTTTCTTGCAGATTTTAAAATATTCCAAAATACTCTTCTTGATATGCCCATAGCGTTCGCTGCTTCTTCATGAGAATATCCTAAATAATCTACAAGTCTTATGGACTCCAATTCTTCCAAACTTAAATGTAAAACCTCTTTTTCATTATTATTAGTAGTATTACCTAAAATTTCCGCTGGTTTAAATATTCTTGCTTTTGGTTCTTCTGATATAATTCTTGGAATTTTAGGCCTTCCTTTTCTAAATCTCATAAAAATCACAAATTAGTCTGTTCTATTTACTTTTAATCCTACGATTGGGATTTCTGCAATGGTGTATCTTTCATCTGAAAGTCTTTCATGAATACATTTTTTTATTGAATTTAGATTTTTCTCATTTACGATGGTGCCTATCATCACGGCATTATGTGCCATGTCGTTAATTATCTTTAAGGCTTTTTCAGGTTCTTCATCTAATAAAAATCCACTCCAATCTTGGGGAGACATTCCTTTATATTCATTTAAAAAGAATCCAGATATTCCTCCTTCGGATAATGCATTTATGGCTTTTCCAACATTTTCAGTTTCGACAAATAGGTAGAGTAATACCTTCATAATAGCCCTCCAATTATATTAATCCCTTATGTGCAAAATTTATTTAATAATAAAATGATATATATAATTATCTATCGTTAAACAGGATATTAAAATGTAATATAATTATAATAATTGTAATTTTAGCAGATACATTACTTATGACTTAAAATTATGCAGTTAATTTAATTAAATATTTTCCAACTCGTCTAAACCCACGAGCTCCTGTTCACCTGTTTTCATATTCTTCAATGAAACTTTACCTTTACTGAGCTCCTGCTCACCAACGATTATTACCTTGTTAATTCCAACGGCATTGGCATAATTTAAAGCTTTGTTTAATTTTCTGTTCATTAATTCAATTTCTACGCTTTTTCCACTTTTTCTAAGCACATCTGCAATATTTAAACACTCCTTTAAAAGTTTTTTATCTTTTTTAATTGGTATTATTAATATGCTTTCATCTTCAACTTCAAAATCATCAATATTTAGCATAACCCTGTCAAATCCATAGGCAAAACCAACTGCTGGCGTAGGCTTTTCTCCAAATAATTCTATTAAATTATCATATCTTCCACCACCACACACCTGCCGAGCTCCTTCCTTCTTTCCGTAGATTTCAAACACCATTCCTGTATAATAATCCAATCCTCTTGCTATACCGAAATTTACTACAATATTATCATGTTTTACAAATTCTAAGATTTCCTCCAAATTATTCATTGCTTCAATTGATGTTGGATAATCCTTTAAAACTTCCTTTAAATCAGATATTACTGATTTATCTCCTTTTGAATTTAATATTTTAAATATTATATCCCTCAATTCATCGGATGATTTAATTTCGGAGAGATAATTTTCAAGACCTTTGTAATCTTCCTTATCAATCAATCTCCTTATTTTTAATTCCTCATCCTCTGAGAGATTAAATTCTTTAAATATTCCCCTTAACACCCCTAAATGACCTATATTTATTTCATAATCCATATCTATTTTATTAAGTCCATCCATTGCCAAATTTATAATCTCTGCATCTGCTATTGGATATTTACTGCCTATCAATTCACAGCCCATCTGCCAAAATTCCCTATATCTCCCAGCCTGTGGGTTCTCGTATCTAAAACAGTTTGCAAAATAGTATAATTTTAACGGCTTTGGAAGGTTTTTAAGCTCATTTATATAGAATCTTACTACCGATGATGTGAGCTCAGGTCTAAGTCCCATCTCCCTGTTTCCATGGTCTTTGAAAACAAATAACTGTTTTCTTATATCTTCACCAGTTTTTTTAGATAGGAGCTCGAAACTTTCAAAAGTCGGGGTGTTTATTTCCTTAAAATTGTAGCTGTCAAATACATTTCTTAATTTGTTCTCGATGATTCTTCTCTTTTTCATTTCTAAGGGTGTAAAGTCTCTTGTTCCTTTTGGTTTTTTAAACATTATTTCACCAAATATAAATTTATAATTGTAATAATGAATGATAAAAATAATAAAAATAATTATATAAAAAATATAGTATTTTATTAATAATAGATATGTTAAAATTCTAAAATTCTTTTTTTCTATTGATAAAAAAATAAATAATAAATAAAAAAATTTAAAACTTATCCATTAATAATTTTATTTATGTCTTCTTCCATAAGATGCCCTTTTACAGTTACCTTTACATCCTTTACCCCTTCAATAGCTTTAACAGCTTCTTTTGCATCCATAGCCATGCCCATGACGCTCATACATCCTGGGTTTGTGGGGATTAAATCAAATGAAACTTTGTTTTCTTCGTCAATTTCTATATTTTTTATTAATCCCATGTCTACTATGCTTACACCCATATGTGGGTCTGCGACTTTTTTTAAAGCATTTAAAACATCGTCTTTTGAAACCATATTTTCACCAAGTAGTATTTAATAGTATATATTATAACATATAGTATGATATATTCATTATTTTATATATTATCATATATATACTATATGCACTAAACATATCCACAACAACCATATTGATAAATTAAAATATAATTAAAATTTATATTATTTTTAAATAATCCTTATAATCCTTATTATGGGGTTAATCTCTGCCTATCTCTTGGGAATAAGACACACTCCCTAATATTTTCCTGACATGTAATTATCATCATAAATCTTTCAGCTCCCATACCCCAACCTGCATGTGGTGGCATACCATATTTAAATGCTTCTAAGTAGGTTCCAAAGCCTTCTGGATTGAGTCCCATTCTTTTAATGCCTTCAACAAGCAAATCGTATTTATGATTTCTCTGAGCTCCGGATGAAATTTCCAAATCCTTATACATTAAATCAAAAGCCTTACAGATTTTAGGGTTTTCCTGATTTGGAAGTGTATAGAATGGTCTTGTTTCAGTTGGCCACTCTGTGATAAAATAGAATCCTTCCATAGAATCCCCAAGTATTTTTTCAGCAGCCCTTGAAAAGTCTTCACCCCATTCCATATCGATTCCTTTTGAATTTACAATATCAACTGCTTCTGTATAGGTTACTCTTGGAAATGGTGTTTCTTGAACATTTAAATTTATATCTAATGTTCGGAGCTCCTTCTGGTTATTTTCATACAAATCAACAAATACATTATGAACCACATTTTCAAGAACATTCATGGCATCCTTTTCATCTGAAAATGACATTTCACAGTCAATAGATATGGCCTCGTTTAAATGTCTTCTTGTGTTGTGTTCCTCTGCTCTGAATATAGGTCCAATTTCAAATACCCTATCAAATCCTGCTGCCATCATCATCTGTTTGTATAACTGCGGACTTTGACCTAAAAATGCCTCCCTATCAAAATAGGATATTGGGAATAATTCTGTTCCTCCCTCTGTTGCACTTGCTACAAGTTTTGGAGTATTTACCTCAATAAATCCATTATTGTAAAATGTATCTCTTACTGATTTTAACATTTCAGACCTTAATCTAAATAATGCCTGTATTTTTGGTCTTCTTAAATCTAAAAATCTTCTATCCAATCTTGTATCAATATCAGCGGGAACCTTCTCGGATGGGTCTAATGGAAGTGGTGTTTCTGCCTTATTCAATATTCTAATTTCAACTGGTATTATTTCAAATCCTGCTGGTGCCTTTTCATTTGCCACAACTTTACCTTTTATAGCAATTACATCTTCCCTTCCTACGGATTTTGCCGTGGTGAATACCTCTTCGGATACCTTTTGTTTAGGAACTACTATTTGAACTGTTCCCTCTCTATCTCTCAATATAATAAATACCAATTTTCCCAATTTTCTTATGGAATGAGTCCATCCCATAACAATGATTTCTTCTCCATCCATTTCTGGTGTTATTTCATTTGAAAAGTGCGTTCTTCTCCAATCTCCTAATATATACATATTATCATCCTTTTTATTTTTTAATATTTTAAATATTAAGTTTCATTTAATGATTTATGGAGTATAAATAAATTATAATTATAAACATCCAATATAGAATGAACCATAACTTAAAGGTAATTTACATTATAAATATTTTTTCGTATTTTCCATTTATTTTTTTATCTTTTATTTTTTACTTCTATTTAATCCAACAATACTTAATTATTATTTATTATTTATTTCGATTTTATTATTTTATTATTGACTATCTATTATTTGGATGAATTATGCCCTTCTCAGTGATTATTCCAGTGATTAACTCTGCTGGTGTGGCATCAAACGCATAATTATATGCCGAAACACCTTCTGGAATTATTCTAACGCCGTCTATATATATAACCTCCTTTTCATCCCTTTCTTCAATTGTAATATCCTCAATGTTGTTCTTAAAATCAAATGTTGAATAGGGTGCTGTCACATAAAATGGTACATTGTGGTATTTTGCAAGAACTGCAAGGGAATAAGTGCCTATTTTATTAAACACAGTATAATCCCTTAAAACCCTATCTGCCCCAACTACAATCTTATCAACCATGCCCTTTTTCATTAAAAAACCAGCGGTATTATCAGGAATAACTTTAACAGGAATGCCTTCATAATTAAGTTCAAATGCCGTTAATTTTGCACCTTGTAGTCTTGGTCTTGTTTCATCTGCTATAACATTAATTTTTTTGTTGTTATAGTATGCGAACCTAATAACACTTAATGCCGTCCCATATGCCGAAGTTGCAAGAGCTCCTGCATTACAGTGTGTTAAAATAGTATCTCCATCATCGATAATCTTTTCTCCTATTTGCCCTATTTTTTTACATACTTCGATATCTTCTTTGTGAATCCTCTTAGCTTCCTCCATTATGGAAGATTTATTATTGTATGCTTCTATACACCTATCCAAAGCCCAAAACAAATTTACAGCGGTTGGTCTCGTGTTTTTTAACTCATTATATGCTTTTTCTATATAATCCCTGCTGCTGTTGTGTAATTCAGCAAGCGCCATACCGTATGCTGCGGATACTCCTATTGCAGGAGCTCCCCTTACAACCATGTTTTTAATGGCAAATGCAACATCATGATAGTTTTTACAGGTATAATACTCTAAACTATTTGGAAGTTTTCTCTGGTCAATTAATATCAATTGTTTATTGTCATCATCCCATATAATAGGTCTTAAATCGTTATTCATATCATCGCCTTAAATAATTTAATATAATTTATAAGAAATAAAAATAAAAATAATAAATATATTAGCGCGGGTCATAATAACTCGTTTCCATTAACTTTTTAATTTTCATATATATAAGGATGATTAAATTTGTTTTAATATTTGGTGTTGATATTTAAAGAATATATAAAATGACCCACCCTAATAATAAATATATTTTAATATTAATGTAATTTAAAATATAAACTAATATTTAGTAATATTTAAAATAAAAAAGTATTGAGTTGATTAAAGATATATAATTATAATTAGGGATATAAATATTAAACTTAATGTTCATTAATTATTTATTATTTATTTATATATTAATATTCATTCTATTGTTGTTGGTATTTTTTTATTTATTTTAATTTATTTTTATTTATCTATCAATGGGTGTTAAATATGCTTCTAAAAGACCTAATTAGCTATAATGATGCTAAAAATATTATATTTAATAGTTTTAATGAACTAATGAGATATAAATATAAAGTTGTTGATATTCGGAGCTCCTATAACAAAATTTCTTTTGAGGATATAAGAGCTCCAACAGATTTGCCCATGTTTGATAAATCTGCAATGGATGGATATGCTGTAATAGCAGAAGATACCTTTGGAGCATCTGAAACTAATCCTATAATCCTAAATTTAATAGATAATACAAATAATATAATTAAAACTGATGAATGTGTGAAATTATCCACAGGAATGCCCCTTCCAAAAGAAGCTAATGCCGTAGTGATGAAGGAATATTGCATCGAAGAAGATGGATTTATAGAGGTTAGAAGGGGAGCTCACCCTTATGAAAATGTGGCAAGAGTTGGGGAGGATGTAAAAAAAGGAGATATTGTTGTAAAAAAAGGGGAGGTAATCACGCCGTATCATATAGCGTTATTATCGTCCTTAGGCATAAAAAATATTAAGGTTTATGATTTAAAAATAGGACTATTATCCACAGGGGATGAATTGGTTGATTTGGATGACTTTAATACAGTAAATGAATTAAAAAATGGATATAAAATAGTAAATTCAAATTCCCTTATGCTTTATTCCCTTATAAATGAAATAGGACTTACACCAACAATATATAAAAGAGCAAGGGATAATAAAGAGGAAATAAAAAATTCAATATTAAAGGCACTTGGTGAAAATGATATAGTAATTACCACAGGTGGAACATCCGTCGGGGATAGGGACTATACCATTGAGGCTATCAAAGAAATTGGAAAGTTATTATTGCACGGCGTCCAAATAAGACCTGGAAAACCTTTTGGATTTGCAAAAAGTATTCTAAATGATGAAGAAAAATTTGTATTTATACTTTCTGGCTATCCTGTGGCTTCTGCGGTTCAGTTTGAACTGTTTTTTAGAAATTATTTCAGAGCTCGTAAATATGTCTATCTTCCATTAAATAGAAATATTGCATCTACACTTGGTAGAACCGATATTGTTAGGGTAAAATTAATAAATAAAGATAATAAAACATATATTGAACCATTGAGGATAACGGGCAGTGGGGTTTTATCTTCAATAACAAAGGCTGACGGTTATGTGCTTATTGATGAAAATATTGAAGGATACGAAGGAGGAGATATTGTAAAGGTTTATTTTTTATAGATATTGTAAATAAATCATAATGTAATTAAAAAATATATATAAATAAGAATAAAATAAAGTATATAACATATAAAATAATATAGAATATGATGAATATATAATTAATTAAATGAATAATAACTAACTAATTAATAATAAGTAATAAGTTAGTAATGGGTAAAAAAATAATTAAAATTTTAATTTGGGGGTGAGCTCTTATATGTTTGTAGATAAATATATTAAAGAACCATTTGAATATGCCATGTCTGACTGGAAAAAGATATTTGTTGGGGGGGTATTGGGTATTATAGGTATTTTACCATTTAATTTATTTTCTGCTGTGATGGATGGTTTTAATCATAGATTTGGCACATCTGCTCCTTCAATAAGCAGTTTGACTCCAATAATTGCCCTATTTATAGTGGCTTCTTTATTTACAATAATAATTTCAATAATATTAACGGGCTACTACATAAAGGTATCAAAACATACATTGAACTCTATAAATATTCTTCCAGAATGGGAGAACTTCGGAGCTCTCATTAAAGACGGATTTATATATTATATAGCCATGCTTATTTTAGCTCTTATAGTTGTTGGAATACCTGTGGTGTTAATGGCAATATTGTTTGTAGCTACAGGATGGGTTAGCATAGCAAATCCCCAATATTTAGCAGGCATGCCAAATAGTTCAGTTATTGCAGGCATATTTTTGTTTATTGCAATATTATTTATATTATTTATTATTTTGGCAATATATACGCCACTTGCAACGGTAAATTTTGCTAAAAAAGGATTTGAAGGTGTCTTTGAATTCAAACAAATATTTAAATTGATGTCGGTAAAATATATTATTTTACTTATATTACTGTGGATAATATTTTTAATAATTCAAATAATACTGAATTTACCAGCCACTATATTGTCAATATGGTATATATTATCTCCTAACTTTATAGTGTTGTATAGCTCAGCAGTTTTATCTGCAATTATAAAAGGCTTTTTGTCATTCTTCTTAGGGGTAGTATTTTATAAATCCATCTCCAATTACTATGTGGATAGAATAAATGAGATTATAAGTAAAAAAGAAGAAATAATTTAATAATTTATTTTATTTTTATTATTTCTTATTTTTTAAATATTCTTCCCAATCTTTCATAAATCTATCAATACCTTTGTCTGTCAATGGATGGTTAAACATTTTGTCCAATACTGCAAATGGAATTGTTGCAATATCTGCACCGAGCTCCGCTGCTTCAATTACATGCATTGGATGTCTTACCGATGCTACAATTATTTCTGTTTTTATGTCGTAGTTTCTGAATATCTGAACAATTTCTGCTATTAATTGCATACCGTTTTGACCGATATCATCCAATCTTCCAACAAATGGGGATATATAGGTAGCTCCTGCTTTTGCAGCCATTAATGCCTGATTTGCCGAGAAAACAAGAGTAACATTTGTTTTTATTCCTTCTTTTGATAAAACATTTACTGCCTTTAACCCTTCCTTTGTCATAGGTATTTTAACCACAACATTATCTGCAAGTTTTGAGAGCTCTCTTGCTTCTTTTATCATGCCTTCTGCATCAAGTGCCGTTACCTCAGCACTTACTGGACCTTTTACAATAGAACATATTTCTTTAATTACTTCGTGGAAGTCTCTTCCTTCCTTTGCAATGAGTGTTGGGTTTGTTGTAACACCATCAACCAATCCTATCTCAGCAAATTCTCTAATTTTATCAACATTTGCAGTATCTAAGAAAAACTTCATTTTTTCACCATATTTATTTTATTATTTTATGCTATATTATATCCTACATTTTTTTATGTTTTATTATTTTTAAGTTTTATTTTTTAGATTATTTTATATCTCTTTCTTTTAAAATATTTTAAATATTATAATTTATATTTAGTGTGATTTTATTTAAATGCTATCACTAAATAATTTTCATTTATTTTTAAACTATATTATATTAAATCTTTACCCATATAAGCCCCAACTCGCTTATAACCCAACTTTCTATAATATTCCCTTACGCCAATACCACTTGTAATTAGCAGTTTATTCTTATCAAATTCCTCTTTTGCTATCCTTTCAGCCTCTTTTAGTAATAATCTTCCATATCCTCTATGTTGCCATGAATTTTCTTTATCTTCTTTTTCGGTTAATTTTTGCTCTTGACCGCATACATGCAACTGTCTAACAAGTGCAGTTTTATCGTCTATCTCTGGTCTAAATGGTTTATACGGTATCCTTAATCTTAAATACCCAATAAGTATATCATTTTTAACATCTTCATAAGATAGGAATATCTCTTTTCCGCCACTTGCAATATAATCCTCCCTACATAATTTTATATAGTTAATATCGGGAACTATTCCCTTTTTATACATTACATGACCTACTTCCCTACATCTTATACACTTGCATTTTATGCCCTTTTTATCGAGGTTTTTATATACCAATTCACCTAAATTACTTTTTTTAACACCTTCTTCAATTACTGTTGCAGGTATATCCCTCTGTATTCTTGAAGTTCTCACCCATTTTGGCATTATGGATTTTGCATAGGTTATGAGCTCTACGGCTTCCTCATCGGTTATTGGTTTAAATTCCCCTTTTTTCCATAAATCATATAGCTCGGTTCCTTTTATTACCAAACATGGATATATTTTTATTAAATCTGGTTTGAAATCTGGATTATTAAATATTTCATAAAATACCTTTTTATCAAGTTCCTTTGATGATTTTGGAAGTCCAGGCATAATATGATATGATACCTTTAAACCGCTATCCTTTAATAATTGCGTTGCTTTTATGCTATCCTCAACAGTATGCCCTCTTTTTACATAGTATAATATATCGTTATATATCGTTTGAACACCGAGCTCTACCCTTGTGGTTCCCAATTTAAGCATTTGATTTATCTCATTTTCCTTGCAGTAGTCTGGTCTAGTTTCAACTGTAAGAGCTACGCATCTATGTTTTGCAGTTTCATTTATTTTTTGTGCCTCTTCAAGTGTTTCAGATATTGTACCATTCATAGCATCGAAGCATCCTTTTATAAAATTATCCTGGTATTCAGTAGGTCTTGCAGGAAATGTTCCCCCCATTATAATCAGTTCTATCTTATCTGTTGGATGTCCCACCTTTTCAAGTTGCTCTATTCGTTCTTTTGTCTGAGTGTAAGGGTCAAATTTATACATAAGACCTCTCATTGTGGCAGGTTCTCTACCTGTATAACTCTGAGGAACATCTCCAAAAGTGCTTTCAGTTCCTCCTGGACAGAATAAACATTTTCCATGGGGGCATTTCTCAGGAGAGGTCATTACAGCCACAACAGCTACCCCAGATAATGTTCTAATAGGTTTTTTTCTAATAATCGGAATAATATCCTTTTTCTCCTCATCTGTTGCATATTTTATTATTTCAGAATTAGGGGGAAAACCTATATTTAAGTTAAATTTCCTTAAACATTGTGCTTTAATATCCTCAACCTTTTGTTTTTTTCTTTTTGGGGGTAATGCGTTCAAATTATTTTTATTTGCAAGTAATTTATCAATTATGCATCTTATAAATTTTTTATATGTGGAATCATCGAGGGCATTTTTATTGAATCCATTCATAGTATCACCAAATCGTTGAGTTTATATATTATAAAATTGCTATATTTTAGTTGTAAATTAATAATATGAATTAATTCTAATAATAAAATAATAATAGATAAAATAATAAAAATAGTTATTACTAAAAATTATAACTTGTAAATAATTAATAAAACGGGTATAAATTATTAAATTATAATAAATAAAATATAATATAGATAACTATAAATAAATAACTATAAATGAAAAACATAAAAATAATGTAAAATATTATTAGGATAAAAATATAATAAATGTTATGCATGATTATTATAAATATATATAATATTTTATATACAATTAACTATAATAAAAATAATATAATAAATATATTGAGATTTAAATTAATTAACATTTCTGATTTTTCTATCCGATTTCTATTGAAGTATAATAATATAATAATATTTTTTAGAAAATTTCTAATTTTAAATATTTTTTTATATATGAATTATGTTATTTATTTTGGTTTTTCTATTTAATATAAATGAGATAAATAATATAACTAATAAAATATATATTAACAGGGCAAATAATGTGCTATTTAAAATATGAGGTGATTATTTGTATAAATTAATAACTATTTCAGACACTGTAAGAGTACCTCCATATATGTTCGGAGCTCCGCTAAATGAAAGTCTCCATAATATACTTATGAAAAAATATGAAGGCATACTTGATAAAGATATGGGCTTTATACTATCAATAGGTGAAATAAAAGAAATTGGAGAGGGCAAAGTAATATATGGAGATGGTGCTGCATATCACCCAGCAATTTTTGATGTTTTATGTTATATGCCTGAGCTCTATGAGGTTGTAGAGGGAGAAGTTGTTGATGTTGTGGAATTTGGTGTTTTTATAAGGTTAGGTCCTCTCGATGGACTTATACATATATCTCAGATTATGGATGATTATGTATCTTATGACCCAAAAAGAGAAGCCATAATTGGAAAAGAAACGGGAAGAGTAATCGAAAAAGGAGATAGAGTAAGAGCGAGAATCGTAGCAGTTAGTTTAAGGGAAGCTAAAAAAAGAGGTAGTAAAATAGCACTGACTATGAGACAGCCGGGATTGGGAAAACTGGAATGGATAGAAGAGGATAAAAAGAAGAAAAAAGAAAAACAGAATAAATAGATGTAATATCGTAAAATATAATATAATAGCAATAAATAACAATAAATTATAGTAATATTATAGTAATTGGGTGAATTATTCATGAAAGCGTGTATAAGATGTAAATATTTAACAAAAGAAGATAAATGCCCGCTTTGTGGCTCTGAAACTTCTGAAAATTGGAGAGGTTTTTTAATTATACTGGACCCTATAAATTCAGAAATTGCCAGAAAAATTAAAGTGGATTGCAAAGGTAAATATGCATTAAGCGTAAAATAGATATAATTAAAGTATTATATGTATTCAATGAAGGGACATCATGTATATATTGAATGAGAGATTACGGGAAATACTTAAAAAACCCTTTGGAAAAGTATATAAAGAACTACCGCTTATAAATGGAAAGGTCATTTCTATTGGTGATATCACTACCAAAAATCTTTTATCAAAAAATATAATACCAAATTTATCAATCTTTGATTTAAAAACTAAAAGAGATATATCTGTGGAAATAAATCACAAATTTAAAAAAGTTTTTGAAATAAACAATCCTCCGGGATGTATATCTGATGAAGCAATGGAAAAAATTAAATACCTTTCCACAAGAAATAATGAAGATGTTGCTTTAAAAGTAAATGGTGAAGAAGATTTGCTCACCATACCAGTTATAAAATATTTTCCCGAGGATACTATTGTATTATATGGACAACCTAATGAAGGTGTAGTGTTGCTAAAAATAAACAAGGATTTAAAAAATAGAATAGATGAAATATTGAATATGATGGATAAAAGATAAATAATTTATATAAAACATTAAATAACATTAAAATATTATAAGATTAATAAAGGAGATATAATATATACTCTAACCTATTATTATACACTATTTAATAAATTATAAAATATAGAATATATGTTATATAAAACATAAAAGATATAGAACATAAAAAATAGATTATCCTTTTATATTATTATGTAAAATAGTTATAAGTTACGGTGATATTAATGGAGATAAAAATAATTTCAGATAGGGAAAACCCACTATTGAATAGAAGAGAAGTTAAATTCATATTGGAATATGAAGGAGCTACACCTTCAATAAAAGATGTTAAGATGAAGCTCGTTGCAATGCTAAATGCAGATAAAAACATGGTTGTAGTAGATACGCTTAATCAGGAATTCGGTAAAATGGAATCCAGCGGATATGCAAAAATATACAACGATGAAAAAATGATGAATTTGATTGAAAAAAAATCAGTTTTAGAAAAAAATAAAATTGAAGAAGAAAAAGAAGAAATTGAAGCGGAGGGAGAATAATGGCTACAAAAAATACAGGCGTTCAAAAATACAAATACTACAAAGTCGAAGGAGATAAAGTAGAAAGATTAAAAAAAGTATGTCCAAAATGTGGTGCCGGTGTATTCATGGCTGAGCACTTAAACAGGTATTCATGTGGAAAATGTGGATATACAGAATGGAAGAAAAATAAATAAAAAATAGATTAAAAATAAAAGATAAAGCTTAAATAAACCTAATAATTATAACTAACTAAAAATAATTTATTTTTGTATTAATTTATATTTTTTATTTTTGTATTATTATTTTTAATTATTATTTATTATATCTATTTATCATCATTATTATCGTGTTTATAATTTTATTATGGCTTTTTTTGCTTATTTTTTATTATTTTCATTATCCTCATATCTTTTTAATCCCAATAATTTTAATATTCTAATTATGTCTGTTTTTGAGATAATACCTTTCAACTTATTGTTTTCTACAACATAAGCCCGCTCAGAATTACCCATTTTAAGCAAAAGGTCGTTTAAATCCATATTTTTAGATACCACAATAGGAGGTTTCATAATGTCTTTTACCGATATATTTTCATCAACATTTCTTATATCATTAAAAGAAACGCTACCTACAAGTTTTCCATCTTTAACTACTGGATAACCCATATACTTATATTTAAACATTAAATCTACCAAATCTTTGATAGAATCATCTGGTGAAACCGATACTATATCTTCTGACATGATGTCTTTAACCTTTATTTTATTGAATACATCATGAGATAATAAGGCGTGATACTCCTGAGAAGCTCCATAATATATAAAGATGGCTATTAAAATCAATATAATATTTAATGATATAATACCAAAACCAAGCATAATCAATGAAAGATATTGCCCAATGGTGGAGGCTATTTTTGTAGCTTTTAAATACCCCACCTTATGTGAAATCAGAGCTCTCAATACCCTTCCACCATCCATGGGAAATGCAGGAAGCAAATTAAATACTCCCAACATGAGATTTAACACGCCAACAGTCATAAATAACGGATATACCATATTATCAATTTTTAGAATATTAAAATCCATAAAAGTCGATAGCCCTAAAAATAAAATCCCTAAAATAATGCTTACAATAGGTCCAGCAATAGCTATCTTAAATTCTCCTTCTTTTGGAATTCTATCCATCATAGCCATTCCACCTATTGGAAGAAGAAGAATTTTCTCTATATGCACCCCATATTTCTTAGCCACATATGAATGACCCAATTCATGCAAAACTACGGATGTAAATAGAAATACATATAATATAAAACCTCCAATATCCCAAAAATAATATACCAATATTAAAAGCAAAATAAATGTGATATGAAGTTCAATTGGAATCCCCATAACCCTTGCGATTTTAAACGATTGCATACATATCCCTTTTTTAATTATAAATAATATTAATAATATTGTTGTTGTATAACTATAATAGTTGTTATAAATATATAAAATGATACATATAATAAAATTATTTAATAATTTATTAATTTATATACTTCCATATATTATTACTTTAATTTTATTATTACTTTAATTTATGTAGATAACAAATATTATATAATATAACAATTTATATTATGTTTGTATGACAAGAAATTTATAGATATATATTTAAAATATAAAACCTAATTTTATAAATAAATAGCTAAAAATACTATATATTGTAAATATTAGAATATCTATAAAAATAATTAAAAATAAAATAAGAGGGCGTGATTATGGAAGAAAAAATAACCCTAAGCGTTATCAAAGCTGATGTTGGAGGATTGTGCGGACACACCTTGGCACCAGATGAATTGTTAGACACCTGTGAATATGTTCTTGAAGAGGCTATTGATGAGTTATTAATTGACTATTATGTCACAAGATGTGGTGATGATATAGATTTAATCATGACCCACAAACTCGGAACAGATAATGAAAATATACACGGCTTAGCATGGAAAGCATTTGAAGAAGCAACAGAAGTTGCTAAGGAATTAAAATTATACGGTGCAGGTCAGGATTTACTTGCAGAAGGATTCACAGGAAATGTAAAAGGTATGGGTCCAGGATGTGCTGAAATGGAATTTGTTGAAAGACCAAGTGAGCCTGTAATAGTATTTTGCTGTGATAAAACAGACCCAACAGCATTTAACATGCCATTCTACAAGATATTTGCAGACCCATTCCATACAGCAGGATTAGTTTATGATAACTCCATGACTGGTGGATTTAAATTCGATGTATTGGACATGTATGGAAATAAACAAATTACCTTAAAAACACCAGAAGAATCTTACTCTTTATTGGCATTAATCGGAAACTTAGAAAAATATGCTGTAAAAAGAGTATTCAGAGCAAAAGATAACGAAATTGCAGCAATTGCAAGCTCCGAAAAATTGAACTTAATGGCTGGAAAATATGTAGGTAAGGATGACCCTGTTGCAATTGTAAGAGCTCAGAGTGGTATGCCAGCAGTTGGTGAAGTATTGGAAGCATTTGCAACACCTCATCTTGTTCCAGGATGGATGAGAGGATGTCATTGGGGACCATTAATGCCTGTTGGTGAAGATGACGCAAGACCTTCAAGATTTGATGGACCACCAAGAATAATGGCATTAGGATTCCAACTATCAGAAGGAAGATTGGTAGGACCTAATGATTTATTCGCAGATATTTCATTCAACAATGCAAGACAGAAGGCTTTGGATATGGCAGATATGATAAGAAGCATGGGACCATTCCAGCCACACAGATTGCCAGAATCTATGATGGAATATTCCTCCATTCCTCAGATAATGGAGGCATTAAAAGATAGATTCGTAGATACTGAAAAAGTTAAAAAATTGGAAAAAACAAGAGAAAGAGGGGACATGGAATAAACAATAGTATTTCATTTATTTTTTTATTTTTCAATTAATTATATTAACATCTTTTTTACAGGCCATATAATAATAATTTATAGAGCTCCGAAGAAATTAAAAAATTTTTATTATTTATTATTATTTTTTAATTATTTTTAATTATTTTTAATTACTGGTTATTCATAATAGTAGGAAATAACCTGCAATAATAACCGATGATATCAACGATAATATAAAACCTACTTTTATCATATCCTTTTCATTTAAATAGCCCTCTGCAAAAACTATGGCATTTGGAGGAGTTCCCACTGGGAGCATATATGCACAGGATACTGCAATCCCAACAGGTAAAGCAATTAATTCTGGACTTATGTTTAGTTCCATTGCGGCTGCTATCAATACTGGCATTAAAACGCCTGCAACGCCTGTATTACTCATAATGTTGGTTAATATCATGGAAAATAAAATTATTCCAAATATAAACATGGAAATTGGGATGCTATTCATAAAACTTATTAGAATATTTGCAATAAATTCCCCTGTTCCTGTTGTGGATAATATACTGCTTAAAGACAGAGCTCCTCCAAAAAGCATCAGCACTCCCCAATCGGTAGATTCATTTAAATCCTTCCAATCTATTAGTTTTAAAGAAAACAATAGAATTATGCCAATTACTGCAATTATGGAATCCATATAACTACTTACTCCAATCAATTTTGCAATTTTTCCGCTAACCATCCATAAAATAGCAATTGATAAAAATATAATAAATGTTAAAATTGTTTTATTTGTATATTTAAAATTATTATTTAAATTAATATTATGATTTTTTACATTTGGCTTAAAGTAAAGATATAATATAACATAGATTACAGGCATTAAAATTAAACTTATTGGAAATCCCACCTCAAACCACTCTAAAAAACCCATATTCAAAGAACTGCTTGTAATAGCATTTGGTGGGCTTCCAATTATGGTTGCAATTCCTCCAATACTTGCAGAGTATGCAATACCTAAAAGAAGAAATGAATAAATATTTTTAAGATTGTTTCGTTCATTACTGTCTTTATCATTACCATTATTATTTAAATCTATATTTTCGTAGGTGGACAGCAAACCAAGGGCAAGAGGCAGCATTATCAATGTCGCCGAAGTATTGCTTATCCACATTGAAAGAATATAGGTTGTTAGCATAATTAAAAAGCTTGCTGTTTTAAAATCTCCGTTTCCTAGTTTAACAATCTTGTATGCAATTATTTTATCTATATCATGCTTCTTTAATGCCGATGCCAGTGCAAATCCTCCCAAAAATAAAAATATGATGGGGTGAGCAAATGATTTAAAAGCATCTTTTACATCAAAAATTCCAAAAATAACGGCAAATACTGGAATAAACAATGCAGATATGGATATAGGAAAAGCCTCAGATACCCACAGAATAGATATGAACAATAATATTGCCAATCCCTTTTTTACCTCAGCTTCTGCTGGAAAAAACACTAATATTAATACCATCAGCAAAAAACTGAAAAATAAAATTATAATGTTAGTTGTATTCTTCGACATTCTGCACCCCTATATCACTATAATTTATATATCTATAAATTCCCTTAAAACCACCGTAGCATAGTTTCCTTTCTCCATTTTGAATCTTAAAACAATTCCCTCATCCTCCACATTATAGGTAAAATCATACACCTTTGCTATTAACTTTCTCCGAGCTCCTGGAAAGTTCCCAAAGTCTTCAATTTTAAATGCTTTTAAATCGAGATTTTCTTCATCTATTATCTCTTTTTCGATTTCGCCCTGAATTCCACCAGATAGTTCTGAATGGCTACCAATCAATACTCCTGTTGGAATACCGTTTATTAAAACATCCCCCTCCATAGCTTCAAAGCCATATTCGTATCTTTTATTTATCATTTCGTTGAATAGATAAGATTGATAGGCATTTACAAACATACTTTTTAACTGTGGTGGAAGAACTTTAAAGCTTTCTTTATAACTTCCTGTTTTTAAGTAGTGTCTTATCATCTTTTTTTCGTAATACTGACTGTTTGGATATATTTTTAGAGCTCCTCTAAAATCCCCCTCATCTACAAGTTTTCTTGCTTCAAGTGTTTTTCCTATTTCATTTATAGGAGTTCCGCAGTAGGTATAAAATGCACTTTCAAAATCCCTATTGTATATAAATTTCCCCACTATGTGAGTAATAGGACGATAAGTTCCAAATCTTTGCATACCATAGTAATTTAAAACATAATCCAATTTAATATTTTTTAATATATCATTTAATTTTTCAATATCGGCATTATTACCGTTTTTATTATTACTGTTATTATCACATTTATTTTTATTATTATCTTTATCGTTTAATCTAATTCTTATAGTAAATTTATTACCCCATAAACTACCCATTCTAAGTTTAACATTTGTTTTTTGAATATCTCTTATTTTTATATCTTTTATGCTGTTTTTTATCTCTTCCAATTTTTCAGGTTTTACCCCAAAACACCCCACCCTTTGTGTTGTTAAGGCGAATTTATCTTTTGTCCCTGCAAAACCAAAATTTTTTCTCTTTGTGCCTGTTCTTTTTGCAAGTTTCCTTATGGCATCCATAGTATTCCAGTTTATTTTTTCCAAGGTGAAGTGTATAAATGAACCATTCCAATTTTTTGTATTTTTAAAAACATCCTTTAAATCTTTTCCATGTTCTAAAACAATTCCATTCTCTGTAATTTCTTCTACAATAAAGTCTTCTGGATATTTTTTTATACATCCCTCTATTTTTAGATTTAAAAGATATTTATTTAAATTTGGTCTCATTTTATCAATTGTATTATATATTTTGTTTTTTCTAAATTTTAACACAATATTTTTACGATAATTGTTTAAATTTTCTTGTGATTCTGCTTTTCTTTTGTTTATCAATAAATAATTTCTCATAAATATCCCTTAATTTTTTAAATTTTTAAATTTTTATTATTTATTTTATTATTTTTATTATTTAGAAAATATTTTAAATTTTAATTTTATATTATTTTATATGTTAATATTAATTTAATTTTTAACATAATGTATTTTAATAGAAAATAGATTTAGTATATTTAGTATATTTTATAATGTATTTGTTATTTTTAGGGTATTATAGATTAAATAGGTGTATATTGTATTATTATTATAGTATTTGGTATTATGTGTTATGCATTTAAGGATATATAATAAAACAATCCAATTTTTAATATTCTTTTAATCTTATCTTAATCTTTATTTGGTGAAAAGTATGCTTATAGGAATAGATGATACAGACAGCAGGGAGCGATATTGCACAACATATATTGGTATGCTTCTTATGGAGGAGCTCGGGAAAAGATATAAAATGGATACTCCAAAGTTAATAAGAATGAACCCCATGGTTAAATATAAAACCCGTGGAAACGGCGGAGTTAGTTTAAGAGTTATGGAGGATGAAAAAAAATTAACTGAAAATGATATAGATTATATAAAAAAAACCGTTATAAATCTCGTTGAAAAATATTCTGATTTTGAATGCGAAAACACAAACCCAGGAATAGTATTTTTAAGTGAAAAAAATTATAGAAAAAATAAGGAGATACTAAAAAATTACTACAAAAAAGTGCTTTATGATATAATCACCGTAGATTATGCAAAGAAAATAATAAACAAAATCGGAGGAGAATATATAATTTATAAAAAGGGACATGGTATAATAGGAGCTCTGGGCAGTATATCATCAGTAGCACCATATACCTATGAATTATTGGCATATAGAAAAAAGGAAAATTGGGGAACTAAAAGAATAATAGATGATAAATCAGTAGTTGAAATGGATAAAAAAACCATTCCATTTACATTTAATAATGTAGATGGAGAAAAACAGATAATTGCACCAAATACAAAATGTCCAGTTCTCTACGGTATTAGAGGTATAAAAAAGGATATTTTATTGGATGCCATGAAAATGGTCAAATGTGAGGAGATAGATAAATATATGATATATAAAACCAATCAGGGCACAGATGTTAATTTAAGATATATGAAAATAAAAGATATTTATCCAAATACTGGTGTAATTATTTATGGGACAGTTGTAAATAATCCAAAAGATATTGCAGGTGGAATTGTAGTATTTGAAGTAGAGGATAATACGGGAAAAATAACTTGTGTAGCTTATGAACCTACAAAGGATTTTAGGAATATAGTGAGAAAATTAAGAAAAGGCGATATTGTTGGAGTATATGGAACGGTTAGAGAAGAACCTTTTGAAATAAATATTGAAAAATTAAAGATATTAAAACTATCCAAAGAATATATAAAGGATAAAAAATGCTCTTGTGGTGGAACATTAAAATCAAGGGGGGTTAAAAGTGGTTATGTTTGTAATAAATGCGGCAAAAAAATAAAATATAATGAAATAAAATTAATAGAAGTTAAAAGGGATATAAAAGAAGGATTTTATGAAGTTCCACCATCTGCAAGAAGGCATTTAAGCAAACCATTAATTTTATTTTAAGTTATATTATTTTATTTTAAGATGTAGCTTATAGTATATTATAATATTATATATTATTTATATTAATTTTATTATTATATTAATTATGTTATTTATTAAGGGATATATTATGTTAAAGGAAATTTTAAAGGGAAATATCGAAAGAAAAACAATTACTCAGATTTATGGACCACCAGGAGTTGGGAAAACCAATATTGGTATAATTTCTGCAATAAATTTTATAAGAAAAGGTTTTAAAGTAGTATATGTAGATACCGAGGGCGGATTATCTATTGAAAGAATAAAGCAAATAGCAGGGGATGAAATTGAAAATATACTCAATAATTTGATTATTTACGAACCCGAAAGCTTTGAAGAGCAATCAATACTCCTTGAAAAATTATTATACATTGATAATTTGGGTTTAGTTATCGTTGATGGCATATCGTCATTATATAGGTTAGAGCTCTCAGACAAGGTGGATGAAAATACCCGATTAAACAGAATACTTGGCAGGCAAATACTTACCCTATTAAATACTGCCAAAAAAAAGAACTTAGCAGTTTTAATTACAAATCAAGTTAGCGATACCTCAAATGGATTTAAAGCAACTGGTGGAAAGATACTTGAATATTGGAGCAAAACCATAATTAGAATGGAAAAGCTAAATAAATTAAGGGAGTTAATATTAGAAAAACACAGATATTCGGAAGAAGGAGAACGAATTAAATATAAAATAGTAAAAAAAGGTATTGATATAATACCATAATACTTATTAGAAATAGAATAGCTATAATAGCATAAATAACATATTATATATTACTTCCTTAGCTTTTAGAGTTAAGAAAAATTTTTATTAAATGAAAATATATTTTATTGCAAAGGAGAATTATGAAGTTATTTTTTATTAAATAATAATGAAAGATGATAAATGTAAATAAATAGTTTTCATAAAGTCGTTTAGAAAATATTTCTAAGATTAACAATAAATAAAAGAAGAGCGTGATATAATGCCATTTGAATTTATAAAAACCAAAATTCCAGAGGTAATTTTAATAAAACCAAAAGTTTTTGGGGATGAAAGAGGATTTTTCTTAGAAACCTATAAAAAAGAAGATTTTGAAAAGGTAGGTATAAACGGAGAATTTATTCAAGATAACCATTCTAAATCTTGTTATGGCGTGTTAAGGGGATTACATTTCCAAAAAGAACCTTATGCACAGGCTAAAATAGTAAGGTGCATAAGGGGAGTTATCTATGATGTTGCCGTGGATTTAAGGAGGAGCTCCCCAACATTTGGGCAGTGGGTAGGTGCTGTGCTCTCAGAGTATAATAAACATCAATTATATATTCCAAGAGGATTTGCCCATGGTTTTTGTGTTTTAAGTGGTGAGGCTGAGGTTGTTTATAAGGTAGATAATAAATATGCTCCTGAATATGAATGTGGTGTGATTTGGAATGATGGTGATATTGGTATTGACTGGCTTATTGATGAACCAATACTGTCTGATAAAGATAAACAATGGCATACATTAAAGGAATTGGATAAAAAGGGTGAGCTCTTTTAAATATATATTTTTTATGATTAACATATTTATTATTTTATGGTTAATCAAAATAAATATAGCTATAAAAGAGACTATTATCAATGAATTTTAAGAAATAATAAATGAAATAAAAAATTACCTGTTTTTTATCGTTTTTAACAACCCAATATATATTAAATACAGCATTTCCATCCATCAATGGTCTGATTTTAACACTTCTAAATTATACTTATCGCTCATAGTATATAAATTTCCATCCATCAATGGTCTGATTTTAACTTATTTTATATATTGCTTTTTTTATATGTGTTATTGGATTTCCATCCATCAATGGTCTGATTTTAACGATAATGTAAATATGATAAACTCTGGTATTGTAAATTAATTTCCATCCATCAATGGTCTGATTTTAACAAAATGACTCAGAAAATTTTTATTCCAATAAATTTATATTTCCATCCATCAATGGTCTGATTTTAACGTTGTATTTGGATTGTATGTTTTTGAACTTGAACTAATTTCCATCCATCAATGGTCTGATTTTAACTTCTTAAATCACATTATGGTATCACGCCAGCACAAAAATTTCCATCCATCAATGGTCTGATTTTAACTATTGATAATGTTATCATTCCTAACCTTTCAGAATTATTTCCATCCATCAATGGTCTGATTTTAACGTTAGATACCTCAGGGCTCTTGAAGTTTTTAATCTCACATTTCCATCCATCAATGGTCTGATTTTAACACATAATATTTTATTTTTATTTTATTAAAACAAATGATTTCCATCCATCAATGGTCTGATTTTAACAAGTAGGGGCTGGTGTAGCCGCAGGTATTTATACTAATTTCCATCCATCAATGGTCTGATTTTAACGCAATCCCATACAAATATATAGATATAATAATTATCAATTTCCATCCATCAATGGTCTGATTTTAACTATGATGGTGGTGTTGCTAAATTTAATCTCGTATCGAATTTCCATCCATCAATGGTCTGATTTTAACCATCATTAGCACTTGCGGGAATAGTTCCTCCAAGTAATTTCCATCCATCAATGGTCTGATTTTAACGTGGAGGGGAAGAACCATACGGAAAGGATTAAATCATTGATTTCCATCCATCAATGGTCTGATTTTAACAAGGAAGTCAATATTCCAACAAGAAATATTATTGAATTTCCATCCATCAATGGTCTGATTTTAACAGTTATTCAAAACCCAACGGAGTTAATAAATAGATAATTTCCATCCATCAATGGTCTGATTTTAACAATAAAAAAAATAAAATAAAAGGGTGATAAAAATGCATTTCCATCCATCAATGGTCTGATTTTAACTTATGTAACAAATTCAAAATCAATAACCCTTACAAAAATTTCCATCCATCAATGGTCTGATTTTAACAGGATTACTGGAATTTTGAGGGTTATGATATAAAAAAATTTCCATCCATCAATGGTCTGATTTTAACAACTCAATGTAAAATACCTTATTGATTAAATAAAGGAATTTCCATCCATCAATGGTCTGATTTTAACAGTTATTGTCGATACGCTTGTTGTATGTTTTTTTGATTTCCATCCATCAATGGTCTGATTTTAACCTTAACTACAAACAAACTATTTGTAGCATCATTGAAATTTCCATCCATCAATGGTCTGATTTTAACCCCGTATTTTCCTTGTTTAGTTACTTTCTTAACTGATTTCCATCCATCAATGGTCTGATTTTAACATCTAACTCAAACATTTCCTCAGGAGATATACAAATAATATTTCCATCCATCAATGGTCTGATTTTAACGTGGGGATATAACTGATGAATTCTAATATAGAAATCATTTCCATCCATCAATGGTCTGATTTTAACCAGGCGAAGCCTGACAATCGGAATTAAAAAAGTGATTTCCATCCATCAATGGTCTGATTTTAACTTAATTACGACATTTCCATTGTCATCATAGGTTCTTGATTTCCATCCATCAATGGTCTGATTTTAACCCAATATCCAGTAATAAAGTAGGGATAAGATTTGACAAATTTTCATCCATCAATGGTCTGATTTTAACGGTGAAATAATGATAAAATATTTTAAATTCAAGAAATTTCCATCCATCAGTGGTCTGATTTTAACTGATTTAGAGGAATTTTTAGATTTCTGCATCAATGAATTTCCATCCATCAATGGTCTGATTTTAACATATATTGTTTTAGAAGGAGTAAATGTTAAATTTAGATTTCCATCCATCAATGGTCTGATTTTAACTTAATTTTTATATTTTATTTATAATCAGACCATTAGAATTTCCATCCATCAATGGTCTGATTTTAACGCCATTGCTCCGAATTTCATTTATTATAAAATCCCAAATTTCCATCCATCAATGGTCTGATTTTAACAATATGTTAAAGATGAACATATAAATGAAATTCCAAGAATTTCCATCCATCAATGGTCTGATTTTAACAATATGTTAAAGATGAACATATAAATGAAATTCCAAGAATTTCCATCCATCAATGGTCTGATTTTAACAAACAGTTACGACCTAAATGATTTCCAAGTAAAAATTGAATTTCCATCCATCAATGGTCTGATTTTAACTATTAATAATAAAATAGAAATGACATTAAAAATTAAAAATTAATTTCCATCCATCAATGGTCTGATTTTAACATATAATAGGGGATGAAATAAGTATAGATATATATGACAATTTCCATCCATCAATGGTCTGATTTTAACCTGCAAATGAACTTCCTGAGTTGAAAGATACCTCTTTATTTCCATCCATCAATGGTCTGATTTTAACGGAATGGATACTTAGCTCGGTAGGGGCGCGCCCCAAAATTTCCATCCATCAATGGTCTGATTTTAACAGCTAAGCATAAAACAGAAATTGAGAATTTAAAAGATTTCCATCCATCAATGGTCTGATTTTAACAGACAATAGGTTATATTGGGAGGTTGGATATTAATAAATTTCCATCCATCAATGGTCTGATTTTAACGAGCTCTGGCGGTTCGCATTCATACATACATTTTGCAATTTCCATCCATCAATGGTCTGATTTTAACGTTAATGGAACAATTGTATCAGATTCAGATGCAAGTGGATTTCCATCCATCAATGGTCTGATTTTAACTCTTTGGTGAAAGAATGACAGAAGAAGAACAAGATATAAAAATTTCCATCCATCAATGGTCTGATTTTAACTATTGATCAGTATATCTCAGATACTAAAAGTGAGATAGATTTCCATCCATCAATGGTCTGATTTTAACGCTTTTGGTGTTTCTTCTTTATCCTCATCAGATAATATTTCCATCCATCAATGGTCTGATTTTAACGTAGGGGACTGGGAGAAAGAAGTCACCCCATTAATGGATATTTCCATCCATCAATGGTCTGATTTTAACCGAAGGAAAGTTGGTAAGAATCTTTTGTAGTATAAGCAATTTCCATCCATCAATGGTCTGATTTTAACTCATAATATTGTTTATAACACCATTTTTATAGTAATTTATTTCCATCCATCAATGGTCTGATTTTAACTCGCTATATCAATTCCATTATCTGGAACGAAGACTTTATATTTCCATCCATCAATGGTCTGATTTTAACTGCTTCCTCCGTATTTTTGTATGAAATACTCACTTATTTCCATCCATCAATGGTCTGATTTTAACTAGTCCTTTAGCTACTGTTATGACTTATAGGCAGAATATTTCCATCCATCAATGGTCTGATTTTAACATTTAGATGAGACTTTAAATAATTCTATTGTTTTAACATTTCCATCCATCAATGGTCTGATTTTAACCTTGGTATAGCTACCTATTTCAATGAACCACATAGATTTCCATCCATCAATGGTCTGATTTTAACATTATTTTCTTGTGGATTATTTTCTTCATTTTCATTTATTTCCATCCATCAATGGTCTGATTTTAACTAAAATTTACGAAAAAGATAATGAATATTTACAAAAGATATTTCCATCCATCAATGGTCTGATTTTAACAACTAAATTAGACTTCATTAAATTCTTTAACTATCATTTCCATCCATCAATGGTCTGATTTTAACGCCCTCAACAAGGGTGACATCGACTGGCCATTACAAATTTCCATCCATCAATGGTCTGATTTTAACGAAGTATATCGACATGAGAAATTTAAATACACAACCTATTTCCATCCATCAATGGTCTGATTTTAACTTGAAATGCTGTCGTATCCTCCATCTTCATCATCATAATTTCCATCCATCAATGGTCTGATTTTAACAAAAATACCCTATCTTTTTTACTATTTTCAGCATTTATATTTCCATCCATCAATGGTCTGATTTTAACCCAACCGGGTATGGTACATATAGAATTATAAAAGAATTTCCATCCATCAATGGTCTGATTTTAACCTTCAAACGAATAGATATTCTCATTACCTTTATTTATATTTCCATCCATCAATGGTCTGATTTTAACGAGTTTCCGCAGGCTCTGGCTCTTCAATATCTTTAATATTTCCATCCATCAATGGTCTGATTTTAACAGTGTATATCCATATAATTTATTCTCAGTTTAATTATTTCCATCCATCAATGGTCTGATTTTAACTATCTTCCTCTTGGAAATGTCCCTCTCCTTTATATTTATTTCCATCCATCAATGGTCTGATTTTAACTTTGTAATTAAACAAGTTAAAAAAGTATTGGGGGTATTTCCATCCATCAATGGTCTGATTTTAACAGGATTAGCCCCCATAACCAGATACATGTCATTATAATTAATTTCCATCCATCAATGGTCTGATTTTAACAGTATATGTTATCTCCATCTCCTAATTTTATGAATTTATTTCCATCCATCAATGGTCTGATTTTAACGAATATGAGTATAACAATAATTTAGATGATAATTGGATTTCCATCCATCAATGGTCTGATTTTAACATTTCCATATTTACATCTTATATATTAACATTGTATATTTCCATCCATCAATGGTCTGATTTTAACGTAATATATTCATAAACCTCACCTCTTTGATTGGAATTTCCATCCATCAATGGTCTGATTTTAACAATCTATTGAGGATATCACTATTAAAATTGGAAATAAATTTCCATCCATCAATGGTCTGATTTTAACCCGATATAAGCAAAAAGAAGGCATAAAAGATTTAGAGAATTTCCATCCATCAATGGTCTGATTTTAACGGAGGGGAAACGCCCACCATTTTTGCAGTTTCAGGATTTCCATCCATCAATGGTCTGATTTTAACAGGAAAAGGAAAGGCTTTTACAATAGATGATGTCTTAAACAATTTCCATCCATCAATGGTCTGATTTTAACGTAAGTATAGATAGTAAATTACAAGTTGAGGAAAGAGGATTTCCATCCATCAATGGTCTGATTTTAACGTGTCAATCGTGACACATCCTGAGTGCTCACGATATTGATTTCCATCCATCAATGGTCTGATTTTAACAACTAAACAGGGATATATAACGAGCGTAAAAGCAGTAAAATTTCCATCCATCAATGGTCTGATTTTAACAGTTCAAAAATTTTCTTATTTTATGTAAAATACAAAAGGAAATAATGAGCTCCCCGCACTGGAAGCATCAGGGTAAAATTTCCATCCATCAATGGTCTGATTTTAACGAGCATAACATTTCTTCTAAAAAATACATTGATAAACTTACCACATTTCCATCCATCAATGGTCTGATTTTAACGAGCAAAACCATTAGTTTATGAAATTCCAAGCAAAAAATTTCCATCCATCAATGGTCTGATTTTAACCTTCCACCTATGGGTTAATAGAAATATAGTTCCAGAATTTCCATCCATCAATGGTCTGATTTTAACTTGATGGAGTTTAAACCTCATTTTTGATTCTAATAATGATTTCCATCCATCAATGGTCTGATTTTAACATGGAGGCGATAGCTTGTTCTGATTTACATTTTGAGATGCCAAAATATAAATCAATTTCCATCCATCAATGGTCTGATTTTAACGAAAATAAGAGCTTAAAAAATCATCCCGTCATCAATGTAATTTCCATCCATCAATGGTCTGATTTTAACTCTTCAATTATTGAGTCTGTAATGCTGTCAAGGTCATTTCCATCCATCAATGGTCTGATTTTAACAAAAATAATTATTTACTTTTTTCAAATTTTATACGGATTTCCATCCATCAATGGTCTGATTTTAACCATTTTTTATACCATTATACTACCTATATACCAAAAAAATTTCCATCCATCAATGGTCTGATTTTAACCTCTGAGCTGTAAAAAAAGATAAGGTGAAAATATGGATTTCCATCCATCAATGGTCTGATTTTAACGCTGTCCCCGTATGTTACGCCATTATCGTCTTCATCATTTCCATCCATCAATGGTCTGATTTTAACAGTTCAAAAATTTTCTTATTTTATGTAAAATACCTTTGCATTACCCCTATATAAACTTTTCGAATCTCGAATCACATTGATTTTTGTTATTTATATAGTTTTAAGGGTGATTTACGACGGATAATTTAAAGGTATTTAGGAATATAAAAGATATTAAATTGATATTTTTTTAAAATATAAAAAATTTACAAGGAACAGATAAAAATAATATAATATATAAGAAATCTCTTAAAAAATCTCTATAATTTTATTTATATAAATATATTAATTATACTAAAAAATCCATCGATTTACGACAGATTATTTAAAGAGATTTTAAAAAATAAAAATTATATAAGCAATATAATAAAAAAATAAGGAATATTTGTAGGGATAATAATAGGTTATTGATAAAAGAAATAAAAATGATTATTAAAATAACTTAATATTTTTATACAATAAAAAACAAATTATAGATAAATATATATTAATATCAAATATGCAATGACTAAAAAACAGGAAGAGGATGATATTATGGGGTTTTTTGATTCAATTACATCTATTTTTAAGAAATCTCCTAAGATACACTATGCAAAGTCTCAAACAGTAGATTTAATAGAATTAAAGAAAAATCCTTATTACATAGTAGCATCTGTTGAATTAGGAAATACCACGACAAAATCCATCATCACAGGAACCAATATGGATACAGGAACTACCTATATAATAAGCAAAGATGTAAGGATGACCAGAGATGTGCGAGCTCCTAAGAAGGGAGAAGCAATATTTGGAAGAACACTTTGGGGAGTAGAATTAACAAAAGAAGCTGTTTCTGATATGGTTAAAGAAGTATTAATCGGAGCTCTGAATAAGGGAAATTTATCAATTGAGGATTTGCATTTTGTTGTTAGAAGTACAGGAGTTACAGCAGGATTTGCCTCCCCCGAAGAAATAAGTAATATGATTATAGCACTTGCAGATGGATGTTTAAAAGCAGGCATTCCACCATCAAAAATGGCTCCTGCAATGACTAAAAATCAACTTCCAAAACCTTTTGATAAATACACACTTATGGATAAAGTAATATTTGATGGTGCAGTTACAGGAGTTGTTCCGCCCACAGGCAAAGAAGTTGTGGCAAATGAGATGGAGGGTGAGCTCGTTACAGCAGGAATAAAAGTAGGTGCAAAATGGACAGAGGTGGATTTTAGAAACCCCTGTATGAGTATTGATTTTGGAACCACTCTTGCAGGAAGGATTACAAATGATTCAAAACCTTATGCTAATGTTGTTGGAAATTTATGTGGTTTAGCAGGTGCCATTGCCGATGCCATAGCTAAAGGTAGTGGGTTGGTAAATAAAAACAAAGGTGCTGTTTTAGATATTAAAAAGGAAAAAGGTAAAGTAAATAAAGAACTTGCAGAAACCTATGCAGAAAAGGCTCATAAATATATAAAAATATGCGAAGTTCCAAAAGATATGGAACGATTTGGTACTGTTCCAGTAAATCCTAAAAGTGCAGAAAAAGCAGGAACTGTATTAATTGGATGTGATGTTGGAGAAAATGGAAGCGATATTCCAAAATTGGAAGAAATTGGAAAAAAAATTATGGATGAGAGCAATACCCCAACATTGCTATATACCCTCGATATAGTATCGGCTGAAATAACTAAAAAACTTGTGCAACTTGCAAATAACAAAGGTATTGTAAATGAAAAGAGTGCTATTGGAATAACTGGACGAGCAGGGATAACAGGCAACAAACCTAAATTAATAATTGAAAAACTTGGAGAATTAAATATTTGGGAAAAACCTGAGGAAAATATCGTATTTGTTGAAGATGGTCTTGCATTGGGTTCCAGCGTAATGGCAAGATGCATGAATTGTCTTGGAACTCCAAAAAATCCTATTGGTGGTAATCGAGGAGATAAATGTATATTAGGGGAAAGAAGAAAATGGCAGAAACAAAGAGGCATGATAAAGTAAAAAATAAAAAAAGAATAAATAAATAAAGACTTATATTATATGTTATAAATAAAATAATAAAGACTATGGTTTAATTATATAAAAAAGATTACTTAATTAAGTTAAAATCTAATATTCGGATATATCATTTTTTAAATGTCTGCAAGACTAAATGATTATAAATGGGGTGAAAATACGAGTGTATGGATAAATAGAGCTGGACAGAGCAATAGTTTAGAATTTAGAGACTTATTTTTGAAAGAGAATATCATTGCAATTGATTGGGCAGATATTAAAGAAAATTTAACAAATATTGATAATAAAGAAAAATTGAGAAAAATCTTTATGAAATCATACCCTAAACATATATATGAACAAGAAAATCCCGGAAAGAATTATAAAGGCTGTGTTGGGAATTCAGTAGGTCAGATTTGGAGTTTTTTAAAAGAAATGAAAAAAGGTGATATTGTTTTAATTCCCATAGAAAATAATAAATTAGTTGTTGCAGAAATAGTTGGAGATTATGAATGGGTTGATGAAATTCCAAGACATAGAAGAAAGATTAAAATAATAGAACGTATTCCAGAGTATTATTATTTAAAACGTACTGGTTCTAAGGGCTTATATAGTGGCACAGTTGCAAGATTAAGATACAAGGATAATAATAAAAGAAAATATTTATCAAACGAAAAATATTGGATATAATGAGAGAAAGCAAAGCATAGTTAAAGATGGAATATTATACGTTAATTAAGTTATATAGAAAATCGATAAATAATAAGTAATTATTGATTTAATGCATAAATGAAGATATATTTAGAATTAATAAATTATTAGCTAATTTCATGTTAAACAATATATAAAAAAATTAATATTATAGCCTATAATAATATTATAAAAAATAATAATAATAAAGGAATTAATCATGAATTCCTTTTTCTGTTATTCTAAATATTGCCTCGGCATCTGGAAGATGTGGAGAGTCGTATAATTTTGCAACTCTTTTATCTCCTTTTCCTTTTCTTAAAAAGAATCTAAATGTTGCAGCATGTCCAACGATATGCCCCCCAATTGCCTGTTCAGCAACACCAAAGAATGCATCAGGTCTTGCCGAAACTTGGTTTGTAATAACAACAATACAGTTGTGGAGGTCTGCAAGTTTATTTAAAACTGCCATGTGCCTTCCAAGTTTTTGCTGTCTTTCTGCGAGTTTTCCTCTCCCTGTATATTCATTTCTAAATGTGCTTGTTAGAGAATCCACAATTACTAACTTTATGTTATTCCCTGATTTTATGAGTTCCTCTATTTTTTCTGCAAAAAGCATCTGCATATCTGAATTGTAGGCTCTGGCTACAAATGTGTTATCAAGCACCTTCTGACCATCTATACCAAGAGCTTCTGCCATTTGAGTAATTCTTTCAGGTCTAAATGTTCCCTCAGTATCTATATAAACAGCCTTTGGATTTGCCAATTCCTCATCACTTACCCATTCATTATCTACAAAAATTGTATCTTCACATTGGAGATTAACACATGCCTGATGGGCAATTTGCGTTTTTCCACTTCCAAATACTCCTGCAAATTCTGTTATGGATTGACTTTCCAATCCTCCATTTAATATCCTATTTAATTCATCGCTACCAGTGGATAATCTCCATACTGTTTTTCTTTGATTCAAAAGGTCTGCACCACTTTTAAATCCTAAATCACATAGTTCTCTGGCACCCATTATCATTTTAGCCGCAGCTTTCTCGCTAATTCCTTCAATATCTGTGAGTTCACCTATGGTGGCAGTGGCAATTTTCATAAAATCGATATATCCTGCTTCAATAAGTTTTTCAGCGGTTGAAGGTCCTACTCCTGGTAAATCCGTTAAATTATCAGCCATATATTCACCTATATTAATATGAATTGATGTAACATCATATCATTATATATTAATTAATAATTGGTATAATTTATTATAAAAAATATATATTAGTTATATACTTAGTAAAATATATAGTATCTATATTAAATTATATTTAAATACATATACCTATTATAGTATAATAATGCAGTTTTAATATAGGTATGCAACCTATTTATAATTTTTTATAAGTTTATTAATATATATAAATGGTGTTAAAATGATTAAAGATGACGATTTTTTTAGAATAGATGGCGTTCCAATTACAAAAGAAGAAATAAGGGCAGTAAGTATAGGAAAATTGCAATTAAATCATAATGATGTGGTTGTTGATATAGGATGTGGCAGTGGTGGAATGACTGTTGAAATGGCAAGAAGATGCAAATTTGTTTATGCAGTGGATAACTCAGAAGATGCTATAACAACTACAAAAAAGAATCTTGATAAATTTAACATTAAAAATTGTGAATTAATAAAAGGAAATGCAGAGGATGTTATATATAATTTGGAATTTAACAAGGCATTTATCGGTGGAACAAAAAATATAGATATTATTTTGAATATATTAAAAGAAAAAAATATAAAACATATTGTAGTAAATACGATAGTTCTTGAAAATGCCGTGAAAATAATAAAAATAATGAATAATTTTAAAAATGATAATGAGATATATGATATTGATATTGTAAATATATCTGTTAGTTATGGAAAAAAAATAAATACAGGGCATATGATGATGGCAAGAAATCCAATAACCATAATAACTTATAGGAAAAAATAAAAAATAAGAAAAAAATAAAAATAACTAAAATAATGAAATAAATGTAAAATATAAAATAATAAATGAAAACCAAATAAAAACTAATACTAAATAAAATATAATAACATAAAACTTTTAATATTAATAAGGGGGAAATTTATGAAACCTACGGCTTATTTTTGTATGGAATTTGCAATAGACCAGCCTTTAAAAACTTATGCGGGAGGATTGGGTTTTTTAGCGGGTTCTCATTTTAGGGTTGCCAATAGATTGAAGTATCCACTTGTTGGAGTTTCAATGCTATGGAGTTATGGATATTATGACCAGGTGCGAGATAAAGAAGGCAGGATGAAGGTTGATTATGTTAGAAAATATTATGAATTTTTGGAAGATATTAAATTAAAAATTCCTGTAACTATAAATAATGCCACAGTTTGGGTAAAGGCATATAAACTTGAAGAGGATGTATTTGGAACATGCCCAATATATTTTTTAACAACAGATATTCCAGAAAACGACTATTTATCAAGGACAATATCCTACAATTTATACGATGGGAACAATTTAACACATATTGCCCAAGAAATTGTTTTAGGTGTGGGTGGTTATAAGGTTATAAGGGAATGTGAAAATGTTAAACTATATCATATTAATGAGGCTCATCCATTGCCATTGGGTTTCAAAATGCTTGAAGATTATGGATTAAATTATGTAAAAGAGCATTTAGTTTTTACAACCCACACGCCAGTTCCCGCAGGGAATGAAACACAAGATATTAATTTACTAAAAAACATGGGATTCTTTGGAAATGTTGATATAAAAACTGCTGAAAAACTCGGGGGGAATCCATTTAATTTAACTGTTGCAGCGTTAAGAATGTCTAAAAAGGCAAATGCAGTTTCAAAACTACACAAAGAAACCACTGAGAAGATGTGGAGTTGGGTAAAGGATAAATGCCCCATCACATATATAACAAATGCTCAGGATAAGTGTTATTGGCAGGATGCTGTTATAAGGGATGCTGCAAAAGATTACGATTATGATAAACTGAGAAAAAGAAAGATGCAGTTAAAAAAACTACTTTTCGAAGAGGTTGCCGATCAAACTGGAAAATTATTCGACCCAAATATAATGACTGTGGTATGGGCAAGGAGATTTGCAGGATATAAACGACCATATTTACCATTACATGATGAAACTAAATTAAAAAAACTTCTCGATGATAAAAAAATTCAAATAATATGGGCTGGAAAACCGCATCCTAATGACACAAATGCCCAGATTACATTTAATTGGATAGTGTCAAAAACAAGAGATTTAAAAGGTGCAGCGATATTAACTGGATATGAATTAAAATTAAGTAAATTATTAAAAATGGGTTCTGATATATGGTTAAATACTCCAAAACGACCTAATGAAGCCTCTGGAACATCTGGAATGACTGCCTCAATGAATGCATCTATTCACATGAGCTCCCTTGATGGTTGGCATGTTGAATGGACTGAGATGTATCCCGAGGATAGCTTTACCATAGGAGATGGAATACATACTGATGACGACTACGAGGCAAAATGCATGTATGAACAGCTTGAAAAAGCCTCAAACATGTATGACACAGAGGAATGGTGGAAAAAGGCATGCAACTGTGTTAATCATATAGTTGAGTATTTCGATGCCGAGAGAATGATTAAGGAATATGCTGAAAAAATGTATAAATAAAAATTAAATGAAATTAATTAAATAAATGAAACTATACTAAAATTAAATGAAATATTAAATCAAAAATAGATTAAAAAAATAGAATAATTTAATTATTTTTAATATTTTTAAATGCGTTTATGCTTATAATTTACATTTCACATTTTTAATATTTTTAAATTTTTTTATAAAATGTTATTTTTATTTTTATATTATTTTATTTATTATTTTGGTGATTTGATGAATAGAGGCATTTATGAATTTAGGGAATACTATAAAAACAAATTTCCATACTACTCTATAAGAGCTCAGCAAAAAAAGATGATGGAAACCATATTTAACAGTGTAAATAATAAAAAGAATTTAGTAATTGAAGCACCAACAGGCGTTGGAAAAACATTATCCTATCTTATTCCATCGCTTTATTTTGCAGAGAAAGGAAAACGAATAATGATACTTACAGAAACAATTGACCAACAGGAGAGGATTTTTGAAGATTTGAATTCACTAAAACACAATTTAAAAGTATCTTTTATGATGGGGAAGAGTAATTTTTTCTGTAAATCAAAAGGAGGCAAAGCTAATAGATTATACTGTCAATTAAATAAAAAATGTCCTTACAGACCAAATAAAAAACCATACTGTATATGTGGAACAAAAAAGGAACCTATCACAATAGATGGAGTTACAAAATATTACTGCCCTTTCTGTGTATGCGATTATCAAAAATCAAAAATAGAATGTTTAGATGCCGATATTGTTGTAATGAACAACAGCATATATTATTATATAAAAGAGGAAATCGATGCAAAAAGAAACACCGACATAATAATTTGCGATGAGGCACATAAACTTGAAGGAAGCATAAGAAATTCTGCCACCATATCCATAAATCCAGAGATAGCACTTAATAGATTGAGATTTATGGCATACTATTTTGCACCAAATACCTTGAGAAGGCATTTTAAAAGACTCGATGATAAATATAAGCATGATGATATTTTAAATTATAATTATAATTATGATAATGACAATAATGGTAATAAGTATAATAATTATAATGATGGATATAATGAAGATTTTTGGAAAATTATTCATAATTATGTATCTAATTATGCGAATGTTGAGGATTGCAAAAACACATTGATATTTGACGGGGAACATATTACTTCTTGGAAATTAAAGGAGGATGTGGCAATATTGGGAACTCTTTTAGATGGATATTATCAGATAACAAATATAAAGAAAAAAATAGAATCTTTTGAAGAAAATAGGGAGCTCAGTAAAAAAGACCTTAAATTTAAAATAGATAATAAGGCATTAGTTCCTTTGGAATTTCAATTTATATTCAATAAAAAAATATCCGATATGCCACTTATGGAATTTATAAACAATATAAAAGACTTAAAAACTACAAATAGCAACTTTGTAATATACAGAAATGGGAGCTCCTTATTATGTGAGCCTGTCCTTGTTTCGTCCTACTTAAAAAAACTTTACGGGGATGCCGTAGTAATACATTGTTCTGCCACTATTGGAAATTTAAAGATTCATGCTCTTAAAACTGGAATGGGGGTATCCAATACACTTGTTTTAGATAGTCCTTTTTCAGAGCATAGAAAAAAGATAATAGCTCTAAGTGATGGAGAGGATATGAAATACGATAGTAAAAAAGAATTAAAAAGAAAAAAGGCAAATGAAAATATATTTAAACTATTGAAATCTGCAAAATGCAATAGTTTGGTATTGTTTAAAAGTTTTGAGGATTTAAATAGTGCATATAAATATTTAATAAATAACAGCAATAAATTGGGTCATAAAATATACTGTTATGAATTTGGCATGGATGGAAAGGAGGCTAAGGAATTAAAGGAACGCTTTGAAAGAGACGGAGGAATACTATTAGCAACGGGGAGATTTGCCGAAGGTGTAGATATACCTGGTGATGCCTTAACAATGGTAATAATAGACAGCCTTCCTTTTCCAGTTCCAACACCATTATTAAATCGTGAGCAGAAATTACTTGAAGAAGGATTTAAAAAGAAAAATATAAATAGTAAAAATGCTCATTGGACGGCATTTTTAATGACTTCATTTCATATCATGTCTAGGACAATTGTTCAAATGATTGGTAGGTTAATAAGAACAGAGAATGATTACGGTGTTGTAGTTGTGCAGGATAAAAGATTTAATGACTGGGTTGCTGAGGAGATGAAAAAGAGAGGATATTTAAAGGATAGTTATATATCTATGGACATAAACAAAGCTGTTGAATATATACCTAAGTTTTTGAATGAATTTAAATCTAAATGATTTTAACTATTATCGGTGGTAAAAGATGATTACAGTTGGAATAGACCATGGAACATCGGGTATAAAAGTATGTATAAGAAATAGCAATAGTAATAATAGTAATAATAAAAATACATTTTTCACCATGACACGAACAGAATTAAAAAATAAATCTTTTTTAGAGGAATTAAAAAATTATGTAATGTTAAGTGATATAGACCTTATTTCAGTATGTTATTCAATGGGAGATGGCATAAATAAGATACTTCCAATAGATAAGGTAAAAAATAGAGGAGTAATAAACATAGAAGGAGTTGGGGAAAAGATAGGCGGGGGAACAAAGGTATATGATGAGATAAAAAACTCGGGAATTCCTGCAATAGTTATACCTGGACTTCATAAAAACACGGAATGTATGGATGAAAGATTCAGAGCTCTATACTCTCATGTGGCATCACCCGAAAAAATATCCATATCTTATACTGCATATAAAACATTTGGATTTAATGATTTTATATTATCGGATATTTCTTCAAATACTGTGAGCCTATTAATAAAGGATAAAAAGATTTTTGGAGGATTTGACGCCTGTATTGGTGCCATAGGCATATTACACGGTCCAATAGACCTAAAAATGATAAGAGACATTGATAGTCATAAAATTACGGCAAATGAAGCATTTTCAACTGCTGGAGCCATAAAAATAGTTAAAGATAAATATAAAGGTGTTGAAGATACAAAGAAAGAAATTTTAAAAAACTATAAAACTGATGAAAGATGCCGTCTTGCAATAGATTCTCTTATTTTAAGTGTAGCAATGGAAATAAATTCCTTAATGTTCTTAAATAAAGATAAAAACATAATTTTAGCTGGTTCTGTTGCTACTACGAAAGAATATGGAGTTCCAGAAAAATTAAAGGAATATCTAGATGGGAATATATATGTTTTAGATGGTGAAAGTGGAGCTCTTGGGGGAGCTCTGATAGCCGAGGATATATTGAAGGGTGAGAGAAATATTTTAGGAATAAAGGTGGATTATTAAAAATTTTAAATATATTTAAATTATTTTAAATTTATTTTTCCTTCTATTTTTATTTTTTTATTTTTTCTTCTTCTTATGCTTTTTAAACTTCTTTTTTTAACAATTAACGGCGTTCTTTCTACTTCCAGTCCATCGCTTGTTGGATATCTCTCGGAAATATAGGCACTGAAATTTATATTATAATCCATATTTTTTAATTCATCAATTAAATCTTCCAAAACATAAGGATTTAAATATATATTGTTATTTACCACTTCATAGGGGAGCTCGTTATAATCTAATATATCGATTATATCCTTAATATTCTCTAAATCATTAAAAGATATTATTCCCCTCAATATAAGTCCTTCGTTGGTAATTATGTCGTAATCCTTTGCTGTGTTTTTAGCTCTATTTATAAGCCGATTTTTCATTTGTATGCCGTCTTTTAAAGCAGAAGGGCAGTAATGGATGATAAGATTAAATTTATTAATAGTATTACTTTCATCTTTTTCTGTTTCTACTTTCTTTTTTTCTTTAAAATAATCAATTACCTTTTTAGCGGTTTCTTCACTTCCTAAAATTTCTGAAGCGTAGTCGTTTTTTTCTTTAAATCCCCTATGTTTTAAATTGTTATAGTTAGTTTCAGAATATTCTAACTCGTTAATATTTAAGAATTTTACACCTATTCTGTTTAATTCTTCCGCTAAATAAATAATTTCTTCTTCCATATTAGGTATTACTGGAATTTCCACGCCTACATCTTTTATATACTTCATACATAATTTTAATTTATTTAAAAAATCATCCATATAGGTTTTAAAATCCTCACTATCAAAGTCCTTTTTGCCATATATATTAAAGAATTTTGTAGGATGTAGCCTTATTTCATCCAATCCTGCATTTTTAAGCATTTTTAATTTATCCTCGTCTAAGTGGGTTGGTGTCGTATATAGGTGAGTATGGAAGTTTGAATTAAATTCATTTTTCAGAGCTCCGATATACTCGCAGGTTCTTTCTATTTTTAATAGTGGATTGCCTCCCGTAATACCAACGCCTTTACTTCCGCAAAGGTGAGCTTCATTTATGGCTTCTTCAACTGAGTTTATTTTCCTTTCATTTGCATAAATAATGTCTTTTTCTTTTCTATTTTCTGAAACTGGACAGTAAAAGCAGTTTTCTCCACATAATCCAGTGATGAATAAAACGAGTTTTTCTCCTCTTATACAGTATTGGCATCCTACTGGAAGATTTTTAATATTTTTAAATAAATTTCTCTCCAATTCTTCAATATCCATAATTATACCTTTTATTATACCTTTTAATTTTTATTATTTTTTATTATTTTTTATCTATTTATTTTTATCTCCTCTAAAATTATATTCAACAATTTTTTATCATTGGCAACAATCATATTGTACCTATCCGTTGTATTTAAATTAAATTTAAATTCATGTCCCTTCTCATCGGTAATTATAGCTCCTGCTTCCTTACATATAATATAGGAAGATGCAAAATCGGTTGTTCTGACATAGGGTCTAATATCAAATACAGCATCCAGAGCTCCCTTTGCAACATATGCCATCTCAACGCCAAACGCTCCCATAATCCTTGCACGCCTAACCTTTCCAATTAAATTTAGATTTTTATTTGAATAATAACTTATCACTGCTTCTTTTTCGATATATTTCTTTACTTTAATTTTTTCCCCATTTAAAAATGCTCCCTTCCCCACATAAGCTTCATAAATATTTTTTGTTAGGAACTCGTAGGTTAAACCATAGTATGGCTTGTTATTTTTAAATATTGCAAAGCAAAAGCCAAAACATGGAAAACCTGTTGTAAAATTAAATGAGCCATCAATAGGGTCAATTATAGCAGTCCATTCACTATTGTTATTTATAGTTCCTATTTCCTCACTTACTATATTGATGTTTAATGGTTTTAAATGTTTTAAAACAATATCTTCACTCATTCTATCTATTAATTCAGTGGTATCCCCACTTGGAGAATATCCAATAATTTTAGCCCCTTCTTTTTTGCCGAAATATGGCATTACTTCTTTTTCAATCTCTTTTGCTATTTTCAATCCGAGCTCATCCCAGTTCATATTTTCTCCCTTACTTTTTTTTATTTTATTATTATTAATTTATTATTCATATTGGTATCATGTATATTAGGTAATTGGTAAAATTGAAATTAAAAAATGAATGTAAAATTTATTTATATGTAAATTATAAATATTTATAAAATAATAATATGGAAAATAAAAAAACTTTAAAACTATTTTAAAATTATTTTAATTATTTAATTACTGCTATTTAAATATTCTTCTATTTTCTCTGCAAGGATTTCATAAGTCCATTTTAATTTATTTTCATCCCTTTCAAGAAGTGTTGTTCTGAATCCGTTTAATTCAGAGTTAAAGGATGACATCGGAACAATACATAAACCAGATGATGCAAGTAAATTATAAACAAATTTCATATCATGAGGTTTTCCATTTGATATTTCATCGACATATTTTCTGAGCTCAGGGTTTTCTATTTTTAATTTTTGATTATTGTTTAAATATTCTTCGTCAAATACTACTCCCATATAGAAAGCACCGTTTGTTTTATTTACTATGAGCCCATCAATAGGTTTTAATTTGTTGTATGCAAAATTTGAAGCTCTTTCATAGTAATTTCTCCTTTCGTCCAAATATTTGTAGAATTTTGGATTGCTCATAATTTCAGGTATGACTTTTTGGGGTAGTGTTGTGGAGCATACCTCAATCATCTTAAATTTACAGATGCCCTCGACATATTTTTTAAATACTGGGTCTTTGTCTGCATTATAGGTTTCCATCCATCCACATCTTGCACCAGGCCAAGGGAGCTCCTTTGATATACCTTTTAATGATATTCCGCATATATCATCTATAACTTCCGATAAATAGGTATGTTTTTTGCCGTTATAAACTAAATTGTGGTATATTTCATCGCATAATATAAATAAATCATATTCATTTGCAATATCTACAATCTCATCCAATACCTTTTTTGAATAAACTGCACCAGTTGGATTTCCAGGATTTATCACAAGTATTCCAGACACTTCGGGATTATATTTTACCCTATTTCTTAAATCATCCATATCAGGATGCCAATTGTCATTTTCATCCATCTTATACATAAGGGGATTACATCTTGCGTGCAATCCCTCTGCTGATGAGTGAGTTGGATATGCTGGTGAAGGTCCAATTACCCTTGATTCCTTTTTTAATAACCCGTATATTTTTGTTATTGCATCCCCAAGCCCATTGAAAAATATTATATCATCTGCTGTTATCTGAGCTCCGTTTTTTTTGTTGTTCTCTTCTGCAAGAAATTCCCTTGTTTCTAAAAGTCCCTTTGTTGGGCAGTATATGTATGAATCGTCCTTCATAACTGTTTCTGCAATTATTTCTTTTATCCAGTTAGGGACTTTTTCTCCCTTTATAATTGGGTCTCCTATGTTTTCCCATGTGATATTTAGTCCATAACCTTCTACTTTTTTTGCAATTTCGACAATCTCCCTTATCTCATAGGTGAGCTCTGTTGCTCCTTCGTGTATGATATTTGTTCTCATGCTATCACATTCTTTTATTTTAATTTAAAAATAACAACATGCAATAATAATAAATCAAAGTGATAATTATTATAATAAATAATAATTTAAATGTGGTATAATAATAGGAGCTCATAATAGGGCTCTAACTATAATTCTATAATAGAGTTCTATTATAAAGGTATTCCATAAAAAATTAAATTTATTTAATGAAAAACTATGTTATACTATATAATATTTTCGATTATTCATTTATAATAGGGCGGTATTATAATAAATATTTTAAACATTTTTATATTTATATATTTTATTTTATTATTTTTTTAAACATTTTAAAATAGATATTAAAAATTAAAAATGGATATTAATGGTTTATTATATAAAAATTTAAATAATAATAAATTTATTTAATTATATAACTTTATACTAATTGGTGAAAAACATGGTGCATTTATCCGAGATTCATTTAAAAAATTTCAAATCATTTAAAAACGCCAAATTAAAAATACCATCTGGATTCACTGCCATACTTGGTCCAAATGGTTCAGGAAAATCAAATATTATAGACGGTATATGTTTTGTTCTTGGAAAAACCTCCGCAAAATCATTAAGGGCTGGAAAATTTAATGAATTAATCACATACCACAAGAATAAAAGAGCGGATTATGCCGAAGTGATATTATTTTTTGATAATAAAGACAGAAAAATTCCCATAGATTCTGACAAGATAGGTATATCTAGAAAGGTAAAATTAAAGGGGGATAATAATTATTATATGATATGGTACGAGAAAAAAGAGAAAGAAAATGAAAAAGGAATAGAAAAACGAAAGAAAATGAAAAAATCCCAAATAATAGATATATTCAATAGAATTTCATTAAGTGGAGAGGGATTAAATATTATACTTCAAGGAGACCTTATAAGATTAATTGAGATGTCTCCAAAGGAAAGAAGGAAGTTAATCGATGAAATATGCGGAATTTCAGAATATGATGAGAAAAAAGAAAAATCACAACGAGAGCTGGAAAAAGCCAGGGAATATATCGAAAAAATAGATATAAGAATAAACGAAGTAAGAGCAAATCTTGAAAAACTTAAAAAAGAAAAGAATGATGCAGAACAGTATCTAAAACTAAATGAAGAATTAAAAACCACAAAATATATACTCACTTCAAAAAAGGTAGAGCTCCTAAAAGTAGTGATGGAAGATACCGAAAAAAATATTAATGCCTTGAAAGAATTAAAGGAAAAATTTCAGAGTAATATTTACAATATAAACGACGAGATAATTAATTTAAAAAATAAACTTGAAAATATCATAAATGAATTAAATGAGAAAGGAAATGAAGAAGTGATGGAGCTCCACAAATCCATAAAAGAACTTGAATTAAATATTGAAAATGATAAAAAGCAGTTAAACCATAGTTTGGATGATTTAAAAAATTCAAAATCCCAATTAGAAGCTAAAAAAATGGAATTAAATGAAACTCGGCTAAAAATAGAAAATATAAGAAAAGAAACGATGGAAAAGGAAAAAGAAATAAAATCCATTAAAGAAACTATAAAAAATTTAGAGGATGAAAGGAACTCCTTAAAATCATCTGTGGAGAGAAGTGAGACCCATATAAATATACTAAAACAGCAAGAGAGAAAACTTTCTGAGCGGTTAAATGAATATCAAAAGGAACTGCATAAATTAAGAACTGAATTAAACAATATAGTCGGTGAGATAAATAAAAAATCCTTTGATTTAAAACAAAATAATGAAACTATTGAAAAATTAAAAGAAGAACTTAATTTAATAAATAAATGTGCCGAAGATACAAAAACACTTTATAAAGAACTTGAAGATGTTGTTGTGGAATTGGAATTTTCAAAAAAACAACTGCAAAAATATGAGGGAGAGAAAAAGGAGCTCCAAAATAAAAGGGATAAATTATACTCAGAATATGCCAAAGAAAATGCAAAAATTAAGGCATTAAAAGAGATGGAAAATTTCAATGTAAATAGCACCATAAAAAGTATATTGGATGCTAAGCTTCCCGGTGTTGTGGATATCGTTGGAAATTTGGGAAAAACAAAAAATGAGTATAAAACAGCAATTGAAATTGCAGGAGGGGGGCGATTAAACCATATTGTAGTTAAGAGGATGGATGACGGAGCTCGGGCGATAGAATATCTAAAAAGAAATAAGCTTGGAAGGGCTACATTTTTACCTATGGATAGAATAAAGGGATATGAACCTAAACATATAAACGAAAACGGCGTAATTGGAAGGGCTGTTGATTTAGTGGAATTTAATGAGGAATATAGAAATATATTCAATTATGTATTTGGAAATACCATTGTTGTAAAGGATTTGGAAACTGCCAAGAATCTTTCAAAAAAGTATAAAGTTAGGTTTGTATCTCTTGAAGGGGATGTTATGGAGGCTTCTGGTGCTATGGTGGGAGGAAGTATAAGGCGGTCTTCAAATATAAAGGTTGAAATAGACACTTCGAAACTTGAAAAACTTGCAAATGAGTTAAAAGAAATAGAAAATAAATTAAATGGTGCTGATGGAATAAATAACAAAATTGATGAAATTACTAAAAATATAAATCTATATTCAGCTAAAAAAATGGAACTAAAAAATAAATTACAACTTATAAAAGAAAATGAAAACAGAAAAATAGATATTATTAAAAATAATAATAAAAAAATAAAAGAAATTGAGCTTGCAAATAAAAAACTTATGGATGAACTGGAAGAATTGAATGATTCAAAAGAGGAATTAGAATATAAAATAAAAAATCTTGAAGATAAAATCGATGAAACAATATCCACAAGAGAAAGGGTATTAAAGGAATTAAAATCATACGAGGATTCCACACTTATAAAAAGGATTAGGGAGGTGGAGGCAGAGATAGAATCACTTATCAGAAAGAGCGATGAATTGGAAAATGACACAAAACGAAATGCCGTTCTTATAAAAGAAGTTCTTATTCCTAAAATGGCGGAAACCAGTGAAAAAATAAAAGAATTAAATGAAAAAATAGGAATGTTCCAAAAAAATATAGAATTTTACAAAAATAACATTGAAAAAAATGTGCAAATATTACTGGATAAAAAAGATAGATATAAAGATCTCACCAAAGATTTAAAGGAGCTCACCGAGAAAAAGGCAATGTATCAAAAGCAGATGGAAGCATTAAATAATAACAAAAAAGAGCTTATCGAAAAGATTGAAGGTATTGATAAAGAAATAAATACGCTATTGATAGATAAGGCAAAATATGAAACTCGATTGGAGGAAGAAGAGAAAAAACTTTATTTATGTGAAAAAATTGAGGATGTATCTAATGGAATATTTAATAAAATAAGTGCCATGGAAATATCAGAGCTCGAAAAATATATTATAAAACTTGAAAATAGTATAAAAAAACTTGAACCAATAAATATGAGGGCTATTGAAGATTACGAATACATTGAAGAAAGATACAAGGAACTATTCGATAAGAGAAAAGAATATGAAGAAGATGAGAAAAAATACCTTCAATTAATAGAAGAGGTAGAGAAAAGGAAAAAAGAGGTATTTATGGAAGTATATGAAAAAGTTGCTAAAAATTACGAAGAGATATATAAAAATATTGGGGGAACTGGAAAACTGAGTTTAGAAAATCCTGAAAATCCATTTGAAGGAGGGCTTTTAATAGATGCTTCGCCTAAAAATAAAAGTCTTCAAAGCTTAGATGTGATGAGCGGTGGAGAAAAATCACTTACAGCTTTGGCATTTTTATTTGCCATACAGAAACTAACACCTGCACCATTTTATGTGCTTGATGAGGTTGATGCTGCACTGGACACAAAAAATGCAACTTTAATAGGAGATATGATTAAAAATGCATCAAAAGAATCTCAATTTATAGTGATATCCCATAGGGAGCAAATGATAGCTAAGGCTGATACACTTTATGGGGTTTATATGGAGGATGGTTTAAGCAAAATCGTTGGTATTAAATTATGATATTTATATTTTTTATTTCCATCAACAACAGTATGATGATTTTAACTTAATTATTTCTCAATGTTTTCATAAAATCGACTTTCTTATTTATTATCATCTTTTTTTTGCATTTCTTCGATATCTTTATCTATTTCTTCAACAAGCACTTTTCTCACATTGTGGTTTGCTAACGCATATAAGCCACAACCACAAAGAAATATTAGAAGTAAACTAAACAGAAAATCCATTTTTTCACCCAATTATTTTTATACTCTATTTATTTTAAATAAAATAAAGATTTCCATCCATCAATGGTCTGATTTTAACTCTTTTATAGATTAATATAAGAAATTCAAAAAGAGAATTTCCATCCATCAATGGTCTGATTTTAACCCAATCATAATCAGTTCCTTTCGAAACTAAAAATACATTTTCCATCCATCAATGGTCTGATTTTAACAAAAGAAAAGTTGCTGGAAATGGGGTATCCTACGCATTTTCCATCCATCAATGGTCTGATTTTAACTAAATATGTAGATATAGGATTAGGTTAAGGTGAGACTATTTTCCATCCATCAATGGTCTGATTTTAACAAGATAATGAAGAATCCTATCGAAGGGTGTATTATGTATTTTCCATCCATCAATGGTCTGATTTTAACAATTTAAATGTTTCTCCTTCCGAAAGCTTAATTTCGAGTTTTCCATCCATCAATGGTCTGATTTTAACTGATTATATTGTAGATAATGTTATCATTCCCAATCTGTTTTTCCATCCATCAATGGTCTGATTTTAACATTTAGCAGCATATCTAATGTGCTATGTTTTGTCATTTTTTTCCATCCATCAATGGTCTGATTTTAACAGTTCAAAATTTTTCTTATTTTGCATAAAATAACTTTGCATTACTCCGATATAAACCTTGCATCTCGAATCTCATTGATTTTTGTTATTTATATAAGTTTTAAGGGTGATTTACGACAGATAATTTAAAGGTATTTAGGAATATAAATGATATTAAATTGATATTTTTTTAAAATCTAAAAAATCTACAAGGAACAGATAAAAATAATATAATATATAAGAAATCTCCTAAAAATCTCTATAATTCTATTTATTTAAATATATTAATTATACTAAAAAATCCATCGATTTACGACGGATAGATTAAAGATATTTTAAAAAATAAAAGTTAAATAATCAATATAATAAAAAAATGATGAATATTTACAGGGATAGTAATATATTACTAATAAAGAAAAAAATATTAAAATAACTTAATATTTTTATAAAATAAAAAAATCTCCTAAGATGCACCATAGAAAATCATAAACAGTAGATTATAAATATTAGATTTTATTTAATTTTTATTGATAATCTATCTTTTTTATTATAATATTATATTCTTAATTACGGAGGAGAACCATGGATTTAAACGATTTAAAATATATAGAAGAAAAACTTGGAAGAAAACCAAATGACGTAGAAATTGGGATGTTTGAAAACCTTTGGAGCGAACATTGTTCATATAGGAGCACAAAACATATTTTAAGAACATTTGGAAAAACTATAAAAGAAAACCAAAACATTGTTGTAGGTCCCGGAGATGATGCAGCATTAATAAAAATTGATGAAAAAAATGATTTATGTGTAGCAATGGCAATGGAAAGCCATAACCACCCTTCATATATCGACCCATACAACGGTGCTGCAACAGGAGTTGGAGGGATTGTAAGGGACATAATTTCCATGAATGCCAAACCAATAGCTTTAATGGATGCTCTTAGATTTGGAGATATAAACGGAAAAGAGCAGGACAAAGTAAGATGGCTTGTTGAAGGAGTTGTTGAGGGCATTGGAGATTACGGAAACAGAATAGGGGTTCCAACTGTTGGTGGAGAATGTGAATTCGACAAATCCTACGACTACAACAACCTTGTAAATGTGGTATGTATTGGACTTGTAAAGGAAAAAGATATAATTACGGGAAAGGCAAAAGAACCAAACTTATCCCTTATACTTGTTGGAAGCACGGGAAGGGATGGAATAGGTGGAGCATCGTTTGCTTCAAAAGACCTTACAAGCGAAAGTGAGGAAGATAGACCAAGCGTTCAGATTGGCGATGCCTTCACAGAAAAATGCTTGATTGACGCCACCTTAGAGGCATGCAAAACAGGTAAGATTAAGGCAATGAAAGACCTTGGAGCTGCGGGTATTACTTCGTCGTGTTCTGAAATGTGTTATAGTGGAGGTGTTGGTGCCGAGCTCTACCTTGAAAATGTTATACTTAGGGAAGAAGGTATGACTCCTTATGAAATAATGGTTTCAGAATCACAGGAAAGAATGCTTTTAGCTGTTGAGGAGGGAAGCGAAGAGGAAGTTATAAAAATATTTGAAAAGTATGAACTCCCTGCATCTGTTATAGGAAAAACCACAGATACAAAAAATTTAGTGGCAAAAATGAATGGAAAAACGATTGTAGATTTGCCGTTGGAATTACTTTGTGAAGCTACACCCATATATAGAGAAGAAAAAGATTCCATATTAGAAACCCCTGACAATAAGGATGAAATACCTCAACCAGATGATTTAAACGATATTTTATTGAGATTATTAAAAAGCCCAAATATAAATTCAAAGGAATGGATTTATGAGAGATACGACCATGAGGTTCAAATAAGAACCGTTGTAAAACCTGGAAAAGATAGTGCAGTATTGCGACTTATTGAAAGTTATCCAAAGGGATTAGCCTTAACAACAGATTGTAATCCAACATACTGTAAATTAAATCCATATATTGGAAGTGTTAATTTAGTATGTGAATCAGTAAGGAATTTAGCTACTGTTGGAGCAAAACCTATTGGAATGCTTGATAATTTGAATTTTGGAAACCCTGAAAGACCTGAAAGAATGTATCAAATAAAAAAATGTGTTGAAGGAATCGCTGACTGTGCTGAATTCTTTAATATACCCGTAGTTGGAGGAAATGTAAGTTTATACAATGAAACCATAATTGACGGAAAGGATTATCCAATAAACCCAACACCTACAATATGCATAGTTGGAACGATTGAAGATGTTGAAAAGGTTCCTTCTGTATTTAATAAAGTAAAAGAAGGGGATATATTAATAATTACAAATGAGACAAAGGACGAAATGGGGGGAAGTGAATACTATAAATACATACACAACATAGATAAGGGAATAATTCCAAGAGCAGACTTAGAAAAGGAAAAAATAATATATTCCACAGTAGCTGATTTGATAAATGAAGGTCTAATAAATGAAGCTTCCGACTGTTCAAGAGGAGGTCTTGCTGTTGCTATCTCAAAAATGTGCATAAATAACAATATTGGTGCTGAGCTCGATTTAACAGAATACAATAAAAACAATTTAAGAGATGATATACTGCTATTCTCAGAAACATCTGGAAGAATAATACTTGCTATAAGTGAAGAAAATAAGGATAAAGTTATCGGAGCTCTTGGGGAAAACGCATATATCATTGGAAAAATCGGTGGAAGTTCATTGAAAATTATAAACAACAATAAAGAAATTGTAAATATAGATATAGAAAAGATGAAAAAAGGATATAAAAATGCATTCTCTGAAATGATGGGAGAGATGTAATAATGTAGTAAAATATAAAAAATAAATAAATTTATATTTTTTATAATTATTTATTTTATTCTTTATTTATTCTAAAATTTTATATAAAGTATTTCTCTCTTTTGGAATTCTTCCTATCCTTAAAATCATATCTTTTATTTCATCAACAGATACATAAACACCATGCTCTGCCCCAGCTGATTTTGAAATATTTTCCTCAATAAGAGTTCCACCAAAATCATTAGCACCGCATTTTAAACCGATTTGAGCCATTTTAAACCCTAATTTAACCCATGAAACTTGGATGTTTTTTATAACATCTTTAAATAAAATTCTACTAATAGCATAAACCTTTAAATCTTCCAATCCAGTAGCTCCTCCTCTTGCTTTTCCTTCATTGTATATAGGGGCCAGTTTATGCATAAAACTTAATGGAACAAATTCAGTGAATCCATTAGTTTCTTCTTGAATTTCTTTTAAAATAAATAAATGATTTACTATATGTTTATACTCTTCGATATGACCATACATCATAGTAGATGTTGTTTTTATACCAAGTTTATGTGCAGTTTTTATTATTTTAATCCATTCCTTAGTAGATAGTTTTGATGGACAGAGCTCCGACCTAACTTCGTCATCCAGTATCTCAGCAGCAGTTCCAGGCATTGTATTTAGTCCGTTTTCTTTTAGTATTTTAAGTGCCTCTTTAATGTCAATACCTGCGTTTTCAGCCCCAAATTTAATTTCCATCGGTGAAAATGCGTGGATATGTATATCACCATAAGGTCTTGTAATATCATGAACTTTTTTTAATATCTCAGCTTGAAAATAGGTATCTACAACAGGATGAAGTCCCCCTTGAATACATACCTCAGAACATCCATATTTTTTTGCATCAAGAGCTCTTTTGGCAATTTCATCAGTATCTAAAAAATATGCATCTTCATCATCTTCATCCCTTCTAAATGCACAGAATTTACAATCTCCAACGCAGATATTTGTAAAGTTGATATTTCTATTAACAACATAACTTACAATATCCCCATTTATTTTTTTTCTAAGATTGTCTGCACATTTTAATATATCAAAAAAATTTTCATTATCTTCAAATAGTTCTAAACATTCTTTTTTTGAAATATCTCTTTCACAATATTTTTCTAAGTCCATATAACCACCAGATATTTAAATAAATCTAAATTAAATAAACCTAACTAAATTTAAATAATTTAAATTAGAATATTAATTTTATAATTAGTATCTTGTTATATTTTGTTATGCAAATTATGAATTATTATGTATGACATACTCACATACTGTAAATAATGGATATTTACCACCTATAATAATATTAAATAATGTTATGTTGAAATAAATATGATATGATAAATACATGGTAATAAACATATAGTATAATAAACATAATTATAAATAAATATATAATCATAATAAAAATAAGCATATAATTTATTTTATACCCCATATTAGATTATTTAACTATTATTTTAAAGTTTAAAGGGTTACTTTATTATATAAATACTTTTCTATTTAACTTAAATAGAAACCAAATATATACTAATAACAACAATATATATTATGGTAATACTGCCTAACTCATAAACAAAAACCAAAAGGTGAAAAAATGAAATTTGGTATTGAGTTTGTTCCTAACGAACCTATAACAAAAATTTGCTACTATGTAAAATTGGCAGAAGATAACGGATTTGAATACTGCTGGATTACAGACCACTACAACAACAGAAATGTATATATGACTTTAACATCAATTGCAGGCGTAACAAACAAAATTAAAATGGGTCCTGGTGTTACAAACCCCTATGTAAGAAGTCCAGCTATCACAGCATCAGCAATAGCTACCTTGGATGAAATATCTGGAGGAAGAGCTACATTAGGTATTGGACCTGGTGATAAAGCAACATTCGATGCATTAGGTATTGAATGGACAAAACCAGTTGCAACAATTAAAAAATCAATTGCTGACATGAGAACCTTATTAAAAGGGGGAAGATTAGAAACAGGAGCTCAGTTGGCAGTAAAACCATTAACAGAAGTTCCAATTTATATGGGAGCTCAGGGACCAAAGATGCTTGAAACAGCAGGTATGATTGCAGATGGTGTTTTAATTAACGCATCAAACCCAAAAGACTTCGAAGCTGCTGTTCCATTAATTAAAAAAGGTGCAGAAGCAGGAGGAAGAAGCATGGATGAAGTTGATGTTGCAGCTTATGCCTGTATGTCAGTAGATAAAAAAACAGAAAAAGCTAAACAAGCAGCAATTCCCGTTGTAGCATTCATTTCAGCAGGTTCTCCAGCTATCGTATTGGAAAGACATGGTATTGATGCTGAAAAAGTAGAAACAATAAGAGGAGCTCTTAAAAAAGGAGACTTTGGAACAGCATTTGGAACAGTTGATGATACAATGATGGAGGCATTCTCATTGTATGGAACACCTGATGAAGTTGTTGAAAAAATAGCAGCATTGGCAAAAATGGGAGTAACTCAGGTTGTTTCAGGTTCTCCAATTGGACCTAACAAAGAAACAAGCATTAAATTAATAGGTAAAAAAGTAATTCCAGCATTAAAAGAATTATAATTGCTTTTCTTTTTAATTATTTTTTATTAAAATTTAAAAAATTAAAAAAGTTATAAATAATTATAAAATTATAAATTTATTATTTTAAATTAAGCTCTTTTATCAATGTTCCAATTTTTGATGGATTTACTATATTTACATCTATCTTTTTATCTTTCACAGTTATTTCCACTGTTTTTTGACCTTCAACGGATAATTGAACCCCCACTCCTTTTTTTTCAAGAGCTCCTATTAACCCAATAAGCATTTCCATATCCATAATATCACTTTTTTATTATTTTATATTATAATTATAATATATATTTACTCGTTTTTTTCCATCTTTTTAAATTTATCGCAGGCATTTTCAGCTGCAAGAGCTAACGGGTCAATTACCATTGAAACTGGTGGAGCATAGCAAAACTCCATATTTGCGAGCTCATCACAAGTCATATTTTTGGCAATAGCTATGGACATGGCATCTACTCTTTCAGCCACTCTCTCCCCACCAACAATTTGACATCCTACAATGTTTTTATTCATATCACATATTAATTTAATATCTATCAATTTTCCGCCAGGATAATACCTTGCCCTTGTAAGAGCTCTTGCTCTTCCAACTATTACATCGAGTCTATTTTGATGAGCTCCGAGCTCACTCATACCAGTGCCTGCTATTTCAATATCTCCTATTTTTGACACCATGGCATTTAAAACTGGATTAAATTTGGCATCAATACCTACAATATTTTTTCCTGCAACTTTGCCCTGCCTTACAGCCGTTGTTCCAAATGGTGATAATGTAATCTGTTTTGTTATTAAATCCACAACTTCCACACAGTCTCCAACGGCATATATATTTGGTATTGAAGTTTGCATTTTTTCATTTACCTTTATAGCCCATCTTCCTATTTCACAGCCTGCCTTTTTTGCGAGCTCGGTATTTGGTCTTACCCCAGTAGCCATGATAACCATATCGCAGTTATATAAATCTCCATCAATTACTGCACCACTTACTTTGCCATCTTCATCTCCGACGATTTTTCCAAGTGGTTTTTCAAGTATAAATTTAATACCTGCATCTTCTAAGTATTTCATAACAATCTTAGCCATGTCTATATCCAGAGCTCGTGGTAATATTTGAGGCGCCATCTCAACAACTATCACATCAAGTCCAAGTTTTTTCAATGCGTATGCTGTTTCAAGTCCAATTGCCCCAGCTCCTGCAACTATTGCACTTTTTGAATTTTCTGCATATTCTTTTATTTTCATACCATCTTCAATTGTTCTTAATTTAAAAACTCCTTCTAAATCCGCACCTTCAATTGGTGGAACAAAAGGAGAGCCCCCCGTGGCTAAAACAAGGTAATCATAAGTTAATCCTATTTTATTATTTCCTTTATCCTTATATATTATTTTGTTATTCTTTGAATCTATATCCAAAACCTCTGACTCTGTAATCACATTGATATTTCTATCCTTTTTATATTCTTCGGGAGTATGCATTACTATATCTTCAAATGAAGGTATTTCATTACATATTACATAGGGAATAGCACATGGTGAATATGCTATATGTTTCTCCTTTGTGATAACTATTATATCCATTTCTTTATTATATTTCCTTATTGTTGAAGCTGTGGTTAATCCTGCTGCACCACTTCCGATTATAACAACTCTCATTTCTTCACCTATTTTTATTATATTTAATATGGTATCTTGTTTATCATATATATAAATAAATTTCACTGATATTTAATTATTATTGATTTATATAACTTATTTTTGATTGTTATATTTAAAATTTTTATGTTTTTAAGATTTAAAAAATAACGCAAATAATTGATTATATTATAATATAAATAAAATTAAAAAATAATTAAAATAAATAACATATATCTATTCATTGTTTATTTTTTAACAATACCTTAGCCAGTGGTTTTGCCCAAGAGGCTTCCAAAATTACACTTATTATTATTGTTGCAAAGGTTGCAACTAGTATTGCCCCAGCTAACTCTGTTGGAGGCATATATTTTGATATTGAACTTGGAACAATACTTGGATTGTTCATAATCTCAGAATATACCATTGCAGACATTGTTGCAGGAACTACTCCCCTTGGACCTTCCAATGCAATATATATACGCTCTAAAAATGGTCTTGCAGGAGGTATCGAAGTTGCAATTAAAACACCAATAGGTCTTGCTAAAAGTATGGAACCCAAAGCACATATCGTTGCGGGAATTGCATAATTTTCTAACAATGAAATGCTCACACCTGCACCCAACAATACAAATATTAATATTCTAATAAATGTGGATAATTCTCCAAAAAACATTGAAACTCTTTCCATTTCTTTTTTATATCCTGGTTTAGGAGCCATGGTATTCCCTATGTAAAGTCCCATAATTGCAGCTGCCATAAAACCACTAATTTCATAGCCTGTAATTTGCGGAAAGATGCCCTCAGCAAAATACCAAAATGCTATACACAAGCCAAGTGTAAATGGTGCTATATAATCACCAAACTTAATTTTTGAAACAATAATTTCATAAAATTTGCCTGCAATAAGACCCAATATAATACCGCCAACTGCAAGAGAACTAAATTCAAGTATTGGATTTTCACTAGCAGCTAATCCCATTGCCGACAAACATATCAATGCTACAACAATACCAAGGGGGTCATTAAAAACACTTTCAGCTTCGAGAGTTATTGCCACCTCTGGATTCATATTCATTTTTGAGAATATTGGAATTAGAGTTGCAGGGTCAGTAGCACATACAATTGCACCAAATAAGAACCCGATTATAGCCAACAATGGTAAATGAAATACCCAATTAAATACTATTCCAGATATTGCACATACTACAAGCAATGCAATGACATCGAGTTTAACTATTGTTCCAAGGACCTTTTTCATAACGTCCCATTCCATTTCATAAGAGCCTATGAACAAAAGAATTATTAAACCAAAATTACCAATAAATTCAAATGAGGTTTCCACAATACCTTTTGGTATAATGTTGAAAAAGGAAATAAGCAGTCCAAATATCAAGAGTAATGGAATATCTGGAATACCAAATTTTTCTGCCAATTTTGCTATCAGGGAACCTCCTGCAAACAGAATGGACAGATAACCAATTGCTAATATAACATCCATATATATCACCCAATTTTGAATATGGTATTAGTTACATCCATACTATAAAAAACTTATGTAATCCTCTTAAATTTAAATATAGTCATATTATATCCGACTAAAAAATAATATAGATAAAATAAAGTAAAATTTTACTATTATATCTCTGCTTAAAATATTATTCAATAGGAAATCTTAATATTGCTCCTATTCCACCAAGACCCTTTAACTGTTTTCCTGCATCGTGTTCTGTGGATATAATTACGGTTTTTCCACCAATATTCTCAACTGAATTTACAATATTTTCCATCTTTTTCCTATTTTTTCTCAAAAATTCATCCGTTATAAGAAGTGTTTCTATTGCAGAGTAGTTTAAAGCATTCTTAACATCATCAAATCCATAAACTGCAAGACCCCTTTTTGAAATCTCTTCTAAAAGTTTATTTACAAGTTGAGTTTCTTTACTTAATCTTGCCTCACCATATATCCTATCGATTATTCCGGATTTTAAAACTTCATTAAGTCCCAATCTTCCAGTATGGTTTGTAGATTCAAATATGGTTCTTTGATAGATATCGTTATATTTTTCAGATAAATATTTTTGAAAATTATTTTTTCCAAATCCTGGACCTGCTACAAGAATTTTACCCTCATATTGACTTATTGCATTTGCTATTTCATTATAATAACTTAATTTTTCTTGTTCCTGTTGTTTGTAATTTAATCTCTTTGACAGACTTGATTTTATATGTGCTACTTCCTTAGCACCATATTCTCTAACTAAATATATATTTGCTTCGAGCTCATCCATGATAACTATTACAACCTTTGGCTTTTTCGCAGAATTTTCTGCATCTTTTAACCGTTCTAAATCCCATCTTTTCCAATTTTTTTGGATAGATACCTCTGTATATGGCTCTATATCAATTGTATGATAGGAACCTAATGGAATATCATCTGGACCATATATTATCTTACCACTTACCCTCAACCTATTTGTATCCTCATGAAAATTTATTTTTTCTGCCTTAATTCCTAAATATACCCTTTTTTTTGCTCCTCTATCAGCCCTTAATTTGTCTCCTTTATCTTCAACCCTTCGTTCTGTCATGGCAGATACTGCACTGTTTTTTTCAATAATATTGTAAAGATGCCAAAGGTCATCCAAGTTCTCAGGCATCACTTTAATTATATTTTTTTCAGGTATTTCCTTAATAATTTTCATAATCTAACCTTAATTAATTATATATTTTTATTTATCTACTTTTAATTTATATTTTTATATATTTTCATTCATTAATATTTATTCAATAAATGAGAGCTCGCCATCTTCAAGAATATTTATTATGAATGGTTTTTTAACAATTCTTTTATTGATGTTATCCTTCACATTTTTGTGTATTAAATCAAGTATTTCCAATGAGCTATATTTTACATGAATATCATTTTCATCGGAGGTTTTGAATACCATTTTTGGAATATCAAAAACATCAACACCTTCTTTGATGGTTAATTTTACAGGAGAAATTATATCGTTGTAAATCCTTAAAGTATTTCTTGCCTTTTCCACATTTTCCTTTGCCCTTTTTTCTATCATACTTATATTTGCTCTGCTTGTATTCATCATTTTTGCTATTTCTTCCTGAGTTAATCCCTTTTTTCTTAATTTTAATACTTTTATTTGAGTATCTGTTAAAAACGAATCCATAAAATCCCCTTATGTCTAAATTACAATAAATTAATAATAATAAATTTAATAAATAATGAATAATAAGTTAAAATAAAATATATTAATTATATAGTGATTATTTATTAATTAAATCTGCAATAATGGTATCCACGCTAATTTTACTTACTTCTGATGGGTAGGTATCGGTGCCAATAACTTCATCGGCACCCCCAACATATAACTTATTCAGGGCATCGCCAATCAATACGGGATGAACACAGGATGCTATTACCTTTTTTGCCCCCTGCTCTTTTAACATACCTATTGCTGTTGCCATTGTGCCTCCTGTGGATATGATGTCATCTACAATAAGAACATCTTTATCCTTTACATCCAAAGTTTTAGGAGCTATATTTATTTCAGTTGGAGATATTCTTGTTTTTTCAAGATAATCATATTCACAGTTTAAAACCTCCGATGCAGTTTTTGCCAGTTCTATTGCTCCTTTATCAGGTGAAAGAACAACGGGATTTTTTAATTTATCCTTTACATATTCTGCCAATTTATCCACTGCATTACCATAAATAAACGGAATATCGAAAAATGCCTTTATATGTGTTTCATGAGGATTTATGGTTATAAGACTGTCGCATAAATTAGAATATAACTTAGCCAGAGCTCTGATACTTATGGGTTCTCCAATATTGAATTTTTTGTCCTGTCTTGCATAAGCCAAATAAGGAGCTACTAAATTTATGGATTTTGCACCTTCATCCCTCAGTGCATCGCACATTAAAATAGTCTCGACAATGGAATCATTCTGATTATTCTGCGTCTGAATCAAAAAAATATCTTTATCCTTTACATCTCCATGAATTCTAACATACAATTCTCCATCTGGAAACTTTCTAAATTCTGTCCGTAGGAGCTCCGAGTTTGTTAATTTCGAAACTCTAAATGCCAAGTCCTGAGAGTCTGAACCTGATACAATAATAACCATTTTTTATCACCATATATTAAGTATAATAATATTTTATTTTTTTATTTTATTTTTTTAAAATTTATTCTTTTTATTTTTCATTTTTCTGCTTTTTTCTGATTTTAATCTTATATCATAAATTAATATATAATTCATTTTTATAATTTTAAATTTTAAATTATTACATATTATTACATAGTTATCTTATAAAATAAATATTATGTAGTTTAAATATTATGTAGTTTATTTTATTTATCAATATTCTATGTTATGATTATTCCAATATACAATAGGTCTATAATTTATTACATGAAATATATAAAATATATAAAATTAATCCTATTTATTGTAAAAAAGTGAAATTATGTATGATTTTATTATAATTGGTTCTGGTGTTGCTGGATGCACTATATTTAAAGAATTAATTAATAAATACCCCAATAAAAAGATACTTCTACTTGAAAAAGGAAATAGTCCAAAATACATCTCCGAAGGAAATAACAAGGTGCAGGTTTTGTATGTAAATTCCCTTGGAGGTTCTGCATTATATTCTGTTGGAAATGCCTTTAAAATTGATTTAAGATACATGGGGATAAGTATTAAAGACGATATATATAATGAGATTGAAAATGAGCTAAATGTTAATTTAGTTCCCCCAAATTTTATTAATAAACCTACTCAAAATTTATACAATTATGGATTTAAACGAACTCCAAAATTTATAAATTTCAACAAATGCCGCTCCTGTGGAATGTGTGCAAGTAAATTATGTAATGCAAAATGGACTCCACGGAATCTTTTATTACCTAAAAACAGTAATGGTAAAATAATCACCAATTTTGAAGTTTTAAATATCCAGAAAAAAGAAAGGGTATTTTTTGTTGAAGGGAGTTATAGAACTAATAAAAATAATAATAAAAATAACACCAACATTAATGAAAAAAGAATATTTAAAGGAAAAAATGTCATACTTTCTGCTGGGGGAATCAATTCTCCAAGAATATTAAGTTCTATATTGGATAATGAGTATATTGGAAAAAACCTTTTTGTAGATACATTTATCACAGTTGGTGGTGTTTTAAACGATGCAAATTTAAATAATTCAATCCCTATGTCGGTTTATAAAAAATACGATGATTTTATACTTTCGCCTCATTATTCTACATTATTATATAATCAAATAAAAGAAGAAAATAAAATAATAAAAAACAGTGATATATTTGGTTTAATGATTAAAATAAAAGATGATAATAACGGCATAGTTGGAAAAAATTATGTATATAAAGATATATCAAAAAAAGATGATGAATTATTTTCAAAGGGATTTAAAGAGGCATTAAATATATTTTCAGATATGGGAATAGACAAGATATATAAAACCATTCCAAGAGGCTCTCATCCATCAGGAACATGTGCCGTAGGGAAGGTAGTAAATAAAGATTTTGAAACTGAAATAGATGGTTTATTTGTTTGTGATGCTTCTATATTTCCAAAACCTATTGGATTACCGCCCATCCTTGGAATAATTGCAATTGGCAAAAAATTGTCACATATACTTTAATATGGATATATAGTTATAAATAAATATAACTAAATTAAATATAACTAAATTATAAATAAATACATGCATAATTTAAGATATATCTTATTTTTTAGGTTTTTAACTATATTACTAATAAATTCATCTAAATTTATACCCGTTATTACATCGGCAACTGGAATATTTAATTTATAGGATATATCATCCAATAAGTTTTTAAAATTTTTTTATCTTTAAAATTTTTGCCGTTTATGGTAATTCCAATAACCTTTTTACCACTTAATAATTCTATGGTGTTTATATTCTTTTTTATGCAGTTTATGTCATCAGTATTTGATGCGAGTATAATATAATCAGGATTTGAACCGAGAAGAATAGCTATACTAATAACGCCCCCCCCTCTTCCAGTTCCAACCTCTAATGGATTCGAAAATATACCTGTTTGTCCAGATACAATAATTACATCGTTATTATTCAAATCAACTTTTTTAATAGCCCCAAATATTGTAGAAGCAACATGGCATGTGGGAACAAGTTGTGGTATTACCATCTCATCTATTCCGCATAATTTAGATTGCGGTTCTGTTCCGACTGTGCCTACCTTAAAATATTTTCCGAGCTCATGTTTTAAAACCATAGATGTGGTAAATTTCCCACATTGCCTTCCTGTTCCCATTATTGTAATTACCTTTGAATCGATACCATTTAATCCCATTTTGGCATATTCTTTATATTCATCAAACAAATTGGGATTTGAACAATCGAAAAATTCAACATTATGTATTTTGGCAAAATCTACGAGCTCCTTATAATCGGTTATTCTATAAAGTCTTGCCATATTGTATATATTTTTACCATTTTTTATCTCATTTATAATAGTTTTTTTCCAAATTTCTACCTCTGATGATTCAAGAATTTCCTTTGTCCAGATAAATGTATCGTAATTATTATTGGTAGCACTATTATTTTTATTATTAATAGTATTATTACTTTGATAAATACCTGAGCTTATGCATCCATATCCTATTATGGATATATTGGCAAATTTTTTTAATCCATCCGAAATCTTGTTTTTGTGAGATAATTTTGCCGTTTTTATAATCATAGCATCCCTTGCATATTTTTAAAAAAATTATGAAATCATGATATTAATTTTATTTATGTTTATTTTTATTCATAGTTTATTCATATATTATTTACGATATTAAAAATTTTAAGTCCTAAAATATTAATTATATATAAACTTTTTCATTTAATCCAAATAGGATATTTAATAAATTTAATTTTATATATATTTACATCAATATGTTTTTAGTTTTAACTTTAATTTTACATTTAAGATTTTCAAGGAGGGAATTTATGAAAAAGCATGAGGATATATCAAATATATTTAATATCAAAATTAAGGACATTATGGCAAAAGATGTTATATATACTCACCCCGATACTGGCGTAGTTAAAGCATTTGAAACTCTTTTAAAATACAAAATAAGTTGCCTACCTGTTGTAGATAAGGATAAAAAAGTAATTGGCATTATTACTACCACCGATATTGGATATAATTTAATATTGGATGAATACACCCTTGATACGAAAGTTAGCGATGTTATGACAAAGGATGTAATTACAATAACCTCAAATAAATCAATCATTGAAGCCATAAGAAGAATGGACGAATACGGGCATAAAGGTGAGATAATAAATCAACTTCCTGTTGTAGATGAAAATAATAAGTTAATTGGTGTTGTATCTGATGGGGATATAATCAGAGCTCTGTCAAAATTTCTAAAAAAATAATAAAAATATAATCAATAAATTAGAATGTAAAAAAAAATTAATATATAATATAAAATAATAAAAAGTAATAAATAATTATAAAATAATTAAATATTAAATAATTTATTCAGTATATGTAATATTTTCTGCTTCAAGGGCCTTTTTTATCATTACATACTGTATTGATACAGGCAATGGATGACCTATTTTTACCTGTTTTCCTTCTTTGTGCTGTTCTTTTATCCAATTTACAAACTCTTTCCAATTATTTACTGGAATATCGCTTCTTACAACAACTGCTGAACCTTCACCGTGTAATGCACTAATGATTTTTGCATTAGTTCCTTTGTCAATAGCAAATACTGCTGGTGGAACTCCATTAAATCCTATATCAACCTGATTTTGAGCCATTAAGGTCATTATTTTTGCTCCACCTTCTGAAACCTGTATTAATTTAATATTTGCTATTTTTTTACCGTTTTCGTATAATTCATACTGTTTTTTAGGTGTTATCTCTTTTAAATATATATTGTATTTATTTTTAAACAATTCTGGATATTTAGCTGCAACAAACAATGCTGCATGGTGGTCTGTTGGTAAATATGCTACTCTTAATGTTGGTATATTATTATCATTAACATTTGGTGAATTATTATTTTTTATTTCGTCCATAACGGTATTGTATGGTTTTAAATCGAATAATGTATTTACGATAGTATCTTTATCATTTACCCCTTTTAATTTACCTGTAAGGGATTTTTGAGAATTCATAACCTTTACAAATTCTATTGTTCCAGGAACATCTTTTTCTGGATTTGTGAAATATTCAATATGAGGCACAGATAATTTTTCAACTGATTTATCTACACCAAGCCAATAGGCACTTGCATCTATTGCAAGGCTTTTGTTATTGTTTATCTCATTTGTAGATAAAACCACTAATTTTAAAAATTCATCCACAGCAACTTTATTATTTTTTAGTGCGTTATCTGATGCTACAATAACACAGCATGGATGGTCTTTCCACATGCCTTTTGGAGGTAAATTTTGACTATATATAATAGGTTTTCCTATATTTTTTGTTTTTAGAATTTCTGGCATAGGTTCCCATGCAATTACAGCATCAAGTTCTTTTGTGCTTAGAAGCTGAGGCATTGAACCTTGACCTTTACAATTTACAAGTTTTACCATTGGCATACTTGCGGCCGCATTACTACTGCTACTACTGCTATTGTTGGTATTGTTTCCAACACATCCACAAAGCATGACAATTCCAATAACTGCCAAGCTCATAAATAAAACAGCTAATTTTTTAATGATACCACCTCAATAAATAAATGATATGTTATAAGATTTATAATAGTATATAAAAGTTATGATTTTTTTATGAAAATATAAATAAAATTTCTTAAAGTAAAAAAATAAATTTATACTGCATATATTTTAAAAATAGTAAAAAGTATTATAATTTATACCATAAAAAAAGATTAAATAAAAATTATCAATAATAAATAAAAATCATTTAATCATTAACTAATTACTCCTTTTCCGAACCATACATTGGAGGGAGCTCATCATCTACACCAGGTATAAATCCAACAGTGTCTCTATACCTTAACTGCATTCTATGATATATACAGCTCAATGGAATCTCCATTGGACAGACATCCTCACACTGACCGCAATTTACACAGCTAAAACTCATGTGGGATAGCCTTATACCTTGGAACATTATAGGGTCTGGTGGAATTTTTCCTTTATCTACATAATCCTCATTTAAAACACATTCCTTACAGAAACATATTGGACAGACATCCCTACAACCGTAGCATTTTATACATCTGTTCCAATACTCATTCCATTTTTCAATGGATGGATATTCCTCTTCAAGCTGTTTCTTTTGAGATGATTTGGATAATTTAATCATAATTTTTTCAATCTTTTCTCTGATTTTAATGTTATTTTCAGATGGGGTTTTAATCTTAATATATCCTTCTTTTTCAGCACTTTCAATTAACTCTCTTCCTTTTTCTGAACACACTTCAACAAAAGTCCATCCTTTCTCTGCCCCCCAATTTCCACAGGCGATATCGGCATTTCTTGGTATTTTTAATTCACATCTTTGACAGTTTTTTCTTCTACCATATCCCTTTTCTTCCAATTCATCTATTTTTATTCCTTTTTCTGTTCCATCCTTTAATTCAATTATAAATTTTCCTTTATCTATTTCTTCCTTAACAACATCCTCAGGATTTACATCATAAAATAATTCTATCATTTTTATGGCTGTTATGGGTGGAACTGTTCCACCGCAGTTTAAACCTATGGTATAGATATTATCCTTATTTATTTGATACCTTTTTTCGAGCTCCTTTATAGCCATAGCATCACATGGTTTTACAGCTACTGCTAACTTTAAATCGTATAGATATTTGCTTATAATTTTAGCAATATTTGTTGGAGCACAGTGTAATGAACCGCATGTTTGTATTAATTCCTCTGAATTTTCTACAAGAGTAGGTATTCCGTCATAAACATCTTCTCCTTTTTTTAGGGTTAAAACTCCATCAACAAGTTTTTTATCAAGTAGATATTTGAATAACGAAGTTACTGCCCCACCACATTCTGCATGTTTTAATATATTTTCATCTGTTGATTGGACTAAGAGATATTTATCCATATAATCACCTATTTTAACTTATTTTAGTTCATTATATTTTTTTATTTTTTTAAGTTAACAGTTATTTAATAGTTATTTAGTCATCTCATTTTTTCTGCCAATTTTGATATTATTTCATAATCGGGTAAAGCCTCCCCCGGAGCTCCTATAATTTTATTTATCTTTTGAGTGGTGCCCATGGTATTTGTAAATGTTCCATCCTTTTCAGCCCAACATGCAGATGGCAATACAACATCAGCCAGTTGAGCTGTTTCAGTTAAAAATATATCCTGAACTACAAGGAAATCGAGGGATTTTAAAATATTATTATCTTTGTCGTATAATGCAGGATTTTCTCCAACGATATATGCACATTTAACATCTTTGATTAAGTCAAACATCTCTTTCCTATTCAGCGGTGGAAGGATTTTTATTGCTCCCATAGTATTGCAGTATTTTAATAAAGGCAATAATTTACATCCCGTTTTTTCTGAAATATTATAAACCAAATTTACATCCTCTCTTTCTATTATTTTGTTAAATATTATTATAGAATTCTCATCAAGTCTTTTTAATGGTTCTTTATCTATATTTTTTAAAAATTCGGAAAAATTATTTATTTTTATAAATTTGTTGGAATTTAACTCACCAACCTTATTGTTGGTTATATCTTTTTCTTCAATTACAGTAATTATTTCAGACCCTTTTTCCTTTGCTTTAATAACTCTTCTTCCAATTAGAGGACTTTCTCCAAATATATCTCCAAGAATTAAAATAAATTTGCTATTTTCGACATCATCATAAGAGGCTATCTCTTTATTTAAATCAATTTTTGGAGAATTGCATATACAAACTCCAATATTCTTGACATTTAGATTATCTGCCAATTTTTTCAAAGCATAGTTATCTTCATTTGTGCATTTTCCAGAACCTATAATGGCAATTTCGTCTGGATTATAAGTTTTTAATTTTTTAGACACCAACTCCAATGTATCATTCCAGTTTGATTCAATAAATTCCACATTTTTTCTTATTAGCGGGGTTTTTAATCTATTTTTATCATTTATGATTTTATAACATTCCTTTCCATTGATACAATTTTTTCCCTCATTTATGGGATTTCTTCTGTATGGGTAAGTTCCTATTACCTTACCATCTTTTACTATTAAGTCTATACCACAACCAACACCACATACTGGACATATCGCATGCTTAATTTCCATCGTTTCACCCATATATTTTTTAAATCTTTTTAAAATCTTCCTAAATATCTAATTTTAATACATAAAATTTCATAATAATATTAGTTATTATATTACTATATTTAATTAATATCACTTATCATTATTGTATATAAAATTTATTATTTATATTTTATTTTTATTATTACAATAAGATAAATTTTTAAAAAGTATTACTAAATATCTAAAAAAATAATGGAAGTTATAATAATATTAATAATAACTCCCAAAATAAACAATTACATCATTTCATCGACTTTTTTCATCAACATTTTTAGGATTTCACTATCTGGTAATACACCTTCTGGTGCATCAATTACTTTTCTAAGTTCTATTGGAACTCCATCCATCCTATATGCTGTTCCATCAACCTCAACACCTGCTATTGCAGGAGGAATTATAATGTTTGCCAATTCTGATGTTGGTGTTTGGTGAGGGTCAATACATACCAGAGGGATTTTTGCCATGTGTTTAACAGCTTTTTGTGGGAAGTGAGCTCCTGGGTCAGAGGCTATGTTTAGCATTATATCCCCCTCTTCCCTCATTAATGAATCTGTAATACTTGAATCCCCTGGGTTGTATCTTGGATATCCCCTTGTATAATCGACACATAATGGATAACCACTTATCCAGGTGCATACTTGGTTAAAACCATTTACATTGTAGTGTCCTCTCATTGGCATTAAACCAAATTTTGTATGGGCATTTAAGTCAATAACAAGCTCAATGGCATTGTCAATGTTTCTGTGTTTTCCTTTTGATTGAGTCATTCCCATGGAAAAGAACAATTGTCCGAACTGGGCATTTTTACAGATATCCACAGCTTCGTAGATGGTTTCAGATGGAACACCTGCAACTTCATCCACTTCCAATTCAAAGCCTTTTAATACAGCCCTCATAGCACTTATTAATTCATAATCCTTATGAGGTTCAACCTGTAAATGAATATCTGCCAATTTTGCAGTGTCGGTTTTTCTTGGGTCTACAACAATCATTGTTCTGTCGTGTCTTCCTCTTTCTCTGAAAAATCCTCTGGAAAATATTGAATATCTACTCATATGTCTTGGGTGAGCATGCATTGGGTTTGAGCCCCAAAATATAACAACATCAGCTCTGTTTTTAACTTCTCCAAGGGTGCAAACTGGGTATCCTACATCTTGTAAAGCCCAAACACTCGGTCCATGGCAAACTTCTGCGGTATTACTTATAATACCTCTAACTTTTTCAGCTAATTCCATGCCATAAGCCTGTGCATGACATTCTGTGGTTGAAAACCCGTATATCAAAGGTAATTTCGATTCTACCAATAATCTTGCAGTTTCTTCTATTGCAGTTTCATAATCTGTTTTTTTGAAGTCGTCTTTTTTATTTTCTCTCATTAAAGGTTCTGTATATCTTACAGCACCTTCAAAATGCATGAATTTTGCATTTCCTATTCTGCAAGCATTTTTTGTTCCAACTATGTGTCCATCTTCAACCATAATTTCCAAGTCATCACATAGGGTGCCGCAGAAAGGACATACAACATTTTTGACAATTTTCATGTAATCACCACATACACTAATTATTATTAAAATTAAAAATTAAATTAAAAATTAAAATTAAATATTTATTTACATTAATATTTATGTATTAATTAGCTGGGTCTTTAAATGCCCCTTCAATCTGATTAAATAATTGAATAGTTTTAAAGTGATGTTGTTCCATAGCACCACTTGGACATCCTGCTGCACAGGTTCCACATCCCTTGCACAATGCCGAAATAACATTTGCTACAAGTTTTCCATTTTCTTTTTCTACCATTATAGGAGCTCCGTAGGGACACTGTTTTACGCAGACACCACAACCTCCACAAATATCCTCATTTACCTCAGCGATTATAGGTTCAACATTAACCTCTCCCTTAGCCATAGGTATTGCAGCCCGTGATGCTGCTGCTGAACCTTGTGCAACCGATGTTGGAATATCCTTAGGTCCTTGACAGGCCCCTGCAAGATAAATACCATCCGTGGCTGTATCAACAGGTTTAAGTTTTGGGTGAGCTTCCATAAAGAACCCGTCTGCTGATTTTGAGATGGCAAAAATCTTCTGAACTTCATCCATAGATTTTGCAGGCACCATACCCACTGAGAGAACCACCATATCGTATTCTTTTTCAATCAATTCCCCAAGTAATGTATCTTCCGCCCTTATAGTTAGATTTTTAGTTTCTGGATTTTCTATGATTTCTGCTGGCCTTCCCCTTATGAATTTTATGCCGTATTGTTCCTGAGACCTTTGATAAAATTCTTCGTATCCCTTAGAAAATGCCCTAACATCCATATAATAAATATCTATCTCTGTATCCGGCTCATGCTCTTTTATTAGTTGGGAGTTTTTCATGGCATACATACAGCAAACATTTGAACAGTATTTATTCCCTACTTTTGCATCTCTTGAACCTACACACTGTATAAATGCTACTCTTTTTGGAGTCTTTCCATCACTTAATCTTACAACATGCCCCATTGTTGGACCTGATGCATTTATTAGCCTTTCAAGTTCAAGACCTGTAATTACATTGTCATAGATTCCATAGCCATATTCTTCCTTAACTGATGGGTCAAATGGGTCGTATCCTATTGCAACAATGATGCTCCCTACCTCCTCTTCAACAAGCTCTGGTTTTTGATTGTAATCTATGGCTTTTGGACCACATACTGTGGAGCATAACCCACATTCTATACAGTGTTCCTTGTCGATTGTATATTTTGCAGGAACAGCCTGTGGGAATGGTTTATATATTGCCTTTCTTGTTCCAAGTCCCATATCAAATTCATTTGGAACTTCAATTGGACATACCTCTGCACACTGACCACATCCTGTACATTTTGTTTCATCGAGATATCTCGGTTTCTTTAATATCTTAACCTTGAAGTTTCCAATATATCCACTTACCTCCTTAACCTCAGAATAGGAATATAATTTAATATTTGGGTGTTTTGCAACATCTACCATTTTTGGAGCTAATATACAGATAGAACAGTCGTTTGTTGGAAATGTTTTATCCAATTGAGCCATCCTTCCTCCAACAGATGGGGTTTTTTCCACCAATACCGTTTCAAATCCCATATCCCCTAAATCCAATGCGGCTTGGATGCCTGCAACCCCTGCACCAATAACCAGAGCTCTCTTTTTAACCCCGACTTTGATAAACTCCAATGGTTCCAACAATCTTGCCTTTGCAACCCCCATTCTTACAAGGTCTTTTGCCTTTTCCGTGGCTTTTTCTGGCTCATGCATATGCACCCAAGAATCATGCTCCCTTATATTTACAAACTCAAATAGGAAAGGATTTAATCCTGCTTCTTGGACACATCTCCTAAATGTAGGTTCATGCATCCTTGGAGAACATGCTGCAACTACAACCCTGTTCAAATTATACTCTTTAATATCTTTTTGTATGAGCTCCTGCCCTGGGTCAGAACACATATATTTGTAATCCCTTGCAACTACAACATTTTTCAATGTTTTGGCGAATTCAGAAACTGCTGGACAATCAACTACTCCACCAATGTTAATTCCACAATGGCATATATAAACACCAATTCTTGGTTCTTCCATGGTATCACCATTTATAATAACTATATTATATTTTTTAATAACAATATCTAAAAAATACCAATTAATATAATTAATTATTAATACAAGTTTAATTTTAATTTAAAATTAATTTTAGTTTTAGTTTAATCATCAAATCTATTTTAAATCAATGACTTTACCTTTTCCCTTTATCTGCTCTGCACAGCTTAAACATAAAAGACACATTACACAGTATCCCTTTAAAGGAAGGTGTTCATCATTTTCATCTATCTCTAAAACCTTCATTGGACAAACTTCTACACATTTTCCACATTTATCACATAGCGATGGGTTAAATTCTATTCTATTATAATCCTTTCCGTTATGGTTTATTGTGCCCATTTTTAAGGCACCAGTAGGACAAGCTACTGTGCAGGCTCCACAAACTATACACATTTTTACAGTTTTTGATTTTTCATCTACCTTTATAGCTCGTGTAGGACAGACTTCTGCACATTCTTTAAGGGTTTCGTAATCTTCATCGATGATTACAAGACCTTCATCTGTAATTGGATGAGCACTGTCATATTTTACATCGAGTGTTAAGGCATTTACTGGACATACATTGACACATAAACCACATGCTGGACAAGCCTTTGGAGGCATTACTATTAAATTATTTTTATCCACTTTAATCATATTTCCTGGACATATCTCAGCACATTTGAAACATCCTATACATGCGTTTCTATCAACATTAAAGGATATAACTTCTTTTTTCTCTTTTTAGGTATCTTTCCAGATACTGCAATTGCATTCCATGGGCAGGTTTGACCACATATAGAGCAGTATATACATTTTGTTTTATCTATAACTGCCTTGTTGTCCTCGATTGTAATGGCCTCCACAGGACATTCTGGAACACATACTCCACATCCAACGCAGTTATCCATTACAACTATTGGTTCGTCTGGTATTGTAATTTGTTTCTTAGGTTTTTCTACAAGTCCAGGTATTGATATAATTTCAATTGGACAGACATCTACACATTTTTGACATAAAACACAATGTCCCTTTGAATAAGGGTATGTATTATCTACTCTTTTTATCTTTGTAGGGCAGGCCTCTGCACATTTTCCACATTTCATACATTTAACTGGATTATAATCTATCTTACCATCTATTTCTGATAAAGCCCCTGTTGGACATACTTCCACACACTGCATACAGAGTGTGCATGTTTTAAAGGGGGCTATCTCTATGGCGTCTGTTGGACAGACAGCCTTACATGCATTACATACCAAGCATGCATCCTCTTGAATTTTTATTCCTTCCAATGTAATACACCTTTTTTTGATTTTAGTAAAGTTTCATAATGTTGTAGATTTTACTCGAATGGTTAAAAATTTATATTTTAACTGATTTAACCCAGTTATTTCCTTTATATACCTCCAACGATAAACTGCCATTATTATCTCCTATTACATGAGTTGCACAGGATAGGCACGGGTCATAAGCCCTAATTACCATTTCCATATAATTTAAAATCTTTTCATTTGCATCTTCTGGTTTTTTTAAATATTTTTCAGCAACCTTTCTAACCCCAAGGTCCATTGCAGGATTGTTTTGAACCGTTGCAACAACCAAGTTTGTATCTTTAATAATCCCATCGTTATCAGTTTTAAAGTGATGAATTAGAGTTCCTCTTGGAGCTTCAACACACCCTACACCTTCACCAACTATATCATCGGCGGGTTCTGCTCTTATATCGGTACCTACAATTTTATCATTTTCTAAAAGTTCTTTTATTTTCTCAGCACTTGATAGGAGCTCTATCAATCTTGCATAGTTAAATAATATTGGGTAGTGACATGGTTTTCCAAATTCCTCAATAAATTCTTCATAGTATTTTTGTGCCAATGGTGTTGCCATTTTATCTGAAACATTAAGCCTTGATAAAGTATTTACTCTATAAATTCCTTCTTCTTCCCCTTTATCTTTTAAGTATGGAAATTTCAAGTATGAATATGGCTTAACTCCTTCGGCAATATAATTTGAATATTCCGATGGGTCAAATTCATATTCTGTTTTTCCTTTTGGATTAACCACTCTAATTTTTCCATCATAGAGCTCATGTGTTCCATCATTTACCATACCTGCATGATAGGATTCAAAGTATCCAATATCAAGCAAATCATTTTCTTTTATATTTTCAATTAGTTTTTTTCCAAGTTTTATGGATTTTTCAGACAATTCAATAGCCCTATCCGATAATTTTAATAATTCGTCTCTTTCTTCTTCACCTAAGGATTTTGACTGTCCTCCAACAACTGCTGTAACGGGGTGTATTGCTCTTCCTCCAACTGTTTTTACAATAGTTTGGCCTATTTTTCTCAATTCTATGGCTTCTTTGACAACCTCAGGATTTTCTTTTGCCATGCCCAATAAATTTCTTTTTAAAATATCATCTGTTGTTGGATACATTAAATCAGGAGCTGCAAGAGCATAAAAATGCAATGCATGACTATGAACTGTTGCCCCCTGATGCATTAAATTCCTTAAAAGTTTAGCTGTTTCAGGAATCTTTACTCCAAATACTTTATCTACGGCCTTTGCACTTGCCAAATGGTGAGCTACTTGGCATATTCCACAAATTCTTGGAGTGTAGGTTGGTGCATCTTCAATATACCTCCCTTCTAAAAATTTTTCAAAACCCCTGACCTCTACCACATGAAAATGAACTTTATCCAGATTTCCACTTTCATCAAAAGACACAGTTATCTTTCCATGCCCTTCAACCCTTGTGACTGGTTCAACTGATAATTTTACCATTTTATCACCGTATCCTTAATTATTAATTAGATATATTGCTATAATTAGTAATGGCATATAGTTAAATATTTAATTATACTATCTATCTTTTAATTATAGTATTCATTTCTTTAATTTAATGGGAATTAAAGCACTTGGAAGCGTAAATTTATAGAAACATCCGATTTTATCTTTTATCGATTTTGGAAGTATTGTTGGGTCTATCTCTTTATCTTTATCAATGCCATAATCTGAACATAGTGCAGAAATCATTTTTGCTCCTAGGTCCACAACAGTTCCCGCAGGACCGCAGCATCCAGCACATGGAATTCCTACCTTGGGACATTTTGCACCACATACAGCCCTTGTAGCAGGTCCCATGCATAGATATCCTTGTTCTAATAGGCATTTTTCTGGGTCAGGTGTTCCTTTGAATCTTCTTTTTAGTGTTGTAATAGAGACCCCTTCTTTACTTTTCTTTCTAGAGCATACCTCACAAAGATTATTTTTTGGTAATTCAGGAGTCTCCCCCTCTAATAACATGGTAAGCACTTTTGCTGTAACTTCAGGTTCTGGCGGGCATCCTGGTACAACAAAATCCACATCTATTATCTGAGATAATGGTTTTACTCTTGAAGTCAATTCTGGAACTTCTTCATTTGGAATACTACCTTTTTCATTTTCTGTTGTTAATGTTGTTTTATATACCTTGTCTAATATTTCTTCATTTGAATATAAATTTCCCAATCCAGGAACTCCACCAAATGCTGCACATGTTCCAAATGCTATAACTATGTCAGCCTTTTTCCTCATCTCTTTTGCTATTTCTTCGTTTTCTTTATTTCTTATTCCTCCTTCAATAATTGCAATATCTACCTTATCAGGAATTTCTTTAACATCCATTAATACAGGACAATGGACAAGTTCAACTCTATCAAGTATGTTTAGGAGCTCCTCATGTAAATCTAACAAACTGATATGACATCCAGAACAACAGCATAACCAAGTTGTTGCTATTTTTACCATTTAATCACCGTTTATTATCAGTGTATCCTATATCACAGTATATTATAATATGTTTAATGTCTAATTAATTTCTAATAATTCCTAATTAATTATTCTTCCAATTTTTCTTTTAATTTTAAAGGACCCATAGATTTCACAGTATTATATACATCTATCATAGTTTGCTGGAATTTTTCACCTTCTGATGCTGAAATCCATTCAAATTTAAATCTTTCTGGTTCTATTCCGAGCTCGGGTAGTAATTCTTTTAAAAACATAGCCCTTCTTTGCCATTTATAATTTCCAGCATCATAATGGCAATCTCCTAAATGGCAACCTCCAACAAAAACACCGTCTGCTCCTTCACTAAATGCTTTTAAGATTAAGGAAGGTTCTATTCTTCCAGAGCACATAACCCTGATTATTCTAATGCTTGGAGGATATTGCATTCTACCTACACCTGCTGTGTCTGCTCCACCATAGGTGCACCAGTTGCAACAAAAACCTATTATTTTTGGTTCCCATTCGGACATTTTATCACCTATTAAATATATTAATATGTTTATTACATAATCTAATGTTAGTTTTAACTTTTTATTATATATAATAATATATCTAAAATCAAATAGTAAAGTTTATAAAGTCATTTAAAATAATTTAAAATGTTTAAGTTTATTCAATAATTTTAAGCATTATGAAGTTAAATATTAAAAAATTAATAATATTTTACAAAAAAAGAATATTTAGTATTATTTTTAGTTAATTAATATTATTAAAATAATATAAACTCGGATTTTTGTTTTAACATATATATCTTTCTATTTTAACTAAATAACAGTATTTTAAATATATTATATCGTATATTATATTTTATAATAAATATATTAATTTTTTAAATATCAATTAATTAGTTAGATAACATATTATCTATTTTAATAACATATATGGTGGTTCTATGGGTAAAACGGTGGAAATAAATCCAACAACAAGGCATGAAGGACATACAAAATTAGTTTTAAAAGTAGATGATGAAGGAATTGTAGAAAAAGGAGCCTATTTAAGTGTAACACCAGTAAGAGGTTTTGAAAGATTTTTAGAAGGAAAACCTGCGGAATTCGCACCGCTCGCTGTGATGAGATTCTGTGGCATTTGTCAGTCTGCACACGGGATTTCATCGGCTGAGGCAATTGAGGATGCCTGCGGTATAATTCCACCAAAAGACGGATTATTATTAAGGGAATTACTTGGAATTGGGAACAAAATGCATTCTCATCCACTTCATCAGTTTTTAGTTTCACCTGATTTTGTGCCTGAAAAGGATAAAGTTGAATTTATTAAACGAGTTCAGGCAATGAGAAAGGTAGGACAATATATATGCGATGTCGTAGGTGGTGAAGCAATACATCCACCAAACATAAAAATTGGTGGTATGGCAAAAAACATTACAGAAAGTGTTAGGTCAAAAATATATTACAAATGCAAAAAATATGAAAAACTTGCAAAGGAACAGATAGATTATTTAATTCCAATATTTGAAAGTAGAGCATTAGCTGATGGAACGGAGCTCCCAGAAAAACTTGGATACCATGATTTTGGATATATTGCTACTCACCCGACTTATGGAGATAGAACAAAAATCGACCAAGATAATGTTGTAGAATACACACCATTTGATGTCTATGAAAAGGAGGTAGCATTACAGGCATCAACAACAATTCCTACATTAAATGGAAGATTGGCAGAAGTTGGACCTAGGGCAAGATTTAACAAATTCTTTGATTTTAAAGAAAAAGGAGCCATGGCTATACATATAGCTAGGGCTTATGAATTAATTGTTTTAGTAAAAAGAGCAATGGAAATTGTTGATGAATTAAATGTAAATGGAAAAACCCTTTCAAACGAACCAATAATTGGTGATGGTGAAAAGGTGGGTTTAGGTGTTCATGAAGCAGCAAGGGGGCACAATACCCATCAAGCTTCAATCGATAAGAACGGAAGAATAACATACTATAACGCAATTGTTGCTACAACTTGGAATATTCCATTAATCGGTAAAGCAATTGAGGGAAGCCATTATAAATTTGCAGAACATGTGGTTAGAGCCTATGACCCATGCGTTTCCTGTGCAACTCACATGATTGTTAAGGATTATGATAATAAAACAGTAGATGAAAAACTTATTCACTAATCTAATTGATAATTGGCTATAAATTAACTAATATGATATAATAACCAAAAAATAATAACAAAAATAATAACCAATATAATTTAATAACTAAATTTAAGGGTGTAATATGCCTAACTATTTAAATAAAGAAATTTTAGTCCTTGGATGTGGAAATATATTATTTGGAGACGATGGATTTGGATATACTGTAATAAATGAATTAAATAAAATGAAAGAAAATAATCCAATTTTGAACTCCAATAAAATAGAACTAATAGATGCAGGAACTGGTGCATCTCACTTTATATTATCTTTAATTGATGAGAATACGCCAATAAGAAAGATAGTGATAGTAGATGCAATAGATTATGGATTAAAGGCTGGAGAATTGATAAAACTTTATCCTAAGGATTTACCCGAAATTGAAAAATATCAAGCAGATGCCCATAATATGCCACTTGCAGGAATGTTAAATGAGCTCAGTGAAAATTATAATATTGATATAGTGGTTATAGGATGCCAAATAAAAAACATGCCTGCACCAGATATATGTCTTGAACTATCAGAAGAAGTAAAAAAATCAGTTGATAAGGCAGTAAATATGGTGTTGGACGAATTAGCAGTTGAATGATTAATAAGTAATAATTAATAACTAAAACATTAATCATGGTCAATAATATTAATAGTATAAATATATATTTAAATATATAATTTTTTGTAAATATTATTTTAATTGAGGTGAAAAAATGGTAAGGGTGGCACACATTCACATGAGTGGATGTACTGGATGTTTAATATCATTAACTGATACCTATGAAAAGCTTTTGGATATATTGGGAAGTATAGATTTAGTTTATTCATTGACTTTGATGGATGAAAAAACAGAGATAAATGAAACCGATGAAAAAATATTGATTGAAAGAAAAATTCCTGATAATATAGATATTGCACTTGTGGAAGGTGCGGTTTGTTTGGATGATGAACATTCTATAAAGGATATTCTCGAAACAAGAAAAAAGGCAAAGATTGTAGTTGCATTGGGAGCATGTGCAGCAACTGGTGGAGTTTTAAGATATAGTAGGGGAGGACAGATGTCAAAACCAGCTCATGCCTCGTATGTTGCTGTTGGAGATGTGATAAAAGTTGATTTGGCAATTCCTGGATGTCCTCCATCACCAGAAACAATAGTTAAGGTAATTATATTGGCAATAAATGGAGATACAAAATATTTACAACCATTTGCAGAGTTTGCTCAGAATAGCACAGAAGCCTGTGGATGTGATTTAATTACAAATGTAGTAAATAAATCCCTCTGCATGGGATGTGGTTCCTGTGCCTCTGCATGTCCAACAAGAGCTATTGAAATGGTTGAAGGAAGACCTAATATTTTAAATGAAGTATGTATAAAATGTGGAGCATGTTCATTCCAATGCCCAAGAATAAGAATTCCAGAACAGGTTAAAGAGATAGAACAATAAAAATCCTTAGGGGTGATTAAATGGATGCTTTTGGAAATTATAAGACAATAATATCCGCAAGAGCTACGGATAAAAAGATATTAAAAAAATCCCAAGATGGTGGGATAGTATCTAGCGCATTTATATATGGGTTGGAAAATAACCTTTTAGATGGTGTAATAGTAGCAGATAAAGGTGAAGGTTGTAAGCCAGTTCCCAAGGTTGCCACAACACCAGAAGAGGTTTTAAAAGCAGGAGGAACAAAATATACAGTATGTCCAAATATAAGCGTTTTAAAAAGTGCTATTAGAGAATACGGCTGTGAAAAACTTGGAGTTGTAGGAACTCCATGTCAGGTAATAGCTACAAGAAAAGCCATGAAATATCCAGTAGGATTCAGACACATGCCAGATAAAATTGCATTGATTATGGGTATATTCTGTATGGAAAACTTCCCATATAATGGTATGAAAACCATAATTGAAGAACACTGCGGTGTAAAAATAGACGATGTTGCTAAATTGGATATAGGAAAAGGTAAATTCTGGGTATATACAAAATGGGGAGAGGCAAAATCTATAAAGTTAAAAGAAACCCATCCCTACGAACAAAAAGCATGCCATGTATGCACAGACTATACAGCAGAATTGGCAGATATCTCAACAGGTTCAGTAGGCAGTCCTGATGGTTGGAGCTCGGTATTTATAAGAACATCAAAAGGTGAAGAATTCTTCAACAAGATGGTTGATGAAGGATACTTAGAAACCAAACCAATAGATGAAGGTAAATTTGGTTTAGGAATCCTTGAAAAACTTGCATTAACTAAGAAAACTAATAATTCCAAAGAAATTGAACATAGAAAAGAGATAGGATTACCTGTTCCTTATTAATTATATTTTAGTTTTATTTTTTTAATTATTTTATATTTTTTTATTTTATATTTTTTTATTTTTATTTAGTTTTTAATTAGTTTATTTGGTTTATTTAGATAATTTAGTTTAAGAAAGTTATTTAAAATAAAATTATAACTCCAAAAATCCTCTTCCTATTAAGTGGGATATTCTTAAACATTCTGGAATTTTGCTTTTTAATCTTGTTTTTTGTATTATCATTTTTAGGAGCTCCTTCTCTATACCGACATACTGAACATATATATCACTAATTTTTTCAGGCTCTGGGAATGATTTTAAAAGGTAGATTCTTTTTTCATAGTCCTCAAAATGTTTTTTTAAAGCATCCATCATTTTTTGTCGATTGGGCATCCTGTCAATAACTGCAACCACAGGGATATTGGTTTTTTCATTTATTTCATATAGGTTTGCTATGTTAAATCCTCCAAATGTAACGCCGTCCAAGAATATAACATTTATCTTTGTTTTATGTTTTCCCATGATCATTTCAATAATCTTTTCTGTTGAATCCATTCCATCTCTGTGTATTTTTTTAAAGTAAATGCCATCTATTATCTTATTTCCTCGATAATAAGTCCCAATTAATAGGGCTTCTTTATCGTTTCTATTAAATGGGGCATCATCTATACCTATTACTCCAACTTCGTCTTTAATATACATTACCATATATCTATACCTTTATTTTTTATTTTATTTTTTATTTTTAATTTTTTTAATTATCTTCGTTTAGACAGCAGGTAATAAATTATAGCTCCAATTATTCCCAAAAACCAAACAATTAACAGCCATAAAATTTTTTCAAGAATGTCTAAATCATCTCTTTTAACTATATCTACAACAACCAATATAAATACAATAATTTTTATTACAGTCCAAAATCCAAAAAACATAAAACCAAAATTCCAATAATTTCCCATCATCATATTCATCGGAGAAATCCACATAAATTTTCACCTAAAAATAGCTATAATATTAATTATAGAATAATAAAAATATAATAAAATATAATTACAATAAAATATAATTAAAATTAATAAACTAATAATTAATAATATCTACTTAATATTTATTATTAATGTTTTGCTTCTAAATTAGTGCCCTTTAAATGGATATCCATGATATGTTGATATTGCAGTTTTTATAAGGGTAATTGCCCAGAAAAAGAACAATAGCCAATATAAACCAAATCCTATATAATTTACTATATTGTAGTGGAATAAATTATATATGTAATATGTTGAGCCAACATAGGCACCAAGAGGGAAGATAAATGCCCACCAAGGCATGCCATATGGGAGTTTTAAGTTTTTAATATAGTGCAATGTCATAACTATTGCCATTATAGCCCACCAAAGTCCAAATCCCCAAAATATAAATGAAAAGATATAGTATGGGTCTTTAATATGTATTATTGGAGTATTATGAACAATATTTATCAATGCAATAATACCTGCACCTATTGGACCTAAATTAATCCATACAGTCGGAGCAAGGGTTGAGGGTAGTGGATGGTGAAGCATAAATCTATAAAATACAATTGCCAATATAGCCAAGTATAAGAAAAATCCTGCTCCCCATCCAAAGAAATTTGTAATAACGGCTAATTCATGGAGCAATCCTGTAAAATGGGGTGCCAATAATCCACCTGCAATAGGAATAACTATTAAACCAACAGGAGGAATATACCATCCGGGATTTACATGGTCTAATTTTATATTTTCAGATTTAAACATTTGGAATGGAACAATTATACTAAATACAATCATAGACAGAGCTCCAAGTATCCAAAATATTTTAGACCAATATATGTTGTGGAGGATTGTAAAAAAATCCGATGCAAGAACTAACATACTAACAGCAAATGTTGGGTAAAATGCAGATAATACTGGATGATTTAAATCTGCTTTTGCATTTTTTGGAAATATTATCCATCTCAATGTCCAAGGTATGCTAAATAGTATAAACAGAAATACATTAAAATAAACAAGATATACAGCAACTGTATTTAGTATGGGCAAATACATGGCATACATATGACTTGTAATTGCCAATATACCTGTTCCCATTATCGCTGCAAACCATGATGGTATGAAATTCTTTATTATATCCCATTTCGATTCGCATGCCTCTAGCATTTTTTCACCTCTTTTATCCACATATGTGCAGTGGTAATATTGCTATATTTAAAGTTAATATATTTAAAACTTCCGATTAATCGATGTATTTTAATATTTTTAAAATATATTTAAATATAATGATATACATTAAAATAAAAAATGAAAAGTAAAAAAATAAAATAATTAAAATAAATTAAAAGAATAACCAAATTAATTAAATAATTAAAGTAAATTATATTTTCTCCTTATACCATCGTATAAATCTATTACATTTCCATTTAAAAAGGCAGACATCGTATAAATTACCCCTGGTGGTAGTATATTCGTGGCAGTTCCTTTTTTAACAAAATATAAATTGTCAAAACTTAGCAACCCACCAAATATTAATCCTGCTAATTTTGGGAGCTCCTTTAATTCTTCAAAGGTAATGATAACAACAGGGTCATCTGTGGCAATGCCAGAATATCCAACGCCGTGAATCTTTTTAGGCTTGTTAGATACGCTGGAACCCACATCAAAGCCGTATTTTTTCCCAATATCTTCAACAAACAATGCCATTTCATTTACAATATCTTCTCCCCCGTAGGTGTCAAAAGAAACAATTAAAGAATCCCCATATTTAGAGCCCGCCTTAGCTATTGCATAGGATACTCCCTCCCCTGCATCCTCAGGATGTTCGGAAATCCCATTTAAATCTTCAAAACCTTCGGCATGTTTTTTTAATAATTTTATAATATTTTTATTGGTTTCTTCGATTAAGTTTTCAGGAACAAAAGAGGTAATTACTATATCATCCCCCGTAATATTTGAAAGTGCTGATTTTACATCTGGATGAGTAATTAAGGACAATTCCCTCCTTATTTTTTCATTTACAATAGGATTTGTTTCTACATCATTTGAGGATATATCTATACTTATCGAAGTAATGTATTTTTCCATATTATCATCATATCTAATTTTTTCTAATTTTATCTCTCTTCTATCTTATCTATTTGAGATTTTATAATGTATATGGTATAAATTTGAATAAATTATAATATAATATTAAATTATTTTAATTTTTTATGGCTTAATACTTCATTATATCCCATATGAATATGTAATTATAATCAAAAATATTTTATATAAATTATGAATTATAAATTATATGGATTATTTTATATAAATTCCATCATATTTCTACATACTCCTAATTTCATGGTTGTTTTTTTGTAGTTTTCCATCCATTCCCTTCTAAACCTATTTAATACATATTTGTCATAAATATACTCTATATCAGTTTTTGCTTCCATCAGTATAAGCCCTTCTGCTGGTGCGGGTGGAACACCCCCTTTATGGTTCTCACACAGGAGCTCATCTATCCACCCCACAGGTTTATTTTCTTTTCCAACTTCGGATAATGCAGTGATTATCTTTCTTACCATATTCCACAGAAAACTTTTGCCGATAACATCAATTGTAATATAGTATAGATTTTTTTCAATTTTTATATCATATATTGTCCTAATGGGGCTTTTTTCCTTTGTTCTATCTTTTTTTGATAGGTTATGGAATGAATGTTCCCCTATAAGTTTTTTTGAAGCTTCTATCATTAAATCAATGTTGTATTCATCGATATGTGGTATAATAGGCAATATATATCTATAATGTCTATATTTTACCTCAGGAATAGTATCTATCTTTTTGTAGCCAAATATCCATATTCCTTTATTTTTTAATTTTGAATAAATATGGGATAAAATCGGCTCTTGGCTTAATTCTACAACTATAAAATTTCCAATTGCAGAAACGCCTTTATCGGTTCTACCTCCACAAAAAATTATTTTGTCATTTGCTAAATAATTACATTCTTTTAAAGCATCCATTATTTTATCGCAAACTGTTTCTTTATGGGGTTGAGTTTGAAATCCATAATGGTGTTTGTTATATGCTACCTTTAAGATATACATAATATCACAATATGATGATGATAAATATTAATAATTTATTATGATGTTATATATAGATATACTTAAATTATCTACTATAAATAATGAAAACATATAGCGATAAAAACTTTATCGGAGAAAATTATCGGAGCTCCGATGAATAATAATTACATAACCATTATCCGATAATGCCTAACCAATATAAGAACATGAGCGTTATTTTATTTTATAATTTATTTTTTTATTTTCATCAATATAAAAGTGATAGTATGAAAACTCTAATTATAGACCCTAAAATATCAGGAATATCTGGTGATATGTTTATATCCGCACTTATTGATTTAACGGATGATATCGATTCGTTATATGAGCTCACCTCTGTCATCAACAATTTGGAAAACTGCAAAAAATTTGAAGTAAATATTAAAGAAGAAAAAATAAACGGCATAATGGCAAAAAAGCTTTATATAGATATAATTGAGGATAGATTTCACCATCCAGAAGATTTAAAAAATGCTATTGCAGAAGTTTCAAACAATTTAAAATTATCCAATAGGGCAAAAAGTATAACAAACAATATTATAAATGATTTAATATATGCTGAAAAAAAGCTCCATAAAACTAATTTCCACCTTCACGAAGTGGCATCTCTTGATACTATTTTTGATGTTGTTGGAAGTATAATGCTACTTGAAAAAAACGGGTTTTTAAATGGGAAAATATACTCTACACCCCCAGTTCTTGGTGGAGGTTACACTAAGATGGAACATGGTATATTATCGATTCCTGCACCTGCTACCCTTGAAATATTATGCAAACATGGTATAAAATACTCCAATCCTCCTTATGCCACTAAATTTGAACACACCACACCTACGGGCATTGCCATACTCTCCAATATAGTTGATGAAATTGTAGATAACTTTCCACCTATGATACCTATAAAAGTTGGATATGGCGGAGGCTCAAAGACATTAAAAGAAGTCCCAAATATTTTAAGGGTTGTTGAGGGAAAAATAAATGAAGATATAATGGAAAAAAATATGGTTGTGCTTGAAACCAATGTGGATGATATATCCGGTGAGGTTATAGGAGCTCTGTTTGAAAAATTACTAAATGAAGGGGCAAAAGAGGTGTTTGTTGTAAATGGTATTGGAAAGAAAAACCGACCTACCAATATTATTTCTGTAATTACAGATTATGCAACTTCTGAAAAATTCGCAAAAATGCTTATGGAAGAAACTGGAACATTGGGGGTAAGGATAAAAGGAATAGATAGAATAAAAGCAGAACGAATTAAAAAAACCTATTTTATTAACATAAATGGTAAAGAATTTAAATGTGATGTAAAAATATCCTCCATTGATGATAAAATAATAAATATAAAGCCCGAATATGAAGATGCCAAAAAAATAGCAGAAGAATTAAATATACCACTTAGAAAGGTTTTGAAAATATTGGATAATAAAATAACACACATAACTGGTAATGAAATCGTAAAATAAGTTAAATCATACATATTTTAAGAATATTTACATAAACATAAAAACTGTAAAATTTAAAAAATCTAAATGAAAATAATAATAAAATAATATATATTAATATTAAAATGGAAATTTAAAATCACAAAATTACCAGACTTTTAAATCAATACCTTCAATATATGCCCTGTTTCCCTCAACTTCAACAACTACACCTGAATGAACCTTCTGCATCATGCAGTGATTTGGTATAAACTTAACAGTATGCCCTACCTCTGGGACCTTTCCAATAACTATTCCTTCAAATGCCACGACCATGGCTATACCTACATTTATATATTCTTTTTCCTTTCCTGTGATTCTATGGCATGGACCTTCAATATGGACTATATACAACCCATGATTTTCATCAATTATTTTAGCAAAATGCGGTATCGGACATCCCAACGGCCTATATTGAATATAATCCCCAATTTTTAAAGGCTTTTTATCAGCAATCATTAAAGTTTCCCTGCATGAATGTTCATTAGGTAAAGGGTCTAACAGAAAATCTGCTTCATATTCGTCAATTACCCCTACGAGTTTTTCTTCTTCTTCCGCTTCTGATTTTACCTCTTTATATTCCACATCTTTTAATAATTCTTTTAACTCGATCATGTTCTGTTTAAAATCTTCTCTAAATAAAAATGGGCATTTATCCAATGAAGTTCTACCATTTAAAAGTTCCTCTGCAAAAATATCGCATCGCTTATAACCACATGCTCTGCAATTATATCCTGGAAGTAATTTTATTATTTTATTTAATTTATCCGATTTATCTACGCCCATATCATTCCCCTGTATATTTTGTAAATCCATCGATTCTTCTTAATACCCCTCTGTGGTATTTCTTTGAAACTCTCGTTTCTCCAACACAAAGGGTACAAATGCATAATGGAGCATTATGTCTTAATTCTTCATTTTCTAAGCTATTCAGTGGTTCTGTTTCAGCTATTTCATCGGCTATCTCCCCGCAACCTTGTCCACTTAATCCATTTACATCATATATTCTACAATTAGGGTTCATTTCCAAAATTCTTTCTCTAAATACTTCTCTTTCTGCCTGAGAAATTATATCCCCTTTCGTAATTGCTACAACATCGGCACTTGTTAAAAATGGGCCTACCTTTCTCGGTGTATTTGGTCCAGATGTTGCATCTATCACACAGATTCCAAGGCTGTTTTTTGTATATGGGGCACATCTATGGCACAATCCTGCGGTTTCAATTATAAGTGTGTCTATATCTTTGTCCTGATTTTTTGCCCATTCAACCATCTCTTCCAAATTATATATTGCAAAATGGTCTGGACACATATCTTTACTAAGTCCTATAAGCGTGGGAATACCTAATTTACCATATCTTATGTCATCATCTGTATAAAGACAGTCAATTTTAACAACCGCTGGATTATATCCTGCATTCATAAGATTTTTAATTGTATGTATTAATACAGAAGTTTTTCCTGCTCCGGGAGTTCCTGCCACTATACTTATTTTTATATCTTTATTATTCTTTTCTATTTTATCCATTTATTTCTCACCTTATACGGTAAATTTTATATCTTCCAATGCCAGTCTATCGCCATATCTTATTTTTTCTCTCATTGATAACATCCAATTATCTATACAATTTAATTTCTTTGAAACCTCCTTTTCTTCCTCAGAGGTTTCTATAATTTCGGTCATTCCTCCGTTTTTCATTACAACCCTTCTATCTGTCATAAGTGCTAAAACTGGGTCGTGGGTAATAACCATTACAATTTTTCCATAACCTGCTAAGAGCTCTAAGGCTTCATGTTTTTTAATACCTGCATTTTCTATTTCATCAATTAACACGATAGGAGAATCACTTATAACAGCCACATCTGCAACCATTAAACTTCTTGACTGGCCACCGCTCAATATGGTTAAATTATATTCCTTTTTAATCGGCTCTCCTGTCAATTTATTGGCTAAATTTATTATTTCATCCACTATTCCTTCTTTTTCTATGCCTCTACTTTTTGCATGCATCAATAGGAATTCTTCAACAGTCATGTCTGCTAAAAAATTCATATTTTGTGATAATTGAGCTATTCTTCTTTTTCTTGGGTCTCTTCTCATATCAACCGGCGGAACTTCCCCGTTTATCAATATTTTTCTTCTTGAAAGAGTATCTCCCTGTGCTAACTGCTCAATATCACTTATTAAATTAGATTTACCACTACCTGTTGGACCTACAACACCAAATATTTCTCCTTTTTTTACAGTTAATTCTTTAACTGCCTCTGCCTCTCCAAATTTGTTGTATCCACCTATTATTGTAATTTCGTTTATATCCATATTATCACATTTCTATATTTTTATAAATTATTTGGCTTATTAATTGGGTATATCTTAATTATTTTTACTGTATTTTCCCAAAAGTATCTCCCCTTAATCCTCTTCTAAGGGTTTCCAATGAAATTACTTCATTATATGCAATATTTCCTAAATTAACATCATTTCCAACTTTTAATATGAATTCAACCTGCTGATTTTTATTTGGAGCTTCAAATATAATTTTTTCAACTGGGACATTGTTAATTAAGGTTTCAAATTCTGATAATTTTACATTTCCTTCCTTATCAAACAATCCAATGGATTTTCCGCTTTCTCTACCTTCGATAATTACATAATCAGCTCCTACTTTTAGGTCTTCATTTATCAGATTTATTCTATCCATTATGCTTAATTCTTTATCTTTTTCTATGTTCTTTTTTCCAACCTCTGTTAAAACGATAAATCCCTCATCTTTTGCCATTTTTATAGCATTTTTTCTATCTTCTAAACTTAAATCCATAGAACCATTGGATATTTCCACAGCTTCAAAACCGAGCTCCTTACATTCATTTAAATATTCGTCAAACATTCCTCTTGAAAAACAGACCTCAAATAAGGTTCCGCCGGGATATGATTTTATTCCATATCTTTTGTAATTTCTTATCTTTTCTTTTACAATATCCCTATTTTGAACTGCACTAGTTCCCCAACCAAATTTAATAAAGTTTATATACTCTCCACAAACTTTTAAGTAATCATTTATAAAATCGGGGGATAATCCTTTATCCAATACCATAGTAATGCCTTTTTCTCTCTCAATATCTAAAAAACTAAATGCATTCATATTATCGCCTTTTTATTTTATTACTTTTAATTATTTTATATTTTATTATATTATTTTATATTTTTTATCTTATAAGAAAATTTTTGTGATTATTATATATTATAATATAACTTTTGATTATTATGAGATTAATATTTTATATATTTTTTGATTTGATTTTTATGATAGTATTAATCAAAAAAATATATGTATAAATATATAGCTATAAATATATATAACTATATAAAAAATAATATAATAATTTAATTTATTATTTTTAATTTTAAATTTTTATACTCATTTTTGTAATAATTTTATTTATAGAGAGTATATATTAGAAATAAATTAAAGATACTTGATTTATTATAATAATATGAAATAAAATAGAAATAATATCCAAATATATAAACATAAAAATTATAATTAATAATTTAAATAATATTAATTTAAAACTAAATAATTAATATTATTTTATTTTGGTGAAATAATGCATATAAAAATTAACAATGGTACCAATGAATGTGATATTTACTTAGTAGGAACAGCCCATGTTTCAGGGAATAGTGTAATGGAGGTTGAGAACGCTATAATTGACATAGACCCTGATGTAATAGCGGTTGAATTGGATAAAGATAGGTTTTTTGCCATTACAAACGATATGCATCATGGCAATAACAGTATTAACAATAAAAATATTGATGTATTGAAATTAATAAAAGAGGGAAATGTGGGTCTTTTTTTGATTCATACAATTTTAGCAAATTTTCAAAAGGACATTGGGGAGAGATTTGGTATAAAACCAGGTAGCGAAATGAAAAAAGCGGTTGATTTGGCAATGGCATATAATAAACCAATATCGTTGATAGATAGACCTATAAATATTACCTTGAAACGAGCTCTGAAAACTATGAGTTTAAGGGAAAAGTTAAATTTTTTGTATGAGTTATTTAATGACGATAATAATAACGTTGAATTGGATGAAAAATCTTTAAATGAAATGGTAAATAATGCAGAAGACTTAATTAAAATGTTAAAAGAAATGTCTCCTTCAATATATGAGGTTCTTGTGGATGAAAGGGATAAATTTATGGCAAAAAATCTCTTTGAAATGAGTAAAGGAAAAGAAAAAATCTTGGCAGTTGTTGGGGCGGGTCATTTAAGTGGAATATGTAATTATTTAAAAAAATTAGAAAAAAATGAACTAAATATAGATTTAAAGGAATTGATGGAGGTAAAAAAGGAAAAAACTATTTTAAATTAATAGTATCATCAATAATATTATGTATTATATTATATGGATTCTATGCAATATCTTCTAACCCAGAAGCTTTAAAGAAATTAACCATTGATTGGATACTTATAAATGGTAGTTTATCGGCACTTGGTGCAATTATTGCTCGTGGGAAGATTCCATCAATTATTTCGGCATTCCTTGCAGCACCAATTACCTCCCTTATTCCAGTAATTGGAGCAGGTTATGTGGCAGGTCTTGTTGAATTAAAATATAGAAGCATATCAACAGAAGATATTGATGAATTATTCAAATCCAACAGTTTAAAGGAATTAATGAATAACAATATAATAAGGATTTTAATGGTTGCCACACTTTCCAGCATTGGAAGTGCCATAGGAACTTTTTATTTTATTCCAGGATTTTTAAGTCATTTATTTTAATATTCTTAGTTATATCTATTTAAATAATAAAAAATAAAAAATAAATTAAATCAATAGGTTCTTGCAACTGCAATATATTCATTACCATTGCATTTGGTGATTCCAAGAACAGAGGCTTCTATTGATTCTTCAAACTCTTCATTGTATAAGTTTTTATCATAAGGTATTAAAACCACCCCCTTCTTCTCCGCAAGTATTTCTTTTACATTGTCTATAAGAGCTTCGATATCATTATTATTTTTATTATTTTTATTATCCATTATGGTGATAAATGAATTTACTCTTTCATTGGCTTTTTCTTTAATTGTTTTCATTATGGAGTTCATTGTGTTGTTTATTCCATCTAATAAATCATCTTCATTTATTTGGAATTTTTCCCCAGTATCTCTTCTGAATAATGTAATCTTTTTATTTTCTATATCTCTTGGACCTAACTCAATTCTTATAGGGGCTCCTTTTAATTCCCAATCATTGAATTTCCTACCTGGTCTTATATCTCTATCATCAAGTTTTACCCTAAATCCTTTTTCTTTTAAGGTGTTATATACCTCTTCTGCCTTATTCATTGCAATTTCTTCTTTTCCTTTAAACAAAAGAGGTATAATTACTATTTGAATAGGTGCTACATTTGGTGGAAGTATAAGCCCTTTTTCATCTCCATGAAGTGCTATAATTGAAGCAATCACCCTATCGGATATACCGTAGCATGTTTGATAGGCATAATCTTTACCGCCATCGGCTGTTTCGAATTCCAACTCAAAGGTTTTTGCAAAATTCTGCCCTAAATTATGGACGGTTCCAATTTGCATGGTTTTTCCATCTGGGAATATGGTATCAAATGCCATGGTATATTCTGCACCTGGAAATTTATCCCATTCTGGTCTTTTTGATATAATTGTTGGAATACCGAGCTCATCAAAGAAATTTTTATATATGTTTATTGCTTCCTTCACCTGATTTTCAGCATCCTCCTTTGTAGCATGTGCTGTATGAGCTTCCTTAAATGTCATAATCTCTCTTAATCTAATGAGGGGTCTTGTGTGCTTTGTTTCATATCTAAATGTATTTACGACTTGATAAACTTTTATTGGAAGGTCAGTATGCACCTTTATCCATAACTTCATCATATAATAAATTGGTGTTTCAGATGTAGGTCTTAAAGCAAGTTTTACATCGAGAGGCGTTTTTCCGCCATGTGTTACCCAATAGACCTCATCTTCAAATCCTTTTATATGCTCTCCTTCCTTTGCAAGAAGGTCTTCTGGAATAAGCATAGGAAATAGTGCTTCGTCATGCCCTGTTTCATCAAGCATGTTTCTTATTATTTCAAATGCATATTTTCTTATTTTAAACCCATAAGGTAGATAAACACCACATCCTTTTATTGGATATCTTAAATCATATATTTCCGCTCTTTCAAGTATATTTCCATACCATTCTGAGAAATTTTCCACTGTTTCACCCATATTTATATAAATTAATATTTTATATTTTCATTATATTCTACTCAGTTATAAATGAGATTACTAAAATAATAAAATTAAAATAAATAATAAAATAATAAGAAATATTTTAAATTATTTATAAATATGCCTTAAATATATACTCTATGAATCATTTTTAAATATATTGCCATATTATTAAGAATAAGTTTATGATAATATTTTATTACCATAACGTTACTATCCTAACGCTCTATTATTATTCTTTAAATTATATATAAACTCGGTATTTGTTATAAAAAGTATTTATTAAATTCAGTTATTATGCTTTATGATGTATTATATTTGATGCAGTATTATTTAATTAAGATTTACAGTGATATTCAATAAAACGAAAAAAATAAAATAAAAAATAAAAATAAAAAATTTAGAAAATTTAAAAAATAAAATATATAAAAAAAGGAGATATAAGAAAAAAATAAAATAAGAGGTATAGTATGTCAGTTGATTTTGTTAAAATTGCTGAAAAGTGGCAAAAAAGATGGGAAAAGGATAGGATATTTGAAGCAGATGCTGGAAATCCAGAAGAACCAAATAAAAACGAAAATAAGTTTTATATAACTGCGGCATTTCCATATTTAAATGGTGTTTTACATGCCGGGCATTTAAGAACATTTACAATTCCAGAAACCGTTGCAAGATACCAAAGAATGAAAAATAAAAATGTTTTATGGACTTTTGGATTTCATGTAAGTGGGACCCCAATATTGGGATTAGCGGAGCTCATAAAAAAACAGGATAAACATACGATTTGGGCATACAATACATTACATAATATACCTATGGATGAGTTATTAACATTAAACACGCCAGAAAATATCGTGAAATATTTCTCAAAAAAGGCTACTGAATCATTTAAAAAAATGGGATTTGCACTTGATTGGAGAAGAAACTTTAAAACGGACGATGAAACATTTAAAAAGTTCATAGAATGGCAGTTTTTAAAGTTGAAGGAAAAAGGATATATTAAAAAAGGTTCCCACCCCGTCAGATACTGTCCAAGATGTGATAATCCTGTGGAAGACCACGATTTATTAAAGGGAGAGGATGCAACCCTTATTGAATATGTGCTTTTAAAATTTAAAATGAAAATGGATATAGATGGAAAAGAAGAAGAATGTATAATGCCTATGGCTACCCTTAGGCCTGAAACAATATTCGGTGTAGTAAATGCCTGGATTAACCCTGAAAAAACCTATTATATAATAAAAGTTTATGATGAGGTTCAAAATTCCAACAGTGAGGACATATCTCTAAAATACAACGGAATATGGATTGTCAGCAAAGAAGCTTCTGAAAAGCTTAAAAATCAAGATAAAAAAGTGCAGTTGATAAAGGAAATAAAAGGCAGTGAATTAGTTGGAAAAACCGTAGTAAATCCTATTACAAATAAGGAAGTGCCAATATATCCTGCATCATTTGTTGAAACAGAAATAGGAACAGGCTGTGTAATGAGCGTTCCAGCACATGCTCCTTATGATTATGTTGCTTTAAGAGATTACTATGAAAGTATTGGGAAGGAATTAACTGACGATGAATTGATATCTCTTATTAAAATAGAAGGATATGGAAAATATCCTGCAAAGGAAATTGTAGAAAAAATGGGGATAAAAGACCAAAATGATGAGGAGAATTTGGAAAAAGCCACAAACAAAATCTATAAGGATGAGTTCCACAAAGGTATATTAAATGAAAATTGTGGAGAGTATAAAGATGTTGCTGTGAGGGATATAAAAGACATACTTACAAAGGATTTAATTAAAAAAGGAATTGCAGAGGTTCTTTATGAGTTATCAGAACCTGTTGTTTGTAGATGTGGAACAGAATGTGTTGTAAAAACAGTTAAAGGGCAATGGTTTATCACATACTCGGATGAGGAATGGAAGAAAAAAGCACATAAATGCGTAGATAAGATGAAATTTATTCCAGAATCTGTAAGGGTGGATTTCCACAATAAAATTGACTGGATGAAGGATAAGGCATGTGCAAGGAAAAAAGGACTTGGAACAAAACTACCATTCGATAAAAACTGGATGATTGAGAGCCTTTCAGATAGCACCATATATATGGCATATTATACAATAGCAAAGACCATAAATACAAATAATATAAAACCTGAACAGCTTCTTCCAGAATTATTTGACTATGTATTCCTTGGAAAGGGAGATATAAACGAAGTTTCAAAAAACACAAATATAAATGCTGAGCTCATAAAAGAAATGAGAAAAGAATTTTTATATTACTATCCATTGGATTGGAGATGTTCGGCAAAAGACCTTGTGCCCAACCACTTAACATTTATGATATTTAACCATGTAGCTCTGTTTGATGAAGAATTTTGGCCAAGGGGCATTGTTGTAAATGGATATGTGACAATAGAAGGCAGAAAACTTTCAAAATCAAAAGGTCCAGTTCTTCCAGTAATGGAGGTTGCCGAAAAATACGGTCCTGATGTTGCAAGGTTTTATATTACCACCTGTGCAGAGCTCCCACAGGATGCAGATGTTAAGTTTAAAGATATGGAAAAGGCTAAGGATAATTTAATTAAATTCTATGAATTGGCAGTTAATGTAAAGGATATTAATAATAATGATAATAATAACAATAATGATAATAATGATAATAACTTGGATGAACTAAATGTAAGTAAATTATCGACAATCGATAAATGGTTATTACATAAAACCCATAATGCCATAAAAATAGCAGATGAATCATATAATAAATTCCACCTTAGAAAAGTAGGAATACTGTTCTATGGTCTAATGAATGATTTAAGATGGTATAAAAGAAGGGGAGGAAATAATAAGCATATACTAAGATATATCGTTGAAATATGGACAAAGATATTGACACCTATGACACCGCATTTATGTGAAGAAATATGGGAGCTCCTAAGTAAAGACGGATATATCTCAAAGGAATCATTTCCAGTAGCTGATGAAAAATATATAGATGAATCCCTTGATTTAGCAGAAGAGTTTATAAAATCAACAATGGACGATATAAGAAACATTATGGGTGTTGCAAAAATAAAACCAGAGAAGATATATTTATACACATCGGACGATTGGAAATATGAGGTTTTAAAAATCATGGCTGAAAATAAAGATAAAAATGTAAAACAGATGATGCCTATTATAATGAAAAATCCAGAATTTAGGAAGTATGGAAAGGAGATTCCAAAATTCATAAATGAGATAATGAAAATTGGAATAAAACCTATCATTGATGAGGTTGCAATATTAAACGATGCAAAGGAATTCCTTGAAAAAGAATTTGAATGTGAAATTATTATAAACGGCGAAGATAAAGCAAATAAAAAGAGATTTGCAATACCCTACAAGGTTGCCATATATATGGAATGATTTATAAATAATATATCTACATTAGTTTATTTAATTTATTTATTTTAATTATACTTGTCCAATATATATTATTTTATTATTTTTTTACTTATTTTTATTAATTATATTCATTTATTAAATATAATAAGTGGTGTGATAATGATAAATCATGTAATCATGGTAATTATAGCACTATTGATATTGATTATAATGGTAAAAATAGTGATATCTGCTATAAAAGCTGCCTTTAAATTGGCAATAATGGGGGTTTTGTTCATAATATTGCTTTGGATTTTGTTGAAGATTATTATTTAATTGGTGAATATATGGATATAAATAAAAATAACGCTAATAAATATAGTGATATATGTAATAAATATAACGATAAATACAATAATATTGATAATTTGAATGCTATTAAAAAATTTAAAAATCATCCAATAATTTGTAATTTAGTAGATTGGAATATGCTAAATAAAATTTTAAAAGAAAATAATATAAGATTGATAGATTTTGTAGGTAAGGGACATAGGGGAGTAGTTTTTAAAGGTTTGATGGATGATAAATTAGTTGCCATTAAGGTGCCAAGACTTGGGGCTAAAAATACAATTTATCATGAGGGGAACATACTAAAAGAAATTAACAAATTTGGAGTAGCTCCGATAGTTTATAATTTTTCAGAGGATTTTCTTATTATGGAATTTGCAGATGGTATTACTTTAAAGGACTACATGAATCAAAATGATATTGATAAAAAAGAACTATTGTGTATTATTGAGGAAACACTTAGACAGTGTTTGCGTCTTGATTTACATAAAATAGACCATACAGAGATTCAAGGGGGAAAACACATTATTGTTAATAGAAATGATAATAAAAATATTAATAAGATATACATTATCGATTTTGATAAGGCAAAAAAAAGGAGAGCTCATAACTTCACAAGTGCCATGGCTTTGTTTTTTGGTAAGTGCTATATGGCAAATAAGGTAAAGGAAATATTAAATATCTCTGAGGATGAAGAAAGATATATTATGGAGCTCGTAAAACTTTATAAAAAAATCGTTTTAAGATAAAAAACAATATAATCGATAATATAACATAATTATTAAATTTAACTTAGAATCTAAATAATATTTATATAAATTAGAAGATATATATCATCAAAAGAATATTATATAATATAAAAAATTATATGGCGAGATTATGGTAAAAATTATAGAAAAAAAATAAAGGATATAGAACCATTGAAGGATGCCGTATTAATAGAAGGTCTTCCAGGAATAGGTCATGTGGGGAGAATAGCCGCAGAACATTTAATACATGAATTTAATGGAGAGAAGATTTTAGAAATTTACTGTGATGATTTTCCACCACAAGTTTTGGTTAATAACGATGGAACAGTAGATTTTATGAATAATGAGGTTTATATAATAAAAGAACCTGTATCTATGGTGGTAGTTCTTGGAAATACCCAGGCACTTTCGCCTGCTGGTCAATATCAGCTTTCTCAAAAAATAGTAGAGATAGGTATAAAGTATGGTGCAAAAATCACCTATACATTAGGCGGATTTGGTATAGGTCAAATAAAAGAGGAGATGCCAAAAGTTTATGTTGCTTCCACATCAAAAGAATTGGCTGATAAAATATCTGAGCTCGGTGCTGAGTTTAGACAGGACGGTGGAAGTATTATAGGAGCTGCGGGATTAATGCTGACATTTTCAAAATTAAATGGTATTGAGGGCGTATGTCTTATGGGAGAAACTCCTGGATATTTGGTTGACCCTAAATCTGCAAGAAGAGTGTTGGAAATACTTTCAAAATTTATTGGATTTGAAATCAGTATGAAAGAACTGGAAGATAGGGCAAAAGAGATGGAAAAATTCTTAGAAAAAATCAAAAAGTTTGAAGAAGAAGCTATGCAACAGCAACAGCGAGCTCCTACAAATGAAGAAGATTTAAGATATATAGGTTAATCACATTATTATTTTTCATTATATTTATATTTTTTATAAAACTTATATATCTATATTATTATATTTATAAATTATTTTTATTTTATTAGTATTTTTTAATATTATCTCTAAAATAAAGTCCATGTTCTTTAAGGAATTCTGAAACCTGTTTTTTTAAATAATTATCATTTGAAACAATACCATGAGGATAAATATAAACCTTATTTTCAATATTTATTCTTGGATGATTAACTTCAAGTTGAACATCATCCAAAAGACATTTTTTAAGGTAATTGGTTGTTTTCGTTAGGTTTAAAAGCATGGGTGGGTTGTATGGTGCATTATTCTTTGGCAGATTCCACCTTGTGCCGTAATATATAACATAATTGGGATTTATCAGAATAACCACTTCACCGTATATCTCTAAAACAATAGTCCATGAAAATATACCTCTTGTAAATCCCAAAAGTCTTCCAAGGTATGTTGTTTTTGGGTTGTTATAACAAACCTTTAAAGTTCGTCCAACAATTCTTGAAAGTGCCTCTTTTGTATGTATATTTTTTGGATTCGTAGGTAATGAGGTCTTTGGGAGGATATTTACAGGAATGCATTTTTCTGGTTTAATCATGTGAAGTGCCTTTAATGGATAAAAATAACAATGATTCTTTTTATTTAGCATTACAACGCCTTCCATTAGCCCGTTAAAATCGGATTTTATAACCTTTCCCTTGTATGTATTGAAGGACTTATTGAGTGTAAATTCTGCAAATATGTCATTTTTTAATACATATTTTGGTTTCAAAGTAAAACCCCCAATATATTAAAATTATATTATTTTAAATTTTTGAAAAATATAAAAAATTAAAATTATAATGAAATAAATAATATAATGTATAATTAAATAATTAAATTAACATATAATAAGTTAATTATTCAAATAATTCTCTCAATTTTATTTGGAATTTACCTAATTTTCCACCGTAGTTTCCTGCTGTGATTTTCTTAACACCTTTAACAGTTGTAGCTGCTAAAATTCCTGCTTTTGTAGCTTCTTTAATAGCTTCTTCATCAACACCATCGATTACAATTTCATAAACTCCATTTACATCTTCTGGAACTTCTGAATCTTCAACAACGCCTTTTAATGTTGGGCACATTTTATGGTTTGTTGTAGCTACCATGAATTTGTATTTTGGATTTGTATATCCTACCTTACTACCTGATGCAACTATTCCTCCTGGGAATGGTGTAATGGTTTTTTCTACTGTATTTATAGCATCTATTGCAGCTTCTGCTGCTGTTAAAGCTGTCATATTACTGTCAGCCATTATAAAAAAGTTTCCTCCTGCTACTCCTTTCTTAACTCCCAATTTGTTTTCTACTATAAATTCTCCGCCCATTATTGGTATTTTATAAACTGTTCTTTCTCCAACTTTGTCTTTTTTCTCATAACCATCGCCGAAGAATTTCAATTTAAATCCTACTTTCAACTGTTCATCGGCATCCTCTCCCATAGCATCAAATACTGCTGTGGTAGGTGCTGTTAAAACGCACTGTCCAAGTCTTTCTAACAATTGATGTTCGAGCTCGGATTTTTTAGGATGACATATTTCTACAATATATCCTGGTCTTCCATCTGGGGTTTCTTCTGGTGAAACATATTTTTCAATACCTGCCTCTGCTGGACACATAATAACTGAACATCCAAATCCTGTTGCTTCTGTTGCTGCTATTTTTGCAAGTCTCTCTGTTGCTGCTGTAATTAAAACTCTTGAAACCCATATTGGGAATGCCTCTGCAAATGTGTCTTCTATAAATACTCCGTTTATTTCCACAATTTCACCTTTTTTATTTTTTTATATTTTAATTTTTCTACTTTATTTCTTATTTTTTAAATATCAAATATTAACAGTATAAAATTATTTAAACTAATATTAATAATTTATTATTTAATTTTTTAATTATTATTTTTAATTTATGTGTTTTAATTATTATTTTTTTAAGTTATTCATCCGTATTTTTTGCAGTATCTAACACTGTATAACTTATTTTATTTTTATCCAATATCTTCACAATTTTTTCGGTCATTTTTCCAGTAATAAAACCTATAACATCACACCCTCTATTGCAGGCACTTACAACCCCCTCTGGAACTGCAAATCTTATATCTGGCTTAATACCCAATTTGTTAGATACCACATAGGATATGGTCCCCATACTTGCTATTACTGCATCCTTATTATCATCAAGTATCTTTTTAATCAAATCATAATCGACATTCTTAGAACCTCCTTTAACTTTTGGAGGAATCTTTAATATTATAACTTTTCCTTTTTTTATATCTATTATTCCTTTTATATCTGTTATGGCTATATCTTCCCCCTCTTTACCACCTTCAACAACTTTTGCGGTTGATTCTGTTTTATTAAATTTTGAGGCATATAAATTCCCTTTTTTCATAAATAGATATACCTCATCCCCTTCTTTTAAATCCTCATAAGCAATAGCAGGCCATATTTCTTTATATCTATATATATCCTGATTTACATCATTTAAATAATTCTTAAATTCAGAAATCCAGGTTTTTAAAGCTCTCATTCCTGTATCTGTAAGGACATACTCCCCTCGACCTCTTGATTTGATATAATTCTTCTTTAATAGGTTTCTTATATGTTCGGAAACGCCTTGAACAGTTATGCCTAAAACTTCTGCTATTTCTTTCTGTTTTACATGGGGCTGTTTTCTTACGATTTCAGAAAGTATTTGAAATTCAGTAATATTCCTCTTTTTCATATTATCACCTAAATAGAACAAGGAATTTAAAATTTAATCATAATCATAATAAAATATATCACTTAAATATCACACTTAGATTGACTAATTTATATAATTATTTATATGATATAGGAAATAATTTAAGTTATTACATTGGTATAAGTTTATGTTAATATTATTTTTTTATTTTTTTACATTAAAATAAAATAATGTTTAAAGATATGTTTATCATACTTTATATATCTATTCAAATTATGTTTAATATATAGTTTATTTGATATAGCTTATATATAGTTTATACATTTATTTATCCGCGGTGATAATATGGTAGATATTCTTTTGGTAAATGATGATGGGATATATTCAAATGCTCTATTGGTGTTAAAATCTGTTTTAAAGGAGGAGTTGGATGCCAATGTTATAATTGTAGCTCCTACAAACCAACAAAGTGGGGTTGGAAGGGCTATTAGTTTGTTTGAACCTTTAAGGATGACTAAGACAAAACTTTCTAATGGAGATTATGGTTATGCAGTTTCTGGAACTCCTACGGATTGCGTAATATTGGGGATTTATAAAATTTTGAAAAAGATTCCCGATATGGTTATTTCTGGCATAAATGTAGGCGAGAATTTAGGAACTGAAATAACAACTTCTGGAACACTTGGGGCAGCATTTGAAGGAGCCCATCATGGAGCAAAATCCCTTGCATGTTCATTGCAAATCACCGCAGACCACTTGAAATTTAGGGAGGGGGAGACACCAGTAGATTTTATTACGCCTTCAAAAATTACAGCTAAAATTGTTAAGAAATATCTCGATGGCAATTTTCCCTGTGATGTGATTAATTTGAATATCCCTGAGAATGCCGATGAAAAAACACCCATAGAAATTACAAAATTGGCAAAAAAGATGTACACCACCCATGTGGAAGAAAGAATTGACCCAAGAGGGAGGGCTTATTACTGGATAGATGGTTATCCAATAATGGAAGAGGAAGAAGGCACAGATGTATATGTTTTGAGAAAAAAAGGATATGTATCATTAACACCTCTTACCTTAAATACTACCATAAAAAATTTAGATGAATTTAAAAATAAATATGAAAAGCTATTAAACTATTAATTATTTAATTTATTAATTATTATAATTATTATTTAATTTAATTATTGTTTTATTTTTATTTAATTATTTTAATTATTTTATTATTAATTTAATGTGTGATAATATGTGGGAGAAATTAAGCAATTTGAAAAAATTTTATGTAAAAAAAAGTAGTAAAAGAGGAAATAATAGGATGGCACTTTTAGTAGATGGTCCAAATATGTTAAGAAAAGAGTTTAATATAGATTTAGACAAAATAAGAGAAGTTTTAGATGAATTTGGAACTATTGTAATTGGGAGGGTATATTTAAATCAATATGCATCTGATAAATTAATTGAAGCTATTGCAAATCAAGGTTTTGAACCAAGAATCTCAGCCGGAGATGTTGATGTGGAGATGGCTGTTGAAGGAACTGAGCTCATATTTAACAATAACATTGATACTATTGTTTATATGACAAGAGATGCGGATTTCCTCCCTGCAATTCGAAAGGCTAAGGAACATGGGAAAAAGATTATAGTAATTGGAGCAGAACCTGGATTTAGCACGGCAATTCAAAACATAGCAGACCATGTAATTAAAATAGAAGAAGATTTTGAGTTAGATAGGGAGAAATTAGAACAAAAAAAGAAAGACAAAAAGAATTTAGGCGATAAAAAAGAAAAGATGGAAAAAGAAATGGAAGATAAAATAGACATAGAAAATGAAATGGAAAAAGGAGAAGATTATACTAAACAAAAAGATGGAAAAAAAAGAACAATTAAATCATGATTTTCACAGTGAAGAAAAAATAGATAAGGATAAACCTTCAATCATGAATAAAATAAATTGGTTTAAAAAATAATAAAATAAAATTTATAAATATATTACAACCAATGAAATAATAAAAAATAAAAAATATATATAAATGAAATATTTTACTTTTTTTTGATATTCCCTAAAATACTAAAAGAATTAAAATTCTATTTTTATATTTTATGGCAGTATTTAAATTTATATTTAATAAATGGTTCCTATGGTTTAAATCCAACTTATTATTTACAATAACTTATATATAATACTTTCTATTTATTTTGTAATATTAAGAATTAATTATATATAAATTAATATTAATAGCTGATGATAATTATGATTATATGAATTAGTTATGATGCTATTTTTTGAGAAACTTCATCTTTAATATTTAATGGTATATCCATTTTTATTTTTATTTCTTTTTCTTTTGATAAGTTAAGGAGATTTGGTATTATATCTACAACATTGTTCAATATTTTAAGGGACACCTCTTCTGGAACTTCGTTAAAATCATTATCCAGTATCATACCTTTTACAGATATTTTAAATGGAAATGCTCCATCAGTTTTTAATTTGCATTTATACTCAAATCCATCCTCTTTTTTATTATAGTCTATACTCCAGTCAGTATTTAGTTCTAATTCTGCATTTTTTGGATTTTTTTCAGGTCGTTTTATACAGAGCTCCGATACTGTTAATAGCATACTATCACCAAAAAATTTAAGTTCTTAGTAATTTTAGTAATATTATTATGCAATTAAGTATATATAGTTTATGATTTAATTTAATAATAGTATTACTAATGATGATTAATATATAATTAGTAATATTGGTGATAGTATGGATATAAAATACAATACAATAAAACATGATAAATACGACAAACTTGTTTGGAATGAGAATAAGCATAAATTATCATATTGTGGTTAATATTTGGACGAAAGCAAAATAGAAGATATTTTTTACCTGTTTTTTAAATATCATGTGGAGATTGTAAAACCTGATACAACGATAGAGGCTATTATGAATAACAGGCATTACAAAAACATTAAGGTCATTACTAATTTGGATGAGTCCTATTCTATTATTGCTACATCTTACTTTTCTGAAAAATTCGATAAAAAAAAGAAAGAAGAAAAAGAGGGTTATGAAGAAAATATGACAAATGATATAAACAATATTATGAAGGAGCTCGATAGTTATATGGGAGATATCTCATCTTCAATAAATACTCTATGCGGTATTTTCAGAACATAGATTGTTAAATTATGAAGTTTTAAATCATGAAGACAAAAAGGATTTTATTGTATGTTTGGATTTGAGTGGTTCCATGAGGGGGACAAAAGAAATATGGGCTAAGGCAATTGCATTATCGCTGTTGGAAATTCAGTTAAGGGATAAAAAACGATTTATTTGCATATTATTTGATGATAATATTCGAGAAATAGGGATATTTGATAAAAAACATGTTCAGAAGATATTATCGAATTTGCTTCTGTATTTTTTGGAGGAGGCACAAATTTCGAGAAACCTATTAAAGCATTGGATTTCAATGAGATATTGTATTTATAACCGATGGGGAGTGTGATATGCATAGGCGGTTCATTGAATATGTGGAAGAAGTTAAACAAGGAAAAATATTTACATTCTGTATAAATACAAAACCTACTTTAAGTTTAAAAAAGATATCTGATAAGATAATTACAATTCATCAATTAACTTCAAGAGGGGCGGAGGAATTATTTGATACCCTTATTTAGATGTATTATCGTTAGATTTAATATAATTCAATATATAATTTAATAAATCGTTTATATTATCAAACATTAATGGATAGTATAATTTAGGCCTTTCCACAATTATTGGAGTTGCATTTGCTTCAATAGCTCCCATTACCTTTTCATTTAGTCCGCCACTATCTCCGCTATCCTTTGTGATTATTACATCGCAGTTGTAATCCATTATTAAATATCTATTTAACTCTTTTGAAAATATTCCCTGCATACCTATTATATTTTTTGATGGCAATATATTCAAGGCTTCATTTACAGATATAGGAAGCACTCTTGCTATTAACCTATCCTTTCCAATTATTTCAACAACATTTTTTAAATTTTTTATGCCTGCCAAATACATTATATTTTTTTTACTAATTTCAAGAGCTCGCCTTGAAGCCTCTTTAAAATCTTTAACATATATGGCATTTTCATAAAATTTTTGAGGTCGTTCATATCGAATGTATGGAATATTTAAATCTTTCGAAACTTGCAGAGCTCTCTTGGAGGCATTTATAGCAAAGGGGTGGGTAGCATCTATTAGAATAGATATGTTATTGTTTTTAATTATGTCTTCAAAGGTTTCTTTGTTATCTTGCCTTGAAATCACCTTATTGGCATGTTTCCTTGCCAATTCACTGCCGTGATTTGTAGTTGTAGTTATTACTGTGTAAATATTATTTAGTTTTTTTAGTTCTTCCGATATTTTATTAGCGTCGCTTGTTCCGCCCATTATTAATACATTCATAAAATCAACTCAAAATAAATAAAAATTAATAGGTTAAAAAAGTAAATTAAATGGAAGAAGATATGGAGTTTATGATATTTTCAATTGTTGATATTATAGCGTCAATAATATTGGTTTTACTATGGCCTTCTTCAATTGTTATATTAGCATGTGTTGCATTAAAGGATAGGTAGAAATGACCCATTCCATTATTATTTCCTTTATGTGTTATTGTATAGTTTATAGGATTATCCTTGCTTGCAATAATAGTTATTTTATGCTCTTTTAAAGCTGATGCATCTACCCCATCAATTATAAGTGATGAATCACTTCCTATCCATCGGTATATGATTGATGTGGCTTTCCCTGAATGGGAGTTCGTTTCATTTAGATATACTATACCACCATTCTGGTCTATCAATCCTTTCTTACCGTTATTACCTTTATTACCTTTATTATTGTCACCATTATAAAGATTATATATAGTACCATTTATTTCAGTAATTGTTAATTCATTATTTCTACCGCTGGATGTTGGACTAATCCTTGAACCTCCGGATATATTTACATTAGTTATACTTGTTGAATTATAACCAATAGCATTAACAGTTTTTGAATCTATATTATTACTTTCATTTGATTCATCAATATCATCATTTGCATCCACATAAGATACTAAATGATGTTCCCCAATACTACCAGGATACCAATTAAATGAAACTATTTTAGACTCACTGGCATTTAATCCATTTATTGTATCTTCGCCTATTAAATTACCATTATCTTTTAATGTAACAACAAATGATTTATTTGTATTTTCATTTCCAATATTTGAAACAATTATATTAACCATATATATATTATTGTGTATGACTGTATTGTGATGACAACTGCATGAATTATTGTGTATGACTGTATTGTGATGACAACTGCATGAATTATTGTGTATGACTGTATTGTGATGACAACTGCATGAATTATTGTGTATGACTGTATTGTGATGACAACTGCATGAATTATTGTGTATGACTGTATTGTGATGACAACTGCATGAATTATTGTGTATGACTGTATTGTGATGACAACTGCATGAATTATTGTGTATGACTGTATTTCCAACTTCAAGAGCCCCTACTAAATCAGGTTTATTGTTATTTGTATTGGTTGGGTTAGTATTCGTATTATTATTTCCCGTTGTATTAGTAGTCCCACCACTGGTTCCATTATTAGAAACATGTCCATTAGCAAATGCTACGGATGCTGCATATTTAACCTCATTTGCGGCATTAGTTCCCCCACTTAGTTTAACCTTACTCATTTCAGTAGCTACAACCGCAGCTCCTATTACAACGACCAACATTAGCAATATTAATTCTATGGATATCTGTCCTCTTTTATGGCAAAGTTTAATCATAATATCACCTATATAAAATATATTAAAAGAATTATATATAATTTTCTTTTTGATTTTTTAATTTATTTTTTAATTTTAAATTTTTATATGCCTACAAATTAATTAAAGTAGTTTTATAATATAGGATTAATATATAAAAATGAAAAATAAATAAATTATAATAACTGGCAATATATATTATCTATTCTCAATCTAATTAAGTTTTTAAGTTAAATAATGTGAAGATAATACTATTTATAATAGGTGATATTTTGACTAACAATTTAGACGAAAAACTTGTTGAGATTTTAAGCATACTTTCAGAATATGATGAACCAGTTGGTGCTAAAACCATAGCAAACGAACTTAAAAGGCGAGGTTATGAGATAGGGGAGCGAGCAGTTAGGTATCACCTTCAATTACTTGATGAAAAAAACCTAACTGAAAAATTTGGGTATTCTGGAAGAGCTATTACTAAAAAGGGACTAGAAGAACTTAGAAAGGCGAATATATCATATAGAATTGGTTCTGTATTTTCTCAAATTATGGAGAAAGTATATTTATCAAATTTTCCAACGAAAGTTATCATAAATAAAACAGTTTTTGAAGGAGATTATGATATAATAAGGGACTTAGTATTAAAAGTAGTAGATAGTGGTTTTTCTATTGGAGATTATGTAAATATCAGAAAAGATAGCGAAAATCCAAACTTAGTAGATATAGAAACATTGTGTTCCATTACATTTGACAATTTTTTGTTAAAAAATGGTATACTTTCAATGCCAAAATATGGGGGCATTGTTAAATTTGAAGACTATGAACCAGTTTATTTTGAAGGGGTGATAGATTTTAGAAAATCATCCATAGACCCATTAGAAGCCTTTATTACTCGTGGAAAAACTGATGTATTGGGCATAATAGAAAATGGAGAAGGGTATTTACCTGCCAATTTTAGAATAATTCCGAGCTCAGTAATGGAAAAATTTGAAAACCTATTAAAGAGAGATTTATTAAACGGTGTTTTAAGTTATGGTGAAGACAATGTATTGGGACTCAGTTTAAACGAAGGAGAAATCGGTGTTGCCCTTGTTGGTGGATTATCCCCAATATGTCCTGCCGTTGAAAAAGGTTATCCTGTAAAGATTAATGCAGCTACAACTTTAATGGATTTGTCGCTTATGGAAAAGAGAAATAAAAAATATCTTCATCCAATAAATAAAAAAGGGAAAGTTAAAATAATGCCTGTTTTATCAAAGATGTTATCTATGTTACATAAAGTAAATTACGATATGGAAAGTGAAAGAGGAAATGTGCTTGTAAATACAGCTTATATTAATAGAAAATATGAAGAGGAGGTTTTAGATGCATTGAAAGAATGTCATAAATCTAAAACCGTAATATCCGATAGAATTGGGATGGAAATAAAAGGCGATAAAATAATAATAAATACATTATGCTCCTCAACAATAGATGGTATTTTCGTAAAATATGGTGTTCCAATTATACCATATTACGGAGGTGTTTTAGAGCTCGGCAAAAATAGATTCATCGATATAATTTCCTACGAGGGAACATCATTAGACCCCCATGAGGTATTTTTTAATAGAGTGGATGGTAAAAAAACAATTTTGTCGGGAGTAAGAAAAGTTCCAATGGCTGCAAGGGATAGTTTAATTAACATCGCTGAAAAACTTAATTGGCCAGGAATACTTGAAATAGGAAAACCAAACAATGATATTTGTGGAATAAAAGTTGAAAAAGGCATGTTTGGATTTGTAAGTCTTGGGGGAATAAATCCATTTGTTATAATAAAAAATAAGGGTATTCCTATCGAAATCGAAGCACTTCACGGTATAAAAGAATATTCAGAATTAGTTCCATTGAAAGAACTATAAATAAATTTTTTATTAATTAAATTTTTATTAAAATAAAGATTTTTATTGGATTATTATTTATTTTATATTATATTTTTTAATTATTTTAATTTTTTTAATTATCTTTTATTTATTTATTTCTAATATTTCATTTCTTTAATGATTTCTATAAATTTACTTAATACTTTTTCTCTTAATCCTTCAACAAACTTTAAACTTCCAGCGCACTCGTGACCTCCCCCATCTAAGGAAGCCTCTGGAATCTCTTTTATAAGCTGCTCTATTATAATATTTAGGTTGAAATTAAATCTTTCGCTAACTGCATCAGTTGCCCTAACAACACCAAAATCCGGACCATAAGCTATTGTTATTATTGGTGTTTCTTCCCCATATTTTTGAACTATGGAATCATGGGCAAAGCCACATGTTTTTCCGGGTGCTGGAAATGTAAATTTATGGGCATATTTTTCTACATCCAATGTATTTAGTATTATTCCATTATCAAGTTTTTCGGTTTTTATGGCAGGAATTACGGCTTTCATTTGCCTATCTACCATTTGCATTGCCCTATTGTATAATATATCAATTAGTTTTTCATGCCTATGAAATTCCTTTTTATTTATTCCAAGTATATCCTCTACAATACCCCTTCCATTCATAAACCTTAAATAAAATGCCTCAAAATCCATGCATAATCCAATTTTATCTAAATCCTCTCTTGTATATTCTTTTCCACTACCGTATTTTTTACTACATTCTGTTAAATCTTCCAATGCTATTTTTATATAATCTTCTACTTCTTTTCCTTTTGCATGGTCTCCAACCACAGCTATACCTGGAAGATGCTTTATTTCATCAGTAATATCTTTATTTATCATCCTTGCAACTTCTGTTGCTAAAACCCCTGCGGTTAAATTACTATCACCACCAACAAGGTATGGATTTACATGAGCTCTTACATATTCATCCACTTCCACTTTACCATCTACCACCTCTCCTGGATAGTGGTGATCTACAACAACAACATCTACATCGTAAGCCTCAGCCTGAGATATTGCAGGTATATCCTCATTGGTGCTTCCATTATCCGTTAATACAACCAATGGCATCTTTTGACCAAACCTTAATTTATCCTCCAATGAAAATACTAAATCTTTTGTAATATCTTCCAATTCATAAAATGGTGCCTTAGATGGACTTCTCCTAAAATAATGCCATTGTGCATCATTATCTATTGAAAATTCGTTTAATATGGGTAGTATGGCTTTTTCAAGTGCTATACCTGCACAGTAACCGTCGGTATCTGCATGATGCCTTATAATTACAGGTTTGCCATCTAATATTGCCCTTCTTATCCTTTTTGCCACATCAGTCATTTTAGGTCTCAATTTTTCAAGTATTGGACTATCCACAAGGAATTCTATATCACTATATGGTTCTGATTTTTTATCCAATTCTCTTTCTATCTTTTCTTTTACTATGTCTGCCTCTTCCCCTTCCAGTTTTACTAATTTTATTCGTTCAATTTGAAGTTTTCCATCTCTTATGGAAACAGTTCCTACCACATCTACAATATCCCCTACCATTATTTCAGGGTGAGTTCTTAAACCTGCAACTTCAAATGCTGCTATCCATGCCGTATCTGTTCCATCGGTAATGGTAAATATTGTTGGACCTGGCGTTTGAGTGATTTGAATAATTTCCCCTTGAATATGGACCACTTCATCCCTCATTTCAAGTATGCCTTTATCGGTGATTTCCTTTATTGTTGTTAATGGGATGCTCTTTTCAAGTTTTTCAATTTTATAGTTTGCAATTGGAATATATCTAAAATCCACTTCCCTCTTTTGTGGTTTTAATTCAGATACCTGCACGACAACTTCATCCCCTATCTTAAAGTCCCCTAATCTTTTTCCTACCATTTCACGAGCTCTCAACAATCCTCTTGTTTGCTCGTTTAATGAAATAAAAACACCGTATTTCTCAGTTCTTGATACTTTACCTTTGTAAAATTTACCTTCTTCCAAATCATTCATTCCACATAGATTATCCAATATATAGACTGTTTTCAAGTTTTTCTTTTTTTCTTCCTCCTCTTTTCTACATTTATCGCACAATGTTTTGTCCTTATCCTGTGGATATTTTCCAATATATTTTCCGCATTTATCGCATTTTACGATTTTTCCGCTTCCTCCACAATAATCACAGGTATCATATTCTGGAATCTTTCCTGTTCCTTTGCAGTTTGGGCACGGCACTTCTGCAACATCCAAATCGTATTTGGATTTTTTAGGAGCTCCTTTAAACTGAGATTTTGTATTGAATTCTTCAATATATCCTGTTCCCTCACATTCAGGACATGGTTTATAGCCAACAATTTTTTTTCCTGTTCCTTTACAAATTGGACATTTATCTATCATAATACACCACTTTAAGTTTAGTTAAATTTAATTTAATAAAAATAGTAAAATAATAAAATAAATAATATAAATATAAAAATAAAATATATAAAAATTATAGAATAAATTCATTTTATTTATTTTATAAATTTATTTTTTACCAAGGTCTATATTATACCTTTAATTATAAAAATTTAATCGTTATTAATCTTAGCAAATAAAAATCAAATAATAAATAAAATCGAGTAATTAAATTAATAATAAAATTATTACATTTAAAATTATTCAATATAGTTATAACCTTTTTCAAAAGCTAATATATTCTTTTTTTCAGTGCCCTTAGGAACTGTATCCAATATTGCTTTTTCCATAGCATCTTTTGAAACAATATTGGTTATTTTTGTAAGAGCTCCGAGCATTACAATATTGGCAACTATCTTTAAACCAACCTCTTTATTGGCAATTTCTGTAAATGGAATTTGATAAATCTTAAAATTATTTATATAATCATTAGGTATAGAAACTAAGTCTTTATCAACAATTACATATCCATTTTCTTTTATATCTCTCCCATATTTGTCAAAGGCAGGTTGGGACATACAAACTAATATGTCTGGTTTTATTACCTTTGGAAAGCTTATTTCCTTATCGGATATTACGACCTCTGATTTACTTGCCCCCCCTCTTGCCTCAGGTCCATAGGATTGGGTTTGAACTGCGTTTTTATTATCGTAAAGTGAAGCCCCCCTTCCTAAAATTACGCCTGATAAAATTATCCCTTGACCTCCAAAACCTGACAACCTAATTTCTTTCCTCATAATTCCACCTATTAAATTAATTATTATTTTATTTTATTATTTATTTTGTTATTCCATTATATCCTGTAATTTTCAGTTATTTATTTTAGTATTTTAATTAGTTTTATCCAATAACAACCGTTTAACAGTGTTGTTATATAATTATTATTTTTGCAGCATATTTATTTGCTCTATAAATTCAGGTTTTTCGATATCTAAAAACTCTCCCACAATAATTTTATCCTTTAATTCTTCATCTGAAAGATTTTCAGTTTCAACTTTTTTTATAGTTATTGAATTTTCCTTAAAGAATTTAATCATTTCAGCAGGATTTCTCGAAACATTAAATCTTCCATAGTATGTTGGACATTGCGATATTGCCTCAATAAATGAAAATCCTTTTTTTTCTATTCCTTTTTTTATAGCATTTGATAACTGAATAGGGTGTGCCGTTGTCCATCTTTCTACATGGGTGGCACCCGCAGCAATGGCCAATTTACATAAATCCATAGGGTTTTCTGCATTTCCATAAGGTGCAGTGGTGGCTTTTTTCTCATGCGGTGTAGTTGGTGAATACTGACCTCCTGTCATTCCATATATGTTGTTATTTACACATATCACCGTTATATCCAAATTTCTCCTACAACCGTGGATAAAGTGATTTCCACCAATAGCCGATAAATCACCATCTCCTGTAAATACAACGACTTTTTTATCATTTCTAGCAACCTTTACCCCTGTTGCAAATGCTATTGGTCTCCCGTGTGTTGTATGTAATGAATCACAGTTTAAATATCCTGCAAGCCTTGATGAACATCCAATTCCAGATATTGCTATATAGTCTTCGGAGCTCATATTCAATTTTTCAAGGGCATTTATAAAACAGTTCAATACAATACCATTTCCACAACCTGGACAAAATATGTGTGGGAGTCTGTCCTCTCTCATATATTTTATTGCTGGATGCATATTATCACCAAATATAAAATTATATAATTATCTTATGGTTATTTTTATGTATCATTAATTTTTTTATTTTTCATTATTTTTTTATAATTATTTTAGTGTTTTATTAATTTTTTTATTTTTCTTTCTGTTTATTTTCTATTAGTTTCTATTTATTATTTTTTTAATTTAAGTTTTTCATAACTGCTGCATGGGTGAGCTCGAAAACTGCACCTCCTAAATCATTTCCAATATCTTGCAATTCTAAACCATCTATTTCAATATATCTATCTTCAATAGATATAACAACAGGTAAAAATTTATAAGCCATCTCTACAATATCGAAAGGTTTGCAAAATATTTCCACAGCTATTAATCCATAAAAATTCACATTTTTATAATTTCCCTCTTTTTCCAAAGGTTTTGTAATAACCTTATTTACCACTATATTATCCCCAAATGATAGTAATACCTTTTTAATTACCTCATCCTCGGAGCTCCCAAACCCTTCAAAAACAGCCTTTACTTTTATAAGTCCTTCCTCCTGTAATGCAAATATGTCATCCTCATCGTAAATGCCGTTTTTATATTCCTCAACATTAATATTATCTTCTTCTTTTATATGGACATTGAACATTATATTATATTTTTCATAAAATCTTTTAAAAAACTCAATTATATGGGCAACAGTCTCTCCAAATTCCTTTGAACTAATTTTTAATTTTGATGGACTAACTATATCCAAATCAGCACCATAATTTAAACAAAAATCCACATATTCCAAAAAAGAGTTAAATGTTATTTTCAATTCTCCAACTTTTATATATAATATTCCCTCTTTTCCATCCTCTTCTTCATAATCTACGGACAATATTTCGGCATTATATTTATTTTTTATTTCATTTAGTAATTTTTCAAATTCATTATTTACAATATCTTTGTTATTTCCTTTAACTTCTTGATAGGATATAATCTCTATCATATTTTCACCCAAAATAGAAAAATTATTAATTACTAAGTATCGAGATAAATAAATAATATATAATATATAGTATATAATAAATAGTAATAAGTAATAATAAATAATAATAAAAATTTTAAAAATATTTTATTTTGTTAAGGAATATCGCCCAATTACAAAATCCCTATCAAGTGATGATAAAAAACTTCCTAATTTAGGACCATATTTTTTACCAAGAAGTATTTTATACGATGCTAAAAATGCCTCTTTTGGATTTAATTCCATTTCCTTTGCACTGTTATATATTAACTCGTGTATGGATAATGCATCGAATTCAATTTCTCTCAATTTCTCTCCAAAGGTTTTTATCCATTCTTTCTGTTTTTCATTTAATTCATTATTGTATATTTCCTTTGCTTTTTCTAAATCTATTATTTTTAATACTTCACCATAATTTAAAGCCCAATTCCTAGCCATATATAATCTTGTTTTCAATCGTTCGAAATCACTTTCTTTTATTGAATCAATGGATTCGTAGTTATTTCTTTTAAGGATTTCAAGCACTTTATCCATATTAATTTCTCCTTTTTCAGCATCGTAGGCTATCTGAGATATTATAACGCAGAATCTATACGGTATCTGCAAAGGCAACTCATCAGGTATCTTTGGTGTTGAGAGCTCATACAACCTTATCTTATCCATATCATTTTCATTCAATTCAACGCCTTTTTCTCTTTTTTTCATGAGCTCGAAATATTTTCTTTCCAGTTCTTCGTAGTCATCTACAAGATTAGGAATTGCCTTTAAATCAAAGTCTATATGTTTTGTAGGCTTGCTTCTCAAAAGTAAAAACCTTAAAATTTCAGGATGGCAGATTTTTACCCAGTCTTTAACTGCAAATACCACACCAGATGACGAAGACATTGGAACAGCTTTTTCTCCTATTTTTAACTGAATCCACTCATAAATTATTTTTTCAGGTGCTTGATAATTGTATATTTCTCTGGCAATTTTAACCCCTGTATCGTAGGAACCACCAGATGTTCCATGGTCTTTACCCATAGGTTCTGCTATTACATTGAATATACTCCATCTTGCAGGCCAATCAACTCTCCAAGGAAGTTTTCCCCTACCTTTAAAGGGCTTTACCGTGTTTTTATGTCCGCAGGAACATACATATTCAATAGTTTTATTTTCTCTGTTATAGTTAATTACCTTTGTTGTGCTTAATTTTCCGCATTTTTCACAAACTACATTTAATGGATACCAATCTTCTGGAAGTGGCTCTTTTCTATATCTGTTTAGTATGTCCCTTATTTTATCCCTATTTTCCAATGCTAATATTATCTTTTCATCGTAAAGTCCTTTTTTATAGTTTTCATCAGACTTGTATAATGTTAAATTAATACCCAAATCCTCTAAACTATCCACAAATGGTTTTAAAAAATGCTCTGCATAACTTTTACAGCATTCCTCAGGACATGGTATTTCACTCAATGGCATACCCACATACTTTTCATATCCCGCAGGCAAAAAAGGATAAACCTTTCTGAGTGGGTCGTAGGTATCGGCAATAAATATGAGCTCAGCCTCTACACCATTATTTATTAGTCCTTTATAAAGTGCATCTGCTGTAAGTGTTTCTCTTGCATTTCCTACATGTATATGCCCTGATGGAGTAATACCACTTGCAACAAGATATTTTTTAGGATTTTGTTTCTCTCTTTTTTTTATTATTTTTTTAGCCATAGCGTCAGCCCAATGCAAATAATCGCCTCCATATATATTTTCTTTATTTTTTATTATTATATTTGTATTCTTTATCATCTTATTTTATTATGTTATTTTTATCATATTATATTTAGTTTATTTAAATAGATATATAATGCATATATACTTTGTTAAATTTATCGTAAATTATAAATATTATAAAAACTCTCTTAATTCAAAACCTATTTAATGATATTGTATAATATCATAAAAAGTAAATTTATTAAAGAATCTAAGAAGTATAGTAACCTACTAACCCTTTTTAAGGTTATTTAAACCATTGATATAATGAAATAAAATATTTTTGATGATAATATGTGCAAATATAAATCACCATCATTAACTGTTGATGGCATAGTTCAGATTGACGATAAAATACTATTGATAAAAAGAAAAAATCCACCTTTTAAAGATTTTTGGGCATTTCCAGGAGGCTTTGTAGAGTATGGGGAGACCACAGAAAATGCTGTTATAAGGGAAGTTCAGGAAGAAACAAGTTTAAAAACTCGAATAAAACACCTTCTTGGAGTTTATTCAGACCCAAATAGAGACCCGAGGGGCCATACAGTTTCTGTTGTTTATGTGTTGGAACCTATTGAAGGAACTATCAAAGGAGCTGACGATGCCAAAGAGGCTAAATTATTTAAAATCGAAGAGGTTAAAAATTTAAATTTGGCATTTGACCATAAAAAAATATTTGAAGATTATTTAAATTACCTAAAATTAAAATGAAAAATAAACGCTAAATTTTGATAAAAACCCTTAAACCTTTAATTTTTAATGAAAATATAAATTTAAATATATTAAGGTGATAATATGGTAATATTCCACCCGCAACCTTTAAAAAAGGTTGCATCAATCAGATAAAATTCCTTCGGAATTTTATTACTCGAAATCAAAGATTTCGAAAGTCCAAAACTCACTTCGTTCGTTTTGGAGCCTTTATTTTTGATAAAAATATATTAAATACATCAAGGTGATAATATGGTAAAATTCTGTCCAAAATGTAAAAATATAATGCTTCCAAAAGATGGAAAACTGGTATGCACAGTATGTGGTTATGAAGAGGATTTAGAACAGACTGATGAATCATACGAATTAAAAGAAAAAATAGAATCAAATAAACAAGAAATTGTGGTAATTGAAGATGTGAATACCTTGCCAACTACAAGGATAGAATGTCCAAAATGTGGAAACATGGAAGCTTACTGGTGGTTGCAGCAAACAAGATGTGCTGATGAACCTGAAACAAGGTTTTATAAATGCACAAAATGTGGCTATACATGGAGAGAATACGACTAATTAATTTTATTTTTAAATCTTTTTTAAATTTATTCCCTCTACTAATATTCTGCCCGCCCTACTCTTTTTGCTTTCTTTTTCAGTAAAAACTCTTAGTTTTCCGGCTCTGCAAAAATGCTGAACCCTCAATCCAATATTTATTAAAGTTTTTTTATCGTATTTTTTTCCGATATATTCTTTCAATGTATCGGAGCTCGAACCACACGGAGCTTCCCTTATTACATCTATATATTTTATTATATCATTATCATCAAGATATACCTCAACAATAGGTTTTCCAAAATATTTTAGAAACTCTCTCAACTGGGGATATTTTTCAATTTTATCTTTTAAAATATGTTCATCCAAATTGCACATCAAATCTGGACAAATTACATTTCCAAAACTTTCAAGCTGTTTTTTAAATCCTTCTCCCTTCCATGCTCCCACGATTACGAAGATATTCTTTTTCTCTTTTTTGTTGATATTGCTTATCTCGTTTATAAGAGTATATGTTAAATCTGGATTTATGGTATATGTGATTATTATATCATATTTTTTCATCTCATCCAACTGAGCTCTGTCAATTTCAATATCTTCAAAATCTCCGGTATAATTTATCTTTAAAAAATTGCAATTAAACTTTTCTCCAATGACTTTTGTAGCTCTGTCTCCATATTTTCCCTCTGAGACAATGGCAATATTTATACATATACCTCGTTTGTCCATAATTACACCGTGAATGTTAATACGATATATATCGAATATGTGATTAATGAAACTATAATTTTTATATAATATATTTAGATATACAAATATATATGTCTAAAATAAAAAGTAGCCCGGTGCGGATTCGAACCGCAGTCCCCAGGTCCAAAGCCTAGGATGATTGGCCACTACACTACCGGGCTAATTCCAAATCAGAGCAAACTCTAATAATGTTGTTCCCATATATATACTTTTCTATAATTATTATTTGTAAATATGTTGATATATAAATAAAAATAAACTAAAAATAAAATAAAAAAATTTACCAATTATTATACTTTTTATGCATTTTTGGCTTTCCAATCATTCAATATCTTTTCCCAATTCTTCTTTAAAAACTCCCCTACTTGCGAAGAATCTCTTGTTCCAATTACACAAGTCCATCCTGTTTTTTCTTCAATATCTCCTCTTGCAGGGGCTGCTAATCCAGGTAGTATAATTATCCTATGATTTACTTTTTCCTCAATCTTAGTTTCTTCGATTAGGTTTTTAGCATTTTCACCGCAGTATTGACCACCAGCAACTGAAACATCCACGGCTTTACCTTCGGTATCAAGCACCAATAACCAGCATTTAACATTGTCTTTTTCAAAATCTCCTGTTACAGTATAGAATGTCAATGAGAAGTTCGTAGTCATAATTACAGGACTGTTTTCATCAGGATTTCCTATTGGATATAAGCCAGGTTCAACTGCCTGAGGTTTCCTTGGGTCTGTGAATATAGCCTGTCTAAGAGTTAATATAGGCATCAATTCCCATACCTCTGTTCCATGTAGAATCATTGCATCGGCATACCTATTTAACAGTGCATTTGCAGTTCTAGCCTCAATAATCCCTGCTGCTTTATCAGACTCTTCTATAAACTTACTTAGGGTATTATTTCCATTTAGCACATAGAAATAACTGTTTATAGGAAGCCCCAATAATGGATAGCCCAATAATTTATCCTCTCGTTCTATTGCACTTCTTCTTATCATTACAAACTTATCAAGTGTTTCTGCAATGTTTTCAGGTGTTGTATGGGGGTCTAAAACCAAATCTTCAATACCATATTTAACGCATTCCTTAGTCATACCCTTTAATGTTTTTATATCATCTGAGGATAAAACTAATGCAAATTTCTTTCCAGATTCTTTTTTTTGTATTAGTATTTTTAGGAGCTCTGCAAAATTATCCTTTGTAGCGGCATATATCATAGTTTTTGATTTAACAACATCCAAAGCCTTTTCAATATTATCTGGATTAAGAGAACACAATGCAATAGGCAATTTTGTAGCTTCTTGAACAATTTCAATAGCTTTTTTAAATTTTTCGGGGTCATTGGATGCGTTTCTTATGGCAACAAAATCCAATTTTAATTTTTCCCCAGTTCTTTCAAATACAAAATCCTCAACATATTTTGCCCTATTTTTTATTTCCTCATCGGATAAATTATCGGATATATCTATACCAAGAGGAGTTTGGTTGAAGAATGAGAGCTCATATCTATACATTACCTCGTCTCCACCCATGACGCATTTTTTATCTGGATAACCAAACCAAACTTCTTTCACAGGTGGGGATAACATCTCTATAAGTTTCTTTTTATTTTTTTCAAATTTTGGTGTGTTCATTATAGGGCATTGCTCAACCATTGCTTTTTTATTTTGCAATTTTGTTGCAAAAGCCATACAGGAAGATTCACCACATTTTTTACAGTTTGTTTTTGGAAGAAGTTTGTAAATATCCATAGCACTTACTTTTGCCATTATCATCACCAATATTCCATATTTTAAAAATATATGATAAATGAATAATTAATAAATATTAATTAATAAATTAAATAATAAGTAAGTAAATGTGATTTAGGAGTAAAATAAATGATAATAATTAATACATATTGATTAATGAATATTTTAAGTATAAATTAATTATGCCTTTATCCATTCGTAATTGTCGGTATTTATTTTTATTTCCCCAGGTTTTGTTGTTAGTGTTTTACCAAGTTCTTTTAATGCTGTAATGGATACAGGATGAAGCATCATGAATATATCTACACCACTTAAAAGCATGGTTAAACCTGTTGTAATTTCCCATAATGGAAGTCTATATGCTCTATCTCCCCATTTAGGGTTTTTCATCCATGCTTCTCTTGCCCCAATAGCATTTGTTGTTCCTGATGACATCGGCATATTTACGAGCTCATCCCCTTTTAACCCTGATATTCTTAACCTTGTCATGGCATTTATAGAGAATTCAGAACCATATCCTAATGAACAGGTTGTTGGGTCCATTACAATCCTGTCTCCATCAAGTCCATGAGATATTAACCTTCTGTTTAAGTCCTTAGCCATATTTGGGTCCATAATAGTCCATGATAACACATTGTGGTCGTATTTCATAGCAGCATCTGCAACCTTTTTATAATCCAAATCAAGGTTTGCCGATGCAAGTAAGCATCTTTCTCCCTCTGCAACCTCTGCACAAGCTTCCAACACAAGAGGGTCTTTTTTAGGGTCTCCACTACCACCAATAACAAATGGAACATCTACTGCCTGTAATAATTCTTCCATTAATTTAGCTGCATCTTTTACAGGAGTATCTTTAATTTTTGGGTCTGTTGATATGTGGTGTATTGTAATCATATCTGCTCCAAATTCTTTTACACATTTTTTAGCCCATTCAGCAGGGTCTTGCATAACATCCTCGAAATACTGCCTAACATTTTTTGGAAGTCCCGGCATAGGCATATCGAATATATCAAAGGTTACCACAGGTGCGTTTGGTTGTGGTTCTTCAAATCTATATAATGCTTTTTGACCACCAATTTTTACAACTTTACCTCTTCCTCCTTCGGATTTTGGTTTTCCAAATTGAACTTCCCTTATATGTCCTTTATATTTATTTATTGGTATTTCCCAATCTATCTCTGGAATTTCTATTTTTAATTCTTTGCTTATTCCAGTTTCTACAAGTGTTTCTTTTAATGCAGGTGTTTGTGGTATTACTAATGGTGGTGCCGAAGGTATATTTATTACAAGTTCATCTGCTGTAACTTCAATATTATCTATTTCTATTCTACCTACTTTTTCCACTATTTTTATTAGTGCATCAAGGTCCATAGAATCACCAAAAAATCTATCATTATAAATCATTACAAATTAATATGTTATCTAAAAAAAGTTATATATAAATCTTTTGAATAAAATTCTATCGCAACTCTTTAAAATGGATATCGAAGGTTAATTAAAGGTATATTTCACAATTATAAAAAATTTTTTAAATATTGTAAATAAATTATAGAAAAAGATATATATTAGAAATTATAATGGTTAAAAGGAATTGTGAAATATTATAATTTAAAAACCTATGGTGTAATTTTTTATGTTTTGAATATATTAATCTTATTAGATATATAACTGAAATGCTAATAAGAAGAGTATTACATCAATATAATAATACATCGTGGCGCGGGGTGCTGTGTCTGGTGACACAGGGCGGACTTCAGATCCGTCAAGTTCGTTTGAACTCGGGGTTCGATTCCCCCCCCAGCGCCGTTTTTTTTATATGGTTCTTTACATTTATATATAATTATATAAACAATTATATACAGATAATTTTACAGGTCATATTTTTTATTTTGATTACTTCATCGATGCCTTTATTATTTACTGTTTATATATTATTATCCATATATTTATTCTTTATATATTATTTAGGCATTAATTTATATTTAATTTTATTTAGTTTAGTTAAAGTTTATTATTCATTACATTTATCTTATTACTATAGGGGAGATTATGAAGAGAATATACTCCAAAGTAGGAAATTTATCTGATTTTAAACAGGCTGTCTCTTTTTTGCAGGACTTTACAGGGTTTATAAAAATAGATAATGCCATGCTGTTTTACAGTAATTCAAAATTAATACTCTCGATTTTGGATGGAAAGAAATCTAACTTAAAAACAATATTAAAAAATCTACCTGATTTGTTTTTGATAGAAATATATAAATGTTCAAATGAAGAGGTTAAAAGAATTATAGATGATGAGTTAAATAACAATAAACTTACATCTCCAATATTCAAATCACGAGAAAATATATGTAATTCAATCTCTTCTTATGTAAAACCAGATATAAACACGGAAAATGGTATTTTAGTAAATCAATACAACAATATATATAATTATATAGGAATGGGTTTATATGAAGTAATTTTAATACCAAAAAAATATAAATCTGACAAAGGAACATTGATATTCAAAAACTGCGACGAAATTTTTGCATTATATGAGTCTAAAAATAAAAAACTTGAAGGAAAAAAAGCTCTTGGAAAAATAAAAACCATCTTTGCGGTTAGCGAAGTTACCGCATTTATCAATAAAATATCTCTCAATAAATTTAATAATTATGTAGAAACTCATCCCCGAGCTCCTTTGAAAACCTCTTTATCATTTGATGAATTGATTAAAAAAATAAAAGAAAAGGGATTTAAAACGGTTAAGAACGATTCTTTAATAAACATTTTAACAGAAGAGCCTTCATTGATAGAAATTGATAAAAATATGTATATTGTATCTAATGAAAAAAAACCTATTTATGCCTTTTTTGAAGATTACACAGGTGATAAAGCCTACCGTTATATTAAAAATTTCTGTATATTTAACAATTTTGAAATTAAAATATATCCTCTTGATAATGAAGAGTTTAAATTATTTAGAGAATTTCGGGAGAATAAAATAAAAGGATAAGACGCTAATAGAAATAAAAAGGATAATATAAAAATAATAATAGAAATAATAGAAAATAAGAAATAAAAAAAGATTATTCTATATGAAATTTCTTTTTTACATAGTATTTACTGTATAGAACTCCTGCGGGATTATGTGCTAAAACCCTATCCTTGACTAAAAATGTTGTTGTAGGAGCTCTTGAATATTTCTGAAATAACATATCATGACCGATACATAAACCTATCATAATATTTAAATCTGTATTTTTTTCATTTAAAATCATTGCCTGAGCTATTGGATTACACATGGATTCTCTATTGTTTGGATTTATTTTTGTTAAGCCTAAATCATCTTTGCTAATCCCGCAGACTTTGCAACATACGGAATAGGTTTTAAAATATTTAGATAAGATTTTATCCAAAGTTTTTGCTTCATTCTCCACTCCAATACAAAAAGCTATTCCAATCTTTTTATATTCCATCAATTTACAAAATTCTATAATCTCTTCCAATCGTGTTTTTTTCATATAGTATGTTCCTTCGATGTAGGATGAAGTTTTTGCTATCTTTAAATTTTCATCATTTTCATACTCTTTCATTGCCTTTTCACTAATTTCTTTATAACAATTCTTTCCTTTTGCACAGGATTTTTCATTGCATTTTGCACATTGCATTATTTTACCTTCGATATATTTTTTTAAAAATTTAAAGTAATATAATGTAATATTAAAATAATAGAGTAATAAAATAATATTAGAGTAATAAAGTAATATATGATAATTACGATAATTACAGCAAATAATTAGGCACAATATCTTTTGATAGCAAATCTGCATAGGTTTCTCTTTCTCTAATAATATATACACCTTTTTCTGATGTTAAAATCATTCTAGGTCTGCCCCTTGCATTGTAATTGTTTGCCATGCTTATACCGTATGCCCCAACATCCAATATGGCGACTATATCATTTACTTCTATTTTTGGGAGCTCCCTATCTTTTCCAAATACATCTGAGCTCTCACATAATCCACCGGCAATATTCACAACTTCTTTCTTATTTTCATTTCTTATGATACATGGTGTTATCTCATGGTAGGCGTCATACATTGCAGGTCTCATCATGTCATTCATACCAGCATCAACCATTATCCATTTTGCAACAGGTGTTTCTTTAATATGATGCACTTTTCCAAGTAATACCCCTGCTGTTGCTACCAGGCTTCTTCCAGGTTCAAGTATTAAATTTGGGAGCTCGATTTTATCCTTATATTCCATCATTGTATTTATTATAGCATTTGCCAAATCCTTTTGAGTTGGAATTTCTGTATTTTTGTCATAAGGAATGCCCAATCCACCACCTAAATTAACATCTTTTATTTTAATGCCTTCTTTTTTCAATTCAACGACAAAATCCATAACTTTTCTTGTCTCTTCAATAAATGGAGTAATATCCGTTAATTGAGAACCTATATGACAGTGCACCCCTACAATATTTACATTTTCCATATCTTTTGCCATTTTAATGGCTTTCATTGCAATTCCAGATTCGACATCAAGTCCAAATTTGTTCTTTTTCAATCCTGTTGAAATTTTTGGATGGGTTTTTGGATTTACATTAGGGTTTATTCTAAATGCAACATTTGCCACTTTTCCCATTTCTTTTGCAGTTTCATTTATTAATATCAATTCGCTTATGCTATCTACATTGAATGACCTTATATTTGCTTCAATACCCATTATTATTTCGTCTTTTGTTTTGCAGTTTCCATTGAATACAATTTTTTCTGATGGAACATTTGAAAGCTTTGCGGTGTAGAGCTCACCTCCACTTACAACATCTGCACCACATCCCAATTTTGATAACAATCTTGTAATTGCCAAGTTTGAGTTTGCCTTGTATGCATAACCTACAATAAATTCTTTGCCTGTTTTTTCGGTATATTCTTTAAATGCTTCAACATATCTTGTAAAGTTTTTAACAATCTGACTTTCACTCATTACATAAAGTGGCGTTCCATACTCTTTTGCGAGCTCTGTTGCATTGTATCCATCTATCTTTAAAATACCATCTTCAACAGTTATCATTTCATTTCCAAGAAATTTCATGTTTTCACCGTTTTTATCGGAATTTATTATTATTTGCTTATTACTAATTTTTATCTTTTTTTATCTTATTTTTATTTTTATTATTTTATTCTATTTTAAATTAATTTTATATATTCTTTATAACCAGGTTTTATTTATTTTTATATTTTTTATATTTTAGTTTCTTATTAATACATTTATTTTTTTAATTTATTTAGCGTTTATTGAATTAAAAAATTATATATATTTCATGTAAGAAGTTATAAAAAGATATTATAACAAGAATTTAGTTTATAATAATATAAGGGAAAATTATGCTAAAAGATAAAATCGTAGAAAAAAGAAAAATGGAAGTTATAGGTTTGGAGATACCAATAATCTCAGGAGATGAAAAGTTAGGTCTAAATTATCTCGCGGATTTAATTTCAAAATATCCAATAGAGGATAAAGATATAATAGTTATAGCGGAAACTGTTATATCAAAACTTGAAGGAAATATATTAAAAAAAGAGAACATAACACCATCCAAAGAGGCTATTGAACTTGCTAAAAGACTGGATAAATCTCCAGAGGTTGTGCAGGTTATACTTGATGAATCAAATGAAATAGTTAAAGTTGGTGAAAAATTTATTATCACTGAAACAAAACATGGTTTCGTATGTGCAAACAGCGGAGTTGATGAGAGTAATTCCCTTAATGCTATAAAACCCCTTCCAAAAGACCCAGATAAAAGTGCATCGGAGCTCCGAAAAATGATTGAAGAAAAAACGGGAAAAAAGATTGGAGTAATAATAAACGACAGTATGGGAAGACCATTTAGAAAAGGTTCTTGTGGTGTGGCAATAGGCGTAAGCGGGATATGTACATTGTGGGATAGGAGAGGAGAGGAAGATTTATTTGGAAGACCCCTTCATACAACAGAAGTAGGCATAGCAGATGAGCTCGCAGCTACTGCATCTGTTGTAATGGGACAGTCAAACGAAGGAATACCTCTTGTAATTATAAGAAATGCACCAGTTCCATTTGTTGAAGGAAATGGGAAGGATTTAATTAGAAAAAAGGAGGAAGATATATTTAGACAGTAAATTTAAAAAATTAGTAATGCAAATAACTAAAATAAAATATATATAATATAACACATATAACATATAAATAATAAAATTTATATATGTATATCAATAATAAATAAAAATAAATAATCTAAAAATAACTAAAAAATAAAACTAAAAAAATAAAAAATAAAGATAAAACTATATAGCATAAATTTAGTGATGCATCATGTGTTCAATAAATGGAATAATAGTAAAAGATGATGACGACGAGGGTCCGAGTAGTAGCTGTAAAAAAGAAATTTTAAGACATTTAATTAATGAAATGAAGATTTTGAAACATAGAGGACCAGATAGTTCTGGATTAATGTTTGATGATGAAGTTATCTATTTTAATGACTTTAACAACTTAAATATACCATTCGATAAATCCAACAGGTTAGGTATGGGACATAACCGTTTGGCTATTGTGGGTAATGCAAGTCAGCCCATTTCAAATGAGGACGAAAGTATATGGACAATCTGCAATGGAGAAATATACAATTACTATGAGTTAATGGAAGATTTGCAAAATAAACATGATTTTAATACTGATACAGATAGCGAAATCATAATTCATAGTTATGAAGAGGGTATTTTAGATGAGCTCGATGGGGATTATGCTTACTGCCTATACGATAAAAATGAAAATATAATACTATTGAGAAGGGATATTTTTGGAGTGAAACCACTTTTTTATATAGATAGACCTAATTATTTTGCCTTTGCGTCTGAGAAAAAGGCATTATGGTATTTATTAATGGAAATAGATATAATGTCATTTGAAGAGGCATACCATTATCCAATATCTCGTTTAAATCCCAATAGTCAATTAATATACGATTTAGATGAAAATGAATATGAAATTGAAGAAAATATTCAAAAAATCAGGACTGATTATTTTGAAAATAATTATAAAAATATAGATTATGAATCCTGTAAAAAAGAGCTTGAAGATGCATTATGGGATTCCATATCAAAAAGAACAAGAGGCATTGATAAGGTAGGTATTATCTATTCCGGAGGTGTTGATAGCACACTTGTGGCAAAACTGGCGTCAGAATACTGCGATGTAGTGTTATACTCCGTAGGCACAGAAGAGAGTGAAGATATAAAATATGCCGAAAAAGCTGCAAAAGATATGGGCTTGAAGTTTAGAAAAAAAATCATATCTCCCGAAGAATACGAAAAATATCTTTTTAATGTAGCTTATGCCATCGATGAATTGAATTTAATGAAACTTGCAGTGGGTATTCCTATATATGCCGCTTCTGAAATGGCTAAGCAAGATGGAATAAAGGTGGTATTGTCTGGGCAAGGTGCAGATGAGTTATTTGGTGGATACAATAGATATTTAAAGGCACTAAATGAAATGGGAAAAGAAAAACTTAAAAAATTGCTATATAACGATGTAATGAATATCTATAAAGTAAATCTTGAAAGAGATGACCACTGCACAATGGCTAATGGTGTAGAGCTCAGGGTACCATTTTTAGATAGGGATGTAGTTGAAGTAGGTTTATCACTGCCTATCGAATACAAATTAAATGATACTGAAAGAAAAATAATATTAAGAGACATTGCTTCAAACTATATACCTGATTATATAGCCTATCGACCTAAAAAAGCTGCACAGTATGGAAGTGGAAGCGAAAAAATGATATATGCCACTGCAAGAAAATATGGATATTCAAAAAAGAAAATAAATGAATTCTTTAAAAATGTTTTAATGGAAAAAATGGAAAAGCACCATATTTAATTTTTAATTCTATTATTTATCTAATTATTTTATTTTAAGTATCTATTAATTATTTTATTATTATTTATTTTTATTTTTTATTTTAATTTTATTTAAAATTATTATTATTTTTTTAAAGCATTACCATCCTATATTTTGCAATTTACCGTCATAAACAATTACAGCATCTCCCTTCATATAAACTCCATCCTCTTTTATTTCAATTTCCAAATCTCCTCCGTCTAAATGTGCTAAAACCTTATTTCCTGTTTTTCCAAGTTTATGAGCAATAATTACTGAGCTCGTGGTTCCAGTTCCACATGCTGTGGTATATCCTGCTCCTCTTTCCCATGTTAATATTTTTATTTCATTTGGATTTATAACCTCTATAAAATGGACATTTATTCTTTCTGGAAATACTTCATGGTTTTCTATCTCTTTACCTAATGTATTTAGGTTATCTCTCGCAAAATCCATGGTAATATTGTTATCCTCAACAAATATCACAGCGTGGGGATTTCCAACATTTACAACGCTTAATTTAATTTCATCTATTAAATCATTATTCAATTTAATGGCTTCATTTAAAAATTCATCATTTTCTGATTTTCCTTCTACCTTCATAGGTATATCTTTTAATTGAAATGTCGGAGCTCCCATATATACCTTAATCTTTTTTACAATGTCGTTTTCAATATCCATCTCTGAAACTCTTAAACCTCCTTTTGTTTCCACATTTAAAGGATTTTTCTTTAATATTCTCTCATAAACATATTTGGAGAAACATCTTATGCCATTTCCACACATTTCAGCCTCTGAACCATCGCTATTAAATATTCTAAATCTCACATCGTATTTGTCATTGGTTGGTTTTTGAACATATATAACACCATCTGCACCGATGGAAAATCCTCTTTTACATATTTTTCTTGAAAATTCTTCTTTATCTTCTTCTTTTATTTTTATTCCATCAAATTCATTTATTACAATATAGTCATTTCCTAAACCATGCATTTTTGTAAATTCTAAATCCTTAACATTTATATCCATTATATCACCATTTAATTTAATTATTAATTATTTATTTAAATATATTTTAAAATTTAAAAAAATAAAGCAGAAATAAAAGTAATATAATATATAAAATAAATATTGAAAATATATACTAAAAATAAATTATATAAAAATAACTATAAGTAGATTAGAATTTATATGGAATTTATTCTGCATTTGGTCTTTTGCTTATAATTCTAACCTTATTTATTTTTGATTCATCAATAACAACAACATCCCTTATAGCCAAAACTATTTTATATGGTATCAATCTATAACAATCATCGGAAGGAGGAATGGGACTTTGCTCTGATGGTTCTACATCCAATGAAATGATTTTTCCAGTATTTTCATCCATAACTACATCGGTTACAGTTCCTATAATGCTCCCCATATTTCCTACAATGGATTTTCCAACTAATGTTCTAAATGGAATTTTGGTTTTATTCATACTCATAAACTCACCATTATTATTTATTATTATTCCAACAGTATTTTTTCAACAAGGTTTTTATCTTCCAATGTATTTACATTTAATATTGGTTCATCAATTATATATAATTCTTCTTTCTGTTCGCCATATTTTGGACTTAATATATTGATACCTAATGGGATATATCCATCCATCACAATACTTGGATTACTTGGATAAATATCCTTTTTAACAACTACACATAGAGATTCCACATGGGCTTTCTTAGACTTTATAATATGATATTGAGTTATAATTTTATTTATGATTTTTGGTTTAATCGTAGGAATATCGCAGGACAATACCATAAAAGGTTCTGAAAAATAGGGTATGCATTCATTTAAATCATGGATATAATTTAGCCCCGATGTTTTAATTAGGTATATGTTTTTATTGATGTAATATCTTTTATAGCATTTAATATATTCCTCGGTTTTTGGCGTATTTTTTGATACTGCAATATATATATTATTTATATTGGATTCTAAAAGTGCTTCAACAATATAGTCTATCATAGGTCTTCTTAGAATTGGCAAAAGGGGTTTTTCAATATCAGAATTTAGCCTTGTGCCTTTTCCGCCAGCCATTATTAATGCATCCATACTGCCACATTATAATGTTATGATATTGGGATTATGATTATTATATTACAATATTATATTATAATATTATTAATGATATAAATATTCTCAGTAATTATATTCATATATCAATTTAATAAACCAAATAATAAAATGAATGGTAGTAATAATGAAAGGTAATAATGATTAGTTTTGATTGATTAATAATATATTTAATAGATAATGATAATAGATGAATATGAATCCATATATAAAATATATTATTTAAAAAATAAAAATAGTGTGGGTCATAATAATTCGTTTCCATTAACTTTTTAATTTTCATTTATATGGAAACGATTAAATTTGTTAAATATCAGGTGTTGATATTTAAAGAATATACAAAATGACCCGCCCTAAATAAAAAAGAAATAAAAAATAAAAAGGGAAAATCATGGTGTTATTCTCATATATAAATATAATAAATTTGATAATTTTGGTTATATTATTATATTTTGTTTTTAATTTGTCCAATAAAATCGATATACTCACATCCGACAAAACCAGTAAATCAAGCATTACAACCATAAGTCCTAAAATCAGAAAGACCAAAATAGAGATATTAAATGACGAAAAATATTATTATTATGTTCTTAATTTAATATCTTCTGCTAAAAAAGAAATAAATATAATTATGTTCTCGGTATATAAATGTAAAAAAACAGAAGATATATTATATGAGCTCATAAATGCTAGGAAAAGAGGTGTGATGGTTAGGGTTATTCTCGATGGAGAGGTAGAATCTAATAGAACCATAAAACATTTATTGAGTAGCGAGCGAATACCTGTTAAATTAACCGAACGCCAAAGAACCCACAATAAACTTATAATTGTAGATAATGAAACAGTAGTGCTTGGAAGCCATAATTGGACTGATAAAGCACTTTTTGAGAATAGAGAATCTAGTGTCGCCATAATTGACAAAAAAATAGTTAATAAAGAAAAAGATTATTTTGAATTGGTGTGGGGCTCAGTAAAATAGTAAAATAGTAGAATAGTAGCAAGTTATTGCATGGTGATATTGCATGATGGATAATAATATGGAAGATATGGAAAAAATAAGAAATATAAAAAACATAAAAAAAAATTTAAAGGAAAAAAGTTTAAAGGTAAAACCCATTAAAAATGGGACAGTAATAGACCATATAACAAAAGGAAAAGCATTAAAAGTTTATAAGGTTTTGAACCTAAATAATAATCAAACTGTAACTATTGCCATGAATGTATCATCTAAAAAAAATGAAAAAAAGGATATTTTAAAGATAGAAGGAATAGAGCTCTCAAAAGAGGATGTAAATAAGATAAGTCTTATATCTCCAAATGCCACAATAAACATCATAAAGGATGGAGTGGTTGTAAAGAAATTTAAAGTCGAGATTCCTGACGAAATAGAAGGCATATTAAAATGCACAAATCCAAATTGCATAACTCAAACTGAAAATATAATTGGTAAATTTAAAGTTGAGGAAAAGGAACCTCTAAAAATAAGATGCAAATACTGTGAAAAATTCTTAAATGCTATTGAAATATGTAGATGATTGGATAAATTACTAAAAAATCGATAAAACTGAAAAAAAATAATAAAATAAAAAAGAAGTTAAAAAAGGGTAAAAATATAGAATAAATATAAACTGAATAAAAAATTAAAATAAGTATAATAAAATATTGAAAAAATAAAATAATAAAATAAGGTGATATTGTGAAATTACACGAATATGAGGCAAAGGAAATATTTAAAAAATACAAAATACCTGTTCCAGAGGGATTTATAACATCAAATGAAATCGAAAAACTAAATAAACCCGTTGTAATAAAGGCACAGGTTCTTGTAGGTGGAAGAGGGAAAGCAGGAGGGGTTTTATTTGCAGATACTGTGAATGAGGCTAATGAGAAAATTAAAGAATTGTTAAATAAAGATATAAAAGGAGAAAAGGTTGAAAAAGTTCTTGTTGAGGAGAAGCTCCCTATTAAAAAAGAATATTATTTGGGTATAACAATAGATAGAGCAGAGAGAAAGCCAGTAATTATGTTTTCAACAGAAGGTGGTGTAGAAATAGAAGAAATCGCAAAAACAAACCCTGAAAAGATAATAAAATATCATGTTAATCCACTAAATGAATTTTTACCATATATTGCAAGGAATATCCTAAAAGATGCCGATATACCTTCAAGTGAAATCTCCAAGGTTGCAGATATAGTTTATAAATTATACAATGTATTTAAAGATATGGATGGAATGCTTGTGGAGATAAATCCTCTTGTAATAACCGAAGATGGCAGAGCTCTTGCAGCTGATGCAGTTTTAAATGTGGATGATGATGCATATTATAGGCATGATTATACACAATTTGAAGAATTCAATAAAAAAGATAAACTTGAATTTGCCTATGTGGAGCTCGACGGAGATATTGGAGTAATAGGTAACGGTGCAGGTCTTACTCTTGCAAGTATGGATATGATAAAAGAATACGGTGGAAATCCCGCATGTTTCTTGGATATTGGAGGAGGGGCTAATGAAGAAACTGTTAAAAAGGCACTTGAAAAGGTATTGAAAAAGGATGTAAAGGGAATATTCATAAATGTGCTTGCAGGTATTACAAGGTGCGATGAAGTTGCAAGGGGTATCGTTGAAGTATTGAAGAAACATCCAAATGTGAAGTTTGCCGTAAGAATGATGGGAACAAATGAGGAAGAGGGAAGGAGAATATTAACTGAAAACGGTATTCCATTTGAATATTCGATGGAAAAAGCTGCTAAAAAATTGATGGAAATGGTTAATAATTAAGCCATTCATATTCATAAGTTAAAGTTATATATTATATTAAATTTAATTAATATAACCTAATTACATATCGTATTTTTATATTTTATAAATCTATAAATCTATTTTAAAATTAAGTTAAAAATAAATACTATTTGTTATAATCATTTATGAAAAATATATTTAGTTTATAATTTTTATGGTGTAATTTAAATAATTCAATATATGACATAGGTGGAATTTTGAAAAGGAAGGATATAAATAAGGTAATGATATTAGGTTCTGGACCAATTGTAATAGGTCAGGCGGCAGAATTCGATTTTTCAGGTTCTCAAGCATGTAAGTCGTTGAGAGAGGAAGGAATATATACTATTTTGGTAAATTCAAACCCAGCAACAATTCAAACTGATACCAATATTGCAGATAAGGTTTATCTTGAACCACTTCATCCAAAGATTGTGGAGAAAATTATAGAGAAAGAAAGACCTGATGCCATACTTCCAACTATGGGAGGCCAAACTGGATTAAATTTAGCCATGGACCTTCATAGAATGGGAATTTTAGATAAATATGGCGTAGAATTACTTGGTTCAAAAGTAGAAGTTATAGAAACTAGTGAAGATAGGGAACTATTCAACAAAGCAATGGAAGAGATAGGCGAACCTGTAACAAAATCACATGCTGTACATTCGGTTGAAGAGGCATTAAATGCAGTAGCTGAGCTCGGTTATCCTGTGATAGTTAGACCTGCATTTACACTTGGAGGCTCTGGTGGAGGTATTGCCCATAATGAAGAAGAATTAAGAGAAATAACCGAAAAAGGACTTAATTACTCATTAATTAATCAAGTATTGATAGATGAAAGCGTTCTTGGATGGAAAGAATATGAATACGAAGTAATGAGAGATGCAAAAGATAACTGTATCGTTGTATGTAATATGGAAAATATGGACCCTATGGGAATACATACAGGAGAAAGTATCGTTGTAGCTCCATCCCAAACCCTAAGCGACGAAGTGCATCAGAGACTTAGAAATGCAGCATTAAAAATTATAAAGCATTTAAGGATAGAAGGGGGCTGTAATGTCCAGTTTGCAGTAAGTAAAGACATGACTGAATATAGGGTAATCGAGGTAAATCCAAGGGTAAGTAGGAGCTCCGCACTTGCAAGTAAAGCAACAGGATATCCAATTGCCAAGATAGCATCCAAAATAGCCATTGGAATGACCCTTGATGAGATTAAAAACGATGTTACAAAGGAAACACCTGCAAGTTTCGAACCTACATTGGATTATGTCGTTGTAAAGATACCAAGATGGCCATTTGATAAATTTAGAACTGTTGATAAACATTTAGGAACAAGCATGAAATCCACAGGAGAAGTAATGGCAATAGGCAGAACCCTTGAAGAAGCACTTCAAAAGGCTATCAGGAGTTTAGATATTGGAAGATATGGATTAATAGGGGATGGAAAGGATATTAACCATAGTAATGAAACTATTAATAATATATTAAAAAATCCAACAGACGAAAGATTGTTTGTGATTGCCGAAGCACTTGATAAAGGATGGACTGTTTCAGAAATATGCGAATTAACAGGCATTGATGAATTTTTCATTAAGAAAATAAAAAATATTGTTGATACTAAGAAGGAGCTCGAAGTTTTATCTAAATTAATTTAATTAATTTAAAAATTGGTGAAACACTATGATAGAAAACGAAAAACTAAAAGAGGTAATACTTAAAGCAAAAATGCTTGGTTTTTCCGATGTTCAATTGGCTAATTTACTAAATAAAAGTGAAAATGATATTAAGGAATTAAGAAAAAAACTCAATGTATTGCCTGTTTATAAAATGGTAGATACCTGTGCTGCTGAATTTGAAGCAAAAACTCCATATTATTATTCTTGTTATGAAAATTTATTTTACGATGAACAGAATGAAAGTATTCCTTCATCTAAAAAGAAGGTAATAATTTTAGGTTCTGGACCTATAAGAATTGGTCAGGGTGTAGAATTTGACTATTCAACAGTTCATGCTATATTTGCCTTAAAAGAAATGGGTATTGAAGCAATAATAGTAAATAACAACCCAGAAACCGTATCCACAGATTACGATACCTCTGATAAACTTTATTTTGAACCTCTTACTTTTGAGGAAATTATGAATATCGTAGAAAATGAAAAGAAAAATGGTAATCTATTGGGTGTAATTGTTCAGTTTGGAGGACAGACTGCAATAAATCTTGCTATGAAGTTATACAATGCAGGCGTAAATATCCTTGGAACTTCTCCTCAATCTATTGATTTAGCAGAGGATAGAGAGCAGTTCTCCAAAATATTAAAAAAATTGAATATACCTCAGGCTGAGGGGGCTACGGTATATAACGAAAAAGATGCTTTAAAAATTGCTGAAAAAATTGGGTATCCTGTGCTTGTTAGACCTTCCTATGTGCTTGGTGGAAGGGCTATGGAAATCGTATATAATGAGAATGAATTAAAGGATTATATGAAGGAGGCTGTAAAGGTATCCTCTGAGCATCCTATACTTATTGATAAGTTTTTAGATGATGCTGTTGAAATCGATGTGGATGCAGTTTGTGATGGTGAAGATGTGTTTATAGGGGCAATTATGGAACATATCGAAGAGGCTGGAATACACAGTGGAGATAGTGCCTGTGTAATACCTCCTCAAACACTTTCAAAAGAAATTATTAACACCATTGTAGATTACACAACAAAACTTGCAAAAGAATTAGGGGTAGTTGGCTTAATAAACATACAATATGCCATAAAAGACGGAATTGTTTATATTATCGAGGCTAATCCAAGGGCAAGTAGGACTGTTCCATATGTGAGTAAATCTATCGGAGCTCCGCTTGCAAAGATTGCCACAAAAGTTATGCTTGGTCATAAACTTAAAGATATGGGATATACTGGGCTTGCTAAACCAAAATATGTAAGTGTGAAAGAGGCAGTATTTCCATTCCAAAAACTACCCGGTGTGGACCCTGTGCTTAGTCCAGAGATGAAATCAACAGGAGAAGCCATAGGTATTGATAGAGATTTTGGTAAGGCCTATTATAAAGCTCAGTTATCTGCAAATATGGAGCTCCCAACTTCTGGAACTGTATTTATAAGCGTTAAAAATAAGGATAAACAACATATATTGAATATAGCCAAAAAATTTAACGAACTTGGATTTAACATTGTTGCTACAAAGGGCACTGCGGAAGTTATTAGAAATGCAGGATTAAATGTAAAGATTGTTAAAAAGATATCTGAGGGTATGTCTGGAAATATCCTTGAATTAATTCATAAGGGTGAGATAGATTTAATTATAAACACATCCTCAGGAAGTAAGGCAAAATCTGATGGTTATTATATTAGAAGAGCAGCTGTGGAACTTAATATACCATACATTACAACAATCCAAGGAGCATTATCTACAATTAAAGCAATAGAATCGATTAAAAAAGGAGATTTAGGAGTTTATTCATTAAATGAACTCGAAAATTAAATAAATCTATTATTTTATATATTACTTATTTATTTTTAATTATATTATTTATTATTAATATTACATTTATTATTTATTATTACTTTCTATTTTTTATTTTCAAAACCAACTGTTGATAATTTTGCGTATTTTATGTCATTGATACTTTTTAAATTCTCCGTTAATTTAATAATATCCTCCTTTGGACCTTTTAAAACTATTACTCTTAAAAATTCATTATTTACCATATAACTAACTGAGGTCAATATTATATTTCTATATCTATTCTCAATATCTAAAACTTTTTTATGAACATTTAACGGGTATATTAAAGTGATTTCTCCAGCTCTTGAACCTATTTGATGAAGCCATTCATATTTTTTTATATAATCAATTAATGCCTCTCTAATTATTTCAGACCTCGATTTATTTGATTCTTTAATGCATTCCTCCAAATCTTCCAAAAGATTTTTTTGGATAGTCATGGTTATTCTTTCAGCCATATAATCACCAATTTATAATATCGTTAATACTTCTAAAAAGAAATAATCCACATTTTTATGAATACATTTCTAAATAATATTATATTATTACTAAATAAATTAATAGTATTATATATACATTATTATTTTGATAAATTTAATATCCTACCATTTGAGGAAATAATAATATAATGTATAGTAAAATACCAAATAAAATAAATATAAAAAATAAAAAATGATGAATAAACATAAAAATAATAATTAAGATAATAATTAAAATAATAATAATTAAAAATAAATTTTAATTAAGATACATAAATAATAAGGTGTCATCAGGTTATGTTCTTGGTAAATAAAAGGATTTCAATAAAAGAAACACATATTACTTTAAAAACAGACTCAGAAAAATTTATAAAACTTGCAAAAAATACCATTATAAATGAACGAATAAATCTTGAAAATTATATATTAAAGCATCCCGAATTTTTAACAAGCTATGTTCCTATAAGTGTTGGTGTTGATGCACCTAAAATAGTTAAAATAATGGCAAGAGCAGGCGAAAATGCCGATGTTGGTCCTATGGCATCCGTTGCAGGAACTATAAGTCAGATGGTAGTTGAAAATGCTATAAAATATGGATGCAAAAATATAATATCAGAAAATGGTGGGGATATAGCCCTAAGAACTGAAAGAAATATTATAGTTGGATTATATGCTGGAACCTCTTCATTATCTGGTCAGATTGGATTTGAGATAAAAAAAGATAAAGCCTTGAATGGATATGGAATCTGCACATCCTCGGGAACTGTTGGACATTCTGTAAGTCTTGGAAATGCCGATGCAGTGGTGGTTTTTGCAGATGAGAGCAGTATAGCAGATGCCGCAGCTACAAGCATAGGAAACTTTGCCACCGGAGCTCCCGATGAAGCCATTAATAAATGTCTGGAAAAGGCAGAAGATATTGATTATTTAGATGGAGTTTTTGTAGTTGTTGGAGAATATGCAGGCAAAATTGGAAAAATACCTAAACTGGTTAAAACCGATAAAAAAGTTACACTTGGAGAGCTCTTTGAGTTAATGTAATAAAATATGATATTAAAATATATAGTTCTTAAAATATATTTTTTTCCCTGAGCTCAGTCAATATATTGTCATGCACCTCTTCAATAGATTTTCCAGTGGTATTTATTTTGATATAACCATATTTTGGTTCAAATAGTCTTTTTTTAATAATTTCGTAGTATTTAGCTCTTACCTTATTCAGCATTTCTTTATTTTCAAATATCTCTTTATTTTTACCATTCATTCTTTTAAATGATTCTTCAACATCCACATCCAAAAATATTAAAATATCTGGTTTTTTTGCAAATTGGTTAATATTCATAATAAAATTTAAGTCAATACCTTGAATAGCCTGATAAACCATTGAAGAATAAACATACCTATCGCAAACAATATGGGTTTTTTTTAAATGCTGTTCTATATCCACCACATGCTCAACTCTATCTGCTGCAAAAAGTAATGCAAGTGTTTCTTTTTCGCATTTTTTACCACTTAATATATCTCTTATAAGCTTTCCAATATCCCCATTTGTAGGCTCACAGGTATATTTTCCATTTATTTTTTCAGCAAGTAGTTTTGATTGGGTGGTTTTGCCACTACCATCTATGCCCTCGAACACTATAAATTTATTAGCCATCTATTCCACCAAAGAAAAATAATTCATAAAATAAACATATATAGAAAATTAATTTATAAATTAGACAATAATTCAATTTCTTTATCTAAATCTAATTTTCTTACGCTTTTTACTGAGAATTCAAGGTCTTCTAATCTTTTATTCACCAAACCATTAAATATAAATTCTTCACCAAGTAATTTATTTAATATATCTAAATTAGCCCCTTTCAATTTATCCATTGGAGTTTCAGTGATTTTTTCCACAGTTTTACCGAATAATTTACAGGTAATGTTGCCCGTGCCGTCATCTACGGTTAATGTAGCCACTGCAACTTCCCTTGGTTCAACTTCTCCACATTCCTCACAGATATATTTTCCTTCACTTAAAACAGCCCTCTTATTGCAATTTGGACATAAATGTAATATTAAATCCTGTTTTCTATAATCTACCACTGTTCCTCTAATTTCAGCGGTTTCTCCTTCTTCAAGCTCTTTTATAAATTTTCTATTTATTTTTACAGATACACCTTCTGGATTAACAATAATCCTTCCAAATCTACCTATATTTAAATCTACAAATTCCCCGTTATCCTTTGCGTATCCATGAACTATCTTTACAATATCTCCTTCCTTTATATCGAGCTCGGCATCTTTATCCCACAACACCACTCTAATTTTTCCAGTTTCATCCTCTATTATTATATTTCTTACCTTTCCTGTTGTTCCATCGCTTCTTTCAAATTCATTAATGTCGTATATGGTTAATACCCTTCCTACTGTGGTAATGTCGTTTTTTGATTTCTCATCTAAGTTATAAATATCATTTATTTTTATCAGGTTTTCAGTATATTTTGGAGCTCCGATAGAGTCATCTTTTATTATTTGAGAATTGGATTGGGCAGACAATGATATTATTTCGTTCCCTTCAAAATCATTGTAGGATTTAACCTTGCAGTTTGTGATTTTTACAGCATCTCCCTCGGTTATATCATTTAAAGCATTGATATTATTTCCCCAAAATGATATTCTAACACTTCCCGTATTATCCATTAAATAAATCTCTCTAACCTCTACCTCTCTATCGTCAAATTTAACCATCCTTGGATTTGAAATATTGGTAATCCTACCTTTTACATGCACAATGTCATCCTTATATTTTGGGAGCTCCGATATATTTACCTCTGGAACCTCTGCAACTTCGCCTTTATTTAATATATTTAGGGTATTAACATTTATATCAAGTCCCCTTAGTCCTTCCTTTACATAACCTTTTATCTCAACAATATCTCCTTTATTTATCTCAATTTCTGCTAAATCATCCCAAAGAGTGCCCCTTATTGTTCCAGTATCATCTTTTAATATAAATGATTTTACTCTTCCAGTGGTTCCATCTTTTCTTGGAAATTCTCTCTTATCATAGGATGCTATAATTTCCCCCCTTATTGTAGCAGGCATATTTGGTGTGAGCTCGGATATATTATAGCATTCCTTAACAACCGGATATTTGGATTCATCATAATTCTCTATTTTTGTAATAGTTAAATCAGAACCGCTGTTTAATTCAATTTTATTGTTCCATTTTCTTGAAAATGCGTTTGTTATCTCAACAACATCTCCTTTTTTTAGATTATTTACCAAATCTGCTTTATCATTCCACAATGTTAATCTAATAGAACCTGTATTATCTGCAACAATTATACTCCTTACTTTACCTTTTGTACCGTCTTTTCTGCTAAATTCCCTTACATCAGAAATATCCATAATTTTTCCAGTTATTTCAACATTTCTTTGACCTTCGGCTATATCTTTAATAGAAAATCCATATTCTTCGTTATCGTCATAATCCATAGATATACCTAAGTCGTTTGCAATTATTGAAATTGCTGCTTTTTCATCTATCAGTCCTGAGTTTTCCTTTATTATATTATTAATTTTAGTTTCAAGTTCTTTTTCAGACATTTTTGTTAATATTTTTTGTTTTAATTTTTCAATATCCATAATGTCACCGTTTAGTTTGAATTTATGTATTATTATATTATTATACTGTTATATTATTATATTTCGCTTTTAGAACATATTTCCTATTGTATCTTACTAAATACTTAAATAAACTTTATAAATTATTGTAAATATAATCTGTTTTATATATATTCCTTACTACATATTGATAAATATTATATAAAAAAATTATTTAATACATTCTCTTAAAGTGATTTAAGATAGTGATATATAATAAAAAGATATAAAATAATATAAAGAAGATATAAAAATAAATATTAGAAATATAAATAAAAAAAATAAATAAAATAAATAAAATTTAAATGTAATAAAAATTAAAATTAAATTATAATTAAATAAATAATAAAAATGAAAATAATAGCTTATAACTAAAACTAAAATAAGATAATATAAATATGGAATAAAATTAAAAGGATGATGAAAAAATGATTCAAAAATGTATAGTATGTGGAAAAGAATATGATATAGACGATATAAGATATACATGCGAATGTGGAGGATTATTAGAAATTAAATACGACTATGAATCCATAAAAGAAAAGGTATCCAAAGAAAGCCTAAGAAAAAGAGAAATTGGAGTTTGGAGATATTTAGACTATCTTCCAGTAAAAGACCCAAAAAAAATAGTTACGCTTCATGAAGGAGGGACTCCATTATATAAATGTGATAACCTTGCCAAGGAGCTCGGCTTGAAGGAGCTCTATGTGAAAAATGAAGGGGCTAACCCAACAGGTAGTTTTAAAGATAGAGGCATGACAATGGGCGTTACTAGGGCAAACGAATTGGGAGTGAATATTGTTGGATGTGCCTCCACAGGAAATACCTCTGCATCACTTGCAGCATATTCTGCAAGGTCCAATAAAAAATGTATTGTGTTGTTGCCAAGTGGAAATGTTGCACTTGGAAAATTAGCACAGGCTATGTTTTATGGTGCAAAAGTTATCCAAATAAATGGAAATTTTGATGATGCCTTATTGATGGTAAGAAAACTTGCCGAAGAAGGAAAATTGTATTTATTAAACTCGGTAAATCCATTCAGATTGGAAGGGCAGAAAACCATAGGGTTCGAAATTTGTGACCAACTTAATTGGGAAGTTCCCGACAGAGTTATACTTCCAGTAGGAAATGCAGGGAATATAAGTGCAATATGGAAAGGATTTAAAGAATTTAAGGAAACAGGCATAACTGATAAACTTCCAAAAATGACAGGTATTCAAGCCGAAGGTGCAAAGCCAATAGTTGAAGCATTTAAAAAAGGACAGAAAACCATAGTCCCAGAAAAGCATCCTGAAACAATAGCAACCGCCATAAGAATAGGAAATCCTGTAAATTATCCAAAAGCACTCGATGCAATATATTCATCAGGAGGTCTTGCAGAAAGTGTAACTGATGAAGAGATAGTAGAAGCTCAGAAACTTCTTGCAAGAAAAGAAGGAATATTCGTTGAACCGGCATCGGCAGCATCAATAGCAGGACTTATAAAATTAATTGAAATGGATGCTATCGATAGGGATGAAAAAATCGTATGTATTACAACAGGACATGGGTTAAAAGACCCTGATGCTGCAATAAGAGCAAGCGAAAGACCTATTGAAATTGAATGCGATATGGATGTCCTTCACAGTATAATAAACGAAGAATAATATAAAAAATATATGATAAAAATAAAAAATGAATTTATAAAATAAAATATAATATAAAATAATAAAATTAATAAAATAAATTAAAAATTATAATGAAATAAAAATACATAACTGATAAATAAAAATTTGATGGTGGTAATGTGGAAAAAATAATAGAAGGTAAAGCGTGGGTTTTTGGAGATAATGTCGATACAGATGCTATCCTTCCTGCAAGATATTTAATATATACCACAGAAGAAGAACTGGCAAGGTATGCAATGACTGGAATAGACCCAGAATTTCCAGAAAAAGCAAATAAAGGAGATATTATTGTAGGCGGAAAAAATTTTGGTTCTGGAAGTTCAAGAGAACATGCTCCTATGGGATTAAAAGGATTAGGCATATCGTTGGTAATTGCTGAAAGTTTTGCAAGGATATTTTATAGAAACTCCATAAATATCGGTCTTCCACTGTTGGAATGTAAAGACATTACAAAACATGTTAAAGAAGGAGATATTCTAAGAGTAGATATGGACAATGGAACAATAACAAACCTTACAACAGGGGAAGAGTTGAAAGGTCAAAAACTTCCAGATTTTATGATGGAAATTTTAAATGATGGTGGATTAATGCCTCATTTAAAAAAGAAATTATCTGCTAATGAATAACTAATAAATAATTATATAATAATTACTAATTATGGATTGATATGACTAAAAAATAAATAAATGACTAATTTAAGGGTTTATATTTTATATCAATTTTTTATTTTTTATTATTTTTTTTAAATTTTATTTTATGGTGATTTTATTGAAAACTAAAAAAATTAAAACTTATCAAAAGCTTTTTGCTGTTGGGGTGTGTTCAATTTTGTTATTTACAGTTTATTTTTATAGAGACCCTGACAGAACCATACCTAATGGCAATAATCTATGTCTCTCCCCAGCAGATGGAAATATATTGTATATAAAAGAATACAATGGCATTCCGGAGATTTACAAGGATGGGAATAAATACATCTTAAAAGACATCAACAACTATTACAAAAACGGTTCCTATGTTATTGGAATATTTATGTCACCGTTTGATGTGCATGTCAATAGAGCTCCTGTGGGTGGCGAGGTAGTATATACAAAACATATAGATGGTGGATTTTATCCTGCGTTTATGGGGGATTTGACTAAAAAAAATGAGCGAAATATAATTATTATTAAAAATGGTAGCGATTATATCGGTGTTATTCAAGTTGCTGGTATTTTAGCAAGAAGAACGATTTGTAATGTTAATGTTGGGGATTATGTAGCCATGGGTCAGAGGATAGGTCGTATAAATTTAGGCTCCCAAACAGCACTAATACTTCCAAAAGGAAAATACATTCTAAAAGTAAAGAAAAATGAAAGGGTATATGCAGGAAAAACTGTAATAGCAGAGAGAATAAATAACTAAAAAGATTTACAATACTAATAAAGTTAGTAATAAAACCATAATTAAAAATAAAATAAAAAGAATAGTTAAAATAATATAGATAATTCTTTTTTTCCTTTTATTCGTTTAATTTAATGTAATTACCATAATACCTAACTATTTTAGTTAATGGTTATATTTATATATTATAATTAACCCAATATATATTAAAGTTTTTAAGTTTTGGGTGGCACGATGATAAAAATAAAATCAAATGATATATTCAAATCAAAGGTTTTTAAGAGGGAATCGAAATCTTATTTTAATAATGTATTTATAAAAATATTTAAAAAATATAGATTATATCCTGCAAAAGGAGGGAGAGCTTTTGAACATAAAATTAAAAAAGGGGAGATAAATGCGTTAGATTTACCAGATATGAGTTATCCCATGCATATTTTAAATGGAATAATTCCCTCACTAAAAGTTTTAGAGAATATGTGGATAGATAGAGAATTAATAAATAAAGATAATGAAGATAACGACATAAAAATGCTTTTAAAGTGCCTATTAATTGCTTTTACATTTCACGACATAAATAAACTACACAATGAAATTGATTTAAAAATAGCAGTTGAGAAATATTTTAAAGATGATTTAAAGGATTTAGAAATTGAACTAAATGAAGAAGAAAAAGAAATTATAAAATATCTTATATTGGCCACAGAAGAACGAACAAGATTTACAATTTCAGATGAAAAATTACCTGAAAGACGAGGCATTGATAGATTAATAAAAGATGATTTAATTGAAATTATCCATTTAGCAGATTCTATCTCTATTCCAATAAATGAATATGGAGATTTATTAAAAATATGGAAAAAATTAAAAGAGTATGTGGATGTGAATATAATTTATTTTGATGAAACTCCATATGAAGTTTTAGTAAGATTTGTTATTGAGATACTAAGAGAAACTATGGATTGTTATGTTATTTCTCCAAGAGGATTTATTTATAAAGGAAATTTGAAAATAGATGAAAAAATAAAGGAAATAGTAAAGGCAATAGAAAATGTAATAATTAAATATTCATCAGAACTTATCACAATTGACAACCAAAAAGCTCAATTAGATGTTTTTAGATTTGTAAGTCCTACAAAAGAAAATATTGAAAATCTTATCAATGAGCTAATTAGTAAAGAAGAAAATCATAGAAAATTCTTGATATCAAAATTACCTACCGATAAAGAAATTAGGGATGAAATAATAAAAAAATTTGAGGATTTAGTATTAAATAGAGAAAAATTGGAAAGATTCGTATTATTAAAAATGATATTACTAATAAGTAAAAAAGGAGCTTCAAAGGAACTTTTAAAACTAAAAGAAAATTTAAGGAAAAAATATATTCCAAAACATAAGGGGGCTATTACCTATCAAATATTAATAGAAAAAGCTAATGAACAAATTCCAAAAGACGAATTGGGTACTGATTTAATCTTATTGATAACTGAAAGATACAGAAACGAGAAAATAAATTTAGAAGAAATTATTCTGGAATTATTACAATATTCTAATTTAAGAAAAAATATCAATCTGAATTACGAGATAGGTTCAAAAAAGGATATTTGTGCGTTATGTGGTAAAAAAGCTACAACAACGGCTACAGAAAACTTATGTTTTGGATTTAGTTCTCAAGGATTTACTAATAGGGTAGTAGTTTCACTGAAAAATGAAAAAAAATATATTTGTTCTTTATGTTTAGTTGAAATCATTCTAAGAAAATTAATTTTTGGTAAAAATCATAAAAAGAAAGAGATAGGGGAGCTTAAAGCGGTATATATTGACGCTTATGATTACTTTGTTCCAATACTCGATGAAAAATTAACAAAATATGTAGAAGAAATATCTGAGAATTTAGGAAACTTCTTAAAAAAAGATATTGATGGTTATAAAAATTCCATAGTATATGGATTTGGAGTTAAAAGTGAGGAGGAATTAACCCCATTTTTAATGGGCTTTGTAAATATATCAAATCAGATTGATTTTATAAGATTTTATAATAATATATTGAAATTTGTATATAATACAGATTTTAAAATTTATTTAACTTATCCATTTAATCCAGATAGAATAAAAAAATATACTATAACATTTGATTATGCTCCCAAATCATTCAAAAAACTGAAATGGGATGGGGTGAGAATCGATGAAATAGAAAATGTAAAAAAAGAGTTTGATTTGCTATGGAGATTAGGATATACGCTAAAAGGTAGTTCTAAATCTGCAAATATTGTAGTTTCTCTTATTAATGATTATGCCGATAATCCTCTGGCATTTTTTTACTATTTATTCAAATTAGACCATCCGACATCCTTTATAAATAGGGGGGGTATTGAATTAAATCCAGTTTTAAAACGAATTGGCGGTGAAAAAATGAATATTCTAGAAAAACTAGCAAATATAGCTTCCGAAATAGAATGGTCAAGAAAAAGTGCTTCTTCTAAAACTTCCATGATTAGAGAAAGTTTGGAGGTGTTGAAAACTGGCGTAAAAAAAGGATACAGTAAGGAAAATATAAAATCATTAATGGCTGGGATGCTCTATCGAAAATATCCATATTCAAGCAAAAAAGAATTGATAGAGAAATTCTGTGATATATTATACGATGAATTATTTGAGGGCATTTGGAACGGAAAAATCCCTTCTAAAAAGGAACAAAGATATTGGACATATGGATTTGGATTATACTATACTACAAAATCAGATGAAAAAAGAAATGAATATTACTCTAAAAACGAAAACTAATACATTATTGCATATTTATTTCTACATCACATATTATTAAATGTTAAATGTTTGCTTATAACGATTTATATGGTGATAATATGGCAAAAAAGAAAGAAACTGTTGAATTTAACATCCCATACAATAAAGAGATTGTAGATGAGTTTAGAAATAAAATGTATTCTATAATCCCTGAAGAGTATTTCCAAGACAAATTTGATAAAAGAACTCCAAATGTAATAAAAGTAGCTTCCATCAGAGAAACCACAGGATATTTCATAAACCGTTCTACCGAATCAGATGAGGTTATAAGCACATCCATAGGGAATAAAGAACCTGTGGTTATTCCATCAAGAAAGTTAAAATCTAAGGAAAAACTTACAGGATTGATATTATGTAGAAAATACAAAGTAGTTCATCCAGAATTAGAGTATAATTTTATAAAAGAGTCAAAACAACTGGCAAATCCAAATTCAATAATATTTGGTGATTCAGTGACTCAGTCTAATGATTCCACAGGCTTGCCTGCAAGGGCAATATATGAATGGGCTTATTCAATAAGAGATAAAGATGAAATAACAGAAGAACTTACACATAATGCATTAAGTGAAGAAGGAACAATGTGGGATAAAGATAAAGGTTCTCAAAGACAGAGTTTGTATGAAATCCAATATATAAAACCAGGAACATATTTTCCACAGTTTTTAACATTTTATGATATTACCCCAGAGGGTCTTCTTCATGTAATAATATCCCATCTAAAAACCATGAGATACGGAGCTCAGCAAAATGTGATGGATGCAAATATGAAAAATAATATTATAGCCATAGCATTAGATACATTTGAACCTGCTGTATCTTCCTATTTAATATCTAAGGACTATACAGGAGAAATTAATTTTGAAAATATTAAAAACTTTGTTATTAATAAATTAAAAGAAAATTCATCGATAGTTATTGAAAATGAAAAATTAAAAGAGTTTAATTCCTTAATAAACGAATATTTAAATGATGACGAAAAACTTAGGCAACTATATTTAAAAATGTTAGATGACAGTTTAAATTACATGACAATGTGCAAAATATTGAAAGAAAAAGAAGTGGAGAAATTAGTAAATGAATTAGGTGTCTAATATGCTTAAACACTATAAAATAACTCTCTTATCTCCATTATTTTCATACAATAGGACCGAGGGAGGTGTGGCATCTACTGAGCCATTCATAGGGGATATTGCATTGGATTATGCATTAAATTTCAATTTAGCCATGAAACGAGAATACACCTATCAGATGAAAGATAAACCAAACTACGAAGAAATAAAAGAGTTTGGTTTTTTTTGGACTATTGGACGACCAATATTAGTTGAAAAAACACCAATATATGCTAGAAAGACATCTGAAATTTCCGATTACATGGTTAGAAAAAATATCATTGAGAAGATGGGAAAAGGTCTGTTTAAAAATTATTTTCATATTCAGGGAATTAAAGGGGGCTCGATATTTGAAGCGTCATTATGGATAAATGATAAGTCCATTAATCTTCCAAAAAAAATTCACACTAAGAATAGGAACGGGTAGGGAATGTTTGATACTGTTGGAAGAGAAAAATCATCATGAATCGGAGCTCTGGTTAAATCTGTATACCATCAAAAAAATATTTGGAAAAGATATAAAATTGAAGGAAAATCAAATTATAAAATATATACTTTCCAATTATATATTAATTACCAACTGTAATGATAATGATATTTTAGAATTATTTTCTTAATTTTTTTATATTCATAATTTATTTACTCGGTCGTGATATATTATGGAGCACTTAAACATTAGGATTTCTAAAAAATCCCTCCCTCTTGGAAATAAAACAATAGATAGATACAACATAAACCTTCACAAGTTTCAAGAAATTTTTTATTCTGATATTGCTGAATTAAACAATGTAAATTTTATAGTAGCTCCCACTGGAGCAGGCAAAACCTTTTCTTTTTCATTTCCAATTAGTTATGCTGAGGATAATAACTTTTTTACAAAACCGAGGGGATTAATCGTAGTACCCACAAATGCCTTGGTAAAGGATATTGAGAAGACTTTTAAAAATTTGGGGATAAAAACAGCAATATTAACTGGAAATTCGTTAATAAAAAAAGGTAGGAAAAGAGGGGAAGAATTAATTGAAACTACAAAAGATAATGAAATTATTATAACAAATCCAGATATAATAAATTACCTATTGCATAGCGGATACCACAGATTTGGGCATGTTAAAAATTTCTCAGATTGGATTGAATTTTTTAATAAATTTGATTATATTATTTTTGATGAATACCATTTATACGACGAGGAACAACTTGGAACAATATTAATTTTATTTTTATCTTTATGGAATTATTTTAAAAAGATAAAATGGTTTTTTGTTTCTGCCACTCCTGAGGAAAACTTAATAGAGCTCTTCAAAGAACATTCCATCATACCAAATATAGTTACACAGCCATTGGATAACAATAGTGATGGAAGAATAATTCAAGGAGAGATGAATATTGAATTTATTAAAATCTCAAAAAATATTGAAAGAAGTTTATTTGGATATTTGGTAACCAATAAAAGGCTAAATTATAATGTAAAAACAGAAATAATGTCTTCATTATCAAAAAATGAAAAGGTTTTGATAATATTCAATTCTTTAAGGGATGCTATGAACTTTAAATATATACTTAAAAAGGAATTAAAGGAAGAAAATGTCAAGGTATGGATAGACACAGGATTACAAACAAAAGAAAAAAGGGACAATAATAATTATAACCAAATAAATGCCGCCGATATTATAATTACAACTTCAAAGTCAGAGGTTGGTGTAAATTATCCTGTGTCATTATGTTATATGGATTCTGGGATGTATTTTAGAAATTTTATGCAGAGGATTGGGAGAGTTGGGAGAGGTAAAGAAAAATGTAAGATATACTGCACCATAACTCCAAGGGTGTATAATAATTTAACAAAAAATATTGATAATGTAAAAAAATATTATAAGATAAATTATTACGATTTTGTGGATTTAATGAAAAATGTCTTTGAAGATAGGGAATTTAAAAAAGACAAAATCCCTAAATTTTGCGGTGCCATATTATGGAGTATTATAAACTCGATGGAGGAGTATTTATATAAACCATCATACAATAGGAGGAAAATTTTAAACGATTTAACTAATAAATTTCAATACTATTGGGTATTTTATTACTTAAATAAAAAGATGAAAGCTATTAAAGATGATATCGATGAAGATATCGTTGATAAAGATGTGGGAGACAATCTATTGAAATGGTGGAAAACCATAAAAAATTCATTTAAAAGATTTAGAAATGACAGCATAATTTGGAAAGTAATCTATGATAGTAAAAAGGAAACAGAATATGATTTAATGTGGTTATTGAATAATGCATTTGTTAAAATAGATAAAGAAACTAAAACTATTTTTATTGAGGATTTTAGGGATAAACGGAAAAATGTAGTTGTTGGTATTGATACATATTCGTTATTAGAAGATGCCATGGGTGTAACTACCATTGGTGGAAAAAATAAATCTGAATGGTTTAAGTTTATATATTCTGATTATATAGGCGACATATTTATGGAAAAATTTGAGATTTGGAAAATTCATGCAAGAAAATATTTTAATGATAGGAAATTTTTTGAGAATTTAACAAAAAATATTGAAATGTTATCACCCATATATTCTAAGAAAAGGATTGAAATATATGATTTAAAAGTTAATTTAACGGAGATATTTGATGATGATATTCTTTAAGGGATATTATGGACTTAATAAACTCATTTAAGGAATTAAAAATCAGAGGAGCTCAGATAAATTACTACTTCATATGCAAAACAAAACTTTATCTTTTTTCAAAAAATATTCAGATGGAAAAAGAGAGCGACATTGTAGAGCTCGGTAATATTATCCATAGGAGCTCCTACAAAAATGAAAGAAAAGAGGTAATTATCAACAGCATAGCCATAGATTTTATAAGAAATAGTGAGGGGATTTTAGAAGTTCATGAGGTTAAAAAATCCGATAGAATGAAAAAGGCAGATATATATCAGCTTTTATATTATCTGTATTATCTAAAAAAATTAGGTATAGAAGCCATCGGAATTCTAAATTATCCATCAAAACATAAGGTAGAAAAAATAATATTAACTAAAAAGGATGAAAAAGAATTGATGAAAATTATCGAAGATATTGAGAACATAATACACCAAGATAAACCTATAAAACCTGAGAGAAAGAGTTATTGTAAAAAATGTGCCTATTATGAATTTTGTTTTTCATAACGGGGGAGGAATATGAAATCAAATAAATATATTACAACAGATGGAAAACTTGTAAGAAAAGAAAATACCATATATTTTATAGATAAAAATGGGAAAAAAACACCGATTCCCGTTGAAAAAATATATGCTATTTACAGTTATGGTGCAGTTTCATATACTTCAAAGGTTGTCGAACTATTGGCAAAATACAGTGTTCCAATTCATTATTTTAATAGAAATGGTTGGTATGTTGGGAGTTTCTATCCAAAGGGGGAGCGATTTTCTGGAAATGTGGTGGTGCATCAGTCAAGTCATTATTTGGATAAATATAAAAGAAACTACATTGCAAAGAAATTCGTTGAAGGCAGTGCTAAAAATATTTATCGGAATTTAGCAAGATATAAGATTGATTTTCCAATAGAAGACATAATGAAAAGACTAAATAATTCAAATAATATAACCGACATAATGTCTGTTGAGGCTTTGATGAGGAATGAATACTACGGAAATTTTGATAAGATAATAAATCACTTTCAATTTGAAAAAAGAAGCAGAAGACCACCACACAACGAGTTAAACGCCTTAATCAGTTTTGGAAACTCCCTTTTATATGCCACGGTAATTACTGAAATATTCAATACCTATTTGCATCCAACAATATCCTACCTTCACGAGCCTTCGGATAGAAGGTATTCACTTGCTCTTGATATTGCCGATGTTTTTAAACCGTTGTTGGTGGATAGGTTAATATTTAATTTGATAAATAAAAAAATAATGCAAGAAGAGCATTTTGAGAAGGATTTAAATTACTGTCTATTGAATGAAGATGGGAAGAGAATATTTTTAAATTATTATAAAAAACAGCTTGAAAATACCATAAAACATAGAAAACTAAACAGAAAAGTATCTTATCAAAGATTAATAAGGTTGGAATGCTACAAACTTCAAAAACATATTTTAGGAATGGAAAAATACGAACCTTTTATAATTTGGTGGTGATGATTATATATGTATGTGATAATCGTTTATGATGTAGGGGTTGAGAGGGTAAATAAAATAAAGAAATTTTTAAGGGTTTGGTTGAATTGGGTTCAAAATAGTGTATTTGAAGGAGAATTAACAGAATCAGAATATATAAAAGTGGAGCAAGGTATTAATAATATAATAGATAAAAAACTTGACAGCGTAATAATATTTAAATTAAAAGATAGAAAATTTATAGATAGAAATATTATAGGGATTGATAAGAATATTCAATCCGATATATTATAAAATAAAAAGAGGGGAAGTGTAAGTATGAGGATAAAGTTAGAGCTCCGAACTGAAAAAGAAAAACTAATTCCATTCAATTATCAGTATCATTTGGCATCTGCGATATATGATGTGCTTCATAATTTTAATCCAGAATATTCTAAGAAACTTCATGATTATGACAGATATAAATTTTTCACATTTTCGAGGTTGGATATAGCAAGAAGAAAGCTAAATAAAGATAACGGGATAATTACAAAAGATGGGCGGGCATATTTACATATATCTTCACCAGATGATGAATTTATGAAAAATTTTATTGATGGATTATTCAATTGCTATGGCGAGCTCGATGTTGGAGGTATTAAATTCATGCCATATACATTAACCATTGAAAAAATTCCTGAGGAATTTAACATGTTAAAAACAATATCTCCTGTATATTTAAGAATGGGAAACAAAGAAAATGATAAAATAATAGATATCCTTCCCGATGATAGTAGGTTTTACGAATACTTTAAAAATAACCTAATAAACAAGTATGAAAGATTCTACGGCAAATGCGATTATGATTTTGATTTTGAAATAAGGGCATTTAAAAAGAAAAGGGTTGAATTAAAAGGTATATATCATAGATGTTCGGAGCTCGTGTTTAAAGTTGAAGGAGACTATGAATTAATTAAGTTTGGTTATGAATGCGGATTTGGTGAGAAAAATTCAATGGGCTTTGGAATATGTAAAGTATAAATCCTTACTAATTTTACTTATTTTTTTATTATATTGCTTATATAATTTTTATTTTTTTAAATCTCTTTAAATTATTCGTCGTAAATCACTAAAATTTTTAGTATAATTAATATATTTATATAAATAAAATTATAGAGATTTTTAAGAGATTTTTTATATATTATGTTGTTTTCATCTGTTCCTTGTAAATTTTTTAGATTTTAAAAAAATATCAATTTAATATCTTTTATATTCCTAAATATCTCCAAATCATCCGTCGTAAATCACCACCAAAACTATATAAATAACAAAAATCAATGTGATTCGAGATGCAAGGTTTATATAGGGGTAATGCAAAGGTATTTTATAGAAAATAAGAAAATTTTTGAACTGTTAAAATCAGACCATTGATGGATGGAAATTATTCTTCGCATTCTTCAGGGTTTATATTTCTATTAGTTAAAATCAGACCATTGATGGATGGAAATCTATATGTGTAATGGTGGTGGTTGTGGTAACCCCCGGTTAAAATCAGACCATTGATGGATGGAAATAAGATGATGATAGCGGCTAATATAATAGGGATGATTGTTAAAATCAGACCATTGATGGATGGAAATTAAAAGAAAAACTGTAAAACCAACAACCCCTAAAAATGTTAAAATCAGACCATTGATGGATGGAAATTGGAGTAATGGTATGCCCCACCTGGACATTCCAATATCTCTTCCGTTAAAATCAGACCATTGATGGATGGAAATAATTCACCAATATATTAGATACGTATGAGGTGAACACAGTTAAAATCAGACCATTGATGGATGGAAATGATGAAACACATAATTCAGTTAAACTTATTTCATTTTTGTTAAAATCAGACCATTGATGGATGGAAATTCTGGTAATAAAAAATCAATTGGTGTTGTAGTTCCTAAGTTAAAATCAGACCATTGATGGATGGAAATAACATATCCGTTTAAACTTCTTGCTGGAAATTTCCAGGTTAAAATCAGACCATTGATGGATGGAAATCCTAAACTAAAACAGATGTTAATTACAAACTACTATGTTAAAATCAGACCATTGATGGATGGAAATTTAGCCTACTGTATAAGTTATCAACATCAATAACGTTAAAATCAGACCATTGATGGATGGAAATGAATCATCAACTACATATGCTTTAACGGATGTGATAGTTAAAATCAGACCATTGATGGATGGAAATTTTTTTAGATAATTTTTTAGATAATTTTTTAACGACTGTTAAAATCAGACCATTGATGGATGGAAATTAAAAAATTTAACAAAATCATGTGTTTTAAATTTATCGTTAAAATCAGACCATTGATGGATGGAAATACGACCATCCGCAAGCCAAACTAAAAAAAGACATAAGGTTAAAATCAGACCATTGATGGATGGAAATATAAAATACTCTCAATAATTTGAAGTATTTGTCCGTTAAAATCAGACCATTGATGGATGGAAATTTTTTTATTAACATAGGTTATTATTTCGCTTATTTTGTTAAAATCAGACCATTGATGGATGGAAATATACTTTTAATATGTATTCTTTTAATGTTGGTTCTTTAAGTTAAAATCAGACCATTGATGGATGGAAATGCAAGGAAAGTTAGGTTTTTTCTGCACGAACTTTTAAGTTAAAATCAGACCATTGATGGATGGAAATAACGATTTTGCTATCATTGAAAGAATATCTGCACTTGTTAAAATCAGACCATTGATGGATGGAAATATTTTAGTATCAACTGATATAATACATTCAAATTGATAGTTAAAATCAGACCATTGATGGATGGAAATTTGAGCTCTTTAATTATAATTATCTCTTCTACTGCGTTAAAATCAGACCATTGATGGATGGAAATGGAGATGAATCATATAATAAATTTAAAACATTTTATGTTAAAATCAGACCATTGATGGATGGAAATACTATTTTTACATTTTCAATTTTTGCTGTTAATTTTCTGTTAAAATCAGACCATTGATGGATGGAAATCTAAATAAAGAAAAATAGTTTATTTTAAAAGGATATAAATTCAATTAATACCCAAAAATCTTTTAAATAAATCTTTTAAAATGGTTGAAGGATTGTCCATATCCCCTTTTTCATTTATATACTCTATAAGATTATTTTTTATTACAAATTCCAGAAACATATTTAATTTTTTATCATCCATTTTTTTTAATATGCTTCTAAATCTTAATCCAAAATCAATTTCATTACCTATACTTTTTCTCCACATGAGTTCATATTTTTTTAAATAATTTATATTATAATCATTGGATAAAAATTCATCCACAATTTTTCCACAGATTTTAGCACATTTTGCCCCATAATATAGACCTCCTCCACTTAAAGGTTTTACCTGTCCTGCGGCATCACCTACAAGCATTAAATTATTTTTAACAGTCGTTTTTAGATGACCTATTGGAAGAGCTCCGACTGAAAATTCTACTGGAACAGCATTCTTCAAAATTTCAGATGCTATTGGATGATTGTTTATAAAATTTAAAAGTTTGTTATAGGTATTTGAGCTATCACACATGCCAACCCTTGCCCTATCTTTTCCCATTGGAATTATCCACATAAAAAAATCTTTACAGTAGGATTTATCAAAAAAGACATGGACAAAATCATCATCGATATCTACATTAACCACCTCAACCTGAGCTCCGGATAATATTTCTCTATTCATAGGAATACCTGCGGATTTTCCAATACTTGACCTTGCACCATCTGCACCAATTACCACCTTTGGATAAAGTTTATATGTATCCCTAAGATGATTAATGGATAATCCATATTTATTCCCTGAACGCTTTAAAAAATTTAACCTGTTAAAATTTAGTAAATTCTTTTTTTCATTTATTGTATTATTCTTATCAGTTATTAATCTTCCATAGGCTTTTAATAAAAAATCAACTTTTTTTGAAGCTCTTATTGCTATGTCTTTGTCCATAACTTTTCTTTCAAATACATAAGCCCTAACTTCTTCATTTCCTATTTTTACAGTGTGATTCTTTGAATGAATATATGCTCCCCTTATCTTATTTACTGCTCCCTTAGGATTACCGAGCTCTTCCACACCTTTTTTACTCACCAATCCTGCACACTGTAAAGGAGCTCCTATTGTTTGATGTTCCTCAACAATCAAAACTTTATGATTTTTTATATGTTCCCCAGTAATACAGCCCACAGGACCTCCACCTATTATAACCACATCGTATTTTTCAAAATCCATATAACTTCCCCTAATTTATTCAATTTTTTCTTATTTTATTTATCTTATTTTTATTATTATTCTTCTTATTATTCTTATAGTTTTATTTCTTACTCTTTTTATGATACTATAATTTAAATATATAACATGATTTAGGTTTTATAAAAGAAAAATTTTAATATAATTGGAATAATGATTTAATTATAAGTAAGTTTAACAAAAACAAAAAATATAATAATATTAAAATTTAAAAATTAATAAAAATAATAAATTTAAAAATTATATTAAAAAATTATTTACATTAAAAAACCATGCACTGTGAAAATATGATGACTGTATTGGATAAATGTGTAGGATGTGGAGAATGTGTTCCTTTCTGCCCTTTTGAAGCTATCACCACCTATGGGATGGCTATTGTTGATAAAGAAAAATGCACAGAATGTGGAATTTGTGTGGATTACTGCCCTATTGATGCTTTATATTTAAAAGGTAATAAAATAAAAGATAACAATAGACAATAAAAAAATTAGTATAAAATAAAAAGTAATATACGATAATATATGGAATATAAAATAGAAAAGACAATATCAATGAAAATAAATGAAATAATATAATAATAAAATGACATAATAATATATAATAAGTGCATATAGGGAAAATAAGCAAATAATACTTTTATAGTGAAAAAATGATAACCATACCAAGATATATAGTTATTGAAGAAAATGGGATTAGTGCATTATATGATATACTTTCAAAACTTAATTTAAAGAATCCCCTTGTAATATCTGGCAAAAAAACAAAAAAATATGCTCCCAATTTTGATAGGATATATTATTCAGATGTTAATTTAGATGATATTGTATCCATTAATAAACTTACAAAAGATTATGACGCTATAATTGGTGTTGGCGGTGGAAAATCCATAGATATTGGTAAATACATTGCATATCATTCAAAAAAGCCGTTTATATCCATACCAACTACTGCATCAAATGACGGTATAGCATCACCTGTAATCTCATTAAAACAGCCTTCAATCATGGCAGAATCCCCAATAGCAATAATTGCAGATATAACCACCATAGAAAAATCCCCCAAAAGACTTTTAACTGCGGGATTGGGTGATGTTGTTTCAAATATTACTGCTGTATTGGATTGGGATTTAGCACATAAAGAAATTGGTGAAGAATACAGTGAGAGCTCCGCCATATTTTCAAAAACAATAGCCAAAGAATTAATAGAATATGTGGTAAATGAACCAGATGATTATGAGTGCAATATCCACGAATATTCAAAAAAACTTGTTAAAGCACTTATTGGAAGCGGTATTACCATAGCCATAGCAGGCTCTACAAGACCTGCATCTGGAAGTGAGCATCTCTTTTCCCATGCCCTTGATTACTTAAAAATAAAATATGATTTGAAAGTAAATAGCCTTCATGGAGAGCAGTGCGGAGTAGGAACAATTATTTCATCATATATACACCATATCGAAGGAAATTTAAGTAAAGAAATTATAGAACATATAAAATTATCACTTAAAAAAACAAAAGCTCCAACCACAGGGCATGAGCTCGGTTTTGATGATGATGTATTAATAGAAGCACTGACAATAGCTCATAAAATTAGAAATCGCTATACCATATTGAGAAATGGAATTTCAAAGGAAAAGGCAGAATCAATATTAAAAGAAACAGGAGTTATTTAAGTAAGTTATTATACAATACATTTTTTTCATTTATTAATGTTTGTTAATATCATAGTCAATTTTATTCCTATCCAATATTTTTATTATATAACTTAAAACCTCTTCATAATTCATATTTTTATTTTTTAATTCTTTTTTCAATAACTCCCCTACATCATCATCTTTCCAATTTTTTATTAAAAATATATTTGAACCTCTGGTTATTATTGGATTTTTTAAAATTTCATCCCTGTCTCCATCTGTTATTCCTATTATTTTAATGCCAAATCTTGCTAATATATCACCACATACTGTTGTTGTATCATCTCCAATAGTAATTACAGCAGAAACTTTTTTATTTTTTATTTTCTCCAAAACATCCTCGCCTGCATGATTTACAATGATAATTTCTCCTATGTTGGATAAATTGGTTTTATCTATTATTATTTTATTTTCTGTATTTTCCATATTATTTTTATTTTTTATATTGTTGTTATTTTCTACATTATTTTCTATATTTTTTATATTATCTTTTTTGATATTGGATGGATGCCTCCTTAAAACCCCTGTTTTTACAATGGCTCTTTTTAAATCAATCTCTCCAAGTTTCTCAACTCCATGCCATTTTACCTCACCGTTTATTATATCTACCAATTTGTTATTTTCTGACACCAATATTAAAGGAGCTCCTTTTGCCTTACCTACAACTATTCCATTTATCATTATGGCTTCTCCAATATCAACCCCATGAAGCTTTCTAAATACTTTATTATCCTCTTCCCAAACATTTAACCCATCGCTTATACATTCTTCGATATTTAAGTTTAGTTTTTTTGAAAGGTATTCTATTAACCGATTTAAATTTTTGTTAGTTTTGTTTTTATCGTTATTCCATATCAAAATAGTTCCATCCTGTTCTCCTGGCCTCTCTATTTGAATTATTGGTTTATGTACGCCTGACCTCCCTACAACAATTTTTCCAAATGTGTGCCCAGTTTCCTTTGATTTTCCATAGTTCATCAAAATTAGAATATCGTTATCTCTTAATTTTTTTAAACTTTCAGATGGGACAAGTTTTTCCGAAATGTCTATTATATTATCTAAATTATTATCTATTACGGCTACTCTTCCCATTGTTCCGCCGAGTTTTGCCCTTATATCTGTATTTAATCCATATTCCTTTGAAAATTCTTTTAAATATTCTAAAATCTTTTTAGCATATCCCGTATCAATTATTTCAGGTCCATGGATTACTACGCCAATATTTAAGATATTATTTTTATTAATATTTTTACTGCTATTTTTATTATTGCTGTTTTTGTTATCGTCGGTATTGTTTTGGTTGTTATTTTTTCTGTCATTCATATTCATATAATTTGAAATTATAAGGCCTTTATTATAGCATTTTACTGCTTCATCCATTCTTTTTAAATTTCTAAGAGCCAGAGCTCTGTAAAAATATGCCTCCTCATTTAATGGATTTAATTTAATGGATATATCAAAACATTTCAGAGCTCCTTCATGATTTCCTATATTGCCCAATTTTATTCCTTTTTTTATCCAATATTTAGGGTTGTTTTTATCGAGAATTTCTTTATTTTCCTTATTTTCTTTATTATTTGCATTATTTTTATTATTTTTATCCTCATCCATTATACCATCCCATAAAAATTATGATTATTATATTTTTCTATAACATTTCCATAATATTTCTATTTTAATTCTTATTTTTATATTACTTATATTAAGTTACATCAATTATTATGATATTGTCAGCATGAGCTCCCTTATTATCTTTGCCGCAGCAATAGATGTAATATCGTTTATATCATAATGTGGAGATACTTCTACAACATCAAAACCTACAATATTATCCTTTAATTCTTCAAATAAATAGAGTGAAGTTATTAATTCCTTTGTAGAAAATCCGCATGGTTCAGGAGTCCCTGTTCCTGGGGCGTATGCAGGGTCTAAAACATCGATGTCTATTGTGATATACACAGGTTTATCCAAAGATTTAATTTCTTTTATATCATCCTTTTTAGGTAAATCTGTGGATATTTTTGTATTCTCCATTCCAAATTCCCATTCCTCTTTATCTCCGCTTCTTATCCCAAATTGATATATATTATTTGTTAAATCGAAACATCTCCTTATCACACTTGCATGAGAATATTTATTACCCAAATACTCATCCCTTAAATCACAATGAGCATCAAATTGTATTAAAATAAAATCCTCATATGTATCTTTTACAGCCTTTACTACTGGATAAGTTATTGAATGCTCCCCTCCCATCATTATAGGTACTTTACCTTTTTTCATAATATTTTTAGAGGCCCTATATGACCTCCTAATAATTTCATCCTGAGCTCCTTCAATGATTATATTGTATAAATCACATAACGCGATGTCTGTTAAATCCTTTTTTAAGACAGGACTATATGTTTCCAATCCCCAAGACGCCTTTCTTATTTCATCAGGTCCAAATCTTGTTCCAGGTTTGTAAGATGTTGTAGCATCATAAGGTATTCCAAATATTGCAAAATCCGCATCTTCAAAATCAGAATAGGCACATATATATTTAGAAAAATCCTCAAAATACACGATATCACCATATATGCTTTAATATTAAATTTATTTATAGAAAGGTTAATATTTTCAATTTCTATTGAATTTTAAAGTTTATATTTTTTATTATTATATGAGCTCCGATATTTTTCTTGCTTTTATATACTCCCTAAGTAAAAATTACTAGAAAAATATAAAAAAGTATTACTGTTATAATATAATCAATAAAATTTACTTATTTTTTATTTATTATTTTATTTATGTTTATTATGATAAAATATATTTTAACCATTTGCTATTTTTAAAATAAAAATCAAATATGGATTTTTAAAAATTTAGAGTATATAAATGTTAATTTAAAGTTTTATTTTTATCATATTTTTTAATATTTTATATTTGGAACCATATTGAAACAAAATCATAAATTATATGGATAAATGCCGTAGTTGATGTATTGGTTTTTTCCTTTATAACACCCAAAAGATAACTAATTATATATATCTCCAACAATGCCAAAACTGAAAAATACTGGAAATGCAATACTGTAAATAATAAACTCGTGTAGATATTTCCAAATCTTGGTTGTAGAGCTCCCCTAAATATGAGCTCTTCACTTATACCTACAACAGTGGTTAGTATTAAAGTGTCCATTAATGAAGGTGCAATATTTTTTATAGATTGAACGGTATTTTCTACATTTGAAGATTCTACTGTGATTTTTGAATACATATCAAAATTTGGTAAAATATGAGATATAATTTTAACGATAAATGGCAATATATTCCATACAAAATAATCAAAGAAAAATATTGCCAAAAATCCAGCAATAATATATTTTATATTTGGAATACCAATATTTAGCCTATTTAAACAGCTTTTTAATCCTCTTCTGGTTCCCAAGCCAACGCCTATAAAAGAATAAGCAAACATCAAAATATGAAAACTCAACTGATTAATCATTTGAAAAAAACCATTTAGGAATATCATAAGGTGAGCTCCCATTGAAGTGGTATATCCAATAGGATTTAACAATACATAAAGTGATAATGGAAAAAATATTCTATGTGTTATTTTACTCCATTGCATATCCATATTTAACTTTTTTACGCATGTATCGAATAATCGTTTGTTTATTAATAAAATCATTGATAATAGAGATATTCCTAAAAAAATACCTTTGTAAATATAGTCTATATTGGTATATAGTGAAGATATCGCTATAATTATATCAAACAAAAGCACAACATTTAGAATAATATTTTTCAGTTTATTACTGTTTAAACCTTCTACTAAATTAGTCAAATAAATCATAACTGCAAAAAAAGAAAATATAATATTTATCAAAAGTGATACATTGAATATCTCTATAATACAACCCATAATACACACCACATAACCTTAAAATATCTATTTGGTTAAATATTTATTTATAATTATTTGATTATTTTTTATTATTTTATATTATAAGTTATTAACACCAAAAAACAGACATTTTAGATATTCTAAATTTTTATTGGTCATTGTTATTATATGGTCAGGAGATTGAGTTCTATATCCTCCGATTTGCCTAATTTCTTTTTTAGCCCTTAACGAAGATGAAACCACCATGTTTTTAAACATTTCTCTATCTATATGATGAGAGCAGGAGCTCGTAATAAACATTCTTTTTGCAAGTTTTAGCCCCAAGTAATTCAATGTGTTGTATGCCTTTAAAGCATTTTTTACATCTTTTGATGATTTTGTGAAGGCCGGCGGGTCTAAAATAACAACATCGAATTTTTCATTTTTATTTATCATATCCCTCATTATATCAAAGGCATTACCTTCAATAAAATTATAATGTTTAATATTATTTAATGTCATATTTTCCTCTGCAACTTTTAAAGCCTCATTGGACATATCAACACCTATAACTTCTGCACCCTTTATTCCACAATGAACAGAAAATCCCCCAGTATAACAACAAATATCCAAAACTTTATCCCCTTTTTTGATATAATTTTCCAAATCCATTCTATTTTCTCTTTGGTCTAAGAAAAATCCTGTTTTATGTCCTTTTAAATTTACTTTGAATTTTGCATTTCCCTCCTTTATTACTGTTTCGAATTTTTTATCCCCATATATTTTTGGTATTATTTTGTCCCCCTTTTTAGCATTTTGGACATACAGTGTATTGATATCTGCTATTTCTTCTAAACATTCAAATATAATACGGGAATAACCCTCTATAATTTTTGAAGATACCTGCATTGAAGCTATATCGTTATATCTATCGATTATTATTGACGGCAAATAATCTGCCTCTGCATATATCATCCTATATGTGTCTTTGTAATTTAATACATTTTCCCTATAATCTTTTGCTTTTTTTATTCTATTGTAAAAAAAGTCTTTATTTATCTCCTCATCTTTTAAGGTTAATATTTTGATTGTCGGAGCTCCGCTATCATATATTGCCTTAGCCACAAATTTATTTTTGTAATACAACTTTATTATTTGCTCATTATTTGGCAAATCCTCTTTATTTATTATTGCATTTTTATAAATAATCCTCGAAAAATTTAAAATAGAATTATACGCCCTTTTATCAATCTCTAATTTTATCAAAAAACCACCTGGTAAATAATAATTGTAATAATTAATAAATGTAAATAAATAATAATTATAAATATAAGTAAAATAATAATCCCAAATTATAATTTTTTTCTTTTTTATTATTCATTCTTTATTTAAAAATTTTAAATTGCTTCTCTCTATAAATGTATTACAAACCTCTTCTGGTTTGCCCTCCATTATTATTTTTCCTTTATCTATCAGTATAACCCTGTCGCTTATTTCCTTAATAAGTTGTATGTGATGACTTATTAATACTATTGTTGTTCTAAATTCATCATTTATCTTTTTTAGATAGTTAGAAATGTCCCTAAGAGTTATTGGGTCTAAATCACCAAATGGTTCATCAAGAAGCAGTATTTTAGGTTTTGTTATAAGTTGCAATGCAAGGGCAACTCTTACCTTTTCACCGCCACTTAATTCCAACGGTGTTTTTTTCAAAATTTCCTCATCCAAGTCAAGAGCTCTAAGAACATCTTTTGGATTAAAGTTATCTACAATGGAAGGAAAGAGTATCTTAATTATGTCCTCTGATATACCTAATTTTTCAAGTTTGTTTTTCATTTCCTGCTCTGGAAGGTCTATTAACTGATAAATGGCATCCACAATTTTTGGTGATATGCCGAGCTCAGCTGATTTTAACTTTGCGTTTGCCACTGCTTTTTCCCCTTTAATTCCAAGTCTATATTTTAACATACTTTCAACAGTTAAATAATGAGGCAGTGAAAATTCCTGATGCATAATACCCATTTTTCTTCTTAAATTGATTCTCTCCCATCCATAGTCATTTAAATTTAGTCCATCAACAACAATATCTCCCTTATCTGGTAATTCAACACCACCGAGAAGTCTTAAAAGAACAGATTTTCCAGTTCCACTAGGTCCAATAAGCGATAATATTTCGCCTTCCTTAACATCAAAGGAAATATTTTTCATATTAAGCGTTTCTCCACCATGCACAACAAAGTATCTCTTTGATACATCATTTACAGTTATAATATTTTTATCCACTGGAGTGGTTTTTTTAATGTATGGTTTATCCATGTCCTTTAAAAACTCATTAATTACCTCTTTTGGCTTTCCTTCCATTATTATATTGCCTTCATCCAAAAGAATACATCTATCACATAGATACTCATGGACTTCTGGAAGATGTGATGTGATTATTATTGTAATTCCTAATTTTTTGTTTATATTTTTTAGAACATCCAATAATAACTGTTTTGAAGCTGGGCAAGACATGGTGCCTGGTTCATCAAGCAGTAAAACACCTTCTCCTTTTTCGTACATTTTTGCTATTTGCCTACCCAATATCAATCTCTGTTTTTCTCCCCCACTTAATATATTTGAAAAGGCATCTTTTTTATGTTCCAATCCAACTAACTTCAAAATTTCTATTGCCGTTTTTTCATATTCTTCCCACTCATCTTCCATTGGGAGAGATTCATCAGAATTAGTTCTTATGGCATATAGTTTTCTTATTATATTATATATTGCAGGTTCAGCCCATAATGCAAAGTTTCTTTGTAAATGTATGGCAGTAATTTCCCTAAAATTATCGTTTTTTCCGCAAATTTCAATATCTCCACTATAATTATTATCGGCTCCTCTCAAAATTCTAATTAATGTGGATTTTCCAGCTCCTGATTTTCCAATTATACCCAACACTTCTCCTTTTTTAGCTTCAAAACTTATATTATTTAATACCTTTTTTTTACCATAATATTTGGATAGATTTTTAACTTTAACTGCCATAATCTGCACCTTTAAATTTATATTATTTTTAAAATTTTTTATAATTAACCTATAATAGTTATATTAGTGGTATTAAATATTGTATAAAATAAAATATAAAATATTTACCATAATATTTGAATGATATGAATAATAACATAGTGGTGTAAAAATAAAATAATGATAAAAGTATAAAATAATAAAATTTGTGATATTATGAAAAATACTGATAAAACAGATAATAATCGTATAACTAATATAAATAAGGTATATAATATAGAAATAAATAGTATGGACGATATAAATAATATTAATATTTTAAAAACAATATTAAAAGGATTAGGCATAAAATCTGCAAAAATAATTGAGGAAAATGTAGATTTACAATATCGCTATTTAGAAAATCTTCAAAAAACCTTAAATAATGATGAATTATTTTTAAAACTGGTAATACTCAATGCTATTGTATCCTATCAGCTCTCAACCACAGGTGAAAAGTGGTGGAAGGAATTTTCAGAATACCCTTGGAATAATATTTTAAACAATAATAATAACAATGATAACAGAAACATTAATAATAACTTATTTAAGGAATATATATTATTTTTATCCAATTCAAAAGGAAATAAGCGCCTTAATAATGTAAAGATAAAGAGAATTAATAAAATAACACCATTTTTAAAGGATTTATCTATTTCAGATTTGGAAAATTATTATCATAATATGAATAAATTTAGAGATGATATTGCAAAGGAATTAAACACGAAAAAATCATCAAAAACTGTTGTATTTACCATTAAAATGTTTGGATATGCTTCAAGAATGGTTTTTAAAAAGTTTATCCCTTATCCTTTTGAGATTGAAATACCAAAGGATAGTAGAATAGAAAAATACACAAAAAGATTTGCCAATAATGGTGATGTTATAACATTTTGGAACAATATCTCATCAGAGGTGGGAATACCTCCCCTCCATATCGATTCAATACTATGGTCGGCACTCGGAAATTCAAAAGATGTTAAGATTCACCTAAAATCGCTTGATAATAAACTATATAACATGATAGAAACATTAATACATTTGTAGTAAATGTTTTTTAGTAAATATTAAGAAAAATAAATATTTATTTTCTTTTATTTTTATTTTTTTGTTTATACATATAAGTAATTACATAACCTTGGTATATACTTATATATAAAAATCACCGTTAATATTTGGTAATTTATCACAGGGTATAATAAATATTGGTCTTTCTAATTCCTTCATCCTTTCCAGTATTAATTCCCTTCCTTCCTGAGTAAGTGCAAATATTGGAATAGATTTTCCCACCTGCACCTTAACATGCCCTTTTACTGCTTCTAAAACACCTTTTGACGCACAACATGTAATTAAATCTAAATATTTCAAATATTTTTCAACATCCAATTTATTATAACCTGTTGTATGGACTCCAAACGTTACAATTTTTATAGATTTAGAGTTATTGGTATAAGTTTTTTCCAATTCTTTAATTTTTTTAGCATCTTCTAAATTACTTACGCTTACTCCAATTTTTTTATAACCTAATTCCAATGCCTTTTTAACACCTTCTATCTGGTTTATTTCGGCATTATCTTTATTTAATACAACACCATTGGCATTTTCTATTTTCTCGATAACTTTTGGAATAGGCGTAGTTTTTATTATTCCCGATATTCGCCCACATAACCCCTGAACTAAATATGGATTATTTGTTATTACTGTTCCGGCACAGTCGCTAACAATTACCACGACATCAAGTAATTTATTTTTTAATGCAGTCATAAATATTTCAGATGTTCCAAATTCCACTACACATTCTTTGGATTCAACTATCCTATTTTCTGTAAATAATCCAAAATCTTTTATTCTAAATTCTATATTCTTTTTAATGGTTTCTTTATTTAATTCAGATATTTTTCTATATTTTACAAATAATGGACAATATTTTATCAAAGGCTCGCCTACCTCAATGACTTTTCCATTTTTCACAACCACCTGAGCTCTTCCAAGAGCTTCCATTATATGTATGTCTTCCATTTTTCCATCCATTGTTCTTAATATTTATATCTATCAATAGTTATGTTAATTAGTAGTTCTATTTATTAATGTTTATTTATAACATTATTTTATAAAATCATTGATTATTATATTATATTTTATATTATACATCCCAAATTTTATGGTTATTATTAACTTTTATATAATTTATTCATTTGATGTTGGTTCTGGTTCTGATTTTTCTGTTTCTGGTTCTTTAACTAATTTTTCAATTATCACATTGTTGGGAATTGCCATTATTTTGTTATCACATAATCTTATTATTGTTCCATTACTATCTAAAAGTTTATCCTTCAAATATTTTAGTAATTTTGCATATTCCTCGTCCATTTCTCTATCTAAATCTATGGTATTTGCAATAACAATATATCCTGCTTCAACCATTACAGCTATATCTGTTGCATCCCTATAATCATCGAGCTCGCAAACTTTTATTTTTACAATATTGCTATCATCATGAACTTTAACTGGAACCTCAACATAGTCATCCAATGATACAGGAGCAGATTTTAACTGATTTTCATCAGTCCCACCAAACATTTTTTTTATAGATTTAAGCACCATATTTTCACCACTTTACTTTTTTAAGAATTGTATAATTGCATCAATTAAATTTGTTATACCTTCGTATGTTATTGTTGATGTAAATATAACTTTATTTTCCAACCTATTTTCAATATGACTTTTTAAATACTTCCGTTTATCGTTATCAAGTAGGTCACATTTATTAATAACTACTATGATGGGCTTTTGATATCGATATTTAAGTAAGTGATGGAGTTTTTCAAAACTTTTTGATAGGCCTTTTTCTCCATCAATAACATGGATAATTATATCTGCCTTTTCTATCTCTTTATATGTCTCTTCAAGAATTTTTCCAACCATTATTGGAGATTTTTTCTCGCCTACATAGAGCCCACCTAAATCTACAAATGATATGTTTGCAATCTTCGGCTCCTTTTTCGATTTACCATATTTTAACTTTCCCCAAAACTTTTTTACAGGTTTCTTCGTAGTTCCTCCAACTTCCGAAACATTAGAAATATATTTTCCAAAAATAGCATTCAACAGTGCCGATTTTCCACAATTCTCTGGACCTATCAAAACTACTTTAAATTCTTTATTATATGATGGTGCGTTATTAATCATACTACACCTTTTTTTAAAATAGTATATAAATATTTTTATTTTATTCTTATTTTAATTCCTTATTTTATTTATTTTTTAAATCTTAAAAAAATTCTTTTTACCTTATCAATGAAGCCCTCATTATAAACTTCTTCAATTTTATTTATATCCACATAAGAACCAACAATTTTAAGTGCAAGTTCCATATATGCCTTTGATGAAGGAGATTTTGGAGAATACTCAATTACAGTCATCCTCTTTAATGTGGCGTTTCTTATATTCTCATCCTCAGGTATGGTGCTGATTACTTTTTCATTAACAATCATTTCAATTTCATCTACTCCCATTTCTCCAAAATCCCTCCCAGTTTTATTTAAAACAGCACCCAATATTGAAGTTCCAGCCATTTCACTACTTTGTTTTATTTTAATTCCATCGGCTATTGAAAAGAGCTCCGGTGTTAGTATCACTAAAACCTTATCTGCTATTGCCAAATGTATAGCCATATCTCTATTTAGCCCAGCTGGTGCATCTATAATTACATAATCGTAGTCATCGGCAATATCTGATATAACTTCGGGAAATAAATCCAAGTCAGATTTTTTATAGCCCTCTATCGATAAACTTGTGGGTAGTATGTGAGCTCCGGTTTTATGTTTATATATTGCCTCTCTTACATCACATTCTCCCGAAAGAACATCATGTAATGAAGGTTTCTTTTTTTCTAAATTAAATATTAAACCTAAATTAGCCATTGAAATATCCCCATCTACAATGAGGGTCTTTTTTCCAATTTTTGACAGTGCAACCCCTAAGTTTGCAGAAGTTGTAGTTTTTCCTACGCCACCCTTTCCAGAGGCTACGGTAATAATCATATAATCACCAGTATTTTACACCGCATAATACTTTCTATCAATTATATTTAATCATATTATATATCTATGTTTAATTAATAATTTTTAATAATTTCTAATAATTTTATGAATTTATTATTTTCATAATCTTTTCAGAACCTTCTGTTGGTTCTATTAATCCATCATATACATTTGATACTATTTCTTTTATTAATTTTATTTTTATTTTTACATTATTTTTATTATTATTTTTATTTTTTTTACAAGTTTGTATCATCAAAGGGCAGTTTAAATAAGGGCTTCTTAAAGAGCCTCTTTTTAATGGATATATCTTTAAAAAATTTAAAATATATATTTTGGTATTATCATCTCTTCTGTAATCTTCTGATATATGGTTATTTACAATATATTTTATATTTTTATTAACACATTCTTTTATAAGATATTTGCCCATATTGCCACAGATAATATCGCATGGATAACTATTTAACGCTTTTAGTATGTTTTTTTTATCCAATTCAACAGGTTTTATAAAATTATATGGTATTTTATTATTTATGAGATAATCTTCAATTATATTTTTATTTTTTGGTGGCAATACAACACTTCCGATATCCAAAGATATGGCATACACATCAAAATATTTTTTTAAGAAGTCTAAAATGGATAAATCATAGCTACATTGAACTAAGACCATTATTTTTTGACCTTTTTTTAATCCGATTTTATTTAAAAATAAAAATGCTTTTTCCTTTTTTTCTTTTAATATAATATTATCAATGTAATTCTCCACCCTTATTATTAAATTTTTGTCAAATTGGTTTTTTAAATCTTCTCTCAATTTCCCAACAACCCATCCACCAGGACCTATAATTGTAGATTTATCGGAGCGGGTTAAGGCATATATTATTAAAAATATATTTTCATTTTCTTTTATGTTGGTATCATTATTATCCATTAATTCAATATCTACTATTTCAAAATTTGTATCTTTTAAATTTAAGCTTTTTCTTATTTTCTTTATTTTTTTAATTATTTCTTCCAATAATTTTTCTTTTTCATTTTCTTTAAATCTCATACCATCACTTTAAGATAAAAAAATATTTAATTTAGATTTAAAAAATAATAAATAGGATTTTAATTCCTTTAAAATTTTTAATGATATAAAATATTATATAAAAATAGTCCATTGTAAAATTATATTGTTATATTATTGTATTATTATATTTAAATATACTTTAAAGTTGTATCAATATTGTAAATTTATGTCAATGTTATATGCAGTCTTTTAATCTTTTTAACTGCACAATAACGGGTGTTGGATTATGGAATGCCCTGGCGGTAAATGTTTTAATATTTTCTTCTTCCAAGGTTTTTACAAATTCTTCGTTTATGTTTTTACCAAATACCAATGCCATAGTTTTTGAATTATAGACTGTTTTATATGTAATAATATAATTAACAGCAGCATCATTATGTGCAAAACCTATAATTATATCAACATCAAACTTGTTTTTTAATCCTTCATCTATATTTTGAAATCCTACTCCTTTTAAATAATATTTTTCAGGGTCAGCAGTTTCAATCAATTTTAATGCCGCAGGATTGGCTGAAACAAATACCTCATGACCACTGTTTTTTAGCAGATTTAAAAAATATATAAAAGAAGGTATCAACACAGGAGGTTCTGGACATCCTAAAATAATCATTATCTTCAATATACCACCTTACCAAAATTTTAATTTAGATAATATGCTTTTATCATCTTTTTTATCTTTATTCATATCTTTATATTTCTTTTTTTCACTTTTTAAATATTCTTTTAAAGGCACCTTTAAAACAAAACTTCCATAGCAGGGTTTTGTATATGGAAATATGATATAATCCCCCTCATAAGCTATTGGAATTGGTGGTTTGCCGATTAACATAACACCCTCTATAACTTCCTCTCCTGCATTTAAATCTCTTATATTCTTATAATTATTTTTAATATATTCTGCACATTCCCTAAATGAACCTTTTAATAATATCTCATAATTATAGTTATCAATACATGCCATACAATCCCCTTTAATAATTTATTGTAATTATATCTTTTAACTTTTTATTGATATGATATCGATATATTGTATTTTGAATTATTTATATGTTGGGTATTGATAATATAATTAATAATAAAATTATTTGTATAACTATTTACAGGACTTCGATTTATAATATATATTGTAACATTAGTTTTACTATTATCGTATTTCATACCTAAGTATATTAATGGATAACGAGTATAAGTTCCATTATAATTAGAATTTACAAGTGAAACAGCAGTTTTGGCACCTATATCTATTTTATCCATTGTTCTTTCTTTTTCATTAAATGTATTATGTAGAAAATAATAAATCGAGAAAGTGGACATTACAATTATTGATAAAATTAACATGGAGAATTCCAAAGATAGCTGAGCTCTCTTAGATAACAATTTCATATTAATACCCCATTTAAAAATTAAAAAATAAATTACATTATAACCACATAATAATAATTACATAACAGATAATTACATAAAAAATATGGTATAAATTACATCTAATATTATTTATTTAATACATACATTTATTAATATATTTAGAGCGTGGTGCATAATTAAAAAACTTAAATATAAGAAAGTGAGTATAGTCCAAATAAAAATCAAAAAAGTGACAAAAATGAATCCTGTTGAAATAGTTATTACTTCAATAGATAAATACCTTACTGATAAAATCAAGCAACCAAATCGTAGAGGACCTAATGGTTATGAGTTAGTACTTAAGTTGAGATTGTTAGTTTATGGAGTTTTAAAAGGATTACATTACACTAGGGAGTTATGGAGACATTTAAAGAAGAATCCTGACATTTCAAAGGAGTTGGGCTTTGATGCAGTTCCACATAGAACAACCATATATAGGTGGAAAAAAATCGTTAGACAAAGAATTAAAGGAACTAACTTCCTTATTGGGTGATACTTACTTATGTTTGAATGATTCTAAATGGCTTGTAATGGATTCTACGCCTATAATCGATGAGGAAGATGAGGATAGTGAGGTAGGATATAATAGCAAGGGAAGGTTTGTAGGATTTAAATTACACTTATCCTGTGATGAACACTTAGTGCCATTAAGGGCAGAATTTACTAAAGCCAATATTCATGATGTAACTGTTTCTGAAAGTTTATTATCTCCTGTAAAATATGGTAGTGCAGATTCTGCCTATGATTGTAAGAATTTAAAACTAACAGCATGGCAAGTTCATGGTGTTATGTTAGGAACTGGACAATCCAAGAAGATTAGGTAAAGATAAGAAAAGGAAAATGAATAAAAAATTTGCAAACATGAGAAAACGAATAGAACAACTGAATTCAATAGTAAAAAACCAGATTATGAACAGATTCTGGACGAACATTAAAGGTTTTAAGAAGAAATACATTTTCTGCATGTTATCAGTTGCAGTGGCACAAGTATTAGCTATTTATACATTAAAAACTTATGTTAATCCATTCATAAGGATTAAAGAAGTTAGGGTGTAAATTCAAATGTATGAATTATGCACCATGCTCTAAATTAACCTATATTATAATATATATTTACAGTATATTGATGGTGATAAAAATATGATATGTATAATTATGGGAAGCGAAAGCGATTTAAAAATTGCTGAAAAAGGAGTAAATATTTTAAAAGAATTTGGTGTAGATTTCGAAGTAAGAGTAGCTTCTGCTCATAGAACACCTGAGCTCGTAGAGGATATTGTAAAAAACAGTGATGCAAAAATATTTATAACAATTGCAGGACTTGCGGCGCATCTTCCAGGTGTTGTGGCAGCATTAACAACAAAACCCGTAATAGCTGTTCCTGTTGAAAGCAAACTTGATGGAATAGATGCTCTTTTAAGTTGTGTTCAGATGCCCCCAGGAATACCCACTGCAACAGTAGGAATCGATAGAGGAGATAATGCGGCAATTTTGGCTATTGAGATGCTTGCCATATCAAATGAAGAACTGTCAAAAAAATTAGATGAATTCAGAGAAAAACAGAGAAAAAAGGTTATAAAATCAGATGAAACCGTTAGAAATTTATTTTCCTGATTTTATAATTAAGAATTAGTAATTAACAGCCAATAATTTTAATTTTTAATTTTTAACATATTTTATTAAATGTTTTATTAATTTATTTATTAACATAGATTTAAATTATATTTAATATTACGGGATTATACACGATATAGATACATAAAATATGGATATTTAATTATTATAATTTTATTATAATTTAATGACATAATAATTATAAACTATACATGGTGGAATTATGACTCAAATGACAGATGCTAAAAACAACATAATTACAAAAGAAATGGAGATTGTAGCAAAGGAAGAAAAAATAAATCCCGAAAAACTAAGAAAATTAATAGCAAAGGGATATGTTGTAATACCCAAAAATATCCACAGAAACACTAAACCCATAGGAATTGGAGATAACCTAAGAACAAAGGTAAATGTGAATATCGGAACCTCTCCCGACTGTGTAGATATCGATATGGAAATAAGAAAAACAAAAATAGCAAATAAATACGGAGCTCATGCTATTATGGATTTAAGCACTGGGGGAAATTTACCAGAAATAAGAAAGGCAATAATGGAAAATACAAATTTACCGATAGGAACGGTTCCAATATATGAAATAGGTATAGAATCAAGGAAAAAATACGGTAGAGTAATTGATATGGATGAGGATATCATATTTAATGTAATAGAGAGGCAGGCAAAGGAAGGCGTAGATTTTATGACACTTCACTGCGGAATTACAAAAAACAGTGTAGAATCCTTAAAAAAGGATAAAAGAATAATGGGAGTTGTTAGTCGAGGAGGAGCATTTTTAACGGCATATATTATGTATCATAACAAAGAAAATCCCCTTTATGAGCAGTTCGACTATCTCCTTGAAATATTAAAGGAACATGATGTAACCCTAAGTTTAGGGGATGGAATGAGACCTGGATGTCTATGTGATAATACGGATAGACCTCAAATACATGAGCTCATAATACTTGGTGAGCTCGTGGATAGGTGTAGGGAAGCTGGAGTTCAGGTAATGGTTGAAGGTCCTGGGCATGTTCCGCTGAATAATATTGAAACCAATATGAAAATACAAAAATCAATATGCAAAAATGCTCCATTTTATGTATTGGGACCTATTGTAACTGATATGGCACCAGGATATGACCACATTACAGCTGCCATTGGAGGAGCTCTGGCTGCATACAGTGGGGCAAATTTCTTATGTTATGTTACACCGGCTGAGCATATTAGATTAATGGATGAAAATGATGTGAAAGAAGGGTTAATAGCTTCAAAAATAGCAGCTCAGGCTGCCGATGTTGCAAAAGGAAATCCCTTAGCATGGAGCATGGAAAAAGAAATGGCTATTGCAAGGAAAAATCATAACTGGGAAAAACAGTTTGAATTGGCTATCGATAAAGAAAAACCTAAAAAAATGAGGGAGGAATTGCCTTCTGCTGATGAAAAGGCATGTAGTGTTTGCGGTGAATTTTGTGCATTGCTGATGGTGGAGGAGCTCGGAAAAAGATAAATTTTTAATTTTAATATTGTGAATAAAATATCATAATAAATTCATATTTTATTTATATATTTTTATTTCATATCATCCTCACTTTTACATATTCTTTTATTATTTTTTTAATTTTTATTGTTTTCTTTTATTAGATTATTATTTTTTATACTAATATATGTTTATTTTTAAATTTTTTATTATATTATATTACAAAACCATAAAATATAAATATTAGATATTATTTATTTGATATATCATAATATTAGTTATGTAAATTTTAGTAATTAATGATATAAAGTGTGATAACATGGTAAATAATGTAAAAAAGGAAGTTAAGACCTATTGGGATTTTAGAAGCCAGTCTTATGATGATTCTCCCGGTCATTCTGGTTTTGTAGATATTTGGAGGACTGTTTTGTCTGAAACTTTTAAAGGGAAAATGAAGATTCTTGATGTAGGATGCGGAACAGGTTTTTTATCATTAATTTTAGCTGAGCTCGGACATGAAGTCGTAGGTATTGATTTATCTGAGGGTATGCTCAGTAAAGCAGAAAAGAAAGCGGGGGATTTAGGATTAAATATTGATTTTATAATAGGTGACGCTGAAAATCTGCCTTTTGATGATGGTTCTTTTGATATTGTTGTGGAGAGACATATATTATGGACACTTCCAAATCCAGATAAGGCAATTAAAGAGTGGTCAAGGGTTATAAAAAATGAGGGTAAATTAATATTGATTGAAAGTGAAAAGAAAGAAGAAAATGTTGGTAGTCATCACTATAATGAAGAGATTGCAAAGGAGCTCCCTTTTTCAAACGGCATAGATTTGGAAAAATTCAAAGAGATAGCAAATAAATGCAGTTTAACATTTAAAGTAGAAACTTTAAACTGCGAAAAAATAAATTTAATGATTATTTGTGAATAAAAATTTAATTATAACTCATTATAAACTTGTAATTATTGTTGTAAATATTGGTGGATATTACTATTAAATTAAGCTACTTATGGGCGATATTTTGAATATATTACATTATTTAATCCAAATATTATTTTTATCATCAGTTGGGATTATTATTGCAGGAATTATTGAAGAAACTAATATATTTTTTATAATTAAGAAAATAACAAAACCATTATGTTTAATTTCAAATTTACCTGAGGAGTGCGTATTATCCTTATTGGGGAATTTTATAAATCCAACTGTTGGAAAATCTATGCTTGCTAAATATTACAAAGAAAATAAAATAAATAGCAAAGAAACCATAATTACAACGATAATAAGTCCATTACCTACAATTTTAGGAGAAAGTATTTTTAGGATTATATTACCTTTGGCTGTTGCTATTTTGGGTGTTAAATTGGGAGTTATATATGTATCTATTATAGTTATTTCAGGATTTTTGCAGGCTTTAATTGGAATATTATATGCAAACCTATTTTTTGAGAGAAAAGCAGTAAAAATAAATAATAATGATGATAATTATAACAGTAAAACCGACATAAAATTACATTTAACAGTAAATGATATAATTAATGGTTTTAAGAAATCATTAAAAATCTTAAAAAAAATTATTCCAATGATTATAATATTTACCTTTTTAATGGATATTTTAATAAAACTTGGTTTGATGGATGTAATTGGTTATATTTTTACTCCAATATTCAAAATTTTTAACTTGCCCGGAGATGCAATAACTGTATTGATTGCAAATATTATCCATTCCTCTGCTGGATATGCTACTGTGGATATGTTAATAAAAAACGGGATTTTAAATGAAAAACAGGCATTGCTGACATTATTGATTGGAAATATTATAACAACAACTATGTTATATTTAAAATACACATTTGGTAATTATATTGCTTTATTTGGTAAATTTGGCATAAAATTAACTATAATTAATTATAGTGTATCGTTAATCATAAAAATTTTATTGATAGCATGTGTAATGCTATTAATGTTTTAATATGATAATAATGATGGGTAATAATAAAAAATAATATAAAAGTAATAAATAATAAAAAAATAAAAGTAAAATAATAAAAAAATTAGACAAATAAAATTAAATAAATGAATAAAATTAGTATAAAAATAACTTACATTGCTACTATTTTTTGCAGAATAGGGTCTGTAACTTCATCCTCGGATATTTCTTTAATTTCTTCAATTTTTATCAATGTTCTTTTTACATTATGTTTACTTCCAATATCTGAATATATATATTCCAAAGCATCTTCTTCTTTTAGAGCTCTGCATTCTTTTGTGAATACCATAGGTTCATCTTTTCCTAATATTCTTCCTGTTATTTTAAATATTTTAGCCATTTTATCACCTTTTAAATCTCATTATTTATCCTATTACTTTTTACCACAATTATAGTTTTTATATATATCATTATGTTTATATTAAATCAAGACCTTCTTCTATTTTTAACATCTCTGGTCCTGTGGTATCTCCACCCACTACGGCACCTTTTGAATTTGCTATAATACAGGCTCCTACTGATGGGATACCTTTATTTGCAGTTCCTCTTTCTATGGAGTGTATTTTCAAGACATCCTTTATTAGTCCGAGCTCATCCTCTGTTGTATTTGGATGAACTAAGCAACCTTTATTTGTAGCTACACCATTTGAACCTACTGTGGAAAGTCCTGCAATATCGCTAACTACTCCCTCTACATCAAGGATATCTTCGATAGTAGTCCTAAATTTTTTAATTCTCTGGAAATTATACAACCTTTATCGTTGGCTAATATTAAATTTCCAAATGCTGTGTTTTTGGCACTTAATTTTTTAACGGTGATTTCTATATCATTTTCCTTTAAAAATTTAGTGATTAATTCTTTTTCTTTATCCAAAGTAAATGGTGGAAGAATAAGACCATTTGAGTTTGCTACACATAGCGAACCAATTAAGGAACTATTTCCAATATTTAGGTTTTTAACTGGAACATCCAATATCTTGCCACATTTATTTAGCGATTTTTCCCCTATAAAATGAGGAAATAATCCAAACTTTTCTGTTGCAAGGGAAAGGACTCCAATCATTGATATTCCAGAAAAGTATTCTTTCATTATCATAATTATCACAATAAGATATATAGATGTATAATATTTAGTCAAAACATCTAATAAATTAAATAAATATAAAAATATAAGATATAAATTTTAAAATTTAATTTTAATAAAATATATATTATTCTACCAATGTAGCTTTTGCTACACCTTCTTCTTTAACAACTTTAACTCTTATTCTTGCAGGGATTTTATTTAAACTCCTTTCCCAGATTTTTTCGTTGATGGAATTGTCTAATTTTACGATTTCTGATTTTGTATGCCTTTTTAAAAATTCTCTAACTTTTCTTACTGCTCTTGGAGCTCTCTTTGTAGCTTTTGATTTATTTGTTATGTCTCTCAATGGTATAGTATATATCATTTCGTTTTCCATACTTGCACCTCAAATATAATCTTTAATATAGGATATTCAAAATATATAGAACATGTAGGCATAGTTTATAACTATATACATTCTACCTTTTAGTTTTTAATCTTTTTTTAATCTTTTACTTTTATAACCATATATAAAATAGATATTTAAACATTGTGGTTATAGTTTTAATATTTAATATATTATATAACATATATCTTTTAAATATATAACTTTTTAATCATATAATTTTAAACATTTAATTCCATAATTTAGTTTTAATAATTATAACCTTCATAAATACATATTTCTAATATATAAATTTAAGGAAATGTGGGTGAAAAAATGGAGAAAATAGAGAAAACGAAAATGAACAAAATGAACAGAACATTGAAAGCAGAGGTCTTGATTGAAGCATTACCATATATATGTAAATTCCAAGACCAAAAAATAGTAATTAAATACGGCGGTCATGCCATGGTAAATGAAGATGCTAAAAATTGGATAGCAAAAGATGTGGTTCTTTTAAGATTTGTAGGTTTAAACCCTGTGGTAGTTCATGGAGGAGGTCCTGAAATAAATAAAGCCATGGAAAAGATGGGAAAAGAACCAAAATTCATCCATGGTTTAAGGGTAACTGATGAGGATACCCTTGATATTGTTAAAATGGTGTTGGTTGGTAAAATAAACGGTGATATTGTATCAAAACTTGGGAAATATGGGGGAAAAGCCGTAGGTCTTTCTGGAAAATCTGGGCATTTAATTAAGGCAAAGAAAAAAATTCAGTATGTGGTAAAAGAGAATGAAAAAGTGGAGGTTGATTTAGGAAGAGTTGGAGAAGTGGAAGAGATAAACACCGAGTTAATTGACATATTAATTGAAAAAAGATATATTCCTGTAATATCTCCATTAGGTATTGATAATTATGGAAACGCATTTAATTTAAATGCAGATATTGCAGCAGGAGATATTGCAGGAGCCATTGGTGCAAAAAAATTGATAATGATTACAGATGTTGATGGCGTTATGGCAGATATAAATGACCCTTCTACACTTTATAAGAAACTTACAATTTCGGAAGTTGAGGAGATGATAGAAAAAGGAATAATTACAGGTGGAATGATACCAAAAATCGAAGCCTGTATCAATGCACTAAACAAAGGGGTTGAAAGTGTTCATATTATAAATGGTAAAATACCACATTCTGTTCTTTTGGAGATATTTACCGAGGAAGGTATTGGAACTATGATTGTTAAGGATTAATAAAAAAATGATTAAATAAAAAAGAAATAAAAAAATATAAAATATGATATTATGGATTTAATGAAGATATATAATAAATTACTCTCGCACTTTGGAATTCAGTATTGGTGGCCTGCTGAAACAAAATATGAGGTTGTAATAGGAGCCATCATTACTCAAAACATATCGTGGAAAAATGTTGAAAAGGCATTAAATAATTTAAAAAATGAGGATTTAATTGATGAGAAAAGAATTTTAAAAATAAACACCGAAAAATTGAAGGAATTAATAAAACCTGCTGGATTTTACAACATAAAAGCGGAACGGTTAAAAAATATAACTAAATATATTGTTGATAATTATAAAACCACAGATGAGTTGGCAAAAACAGAAAAAGATACTAACATATTGAGAAATGAACTATTGAATATAAAAGGTGTTGGAAAAGAAACAGCTGATAGTATATTACTTTATGCATTGGATAGAAAGATATTTGTGGTTGATGCATATACAAGGCGGATATTTAGTAGATATGGAATTATCAATAAAGATATGGATTATGACGAAATCCGTTTAATTTTTGAAGATAATATTATACCAAGTCTAAATATATATAAGGAATATCATGCATTAATTGTAGAGCTCGGAAAAAATTATTGCAAAAAGAAAAATCCCCTTTGTAATACCTGCCCATTAAATTTATACTGTAGAAAACTATTTAATAAATTCTATTAATTTTTTAATATTATCATTTAATTTCTTTTTATTTTTTATTATTTTATATTTATTTTTATTTTATTTTTTAAATTATCCATTAAAGATAGATATAAAAGAGGTATCCAAAACATAAGGGAAATAATATTGAATATGATTATCGGGTAATCATTTCTAAATAACCCGTATATTAGCCATAAAAATAACCCTGTTGTAAATGACATTACAAAATATGGTGATATCCCCTTCATATCTTTCGTTTTTAATGACTTAATCAATTGAGGGAGCGATGCAAATGTCGTTAATGTGCCTGCTATATATCCAATAATTGTAAAGTCCAAAGCCATATTATCATCTTTCTTTATATATCATTCGTATTTGCATTTTTAATAATTCTATTCTTATTTTATATTATATATATCATTAAGTAATATACAAAATTTTCCGTATAATTTAAAAATAAAAAGAAAACGGCTTCCCTTTTCTTTGAAAAAACATATATATAGGATATAGGAAAACACATTCCTATTAATATTAAAAATATAACTAAAACTGAGGTGCATATATGTCTGGTTTGGATGTGTTCTTCTTTTTATGGGCAGCATCATTAATATTTTTCATGAAAGCTGGTTTTGTTGCATTGGAAATTGGTCAGTTTAGCCATAAAAATGCGGCTTATCACTGTGTTTTAAAATTAGTTGATTTATTTGCAGTGTTTATTGGATATTTATTTATTGGATATGGAATATCCTATGGATTTGAACATATTATGCCATTGATAACTGGAACATTTGATGTTGATGTAGGAGCTCAGTGGATGAAAATGGTGATGTTTGCAGCGGCGGCTGTAACCATTATTACAGGTGGAGTTGCTGAGAGAATAAAGATTCTTCCGTATTTTATAGGTGCATTGCTTGTAGGTGGTATTCTATATCCAATAGTGGAACATCTCGTATGGGGTGGAGGATTTGCAAGTTTAGGCATACCCTTTACAGACTATGCTGGAAGTGGAGCAGTTCATTTATTTGGCGGTTTGGTTGGATTAACTGCGGCATGGGCGTTGGGACCAAGACTCAGAAAATATATAAATGGTATTCCTCAGGCATTACCTGGTCATAACATTCCACTTGCTGTTTTAGGTGCATTTATATTGGCATTTGGATGGTATGGATTTAATATAGGAAGTGCTTCAGGTGTTGGTAATGGCTTAGAGCTCGTGCAGGTTGCAATAGCTACAACCATGGCACTTGCCGGCGGTATTGCTGGGGGAGCTCTAAGTTCAAGAAATGACCCGCTTTATACTGCAAACGGGATGTGTGCAGGACTTGTTGCAGTATGCAGTGGAGTTAATTTATACACTCCAATAGGAGCTCTAATTGTTGGGCTATTGGCAGGATTGCAGCAGCCATATACCTACAAATTTATTGAAGAAAAGTTAAAAATAGATGATGTATGTGCCATTGGACCTGTTCATGCCATGAGTGGATTTATAGGGGTAATCTGTGCAGGTATTCCATTTTTGTTAAGAGACCCATCGGCAACATCATTTATCGGTCAGACAGTAGGGGCAATAGTAATTGCTTTAATAGCCATAATTGGTGGTATAATTATATATAAGGGGCTTGATTTGGCAATAGGTTTAAGAGTTTCCGAAAAAGAAGAAAAAAATGGGCTTGATGAAAGTATTCTTCAAGTAAGGGCATACTCTGAATTGGATTAAGGGTTATAAAATAACCTAAAATAAATATAAAATAAAAAAAGAATAAATATTCCCATTAGGGAATTAATATCTTTTTTGTTTAGGAATTAGGATTCTTTTTTCCGTAGTAATCTATTTATGGTTATTTTAAACTCAAATTAATGGGTGATAATATGAAAAAGGTTGAGGCAGTAATTAGACCTGAAAGAATGGATATTGTTAAAAATGCATTGGCAGAAGCTGGATATGTTGGTATGACTGTTGATGAAGTTAAAGGTAGAGGTATTCAGGGAGGAATTACCGAAAGATACAGAGGAAGAGAGTATGTTGTTGATTTAATTCCTAAGGTAAAAATAGAGTTGGTAGTTAAAGAAAAAGATGTGGAAAATGTAATTAAAATTATCTGCGAAAATGCAAAAACTGGAAATCCCGGCGATGGAAAAATATTCGTTATGCCTGTTGAAACAGTTGTAAGGGTAAGAACTGGCGAAAGAAATGAAAATGCTATTTAATTATTTTTTATATTAATAATATTTTATTATTTATTTTATTGCTTATTATTCCATTTTTGTTATTTTATTTTTTATATATTTTTTAGTTTTCATTAATTTTTCAGACATCATCTTATTTTATGATACTTTTATAATATTTATAATTATTGATATAATTAAATTTTTGAATTTTAGAAAGGTATATATATACCTTGTTTTTTATATACTAATCGGAAAGAGAATTCCTTTTCTTAATGTTTTTATTTTTAAAGGTGATAATATGAAAAAGGTTGAGGCAGTAATTAGACCTGAAAGAATGGATATTGTTAAAAATGCATTGGCAGAAGCTGGATATGTTGGTATGACTGTTGATGAAGTTAAAGGTAGGGGTATTCAGGGAGGAATTACCGAAAGATACAGAGGAAGAGAGTATGTTGTTGATTTAATTCCTAAGGTAAAAATAGAGTTGGTAGTTAAAGAAAAAGATGTGGAAAATGTAATTAAAATTATCTGCGAAAATGCAAAAACTGGAAATCCCGGCGATGGAAAAATATTCGTTATGCCTGTTGAAACAGTTGTAAGGGTAAGAACTGGCGAAAGAAATCACGATGCAGTATAATACAGAAAAAATAAAAGTAAAACAAAAGTAAAATGTAATATATACAATAAAGGTGATAATAAATGGTTACAGCAGATTTATTTGCAAATGCAACAACTATACATTCAATAGTCCAGGCTTTGACTACCATGGCTAATGCTTCGGATGTGTTCTTCCTTGTTGTTATGGGAGTCCTTGTTTTTATGATGCAGTGGGGCTTTGCAATGCTCGAAGGAGGACAGGTTAGGAAGAAAAATGCCAACAATGTTATGATGAAAAACATGGTAGATTGGTTGATTGGCTGTGTTTCATGGTTGTTTATAGGTGGTGTTTTATGTTCATCAGGTTTTGACATCTCAGCATATACAAGCTGGTGGGGTCAAATATTGGGCACAAATTGGCCAAATAATGGTTTAGATTTAGCAAACTGGTTCTTTGGTTTAGTATTCGCAGCAACCGCAGCAACAATTGTATCAGGAGGGGTCGCTGAGAGGATAAAATTTGGAGCCTATGTTATCATATCAATAGTAATTACAGCATTGTTATATCCATTGTTTGTATATTTAGGTCCATGGGGGGCAAGTATAGTTCCATGGCATGATTATGCTGGAAGTTTGGTAGTCCATGGATTAGGTGGATTTTTAGGGTTAGGTGCTATTGCAGCATTAGGTCCAAGGGTTGGAAGATTTATCAACGGAAAAGCAGTGCCAATATTGGGACATAATATTCCAATGGCAGTATTTGGGGCATTTGCATTGGCTATTGGTTGGTATGGATTCAATGTAGGTAGTTCATTAGCATTAGGTAATGTATCGGGGTTAGTATGTGCAACTACTACACTTGCTATGGCAGGTGGTGGTATTGGTGCCCTTGTAATGTCAAAAAATGATGTATTATTTACGGCAAATGGTATAGTTGCAGGTCTTGTGGCAATCTGTTCGGGAACTGATGTTGTAAGTCCAATAGGGGGGTTAATAATAGGATTATTGGCAGGTCTCCAAGTCCCTATAACTTACAAACTTATTGAAAATAGTGGATTGGATGATGTTTGTGGTATAGTCCCAGTTCATGGAGTTGCAGGGGTTGTAGGGGCTATCTGTACAGGGATATTTGGAATGACTGCATTAGGTGGAGCAGGAGGAATTAGTTTAATAGACCAAATAATAGCATCAATATTTTGTATAGTATATGGAACAGGTCTTGGATATATATTGGCTAAAATAGTAGGATTAGTTATGGGTGGTCTTAGAGTATCAGAGGAAGATGAGAAAAGAGGTCTTGACTTGGCAGAACATAAATTACCTGCATATCCTGAGGAAGAATTACTTTAATTAATTAAAAAATCTTTTTTATATTTTTTAAATGTTAAAGGGGAAAACTACTTAAAGGGAGGTTTAATTTACAAAAATATTTTTAATTACATTTTAAGTTAATTTTTAATTTAATATATAATAATGTTTTTCAAGAATAACTTTTATTTTTGTATATTTTATTTTTTACATTGAATTAACTAATTATATAACCACTATATACTATTATTTAACTATGGCTATTCATCATAATTTTATCTAATTATTTAACATAATACCCATTATACAATTATAGTAATATAACATAAGGGATACATATGGACTTTAAAGAAAAGTGCTATAAACTTGTTAAAAAGATTCCAAAAGGAAAAATAACAACATATAAAGAAATTGCAGAAGCTCTTGGAACTAAGGGATATAGGGCTGTTGGAAATGCACTACACAATAATCCAAATCTTGTAGTGATTCCATGCCATAGGGTGGTTAAATCGAATGGTGAAGTTGGAGGATATGTGGAGGGAATAGAAAGAAAAATAGAGCTCCTAAAAAAAGAAGGCATTCCAATCAAAAATAACAGAATAATAAATTTTGAAAAATACTTTTTTAGATTAAATAAAAAATTTAAATAATTAAATAATCAATAAATATTAACCTATAATATATATTGGTGATAATGTGGTTTTCGGACTTTTTAGTAAAAAAAAGAGCACCATAAATGATTTTTTAGATAAAAATAAGGAGCGAATTTTAAATATACATCTAAATGAACCTATTGATTGCATCTGTGATTTTACATATAATTTTATATGGCAGAGCTCCTTTGACTACAATCAAAAAGTCGTTGATGGAGTATCATTTAAAGATTTAGTAGAGCATTTAAAAAATGGAGGGATAGTCTATATTAAAGGAAATGTTGGTCATAGATTTTGCAGTTCAATGGGTGCAGATTTAAAGTATTTTGGAGGCACTGGTAGTAAAATAGATACTGGGACTGTGATTGTTGATGGCGATATTGATACAAGATTTGGAATAAGCATGGTTTCTGGAACAGTTTATGTAAATGAGCATAATAACATAAAAGAGCCTGTTGGAAATATTATTGAGGTTGAAAGTGATATTAAAGGTTATAAAAAATATATCTCCATTACTCAATATGTTGAAGGAAGATATAAAGATGAAAAACTTTTAAAACCAAACAAATTCGATAAAAACAACCACAATTTAATATTAAATGATAAAATTATTAGGGACACTATCGGAGCTCGGTTGGAAAAGGATGTTACTATAACAATAAATGGAAATGTTGATTTATCCACAGGAATATTGATGAAAAAAGGGAAAGTCGTTGTAAATGGAAATGCTGGAAAAAATACAGGTGCGGTTTTAAATGGTGGAACTGTAATAATATATGGGGGAGATACGGGAGATTTTACAGGTTTCGAAATGAAAAATGGTATAATAATTGTAAATGGAAATGCTGGAAAGTTTTTGGGTGCTAAGAAAAAGGGAGGAGTAATTTATGCCAAAGAAGGTTCGCCAGTTTCACCAACAAAAAAATATCCATTGGATAAAAAAGATAATGAGTTACTCAATAAATATGGATTATTTGGAGGATTTTATAAATTTCAATAATAATTATTTTATTTAAATTAATAAATATATATTTTTAAAAATAAAAAATTTTAGAATAAATTGAAAATCCAAAACTCATTCGTCGATTAACCTAAAAATAATCTTCTTAAAATAATATCTATTAAAAAAGCCTTGGGTGAGGTTCAAACGCAACTTTTAAAAAAGTTGCATCAAAAGTCCAACCTCGCTTCGCTTCGGTTGGAATCTAAAAATAATCTTCTTAAAATAATATCTATTAAAAAAGCCTTGGGCGGGGTTTGAACCCGCGGCCTTCTGCTTACCAAGCAGACGCTCTACCAGGCTGAGCCACCAAGGCACCAAGATATATAAAATATAAACTAATATATAAAGTTTTCGGTGATTTTATATACAACATCAATTAAAAATTTAAAAATAAAATATTATTTAAGTTCCTACTCTTACAGGTTCTGATAGGTCTTTTATAAGCCTTATTACAGAGTATGCAGCTAATGCTGAGGTTTTAGGATTATCCTTGCATGGGTTATTCTCAACTACAGTTTTTATAGTCCCTATGGAACCTTTAACCAATATCTCGTGTTTATTTGATACTGCGGATGGGTCTGCCACTATTTTAACTTTTGCAGGAACTTTCGAAGCCAGTGAAAGGATTACAGATACATTTATATTTTGTGGGAATTCTTTAATGGCTTCAAATACATCTCCTTCAAAAACTGTTGTAGGTTTTGAAATAGCATTGGTATCTACTCCGAGTTTTTTTAATGCATCCTTTAATCCATAAACCGGTTTTGTTGTTGTTAAAGTAACTTCATCAATATGACCTAAGGATGAGGCTTTAACGGCATCAACTCCTGCAATAGCACCTGATGGAATATATATTTTTTTATTTTTTCCTTAGCAAGATTGTATAATTTTAAAAATAAGTTTTTATCTGCAAATGCTCCAACACTCATTACAATAGCATCCTTGCCATTATTAAGTGCCTTGGATACTGTCTCCTCAACAGCATTAACTGAGGCACATTCAATTATTAAATCTAAGTCCTTGCTTACAAGTTCATCTACTGAATCACATATTTCTGCATCTATCAATTTTTTGAGCTCTTCTGATTTATGTCTATTTTTATCATACAGTGCAACAATTTTTGGGTTTATTTTTCCTGATATCACTGCTTTTGTTATCAATGTGGCTATTGTTCCACATCCAACCACGCCTATTTTTAACATTTTAGCATCACTTCGTAATTTTATAATAAAAAAATAAATTAAAAATAAAAAATGATAAATTAAACCATATATACTAATTATAATATTATATTAATTAATATTTTATTCCTTCTACTTATTAATATATATTCTATAAAAAAGTTTTATACTAATTTTCTTTCCGTTGCAGGTGGTTTTATTAATATGATATTACCTATTGACTCCACTATCCTATATGGAAGAACTATTTTTTTAGTGGGGTCACTTACATTATCTTTTAAACAACCTTTTGATGCATCGGATATTACAATGCCACTTACAGACGATTTTTCAATATCTACCATAGCATCATAGGTTTTTCCAACATAAAGTCCTTTTGTTGTATATACCTCTTTACCCAATATTTCGCTAATTTTAATTGCCATTTTAAAACCTCCAATATTTATATATAATCTTATAATATTGCTATTTGCTATATATAAATAAATGTTTAATTATAAATCAATATCATCAATACTTATTTTTTCAGCACCATATAGTTCTTTTGCCCTTATATATATTAATTCATCTGCTTTATTGCTATCATCCACAATTACAATGACCTTGGAAGGATTTAATTTATTTATCAATTTGGTTATTTGCTCTTTGGTTATATTACATTTTTTTTCAATGCCTTTAAGAGCTCCTTCTGGCATATTTGGATTTATGACTTTCATATCTTCGGCTTCCAAAATGCCCTCTGTGGAAATTATATTTAAATTTGGCATTTTATTTTTTAGATTTTTTAACAATTTCTTGTTGCTTACAATATATAATGCACTTTCATCCAACTGAGCTCCTTCTTCAAACTCAAATCCAAATGCCTTTAATACATTGTTAAGATGCTTTTGAGTTTGGAATACTAATTTACAAAACATCTTAGCCTCATCATCATTTAAATTATGTAGCGGTGCTTTTTTGTAAAGGTAATCATCTGCCTCAATAATTGCATAAACTGCCTTTTTAAATTCATCTACATTGATAGTTCCAGATTTAGCATCTTTATATGATATACTTTTAGATTCTGAAATGGTTTTGGTTTTAGTGTTATTTTTTAATTTCAATTCATAATCTAACTTATCTATTGTATTTACTGCCTTTTTTATAAGTATTTTTGAATCATTTAATCTGTTCATATTATCACATTTTATTAAATCCTTAATTTATCCTTATTTATTTTATTATTATTTCATTTTTTTATTACTTATTCTTAATTTTTTATTTTCTTTCCATTTCCATTCTTTCGAGCTCCTCTACAAGTAATGTTATAAACACCCCTACATCAGTTACTACTCCAATAGCTTGGGATGTTCCCCTATCCATCAGTTTTGTTACGGCATCCGAATTAATATCTACACATACAGTTTTTATATATGAAGGCATTAGATTTCCAGTAGCTATGGAATGTAATAAGGTAGCCATCATAATAACCATTTTTTTATCAAGTATTGCCTCTCTCATTTTGTTTTGAGCTTCGATTGTATTTGGAATAACATCTGGAAGTGGTCCATCATCTCTTATACTACCTGCAAGCACATAAGGAACATTATTTTTTACGCATTCATACATAATCCCTTTTTTAAGTACCCCCTGTTCAACGGCATTTTTGATACTTCCTGCTTTCATAATAGTATTTATGGTGTATATATGGTGTTTATGACCTCCAAGGACAGGCTTTCCAGTTTTTATATCTACACCAAGAGATGTTCCATATAAAACGCTTTCCATATCATGAGTTGCAAGAGCATTCCCCGCAAGAAGTGCCTGCACATAACCCATTTTGATTAACTTTGCAAGAGCAGGAGCTCCGCCTGTATGTATTATAGCAGGACCTCCCACAACAGCTATACCTCCTTTTCCTGTTTTTCTATATTCCTCTCTTATTTGATACATTTCATTTGCTATTTTTCTTATAATTGCCTGTTTAGGCTTTTCAGCAGATACCTCAGAGTTCATAAATTCAAATAATTCTCCTTTTTCCCTAGGTCTTTCTGGTGGCATTACCCTTATACCTTTATGACCTACAACAACCAAATCGCCCTTTTTAACATCTCTCATAACCTTTGTTTCTGCCCTTTTTTCATCAGGATATACTACAATTACAGCATCCATTTTTGGCTTTTCTACCAATATCCATTCCCCATTATATTTTATATATGTTGGATGATTGGTTGTTGAATAAAATCCATCTGGTAAGACTTTGTCTCTTTCAGCAGCTTTTACCTCTACATCTTCAATTTCTGGAATTTCTGCCCCTATATTTTGTAGCTCTTCAAGTATTCTATCGAGATGAGATTGATTTTTTCCTATTACAAGCAACTTTGCATAGGACGGGTCGGTTTTTCTTTTTCCTATATCAAATTCTAATACTTTATAATCCCCCTCGAGCTCCAATATTGTATCAAATGCCTTTGGAAGTATTAAATTATCAATAATATGTCCCCTTAATTCGATTTCCCTAGCAAACATATAATCACCATTTCTTTCTTATTTTATTTTTTTATCCTATTAATATAATTTTTAATAATTTAAAATTTAACTAATTTATTATAATTTTATATATTTATTTTATTTTTAATAATAATTAGTTATTTATAATATAAATGGATAATGTTCCCTTTTAATTTCTGGCACATCTGCAAAACAGTCAGAAGTTATAGAGTTTAGCATAAAACCATCCATACCTTTTAAATTAACTAAAAGACATCCCTTTATTGTAATGTTAATATTCGGAGCTCTCTTTTTCATTTCATCAACAAGTAAGAGAAGGTCTCTAATCTTTCCAACCATATCTATATTTCCTATATTTTTTAAATCCTTTAAATTTTTATCATGAACGATTAATTGATGAACCATAATCTCTTTAACATTCGTGTTATTATTTAATATCTCTGCTAATTCAGTAAGTTCATTTTCATTAAAATTTGGAATATATACACATCTTACAATGGTATATATATACTTCGATGCTATTTGTATATTATTTAAAACCTTTTCAAAGGTGTCTGAATTTGTAATAATCTTATGAGTTTCAGGTTTTGAAGCACTTAAACTTATCATTACAATATCAAGCCCTATTTCCTTAAATTCTTTTATTAACTCTTCATTCAAATTAACCCCATTAGTCTGCAAATCACACCTTAAATTTAATGATTTTGTAAATTTTATAGCCTTTTTAACCTTATCTGGATAGGTAAGCGGTTCTCCATATTGACTAATTGTTATAGCGGTATGTCCTTTGGTATCTGGATTGTTGGGGTCAATTCCATAAATTCCCGGTTTTATTTTTACCAACTTTGAATAACAAAATATGCAGTTATGTTCGCACTTTTGGGTTATTTCTATTGATGGGTGATGGTATGGATTTTTATTATTTAAATCAAGCCCTTCGCAACCTATACAGTGTTTTGATACCTTTAAATTTTTCACAATAGATTCTAATCTGTCGCAAATTTCATTTCTAAGAACAATTTTCAATATCTCACCCATAACTATTCCAATAGGTGTCTTATAATATGACCAGTTTCTTTTTTTATAATATTAATTGCAGTTTTACAGGCATTTAATGAGCCAGGTAGTGCGTATATTACTTTATTTCGGTAAATTCCCGCAGTTGCTCTTGAAAGAACTGTTGCATACCCTACTTCATTATAGCTTAAATTATGGAATGCTATTTTAAATCCATAGAGCTCCTTCTCAAATAACTCGCTCAATACATCGGGTGTGTTATCCCTATTTGATATACCCGTTCCCCCGGTGATTACAATGCAATCTATATCAAAAAAATCTATTATATGGTTTATTAATCCTTTTAACATATCCCTGTTATCTGGAATTAGTGCATAATATTGAGCCTTTAATTCGTTCCTTAAATAATCTCCTGATTTATCCTCGATATCTTTTCCACATAGGAGCTCATTAAATCTACTATCACTTACAGTTATTACAGCATATTTTACATTATCCAGTCCTTTATGCATTATATTTCACCACCGTGGGTTATAAAGGGATTATATAAATATTATAATATAATAATAGTTTTTCTTATATTTTATAGTATCTTAATTTATATATTTATATGAATAATAATGGAGATAAAAAATAAATAGAAACTAAATAAAAAACTAAAAATAAAAAAGTGTTGAAAAATAATTAAAAAGAAAAAAATAATAAAAATTTAAAAAATAAATATAAAATTATTTGGTCTTATAGGTAAGATTCCAAATGAGGTTTTAAATATTTTGCAATATATTTAGCAACAATATCCCCAACATATCCTGAGACGATGCTTAAAACAAATGCAATTCCTAATCCTGAATATGTATAGGCTGAGCTCCATGTTGGGTATTGTGCTAATCCAGCAAAACAAGCCCAATTTATAATCACAAAAGATGCAAGTCCCACAGCACCGTTGTATTTTTCGGTTAAATAACCTAATACAATAGCAGATATTACACCTACTATGCTATACCAGGTAGGGGATACAATATTAAACCATGGCTGAACCATTAAATAAAATCCTGCCATTAACAATGCAATTACAATTCCATAGTATTTTCCACATAACTCTTTTCCTAAAACTACCCAAAATATCCATTGGATTCCCCCAAATATTGCAGGTCCTAAAAAAGGAGCATGTATCCATGAAGAAAGTGAAGCTTCACCACCCATTAAGATACTTATATAATATCCACAGCATGCAAGCACAAATGCTATTGCAAATTTTATAAAGGCTGATGTAGAAACATTACCAGATACATTGCTTACAGATGTCATTTTTTTTCACCTTTTTTATAAACATTATATGCCGTTTTCTTAATTCAGAATATGTAGTTCGTGCATCGCCTAATGAATCGTTGGTAAGATATACACATGGAGATTGTTGGCAATCCCATTTTACAAACATGCAATTTAATAATATTCTACATGGTGTTGTATGGGGCAAAGGTGGATATACATTTATTTTACCTTTATATTTTTCAACAATTTCCCTTGTAAATTTTTTTCTTCTTTGCTATTTAAACCATATTTAATACTGTCATCAACACCATATATGTCAAAAAGTCTATGCAATACTATTCCACTAACACCGATATCTATACCTTTATCTATAATTTCAGGAATATTTTCCAAGTTATCCTTAAACATTGTAATGTCGATATATGTTTTAATTGGATTATTATTTCTTTTTGCTTCTTCAACAAGCATTCTTATGTTTTCAATAACTTTATCCTTACCTTCTAGTGAATATATTCCAAATGCAATTTCATCCAATCCACTATTAAGAAGTTCATCTAATCTTTTATCCAACAATGTTCCATTAGAGCATAAACTTGTTTTTACTCCGAGAGAATGAACATAGGACACCATTTTAAACAAATCAGGATGTAATAAACATTCTCCCCAACCGTGTAATGCTACCTCATTAAAATCTTTCAGTGGTAATTTTTTAAAGTCTTCGAAATTCATGTAGCCTACTGGACGTTTTAAATAACTTCTCATACATATTTTGCAATTACTATTACAATCGTTGGTAGTTTCAATCTGTAATACTTTTGGTTTTATCAACAGTGATATCATGATTTCCCGATAATAAATTTTATAACTATTCAATAAAATTTTAGTAATATGTGTGTATAAAAAAAATAAAAAATTAGTTATTTAATTATTTTACTGGGCAGTAGCTTCTACTACTTTTGATTTTGAACCTTTTACTGCCAATAACACAGCACCTAATAATACTGAAATACCTAAGATTTGTGCTACTGAAAATGCTGTTGCTAATGTTGATGCAGTAACACCTACTGTTGCTGAAACTGGTGCACACATGGTTTATCACCTCTTATCCCTTTATAGGTTTTTGTTTTAATATATTTAATATTATATAGCTCTTTAAAACAAAACATTAAGGCATTTAAGCCTCAACTGCTGTATTTTTTGTAGTTTCTGGAGCTCTTGCTGATATTAAAGCTGCTATACCTGCAACTCCTAATATTACCATACCCATTAGTTGTGGCAATACCATTCCTAATGTAGGAGCTCCGTATCCGGTTGTTATTGCAATTGGTGCACACATGGATTATCACCTCGTTAATTTTACATATAATAATGTTTATTTTATAATATATAAAGTTTCCTATATTAACTTAATAGCAGTTTTTTTAAAAATTTAAGAATAAATATTATTAATTTTCCTAAAAATAATATAAAATTAAATAGAATTTAAATAAAAGATTATTAATTAATGTTCTACCTGATACAGGAATGAAGGGAGTGGGCTATTGGATAACTTGCCTTCTTTTGCGAGCTCATATATATTATTTGCATATTTTCCAAAGTATTTATTCCATCCAACAAGTTGGAGTTTATCGTTGTTTAGCTCATAAACAGCCTTTTTAGCATATTTAACTGCATCTTCATTATTTCCTAATTTAGCACTGGTAAATGCAGCCATTTCAGTTCCTAAGAAATAATAGTTTTCATGGGCAATAATTCTATCGCTGACATTTTTATTGTTTGCTAAGTATTCGAAATCTTTTAAAGCTTTTTGATAGTATGTTTTATTTCCGGTGTATTCTCCAAGATAGTAATATGCTAACCCTCTTTCATAGTATCCAACTGGAATATCTGCTGGAGCATCATCTCCAGCCTCAGGAGTCATGCTTGTGGAGAATTCAACATTTTTCATAAGGTGTTTTATGGCATCTTCTTTTTTACCTTTTTTCATATCTACCATTGCAATATATCTATTTGCTTCTCCTGTGTATGCGGATTCTGAGTCATAATCGAATATGCCATTGCACATTTTTAGAACTTCATCATATTTACCTAATTCATAAGCTGAAACTGCTGTTGGCATCATTCCTAAATCCATTGTCCAATCTTCTTTTGGACCGTATTCATCTACGAATTTATGACAGAAGTAATTTGCTGTTTTATAATCTGAATTTCCGAATTCTGCATTTATTATATATGACCATATATAGTGCTCGTATGCTGGACCTTCTGGAACTACTTCGGCAGATTTATTGTAATATTCAAGAGCCTTTGGGAATTCGTCCATAGCCAAATAGGTTCTTGCTATGTTAGCATATAATGTAGATACGGCTCCTTTTCCACCGTATTTTTCAAGAACTTTTATGTTTTTTGATGCTTCAAAATAAGGTGGTAATACTTTATTTTTTCTATCTGGATAACTATCGTAGTAGAAGTAATTTGCATCTCCAATTCTTACAAGACCTAATGCTTTTGCCTCAGGCATTAGTTCCATGAACTTTTTAGCTGCATGGATTCCTTCATCGTAGTATTTTTGTTCGTCAGATAATCCATCCTGTTCATAAGTGTGGTATGGGTATTTATCGTAGTGATGGAAATGGTCTTGATTTATATATACATTTGCTAAGTTATACCAAGCCCAAGGATAATTTGGGTCGGCGTTAATAGCTTTTTTTAATAAACTTTCTGCTTCTTGATATTCCGTCATGTTGTCGTTTGCTATTGCGTCTCTTACTATGGGTATTGCTTCATTTGTATATTTTATTGCTGTTGCCTTTGATGTATATGTTGAATATGCGTTAATTGCCAAAGCAACAGTGGCTATAATACATATGATACCCACTATAATTTTTGCATTTTTATTCATGGTGTCACCTATATTTTAGATATTTTGGTGATTTTTTTATAATTTAAAGAATAATATAATAACACTAAAAATAAATATACATCTAATATTTAAAATTAACTATATCATTAATAAAAAAAGGTTAATAACAATAATTTTGTAATTATTATTAAATATTATTAAGTATTGTTAATATTTTGGTATAATTATTTAGGCATATCTATATATTGTTATGTATCTATATATATTATTATTTATTATATAAAGTAGAAAGTTAAAAGTTGAAAATATGAATAGAAAGTTGGTAGAATATTATGATAATTTAGCAAATGAATACAATAATTTGTATTATGGAAGAAAATTAAGATGGATGAGGGAAATAGAAAATATAATAATAAAAAACGAAATTAAAAAGGATTATTTGGTTCTTGATATTGGATGCGGAACAGGCGAGCAATTACAAAAATTGAATAATACTGCAATAGGTCTTGATATATCCCTAAAAATGGCAAAAATAGCACATAGCAAAACAAATAAATTTATTGTAGTAGGTAATGTAGAAAATATCCCATTTAAGAGTAAAACTTTTGATTGTGTAATATCATTTTTCGGAGCTCTGAATCATGTGCAACTTAACCGAGCTCTGAAAGAGATAAGACGCGTATTAAAAAACGATGGAATTTTAATATTCACAGTTGCAAATGTCTATGATATAAGATGGATAATTAAAGCCCTAATGCGAAAAGGTATAAAAAATACTAAAAAAGCTGTTAAAAATAAAAAAGGAGAGATTGTAAAAGTTATAGCTGGAAAAAAATAAAGGTAAAAACGAAGTTTTATAATTTAGACGATGTCATTAAGGCACTTGATAAATATGGTTTTCATATAAAATACACATTTGGAACAAATATCACCAATTCTTTTATAGACACATTCCTTTATAAAAGTTTTTTAAAGAACTTTGGATGTTATATTGGTGTTGTAGCAATAAAAGAAAAAATTAAATCTTAAAGTTTCTGTTCAATTTTTATTGATATCTCTTTCATTTCATTCTGTCCTTTCAATAGTTCTTTCTGTCCCTCCAATAGTTCCCTCTGACTATTGACTAACTCATTTGACTGCTAATTAATATTTCCTGACCTTTTTTAACTTCATCCAAAACCCCAAATATCATTTTAATATATTTAACCCCCTTCATCTAATTTTTTATTAAGTTCTATTAAATCATCTGCTGATATTCGGTTAATGCCTTTTGGAAATTCAATAAACGCATTTAGTTCTTTTTCTTCGATTCCTTCTATCCTAATTAAATTGTCTTTTTTTCCAAAAACTTAATGCTTTTCTTAAAAAAGTCTTTTATTTCTTCGTCATCAAAATTTGCTAAAATCCTTAATTGTCCATCTTCGTAATTATATACCACCCCATCAATTCCTAAACCCCTTCAATATTTTCTATTCTACCTCTAAGTCCTACATGCTGAACTTTTCCATATATCTTTAATTCATAGGTTGTAGCCATATTCTCACCAAAATAATCCATAAATTATAACCTATAACGATTGAATATGTTAATAAATGTATATAAACTTTTATATTTAAATTTAAATATTATTTATCAATTTTATAATTATTCTTCATTTGATATATATCCCTTAACAGCACTTATTGCTGCAATTTTTGGAGATGATAAATATATTTCAGCATTTACATTACCCATTCTTCCTTTAAAGTTTCTATTTGTCGTTGATAAACAAACATCCCCATCTGCTAAAACACCTTGATGAGCTCCTAAACATGGACCACATCCTGGCGTGCAGATGAGAGCTCCGGCATCAACAAATATATCAATTAAACCTTCTTTTAAAGCCTGTTTAAGTATCGACTTTGATGCAGGTATTACAATCAATCTCACACCCTCATGAACTTTTTTTCCCTTTAAATACTTTGCAGCTATTCTTAAATCATTTAATCTTCCATTTGTGCATGAACCTATAAACACCTGGTCAATATGAGTTCCACTCACTTCTGAAACAGGTTTTACATTATCTGGATGGTGCGGGCAGGCTATTTGCTCTTCCATATTGGTTATATCTATATCTATTACCTTATAATAATCTTCATTTTCATCCACTGTAATTCTATTCTTTTTTAAAGTTAGTAGTTCCTTTTCAGAAATCCTATTTTTTAAATAATTGTATGTTATATCATCAGCTTCAATAATTCCAACCTTTCCACCCATCTCGATAGCCATATTGCTCAGAACCATTCTATCTTCCATTTTTAGATTTTTAATGGCTTCTCCACCATATTCAAGAGCCATATATGTAGCTCCTCTTCTTCCAACCTCTTTGCAGATTCTTAAAATAATATCTTTTCCACTAATTTTTTCATTTTTTCCATTTACATTTACCCTTATGGTTTTTGGGACTTTCATCCATGTTTTTCCTGTTGCAAATATGTATCCCATATCTGTTGCTCCAAATCCTGTGGAAAAAGCTCCAAATGCTCCATAAGTGCATGTATGACTGTCTCCTCCTGCAATTACCATGTTTGGTTTTACATGTCCCTTTTCAGGAAGGACTTGGTGGCAAATCCCTTCACCTTCAAAATAATGGTGTATTATATCCTGTTCTTTTATAAATTCTCTTGTTATTTTTTGCATGTTTGCAGCTTTTGCCGTATTTGCTGGAACATTGTGGTCAAAAACTATTACTATTTTTTTATTATCCCATACTTTATCGGCTATCTGTTTAAATGCCTTTGCTGAAAGTGGCGTAGTTCCATCATGCGTCATTGCCAAATCGATATTTATTTCTATGGTATCTCCTGCATAAACCTTTTTTCCTAATTTTTTTGATAAAATTTTCTCTGCTAATGTCATATTTTTCCTCTTTTTTTAGATTTACCAATATAAAATCGTAATTATAAAATTATAAAATTTACAGTTCAATGGTCATAAATTAATAATTTAATTTAGTTTAATTTAATATATATAAGAATTTTCATCATCCAATTTATTTGGATTTATTTCTACAAGTATTTCTCCATCTTTAAAAACTCTAATTATTCCACCACTTTCAGAAACTGTAATGGCTATTGCATCGGTATGTTTTGAGATAGCCGCAGCTGCATAATGTCGAGCTCCGAGACCAAGTGGAAGATTTAAATTACCACCAATACATTCTATGTATCTTCCAGCAGATTTTACCTCCCCCTTTTCAGTAATAATAAATGCACCATCTATTGTAGAGAGCTCCTTTATTGTTCCTTTTACTTTTTTATCAAATATTATTGCATCGTGACACTTAAACGGATTCAGTATAAGCTGACTTGACATTTTAAGCACTTTTTCAGTATCACCTATAACAAATATGGTTCCTACGGGTTTCCCTTCCCTACCTTCCACAGCGAGCTCCATGGCAATATCCAATATTTCACTTATGACCATTCCTTCAATTTTTTCTATGGAATTTATATATTGGTAGAATTTTAATATAGGGTTATAAGTATTTACCTCAATTAAGGTTATGGAATTAGTCCCACCTGAAACTTTTGGAAGTCCTAATACTGCCACTATTAAATCACCTTTTTTTATAAGGTTATTCTCGAATAGTTTTATAACCCCCTGTTTTATCATTGTAGCTTTATTTTTGTTTCGATAATTCATTAGTATAGGTATTATTCGTTTTTCATTTTTAAGATTAAAATATGTATCCTCATTTGGTGTAGAAACGATTATTTTTAAATTACGGCTAACACGCCCCTTACAATCTCTTTCATCGGTAGAATTATTATTGCCATATTCTACCGTACTTTGAAGATGTTCAACAGATTCCACATACTCTTTAAATATGTCGTATGTTTTACCTGTTTCTGTAAATATTAAAAATATATCTGCATTTACATCGATAGCTAATTTATATCCATATTTTAAAATTGATTTAATCCTGTCCATCAAGCCACCAACCAATCCTTAGTAATAATCTATTTTTAATAACCCATTTTTGTTTATTATATATTTATATACATTCATCCTCATATATTATTATTTATTTTTACCTATCATTACCATCAACCTCAATGTATTGTTATTATTATATTATAATATTTAGTATTATTAAGTATTATTTATTTTAAATCCTCCACAATGGAAGAAGCGAAATATGGGTTTCCTACACAATGTTGATGGGCATATCCCCCAAGTATTCTCCCATTATTGGATAATATCCCATCCATATTATTTATTATACCTTTTCCCCTATTTATTTTATATGCAAATAATTTTTCTTTTATATTTATTAGTTTCGAATAATGGAATTCATGAGCTCTGAATTTACCACCAATTTTTCCAGTTGGGCAGTCATGTATAAATGTGCCATTAACATAACTTAAACCTTGAACATTTTTAGTCATTATAGCATCGCAGTTTAACATTTTCAACATTTCAATGCCATTTATGGAGTTGGTTAAATACATCAATCCCCCGCATTCCCCGTATATTTTACCATCAAAGTTTCTTATAGATTCAATCATTGATTTATTTTTATTCAATTCATTTGCAAATATTTCTGGATACCCCCCCCCAAAATAAAGAATATCACAATTTGGAATAGATTCATCATTTAAAGGGCTAAAAAATTTAAGTTTTGCTCCATTTTCCTCCAATGCATCGAAATTATCCCAATAATAGAAATTAAATACCTCATCATAAGCTATTCCAATGGTGCATCTGTTTTTATTTACATTCCAGAGTAAAAAATCATTATAATGGTTATTGTTATAATAGTTACTACCGAGCTCATTATTTTCACTTTTTTCACTTATTTCTACGATTTTGTCCAAATCAAGATATTCTTCAACTACATGCCCCCACATATCTATATTTTTATTGATATTATCTCTATTTTCAGGCGTTGGAACAAGCCCCAAATGTCTTTGAGATACTTCAAGTTTTTCATCCCTTGGTATTGCCCCAATTATTTCTATATCTGGAATATAATGTTTTACTGCATCTTTCAATTTTTTATAGTGATTTTTTCCTCTTATTTTGTTAAATATAACGCCTTGAATATTAACATGCTCATCAAAACTTTTAAATCCTTTTATAATTGCGGCTGCACTTCTAGTTAAACTCCTCGCATCCATTATTAATATTACAGGAGCATTTAATGATTTTGAAACTGATGCTGTGCTTCCTACATCGTTATATGGAGATATGCCCTCATATAATCCTCTAACTCCTTCTATAATACTTATATCCTTATTTTTAGAATTTCTTTTAAATAATTCCCTAATTTGATAATCCTCCATAAAAAATGAGTCTAAATTTCTACTGTAATTCCCTGTGGCTAATGTATGGTATGTTGGGTCTATATAATCTGGTCCTATTTTATAAGGCTGGACATTGTATTTTTTTGAAAGAGCCTTCATTATTCCTGTTGATATGGTGGTTTTCCCTACCATTGAAGAAGTTCCAGCTAATACAACTCGTTTAAAGTCTTTCATAATATCCCTTTATTTTTTATAATATTAAATCTAATTTAATTTTAATTTATTTTAATTTATTTTAGTTTAATTTTAATTCTAATTTAATTTTTAAATATTTTTTATTTATTTTATGTATTAAAGTTTTTTATATATACATTTATTGAATATTTATAAAGATATAGAATGGAATATAATTTAAAGAATTTCATATAATTTGGTGGAATAAAATGTTCTGCGACCAAAATTACAAATTTGGAGTTCTTCCAAAAAAGGACGGTTTTATGATAAGAATATCTCTAAAACCAGGATATATTACATCTAAACAATTGGATACTATATCCCATGTTGCAAATCACTATGGTGATGGTAGAGCTCACATAACAAATAGGCAAGGCATAGAATTAAAAATAAAACATGAGTATCTTGAAGATGCAGAAAAACTATTAAATGAATCAGGTCTTAAATTAGGCTCCACTGGAAAGCGTATAAGGCAGGTTAAGTCATGTATTGGTTTGGAATGTCAAAACTCCATTGGAGATGCCATAAGTATAGCGGAAAGATTGCACAACGAATTTGAAGGAATATGGGTTCCAAAAAAATTAAAAATAAATATAAGTGCCTGTCCAAATGATTGTGCATGGGCTAAATTCTGCGATATAGGTATTATATTTCGTTATATCATAGGTATGGATTATAAGAATTGTTCAGGTTGTGGAAAATGTGAAGAATTCTGTGAAGCAGGAGCTCCAAATTGGAGAGCTCATACAATATCTGAAAAATGTATTGGAACAGGAGAATGCCTTAAACTTTGCGGAGCTCTACATGTTAAAGAAAAGGTAATGGCTATATATGTTGGTGGAAAAGGGGGAAAATTTCCAAAGATGGGGAGACATATTTCAAATGTTAAAACAGAAGATGAAATTATTGATATAGTTGATTTAATAGTTGAAAAATATGCGAAATATGGAAAAAAAAGGATATATGATTTAGTTAAAGAGTATAATGTTAATACCATTGAAGATATTGAAAATATTTAAAATAATAGAATGATTAAATATTAGATAGCATAATGGGGCATTTTAATTTAATCTAATCTATATCTCAATATAGCCGCAATGCCCTTAAATGCTTTGTATATTTGGCTTCCCTCTTCAGTATCTGTTGAAACTATTCTCAAATTAGCTCCTGATTCATCACACAATCTTGCAAAATATTCTATTATGTCCTCTATTTTATCGATATAAAGCATACCTCCACATTTTGGACAGGTTTTTGTTTTTAGAGATTCTTCTAATTTTGGAATATCTTCATTTTTTATATTCATCTCTTCCATATAATCACAATTATTACATCTTATCGTTACTCTCGACATATTGATATTATCTGTAATAATAAGTGTATCGACTGCCCCCATTTCAAGATATTTCATAACCTCTTTTTCACCATACGCCGCAAGACCTCCATCCTCTTTTATGAGTTCTTTAAAGAATTTTTGGACAACTTCTTTTTCCTTCATTAAGTCTAAATCTCTTAAAAGACCTGATGCCTTATCTAAAAGTTCCCTAACTCCGAACTCCTCGGTATAACATAAATCGTAGGTTTCCAATATTATCTTTTTTAATTCATGATGCAAATAATCCTTATTTACAAATTCGTTTTTTGTGTTTCCAGGACCTCCAACAAGAATTCCTTTTAATTTTTTTTCTTGAAGTAATGGTAAAAAAGCCTCGTTTGCATATTCCCCCACTCTTACCATGAATTGATTTGCAGCGTCATCAATAAGTCTTTCAAGCCTTCTAGCAGACTGACCTCCTGCTTTGAATTTTCCAGGAACTCCACTTGTTAATCTTTTTAAGATTTGAATGTTTTTTCCTTTAACAAGAGCAAGGGTAGCTTCATTTCTGTCAATAAGTATAATCCCATATATATCCTTCTCCTGAATAAAATCCTCCAACGGTTCTGTATAAAATTGAGAATCACACCTATATACAAATGTTTTTACAGGTTCAGGTGGTTCCAATACATAGGTTTCCATTTTCTCAGTTCCAGGACCTCCCCTCGGAATCATTCCAGCAAATATAATTACTCCTTTTTCAAGGGGTTCTTTTAAAAGTTTTAATCGCTGCAATATTACCTCAATCGCCGATTGGACATTTTTTCTTGTTGTTTTACTTTTAATATTTGAAGATTGTGAGAGCTCCTCTCTTAAATACTGTCCCACATCAGAAAGTCTTTTTCCCGCTGGAATATATAGGCTTATTAATTCCGTTCCTTTTCCTTTTTTGTTTTTTAGTTCCTTTAACGCCTTTTTGAATATATATGTATCAGTTGCCGAATTACTCATTGAAATCACCTTAATTATTAATGATTATTTTAACACTTTTAATATTATTAATATTGCTTTAAAATTTTTAAATTAAACTTTTAGCTAATTTTAGATATTTTTTTGATAATTTTGACTAATTTTATAACTTTTAATTTATCACGCATATATTGTTATATTTAATGTAATAAAAATTAAAAAAGTATGGTAATAAATTATATCATAATATTAATATTATAATATATTCTATATATTTAAATATAAATATAAATTAATTTAGTTCAAATTGGAATTATAAACTTAAAAAAGACCTATATAAATCTAAATAACTGCATAGATGTTGTTTTTATATTTATTTTTGTTTTCATCTACTCACCAATTTAGCAATAATTAGTTAAAAATTATATATATAGTTTTGGATTTTTAATCCTATATTATTTTTTCGAAAATAATAAATAGTTTAGTTAAAAGATAATAATGATAATGGAAAGTAATTAAAGCAATAATACAACAATATATATAAAGTTTAATGATTATGGTGGTATGATGAGAAAAATGATAAAAAAAGCGGTAATACCTGCGGCGGGTTTTGGAACAAGATTATTACCCGTTACAAAAGCCAAACCAAAGGAAATGCTTACGGTTGTGGATAAACCCATTATACAGTATGTAATCGAAGATTTATCCGATGCAGGTGTTAATAATATTTTAATAATTACGGGAAAAGGAAAAAGTGCCATAGAAAACCATTTTGATAAGAATTTTGAATTGGAGGAGAAGTTAAAAAACAGCGGGAAAAAGGAATTACTGAATATGGTTAGAAAAATCGACAATCTTGCAAATATATATTACACCAGACAGAAGGAACAGAAAGGACTTGGAGATGCTATATACTGCGGAAAAGAATTTGTTGGAAAAGAGTATTTTTTAGCCATGGTTGGAGATACGATATATTCCCAAAATGTCGTAAAAAAAATGCTTGAAGTATATGATAAATATAAATGTTCTGTAATTTTGCTTGAAAGAGTTCCAAAGGAAATAGTTTATAAATATGGAGTAATATCTGGAAATGAGATTGAAAAAGGCATTTTTGAAATAGATAATTTAGTTGAAAAACCATCAGTTGAGGAAGCTCCATCAAATTTAATAATAACTGGTGCTTATTTGCTATCGCCTAATATTTTCAAACATTTAAAAAATACAAAAACAGGAAAAGGTGGGGAAATCCAATTAACCGATGCCTTAAGATCCCTTTTAAAAGATGAAAAAATAATAGGGGTTGAAGTAAATTGCAAAAGATACGATATTGGGGATATTGAGGGGTGGTTAAAGGCTAATGTTGAAATAGCATTAGAAAAAATGCCTGAATTTAGAGATTATTTGAAAGGGATTATCAAAGATAAAATAATGTAGCAAAATAATATTAAAATAATATTGAATTGAATAAATGATATTAATATATCCTATTAATATATCCTATTTTATTAATTTTTATGGTGATAATGTGAAAGTTTTAATTACTGGTGGGGCAGGATTTATTGGAAGTCATATTGTTGATAAATTTTTAAATAACAATCATGAAGTTGTTGTTTTGGATAATTTGAGCACTGGAAATTTTAGGAATATTTCTAACAATAAAAATAATAATAAAAATATTGAATTTATAAATAAAGATATCCGCGATAATGACTTAAATCTTGAAGGTATTGATGTGGTTATACATCATGCAGCCCAGATAAATGTTAGAACATCCGTTGAAAAACCAGTTTATGATGGAAATATAAATATTTTAGGAACTATTAATCTACTTGAAAAAATAAGGCAGTATGATGTTAAAAAAATTATATTTGCATCATCGGGAGGGGCAGTATATGGTGAGCCACATTATATGCCTGTTGATGAAAAGCACCCCGTAGCTCCGTTATGTCCCTATGGAATGAGTAAATATTGCGGGGAGGAATACATAAAATTATATAATAGATTATACGGATTAAATTACACGATTTTAAGATATGCAAATGTATTTGGAGAGAGACAAGACCCAATGGGAGAGGCAGGAGTAATAAGTATATTTATAGATAAAATCATGAAAAATCAAAGACCTACAATATTTGGGGATGGAAATCAGACAAGAGACTTTGTTTATGTTGGAGATGTGGCAAATGCAAATTTAATGGCTCTAAATTGGAAAAATGAAATTGTAAATATAGGAACTGGAAAAGAAACATCAGTTAATGAGTTATTTGATGTAATCGCAAGGGAATTGAATTACAAGTACAAACCGATATATGATAAACCGAGAGAAGGCGAGGTTTATAGAATAGCACTAAATATAAATAGGGCAAAGGAGCTCGGATGGAAACCTACTGTGAATTTAGAAGAAGGTATTAAAAGGACTGTTGATTGGATGAAAAGCTTATAATGAAATATGATACTATTAAATATTTTATTGGTGATAGTATGAAAATATCAGTAATTGGAACAGGATATGTTGGATTAATTCAAAGTGTAGGTTTAGCAGAATTTGGATTTGATGTCGTAGGTATAGATATAGATGAAACCAAGGTAAAACATCTAAATAATGGTAAATGTCCATTGTATGAGGATGGGTTGGATGAGCTCCTACAAAAACATGTTGGAAATAAATTAAAATTTACAACATCATACGAAGAGATAAAGGATTCTGATGTTATATTTTTATGCGTGGGAACACCGCAGGATGATGAAGGAAATGCAGATTTAAGATTTATTTATTCAGCTACGGAATCCATTAAAAAAATATTGGATAATGAGCACTATAAAATTATTGTTATAAAATCCACAGTTCCTGTTGGGACAAATAGAAAGATTAAAGCATTATTAAAAGATTATAATGTTGATATAGTTTCAAATCCAGAATTTTTAAGAGAAGGAATTGCAGTTCATGATTTCTTTAATCCTGAGAGAATTGTATTGGGCTTTGAAAATTTAGAGAACAAAAAACCAATAGAGATTATGAAAAAGGTTTATGGCAATTTTAACAACACTCCGTTTATAATTACCGATTGGGAAAGTGCTGAGATGATAAAATATGCATCCAATGCATTTTTGGCAACAAAAATTTCCTTTGTAAATGAGCTCTCAAAGTTATCCGATGAAGTTGGTGCAGATATAAAAACTATAAGTAAAGCCATGGGCATCGATAAAAGAATTGGAAACAAGTTTTTAAACGCTGGAATAGGCTATGGAGGGAGCTGTTTCCATCCTGATGAAGTAATATTTGTAGATTTTGGAAATGGATTGGAATGTATGACATTTAAAGAATTATTTGACGAGCTCAGTAAAAACAATAATAGAAGCGTAAAAATATTATCTATTAATAAAGATTTAAAATTGGATTTGGTAAATCTAAAATTAATAACAAAAAGAGATTATTCCGATGATTTAATTGTTTTAAAAACTTCGATGGGAAGAGAAATAAAAATAACAAAAGACCACCCTATCGTTGTATTGAATGGAAATAAACTACATATTAAATTGGCAGAAGATGTTAAAGAAAGGGATGAAATAGCACTACCTAATGGAGAATTTAATAGTAATTGTAATAAAAATAATAATAACAGCAATAATATTAATAATATCATTACAATCGATGTATTGGAAGAAATAAAAAATACACCATTAATTGAAAAAACATTTTTAAATAATAAAAATATGGTGTTGAATGAATTTGATAATATAAGAGCTCACCTATCGAACAAGTATATCTATGATATAAAGAAGAATGGAACGGTGAGAGTAAAGGATATGCTACCTATAAGAAGCATATTAAATAAATATAACCATAATTCAAATAGGCTATTCACCGTTAGAAGCAAATCTACAACAATTCCATCGGTTATAAAAATAGATGGCGATTTTGCTAGATTGATAGGGTATTACTTAGCAGAAGGTTGGATTTCAGAGGATTGTAATAAAAAAGGTAATGTTAGAAAAAGAATGGGTTTCTCATTCGGAGCTCATGAGGAGGAATATATCAACGATGTTAAAAACATATTGAATAAATTGGATATAAATTACATCGAAAAGATTAAAAATGGTTCTCATGCCATAATAATATCTTCAAAATTGTTGGCATATATATTCGAAAAGGTATTAAAATGCGGAAATAATTGTTATAACAAGCAGATACCACCGCAGATATTTAATTCACCATCAAATATTAAATGGGAATTCTTAAAAGGTATTTTAAGAGGAGATGGTGGTATTGTTAAACTAAACAATAATAAAAATTTAAATATTGAATATGGAACAGTAAGTAAAAAATTGGCAAATTCTTTGATGGTATTATTGCAATCATTCGGCATCATTACATCACTAAAAAGATGCCACAATAACAAAAGCACTACATTGACATATATTATAAGAATAAACGGATTAAATCAGGTTAAAAAAATCGGAGAATTATTTGGGGATAAATGGAATAACTACAAAGAAATTGCAGATAATTATAAAAGGAATATAAAACCTGTTGGTTATAAAAAATCTGATAACTATGCATCGTTGAAGGTTAAATCCATTGAAAGAGAATATTATAATGGAGAGGTATATAGTGTAGAAACAGATAATAATTTGCTAATATCTTCTTATGGATTGTTAGTTCATAACTGCTTCCCGAAAGATGTTAAAGCACTTATAAAACAGTTTGAAAACAACAATATATCTCCAAAATTGATTAAAGCCACCGATGAAGTAAATGAAGAGCAAATAATCTGGTTCTTCGATAAAATTAAAAATTATTATAACAAAGATATAAATCAAAAAACCTTCGCAGTGTTGGGTTTGGCATTTAAACCAAATACCGATGATTTAAGAGAAAGTCGAGGTATAAAATTAATAGATTTACTTTTAAAAGATGGTGCAGTAGTTAAAGGATTCGATTATGTTGAGAAAGCGAGAGAAAATACCATTAATAGATATAAGTTAGATAAATCAAAAGCATTTTATGGATATAACTTATATATATTGGATAATTTATACGAAACCGTAAAAGATGCCGATGCTATTATAATTACCACAGAATATGATTTTAATAATGAAGATTGGGAAAAAATAAATAAATTGGTTAAAAATAAAGTTGTATTTGACGGTAGAAATATTATCGATAGAGATAGAATAAAGAAATTAGGATTTGAATATTATGGGGTAGGTAGGAGATGAAATATAAAAATATTTTAATAACTGGAAGTGCTGGATTTATCGGATTTCATTTAAGCAAATATCTGTTGGAAAATTATAATGATATTCAGATAATAGGAATTGATAATCTAAATAATTATTACAATCCTATTTTAAAGGAAAAAAGAAATGATATATTAAAAAATTATGAAAATTACAACTTTATTAAAATGGATTTTTCTAATTGGCATGATTTAGTCAATAATTTAAAAAATAAGGATATTGATTTAATAATACATCTTGGAGCTCAGGCTGGTGTGAGATATTCTTTGGAAAATCCTTGGGCTTATGAATCATCAAATATATTGGGAACATTAAATATATATGAGCTCGCTAGAAAGTTGAATATAGAGAAGGTGGTTTATGCTTCTTCATCGTCGGTTTATGGAGGGAATAAAAAGATTCCATTCAGTGAAGACGATAATGTAGATAAACCTGTTTCTTTGTATGCTGCAACAAAAAAATCAAATGAATTAATGGCATACACTTACCACCACCTATACGGCATAAAGATGACAGGGTTAAGATTTTTCACAGTTTATGGTGAGTATGGAAGACCTGATATGGCATATTTTAAATTTGCAAAGAAAATAATATCAAATGAACCTATTGATATATATAATTATGGAAATATGGAGAGAGATTTTACCTATATATCGGATGTCGTAGATGGGATAAATTCAGCTATTAAAAAGGATTTTGATTATGAAATTTTTAATTTGGGGAACTCACGACCTATTAAGTTGATGTATTTTGTAGAGCTCATAGAACAATATCTCAATAAAAGTGCAGAAAAGAATTTTTTGCCTATGCAGGATGGGGATGTTTTAAGAACCTATGCAGATTTAAGTAAAAGCAGGAAATTGTTAAATTATAGTCCAAAGGTTTCTATTGAGGAAGGGCTAAAAAGGTTTTGCAATTGGTTTTTGGAAAATAAAGAATGGTTGTTAAAAACATAAATATAAATTATGAGTTCTGGTGGAATAATGTGTGGAATCAATGGCATGATTAGATTTAATGGAGATATTGAAATAGATGAGCTCAGCTCCATGAATGAATCCATAAAACATAGGGGGCCTGATGATGATGGAGTTTTTGTTTATAATGGTATAGATTATTCTGTTGGATTGGGACATGTGAGATTATCGATTTTAGACTTATCGGAAAAGGGACATCAACCTATGGGATATGTTGTTGAAAATGATAAAATTATTTATAACGACAACGACCTAAATAATGCCGATATAGTTATTGCCTATAATGGGGAAGTTTATAATTATTTAGAATTGAAAGAAAAATACCATTTAAAAACTGAAACAGGGACGGATACAGAAATTATTTTAAAATTGTATGCTAAATTTGGTTTTGACTGTGTAAAAGAATTTAATGGAATGTGGGCATTTTGTATCTTTGATAAACGGAAAAATATAATTTTTTGTTCAAGGGATAGATTAGGAATAAAACCTTTTTATTATTATTTTAATGAAAACTCCAAAGAATTTATATTTTCTTCTGAATTAAAAGGAATAATATCAGTTAAACCAGTAAATAAAAAGGAAAATATTAATAAAGATGCTGTCGGATTGTATTTTGCATTAGGATTTATTCCTTCTCCATATTCCATCTATAAAAATGTTTTTAAATTAGAAAGTAGGCAAAATTTAATATTTGATTTAAATAGTAAAGAGATTAAAAAAAATTATTATTGGGAGCTCCCACAATATAATCCAATTCATGATAAAAATAAATTGATTGAAGAGGGTAAAAAGCTATTATATGATGCCGTTAAACTAAGAATGCGTTCAGATGTTCCAGTTGGTGCATTTTTAAGCGGCGGGTTGGATAGCTCCACTGTTGTTGGGGTTATGAAAGAATATACAGATTTAAAAAATTTACATACTTTCTCCATAGGATTTGAGGGAAAATACGATGAAACACCCTATATAAACATAGTCAAGGACTATTTTAAAACAAATCATCACCACCATTATTTTAAAGAGGAAGATTTTGAAGAGCTCATTGATAAATATAGCTGGATTTATGATGAACCTTTTGGAGATTATAGCGGATTTCCAACATATAAAGTTTCTGAAATGGCAAAACAATTTGTTACGGTGTGTTTAAGTGGTGATGGAGGGGATGAGGTTTTTGGAGGATATAAATTTCATCTAATTAGCAAAAGAATAGAATATTTAAAAAAAATCCCCATATCTGTTAGAATGATATTTTTTAACATATTGAACAATAATTTACTAAAAAAAAATCCTACTTTTTATTTAATTAAAGAAGCTATTAAGTTATCCTTAATTAAAAATTATGAAAAATTTTACTCCGAATTACTTGACGGAGATTTTATTATTTCCAGTAATGGTAAAATTTGGATAGAAAAAAATTTAAAATACTGCTTAAATAAAACTAATAGTCAATTATCGGAATCTATTAGAGTTTTTGACTTGTTATTTAGAACATTATCTGATAATTTTTTAGTTAAAGTAGATAGGGCTTCGATGGCAAATGCATTGGAAGTTAGAAGTCCATTTTTAGATTATAGATTTGCAGAATTTAGCCAAAAAATCCCAAATGAATATAAAGTAGATTTCTTTAAAACAAAAAAACTAATGCGAAAGATTATTAAGGACATTTTGCCTGATGAGATAGTTAATAGAGGAAAAGGAGGTTTTGAGCCACCGCTGGATAAATGGATATTGGATGATAAATATAGAGGTTTTTTAGAAAATGGACTTAATATTTTAGAGGCCCTTGGGTTGAAATCTCTTGCTAAATTTTATAAAAACAAGATTTTTGGGTTAAATCAAAAATATATCAAAAATGCAATAAAAGATAATAAAATATGCTCCATTTATAAAATTAGGTTGTTTTTATTTGCTAAATGGTGGGAAAGATGGATAAATACGCAATAAAACAAATGTTGAATTATATAAAATATATAATTGTTAAATTTACAGAGCTCCTATTTTATATTAAATATACAATAACTCCTAAAAAAAATATAGAGTATGCCAAATCGTTTAAAAAAATCGCTTTAATATGTGTAAAACCTATGGGATTAGGGGATTTGATAATGGATACTCCTTTTATAAAGACTCTCAGAAAACATTTTCCTAATGCAGAAATACACTTGATAACTGATAAAGATATATTTGATAATGTACATGAATTGGATAAAATAATTGTAGTCAATGGGGGGATTTTTAGTTTAATGAAGGAGTTTTATAAATTAAGAAAAGAAAACTACGATTTAGGAATAATAATGAATCGATGTATAAATCAAACAATATATTTAGAATTATTAAACCCAAAATACAAATTAGGATATTTAGCAGGTTGGAAAATACTGGCAAATTTCAGATTAAAAAAAGATAATCTCAGATTTACTAAAAATGAACATTTTTGGAATATGTCTCTTAAAATAGCTAAGAGCTTAGGTATTAATGACTTAGAAGAGAAACTTATAGATATCGATTATTCAGAGGATGTAAAAAGAAATGCAAAAAAAGCATTTGATGATTTAAAATTGGACAGTGATAAAAAAACAGTTATAATAAATCCATTTGTATTGTGGAAATCAAGAAAATGGGATGACGATAATTATATTGAATTGATAGAAAAAATACATGGTGATTTTAATATTGTTCTTTATGGGGGACCAGATTCGCTAAAATCAGTTGAATATATCCAGAAAAAGTTGAATGAGAAAGGCATATATATTAAAAGTGTTGCTGGAAAGTTAAAACTCAAAGAAGCATTTTATTTTTTAAAATTTGCGGATTTATTTATTACTTCTGATAGTGGTCCAATGCATTTTGCATTTTTAATGGGAGCTCCGACGCTAGCGTTGTTTGGTCCAGTAAATCCACTTTATAGATTACCAAAAAACTTTAAGAAATATAAAATATACGATTATTTATGGTATCATGATTTTAAACCCTTAAAAAAGTTTTATAATTATGAATACGAATATATAAATAAAGAAATTAACGGGTTGAAGGCGATACCTGTCGAAGAAGTTAAAAATAAAATTTATGGGTTTTTTGAAAAAGGAGAGTTTTATTAACTTAGAGATTATAAACTGGTGATGCCATGGATAGAATTAATTGCCCCTTATGCAATAATAAAAATTATAAAACAATTTTAAAAAAAGATGATTTATCAAAATATTACCATCTTGTAAAATGCAAGGATTGTGGTTTGGTATTTATAAATCCTTTGCCAACGGAAGAAGATTTAAATAGATACTATAATATAGAATATGCAGTGCCAGAATATCAAAAAATAAAATTGATAAAAAAAGCCAATAAAATTTTGAGTTTATTATCCAAATATGGGCTGAGCTCAGATGCAAAAATCTTGGAAATAGGGGCATCTCATGGTTTTTTTTTAAATGAAGCCAAAAAACAAGGGTTTGTCCCCTATGGTGTCGAGCTGTCAGAAAAAGCATGTAATAATGCAAAAAAATATTTTGGAATTAATATTGAAAATGTAGATTTCCTTCAATCTAGTTTTATCAATAAAAAAGAGTATTTTGATGTTGTTGTTTTGTTGGATGTTTTAGAACATCTTACCAATCAAAATGAAATATTAAATGGAATAAATACGGTCTTAAAAAGAAAAGGTATATTAGTACTAACTTTACCAAATATTGATTCATGGGAATTTAAAATCTGTGGAAAATATTGGGAATGGCTGTCCCCTCCTGCACATTTATTTTATTACTCGCCAGACAGTATTGAAAAAATGTTAAAAAAGCATGGTTTTGATATGGTCTATTTAGAGACATATTATGGAGATACTGCTGGAAATATATTGTTTCATATATATCTGTCCTTTAAACAGTTTTTGTTTTATAATCTTAAATATATTGTAGGTAAAAAAAAGTTACTAAAAATTAGGGAAAATATAAGAGATAATTTAAGAAATGAAACATCAAAAGAAGGTAAAGAGTTTGTTGGTATTGATTCCATTGTATTTAAATTATGCAATATTTTATGGAAACCCTTTAATTCTGTGGATAATTGGAGATGCAAAAAAGGAAAAGGACCGTCAATTTTAGTAATTGCGGTGAAAAAATGAATAAAAATATTTATCTGATATCATGGTATTTCCCATCATTCCCAGGAGGTGCTGAAAAGTCCATAATGCAGGAATTAAAAAAATATCAAAAAAATGGATATAATGTTTTTGTAATTTGTTTTGATGAATACTATTCAAAAGGGAAATTTAACATAGATGGGGTGTCAGGAATAAACTACGGTTTAAAATTACAATTTCCATCTATTTTAAGATTTTATGGTTTATTATTTAATAAACGATATATTTGGAATATATTAAATATGTATATTAATAGTATTAAAAAGAGTGAAGTTTTGACTCAAACTCTAATTGCCCCAATAGTAGCCGAATTTTGTATCAAACATAGTATAAAATACACATATTATTTAAGGGATGAGCTCAACCTAAATGAGTTTCATAATTATGAAAAAGGATTTAGAAAAATTTTAAAAACTCTTAAAACAGTAATTGAATTTCCAGCAATACGGTATTATAAAGTTAAAAACATTATTGCACTTAAAAATGCACATAAAATAATATCCAATTCAAAATTTATGCATAATTTGCTTAAAAAAAAGTATGGATTAGATTCTGAAATTATTTATCCTGATATTTGTTATTCTCATCTCGACAAAACTGCCATGAAGAAAGAAAATCAAGTATATATCACATTTATAGGCGGAGAAAATGCCATGAAGGGTTATGATATCGTTTTAAAGATAGCAAAAAAAATGCCTGATGAAAAATTTTTAATTGTAGGGCCTTACCATAAAAAATTTAAAAAAGGAAATATATTATTCATACCATACCAAAAGAATGTCATGGAAATTTATAAAGTATCTAAATTAATCCTGATGCCGTCTCGATGGAATGAAGCATTTGGGAGAATTGTATTGGAGGCTAACTATTTAGGGATTCCAGTAATAGCAAGTAATAGGGGAGGATTACCTGAAGCAAATAACAATAAGGAACTTATCATAAGTGATTTAGAGAATATTGGTGAATGGATAAGAAAAATTAGACAATCAATAAAATAAGAGATAAACCTATATCTGGTGAAAAAATGGGTCGAAATAAAATAATTAAGAAATATATTCAAAATAAGGTAGTTTTAGATGTTGGTTTTTTGGGAGAAAATAAAAAAGTAGAATTTTCATCACTCCACAATTTTATAATAAAAAATTCTAAGGAAGTTTGGGGTCTTGATATTGATAAAGATAGGATAAATAAATTAAAAGAAAAGGGATATAATGTAATATATGACGATGTCCAAGAGTTAAAAAATTTGATGAAATTAAATAAAAAATTCGATGTAATTATTGCAGGGGAGTTAATAGAACATTTGGAAAATCCCGGGGTGTTTTTGGATAATATAAGTGGATTTTTAAATGAAAATGGTATATTGGTACTCACAACACCCAATATGTTTTCATTAAGATATATATTAAGACATGCACTATTTGGACAAGAATCTCCTTATTGGGTAGATAGAAATGCTGAAATAAAATATGGGCATGTTATTGGTTTTTCAAAAATGTTATTAGATAATTTATTATTGCGAAAAGGTTTTGAAATTTTAGAATTTAAATATACAATAAAAGATGAATATGGTGGTTTTAAAGGCAATTTAGAGAAATTTATCTCGTCATTTTTTCCAAGATTTGCTCCATCTTTGATTGTAGTTTGTAGGGTGAGAAAATAAAAATCTTATATTTATTAAACTCAGATTTTGGGGTCAGAAACACCATTGGAGCAAGAGCTCTACCTATAGCTAATGAAGTAGTTAAATATAATACCATAACAATATTGTGCAGAGGATATAATAAAGTCCTAAATAAAAATTATAATATGATTCAAATTTTCCCCTATGCTCCACTAATAATGAAATTCTTAACTGCAATTCCTATTTATATATCAAAAAAATTTCCATCAAATAAAATTAAAAACTATTTATTTGAGTATTTCGCCACAAAAAAATTAAAAAGGTTGGATTTAAATAAAATTGATATTATTCATTCTTGGAATTTTCTGCCAAATGTATATAGTTATTTAAAAGAAAAAAATCAAAATATAAAAATTATTCAGGATGTCCCAATGGCATTTCCAAATGTCTTGAAAGATTTGGAAAATTATAATGCATTATTTAAAGGAGAAAAAACGGAGCTCCCATGCTATATAAAAACTTCTTTAAAATATATTGATTATTACATAGTTCCATCGGACTTTGTAAAAAAATCATTAATTAATGAGGGGATTGATGAATCTAAAATTTTCGTTGTGCCATTTGGAGTAGATATTACTAAATTTAAACCTATTGAAAAGGATTACAGTGGAACATTTAAAGTTGCATTCTCAGGAAATGTCAATAATAGAAAGGGTATTCCTTATTTAATTCAAGCTTGGAAAGAATTAAACCTAAAAGACGCAGAATTAAACATATATGGTAGGGTTTATCCTGAGGTTAAAAAATATTTCAAAGATACTGAAAAATATAATATAAAAGTTCATGGATTTGTAAATAATATAAATAATGAGCTCTCAAAAAATCATCTATATGTATTTCCATCTTTATTAGAAGGTTCTGCAAAATCAGTATATGAGGCATTAGCATGTGGTTTGCCTGTTATAACTACTCCAAACTCTGGAAGTGTTGTTGAGGATGGAAAAGAAGGATATCTAATTCCTACGCAAGATATTGAAATATTAAAAGACAAAATATTATTTTTTTATAATAATAGAGACAAAACAAAAGAGTTTGGAAAAAATGCAAGGAAAAAGGCTGAACAATACACTTGGGAAAATTATGGAAAAAGGATTAATGAAATTTACAATCTGGTGAATAGTTATGAATAAAATCTTGTATGTTCATAATGCAGATTTTTCAAAACCTTGTGCAAATAGAATTCAAGTATTAAATATGTGCAAGGCATTTGAAAAAATTGGAGTAAGTATTACATTAATAAGTTTTAATTGTGATAAAAATATAATAAAAAAATCTATAATGAAGATATTGATTATAATACAATTTCTTTGAAACCTTTTGTAAATTATTATTTTAGAAGTTTATTGTTATTTTTGAGATTTTTGACTATAAAAAATGATTATAAGTATATATATACTAGAGATTTGATATTTGCTTTTTTAGTTTCAAGATTCTTTAAAGATAAAAAAGTAATTTATGAATTACATGATTTATCAAATGGTAAAATGTGGAACTTTCTGTTTAAACGAACTTTTAAAAATTTACAAGGATGTGTGGTTATCAGTAAAGGTTTAAAAGAAGAGTTAATAAAAAATGATTTTAATGGCAATAAAATATATGTATTATATGATGGTGTGGATTTAGAAAAATTTGATATTAACATTTCAAAAAATGAGGCAAGGGAAAAATTAAATTTACCAAAATATAAAACGATAATATCATATACTGGAAGTTTGCAGAGTTGGAAAGGATATGAAACATTTTTAAAGTCTTATGACTATTTAAAAAATAAAGAAAATATTGTTTATTTGGTTGTTGGCGGTAGTAAAGAGCAAGTGAATAAGTTAAGAGAAGAATATATAAATAAAAACATAATTTTTATTCCTTTCGTTGAAAACTCCAAGATTCCATTATTTTTAAAAGCATCGGATGTTTTAGTTATTCCAAATTCTTCTAAATATGAAATTTCAGTTAAATATACTTCCCCATTAAAGTTATTTGAATACATGGCATCAAAAAGGCCAATTATAGCAAGTGATTTGCCAAGCATTAAAGAAATTGTAGATAATAACGAAGTTTTATTTTTTAAACCTGATGATGAAATGGATTTAGCTGAAAAGATAAAGAAATTTATAAAAGATAAAGAATTACAAAACAAATTAGTAAAAAATGCATTTGAAAAGGTTAAAAATTACACTTGGAAGAAAAGGGCTGAAAAAATTGTCGAGATTTTTAATAATTGGTGATATGTATGAAAACATTTATTAAATTATATTCCAAAACATTTATTAAATTTTCGAAAATATTTTCAAGAGAAAATCTTTATAATTACTTAGATGAATCTATTGAAAAATACATTTTACAGAATCCTGATTTTAATACTTGTAATTTAAAAATAATAAATATAGGAGCAGGTGGAGGAATAAGTTATCATTTAAAAAAGAAAATTAAATGTATTGAGATAGATATTGATGAAAAAAGAAAACCTGATTTAGTATTAGATATACAAAATATGAATATAATAGATGATAATTCTATTGATATTATTTTTTGTTTAGAAGTTTTGGAGCATGTGCGAAACCCTTTTAAAGCCGTTGAGGAAATAAAAAGGATTCTAAAACCAGGTGGTATATTTGTAGGTTCAACACCCTTTATTATGCCAATACATGACGAACCTTATGATTATTTTAGATACACGAAATACGGAATTTTGAATTTGTTCAATGAATTTAAATGTTTAGAATTAAAAGAAAGAAATTCATATATAAAATCATGGTATGTCATATTAGTAAGATTGTTAAATATTGGGAATATTAAACAAAGGCTTATTGGAATTATATTATTTCCATTCATGTTATTGCTACTTCCTTTTATATTACTTTTTGATAAAATAATTACTAATAGACAGTCTACAACAGGTTATTTTTATGTTTTTAGAAAAAAACGGTGAAAAAATGAAAATAATTCGGTGATGTAATATGAAAAATATTTTGTTAATAACAAATGAATTGAATACAACAAATGGGTGGGCAACTGTTGGATATCATCTGAATAAAGAGCTTAATAATGAATACAATGTAATAGTTTTATCCCAAAATACCGATAAAAATAATAAATGTAATCTAATAACTTCAAACCATTACTATAATTTTTATAGATTATTGAAAGATTATTCTACTATTAAAAATAGTTTACACAATAAAAACTTTGACTTAATTATATGTAATATAGAACCTTTTTTGCCACTCGCTGTTTTACTTAAAAAATATTTTAATTCAAAATTGATATTATTTGGTTTTGGAACTTATATTTATTATCCTTTTGTAAAATTTCCATATAAATACTATAACAAATTCTGGATTAAATATGTAGATAAAATTATAGTTCCTAGTAAATTTACATATAACAAAGTTAGGGTGTGGTATAAAAAAGATAACTTGTTTATTGTTAAATTGGGTGTCAATATTGATGAATATCATCCTGTAAATATAAAAAAAGAGAAAGCATTTGTATTTGTGGGAGCACAGAAAGAAAGGAAAGGAGTAACATATCTAATATTAGCATTTGATAAATTAGTAAAGGAATATCCTGATGTAAAACTATATATGGTTGGAAAAAAATCAGAAAAATATTACAATTTTGTAAAAAATCATAATTTACATGAAAATATTATATTTACAGGAGAAGTTAATCATAATGAACTATTAGAATACTACTCAAAGAGTTTTGCCCATGTTTTACCATCTATTAATACAAAAAATGCATTTGAAGGATTTGGACTTGTCCATTTGGAAGCAAATGCATGCGGTATTCCTTCTATCGGTTCATTAGGAACAGCAAATGAGGAGGTTATTGTTGATGAATATAATGGTTTTTTATGCCCACAAAAAGATGTTAAATGTTTGTATGAAAGGATGAAAACTTTACTTGAAGATAAACAATTATATTCAAAAATGTGCAAAAATTCTTTAAAATATGCAAAAGAACACACATGGGGAAAAACTGCAGAAAATTTTAAGAGAATAATGGGTGAATTAGAATGAGAAAACTAATATCAAGAATAGTTGAAACTCTGAAACTTATATTTGGACATTATCCTAAAATGAAAATAAATGTTGATTATGATGAATATTGGTTAGTAAAAAGGGGGAAAAATTTAGGATTGTTATCGGATTTTCAAAGAGGGAGGGCAAATGTTATATTAAATCACTTGGAAAATAACACCACTATAAAAGATGTCGGGTGTGGTGATGGCGCAATATTAAATTATTTATCTAAACATATCAAATTTTCAAAAATTTATGGTGTTGATGTTTCAGATATAGTATTGGAACATATAAATAAATTAGGATTTGTTCCAATAAAATTAGACATAAATAATTTAAATGAAATTAAAAATCTCCCTAAAACAGATTATACTTTAGCGTTGGAACTTTTAGAACATTTACCTAACTCAGAGGAAGTTCTTTTAGAGTTGTTGAAAACAACTAATAAAAAACTTATATTTTCAATTCCCAATACTGGATTCATAGGTCATAGATTAAGATTGTTGTTTGGAAGTTTCCCATTACAGTGGAGAACTCATCCTGGAGAACATTTGAGATTTTGGACATATAACGATATAAAATTTTGGTTGAAAGAGTTGGGACTGTCTAAAAACTCAAAAATATATCTTTATGAAGGAATTCCATTATTAAATAAAATATTCCCAAGTTTATTTACCATGGGGATCCTTGTAGTGATAGAAAAAGAAAAAACTAATAAGTAGGTTTGCAAATCTATATAGTATACGTGATATTATCGCACCAAGTAATCCATAATAATATATAAACGCCAGTGCAAAAATGATTAATAAAAAATTTGTAATAAAATACATCTTGTTTAAATAATCTCCTTTTTTTTCTTTTATCAAATAATTATATGGAAGAATGGATAAAAAACTTATAAAGCTCAAATGAAAAATCATACTCAACAAAACATAGTCATAATATTGTGGATAAAACCATTTAAAAATAAACGGAGCTCCTATCCAATATATTAAAATTAAAAAAATAACAACTAAAAAAAACTTTTTAAAATGTTTCATTAATTCTTTTTTACTCATGTCTTTGGAAGCAATCTTTGGAAGAAGCATGGGGCTAAATGCATTTGCAACTATTTTTATTTGATTTGGTAATAATGTAATAATTTTAAAAATAGCTAAATCAGAAAATCCTAAAAAATAAGCAATAATCAAACTATCAAAATTGTTGGCAATATTTGAAAACGCCTGAGAATAACTAATACTTTTTCCAAATTCAATACTATGTTCATCAATTTTGTTGTTTTTTACAAATTTTTTAGCATAAAATAAACTAAAATAACCATTAATAATAATTTGAACTAAAACTGTAATAACGACAATCCAAAAAACACTTTCTGTAAAATACACCGTCACAACTATCAAAATTGTTGAAATAATACCAAAAAATGAAGATAATTTAGCTAAAATATCGAATCTTTTTTTACCATTTATTAAGTTAGGATAAAATCCAGAAATTGCATAAAACGGAAATATGGAAGATAATATTAAAAAAATAAGCATTAAATCAAATTTTCCGTAAAAATATTCGTAAATGGAAAATCCCAACAATAATAAACTTCCCACCCAACTCCATTTAAAAATTTCTTTCAGAGCTCTAAAATATGTTCCTTCATAACCTTTTGCAACAGCTTGAACAACGGCAACGCCCATTCCTGGAAGTGCAAATATCCCGGCGATACCTAAAACTGTCATTGCAAAACTATACTCTCCAAAAACTTCTTTCGATAACATGTTAGCAAAAACTATACTTAAAATAAAGCCCTTCAAAGTTCCAAAGAACTGCCCAATGCTTAACCAAAATCCGCCTTTTATAAAATAGGGAAGGTCTAAACCTACCCTTGAAGAATATTTCTTTGTAAGAATATATATTTTATCTTTTAAATTGTTGTAGTATTTCTTTATCATGCAAATCCCGTTTAATTTTACTTTTGCAATATTTTATTAAAAACTTTTTTATATTTTTCAACTGAGCTCCCCCAATCAAAATTATCATTTATAAATTTTTTTGCATTTTTTCCATAAATTTCCATTAAATCTTTATTTCTAATTAATTTAATAATTCCATCTTTAACTAACTCGGAACTGTTATCTTTCAACAAAACACCCGTGTTTCCATCGATAATAACTTCATCCCCTCCTTCATAAGGACTTGCAACGATAGCCTTTCCACAACACATGGCTTGAAGTAGTGAGCTTGACAAACCACCGCCTTTGTAGGATGAATGAATATATATATCACATGCTTTAACGATGCCTATTGCATCTTTAAAATCTTTTTTCCCAGTGAAATAAATTCCATTGTCTAAATATTCTCCTGAAAGTTTTTTAAGTCTTTGTAGGTCTTCACCATAACCTACAATAATTAAAACAGTTTTTTCTTTTATATCCTGTGGTAGTGCAATATAGGATTTTATAATATTTTCAACACCTTTCCATTTATACAACCTTCCTACAAAACATAATTTAATTTTGTTTTTAAATCTTTCTTTTATATAATTACTTTCTTTTATACTATCAATATATTCTATTTCCAAACCTCGGTATATTACAGGAATATTATCATTATCATCTTCAATGAAATTCTCTACAATAAACTTTTTAACAGCCTTTGATATTGCTATTACATAATCGGATTTTTTAAATATTATATTTCCAATAATTTTATCATAAAAATATGCTACTTTGTTTGTAAATTCATTTTCTACTTTAATAAATGCACTTCCATGCTCAACATGGATTAATTTTTTCCTATTGTATCTAAGTTTTGCAAAAAGAAACCCCAACAATGTATTTGAAAAGAACCTTGTTCTTGTCATTACTATATCAAAATCAATATTATACAAATTAAAAAACATCTTCCAAAATTTAATACTAAATATATTTGGAACAGGGTAATTGGATATAATTTCAAATGCAGGATAACGATAAATCTTAACATTGTTATGTCTTATTTCAAATTCATTATACTTTGGGATATTTGGTGCAAATATATAGATATTGTAATTTTCATCGTTTGATAAATATTTTACGAATTCATCCACATGAGTTTCCAAACCCCCTATATGTGGAACATAATATCCTGGGAAGATAATCAGTTTTATAGCATGCATATTTACCACATTAATAAAAATAATAAATAACTAAAAACTTATTGGGAGGCCATAATATTAACAGTTATTTAAATTATACGTTATGATATTTTATATATATGGTAATGTAATTACAATGCAGAGCTATTAGCATTATATCAAACAATGTTTTTTATAAATGGATTCAAGTATTACCCTTAAATTATATCAACATATGCATTAAAAAATATGCGAATTATATATGAGCTCCTATAATTCCAACACACTCATATAAATTCTTAGCAGTAAAATCTGCATAGCTTTCCTCATTGTCATGTAATATTCTTATAGTTTTACAACCTGAGCTCCTACCACAAATAATATCGCTTTCACTATCCCCAATCATCCAGCTTTTAGCAAAATCTATATTCCATTTTTCCTTAGCCTTTAAAAGCATGCCATTTTTTGGTTTTCTACAATTACATGTTCCCTCCAAATGTGGGCAATAGTATATATCATCTATCTCAGGCAATCGTTTTAACATATAGTTATGAACAACTTTTAAATCGTCTTCTGTCATTATCCCCTTTGCAATACCCTGCTGATTGGTAACTACGATTAATAAATATCCCATTTTTTTAAATTCAATTAATGCATCTTTTACCTTTGGAAGTATCTCAAATTCCCCAATATTTTTAACATAATCCCCAATTAACTGTTTATTGATTACTCCATCCCTATCAAGGAATATGGCTTTATTATTATTCTTATCAATGATTTCCATAATTTCCCATTATTATTTTTTAATTTTGTTACATTATTATTTTATTTACCTTAATAACGATAGTATGTTTTTTAATACTTCTGGAATAAATGGCAATATTATAATTAAAATTACTCACCATATTATACACTAAACAACTCCTCCAAACTAACTGTTGCAGTTCCGACTTTTCCAACTACTATGGAGCTCGCCTTATTTGCCAGATTAACTGCATCTACTAAATCATATTTTTTACTTAAAGCATAGCCAAGCGTGGCAATATATGTATCTCCTGCACCAGAAACATCGTGTATTTCCTTAGCCTCAGTTGGAATGTGATATATCTCACCGTCAAGTGTAATTAGTGTAGAACCTTTTTCACTTCTTGTAATTACCACATTTGCATTATATTTACCCACAATGTCTAATCCAGCTTTTTCAACATCTTCATTGGTGTTTTTTATATCTCTTCCAACAATTCCGGAAGCTTCTTTTAAATTTGGTTTTATTAGATATACATTTTTATATAGGTGTATATTGTCAGGTTTTGGGTCTATCAATATTCTACCTTTAAACTGTTTTTTTATAGTTTCCATTAAATCTTCTGTAATTACTCCTTTTGCATAGTCTGAAATTATCAATATATCGGGATTAAGTTCTACTATTTTATCAACAAACATCTTTGAATAATTACCATTCAATGGGTGCTTTTCCTCATAATCTACCCTTAAAAGTTGCTGATTGTATCCTAATGCAACAAATCTATGCTTTACAATTGTAGGTCTTCCATCGCTTATAAAATAATATTTTATATCCTTTTTTCTGCATAATTCGACCATTTGCCTACCAAAATTACCATTTTCATTACATATTCCCAATAATACAACTTCTTCATTTAAAGATGAGATATTGTTGGCAACATTGCCTGCCCCTCCAAGTGTATATCTTTCTTTGACTACATTTAATACAGGAACTGGTGCTTCTGGATTTATCCTTTCAACCTTCCCGTAGGTATATTTATCAAGCATTACATCCCCTAAAACGCATATCATATTTTCCCTCATTTATTATTTTATTTTCATTCCTTTATATCTTATTTTTTATTTTATCTATTTATTTTTTTATTTTTTATTCATTATTTATTGCCGTATTTCTCCAAAACCCATTCAATTATATTTGTTGTGGAAAATCCCTTAATTAATGGAATTATCTTTATTTCCCCGCCATATTCTTTAATTATTTCTGCTTCTGGCAAATCTTCTTCCTTATAGTCCCCTCCTTTTACATGAATATCTGGCTTTATAATTTTTATTAAATTTATAGGCGTTTCTTCATCAAATGGAACTACAAAATCGATTGATTTTAAATTATTTAATACATATATTCTTGATTCTAATGGAATAATGGGTCTTTTATCCCCTTTTATTTTTTTATGGATTTGTCGGAGTTGATACCAACTATTAAAACATCTCCAAATCTTTTTGCATGATTCAAATATTCAACATGTCCTTTATGGATTATATCGAAACACCCATTTGTAAATACAATTTTTAGATTTTGAGCTTTTAATTCACTTACTATATATTTTAATAGAGCTCTGTTGGTAATTATCATGGTTTCACAGATTTTTTATATTTTTCATTTTTGTTTTTAAATTTTTTATGTTATTTTATAATTCCTTTTCAACTTCTTCACATATCACATGGTATATCGTTAGATGACATTCCTGTACCCTTGCAGTATTATTTGAATCAACAATTAATGGCAAATCCACAATATCCTTTAATTTTCCTCCGCTTTTTCCAAGTAACCCAATGGTGTATATATCCATTTCTTTTGCCTTATTGACTGCATTTATTACATTTTTGGAGTTTCCACTTGTGGATATACCAACTAAAACATCCCCCTTTTTACCAAGTGCTTCAACCTGCCGTTCAAATATTTTATCAAATCCATAATCATTTCCTATTGCGGTTAAAATAGATGTATCTGTTGTAAGAGCTATTGCTGGAAATCCTCTTCTTTCTAATTTAAATCTTCCCACTATTTCTGCTGCAAAATGCTGAGCATCTGCGGCACTCCCACCATTTCCACATATTAATAATTTATTTCCATTTTTTAATGAATCTTTTATTATTTCAATACATTTTTTTAAATTTTCCTCATTTTTATTTATAAAGTTTATCTTCACATTTGCAGATTCTTTAAAGTAATTTTTTAACATGATACACCTCTAATCTTTATAATGTAGTATGAAGAATAGATATGAATTATTACTAAAATCGTTTATTTTTATTTTTATATATTATTATAGCTATTGTTATATTCTTTACTATTATTATATTTTTTATCAAATTAAATACTATATTTTTATTTATTTTTGCTTATTATTGACAAATTTTTCAAATATCTCATAATTCCAATTTCCAAAATAGGTATGTTTTCCAGTTAAATTCAGATGGTTTAATGTTAAGTTGTCTTTGAAATATAAAAGTTTAGGAGCTCTTGCAAAGACATTTATTTCGTCTCCTACAAATATAAAAAATGGTTGCATAAAGTTTATTTTTGGATGAGAATATGATATATTCACAATAGCGGGGTAGTGTTTTCCATCTATGGAACCAAATATCCAACCTTTTACCCTATCAAAAATCGATTGTTTTATATGAATATACTGGCATGGATAGGTTTTGTTATTATATGTGATGGAAGTATATTGAATTTCCATATTGTCCAATTTTTTATTAAATAGCTTTATAGATTTTGCCAATTTTAATTTATACTTCTTAACAAGCTTTTCATCGGGTAATTTTTGATGTATTATGCATTTTTCAACTTCATTATATTTTTTTAGTTTGCAGAGTGCATTTAAGTTTGAAATATATTCCTTTAATTCCACATTATATTCTTCTAAATAATAACATTTTCCAAATATCAGTTTTGGGACATATCTTGCATATTCTTTTGGTATTTTAGCAATAATTTTATTTAATATTATATTTCCAAGTTTATTTCTTTCATTATCGTTTAAATTTACTAATTTAGCATTTGGATTAAATCCATTATTCTTTAAAAATAAAATAGATTGAGATTCACTTTTAAACAGCGGAACTTCGTTAAAATACAACACTGACCTGAACAATGGATAATTTTTTCCATATAACAATAAATCATCTCTTTCAACAATATGTAAATTTTTAAAATAATTTCTATATTTTGATATATCGTTGTTTTTATAGAACCCCCACAATATTTTAGAAAAATAGATTACCTCATCATCATTATTTGATGATACAATATTATATAATACATCGGATAACATACATAGTACCTTTAATTATTACTTATAATCTATTATAATTTATTATATTTATTTTTATACTATATGGTTATATTGTATGGACATATAAAATATTTCTATATCATATTTTTCATTAGTATATCTATTCATTGTTTAATATTTAATTTTAATTTATAAATAATAATGTGTGATATCATGAGATTGTTTGGAACATCAGGCATAAGAATGAAAAATTTAAATCCAGAGATTGCGTATAAGATAGGATTTGCAGTATCTCAAATAGCTAAAAATGTTGTAATAGGAAGGGACACTAGAACAACAGGAGGATTAATTAAAAATGCACTTATTACAGGACTTTTAAATGGGGGAGCTGATATAACAAACATAGGGATTGTTCCAACACCAACCCTTGGTTTTTCGGCAAGGGATTACGATATTGGTATTATGATTACGGCATCCCATAATCCACCAGAATACAACGGCATAAAACTTTTTAACAGGGATGGAACTGCATTTAGACCAGAACAGGAAAAACAAATAGAAAAAATTGTATTCAATAAAGATTTTAAAAGGGCAGACTGGAATTGTATTGGAAATGTTTGGAAGGATGAAACTGCAATAAAGAGATATAGGGATTTTATTCTTAAACATATCGATATAGACAAACATTACAATGTTGTTGTAGATTGTGCAAACTCAGCTGGTTGTGTAGTCTCACCCTATTTATTTACCGATGTCGGAGCTCATGTAATATCTGTAAATGCCCATATCGATGGAAGATTTGTAGGGAGGATGCCAGAACCCAATGAAAAGAATTTATACGAAACTATGAAAATGATTAGGGGATTGAATGAAAGGGATAAAACGGATAATGGCAGTAATAGTAACGGCAATAATATCAATAAAAAATACATAGGTATTGCCCATGATGGTGACGCCGATAGAATGATAGCCATAGATGAAAAAGGAAGATTAACCGATTTTGATAAATTGCTTGCCATATTCTCTCGATATATTGTAGAAAAAACCAATAAAAAAACAATAATTACCACAGTAGATGCTTCAATGTCCATTGATGTGTATTTAAAAGATTTAAATGTAAATATCATTAGAACAAAAGTTGGAGATGTAGCAGTTTCAGAAGCCTTAAATAAATATAATGCCATTTTTGGAGGAGAACCATCTGGAACATGGATTCATAGGGACATACATTTAACTCCGGATGGTATTTTATCGGGATTGAGGATTTTAGAGATGATGGAATTCTACGATAAAAAATTATATGAGCTCATAGATGAAGTCCCATCCTATGTGAATTTAAGGGAAAAATTTCCATGTCCAGATAATAAAAAATTGGATATAATGAATTATGTAATTGAACATGGAGAAAAAATATATCGTGTAATCCCTGAGACAATTGACGGAGCTCGGTTTAATTTAGATGATGGATGGGTGCTTATAAGACCTTCTGGAACTGAACCTTATATAAGGATAAGGGTTGAAGCGAAAAATCCTAACATGGCAAAGGAGCTCTTGGAAAAAGGTATTAAATTAGTTAAAATGGCAAAATAATATATATAATTTTTTATTAATTCATTATTATTTATATGTTATATAGATATTCCCTTCTTATCATTCATTATATTATTATTTATCGTTAATTTTATTATTATTTTCTTTTTTAGGTCGATGTATAACTTCCAAATGTGGGTAGGCTATTTCAACATTATCTTCTTTTTCAAATTTTGCAAGTATATTTCCTATAATTTTGGTTTTTATATCTGCACATTTGAATGCATCAACTAAATACCTTACCTTTATTTCAATAGCACTGTCTAAAAGTTTCATTCTTATAATTGGTTTATCAATAATTTCTGCCCTTGCAAATAACCTTGGTTTATTTTTCCAAACTTCTGCGAGCTCTTGCATGGTATCTCCAACAATATCATTGCAAGCTTCAAAAATAAGCTTTTTAGATTTTCTCCAATCACTTTCATAGGTTATTCCCACAGTAATATAATCCCATATATATAAAGAACCTCTTGTATAATTTATTAGAGCATTTGTTAAGACATACGCATTAGGAATTGTCAAATTTCTTCCTGTTGGTTCATTATCAACTTCTCTTAAATAAATATGCATGATATCTATCTTATATACATCGCCTATTCCTATATCTTTTATGCATATCCTATCGTTAATTTTAAAAGGTCTCATTATAATAAGATATATCCATCCTGCAAAGTTCATAATAGGGCGTTGTAATGAAAATGTTAATGCTGCACCTATAAGACCAAGGGACATTACAAGGGAGCCAATACCTTTATATAAAGTGGAAATTGCAATTAAACCTGTAATAGTCCATATTATATATTTAACTACTGATGAAAACATAGGATAATCTCTTAAATCCCCTTTTTTTTCAAAAAATTTTCTGATTAATTCCATAGATATATCTAAAAATATTAATGTCCCGAGAATTAACACCATCAATATAATAATTTTTCCACTATACTCTCTTAATGTAAATATGTAATTATATACATCTAATTTTGTTCCCAAATAATACAATATAACAAATAAAATTATTATTTTAACTAATATTTTGGTATTAAATATTAAACTTCTGTTAATCATATTTTCCCATTTTAAAGAAATTTAAAATAAAAATATTAGGGTGGGTCATTTTGTATATTCTTTAAATATCAACACTAAATATTAAAACAAATTTAATCGTTCCCATATATGAAAATTAAAAAGTTAATGGAAACGAATTATTATGACCCACGCTAATAAAAATATATTATATTTTACTATTCATATTATTTAATTTTAATATTATTATTTATTATTTAGAATATATTTATTTATTAATCATTATTAATTATAGTTATTATTAATTATTATTTTTTCATTATAAATTTTCACAGAGGTATTTTAAAGCATCCTCCTCCATAAAGTGCAATTTTCCAGGGATAATAATACAATGCAAAGGTTTTCCAAAATCATGCTTTAATAAATCTTTTATTTTCCCATATACTATTTTTGGTTTTAAACTTCCAGCTCTTGCCACTACAATAACCTTTGTATTTTCATTTAATATATTTTCCTTTCTTTTTTCTTCAATTTTTAACAGTATTTCAAGACCTTCATTTGCAGTCATAAATTTATTTTCATCCGCATGTATATCCAAAAGGCATAGAGTATGGTATCCCATTTTTAAGTTTTCTTTTATTACATTATAGGGAGTTTCTGGAAAGTAATTTGGTTCAGGAAATACTATCGAAGTTGTTTTTCCAAATTTATACAATTGCAAACCTGTAATACCTACTGCTGAATATATTGAAGGAGCATTTATAATAATTACTTCAATTCCCTTCTTCCTCGCTTCAACAGCAATATCTACATGTGTTGTTGCTACCATAGGGTCTCCTGCGGTAAGGAACATTACATCTTTATCCTTACTTTCATTTATTAATTTTTCCGTCTCATATTCTACCTTTTCCCTATTTAAAACTGTTATTTCTTTTCCAAGGGTTTTTTCTATTTTTTCAATTGTAGTTCCCGTTAAAACAGCGGTATAAAATTCAGCGTAAATTTTATCTACTTTTTTGGCATATTCTAATGTTTTTAATGTCATATCTTTTTCATCATATAATCCCAATCCTGCAAGTATCAACATGAGCTCACCTTTGATTTTATAAAATTATATCCCTATTAAATAAAACAACTATAAAAATAGTATTAACAGTATTATAAAAATTACATAATAAAATAGTAATTAAATAATAAAAAATCTTTCATATATATTCATATTTTCATTAGCGAATAAAATTTAGAAGAAACATGAAAATAAAATAAAAAGAATAGAAAAAGAAATAAAAATTTAATTATTCTTTTAAACCTAATTTTTCAAGAACAGGGTCACAGGATATAAAGTGTAAATCGAGAGCAACATCTTTTGGTTTCATACCCATAGCAAGACCTAACAACTGTGAATAATGTATGACTGGAACGGAGTATTCTCTTTCAAATTTCTCTTTTATCTCAACCTGACCTCTATCAAACTGTAAATGACAGAACGGACATACTTCTGTTATACAGTCTCCACCTGCTTCAATTACATTTTTGATTTTTGTTTCTGTCATTGTTAATGCCGTTTCTAAGTCTCTTGCTCTTACACCACCACCTGCACCACAGCACATCTGTTTATCCTTGTAATCAACCGAGGTTGCACCAATTGCTTCAACAAGGGCATCGAATGATCTTGGTCTTTCTGCACTTTCTATATTTTTAATGTCTGATGGTTTCAAATAGTGACATCCATAATGAACAGCTACATTTAAATTAATAGGTCTCTCAACCTTTTCAGCTATTGCATCTGTTCCATAATGGAAGTATAATACCTCTGGAAGGTGTCTTACATTTATTATTCCTTTAAATTCATAGCCATATTTTGAAAGGGTTTCATTTACTTTTTTCCTTGTTTCTTCATGTTCTTTTAATATATGATTTGCCTCATACAATGAGCCATAACATCCATTACAAATGGTTAATACATCTAATTCTTTCTCCTCTGCAAGGCATAAATTTCTTGCAGCTAATGTGAGCCATGTTGGCAAATCAAATGAACCGAAAACCCCTGGTGCTGGACAACAGGATGCTTTTTCAAAAGGATGTAATTTTATGCCTAATTTATCCATAGCTTTATAGGTTGCACTTTCTATACCTGGGTATCTATTTGGTGCTATACATCCTAAAAAAAACATGTACTCTAAATCACTCATCTTTTCACCAATTTAATCTATAATATTATATAATAAATAATAAATTAATAAATGACATATATTATTAAAATTAATTAAATCTTAGTTTATTCACTTAAATCTTCCCATTCTATTGGTTTAAGTTCTTCTAATTTTTTTGTTGTTGGACAAATTCCTACCTTATCGCAGAGTCCCATATCATTCATAATTCCTCTTACATCTTCCAAAGCCTCTGGGTATTTGTGGGTTGTTGGTGGAATTTCAGTTAATCCTATATTTTTCCTTACCTCTTTTATCTGGTCATTTACAGGAACTGCATGTCCTGTTAAATAAACATACAATGTAGTTTTTCTATGGGCTAGTGCCATATATCCCATTTGAGATGCAACATTTCTCATGGCTTTGATTATGTCCGTAATTTTTACATTTCTTGGACATCTTTCATAGCAGGTATAACAGGTTGTGCATTTCCAAAGGTCTTCACTTTTTATGTAGTCTCCCAATCCTAACATTGCAGACCTTATTAATTTTCTTGTTCTAAATGCAGTTATTCTTCCACTTGGACAGGAACCTGTGCATGTTCCGCATTGATAACATCTTCTAAATGATTTTGTAGCTTCATCTTCACCGATAGCTTTTCCAGCCTCTATTACTTTCTCTGGAAATTTTGGATTAAAATCTTTTGAACTTAAAACCATATTTTCACCTCTTATATTATGTTGATATAATATGTATATATAAATGACCATACGATGTGCTTTATAATACAACTGTATAATAGTTATTAATATAATAGTTAATTTTATAAATAAAAATAATATACTCTAAAAAAATAATTTATCATAATTAATAATGAAAAATTATATTTATAATTATTATAATTATTGCCTATCATATAAAAAACTAAAAGGGATACCATGTACGAAGGAGAAATCGCAATAGGACCTATTCATTCTGCTATACTTGAACCGCATAGGTTGAGATTATTTATTGAAGATGAAATTGTGAAAGATGCCGAGCTCACCATAGGTGTTAATCATAGGGGCATAGAAAGACTTATGGAAGGGCTCCCACCAGAAAAGGCGTGCATACTTACGGAAAAAATCTGTGGAATATGTTCCCATATACATTTGTGGAATTCTGTCAGGGTTGTTGAAACGGGAAGCAATATAGAAGTTCCAGAAAGGGCTAACTATATAAGGGTAATTGTAGAAGAATTAGAGAGGCTTCATTCCCATACCTTGGTATTTGGTCATGCATTTGAAATACTTGGACATGAGACAATGTCTATGAGGGCATTCATGCTTAGGGAACCTGTAATGCAGATGTTATTTGATATAAGCGGAAGTAGAGTGCACTATTCCTGTCCTATAATCGGCGGGATAAGACCAAGATGTAATATAAAGGACAGCCAGATTTCAGGTCTTATTGAACGAATAGAAAAATATGAGGAAAATTTAAAGAAATTAGCAGATAGGACTATAAACGACCCAATGTTAGTTTCTCGTATGAAGGATATTGGTATTATGGATAGAAAGGTGGCAGCAAAATATCATGCAGTTGGACCTACTGCAAGAGCAAGCAATGTAAAAAGTGACATGAGAAAAATGGGATATGCTCCTGAATACGACCCATTTGAATTTGATGAGATACTGCTCGATGATGGCGATGTTTTAGCAAGAATTATTGTAAGAATATATGAATGCCTTGAAAGTGTTAAGATTTTAAAACAGGCATTGAAGGAGCTCCCAAATCTTCCTGAAAAATTCTACAATCCAAACTATGAAATAACAGAATTTAAGCCTATCGACATATACAACGAAGCACAGAGGGGACAGGTTTATCACTCCTATGGTGTTGATGGAGAAGGTAGAGTAAGACACTCAAAGGTAAGGACACCAACAGCAACGAATTTAGCATGTATGGAAAAAATATTAAAAGGTTATCACGTATCTGATGCTGAATTAATTATAGCAAGTTGTGACCCCTGCTTCACATGCACAGATAGGTTAATTGTATTAAAACAGTGCATTGAGTGATTAATTAAAGGAATGTAAATAATAAATAAAAATAAAATAATAAAATAAAAGAATATATAAATATAAATATATAGATATGTATTATTTATCAATAAAAAAGAGAAAGATGAAGGATATGCTATGTAATAGATGAAAATAAAAATATATAGGGGTATTTTATGGATTTAAAAGTAAAAGATGTAATAAACAAAGAATTTATAAAACTAAGTCCAGAAATGATAGGTGGTGATGCTGTCCAAATCCTGTATAAAAATAAAAAGGCATACGCACCAGTAGTTGAAGATGGAAAACTTGAAGGATGGGTTAATGCACTAGATTTATTAACGGGCTGTAAGCACTCAAAAGTTGAAGATTTAATGCTTTTTGTAGATGAGATAAAAATATTAAATGAAGATGACAAATTAACTGATGATTTGATAAGTGAAATGATTAAAAATGAAGATATTGCATACCCTGTTGTAAATAATAACAACGAAATTGTTGGAACACTGTCTGTTTTTGATATATTAGAATATATTTATAACACTAATTTGAGGTGATATTGTGAAAGAATTAAAACTTAAAATAAGCGGGATGAGTTGTAATATGTGTGTAAAAAGCATAAAAAATCTATTATCTGAATTAGATGGCATAATTGATGTGGGTATAGACTTAGAAGGGGGAATAGGCATTATAAAATATGATGAAAACATAATAACTGAAAATGACATACTAAACAGTGAGGCTTTCGAGCTGTATCCTGCTGAAAAAATATAATGCTTCCGTCATATTTCATTCTATTCTTTATTGTTCTAGGTTATTAATCTTGTTATGATATGAAATGTGATAATTAGATGATTATAAATCATATTAATTAAATCATGTGTGCCTTTTCTTATTTTTTATTTATTTTTTTATTCTACTTATTTTTATGAACATTGGGGATATTATGAATGTTAAAATTAAAATATTCGGCATGACATGTGCAGTATGTGCCAAAACCATTGAAAAAGTGCTGAGCAAAACCGATGGGGTAAATAGCATCACCGTAAATCTTGTAGATGAAAGTGCAGAGGTGGATTTTAATCCCGATGTTATTTCAATTGAAGAAATCGGCAAAAAAATTGAAAAGCTTGGTTTTGATGTTGTTGGAATAGGGGTGGATGAAAATTTAGAGGATGTGGAAGAGCATAAAGAGTTAGAACTAAAAGATAAACTGCATAGGGTAATTGTAGGGGCTGTTTTTTCAGTTATTTTATATTCCATGATGTATATGGATATTCCATACAAACCATGTTTAGCTTTTTTACTGTCTTTACCGCCGTTGATATATGTTGCAATGCCGATATTTAAGGCAGGTTTCACCTCTTTAAAGACTAAATCATTAAATATGGATGTAATGTATTCTATGGGAATGGGTGTGGCATATTTATCCGCCATTATGGCAACGGCTGGGATTCTACCAAAAGACTTCATGTTCTACGATACTACAATAATGCTTGCCACTCTTTTAACACTTGGGAGATATTTAGAAGAACGGGCAAAGGGAAGGACTTCTGAGGCCATCAAAAAGCTTATGGGCTTAAAACCAAAAACTGCGAAAATAATTAAAGATGGTAAAGAGGCTGAAGTATTAATAGAAAATGTAAAAATAGGGGACATAATAGTAGTTAGACCGGGAGAAAAGATACCTGTTGATGCTGTTGTGGTTGAAGGGGAGAGTTATGTTGATGAGTCGATGATTACAGGAGAACCTGTTCCAAATTTAAAAAAATCGGGGGATATGGTTATTGGAGGAACCATAAATATCAACGGAGCTCTGAGGATAAAAGCTGAAAAAGTGGGGAAGGATACTTTATTATCTCAAATTATAGAGCTCGTCAAAAATGCCCAATCATCAAAACCAGAGATACAGGGTTTGGCTGATAAAGTTGTTAGTTATTTTATTCCAACAGTTTTAATAATAGCTTTAATATCTGCCACATATTGGTATTTTTTAAATGGATTTTTATTTGCCATAACTATATTAATATCTGTTCTTGTGGTTGCCTGCCCCTGTGCATTGGGACTTGCTACACCTACTGCAATAACTGTTGGAATAGGTAGGGGAGCTGAGCTCGGTATATTGATTAAAGATAGTAGGGTGTTTGATGTATCGGATAAATTAAATGCCATGATATTTGATAAAACTGGAACTATTACCATAGGGAAACCTGAGGTTATGGATATAATTACAGATATGGATATTGATGAATTTTTAAGAATGATGGCGATATTGGAAAGTAATTCAGAGCATCCCATTGCCAATGCCATAGTAAAAAAGGCCTTGGAGCGGAATTTAGACATTAGTAATAAAGAGGTCGAAAAATTTAGAGCAATTAGTGGAAAAGGTGTAATAGGATTTGTTGATGGTAAGGGGGTATTCATTGGAAATAAATTATTTATTGAGGAATATATGGGAAATAATAATAAGAATAACAATACAGATGATAAAAATAATAAAAATAATAATGAAGATAACGATAAAAATAATAGAAGCAATAAAAATAAAACGAACAATGAAGATGCTGAAAATGATAATAATCATAATTACGAGAATATTGCCCAAAAACTTGAAAATGATGGGAAAACCACATTGATTGTAGCAGTAGATGGAGAAATAAAGGGAGTTATTGGAATATCAGACAAAATAAAAGAGGATGCTAAGGAAACCATTAAAGCACTGCAAAATATGGGGATAAATACATACATGATTACGGGAGATAACGAGAAAACTGCAAAAATAATCGGTAAAAATGTAGGCATTGCAGAAAATAATATATTTGCCAATGTGCTACCGGATGAAAAAGCAAAAATTGTTGAAAAAATTAGAAACAATGTTGATGGCTACGTGGGATTTGTGGGGGACGGCATAAATGATGCCCCAGCTCTTTCAACAGCAGATGTGGGTGTGGCTATTGGAGGGGGGACTGACATAGCTATTGAAAGCGGAAATGTTGTTTTAATAAAAAATAGATTAAAAGATGTAGTCGGGTTTGTAAGGCTCAGTAAAAGAATATTAAAACAGATAAAACTAAATATCTTTTGGGCATTCGCCTATAATTTGATGTTAATTCCTGTGGCAGCAGGTGTTCTTTATCCATATGGTATAGTATTTAGACCTGAGCTCGCTGCATTTGCCATGACATTAAGTTCAATTACAGTTGTAGGTTTGTCGTTGCTGCTGAAAAAGATACAACCCTTATGAAAATGATAGTAATAATTAAGAAAAAATAACAACTAAAAAATATGGTGAAATTATGGATAATTTGGAATTTTTCAATGTTCTTTTAAAAAAGTATGAGGTAAAAAATACATTTCACCAAAAGAGATGAATATTACAGACAACAATTTTGAGTATTTGGGCATGCCAAAAATTGTCCTTATGGAGAATGCTGGAAAATCCATTGCCGATGAGGTAGCAACATATTTAAAACATGAAAAAGGGATTAAGAATAAAATTTATGTATTTTGCGGACTTGGAAACAACGGCGGAGATGGATTTGTTGCAGTTCGTCATTTAATGGGATACTGCGACTATACAGATGAAATCTCAAAATCCTTTGGAGTTACACGATTTCCTTCGCTTCACTCGGAAATAATCGTAATACTACTTGGAAAAGAAATGGAAATAAAAACCTATGAATCAAAAGAAAATTTTAAGATTTTAAAAAATATAAGTGAATTGGATTTCAGATTAAAAATAAAAGAAATAGCGTGTCCAAATGAAGTATTAAAGATAATTGAGGAGATTAAAAAATATAAAAAAGATAACATCATTATTATAGATGCCATGTTGGGAACAGGTATTAAAGGGGAGCTCCGAGAACCATTTAGAACTGTGGTAAATGAATTGAATAATTTAAAAAATAAGGAAAGTAAAAGAAGTAATTTGAAAATAATCTCCGTAGATACCGAAACAAAGGGTATAATGGCTGATATTGTAATTACATTCCATAAATATAAATGGGATAATAATTTAAATAAAACATTTAACATTGATGATAAAAGAATAATACTTAAAAAAATAGGTATTCCACCAATAGCAGAGTATGTTGTAGGATGGGGTGATTTAAAGGCATTATCCAAAATTAATCCAGATTCACATAAGGGGGATAATGGAAAGGTTTTGGTTGTTGGAGGTTCTAAGGAATTTTTCGGAGCTCCGATTTTATCGGCATTGGCATGTTCAAAAATTGTGGATTTGGTAACAGTCGCTTCCGTTAAAAATACCATGGATGCTTTAAGGAATTATCCAGAGTTAATGGGTTATGAAATTGAGGGAGATTATTTTGGAGAGAAACATATAACTGAAATATCGGAGCTCTCTAAAAAATACGATGTTATTCTTCTTGGAAATGGATTGGGTGTGAATAAAAATACAAAAAGCTTTGTAAATGGATTTTTAAAAGAGATGGAAACATTAAACAAAAAGGTCGTAATTGATGCCGACGCCATAAAGGTAATAGATTATAATAATTTTAATTTTAGTGAAAATTTTATATTTACACCGCATAAGAGAGAATTTGAATATATGGGATTTGATATGAATAATATAAAGAATATGGGCAATGGTAATGGAAGTAATTCAGATAATATAAATAATATAATTGATATGGATATATCCAATATAGACTCTACAATAGTTTTAAAGGGAAAATATGATTTAATATTCAATAAAAATAACATAAAAATAAACAAAACAGGCAATGCAGGAATGACTGTTGGAGGAACTGGGGATGTTTTATGTGGAATAATTGGCGGGTTATTTAGTAAAAATGATGCCTTTATTTCGGGATGTTGCGGAGCATTTATAAATGGATATACTGGGGATTTACTGCTTAAAGAAAAGGGATATTGCTACACTGCAATGGATGTATTAAATAAAATTCCACATGTTTTAAATATATTTAATTAATATATATAAATATTGATATATAGCAAATCTAAAAGAAATAATTTATAATATATAAAAGGCAATAGTATAATGAATATAAAATATAATAATATTGGATATAATATATAACATGTTAAAAATATAAAAAACTAAAAAAAGAAAATGTAAATAATTAAAAATAAAATATAATAATCAGTAATAAAATAATAATAAAATAATAATTTAATATAATAAAAATAATGGGGGATTTTATGGAAAATAAATATTCAAAAGCAGATTTACATATTCATTCAAAATATTCTGGGGTAATGAAATATATGGGATTTAAATTTCCAGATTCTGTGGAAGAGCCAAGAAATATTATGAAATACGCCAAAAAAAAGGGTTTGGATGTAATTGCCGTTACAGACCACAATACGATAAAAGGGGGGTTGGAAACTAAAAAACTTGAAAAAGAATTTGGAATAGATGTTGTTGTTGGAAGCGAGATAATGACAAAAGATGGGGAGGTATTGGGATTATATTTAAACGAAGAAATTCCAAAAGGACTATCCGCTGAGGAAACTATTGAAATGATTCATGAACAGAATGGTTTGGCAGTAGCTCCACACCCATATAGTCCAATATGTAAGGCGTTAGGGGATAAGATTTTTAAGCTAAATTTGGATGGAGTAGAGGTATTCAATGCATACCATAGGGATGGAATAGTAAATAATATAGCATTAAAAAGGGTAATGAAAAACTACTATAAAAAACCTGTGGCATTTTTAGGTAATAGCGATGGACATATTGCAAAAATGGTTGGCAATGGATACACCACATTCGAAGGAATTAATAAGGATGATGTGTATGATGCAATAGTTAAAAGAAAGACTTCCTTTGACGGAGCTCCGACTCCACTATGGGATATAATATTGTGGAGTTATAAGGTGGTCTATGTTTCTGAAAAGGCACTTATAAAATCTACCATATCCAAAAATGATGCAAATAAAATAAATATAAGATTCTATAAAAAACTTCTTGCAATGTTTGGTGGTTTGGTATATGTTGCCACACCACTTCCAATAGTTTCAGGCATTTTAGGTAATTACTATTTAAAAAGAAAAGCTAAAAACAAATTAAAAGAGGTAAATTCAGCATAAAGATAATATAAAAAAATGTCATAATGGATATAAATTCAATAAAATAAAAATTTTAAATCAATTCAATAAAATTCTCAATCATTTTTAAGCCTGCTTTACCGCTTTTTTCAGGATGAAATTGAGTAGCATATATATTGTTTTTATTTAATACGCAGGGGAATTTGTAGCCATATTCACACACTCCTGCAATAACATCTTTATTTGTTGGATTTACATGATATGAATGAACGAAATAAAAATATTCATTATTTTTTATACCTTCAAATAATGGAATATCCATTACCTGTTCTACATTATTCCATCCCATGTGTGGTATTTTTTCAACGGTATCTTTAAATTTTATAACATTTCCTTTTATAACTCCCAATCCCTTTGCACCATTACCTTCTTCACTTTTTTCCATCAATAACTGCATCCCTAAACATATACCTAAAAATGGAACTTCATTTACGGACTTGCATATAGCATCTTTTAAGGAGCCCCCATAATCTTCTTTTGAAAGGTTTGCCATGGCATTTTCAAAATTTCCAACACCAGGGAGTATAATTTTATCCGCACTTAATATAATTTCAGGATTGTTGGTTACTACTACATCCTTAGAATATAACTCAACCGCCTTTGCAATACTTCTTAGATTTCCCGCATTATAATCTATTATTGCAATCACATTATCACTTTAAAGGAATTCCTCTTCCATTTCTTTTAGAGTATTTAATATTTTTTCCAGTGCAATATATGCATCTTCTTTATGCTTCAAACCTGTAATTACTACCTTTCCACTTCCAAATATCAATACAACGACTTTTGGATTATCCAACCTATAAACTAATCCTGGGAATTGCTCAGGTTCATATTCAGTCCCTTCAAGGGTAGCTATGTCATCCAAATTAGGTTCAATTCCGAGCTCAGCAGTGGCCACCATGTTTTGAACTTTGACCTCTGGATTTTCGTCTATTTCAAAACCAGCTTCTTTTAAATAACCAATAACCTTTTTTATTGCTATTTCCGCTTCTTCTTTACTTTTTGCACCTGTGCAGTTTAATTTACCGCTTCTAAATATTAATAAGGCAACTTTTGGCTCACTCAATCTACATACTAATCCTGGGAATTGCTCTGGTTCGTATTCTGCATTATCCAATATATCCGCAGCGTATTCCAAATCTATGTCATTTCCAATTTTAGTAGATACTACAACATTTACAATTTTTATATCGGGCTTCACAATTTCACCTAATTGTCTATATAGCCTTTATATATTTTAAATACTATATAAATATTATTTATTATTAATTTAAATGTATGGATTAATATTTTAAAAAAAGAAAGAAATTAAAATGAAAGAATTTACATGAATAAAGCACCGAGACCTGCTGCAGCAGTTGCGGTTGTGTCTTCTTCTTTCTTTTCTTCTTTCTTTTCTTCTTTTGCTTCTTCAGCAGGAGCAGCAGCAGGAGCAGCAGCTGCAACTGGAGCAACAGCAGCTTTTTCGATAGCTTCTTCAATATTTACTCCTTCTAATGCAGCAACTAATGCTTTAACTCTTGCGTCATCTGCTTCTACACCAGCAGCGTTTAATATTGATTTAACAGCATCTTCTGTAATTTCTTTACCTGCGGAATGTAATAATAATGCAGCGTATATATATTCCATACTTACACCTCCAAAGTAAAAATTTATTTTTTTATTGTTTTAATAGATATATAATATTTTCTATCAATTTATTAATTTATTATACTATTATATATTATTTAGAGATTAGTAGAAATTAGAAGAGTAGTCCAAGTCCAGCAGCAGCTGGAGCTTCTTCTTTCTTCTCTTCTTCTTTTTCTTCTGGTGCTTCTTCTTTGACTTCCTCAGCAGGATCTCCTACTGTTGAAGATAATTTTTCTTTTAACTCATCATCGAGTGCTTCATCACTGACTTCTGATGCAAGGGCAAGCATCTGTGAGTATGCTTTGCCAAGTATGTCATCTGTGGTTTTGTCTGTAAGGAATGCACTTTCGATGGATACTGCTTTTGCATCTCTAAATGCTTTCTGTAATATGGTCTCAATTGTTTCTGTGGTTGGTATTGCAGCATTAACTGATAAGTTAAATGCACTGTTAAATGCTTTTTGTATTTTTTGGACAAATTCGTCTTCATCTATCTTCAATACATCAGGAGTATATATAACTCCATCTTCATAAGCTGCTAAAAGGTTTAATCCTACTTTTGTAGGCTTTATACCAAGTGCAGAAAGCACCACTGCAACTTTATGAGGAACAACTTCCCCTTCTTTAACAATAACAGTATCTTCTCTTATTGCTATCTTACCTTTTTCAATAACTGCTGGAAGACCTGCACTTTTTAATTCCCCTAAGAATGGTCCTGGGGGCATTCCAGTTGAACCTTTTTCCACTACAATATCACATGGAGCAACAGCCCCTCCTTTTATAGGTGCTGGAGTTTTGCTTTCTTCTAATGTCTTGTAAAGCTTAAATGGGTTCATATCTGTGACTATAATAGCTGCCCCTTTTGCTATGTGCTCAGCTAACTTAGCAAATTCAGGATTATTAGTTTCTTCGGCAACTTCTTCAATAGCTCTTTTAATCAGAGTATTTCTTGACATTCTCAAAATCATTTTTCCTCTGATTTTGGCTCTAATTTCTTGAAGCTGCCTTGCAGGGACTTCCATCATGTCTGCCAATGCTACTACATTACCTTCTTTAAGCAACTTCTTTAAGTTATTTACTTCTTCAATCTTCCAAGGGGCAATTTTGTGTTCAAATTCTGCTTCTATCATAGTTCCATCCCCTTACTTTTCTATGGGGACTGCTGGTCCCATTGTTAGTTTTGTATAGGCATTTTTAACATGGTAAAGCCCCTTTTCGTATTTCTTAGCTACCGTGTTTAAAACTGCTTCAATGTTTTCAGCTAATTCTTCATCGCTCATTTGTTCAGTTCCAACCAATGTTTTGAACGATGGCTTGTCTCTTGTATTTATAACTACTGTTTTCTTAAATCTTTCAACCAACGGTTTTAAGTTTGCGTTTGCAGGAACTGGTTGGGGCATTTTTCCTCTTGGACCCAATACAGGACCTAAGGCTTTACCAACAAGTGGCATCATATCTGCCTGAGCAATGAAAAAGTCATGCTCATTTGCTATCTTCTTAGCTTGTTTTTTATTTTTTCCTAATTCTTCCAATTCATCCTGTTTTATTACAGTGAGGCCCAATTCTTCAGCCTGTGCCGCCAAATCACCTTTTGCAATTACTGCAATTTTTGGTTCCTTCCCTCGTCCATGAGGTAACACGACCTGCTGTTTTATTCTATTTTCAGGTCTTGTAAGGTCGAGCTCTTTTAAATTTACGACCAAATCCACGGACTGTGTGAAGTTTCGCGGCTTAGCAAGAGAACGAGCCTCCTTCACTGCTTTTATTATTTTTTCTCTGTCCATGTTGTAGCCTCCTGTAATTATAAACCGCAGTGAATCTATTTAAAACTTTAAATGACTTTATATTTAAAATATGTTAATTATGTTAATTTAATAACTGCGGTCAAACATGGAGCAAATCTACTATTTAATAACTATTATATAAAGATTACGCTAAAAAAATTATATGCTAAAAAATATACATTATTGATTCAAACTTTCAAGTGTTTTATTACACAAATCAATTACTTCCTTTAATGACTCTTTAAGCACTTCCTCAGCATCATTTCCATCGGTGGTTTTTACAGTTAATTTTGGATTGGAGATATATCTGCCAGTTTTGGGGTTTAAAACAGGGTGCTCAATGACATAGGATGCCATAATTACTTTATCCTTTTTTTCCAATAATATATCTTTTAGAAGATTGCACAAAGAATGGTCATCATCTATTAATTCCACCTCTATGCTGTTTTTGGTCTTTTCCAGAATTTTTATTGACTTATCATTCATGTTATCACCGGTTTATAAAATTATTTTTTTATAATTATTATTTTTTCAGTTTAATTATTTCTTTTTTAATTTCATCGATTATTTCTCTATTGTATATCTTTTTTATTTCCTCTTTTATCGAAAATACATAAAATACTTTTCCACACTATTCTTAATATCTTTATACTTTAAAAAGTCTTTATGTTATCACTAAAAATTATTCATTTAAAAAATGTTTTTTAATCAGATTTATATCCTTATTCAATACAATTTTATCTTTTTCTATTCTGAAAAATTCTTTTTCAATACATTCATCTATAATATCTTCAATATCTTTTTTGGTAAAATATGCCACTAATACGATAATGTTCCTAACAGGTTTTGAACCAACATTTACAAAACTGAGCTCAGTATTTATATCGTGTAATTCTTTTAATATTGCATTGAACTCATCAAAAGATAGGGAGCATTTTATTAAGTTTTCATCTTCCTTATATATATAATTAATTTTTAAAGATTTAAGTGCATCCAATATCAAGTTTTTATTAATGGGGTATTTTATATCTGATAGGCGATATTCAAATAATCCCTTTGGACTTGGATTATACTTTTTATGAATTCTATTTACTAAATCCATGATATTTTTATAATTCTCCATTATTTTATTCTTATCATATCCATATATTTTTATCCTGAGATTACTTATATCCTTTGATTTTTCTTCTGTATATATTGATTTTGATTCTATTGAACAGTCAATGTCCATTTTTGAAAGTTCTTTGCAAATATCCATTATCTCTCTATTGCTCGCCTTTACACTTATCATTTTTTTCATAGTCTCACCAAACAACATATATATAATAGTTTATTATTTAAATAAATTTAGTAATTTTAAATAGAATATAATATCTTAGAATTTTTCGTTAAATAAATATGATATTAAAATATAAGAAATTAATATATATCTAAGTTATAATTTAATATACTTAATATCGATTTTACAGAATTGAATTTAAATGTTATTAATATGCCAATATTTTTTAATTTTAAAATAAGAATAATTTTGTTAAAAAAGGATAAAAAAATAAAAAGAAAAAATATAAATTTAAGATAAAAAGATGATGATAATATGAGAAATGTAGAAAACACTAAGATTGAAAGCATATTAAAAAATACATCGGAAGTAATATCCGTAGATGAGTTAAAGAATGTCATGAATAAAGATAAAAAAATAGCGTATATTGGGTTTGAACCGAGCGGAAAAATTCATCTTGGACATTACCTTCAAATAAAAAAGATGATAGACCTACAAAATGCAGGATTCGATATAATAATCCTACTTGCAGATTTGCATGCCTACCTAAATCAAAAGGGAACCTTGGAAGAAATACATGAGCTCGCAGAATACAATAAAAATGTATTCAATGCCATGGGATTAAAGGCAAAGTATATTTATGGTAGTGAATTTCAACTCGAAAAAGATTATACACTTGATGTTTATAGGATAGCCCTAAAAACTACATTAAAAAGAGCCAGAAGAAGTATGGAAGTAATAGCAAGGGAAGATGAAAATCCAAAGGTTGCAGAAGTGGTATATCCATTAATGCAGGTAAATGATATAAAACATTTAAATGTAGATGTTGCAGTGGGAGGAATGGAGCAGAGAAAAATACACATGCTTGCAAGGGAAATTTTACCAAATATGGGTTATAAATCACCAGTTTGCATACACAATCCCGTGCTTACAGGACTTGATGGAGAGGGTAAAATGTCATCATCCAAAGGAAACTTCATTGCAGTTGATGATGAGCCAAATACCATTAAATCAAAGGTAAAAAAGGCATATTGTCCAATAGGAATTGTGGAAGGAAATCCAATATTGGAGCTCGCAAAATATTATTTAAATTATCCAATAACCATAGAGAGACCAGAAAAATTTGGAGGAAATATAGTTATTAACGACTATGAAACCTTGGAAAAAATGTATTCGGAAAAGAAACTACACCCTATGGACTTAAAAGGTGCTGTTGCAAAAGAAATTATAGAGATTTTAGCACCAATTAGGGAAAGATTAATGTAGATAATTAATGTAAATATATTAATATAATTTTATAATAAATAATTATTCATTAAATTTATCTATTATTTTATTACTTATTTTAAGTTATTTTATTATTACATATTTTATTATTTTATTATTTATTGTATCTAAAATATCTAAAAAAGGGATATATTATGGACTTCTTAAATATCACATACTTTGGAAACCCATTCTATGCTTATATAATTTTCATTTTGTTTATTGTATTTGGGATTATATTTGGAAAATTAACCAATTTCATTGTCAAATCTTATGTAAAAAGAATAGTTGGAAAAACAAAAACTAAATTTGATGATATTGTATTGAACGCTATTGAACATCCTATTGTAATATTGGTATTTACCGGATTTCTTTATTTCGGGTTAAAATTCCTTGTTCTTCCAAGTGCTATTAGCATCTTGTTAAACGAAGCCATTAAAATTGTAGTTATACTATGTATGACATGGTTTGCCGTTAATTTTGTTGATGATTTTATAAATTATTATGTTATTCCTGCTGTGGAAAAATCGGAAACTAAATTTGATGACCAAATAGTGCCACCTTTGAGAAAACTTCTAAAAATCTTAATTATAATTGCAGGTTTATTGATGGGACTTGAAACTGCTGGCTATGACATAACAACGCTTCTTGCTGGTTTAGGTATTGGAGGTTTAGCTGTGGCACTTGCAGCACAGGATACAGTTAAAAACTTTATTGCAGGAGTTTTAATATTTATGGATAAACCTTTTAGACTAAATCATTGGATTAGGTTTGATGGAGGAGAAGGTATTGTAGAGGATGTAGGGGTTAGAAGCACAAAAATAAGAACTTTTGATGATAGTCTTATAATTGTTCCAAATGCTAATCTTTTAGGTGCTAATATAGAGAATTTATCCGAGATGAGAAAAAGAAGGGTGCTTGTAAATATCGGCTTAACCTATGATACCTCTGTGGAAAAAATTAATAAGGCAAAAGAGATTATAAAAAACATAATTGATGAGCACAACGCCACACTTCCTCCTATAAGAATTACATTCAAAGAGTTTGGTGATTTTTCATTAAATATAAGGGTTGAATATTTTATTAGAAATTTTGGTTTTGACTATTATCTGAATACCATAGATGAAATAAATATGAAGATTAAAGAGGAATTTGAAAAAGAAGGCATTGAAATGGCATTTCCAACTCAAACAGTATATGTTAAAAAAGATAATTAAATATTTAAACTATATTTAATTAAACTATTTGTTTAATTAAACATCTAATCTAAAAATGTTCTTGGCATTATTATGGGAAATCATTTTAATAATATTACTATCAACCCCATTTATTTTCATCTTTAACACGGTTTTTGGAACGCCCAAAATATTGGATGGTGCAGAAGAGCTGTCGCTGTTTAACAAAAATCTTTCTCCACCGTATTCTTTTACTATTTTAACAGCATCCATAGGAGTTAATTTACTTGGCTGAACCGTTAATCCCATATTCATATTGGTATCATAAATCATTGGAACAGTTTCTTTTGTGCAGTGTTCTATTATCATGTGCTTCTCTGTATCTTTATGCAATCCCAAAGAGTTTATAACCTCCAAAATTGTTTTTGTAGTTTCCTTTTTATTTCTTCTTGGAGTATGAACAACTGCGGGAAGATTTAGCTCCTGTGCTATAATCAACTGTTCTTCAAAAACTTCAATTTCTTCTCTCGTGCATTTTTCAAGTCCTATCTCTCCAACTCCTACGATATATTTTTCATTTTTATTTATATTTTTTTTATTATATTTTATGCCTCTTTTTAAATATTCTCTCAGCATATTGTAATTCACATCAGGAGGTATCATTCTTGGATGTATACCCAAACAAACGAATAATTTTAATCCATTTTTGTTTGCCCTTTCAATTTCGTTATATATTATCCTATCAAAGTGAGCTCTTATTACATCCATAGAGTAAGGTTTCAATGGGTCATGTGCCAATGTTATAGCACAGTCCAAATACATTGCCATATTTTCAAAATCTTCATAAGGTCTTGTATCGGAATGTATATGAGAATCTATCATAGTGCCACCACATACATTATATATATTTTATTTATCCTTAGTTATTTTAATTTTAATATTAGGTTATAGATATAAGTATAATTTAGTAATTATAATTCAGTATTATTTTATTATAATTATTTTAGTATAGTATTATGTTATAATTTTTATAATTATTATAAATTTAGGTTATTATTAATTTGGTGATAAAATGGATAATTTAAAAGCATTTATAGATATATGTCATAAATTATACGATAGAAAATATGTAGTTGGAAGCGGAGGGAATGTTTCCATAAAAAAAGATAATTTGATATATGCAACCCCTACTGGCTCGATATTGGGATTTCTAAAAGAGGAAGATATAACGATTGTTGATATAGATGGAAACATTATAAAAGGAGCTCCGACATCTGAAATAAAAATGCACCTAAACATATACAAAAAAAGAAAAGACATAAATGCGGTGGTTCATACGCATTCGATATATTCCACAGCATTTTCAATATTGGACAAAAAAATAGAATTATTAACGCCCGAGGCACAGATATTCATAAAAAAAATAGGTTATGTTCCTTACTTAAAAGCAGGTAGTGTAGAGCTCGCAGAGGAGGTATCTAAAAGAAATGAAGATGTGATAATCTTAAAGAATCACGGTATAGTATGTCTTGGAAAAGACTTAATTGAAGCATATTTAAAAACAGAAGTTATGGAAGAGATTGCAAAATTAAACTATATTATTCATTCTTTACAGTCTCCAACTCACTAACAATGCTCCATATCTGAGTTCTTGTGTGCAATGGCATATTAGGGTCATCGCTTATATCATCTAAATATTGGATTGCAGTAGCACTTCTTACAATAAATTCCTCATTTTCATTTAAAACAGCATCTTTTGCATTTTGTGCAGCAGCTCTTATATTTCTTGGAACTGTTGTATCGTTAATAATTTCATCCAACATAAAAGCAATATTTTTTAATTTGTCCTCTGGACTAAGTTTCTTAGCTTTAAACATATAGTATCACCCCAAATGTAAATTATTTTTTAATATATTATTATCATTTTAGTTAAATTATATTCTATATATTATTACTATAAAAAGTTAAAATTGAATAGATGGTTTAAATTAAAAATTAAAAAAAGATTTAATTTATTCCTGTCCGATTAATTCAGATATTGGTTTTTCTCCAGATTCTACAACTTTTGTATTTACTTGAACTATATCTGATGAGATAGTGTTTCCTCTTATACTTTTTCTTCTTCTGATACCTTTATCGGTAGGTTTGTAGCCTGGTTTTTTGCTCAATAAAACTCTCATTTTCATACTTCCATGTATGTCATGTCTCATTGGGAATCCACATTTATCTGAACCGCCTGTAATTTTTAATTTATATCCATCTAATCCAATGGTGGAACCATTTATTTCATCACCAATTCTTTTACCTATTAATGCTGTTGTTTCTACTTCTAACTGGTATGATTTTCCATCTTTGTCAGATACTACAACTTTAAATTTTGCCATTTTATCACCTTTTTTCTTTTATGGTGACAACAGTAGAAAAACCAACTAAAAGGTTTTTCCAAGATGCCATCACCTTTTTTATTTATTTTCTTTTTAATTTCTTTTTTTAGATTTTATTTTTTATATTTTTCTTATTTATTTTATTTTATTTTTTTATATTTTATTTTAATTTTCTTTTTATCTTTTCATGTGCATGTTATTTAGCCTTTTTATATCCACCAAATAACTCTAATTGCATGCTTTTTCATGCTCTTATTTTTTCCTGTTTTTTCCAGTTTCGCCCATCTTTGACTATATTATATCATAATCATTTTTATACTTTTTCATAGTTATCTATTATGGATACCTTCCCAATATATTCCCTTTCATATCAATGATAATACAACTAAAATTTATACCTGCCCATCTATTGCGAGCTCTCTCAACTACTCTATTTGCTATACTATTAAAAACTTCCGTTAAAACTCCCTCTTTTTTTAGAATTTTTATAATTTCCTCCGTTGTGTTGGCATATAATATATTTTTTAAAATTTCTCTGTCTTTAATATATAAAGAACTGTATGCAGTTAATACCTCATTTCTCCCATCTGCAACCTTTGAATGAGTATTGTATATGCCTGCGGCGAGTTTTATAATCTTCCCAGAATGACCAAATATTAAAATGTCATTAACTCCTTTTTCCAGTGCTTTATCAAGCATAAAATCCCAAAAATTAGAAACTTCAACAATTTGGTCATCGGATACATCAAACATCTTCTTTGCATATTTTGTTCCAATGTTTCCAGGTGTAAATATGAGATTTTTATAGTTATTTGCAAGTGCAACATCAATCTGCGGAACAAGGGATTTTTTATAGGCATCATTTGACATCGGTCTAACTATGCCTGTTGTTCCAAGTATTGAAATACCACCCACTATTCCAAGCTTTGGATTAAGTGTTTTTTTTGCGAGCTCAGTTCCTTTTGGAATTGATATTTTAATTACAACTCTATCATGTTCATCAAGTAGTGGAATAATATTGTTTCTTATGAGCTCCTGTGGTTTTGGGTTTATGGCATAATTTCCTTTTTTTATTTGTAACCCCTCCTTTGTAACAATACCTATGCCTTTTCCGCCTATAATCTCTACTTTTGGTTTAGAATCATGTATTTTAATATTATTATAGTTATTATCATTTATCTTATTATCATTTATTTTATCATTATTTATTAATTTAACTTCCGTAATAATGTCTATTCCGTTTGTAATATCTATATCTTCACCTGCAAACTTCTTAACAGTTACTACTGCTTTTTTAGATTTGGCATCTACATCTAAATTTTCAATTGGAATTATTAATTTATCCCCTTTATCATTTTCCAACTGCACATAATCCAATTTTATTCCTTTTTTTAAGTAATAAACCCCACAGTAAGCACCAGCTGCGGCACATGAGCCTGTTGTATATCCAAACTTTTTTTCTTTCCTAAAATCGTAAATCATAAATTTCACGGCATATTTTTATACTACATAATGGCTGAAAGAGTATAATGGTGATATATAGTTATATTATATGTTATATTTTTATATATATTTTTTAAACTATATTTTAATTATATTAATTATATTTAATTATTTTAATATTATTTTGCTTAATATTTAATAAATAGATGCAACACCAGTATAACGCGGTAAAAAATATATAATAAGGGTAACTATGGAGAAAAAGATAAGAAACATTAGGATAAAGGCGTCATTAAAAAATTTAGATTATTTGTATAATACGCATATACTAAACGATAATATATACAACGGTTTAAAAAATCTTTTGGAATTGAGAAAAAATTTTAATGCTTTTTTAGATATTTCAAAAAATGATAAATTAAAAAAACCAAAAGCGTTGGTGGCATTTAGTGGTGGTGTAGATAGTGTTGCATCGTCCATAATAGCAAAAAAAATCTTCGATATAACCGCTATTACGGCATACTCGCCTATTATAATGCGTCCAGATAATAAAAAAAATATATCTGAATTGGCAAAGAAATTAAACATAAAACATGAATTTGTAGATATTGATTTAAATGAGGTTCAAAAAGACACCCTAAATGGAAAATATCATCCCTGTGGAAGATGTCATAAAATCATAGAAAAGGCAGTTTTAAGTTATGCAAAAGAAAATGATATAAAATATATTATATACGGTGATATGCTTTCTGTTGGATATTTATCCATTATTCAAGAAGAAAATGACATTATACGAATAAATATGCCCTCCTATTTAGTGATTACAAAAAATGATAGTAGGAAGATTTTAAAAAAGAATAATATTACTATATCTCAAAAATATGGATGCCCCCTTCTTAGAGCTGCCCACAAATACAACCACAATAAAAAATTCACAATCCAAAGAATTTTAAGAGAAGTCAGAGCTCAGGTTATAGATAAGGATGAAGGGTTAAATAATATTTTAGAAGTGCTAAATATATGATTATATAACTGTATAATTATATAAATTATATAAATTTTCTCAAAACTATCAAATTTGTAAATCTCCAATTTTTAGAGTTATAAAACTTAATGGCTTTGGTGTTGTCTTTATCGGCAAGTAAAGTCAGTCTTGTTATGTTATTTTCTTTGCAGTATTTCTCTACTTCTGATAAAAGTCTGCTTCCGATACCTTCTCCACGAAAATTCTTATCAACAATTAAATCCTCTAAAATCCCAACTTTTCCACCTTCTGCGGTTGAAATTAGCAGTTGAATTGAACACATACCTACAACAAGATTGTTATATTTTGCAACAAAAATTTTAGCATTTTTACTATTTAATAGAAGATTTAATCCATTTTTCTGTTTTTCTTCATTAGGTTTAAAATCCTTTTCTATCTCAAAGAGCTCCTTTAACAATTTAACCATGTGGGGAATATCCTCTTCTTTTGCAGTTTTAACTATTATTTTTCTTTTATCTATCATTTTACCATTTTTTATTTTTTTATTTATTAGTATTTTATTTTTATTTTTATCCAATAGATATAGAAATAGAAACCCCATTCTTCTTAAATTTCTTTAAAACCAAATTTATATGGTTTATGTAATTTATATCCCTATTTATATCCATATTGCTTATATCTTTAATATTTTCCAAGTCATTTAATTTTTTTACCCCCAATATAGAAACAGGTTCAGAAACTCCATAAACGCCAATAGTTTTAAAGACAAAATCAGATTTTATTAAGTCATCTCTAATTTTGTAAATCTCGGATATATCTTTTCTATCAAATATAAATAACTTTTTTTTAAATCTCTTAGCAGTTTCTAAAATTCCTTTCTCGTCCTTTTTCACATCAACCGTTGCAAAGGCATTCACTCGCCATATTGGAATGTCTCTTAAATATAATGCTTTTTTAACAGCCCAATATACATTATAGGATTTAATATTCTTCCGAGCTCCGATACCAACAACAATATTTTTTGGTTTCAATATTATATCCCTATCTACAATTACATAGTTATTATTGTGATATTTTATATTATAGGTATTTAATACATTTTTTAGCGGTTTCCAACCATTGGGAAGGGTTAAATCAACCTTTTCATACAAAACCTTTTTATTTATCTTTAAAATATCCTTTTTCTTTGGAACATCTAAAAAATAAATATTGGAAAGTTCATCAATGCCCACTTTATTATTTACATCTGTTGCAGTGGTGAAAACTACATTTTCTTTTAATTCTCTTCCAATTAACTTGGAAAAATAGTTTCCGCCACCTAAATGATTTGATAAAATAGGTATTATATTTTTACCGAGCTCATCCAAAACTATTACAAAGGCATCTTTTGTTTTGTCTTTCTTAATTTTATCGATATATTTTCTTAAAACAATACCTGTTGCCATTATAAAAATAAAGCCCTTCTCATTTCCATCAATAGTTAAATCTTTTGAATGATAAATTCTATTATCATAAAAATAATAATCCAAAATATGTTTAATATTATTTGCTAAAATTTCGCCCTTTTTTGTAATATAAACTATTTTTATCATAATTCCACCAACATAAATAATATATATTTGATAATGTTATAGTTAAATAATAATTAAAATATAATTAAAAACATTTTAAAAATATTATCAATTGGTGAGAAAATGTTGGTTAAATTTGAAATATATAATGATGGAGAATATTGGTGTGCAGAAGGTATTGGGGTTTGATATATTCACACAAGGAAAAACACTGGATGAGTTAATGGACAATATAAAAGAAGCTGTTGAAGTGCATTTTGAGGAGGATATTCAATTTGGAAAGCACATTACCATATTATCAATGTCTGAGATAGAGGTGGCTCCTATTGGTTAAACTTCCCAGAATTTCAGGCAATGCACTAATTAAAGTTTTAATAAATAATATAGGGTATAATATAGTTAGGCAGAATGGAAGTCATATTAGGTTAAGTAAAAACACGGAAAAATGGTATTCACAATATTACAATTCCGAACCTTGAAGAACTGGCGAAAGGGACGCTAAATAGTATATTATCAAGCGTATCTAAATGGAATAATATTTCAAAGGATAAATTAATTGAAATGATAAAAAAAATTAAAAATTAAAAAATAATCATTCTTTTATAATTTCCTCGGCAATTTCTCTTGCACATGCTCTTTTTTCACTTAAATCATTTAAGAACTCTGTAATTTTTTCATAGCATAATTTTTTACACTGACCGCAGGTGAGCTCACCACTTTTACATTTGTCATATATCTCTTTAAGTTCTTTATCATCATCAATTAAATGATAGGTATAGAGCTCATATACTACACATTCCTCAGGCACTCCTCCGAGTTTTTTTTGCTCTTCAAGAGTTTCTCTACCTCCTGTTTTACAAGACATTACCTTTTTCCTAAGGGATTTGGACGGTTTATCGCTTAAAAATATTGCAGTCTCTGGTTTGGATGAGCTCATTTTACCTCCTAAAAGTCCCGTCATAAATCTGTGGTATGTTGATGAAGGAGGTATAAATTTGAATTCCTTTGCCCTATTTGCTATATCTCTCGTTAATCTTAGATGAGGGTCTTGGTCAATACCCACAGGAACAACAACAGGTGTTTTTTCCTTTAATTGAGGATGAAGAATGTCGGCAACCTGAATAATTGGAGCAATCATATGCCCCATATTTGTTTCACCACTAAATCCATATATTGCTTTCATTTCACTAAAATTAACTCGTTTAGCCAATTTTAATGCTAAATCCTTAACAACTTCATTTTTTGATTGAAGATAAACATTTATTTTATTTGGATTTAAACCCAGTGCTATGTAATTTGTGATATATTCCTCAACTGCAAGATTTTTTGTCGTTTCAAAATCCATACCTCTTGCCCAATATGCCTCTAAATCTGCAATTGGTATATATATTTCTGTATTGTAATTTTGATAATAAAGGAGCTGGTCCACTATCATCTTATGTCCAAAGTGCATTTTACCAGAAGGCATCATACCGCTTAAAACTGTAAATTTTTTATGCTCTTTCATCGATTTTATTATTCTTTCAAAATCTCTATGTCCAAAGATTATGCCCCTTCTCATAAGGTGATGTGGATTCTCAATATCTTTTAATAAGTCCTTAATAGGTTTTATTCCAAAGTTTTCCATTGTTTTTTTATAATCAACATCATCTGAAACATCCCAAGGTGTTATCAATTATCTCACCTAATATTATACTTTAATTATAAATTTAAGTTATAATTTAAAATTCTAAATTTTATATTTTATATCATCATTTAAATTACAATAATTAAATTTTAGTTTTTTACATTTTGTTTTACATGTTATTTTTATTTTTTATTAATTTTATTTTTTATTATTCTAAGTCATCTGGTAGTTTTGCAGCTTCCTCGTGATGTTCTGCAAGTCCAAGTGCTGCAACTGCCCCGATTATTCCGCCTTCCTTTTCAAATATTTTTATTACATCAATGTTATTTCTCATTGCCACAGATTTTGCCTCTTCAACAGAAACCATACCTTTTTTTGCTTTATTTGTATATAATTTCATGCTTTTTGAGGGCGTAATTCCATAATATACTGCCATTGCCGTTTTATCTGATAAACTTTTTTCTTTCAAATAATTTTTAACTAATTCTTTAATTTTATATTTATATTCTGGATATACTGCAAATGTTAATGCTATGGATACGCAATTTTGCGTTTTGTTTGGATTTCCAGGATAAAGCTGAATTATAGTGTGGTCTATATAATACCCAATACCTTCTTTCTCAACCAATTTTCCAATTTCGTTTGCAAGAACCCATGTAGCACCTTCTTCTTTTGTATCGGTGTCATCAATGCCTATTATTACCTTTTCCATTTTTGGAGTAATTACTACTCCTTTTCCAAGCTTTGAACCACCGCCTTTCTCATGCAATATAGCATCTATCACATTCTCGGCATTTTTTCTCAATTCAATGCCCACGCCTGCACCAGCCAATCCTGCATAAACAATATGAACATTATTATTTTCAATAAAAACCTGTTCAATGCCCGCAGCAGATAATGATGGGACTAAGTTTAATTTACATTTATCTATTTTTAACACAAAATGATGTTTATTTCCATCCCTCCATGCTGAAACAATAAGAGGGGATGTTCTTTTATATTGATATATCATCCACTGAGCTCCGTTTGGACATGGATGTTCTTCTATGAGCTCGACTATACCCAATTCTTCATCGACCATGGCTATTATTTTTTTATACGAAATATCGTTTATATTGCTATATTTGCCCATACTAATATCCCTCTTTTATCCGTTTTCCTGATTTAAATGTTGAATAATTTTTTGGTAAATGTAGTCATATAGCTCTTCATTATTGTTATTGTCTATTTCAAATTTTTGTAATCCGTAATTAAGTATTATTAATTCAAGCTCCCATTCAATAGTTTCAAGTTCATTTTTAAGTTCATCTATTCTATTATGTATATCCCATTTTAATGAATCATCAACATTTATTATAATATCTCTCATTTTTTTAATACAATCGTTTAACTCATTGTAATTTACCACATTTATATTATTGGTATTATTTAGTTCATTTAATTGATATTTAAGTTTGTTTAGAGTATTTAAATACCCTCGTAGTTCATTACTTAAAAATTTTGCATCGCTGACATTCAAGGTATTTGAATTATTATTGTCTAAGTCTTTTAATGTATCTTCTAAAATACCTATTTCATTATTTAGGTCTATGTATTTTTTTAAATAGTTTTTTAATTTTTCGGTTTCACTATATTCTTTATCTTTTAAAAGTATCAACTCTGCAATCATTTTTATTTTATTAATTTCCATCCCCTCCATCCAAGATATAATATGTAAAATTAATATGTAATATATATCATGGAAATAATAATAATATGTGATAAATAATAATAAATAATAATATAATACTAAGAAGTTATAGGTAATAATATTTTAAAAATTTATTATTTTTTATTAATTTTATAATTATTATTTTTAATATTATCATTTAATCGTAATTTACATGCCTTATATTTGCCAAAGAACCATGTTTTGCCTTTTTCATTTCTAAGCCACTCATCAGAGCTCTGCCTACACCCACCACTTTATCATCATATATTATTACAATCTCATCATTTACGGAAATATTTTCATCACAATCTTTAAATCCTGGTGCAAATAATGAACCTTTTTTAACCTTAAAATCCACTTCTACCCATTTTGTTTTTCCAAGTAAATTTCCTCCATCATAGGTTAAAACTAACAACCCATTTTCTTCATTTAAAGAGCATATTTGAACCAATTTATTATTTTGTTTAATAAAGAATTTTCTATGGCGACCTTTGATAATTACATCCTCGGGAATAAAATCTTTATTAAATTGGAATTTTGCAAGCTGTTTGTAATTATGGATAAATTGCATCTTTTTAGTTTTTGAAATATTTATATTATCTTCCTTTTCTCCTTTTAGTTTTAATTCTTTTAAGGTTTTTTTCAGATTTTCGAGAGATTCCACCGATGTTGGATTACCATCCTTAGATGTAACTATACAACTACCGTATTTTTTATACTCATTTTCATCCAAAATTTCCAAATAATGTTCTGGCAAATGTGCAATTATATTTAATTCACCGAATTTATCCTTTGCATTGCTCAGATATTCTTTTAAATGTTTATTTATAAATTCGATTTCTTCCGAGCTCCATTTACCTGTGACTGGAATATCATAATTTACTACACCTTCCAGAGCTCTTGGAACTACGCCATAAGGAGATGTAAGAATTACCTCTTCCACTGGGAAATTCACAGAATTTATGGTATTTATGAAATATTGGTGAGATTTTGAATGGGAATAAGGTTTTTTCGATGAACAAGGTAATAAAACGACTGTATTTGTAAATGCCTCATAATTCTTCATCTGTTTAATATATTTTTTTACCTCTGGAATGGTGGTTTCGTTAATTGTCACAATAATTTTTTTACCTTTGGATAGAGGAATATTTCTTAAATCTGGGTTATATCTCCTATAATTTCCAAATAAATATGGGTCAGATATGGCTGTTTCTTCTACAAGATTTCTTAAACATCCCTCTTTTATGCAGTATTTCACCTCTTCAACTACTTCATCTAAAATTGATATATTATGTTGTAGGAGTTCCTCAAAAGATTTATTTTTTATACATATCATCCTATTTTTTGTAAAGTAATATCCAAGGGATGCATAATATGATGCAGATGAGTAATCAAAATAATCTACGCCCAAATATACCAACAATGGTATTTCCCATGGAAGTGCCGTAGGAAAATATATAGCTGTATTTGGTGAGATTTTTTCCCTTAATTTTGGAATTAACAACAATTCTTTTCTCTTAATTAATCTCCTTCCATCTGCAATTACTATTAAATTAGGTTCTAAATCATTTAAATTAACAATATCTTTATTATCTATATTATCAATATATTTTCCAAAATTCACAATATAATATTTAATTTCTTTATCATCAACTTTAATTGTTCCATAAACTTCTTCCTTATTTATTTTCATTAGGTAATTTGCAATGTCTTCTGGACAATCAAATGGTATTTTCAATAGGGGGGATTTTATATCCTTTAATATATTATCATCAATCATTTTTGGGGTCATATTTTGGTTTTTTTTATTGCATTCGGGTTTATAATATACTTCCTTGCAAATTCTTCCTATGTCATAATAAATTGGTTCAAGCATTTTATCACTTTTTTATTAAATATAATCTAAATTTTATTATTTTATAACATAATATAATAATATAATAATAATCTAATATAATAATCTAATATAATTTTTAACCAACTATAAGTTTTTTTATCTCCAATGTAATAGAGCTCTCAATTATAGCTGCAATTATAAACAACAACATGGATACAAATAATATTCTCAAAGAATCTTTGTAATATAATACACTATCCTCATCCTTTTTTAATCTTTTTATAAATGCATTACATAACACTATTCCAGAACTGCTTGAAAGTATCAATGCAGGAATTTCCACAATACCGTGTGGCAATACAAGAAGTATAAATGTTAAGGGCTTACTAATATACAATACATAAGCTAAAATAAAGGCATTTGATATTATAATTAATGTCGAAAATATTGTTAATATATAATTTAAAATTCCAACACTTAAATTATGAGACACTATAATGGAAAATATATTTAATGAAGATTCGTTTTTAATATCTAATGAATTTACATATTCTGAAAATTGATTAAAAATCATTTCTCCAAATTCTTTAACCCATGTAATATCTAAATAAAGTAATATATATGAAATTATAAATGACATTAAAAACAATATTGTAACGGCATATATTATATATTTCTGTCTTTTAAGGGCATATATAACTTCCAATAGTTCGTATGTTGTTTTACTCATAACCTATCACGAGATTTTTTATAAATAATATATGTAATCTTAGATAAAAATATTTTCAATAATATTTAATTAATAAATATTTAATTAATATTATGGTGGTATTGTGGATAATAATATGAACAATATGAATAATAGTATGGATAATGACATATATAATAGCAGTTATAATGTATCCAACATTTTAAATATTTTAGAAAAGTATGGCATAACTATAAAAAATATGATGGATTGTGGTATGGAGCTCTGTATTTCCAACGATAATCTAAACAACATTAGAAAAAAACTTGAAGAGATAATCCTAAAAAACTTAAATAATCCAAATGTATCTACCTTGATAATCGGTGCTATAAAGCTTGAAGAAGAAGGGATTAAAGGCAATCTACCATTTAATTATAATGAAGACCCCAATTATATATATGTAGATGAAGTTATTGGCATGGCAATAGCCAATGAAATTGCAGGGACAAAGGCAATATTTAATTTTAAATGGTATGATGCTAAAAAACCTGGAATTGTAGGAGCTCTGGATAAAAAGGGATATGTATTTTTAGACGATGCCATAGCAGGTTTTATTGCGGGATGTATGTCAAAAGTCTTTGAATAATAAAAATAATATGTATAATATCGATATACATTTAATTTAAAATCAAGATAAAAGATAATAAACTAGTAAATTATTAAGTTAGTAATT